>NZ_AP023242.1:0-1847500 GCF_016756475.1 Mesorhizobium sp. 113-1-2
CAGGTACAGAAAAGCAAGGAACTCGATCATGCAGAGCGGCATCGAAAGGGAGCTTACGGGCGACCTCCCATTTCCTGGAACTTTGATCGGAGCAAACGAGATGGCGGTCTCCAGCGACGCGGAACAGAAGTTCGACCGGGTCAAGACCCAGTTGAAGGCGCGCCTGGGGGCTGAAGTCTATTCGAGCTGGTTCGGCCGCATGAAGGTCGCGGAGGCATCCAAGGGCATTGTCCGCATCTCGGTGCCCACCGCGTTCCTGCGCTCGTGGATCAACGGCCACTATCTCGACCTCATCTCCGAACTGTGGAAGCAGGAGGATGCCGATCTCCTCAAGATCGAGATCGTGGTGCGTACGGCCACCCGCCAGGGGCGCAGCCATGTCGAGCCGGAACTGGCGCCGGCGCGCAAGATGACACGGCAGACACAGACGGTGCTGGCCGCCGGTACTGTGAGCCCTGGCAGGGTGGAACGGCCTCCCGTGCCGCGCCCGGGTGCTGCGGTCGAGACCGAGTTCCGCCACAACGTGCTGGGATCCCCGCTTGATCCCCGCTACACGTTCGGCTCCTTCATCGAAGGCCCGTCGAACCGGGTGGCCTTCGCCGCCGCCAAGGCCGTGGCGGAATCGCAGTCGAGCGCCGTGCGCTTCAACCCGCTTTTCCTGCACGCGACCGTGGGCCTCGGCAAGACCCACCTGCTGCAGGCCATCGCGGCGGAATCGCTGAAGCAGAACCCGAAATCCCGCGTCGTCTATCTCACCGCGGAATATTTCATGTGGCGCTTCGCCACCGCGATCCGCGACAACAATGCGCTGACGCTCAAGGAGCAGCTGCGCGACATCGACCTCTTGATCATCGACGACATGCAGTTCCTGCAGGGCAAGTCGATCCAGCATGAATTCTGCCATTTGATCAACATGCTGCTCGACAGCGCCAAGCAGGTCGTCGTCGCCGCCGACCGGCCGCCGTCCGAGCTGGAATCGCTCGAGCCGCGCGTCCGCTCGCGCCTCAATGGCGGCGTCGCGCTTGAAATGTCGGCGCCTGATTTCGCCATGCGCCTCGGCATGCTCAAACTGCGCCTGGCGACGGCCAGGGTCGACGACGCGTCGCTCGATATTTCCGACGAAATCCTCAACCACGTCGCCCGCACCGTGACCGGCAGCGGACGCGAACTGGAGGGCGCGTTCAATCAACTGCTGTTCCGCCAGTCGTTCGAGCCGCAGATCACCATCGACCGCATCGACGAGATCCTCGGCCACATCTATCGCACCGGCGAGCCGAAGCGGGTCCGCATCGAGGATATCCAGCGCATCGTGGCGCGCCACTACAACGTGTCCAAGACGGAATTGCTGTCCAACCGGCGCACGCGCACCATCGTCAAGCCGCGGCAGGTCGCCATGTACCTGTCCAAGGTGATGACGCCGCGCTCGCTGCCCGAAATCGGACGGCGCTTCGGCGGCCGCGATCACACCACGGTGCTGCACGCCGTGCGCAAGATCGAGGACCTTTCCGGCAACGACAACACGCTGGCCCAGGAACTCGAACTGCTG
Organism: Mesorhizobium sp. 113-1-2; assembly: GCF_016756475.1. Taxonomy (NCBI): domain Bacteria; kingdom Pseudomonadati; phylum Pseudomonadota; class Alphaproteobacteria; order Hyphomicrobiales; family Phyllobacteriaceae; genus Mesorhizobium; species Mesorhizobium sp. 113-1-2. The sequence goes on from NZ_AP023242.1 coordinate 1,547, forward strand.
CGACGGCTGATCAACGACCAGGCCTGACCGGCTCAGGACAGGCAAGCCAGAACTGCGCTGGAATTCAACGGCTTGCCTGTCCAGCCGTGAGCTCGAAATGGGTTCGCGGCTTAGGGCAATTCCAGGAAAAGTGGGAAACGGTTTTCCGTCCGGAGTTGCGTCAAGACAGAGCTCGGCGACGATCCGGATTCCGGATTCAGCACATCGGCTGGCGGTCTTCTCGGCCTTTATCCCCAGAAAGCCCGCGCAGCCGGCCGGAACCGGTGGCGCGGGCTTGCGTTTGCTGGCTTTTTCCTGTCAGTTTACGCAGATTCTGAGCCTGTTCAGACCTTTCGCGGGGCGCCGCCAGCCGGAGACCCGCTCATCCTTTCAAGCGAGCCTGTTTCGTCATGCGTGTTATCCTGGAACGGTCAAATCTCCTGAAGTCGCTCAACCACGTCCACCGTGTGGTCGAACGGCGCAACACGATACCGATCCTGTCCAACGTGCTGCTCAGCGCCGAGGGCGCCAGCCTTGAAATGAAGGCGACCGACCTCGATCTGGAGGTGACGGAGGCGACGCCCGCCAAGGTCGAGCGCGGCGGGGCGACGACGGTTCCGGCGCATTTGCTCTACGACATCGTGCGCAAGCTCTCGGACGGCGCCGAGGTGATGCTGAAGACGGATGAGGACGGCAACGCCATGACGGTGACGTCGGGCCGCTCGAGCTTCCGCCTGCAGTGCCTGCCGCAATCCGACTTTCCCGAGCTTTCGGCCGGATCCTTCTCGCATATCTTCCGGCTCGACTCGGTTGCCTTGAAGGGGCTGATCGAGAAGACGCAGTTCGCCATTTCCACCGAGGAGACGCGCTATTATCTCAACGGCATCTACCTGCACACGCATGAGGTCGGCGGCAAGCTGAAGCTGCGCTCGGTGGCCACCGACGGCCACCGCCTGGCGCGGGCCGAAATCGACGCGCCGGCGGGTTCCGAGGGCATGCCGGGCATCATCATCCCGCGCAAGACAGTGAGCGAGTTGCAGAAGCTGGTCGATGATCCGGATGTCGCCGTGACCACCGAACTGTCCGACACCAAGATCCGCTTCACCATCGGCAGCGTGGTCCTGACCTCGAAGCTGATCGACGGCACCTTCCCGGATTATCAACGGGTCATTCCGACCGGCAATGACAAGAAGCTGATCCTCGACCGCCAGAGCTTTGCCGCGGCGGTCGATCGCGTCTCGACCATTTCCTCCGAACGCGGCCGTGCGGTGAAGCTTTCGATCAGCGAAGGCCAGGTGACGCTTGCGGTCAACAATCCGGATTCAGGCAGCGCCACCGAAGAACTGGCCGCCGACTATTCGTCCGACCCGATCGAGATCGGCTTCAACGCCAAATATCTGCTCGACGTCGCCGCTCAGTTGACCGGAACGGAAGCCAAATTCATGCTGGCCGATGCCGGTTCGCCGACGCTGATCCACGACATGGCCGACGAGACCGCACTTTACGTGCTGATGCCGATGCGGGTGTAGCCGGCGCTGCATCGTCGATCCGGCTCTGCGACGGGACCGGTAGCAAGTACAATGGTTGCGGCGACTTCTACAGGCGGATAGCGGTTGCCCGGACAAACCCATATAAGTAAGCTTACACTTACTAATTTCCGCAATTATGCGACGCTGGCGATCGATCTCGCCCCGGGCGCCGTGGTGTTTTCCGGCGACAACGGCGCGGGCAAGACCAATCTCCTCGAAGCGATTTCTTTTCTGACGCCCGGGCGCGGCCTGCGCCGTGCCCCTTACGCCGATGTCGCGCGCGAGGGCGGCGACGGCGGCTTTGCGCTGCACGCCCGGCTCGACGGACCCGACGGCCAGATCGAGATCGGCACGGGGATTTCGGTTGGCGAGGGCGAAGGCGGGCGGCGGGTTCGCATCAATGGCGCGACTGCCCGCTCGGCCGAGGAGATGCTGGAATGGCTGCGCGTCGTGTGGCTGACGCCGGCCATGGATGCGCTGTTCACCGGACCGGCCGCGGACCGCCGGCGCTTTCTCGACCGGCTGGTGCTGGCGATCGATCCGGGCCACGGCCAGCGCGCTCTCGATTACGAAAAGGCGATGCGCGGCCGTAATCGTCTGCTTACCGAGGGCTCGCGGGATGATCGCTGGTTCGAGGCGATCGAGACTCAGATGGCCGAAACCGGCGTCGCCATTGCGGCGGCGCGCGCCGAACTGGTGCGCCTGCTCGCCGCCATGATCGACAGGCTGCCCGACACGGGACCGTTCCCGCAGGCCGACATCAGCCTTTCGGGCGATCTGGAAGCCGAGGTTTCCACCGCGCCGGCGGTCGACGTCGAGGAGCGGTTCCGCCGGGCGCTTGCTGGTGGCCGCGATCGCGATCGCGCCGCGGGACGAACACTCGAAGGCCCGCACCGTTCCGATCTCCTGGTCAGGCACCGGCCCAAGGCGATGCCAGCCGAGCTTTGCTCGACCGGCGAGCAGAAGGCGCTGCTGGTCGGCATCGTCCTGTCGCATGCCCGGCTGACCGGCGAGATGTCGGGTATGACACCGATCCTGCTGCTCGACGAAATCGCCGCCCATCTCGACGGTGGGCGGCGGGCAGCACTGTTTTCGATCCTGGAGGAATTGAACTGTCAGGCGTTCATGACGGGGACCGATGCGGCGCTGTTTTCCAGCCTCAAGGGGCGTGCGCAATTCCTGACCGTCGACCACGGCACGGTTGGGCCAACCGAAGACGCCTGACAAGGTTTTTCAGCCGCTATATGCTGCTGACATGACCACCGCGCTCACCGCTGACGAGATCGAACGCTATGCCCGCCACATCGTGCTGCCCGAGGTCGGCGGCGCGGGCCAGCAGAAGCTCAAGCAAGCGCGGGTCCTGGTGATCGGCGCCGGCGGCCTGGGCGCGCCGGTGCTCGAATATCTTGCGGCGGCCGGCGTCGGCACGCTTGGCATCGTCGACGACGACACCGTGTCGCTCTCCAATTTGCAGCGCCAGGTCATCCACGGCACCGATACGGTCGGCATGCTGAAAACCGACAGCGCCAAGGCGGCAATCACCCGCATTAATCCCAACACGGCGGTCGAGACGCACACAGTCCGGCTGAACACGGACAACGCCCCTGCCCTGATCGCCGGCTATGACATCACCGTCGACGGGTCCGACAATTTCGAGACCCGTTATACGGTGGCCGATGCCTGTGCGAACGAGCGCAAACCGCTGGTGCATGCCGCCGTCGGCCGCTTCGACGGTTCGGTGACGGTGCTGAAGCCTTTCGAGGACGGCAGGGATGGCAAGCCGAACCCTGGCTATCGCGATCTCTTTCCCGAAGCCCCACCGCCTGGCCTGGTGCCATCCTGCGCCGAGGCCGGGGTGCTTGGCGCGCTGACCGGCGTCATCGGCACGCTGCAGGCGATGGAGGCGATCAAACTGATCACCGGCATCGGCGAGCCGCTGGTCGGCCGACTGCTGCTCTACGATGCGCTCGCCGCGCGCTTCGAAACGATCCGCTACGCCAGGCGCTGATCTTGGAGCGGACCGTACCCCTTTCCATCGACCGCATTGCGGCCGATTTCAGCCGCTGGGACGAGGTGCTTGCCTTGATCATGCGTGCCTTCGCCTTCATGGACGGGATCATCGACCCGCCGTCCTCGGCCCACCTGCTCACCGTCGACACACTGCGCGACAAGGCACGACAGGAGACCGGTTTCGTGGCGCTCGACGGCGACAGGATCGTCGGTTGCGTCTTTGCTCTTGAGAGGGCCGACGACTTTTATGTCGGCAAGCTCGCCGTCGCCCCGGACTGCCAGGGGCAAGGCATCGGCCGGCGACTGATGCGGGCGATCGAGATTCTTGCGCTCGACCGCGGCAAGGCAGCGCTGGAGCTGCAGACGCGGATCGAGCTCACCGCCAATCACGCCGCCTTTGCCCGCCTCGGCTTTCACGAGACCGGCCGGACGGCGCATGAAGGCTACGCCAGGCCGACCTCGATCACCATGCGCAAGGCGCTTTCGTGAGTTTTTACTTACTTAAAGGACGATGAGCGCCGATAACATCACGTTCTGAGCGGTAACACACGATCCGGGGGACGGTGACCGTCAACGAAGGCCCGGATGTTGATGATGACCTTCTCGCCCATATCGATGCGGCCCTCGAGCGTCGCCGAGCCCATATGCGGCAAAAGCACGACCTTGTTTCTGGCGGCGAGCTTGAGCAGCTTGGCATTGAGCGCCGGCTCATGCTCGTAGACGTCGAGGCCGGCGCCGGCGAGCTTGCCGTCCTGGACCAGCTTGACCAGCGCATCCTCGTCGATGATGTCGCCGCGCGCGGTGTTGACGATGTAGGCCGTGGGCTGCAGCAGCGCCAACCGCCGCGCCGACAGGAGATGAAAGGTCGCCGGCGTCGACGGACAATTGACCGAGATGATGTCCATGCGGGCCAGCATCTGGTCAAGGCTCTCCCAATAGGTCGCCTCCAGTTCGTCCTCGACCGCCGGCAATACGCGGTGGCGGTTGTGGTAGTGGATGGAAAGGCCGAAGGCCTTGGCCCGCCTGGCAACGGCGGTGCCGATACGGCCCATGCCGACAATGCCGAGCCGCTTGCCCCAGATGCGCCGGCCGAGCATCCAGGTCGGCGACCAGCCGGCCCATTTCTTGTCGCCGGTCAGCACATTGGCGCCTTCCGCCAAGCGTCGCGGCACCGCGAGCATCAGCGCCATGGTCATGTCGGCAGTGTCTTCGGTCAGCACATTGGGCGTGTTGGTGACGGTGATGCCCTTCTTGGCCGCCGCCGTCACGTCGATCTTGTCGACACCGTTGCCGAAATTGGCGATCAGCTTGAGGTTGTCGCCGGCCTGGGCGATCAGCGCCGCGTCGATGTGATCGGTCACCGTCGGCACAAGCACGTCGGCTTCCTTGACCGCCGCAACCAGTTCCGGCTGCGTCATCGGCCGGTCCTCGACATTCAGCCTGGCGTCGAACAGCTCACGCATGCGGGTCTCGACCGGGTCGGGCAGCTTTCGCGTGATGACCACGAGAGGCTTCTTTTTGCCTGCCATTGTTTCCCTCGTTGAGACCTCTTTAACCAAGACCGGCGAAACTGAAAGCCGGTCGCGGTAGCCGATTTACCCATGTAACAAGCGGTGCCGCCGAAGACAAAGAAAAAGGGGCGCCGAGGCCGAGAGGCAAGCGCCGAAAGGAACGAAAGTGTCTGGTTTCGCGTCGCTTCGCCTGGCCCTCAGCGCAGCATTGCTCGGCGCTCTCCTCTATTCCCCGCTTGCCGTGGCGCAGAGCGCGGCCGCACCCGCCCAGAGCGCCGTCACGCTCGGGCCGAGCGGCCTGCCGCTGCCGCGATTCGTCAGCCTGAAGTCCGGCCGCGTCAATTCTCGCGTCGGCCCCGGCGCCAACTACTCGGTCGACTGGATGTATCTGAAGGCCGGCCTGCCGATGGAGATCATCCAGGAATTCGATACCTGGCGCCGCGTGCGCGATGCCGACGGTTCCGAGGGCTGGATCAACCAGTCGCTGCTGTCGGGCCGGCGCACCGCAATCATCGCGCCCTGGCAGCGCGGCAAGGGCGCGCAGATCAATCTTATGAAAAGTCCCGACAAGGACGCCCGTGTGGTGGCGATCGTCGAGCCGGGCGTCATGGGCACGATCAAGTCCTGCGATGGCCAGTGGTGCGAAATGACGCTTGACGGCCACACCGGCTGGCTCGCCCAGGCGGCGGTCTGGGGCGCCTATCCAGGCGAGCGGGTCAAGGACTGAGGTCGTTCCGCTTGCGCCCGATACGGCCAAGGTGGGTGTCCTGAAAACCGGTTGACAGTTTCAGGCCGTAACCTAGCGCACGATCGATGGCGATGTGGGCGATCCAGATCAGTGCGACCGCGATCGCGACCGCATGACTGGACAGGTAGCCGACGAGCAGCAGCAGCACCGGTACGATGAGGATGTGCAAGGCATTGTAGGCGATGGCGCCGATGCGCGGTCCGCCGAGATAGCCGAACATCGACAGGTCCGGCGCCAGGATGAGCACTGCAAAGAGCCACCAGGAAACGCCCGACGAAGCGTAGAAGACGACCGCGACCGCGGCCACGGCAGCCCATTCGAACCGGATAATCAGGTCGAGAGGCTTCATCCCTGACCGATTATTCGGGCCCGACCGATTATTCGGGCCTGGCAGATCATTCTGGCGTGCCCGATTGGGCTGGTCTGGCCGGTCATTCCTGGCGCTTGGCGCGCAGCCTTACCACGATATCGACATTGGCGATCTCCATGCCTTCGGGAGGCTCCGGCAGGTTGGAGACGGTCACCGGGCCGCTTTCGATATCGAAAATCCGGTTTTCGCCTTCGATGTAGAAATGGTGGTGGTCGGAGGTGTTGGTGTCGAAATAGGTCTTGGCGCCCTCGACGGCGAGGATGCGCAGCAGTCCCGCCTGGGTGAACTGGTGGAGCGCGTTGTAGACGGTGGCCAGCGATACCGGCACGCCGGCGGCCAGTGCCTCCTCGTGCAGTTCCTCGGCTGAGAGATGACGGTCGCCCTTGGCGAAAAGCAGGTCGGCCAGCGCGATACGCTGCCGCGTCGGCCTCAGGCCGGCTTCACGTACCCGCTTGTCCACAGCGACATTTTCCTTCCGGCAGCCCCGGTCCATCTGGTCTTCCAAGCTCGCAGTCCCGCTTCAAGACACGCCCAGAATGGCAAAAAAATGAACGACTGCCGAAACCGGACCCCTGTTGACATATATTCTGTCGTCCGAAAGCGATCAATAGCGCGCATTGACCCGGGCAGACTTGCGGGTTAAGCGCAAACGCCGGTTTCCGGCCTGAAACAGATTGTGTTAGGACACCAACGACAAGGGCGCGCTACCGCCCGGACGATATGGGGACGAGATTGATGGCGGGTAAATCCAGCTACGACTACGAAGAATTGCTGGCCTGCGCCCGCGGCGAGCTGTTCGGAGAGGGCAATGCCCAACTGCCCTACCCGCCGATGCTGATGTTCGACCGTATCACCGAGATCAGCGAGACCGGCGGCGCTTTCGACAAGGGCTTCATCCGTGCGGAATTCGACATCAAGCCGGACCTGTGGTTCTTTGCCTGCCATTTCATCGGCAATCCGATCATGCCAGGATGCCTCGGCCTCGACGCCTTGTGGCAGTTGACGGGATTCTATCTCGGCTGGCTCGGCGAACCCGGCAAGGGAATGGCACTGTCGACCGGCGAGGTCAAGTTCAAGGGCATGGTCACACCATCGGTCAAGAAGGTCGAGTATGGCGTGGATTTCAAGCGCGTGATGCGCGGCCGGTTGGTTCTGGGCATCGCTGATGGCTGGATGAAGGCGGATGGCGAGCCCATATATGCGGCGACGGACCTGAAGGTCGGTCTGTCCAAGCAGTCGGCGGTCGCTTGACCGCAGCCTTGGCCTGCCCATTGGCCAGCATCCCTGGAAGGAGTTGCGAATGAGACGTGTCGTAGTCACAGGCCTCGGCATCGTGTCGTCGATCGGCAATAATGCCAACGAGGTGCAGACCTCGCTGCATGACGCCAGATCCGGCATCAGCTTTTCCGATTCCTTCGCCGAGCATGGCTTCCGGTGCCAGGTCTGGGGCGCACCGACGCTCGACCCCTCCGCCATGATCGACCGCCGTGCGATGCGCTTCCTGAGCCAAGGCGCGGCCTGGAACCACGTCGCCATGGACCAGGCGATCGCCGACGCCGGCCTCGGCGAAAGCGACGTCACCAATGAACGCACCGGCATCGTCATGGGCTCGGGCGGCCCCTCCACCCGCACCATCGTCGAGGCGGCCGAAACGACGCTGAAGAACGGCAGCCCCAAACGTATCGGCCCCTTCGCCGTGCCGAAGGCGATGTCGTCGACGGCCTCGGCGACTTTGGCCACCTGGTTCAAGATCCACGGTGTCAACTACTCGATCTCGTCGGCCTGCTCGACCTCGGCGCATTGCATCGGCAATGGCTACGAGCTGATCCAGTGGGGCAAGCAGGATATCGTCTTTGCCGGCGGCCACGAGGATCTCGACTGGACGATGTCGGACCTGTTCGACGCCATGGGCGCCATGTCGTCCAAGTTCAACGACCGGGCTTCCGCCGCTTCCCGCGCCTATGACGCCAATCGCGACGGCTTCGTCATCGCCGGCGGCGCCGGTGTTCTGGTGCTGGAAGAACTGGAGCATGCCAAGGCGCGCGGCGCCAAGATCTACGCCGAGATCGTCGGCTACGGCGCGACCTCGGACGGCTACGACATGGTGGCACCCTCCGGCGAAGGCGCGGTCCGCTGCATGCGCCAGGCGCTGGCGACAGTGACCACGCCGGTCGACTACATCAACACCCATGGCACCTCGACACCGGTGGGTGATTCCAAGGAAATGGGCGCCATCCGCGAAGTGTTCGGCGAAAAAATGCCGTTCATCACCTCAACCAAATCACTGACCGGCCATTCGCTGGGCGCGGCCGGCGTGCAGGAATCGATCTATTCGATCCTGATGATGCAAGGCGGCTTCATCGGCGAAAGCGCCCATATCGAGACACTCGACCCTGAATTCGAGGGCATGCCGATCGTGCGCAAGCGCATCGACAACGCCAAGATCGACACCGTTTTGTCGAATTCCTTCGGTTTCGGTGGCACCAACGCGACGCTCGTTTTCCAGCGCTACTCCGCATAAGGCCAGCGTTTTTTCTAAAGGGATTGCCAGCCATGGACGGACTGATGAAGGGCAAGCGCGGGCTTGTCATGGGTGTTGCCAACGATCATTCGATCGCCTGGGGCATCGCGCAGAAATTGTCCGAACATGGCGCGGAGCTCGCCTTCACCTACCAGGGCGAGGCCTTCGGCCGGCGGGTCAAGCCGCTCGCCGACAGACTGGGCGCTTCGCTGGTCGTTCCCTGCGATGTCGAGGACAGCGCTTCGGTCGCCGCCACGTTCGAGACGCTTGGCAAGGAATGGGGCGGACTGGACTTCGTCGTCCATGCCATCGGCTTTTCCGACAAGAATGAGTTGAAGGGCCTTTACGCCGACACCAGCCGGGACAATTTCGTCCGCACCATGGTGATCTCCTGCTACTCCTTCACGGAAGTGGCCCGCAACGCCACGCCGCTGATGACGCAGGGCGGCTCGATGATCACGCTGACCTATGCCGGTTCAGTCCGCGTCATGCCGAACTACAATGTCATGGGCGTCGCCAAGGCCGGCCTCGAGGCCAGCGTGCGCTACCTTGCCAACGACTACGGTCCGCGCGGCATCCGGGTGAACGGCATCTCGGCGGGGCCAGTACGCACGCTCGCCGGCGCCGGCATTTCGGACGCCCGCCACATGTTTTCCTACCAGCAGCGCAACTCGCCGCTGCGCCGTACAGTGACCATCGACGAAGTCGGCGGCTCGGCGCTTTATTTGCTGTCCGACCTCGCCTCCGGCGTCACCGGTGAAATCCACTATGTCGATTCCGGCTATCACATCGTCTCGATGCCGACGCTCGATGAGTTGAAGCAGACGGATGGTTAACCAGCCCTGAAATGGATCAAGGCGACACGCTTTGGGCAACCGTTTCGGAGAAATGGTGCTTTTCCAGTAACGAAATAATTCTTCTCCAGTAAAATTGGATGCATTCGCGGAAACTCATTTTAAGAGGATTTCCGCTATAGAGTCCCGCAATCTGGGGACCTTTGAATGTCTGCCGTTAGCAACCCGAAGCGAACACCGGTGTTCCGACTGCTCACGATAGCAAGTTCGGGCATTGGCAGTTTCGTGCTCGGCATCTGGGGCCTGAAGCACGGTCTCGGCGACGGGTTTGCCGGCATTTCGGTGGATATGATGGTCGCGATCATGGCCGCGCTTTGCGCGCTGGCGGCTTCGGTGGCGGCAATGTCCTTCTTCGCCGGTATCGATGAATCGGCGGATTACGTGTTCAACGAAACCCATTTCGACAAGCTGACCGGACTCTTGGCGCGCCCTGCGATGGTCGGCAAGATCGCCGAGGCGGCATGCGCGACAAGCCGGACCGGGGAACCGGTGTTCCTGATCGACATCGACATCGACCGGTTCAAGCAGATCAACGACGCGATCGGCTATAGCCAGGGCGATGAGTTGATCCGCGCCTTCACCAAGCGGCTGCAAGAGAGTGTGCCCGCACGCGCCGTGATCGGACGTATCGGCGCCGGCGAGTTCGCGGTGCTGCTTGCGGATCATCAGATCCAGGGAACGATGGAAAGCATGGTCGAAAGGCTCATCGACGAGATGATGGAGCCCTATGAACTGAGCACCCATCAGCAATCGGTGAGCCTGTCGGTGGGGATTGTCGCCATGCCCAAGGATGGCGTCGATCCGGTCCTTATCCTGCGCCGTTCCAATCTGGCGCTGCAGAATGCGCGCGCCAGCGGCGTCGGCAACTGGTCGGTGTTCGACAGCGAGATGGGGCGTGTCGCCGATTATCGCCAATGGGTCGAATCCGAATTGCACACCGCTTTCGAACGCGGAGACTTCGACCTCCACTATCAACCGCAGCTCGACCTGCCGACCGGCCGTATCATCGGCTACGAAGCGCTGATCCGCTGGAACCATCCCGAACGCGGCATGATCCCACCCATGGAGTTCATCCAGATCGCCGAGGAAACCGGGATGATCAACCCGATCGGCGAATGGGTTCTGCGCAAGGCCTGCAACGACGCCCGCCATTTGCCGGAAGACTGTTTTGTCGCCGTCAACATCTCGCCGGTCCAGTTCATGACCAAGGATTTCGTCGGCATCGTGCGCGACACGATGCGGGCCACCGGCATCAAGCCGTCGCGGCTGGAGCTGGAAGTCACCGAAACGGCGATGATGCAGGACCGCGACCGCGCGGCCGCCATCCTGAAGGAGCTTGCCGACATGGGCATCTCCGTTGCCGTCGATGATTTCGGCACCGGCTATTCCAATCTGAGCTACCTGATCGATTTCTCGTTCGGCAAGCTGAAGATCGACCGCTCCTTCGTCAGCCGCATCGATACCGATTCCAGCTCCGGCGCCGTCGTCTCGACCATTGTCGGACTTTCGCGTGCACTCGGCGTCAGCATCATTGCCGAAGGCGTCGAGACCGAGAACCAGGCGACTTTGCTGCGCGCCGCCGGCTGCGAGGTCGTGCAGGGTTACCTGTTCGGCCGGCCAGCGCCGCTCAAGTTCAGCGCTGGTGACGCGCACGCCACCGACGAAGTCCGGCGCGTCGTCAATCTGCACTGAACGCCATACGCATCGTTTCAGCGCCGCGCAGAAAACACCTTGAACATGCCGTCGCGGGCGAGTTCCGCGTGGCTGGCAAAGGCGGCCGACAGAACGGGCTCGTAGGGAAGCTGGCGGTTGGCGACCATGAACAGCCTGCCACCGGGCTTCAACGCCTTGGCTGCCGCGCGGATCATGCCGGCACCGATCTCGGGCTCGGCCGCGCGGCTGCGGTGGAAGGGCGGGTTCATGGCGATGACGTCGTAGCGGCGCTCGACAGGCTCGGCGAGCAGATCCGTCCAGAAGAAGCCTTGCGCCACTGTGTTGGCGAGGTTGCCCTTGGCCGCCTCCAGCGCATCGAAATCCGCTTCGTAGAGATCAAGCGCCGACAGGCCTGGCGAACGCGCAGCCATTTCAGCCGCGACATAGCCCCAGCCGGCGCAGAAATCGGCCGCACTGCCGCGCAGGTCACCGGGCAGGTTGTCGACCAGCAGTTTCGAACCCGCATCGACGCGATCGAAGGAGAACATGCCGGGCGCGGTGTGGAACCGCTCCTCAATCAGCAAAGCGGGATTGGCGGCGCGAAGCGTGGCGGCTGCCTGCATATCCGCCGGGCGGCGCAGCCAGAAGGCGATGCCGTGATATTTCGGCATATGGCCGTCGAGCGGCGCGAGTTCGTCGACACGCTTGCGCAGGCTGGCAATGCCGTCGTCCTTGGCACCGGCGATGACGACCAGTCCGCCCGGCGCCACGCGCTCGAGGGCCTCGGCGATACGCAGTTCGTTCTGACCGCGATGACGGCCGGCGAGCACCAGGGCGGCATCAAAGCCGTCGCCCTCGGTTCGCGGCGAGACGGTAAAGCCCGCCGCCTGCACTGCGCGGAAATGCGGCCGGAAGCCTTGTACGATATGCAGCGTGGCCTCGAAGCCGGACGGCAAGCGCAGGCCGGGCTCGGCGCCGAGGAAGAGGATGCGCTCGCCCTTTCGCGGCAAGGCAAGAGCCTCGGCCTCGAACGGATGGAAAAGCGTCTTCAGCGCTTCAGCGGGCATAGCCATGCTCCCAGATGTCTACGCAATTTCCAAGGGAAAGCGCTTCATACTTTCCTGGAACTTGCTCCAAACGAAAACGGGCGCGACATAAGCCGCGCCCGCTTCGATTTTTCTGTCAGATCGCTCAGGCGGCGTCTTCTTCGCCTTCGGCCTTCTTGTCGCGCACGATCTCCTTGCCGGTGGCCTGGTCGACGACCTTCATCGACAGGCGGACCTTGCCGCGCTCGTCGAAGCCCATCAGCTTGACCCAGACCTTGTCGCCTTCCTTGACGACGTCGGAGGTCTTGGCAACGCGCTCATTGGCGAGCTGCGAGATGTGGACGAGACCGTCACGCGGGCCGAAGAAGTTGACGAAAGCGCCGAAGTCGGCGGTCTTGACGACCGTGCCTTCGTAGATTTCGCCGACTTCCGGCTCGGCAACGATGGTGTGGATCCACTTCTTCGCCGCCTCGATCTCCTTGGCGTTCGAGGAAGCGATCTTGACCGTGCCGTCGTCCTCGATGTTGATCTTGGCGCCGGTCTTCTCGACGATCTCGCGGATAACCTTGCCGCCCGAACCGATGACGTCGCGGATCTTGTCGGTCGGGATGTGCATGACCTCGATGCGCGGCGCGAACTCGCCGAGTTCGGGGCGGGCGCCGGTCAGGGCATGCGCCATTTCGCCGAGGATATGCTGGCGGCCATCCTTGGCCTGGTCCAGCGCGATCTTCATGATCTCCTCGGTGATGCCCTCGATCTTGATGTCCATCTGCAGCGAGGTGATGCCGTTGGCGGTGCCAGCGACCTTGAAGTCCATGTCGCCGAGGTGATCTTCGTCACCCAGGATGTCGGAGAGCACCGCGAAGCGCTCGCCTTCCTTGATCAGGCCCATGGCGATGCCGGCAACGGGCTTCGCCAGCGGAACGCCGGCATCCATCAGCGCCAGCGAGGTGCCGCAGACGGTGGCCATCGAGGACGAACCGTTGGACTCGGTGATCTCCGAGACGACACGCAGCGTGTAGGGGAACTGGTCAGCGCTCGGCAGCATCGGACGAATGGCGCGCCAGGCGAGCTTGCCGTGGCCGATTTCGCGGCGGCCCGGCGAACCCATGCGGCCGGTCTCACCGACGGAGTAGGGAGGGAAGTTGTAGTGAAGGAGGAACTTCTCCTTGTACATGCCGGTCAGCGAATCGACGTACTGCTCGTCTTCGCCGGTGCCGAGCGTGGCAACGACCAGCGCCTGGGTCTCGCCGCGGGTGAACAGCGCCGAACCGTGGGTGCGCGGCAGGACGCCGACTTCGGAGACGATCTTGCGGACCGTCTTGAGGTCACGGCCATCAATGCGCGAGCCGGTATCGAGGATGTTCCAGCGCACGACCTTGGCCTGGAGTTCCTTGAACACCGAACCGATCTGCTCGGAGGTGTACTTGGCGTCTTCGCCTTCGGCCGGAGCATAGGCTGCCTTGACCTTCGCCTTGACGGCGTCGACGGCTGCATAGCGCTGCTGCTTGTCGGTGATCTTGTAAGCCTCACGAAGCTCGTCGCCGACGATCTTCAGCATCTCTGCTTCAAGCGCGGAATAGTCCGGCGCGGTGAAGTCGCGTGGCTCCTTGGCGGCAACTTCGGCCAGCTTGATGATGGCGTCGATGACCGGCTGGAAGCCCCTGTGGCCGAACATGACGGCACCGAGCATCAGCTCTTCGCCAAGTTCCTTGGCTTCCGACTCAACCATCAGCACGGCGTCGGCGGTGCCGGCGACGACGAGATCGAGCTTGGATTCCTGCATCTCGTCGATGTGCGGGTTGAGAACATATTCGCCGTTGATGTAGCCGACGCGGGCGCCGCCGACCGGGCCCATGAAGGGAACGCCCGACAGCGTCAGAGCGGCCGAGGTGGCAACGATCGACAGGATGTCCGGATCATTTTCCAGATCATGCTGGACAACAGTGACGACGATCTGGGTATCGTTCTTGTAGCCGTCGGCGAAGAGCGGACGGATCGGGCGGTCGATGAGGCGCGAAACCAGCGTTTCCTTTTCGCTCGGACGGCCTTCGCGCTTGAAGTAGCCGCCCGGGATCTTGCCGGCGGCATAGGTCTTTTCCTGGTAGTTGACGGTCAGCGGAAAGAAATCGAGGCCGGGCTTGGGCTCCTTCATCGAAACGACGGTGGCCAGAACCTTGGTCTCGCCGTAGGTGGCGAGCACGGCGCCGTCAGCCTGACGCGCGATCTTGCCGGTTTCGAGGATGAGCGGGCGACCGCCCCATTCGATTTCCACTTTGTGCTGATTGAACATGTCTTGTCCTTTATATGAGGAAGGGCCGCGCCGTTTCAGCGTGCGCGGGTGCCCTTTCCTCTGGCTTCCTTTCTCGGGCAGCCACGGGCAAGACAACGGGAGGCTCGGGTTTCATCGGCACGGTGGCCATACGAGCGTCCTGCAATCCTGCCCCATGACCGTCCATGGGTGGCTTCGAGTGGCCCTCTGCGCGCTCGAAGCCGGATATGGCCAATCGATCGATCGGCCTGCGCATGACCCCGAAACCTACGGCTTGCGGAACGCGTCATGCGCAAATTCACTTGTTGGAGCGTCCGTCCGGCATCCGGATGGGTGCGGCGCTCCAGTCCTGCATTCGAGATCGGATTGGTCCGGGGGCTCAAATGCGCGACCGGCGGACTCCTTGAGAGAGCCCGCCGGTCAATTCGTCAACGGCGCAGACCGAGCTTCTCGATCAGTGTCTGATAGCGCGCGTCGTCCTTGCGCTTGAGATAATCAAGCAGGCTGCGGCGCTGGGACACGAGAGCGAGCAGACCACGGCGGGAATGGTTATCCTTCTTGTGGTCCTTGAAATGGTCGGTCAGGTTCTTGATGCGCTCGGAAAGGATGGCCACCTGGACTTCCGGAGACCCGGTATCGCCCTTGGCGGTCGCGAATTCACCCATCAATTCCTTTTTGCGCTCGGCAGTAATCGACATCGTGTTTTTCCTTATCTGTTTGAGGAAACGGGTCGCCCTCAGCCGGGATGTCGTCCAGCAGGGGCCGGTGCAAGCAAAGCGTCGTGGCGCTATGCTGCGGCGCATATAGTGCAATTCCCGGGAAAACACCAGCCCAATTCACGAAGCCGGCTTTTCAGCCCGAAACGGCCAGTTTTACCGCCGTTAAAGCCATTTCTTCCATTTGAAGAAGACAATCAAGCCGATCGCGACAACGGCCATGAACAAGAGCGAAGCGGGATAACCGTAGTAGGCCCGCAGCTCCGGCATGTTCCATGGCGAGGCGTCGGGACTGAAATTCATGCCCCAGACGCCGACCAGGAAGGTGAGCGGCATGAAGATGACCGAGACGATGGTGAGATAGCTGATGACGTCGTTGGTGCGCGCCTGGCTTAGGGACAGATGCATCTCGATCAGGCCGGTCAGCATGTCGCGCTGGGTCTCGACCAGTTCGATCAGCCTCAGCGTGTGGTCAAGTGTGTCATTGAGGAAGATTTTGGTCTCGGCCTTCACATAGGGCACATCGTTGCGGATCAGCGTGGCCACGGCATCGCGCATCGGCCACAGCACGCCCTTCAGCACATTGGCGTCGCGCCGCAATTCGTGCAGTTGCCGCATCTGATGCTTGTGCGTTGAATGCAGCATCTCATCCTCGATACCGTCGACCAGGTCGCCTGCCGCCTCGATCGGCGGAAAATAGCTGTCGACGATGGCGTCGATCAGCGCGTAGGCGAGATAATCGGCGCCGCGGGCCCGCAACCGGTTGGGCGCGGAACTCTCGATACGCTTGCGCACGGGATCAAAGGGATCGCCCTCGCGTTCCTGGAAAGTGACGACGAAATTCTTGCCGAAGAACACGGCGATCTGTTCGTAGCGATGGGCCGTGACGTCGTCGATCATGCGCACGACGACGAAGGCGTGGTCCTCGAAGAAATCGACCTTCGGCCGCTGGCCGGTGTTGACGACATCCTCCAGGGCCAGCGGATGCAGGCTGAAGATCCGGCCGATCTCTTCGATCAGCTGGATATTGGCGAGCCCGGTGCAGTCCAGCCAGACGACCGGCCAATGGTCGCAATGGGTATTGAGATCATCGATGCTGGCATTGTCGATGGTCTTGAATTTTTCGGGCGAAATCAGTGTCAGCCTGAGCTCGCTGCGCCGCGCCGCCGGATCGGCGATCAGCGTGCCCGGCGAGGCGCCGACCGGCGGCCGCCGCGTCTTCACCGGCGCCCGCTTTTTCACCGCATCGGCCTTTGCCATGTGCCCCTCGAGTGTAGCGTCCAGCTGAAATTAGAGCCTTATTTTCTCGCAATTCCGAACGGAAAAACCGTTTCACACTTTTCCTGGAATTGCTTTAGCCGTCACCCGGCAAAGACCCGCTTGGGCTTGAACATGCCTTGTTCGATCGCGCCGATGGCAACCAGTTTGCCGCGGGCCGTGGCACAGGCTTCCTCCGCCTCGACAGGCGCATCGCGGCCACGAATGATAACCGGATTGCCGAGGCGGATCTTCGTCGCCGCATCGTCGCTGATGGCGACCTGCGGCAGGCAGTCGAGAGCCGCTGACGTATCGACCAGAAGCGCGTCGATCGCGCCGAAGTCCACCGGCACGTCAATCGCATCAGCATCGTCCGCGGGCTCCGGCTTGTCCTCATCTTGCGTGCCGAAGCGGGCCGCTTCCAATTCGGCGATGGTGACGAAATCCTCGGGCGTGAACGGCTCGACCTCGACCCGACGCAATTCGCTGATATGGCCGAAGCAGCCGAGGTCGCGGCCCATGTCGCGGGCCAGCGAGCGCACATAGGTGCCCTTGCCGCATTCGATTTCGAAAACGGTGTGGTCGGCGTGGTGCTCGATGACATCCAAACGCCCGATCTCGATCTCGCGCGCGGGGATGTCGACCGTCTCGCCTTCGCGGGCGAGGTCGTAGGCGCGTTCGCCCGCGATCTTGATGGCCGAGAATTGCGGCGGCGTCTGCATGATGACGCCGGTGTATTTCGGCAGCAGCGCCCTGACCTCGGCTTCCGCCGGACGCAGGTCGGAACTCTTGGTCACGGGCCCTTCAAGATCGTCGGTGGAACGCTCCTGCCCCCAGGCGACAGTGAAGCGATAGATCTTGGCGCCATCCTGCACATAAGGCACGGTCTTGGTCGCTTCGCCGAGCGCGATCGGCAGCATGCCGGAGGCCAGCGGATCGAGCGTGCCGGCATGGCCGGCCTTTTCCGCCTGGAACAGCCATTTGATCTTGGAGACGGCCTCGGTCGAGCCCATGCCAACCGGCTTGTCCAGCACCACCCAGCCGGAGATCGGCCGACCCTTCTTCTTGCCGCGGCGTCCCATTATTCGCTGTCCTTGTCGTCTTTGGCCCTGTCGTCTACGGCCTTGTCGTCGTCCGCATCGAGATCGCGTGCCACTTCGGGCGACTTCAGCAGATCGTTGATCCTGGCGAAATTGTCGAAGGAGGTGTCGAGCTTGAAGCGGAACTCCGGCATGAACTTCATCTGCCGCAGAGCGCCGGAGACACGGCCACGGACGAATTTCGCATGCTTGTTCAACGCCTCGACAACCGCATCGGTGTCCTTTGCGCCCAGCGGCGAGACGAAAGCGGTGGCAACCCTGAGGTCGGGCGACATGCGCACTTCCGAGACCGAAACCACGGTGTTCTCGATCAGCGGATCGATGATCTCGCCGCGCTGCAAGGTTTCCGAGAGCGCGTGGCGCACCTGTTCGGCAACGCGCAGCATGCGCTGGGACGGGCTGGATGTGGTTGGACGGGGCATTATTCTCAATCCTGAAGCGTGAGGCGCGGGATGGGACCGTGCCGCATGTCTCATATGTCAACGCATCGGCCCGAAATCGAATTCGGTTTCGAAAAGCACGATGCATAATTTCACAATAAACTCCAGGCGGCGGTCGTCAGACCACCGCCTGGAATGGACAAGTCACTCGAACTCAGAGCGTCCGGGTCACCATCTCGACGCGGAAGCACTCGATGATGTCGCCGACGCGCATGTCCTCGTAGTTCTGGAAGGCCATGCCGCACTCCTGGCCGCCGGGGACTTCCGAAACCTCGTCCTTGAAGCGCTTCAGCGTCTTCAGCGTGCCTTCGTGAATGACGACGTTGTCGCGGATCAGGCGCACGCCCGCACCACGCTCGACCTTGCCTTCGGTGACACGGCAGCCGGCGATCTTGCCGACCTTGGTGATGTCGAAGATCTCGAGGATCTCGGCATTGCCGATGAAGGTCTCGCGACGCTCCGGCGACAGCAGGCCCGACAAAGCCGCCTTCACGTCATCCACGAGGTTGTAGATGATCGAGTAGTAGCGGATTTCGATGCCCGCGGCCGCGGCCGCGGCACGTGCCTGCACGTTTGCACGGACGTTGAAGCCTATGATTGCCGCACCAGAGGTTTCCGCCAGCGAGACGTCGCTTTCGGTGATGGCGCCGGCGCCGGCATGGACGATACGCGCACGCACCTCGTCGGTGCCGAGCTTGTCGAGCGCGGCGTTGATCGCCTCGATCGAACCCTGCACGTCGCCCTTGATGACCAGCGGGAATTCCTTCAGCCCGCTCGTCTGCAACTGCGACATCATCTGTTCGAGCGAGCCGCGCTGGCCGGCATGCTTGGCCACCGCCTTCTCGCGCGCCAGACGCTGGCGATATTCGGTGATCTCGCGGGCGCGGGCCTCGTTGTTGACCACGGCGAAGCGGTCGCCAGCCTGCGGCGTGCCCTGAAGGCCGAGCACCTCGACCGGCATTGCCGGCGGCGCTTCCTTGATCTGCTCGCCGCGATCGTTGACCAGAGCGCGCACGCGGCCCCATTCGTTGCCGGCGACGAGGATGTCGCCCGGCATCAGCGTGCCGGTCTGCACCAGCACGGTGGCGACGGGACCACGGCCCTTGTCGAGCTGCGCCTCGATGACGACGCCTTCGGCGGTACGGTCCGGATTGGCCTTCAGGTCGAGGATTTCGGCCTGCAGCAGGATCGCCTCGAGCAGCTTGTCGAGATTGGTGCCCTTGGTCGCCGACACTTCGACGTCAAGCACTTCACCGCCCATCGATTCGACGAAGACCTCATGGCGCAGCAGTTCGGAGCGCACCTTCTGCGGATCGGCGTCGTGCTTGTCGATCTTGTTGATAGCCACGATGATCGGAACGCCGGCCGCCTTGGCATGGCTGATCGATTCGATCGTCTGCGGCATGACGCTGTCATCAGCCGCCACCACCAGGATGGCGATGTCGGTGGCCTGGGCGCCACGGGCGCGCATCGCCGTGAAGGCGGCGTGGCCGGGCGTGTCGATGAAGGTGATCTTCTGACCATTCTTCTCGACCTGATAGGCACCGATATGCTGGGTGATGCCGCCGGCCTCGCCGGAGACGACGTTGGCATTTCGGATCGCATCGAGCAGCGAGGTCTTGCCGTGGTCGACGTGACCCATGATCGTCACCACCGGCGGACGCGACACGAGGTCTTCCGGACGATCGGCGATGTTGAACAGGCCTTCCTCGATGTCGGACTCGGCGACGCGGCGGACCGTGTGGCCGAATTCGGTGGCGACCAGTTCGGCCGTGTCGGCGTCGATGACGTCGCCCGGCTTCAGGATCTGGCCCTGCTTCATGAAGAACTTGACCACATCGACCGCACGTTCGGACATGCGCTGCGCCAGTTCCTGGATGGTGATGGTCTCGGGCAGGATCACTTCGCGCATGACTTTCTCGCGCGGCTCATTATGCATCGCGCGCTTGAACTTCTCCTGGCGGCGACGCATCGACGACAGCGAACGGGCCCGCGCATCCTCATCGGACAGCGCGGAATTCAACGTCAGCTTGCCACGGCGACGATCTTCCTCGCCCTTGGTCGGCTTGGCCGGGCGCGCCACTTCGGGCGTGACCAGGCGGCGTACCGGTGCACCGGCGCCCGTCCGCTTCGGCTTGGCCTCTTCCTCTTCGTCCGCGGTTGCCAGCTCGGCGGCCAGCGGCGCGCGGCGGCGTGCCTCTTCCTCGGCGCGACGGCGCGATTCGGCTTCGGTCTGCAACCGCGCCTCTTCCTCGGCCTGGCGGCGCGCGGATTCTTCGCGCTCACGCTTGCGGCGCTCTTCGTCCTCGGCCCGGCGCTTGGCCTCTTCGGCGGCGCGCTGACGGTCTTCGACCTCGCGGACCTTCGAGCCCTCGAGCGCCCTGCGACGCGCTTCCATTTCGCTGCGCGACAGCTCGTTCAGCACCATGCCGCTGCGCTCGACCTGAGGCGGCGCGGGAGGCGGAGGCGGCGCCTTGGGCGCTTCCTGCACGACAGGTGCCGCGGCAACCGGCGGCTTCGGCGTGAAGACGGGCACAGGGGCAGCGGCAACCGGCTCCGGCTTATCGCCGGGCAGGGAGAATTTGCGCTTCTTGGTCTCGACCACGACCGACTTGGTACGGCCATGCGAGAAGTTCTGGCGCACGGTGCCCTGTTCCATGCCGGGGCGCTTCAGCGTCAAGGTCTTCTTCGGTGTAACACTCAACGTCTTGTCGTCGCCCGATTTCGTATCGCTCATTCCATATCCTCTGCGGGCTCATCTTCGTCAGCAACGGCCGCAAGCATTGCCAGATCGTCCGGGGTACCGCCCCGATATCGGTCGAGCGCAACCATGCGCTTCTGGACCGCCTTACCCGCGTCTCCCGCGAGGACGGCAGCATGTATCACATTTGTGCCCCCCAATGCCAAGCTCAACTCGGCCTCGGAGAAAAGTTTGTAGGCAAGGATGGAAGGGCCGCCAATATGGACGGTCGCCCGCCGCGCTTGGCTGATCTTGCGCACGCCATCGTCCGACGCTTCGGTCGCATGGAGCACGAAAAGCGCCAGCCCGCCGCGCACGGCACTCTCAACCTTGGTGGCACCAAGAGAAATTGCGCCTGCCTTGCGGGCGAGACCCAGCATGCCCAGAGCGGATCTGGAAAGCAGCCCATCGACCATGCCGCCAAGATCGGGCGGCACGATCACCTGTGCCTTGAAGGCGCGGGCAAAAAGGTTCTTGGCCACCGCCTTGTCGATATGTAGGCGGTCAGCGCTCACCCAGCAACCGCGGCCGGGCAGATTTCTCTTGAGATCGGGAACGACGGCCGAATCCGGGCCGACGACGAACCGGATCAGTTCATCCGGTTCGGCCTGCTTGCGGGTAACGATGCAGGTGCGATCGTTCATCTCGTCCAAGGGCGGGTTGTGTGCGATGCGGTTTCACCTCACGCACCAACGGCTTCGTCAGCCGATGCTTCTTCGGCCGCAAGCTCGTCTTCGGAAATCCAGCCGGCCTTGAGACGGGCATTGAGCACCATCTGCTCGGCGTCGGCGCGCGAAACTCCGTGATTGGCCAGCACGCCCGGATAGACCTTGGTCTCGCCGTCCTTGCGTTCCTTCCAGCCGGTCAGGTCGTCGGCCGCATAGCCGGCGAAATCCTCGATCGTCTTCACGCCATCCTCGCCGAGCGTCACCATCATGGCGGTGGTGATGCCGGGGATTTCGCGCAGCTCGTCCTTGACGCCCAGCGCCTTGCGCTTGTCGTCATGCTCGGCCTCGATCTTTTCGAGGTATTCGCGGGCACGGGTCTGGATTTCCGAAGCGGTGTCTTCGTCAAAGCCGTCGATCGAAGCGATCTCACCGGCGTCGACATAGGCGACTTCCTCGACGCTGGTGAAGCCTTCGGAGGCCAGCACCTGGCCGACCATCTCGTCGACGTCGAGGGCTTCCATGAACAGCGCCGAACGCTCGACGAATTCCTTCTGGCGGCGCTCGGATTCCTCGGCCTCGGTCAGGATGTCGATATCCCAGCCGGTGAGCTGCGAGGCCAGACGCACGTTCTGGCCGCGGCGGCCGATGGCCAGCGACAGCTGATCGTCGGGAACCACCACTTCGATGCGCTCGGCGTCCTCGTCGAGCACGACCTTGGCGACTTCCGCCGGCTGCAGCGCATTGACGATGAAGGAGGCCGCCGAGGGCGACCACGGAATGATGTCGATCTTCTCGCCCTGCAGTTCGCCGACGACGGCCTGGACGCGGCTGCCGCGCATACCGACGCAGGCGCCGACCGGATCGATCGAGGAATCGCGCGAGATGACGGCGATCTTGGCGCGCGAACCCGGGTCGCGGGCAACCGACTTGATCTCGATGATGCCGTCGTAGATTTCCGGCACTTCCATGGTGAAGAGCTTGGCCATGAACTGCGGATGGGTGCGCGACAGGAAAATCTGCGGGCCGCGCTGCTCGCGGCGCACGTCGTAGACATAGGCGCGGACGCGGTCGCCATATTTGTAGTTTTCGCGCGGAATCAACTCGTCGCGGCGGATGATCGCCTCGCCACGGCCGAGATCGACGATGACATTGCCATATTCGACACGCTTGACGGTGCCGTTGACGATCTCGCCGATGCGGTCCTTGTACTCGTCATACTGCCGGTCGCGCTCGGCCTCGCGCACCTTCTGCACGATGACCTGCTTGGCCGACTGCGCGGCGATGCGGCCGAAATCCATCGGCGGCAGCTGTTCGGCGATGAAGTCGCCGAGCTGGGCGTCGGGATTGCGCTCGCGGGCCGAGGAAATGGCGATCTGCGTGGCGTAGTCGTCGACCTTTTCGACCACTTCCATCAGCCGCTGCAGCTTCATCTCGCCGGTGTTCGGGTTGATGTCGGCGCGGATGTTGGTCTCCTGGCCATAACGCGAGCGCGCCGCCTTCTGAATCGCGTCGGCCATGGCGGCGATGACGATCGACTTGTCGATCGACTTTTCACGCGCGACCGCGTCGGCAATCTGCAGCAGTTCAAGTCTGTTGGCGCTTACAACCATGTTTTTTCTCCCGAGCCTGTTTGCCGGACCTTTGCGCCCAGCAGCTCAATCAACTTTCCTGTTCGTGTTCTTCCGTGGCGTCCGCTTCCGCACCCTCGGGCACGTCGTCATCCGGTTCGCCGCGGCGTTTCTTGGCTTCCTTGCGCGCCCTGTTGTCCTTCGACAACGCGTCGCGGATGAGGTCGTCAGTCAGGATCAGCCGGGTTTCGGCAATGGCGTCGTAAGGCACGCGCACTGTCGGCTCCTCGCCATAGGCCGCCTTGTCGCGCTCGATCAGCACGTCGTTCTCGCCGGCCTCGGCGATCTTGCCCTTGAAGCGCTTGCGATCCGCGACGATGACCGACGTTTCCATCTTCACCAGATGACCAGTCCAGGTCACGAAATCCGATTTGCGCACCAACGGCCGGTCGATGCCAGGCGAAGAGACTTCGAGATGATAGGCCTTTTCGATCGGATCATCGACATCGAGCGCCGGCGACACCGCGCGGCTGACCTCTTCGCAATCCTCGACGGTCATGGTGCCGTCCTCGCGTTCGGCCATTATCTGCAGCGTCAGCCCGTTCTGGCCGGACAGATGCACCCGCACGAGGCGAAAGCCGATGCCGCGCAGCACCGGCTGAACGATCAGCGCAATGCGCGCATCGATGCCGCTTTCGCGGATGATGCGGTCGTCACCTTCGCTTGCCGTTGCAGTCATCAAGTACCTGTCGTTTCGAACCTATCGGCAGGTAATAAAAAAGAGCGGGACCGGGTGGACCCACTCTTCGTCATACCGACCAAGAATTTGAGGCTGATATAAACCAACATGGCCGGTGTTTCAAGCCCGCCGTACCGGTTCGGCAAAAGGCCTGACGGCGCAGCATTGCTCCAGGCGCATGGCCACCATGCGCCAATCCCCCTGTGAGAGCCGGCGGGGCGCTCCTATTTGTTAGCCACGACACGAACAGAAGCGGCGCGCGGTGGCGCGCGAAAGGACAAGATCATGAGCAACCGCAGACTATTTTCCGCCCTGGGCGATCTCTTCACCGCATTCGGCAGCGCGGTCGCCGCATCGCGCGCCGTGGAAGCCGGCCGCAAGCCGCGCGCCGACGATTTGCGCAAGCTCGGCATGGACCCAGCCATCTTCAACAGGATCGGCCGTTTCTGAAAACTTCGCGGGAGGCGCCGTGAGGCGGCCTATTTCCTGACAAAAGTCAGATAGGCAGGCCGCCGGCCCTCGCGAATGGCCTTCGCCTCGTAACGCGTGCCCGGCCAGCCCTCATAGGGGCGATGCCAGTCGGCAGCTTCCGCTGCCTGCCATGTGAAGGCGCCATGCGCCCGGCAATGCAGCAAGGTCCAGTTCACATAGGTGTCGATATCGGACGCGAAGCGGAATTTTGAGCCCGGTTTCAGGACGCGCGCGAAACGGTCGAGATTGACGGGGCTGACGAAACGCCGCTTCCAGTGCTTCTTCTTCGGCCAGGGATCGGGATAGAGAAGATCGAGACCATCGAGCGAGGCCGGCGGCAGCCAGTCGAGCAGCAGGGTGGCGTCGTCATCATGGACCCTGAGATTGGCCAGCGGCCTCGCCCGCACCGCCATCATCATCTTGGCCATGCCGTTGACGAAGGGCTCGACGCCAATGAAGCCGGTTGTCGGCGCCTCGATGGCGCGGTGCAGAAGATGTTCGCCGCCGCCAAAGCCGATTTCGAGCCGGACAGTCGAAACTTCAGTCTCAAACAAAGTGCGCAGATCCGACGGCGCCTCAGCCGCCAGATCGAGCCGATAGGCGCCAAGCCCGCTTTCCAGCGCCGCCGCCTGCTGCGGGCGAACCGGCTTGCCGCGCCGACGACCGAAGAAGGCTTCGGTCGCACGGCTTGGCCTGTCTTGCGGGCTCATCTGGTGGCAGGTCTGTCGCGGCTCAGGCCGCGACAGCATCCTTGAGCGCCTTGGCGAGATCGGTCTTTTCCCAGGAGAAAGACCCGTCACGGCCTGCCTTGCGGCCGAAATGGCCGTAAGACGACGTCTTGGCGTAGATCGGCTTGTTGAGGTCGAGATGACGGCGAATGCCCGACGGCGACAAGTCCATCACCGTGCGGAGCGCATCCTCGAGCTTCGCTTCGTCGACCTTGCCGGTGCCGTGCAGGTCGACATAGACTGACAGAGGCTGTGCGACGCCGATGGCGTAGGAAAGCTGGATGGTGCAGCGGTCGGCAAGCTTCGCCGCCACGACATTCTTGGCCAGATAGCGCGCCGCGTAAGCCGCTGAACGGTCGACCTTGGTGGTGTCCTTGCCGGAGAAGGCGCCGCCGCCATGCGGTGCCGCGCCACCATAGGTGTCGACGATAATCTTGCGGCCGGTGAGGCCGGCGTCACCGTCCGGGCCGCCGATGACGAACTTACCGGTCGGGTTGATGTACCACATGCAATCGTCGGCGATCTTGAGATCGCCAAGCGCCTCGCGGATGTAGGGTTCCACGACCTTGCGGACCTTCTTGGAATCCCAAGTCGCGTCGAGATGCTGGGTCGACAGCACGATCTGCGTTGCCTCGGCGGCCTTGCCGTCGATGTAGCGGACCGTGACCTGGCTCTTGGCGTCCGGGCCGAGCTTGCCGGCCTCGCCGTTGTTTTCGTGACGGGCGGCGGCCAGAAGTTCGAGGATCTTGTGGCTGTAGTAGATCGGCGCCGGCATCAGATCCGGCGTCTCGCGGCAGGCGTAGCCGAACATGATGCCCTGGTCGCCTGCACCTTCCTCGCCCTGTCGGTCGGCGGCGTTGTCGACGCCCTGGCCGATGTCGGGCGACTGGCCGTGCAGGAGCACCTCGATCTTGGCCGTCTTCCAGTGGAAGCCGGCCTGCTCGTAGCCGATCTCGCGGATCGCCTTGCGGGCGACGGATTTGAATTTTGCCGGGTTCACGACCGGGTGGCCCGCGGCATCCTTGAGGATATTGCCGGCCTTGTCCTTCTTCAGCAGCGTCTCGGGGACGCGCACTTCGCCGGCGATGACGACACGGTTGGTGGTCGCCAGCGTCTCGCAGGCGACACGGACTTTCCACGGGTCCATGCCGGTCTTCTTGGCTTCACGGTAGACCAGATCGACAATCTCGTCGGAGATCCGGTCACAGACTTTGTCGGGGTGGCCCTCGGCAACGGATTCCGAGGTAAAGAAGTAGTTCTGCCGCGTCACGGGTGTCCCCTCTTGAAAAACGATCGGCAGGCTGCCGATTTTGGCGCGCCACGTGTTAGCGGGGCAAAGCGCCGCTCGTCAAGCGTTGCCGCCATTCTGGCACGACTGTCGATGTCGATATCTTGTGCCACCGGCGGCGACTGCCGCCGGTTGGCAGCGCCTTGTCGGTCAGTCGAGATCGTCGGCAGCGAGCGACTTCACCAGGTCGATGATCCTGCGGCGCACCTTGACGTCGGCGATCTTGACGAAGGCCCGGTTGAGCTGAAGGCCTTCGGGACTGCCGCAGAATTCGACGGCGAAAGCCATCGATGCATCCTCGGAAAAGCCACGGCCAGCCACGGCTTCCTGGCCCGGCGCATCCTCGAAGAAGAAGGCGACGGGCACGCCGAGTATGGAGGCTATCGCCTGCAGCCGGCTGGCGCCGACGCGGTTGGTGCCTTTTTCATATTTCTGGATCTGTTGAAATGTGATGCCGAGATTTTCGCCCAGCTTTTCCTGGCTCATTCCGAGCATGTTGCGGCGAAGCCGGACGCGGCTTCCAACGTGGATGTCGATCGGATTCGGTTTCTTCTTGTTTTCTTCTGTCATTTTTTCCTCGCCGAATTTTTTCGGCTTTGTGATTTTTTTCCCGCCCAAAAAAAGCCGGGGGCGACTGCCCCAACAGAACGATCCACCGGCTTCGAGAAATTTCAGGCGATACAGTATGAGTTTCTAATGTGTCGACTGTCAATTCACCCGTAGCCGTTGCCTTACATTCGACAGCGCCCCCACAAGCGCAAACAGCAACATGATCAGCATTCCGTTAATGCGCCGCTGGCCCGAGGAAACGACCGCCTGTGCGGAAATCGGCACCTTCACATCGATGGCTCCGCGCGCATCGATCGCCAGCGCATCGACGATGCGTCCGTGTGGGTCGACGACGGCCGAGATGCCGTTATTGGCAGCACGCAGCAAGGGCAATCCGTTCTCCACCGCGCGAATCTGGGCCTGCCTGAAATGCTGATACGGTCCCGGTGTGTCCCCGAACCAGGCATCATTGGTAACGTTCACAATAAGCTGCGCTGACGTAGCGTCAACTGCCACAAGATCGGGAAAGATCACCTCGTAACAGATAAATGGCAAGGCAAGGATGCCGCCCGGCAGCGTGATGGCGTGGCGCTCGTTGCCGGCGGCGAACGTCACCGGGCCGGCGACAAGCTGTGCGATGCCGAAACGGTTGAACAGGTCGGCGAAAGGCAGATATTCGCCGAACGGCACCAGATGGACCTTGTCGACGGCGTCGGCGATTTCACCTTTGTCGTTGATCGCCACCACGGAATTGTAATAGCGGCTGTCGGCACTGGCCGCCGAGCCACCTTCCTCGCGAACGACGCCGGCGATCAGCATCTGGCCATCCGCCAGCATGTCGCCCAGCGCCGTCAGCGCGTCGGGGCGTTCGGTGAAGAGGAACGGCACCGAGGTTTCCGGCCAGAGAATGAGTTGCGGCTTGCCGTGACCAGGGTCTGGCGCCTTGGCGGACAGGCCGAGCAAGGTGGCGAAGATGCGATCGCGCACCGAAGCGTCCCATTTTTCACTGAGGTCGACGGCCGGCTGAACGATGCGGACATCCAGGCTGCGCTCCGCCGGCTTTTCCGGTGCGGCAAGCCTGACATAGCCGAAGCCGACATGGGCCACGACAAGCAAGACAAACAATGCGGCGCCCAGGCGCAGATGCCGGCGCGCCGCCAGCAGCGCCGGCAGAGAAAAGAGGAACACCGCGAGCGCGTTCATGCCGATCATGCCTGTCACCGACACGCTTTGCATGAGAAGAGGCACCGGCATTGCCGCGTAGCCGATGGCATTCCAGGGAAAACCGGTGAACAGGAAGCCGCGCAGCCACTCCGTCAGGCCGAAGCCGAAGGCAAGGGCGGCGATGCGGCCGATATCGCTGCTCCACAGGAGCCGGGCGACCATCGTCGCGAAGCCATAGAAAAAGGCGAGCGCGAACGGAATGCCGACCACGGCGAAGGGAAGCGCCCAGGCAAACTCGTCGGCCTCGACCAGCAGCGCCGAGCCGATCCACCAGAGCCCGGCGAGGAAATAGCCGAAACCGAACCACCAGCCGACGGCGAAGGCCGGCCGCAAGCGCCGGAACAGGCTGCCGGAGGCTTCACCGGTCGCGCCGTCGAGCAGCCAGACCAGCAGCGGAAACGAGATGAAGCAGGCGGCGAAGAAATCGTAGGGAGCCTGGCCAAGCACCGCCAGCGCCCCGGCAAGAAAGGCCACGAGCGCACGTCGCCAGCCCCAAAGCAGAATTATCCGGCCGGCAAGGCGCTCCATGCATACTTCCGAGTCGCGCGAATCACGACGCAAGATTTATCAGGCCGCGGCCCGCGCTCCAAACGCCGGGCTGTCAGCGGCGATGACCCGTCGCGCTCTACCGGTGCCAACCCTCGATGCGCAGACCGCTCAACTGCTCGGCCTCTTCGCGGGAAACGGAACGGATGGGCTGCGTGAAGGTCCAGACATGACCCTCGGGATCGCGCGCCCGATACTGACGTTCGCCGTAGAATTGGTCCGTGGGCTCCTGGATTATGTCAGCGCCGGCCGCCCGCGCCTGCTCGCAATGCGCATCCAGGCCGTCCCTCAGCCTGACATACACGGACTGCGTGTTCTTGCCCGAGACCGACGCCGGGCTCGCGACATAATCAGCCCATTCGGAATCGACGACTATGTAACTGTCGCCGAACCGCATCTCGGCGTGGATCAGCTTTCCCTCCGCGTCGCTCACCACCATGCTGCGCTCGAAGCTGAAAGCCGCTTCGAGCCACACCAGTGCCGCGCGAGGATCCCTGTAGATGACGCCGGACCCAAGGCTCGCATGCTTGAACGGGTCGTCGATCGTCATCGGCGAGCGGAGATCTCAGGCCTGTTCGGTACGGGCCGTGGCGCGCCGGCGGCGCTCGCCCTTCTGGCTCTGCACGATGCGCACACGCTTGACGCGGCGCGGATCGGCATCGAGCACATGGAACTCGAAGCCCGGAATGGCCTGCACCACCTCGCCCCGCGCCGGCACGCGGCCGAGCGTGTTGAAGATCATGCCGCCGATGGTGTCGACATATTCGCCATGTTCGCCGGCGGCGAAGTCCTCGCCGATCATCTTGGCGACCTCGTCGATCTCGGCCTTGCCGTCGACGATGAAGGCGCCGTCGCCGGCCTGGGTGATCATCGGCTCGTCGTCGTCATGCTCGTCCTCGATGTCGCCGACGACCATCTCGACAATGTCCTCGAGCGAGACGAGCCCGTCCGTGCCGCCATACTCATCGATGACCAGCGCCATCTGCGTGCGCGTCGTCTGCATGCGGCCCATCAGGTCGGAAGCAAGCATCGATGGCGGCACAAAGAGAACCTGGCGGATCAGATTGAGCTCGCCGATGGTGCGCGCAAGGTCGACCTGGGCGAGATCGAGCTGCGTGGCGACAGGTGTTTTCCGGGTTGTGCGGCCCTTCTTGACGCGCGCGAGCTTGGTGATGTGGGCCAGCACGTCGCGGATATGGACCATGCCGCGCGGGTCATCGAGCGTTTCGGAATAGACCGGCATGCGGGAATGGCCGGATTGTTCGAAGGTGCCCAGGAGATCGCCGAGCGTCGTGGTGATCTCGACCGCCTCGATGTCGGCGCGCGGCACCATGACGTCCTCGACGCGCACCTCGCGCAGGCGCAATATGTTGTTGAGCATGGCGCGCTCGCCAGGCGAGAAGGATTCGGCGTCGCTGGCGGTCTCGGCCAGCGCGCCGGCGATTTCCTCACGCAGGCTGGTGCCGTTGCGTTGCCGAAACAAGCCCAAGACACGGTCGAACAGGGAAGGTCCGGCAGGCGAAGGCTCGCTGGCAGCGCTGCCGGTTACGGTACTCGGACTTGATCCCTCTTCCGACGTATCGGAAGCCTTGGGCGCACTGCCGGCGTCGGGGCGGGCGGCAGTCTCTGGTTTGTCGTTCATCGTCGTCCGGTCAATTGTCAGATGTAGTTACGCGTAGGGATCGGGAATGGCAAGCCTTGCGAGCGCTGCGCGTTCGATGGCCTCCATCTCCTCGGCCTCGGCATCGGTCTCGTGATCATAGCCCAGCAAATGCAGCAGGCCGTGGATGACGAGATGGGTGATATGGTTCTGCACCGGCTTGTCTTCCAGTGCCGCTTCGCGTGAAACCGTCTCGGCGGCGAGCACGATATCGCCCAGCATGGGCGGCAGTGGGCCGCCTTCCACAAACGGAAAAGCCGGGAAAGACAAGACGTTGGTGGGTTTGTCCTTGCCGCGCCAGTCGGCATTGAGTGTCCGGATATGGGCGTCGTCGGAAAAAACGATGCTGAGTTCGGAACGGCCCGTCACGCCGGTCTCGGCGAAAGCCGCGTCAACCGCGCGATCGACCAGCCGCGTCAGGCTTGCCTCATCGGGCCAGTCGCCCGCTTCGACCGATATATCTATGTCGACGGGAGGCCTCCCGTCGCCGGATATTTTGTCTTCAGGCATGAAGCCGCATCGTCAAAAATCAATTCTCGGCGCCGAGGCCGCGCGCCAGCTTGGCGTCACGGTCATAGGCCCTGACGATCTCGGCCACCAGAGGATGGCGAACGACGTCGACATCGTTGAAACGCACGGTGACCGCGCCGGCCACACCGTCGAGGACACGCAAGGCTTCGACCAGGCCCGATTTGGTGCTCGGCGGAAGATCGATCTGCGTCGGATCGCCCGTGACGATCATGCGAGAATTCTCGCCAAGACGGGTCAGGAACATCTTCATCTGCATCGGCGTGGTGTTCTGCGCCTCGTCGAGGATGACCGCGGCATGCGCCAGCGTGCGGCCGCGCATGAAGGCGAGCGGCGCGATTTCGATCACTTCGGCGGCAATGGCGCGCTCGACCTTGTCGGCCGGCATCATGTCGTAGAGCGCGTCATAGAGCGGCCGCAGATAGGGATCGACCTTTTCCTTCATGTCGCCGGGCAGGAAGCCCAGCCGCTCACCGGCCTCGACGGCCGGTCGAGACAGGATGATGCGCTCGACCATGCCGCGCTCAAGCAGCATCGCCGCGTGCGCCACCGCCAGATAGGTCTTGCCGGTGCCGGCCGGACCGATGCCGAACACCAGTTCCGACCGCTCCAGCGCCCGCATATAGGCGTCCTGGTTCAGCGAACGGGCATAGATCGTCTTCTTGCGGGTGGCGATCTGGGCGGCGGAGACCTTGCCCTTGCGCTCCAGCGTCGGCAGGGTCAGCTGATCGTCGGCGGCGACCGCCATGCGCACGGCGCCATCGACGTCGGACTGGCCGATATCGACGCCTTTCTGCAAAATCCCGTAGAGATTGTCCAAGGCGCGGCGCGCCTGTTCTGCGGCAGAAGCCGACCCCTTGATGGTCAGCTGGTTGCCGCGCGAGCGGATGTCGACGCCGAGCTTCTGCTCGAGCCGGGCGAGGTTCTCGTCGAACTGACCGTAAAGGGCGCTGGCAAGCTTGTTGTTGTCGAAAGTCAGAACGATGTGCGCCATGTCAGAAGCCCCAGATGCCGGTACCGGGGGCAGGTTCTTCAGCTCTGCTGCGCTCAACCGTCTCTCCTCATCTGCCGAGATCTGTTGCTATGCATGTCGTTGTCCCAAAACCGGGACCACTTTTGAGCGACATGCATCAGGCCAACTCGGCGAACAGGCTATTGTAGCCCGTCTTCGTGATTCGCACCTGGATAATGTCACCGATTTCGCCGGCCTTTTCATCAACAATAACCGGCTGCAGCCAAGGTGAGCGGCCGACCTTCTGGCCGGCCTGCCGGCCGGGCTTCTCGATCAGCGTGTCGATGGTGCGGCCGACCAGGCTCGAACCGAAGTCCTGCTGCTGCTTCAAGAGCAGCGCCTGCAGGCGCTGCAAGCGCTCGTCCTTGACCGTTTCGGGCACGTGATCGGCCATTTCGGCGCCCGGCGTGCCGGGGCGCGGCGAATATTTGAACGAAAAGGCCGAGGCGTAGTTCACCTGGCGCACCAGTTCCATGGTCGCCTCGAAATCGGCCTCCGTCTCGCCGGGGAAGCCGACGATGAAATCGCCGGACAGTGCGATATCGGGCCGGGCGGTGCGGATGCGATCGAGCAGCGCCAGATAATCCCTGGCCGTATGCCTGCGGTTCATCGTCTTGAGAATGCGGTCGGACCCCGATTGCACCGGCAGATGCAGATAGGGCATCAGCGACGGCAGGTCGCGGTGGGCAGCGATCAGTTCGTCGTCCATGTCGCGCGGATGGCTGGTGGTGTAGCGCAGCCGCGCCAGTCCGGGGATTTCGGCCAGCCGGAACAGCAGGCGGCCAAGACCCCATTCCTCGCCGTTCTCGCCCTGGCCATGCCAGGCATTGACGTTCTGGCCAAGCAGCGTCACCTCGCGCACGCCGGCTTCAGCCAGGCGCTCGGCCTCCGCGACGATCTGCGCCACCGGCCGCGACACTTCGGAGCCCCTGGTATAGGGCACGACGCAGAAGGTGCAGAACTTGTCGCAGCCTTCCTGCACGGTGAGGAAGGCGGTGACGCCGCGCTTGATCACCTCGGCGCGCTTGGGCTGCGGCAGATGGTCGAATTTGTCTTCGATGGCGTAGTCGGTCTCGACGATCTTCTCGCCGCCGCGAACCCGTGCCAGCACGTCGGGCAGACGGTGATAGGTCTGCGGCCCGATGACCAGATCGACGGCTGGCGAGCGCCTGATGATCTCCGCACCCTCGGCCTGCGCCACGCAGCCGGCGACGCCGATCAGCAATTCGCGGCCGGCATTGGCGCGCTCCGCCTTCATGTCGCGGATACGGCCGAGCTCGGAATAGACCTTTTCCGCCGCCTTCTCCCTGATGTGGCAGGTGTTGAGCAGCACCAGGTCCGCCTCGTCGATGGCATCGGTCGCGGTATAGCCGTCGGCGGCCAGCGCATCGCCCATGCGCTGTGAATCATAGACGTTCATCTGGCAGCCATAGGTCTTGATGAAGACCTTCTTCGCTGCCGTGGCACGCACCGCCGGCTCTCCGGCCGAGGTAGCGATGTTGTCGTTTTCGATCGTGTTCAAGTCCATCCGGCGGCTTCTAACGCCTTTCCGTGACAAAAAACAGACGATTCTCGGCGTACACCCGAAGGCGCGGGGCTTGGGCTAGCGGCTCGGGCGCGGATCGGCGAGTGCCGCCCGCATCATCTCGCGCACCTGGCCTTCCATCAACCTGGCCGTTTCCTTGCGGTTCGAGCCCCTGGCAAAGGCGATCGGTTCGCCGAAATGCACCTCGACGTCGAGCGCGCCTTCCGTCATCAGCACTTTCAGATGCGGCATCAGATCCTCGTCGCCGATCCAGGCCGAGATCGGCCGGTGACGGCGGCCGAGCGGCACGCCGTGCAGGCGCGTATAGGCGATCGCCACCGGTTGGATGAACACCTGTTCGGCCGCCCCCTCCGAAATCGCCATCGAGGCGGCGCCGAACAGCGTGCTCTTGAACGGCAGGACGGCATTGCCGTCACCGGTCGAGCCCTCGGCGAACAGCACCATGGCGTCGCCCTTGGCCATGCGGCTGGCGATCTCGCTGGCCTGGTCGCCCGAGGAACGCTTGCGTTCGCGCTCGATGAAGACGGTGCGCTGCAGTTTCGACAGCATGCCGATCAGCGGCCAGCCTTCCATATCGGCCCTGGCGATGAATTTCACATCGGCAAAAGAGCCCAGCACCATGATGTCGGTCCAGGAGATGTGGTTTGCGGCAACCAGCAAAGGCCTTTTGTCGGACAGCGTCCCCTTGACATGGACGCGCATGCCGAGCGCCCTGAGGATCAGCCTGTGCCAGATCTTGAGAATGACGGTTTCCGGCCACCAGCCGGTCTTCATCGACAGGATCTGCAATGGCACCAGGACCAGCGAACCGGCGACGACAAGGCCCAGGGCCAGGAAAATCCTGATTTTTCCGATCATACTGTCCTGCGCCTACCCGATCTCTGGCTAGCGAAGATCGCGGCGCATGACAAGCGCGCCGGTCGGCCCGCGATCGGGCGACTTGTAGTAATCCGGGCGCTTGCCGACCTCGCGGAAGCCCAGCCGACGGTAGAGGGCGATCGCGGCGACGTTGGTCTCGTCGACCTCGAGGAACAGCGCTTCGGCGCGCTGCGCGTGCAGTTCACGCAGCACCGCGTCCATCAGCTGCCAACCCAGTCCCTGCCGGCGATGCGAGCGCGCCACCGCGACGGTCAGGATCTCGCCCTCGCCTGCCGCCAGCCTCGCCAGCACGAAGCCGACCGGCGGCTTGGCGCCCTGCCCGGTCTCGCGCGCGGCATAACCGAACACGGTGTCCTGTTCGAGCAGAGCGGCGAACTCGCCATCGGTCCACGGGCGGACAAAGTCCTCGCGGTGCAGCAACGACACCGCGGGGCTGTCGGTGATCCTGAGCGGCTCGAGAGCATAGTCCCGGCGGCGCGGCTGGAGAAAAGGTATGCGCATTAATTTTCGTTTTCTTTTTTGACCATGATCTTTTCCGAAAACCGGCTTCCACTTTTCGGGATCATGGTCTGAGCCTTGATAAAATGAATCCGGCCTGCGGCTTGGCGTCGGCACCGCGCAGATAAAGCGGTTTCGGCCTTTCGCCTTGCCCCTTTGCCGCAGCCAGACGGGCGTAGGTGAGAATATCAGCGGTGGCCGTCTGAGGCCCGATATCGAAACCACGCCCGGCCAAGGCCGCTATCTGTGCCACCGCGGTACCGGCGAGCACCGCAGAGTTCTCGATCGCCAAGGCAGTGGCTTCCGGCAATGTGGTCACCGCCGGACCGTAAGTCAAAACTAACGTTCTGTCGTACAGCGCGGCATGGATCTCCTCGCGGCCGGCATCGAGCGCCGCCAGCACGGCACGGCCGGGAAATGCCGCTGCGGCCTCGGCGGCCAGCGCTTCGAGCGTTGTCACACCGATCGACGGAATTTTCAACGCCAGCGCGAGGCCACGTGCCGTAGAGACCCCGACACGCAGGCCGGTGAACGAACCGGGACCGACAGAAACGGCAATGGCGCCAAGGCCGGCATAGTCGGTTTCGGCCGCCTTCAACGCCTCGGCGATGACGGCCATCAGGTGCTCGGCATGGCCCTTGCCGAGATCGAGCACCGTGCGGCCAAGCTCCCGCCCGGCCGCCGCGTCGTAGACGCAGGCGGCGCAGAGGCTGGCGGCACAGTCGATGGCGAGCACTTTCATGAAACGACCGGTTCCGAAAAACAACTTCCCTGTGCCCGCCAAGGCGCGCCACCGCAAGCATAATTTGTTAAGCGGCTTCGGTTCCGCCGGCGCGCTGTCAGACTCGTTCGATGCGCAGCATGTGGTTGTCCCAGACATAGTCCGGCTCTACCCGGGTCGCGCCGCTGCCCTCGATGATCTCGCCGGCGCCGGTGGTGGCCATGAAGCCCGATCCAACCGGCGCCAGGCCGCAGACCTCGACCAGCGCGCTGGTCGAGACGACCCGGCCGCTGGCGGCATCGATCACGACAAGCGAATTGCCTTCCGGCGACGAGACGGCGACGGTGCCGGCTGTCGCATTGGCGGCGACCGAGCCGATATAGTTGCGGAAGCCGGACAACACGTCCGGCGGCATGTCGAGAAGCTGCAACTCCTTGCCGCGCGCGGCGCGGCCGACCAGCAGTGGACGATCGCTGCCCGGCCCCCGGTACTGGCAGCCAAACCAGACCGTGCCGGCCTGGTCGGTGTCCATATGGCGGATCGACAGCTGGTGCAGGGAAGCCGGCAGTTCATGCTTTTCGATGAGGTCGCCGGTGACGCGGTCGATGAGCACATAGGACGGCTTCATGGTGGCGATGTTGAGCTCGGCGCGGCCGTAATCGGGATGGGTCTCGATGCCGCCATTGGCGACCGCGATCGTCCGGCCGTCACCCATGAGCAGAAGCTCGTGCGGGCCCATGCCATAGGTCGGGAATTCGCCGATACGGCTGAATTTCGCCCGCGCATCATAGACGCCGACGACGCCGGCCGCGTTGTCGAAATCATTCTCGGTGGCATAGAGCAGCGCGCCGTCGGGTGAGAACACGCCGTGACCGAAGAAATGTCGGCCAGTGATGCTGGCGATGGTCTGCGGGGCATCGCGCCCGGTGTGGTCGAACACCACGGCGAAGGTACCGGGCTGGCGGGCGAAGACCACCGAACGCTTCGACAGGGGATCGAAGGTGACGTCATGGCCGCGATCGGGCAGGTCGATCGCATGCAGCACCTTGCCGGCCTCGGACAGGACGGCCGCGCCAAAACTGCCGTCACGTTTGACGAAAGCGGTGGCGAAGACGGCGTCTGCCGCGAGCGTCGCCGCCCACGCAGGTGGCGCCATTGCGGCGGCAAAGCCGATGCCTGCGGCTTTCAGAAAGTCACGACGATCAACGAGCGGCGTGCGCATGCTCAGTCCCCATCCAGCGAGGAGAACCCAGCGGTCAGGCCGAATTCGGC
Organism: Mesorhizobium sp. 113-1-2; assembly: GCF_016756475.1. NCBI lineage: Bacteria > Pseudomonadati > Pseudomonadota > Alphaproteobacteria > Hyphomicrobiales > Phyllobacteriaceae > Mesorhizobium > Mesorhizobium sp. 113-1-2. Next base: position 38,190 of record NZ_AP023242.1, read on the forward strand.
GGTCAGCCTGGTGCCGATCAGGGTCGAAAGGCTGGAGGTGATCAACGCGAAATGCTCAAGTTTTTCGCGCCGCGCCGCGTCCGTCAGCGCCTTGTCGATCGGACCCTGAATGGATTTGCCGGTGGCGACGCCGTTGACCAATTGGATATGGATCGACTCCGCCATCCAGCGCGCATCGGGCGGCAGGGCATCGCCAAGCTTCGAGGCCTGGAACAGCGCGTCGATGCCGGCGAGATTTCCGGCCAGCGCATTGGCGGTGTTTTGCGACCGCCAATAGATCGCCTGTTTCGGCTTGTCGGCCTCCGGCTTGCCGCCAAGGAAACCTTTCAGCCGGACATCCCTCACCATCTCCAGCTCGTTGATGAAGACACCGACCAGCTCGGTCACCGCTTCGTTGCCGTCGCGGTAGAGCGGGTTCTGCGGCCCCGGATTGGCCCAGAGCGCGGCAAAACCGTCCGGCTTGTTCCAGGCGGCGCTGACGTCACCAGCCGTGGTTTCGATATTGCCCGCGACCGCAGCACCATAGGCGCATCGATAGGGATCGTCCTTGCCCGCCAGCGCATCGGCGCCGTCGCCGAAAAGCACGAATTCCAGCGCACCCAGCCCTTGCATGGCGACGCTCTTGCCGGCGAGCTGTGCCGGATCGGTAGCGGTCGGGTCCTTGTCCGCCAGTGCCGCCTGCACCTGTTTGAGGCCAATGCTCTTGCGATCCGGCCAGTAGAGGATGCGCTCCAGCCGGTTGTTCTCCTTGATCGGCCCAAAGCTGATGATTTCGGCCGACGACCAGGAATAGACCGTGGCCGAGAACTCGGCTCGCGCCGCATCGAGTTCCCCTTGCGAAGGCGCGTCGCAGAGCTTGTGCATCGCCTTCGTCAGGATTTCGGTATGCTGGTGCAAATCGGCATAGGCCGGGCGGACAAAGCCGTCGATCGCCCGCTGGATGATGTCGGAGGCTTTCACCGCCGCCGAGGCCGGGAAAACACCGAGCAAAGCCAGCGGAAAAATGAGAACCAGGGCAGAGCGCTTCAGCATCACAGTGACTCCAGGAATTTGACCAGCGCATCGCGCTCGGCCGCGTTGGCAGCGGCAAAGCGGGCGCGCGCCTTCTGCGCCTCGCCACCATGCCACAGGATCGCCTCGGTCAGGTTGCGCGCGCGGCCATCGTGCAGAAAGAAGGAATTGCCGTTCACGGTCTCGGTGAGGCCGATGCCCCACAGTGGCGGGGTGCGCCATTCGCTGCCCGTCGCATCGCCCACCGCCTGGCCGTCGGCCAGGTCGGGACCCATGTCGTGCAGCAGGAAGTCGGAATAGGGCCAGATCAGTTGGAAGGCTTGCGCCTTGTTGGGCGCATCGCGACGGGTGACGAATTTCGGCGTGTGGCAGGAAACGCAGCCGATCTCGTAGAAGAGCTTCTTGCCGGCGAGCACATCAGGTGCAGCGAGATCGCGGCGCGCCGGCACGGCAAGATTCTGCGAATAGAAGGTGACGAGATCCATCACCGGCGGCGGCGCCTCGACCGGACCAAGACGCGCCTGCACGCCATTCGGCATGGCGAGGCATTTTGCTTGCGCCGCGGTGCAATCGCCCCAATGTTTTGGCTCTTCCGGCGTCGAGATGCCGATGTCGCCGGCAAAGGCGTCCGCCGCCTGCTGACGGATCGACGCGGTCTGCGCCTTCCAGCCGAAACGGCCAAGTGTCAGCTCACCGGTCTGACCGTCGCGCACAGTGTTGGGCCTGCCGGAAATGCCGTCACCGTCCAAATCGTCCGGATCGGCATGAGCCAAAATATCGGCCGGCGCGATCTGCTCGATCAGGCCAAGGCCGATCATCGGCGGCGTCAGGCGCGGCGACAGGGTGGTGCGCGGATCGAGCGGCCCGTAGCCGAGATCGGTGACGGAGTAGCTGGGCTCGCGCAGCGAAACCACGTCGCCATCCGTCAGCTCCACCTTACGTTCCTGATAGTCGACATGCATGCGGCCTTCGCCGGGCAGGCCGGGCACCGCCAGTTCCTGCAACTGCGTGCCATAGACCGGATCGGGAAAATTCAGCATCTGGTGGCTGGCAATGGCTGCTTTTTCGTCGGCGCTGCTGGCGTCGCGCGCCAGCCGCAGGAACATCGAGGTGGTGCCGGTATCGCCTTGTGGCGGACGACCGCGGCCGTCCTTCAGGTGGCAGTTCTGGCAAGCGCGTTCATTGAACAGCGGACCAAGCCCGTCGGACGCTTGTGTCGAGGATGGCGACGACACCCAGTTCTTGCGAAACAAAGCGTTGCCCAGCTTGAAAGTGCCCTCTTCCTCGAAGGTGAGGGTGGCCGAGGATTGCGAGAAGGCGTCGCGGCTGACGTCTTTCTCAGACGTGCCGGCGCCGCCTTGCATCAGCTCGAACGGCTCGGGTTTGGAGAAATCCGTGGTCGGCCTGGTGACGGCGATGACACGCGCCTGATCTTTTGGATCGAGGTCACTACGCGTGGTGGCGAGCCCGGCTGGCTGAAGCTCGCCGGCAATCGCCGACGATGTCAGCGCCAACACCAGAACGGTGCGACGAGCCAGTCCGGCTGGTCTTTTCAGGAGAAGCGGCGAGCCGGCGGCCCGCCGCGAGCGGCGCAAGAATTCTAGCAGGCGCCGCATTCCCGCATGCCTTTACTCCGCCTCGTTGGCCGCGTCGGCGTTGAGCTGGCCGTACTTCTCCTCGCCGATCGAGGCGAGCAGGTCGAGCTGCGTCTCGAGGAAGTCGATGTGACCTTCCTCGTCAGCCAGCAGATCCTCGAACAGCTTCATCGTCACGTAATCACCAATCTCGTGGCAGATCTCGCGCGAACGCTTGTAGGCAGTGCGTGCGTCATATTCTCCGGCAAGGTCGGATTCGAGCACTTCCTTGACGTTCTGGCCGATGCGCAGCGGCGCCACGGACTGCAGGTTCGGATGGCCTTCAAGGAAGATGATGCGGGCGATGAGCTTGTCGGCGTGATGCATCTCCTCGATCGATTCAGCCCGCTCCTTCTTGGCCAGCTTGGTGTACCCCCAATCCTCGAGCAGACGGAAATGCACCCAATATTGATTGACGGCTCCAAGCTCCAGGAAAAGAGCCTCGTTAAGCCGCTCGATGATCTGAATTTCGCCTTTCATGGGTTCTGCTCCCGTATTGGACGCGCAGGCCTCTGACGCGATCCAGATGTGAAACGATATCCACGCCGCTCGCCTCCGAGCGGGCGTGGTAATTTTCGGTGACCCGAATGATCGTTTCGACCACATTTGGGAAGCAGCCGCAACAGCGGCCACGCTTCTGCATCGAGTGATAGACCTTGGCCGGCACGATGAGTTGCCAAGGGTCCTGGTCCAGCAGCCCGATGATCGTCTGCTCGATCTCCTTCTCCGTGATGATGTTGCAATGGCAGATCAGCATTTACAGTGCTCGGATGGCTGACGGCGCCTCCCGCGCCGTGTGGCTTGTTCTGGTCCCGAAGCCCATTCCGAAGCCGGTCGCCCGGCTCCAGATCAGGTTCCAGGTCTTACTTGAACACCTTGTCAGGTGCGTCGAGGCTGTCGGATCCCTCGAAGGCGATGGCGTTGAGTTTCAGCGAGCCGACGGCACGTTCGATCGACTTGGTCTGGTCGATCAGCGCATCGATCGCCGCCTGCACAGTGGCGTTGCCTGCCGTGTTGCCTTCAGCGATCTGCTGGTCATAGGCCTCGCCGGCTTCGGCCCGGGCCTTGATCGCCTCCATCTTGGCGACAGTGACGTCGAGCTTGTCAGACAGTTCCTTGTCGATCGCCGGGTCGGCCGCCTTGACCATATCGGCCACCGAGGGGCCTGAAACGACGGTGCCATCGAGCCTGACATAGTTGGCATGATAGGCAGCGCGGATGCCGATGGCGTCGTAGAGATGCGAATTGTAGGTGTTGTCGGAGAAGCAGTCCTGCTCCTCCTCCGGATCATGCAGCAGCAAGCCGAGTTTCATGCGCTCGCCCGCCAGTTCGCCATAGGACAGCGAGCCCATGCCGGTGAAGATGACCGAGATCGCCGTATTCGGCTCGCCATCGACGAGGTTCTTGCGCGCCGCGCCGTCTTCCTTCCAGTCGTTGACCATCTTCTGCAGGTCCGAAACCAGCAGGGTGGTGACGGACTTCAGATATTCGGCACGGCGATCGCAATTGCCGCCGGTGCAGTTCTTGAGGTCGTAGTCAGTGTGGGGGCGCTCGCCGGCGCCCGGGCCGGTGCCGTGTAGGTCCTGGCCCCAGAGGAGGAATTCGATGGCGTGATAGCCGGTGGCGACATTGGCCTCGATGCCGCCGGCTTGCTGCAAGGTGCCAGAGAGGAATTCCGGCGAAAGCTTCGAGGCATCGACCTTCTTGCCGTTGATCTCGATTTCCTTGTTGGCGATCACATTGGCCGTATAGAGCGAATTCGCGTCCGATTCCGTGCCATAACTCTTGGCGACATAGTCGATCAGGCCTTCATCCAGCGGCCAGGAATTCACCTCTCCTTCCCAATCGTCGACGACCTTGTTGCCGAAGCGATAGACTTCGGTCTGCTGATAGGGCACGCGCGCGGCCTTCCAGGCGTCGCGGGCGGCGTTGAGCGTGTCCGCCGACGGGTTGGCCAGTAGCGCGTCGACCGCCTTGTCGAGGGCCTGCGCCGTGGTCAGCGAATCCTCGTATTTGGCGAGCCCGATGTCGGCATAGGTCTTGATAACGGCCTTTGCCTCGGTCTCCGCCTTGGCAGGCAACACAAACACCGCCGCCGTCAGCAGCGCCGTGGCACCAATCGCCGCAAACCTGCCGCCGTATCGTGCTGTCATTATCGCTCTCCAGTTTCTCGGAAATTCCATAAACGCCGCGCGCGGCGGCCGACGCCAGGCCATTTCGATGCCAAAAGGCGCAAAACTTGCCGCGTCATCGCGCGGTTCGCGGAAGAAAGACACCAAAATGCCTCCAATCGAACGGGTTCAAGGCCCAAACATCAAAGGGATGCGCCAACGCGCAGGCTTCCATAAAGCTTCGACGTCGGTGGAAGTCAATGAAAATCGACAGGAAAAGCCAATCGAAACAATAGTTTAGAATTATTCTAAACTACAAAGCTCAACTTTACACAATCCTGCAGCGGTCTCGCTGCGGAACTGTACGATTGACAGCCACCATTCCGGGTGCGACCCGCAAACGCCGTCTTGCGGCGGCGCCAGACAATTGCCAGCTGGCGAGACATCCTAGGATCGAATCAGGATTGGAATGCGATGAAGAACGGCGTGGTCATTGTCGGTGCGGGTCATGCGGGCGTGCAAGCGGCCGCCAGTCTGCGCGAGGACGGCTATGACGGACCGGTGATCCTTATCGGCGACGAGAACGAGCTGCCCTATCACAAGCCGCCGCTGTCGAAGACCTTCATCAAGGACGCCGAGGCCAAGCCGCAACCCTTGCGTGGCGAGGCCTTTTATACCGGCAACACCATCGACTACCGGCCGGGCATGCGGATCGACCGCATCGATGCCGGCGGACACTGCCTGGAGATATCAGGCGGCGGCGCGCTTGCCTTCGACCATCTGATCCTGGCGACCGGATCGCGCCCGCGCACCTTGCCGCTGCCTGGCTCGGATCTGTCCGGCGTTTTGTCGTTGCGTTCGCTGGCCGATGCACGGTTGATCCGTGACTTGAGCGCGCAGAGCGAAGATGTCGTCATCCTCGGCGGCGGCTTTATCGGACTGGAGATCGCCGCGACGCTGCGGGCGGCCGGCCGCACGGTAACAGTGGTGGAAGCGGTCGACAGGCTGCTCGGCCGCGCCGTGGCACCCGTGGTGGCGAGCCATGTCCGGCAAAGGCTGGAAGCGACAGGCGTGCGCATCCTCACCGGAACCTCGATTTCAAGGCTTGAAGGCGAAAACGGCCATGTCGTCGCCGCGATCACCTCGTCGGGCGAAAGGCTGCCGGCGCGCATGGTCATTGTCGGCATCGGCGCCGTGCCCAATGTCGAACTGGCCCAGGACGCCGGCCTCACCATCGCCAATGGCATCCGCGTCGACCACCATATGCGCAGCTCGGTGCCGGAAATCCTGGCGATCGGCGATGCCGCCTCTTACCGGCACTGGTTCACCGGCGGCGACGTGCGGCTGGAATCGGTGCAGAACGCCACCGACCAGGCCCGCCTTGCGGCGCGCACGATTACCGGTCACGCGGACGCCTATTCGGCAGTGCCATGGTTCTGGTCCGACATTGGCGACATGAAGCTTCAGATGGTCGGGCTGACCGCCGGCGGCGACAGCCATGTCGTGCTGGGCGACCTGCCCGACAACAAGTTTTCCATCTACCATTATGCCGGCGACCGGCTGCTCGGCATCGAATCCGTCAACCGCCCCGGCGACCACATGCTCGGCCGCAAGATGCTCGGCGCCGGCTTCTCGCCGACACCGGAAACCGTGGCCATGGGTCCTGAAGGCTTGAAAGCGGCGCTGGCTGCTTTTCAGCAGGAGGAGCCTGCAAGGGCTGCGGGATAGACACCCTTACCCTCCCCCTTGTGGGGAGGGTCGCTGCGAAGCAGCGGGGTGGGGGTCGGCGCCAAGCCCCCCACCCGGACCCTGCGGTCCGACCTCCCCACGAGGGGGAGGTAAAGAGGTTCAGGCAGCGCAGACTTCGCGGATCGAGCTTTCCAGAATGTCGAGCGCCTCGTTCATCACCTCGTCCTGGATGGTGATCGGCGCCAGGAAGCGGATGACGTTGCCGTAGACGCCGCAAGTCAGCAGGATCAGGCCCTTGTCCAGCGCCTTCAGCCGGACGGCGTTGGCGATCTCGGCCGAGGGCAGGCCTTTCTTGACGTCGTTGAACTCGACCGCGTTCATGAAGCCAAGGCCCCTTATGTCGACGATCTCGGGCACGTCGTCGCGGATCGACTGCAGGCGCTGCTTCAGCCGCGCACCCAGCGTGTTGGCGCGGTCGCACAGTTTTTCGTCCTCGATTACGTCAAGCACGGCGTGTGCCGCGGCAACGCCGATCGGGCTGCCGCCATAGGTGCCGCCGAGGCCGCCTGGGCCGGGCGCATCCATGATCTCGGCGCGGCCAGTCACGGCCGACAGCGGGAAGCCGCCGGCCAGGCTCTTGGCCATGGTGGTGATGTCGGCCGCGACCTCATGATGGTCCATCGCGAACATCTTGCCGGTGCGGGCAAAGCCGGTCTGCACTTCGTCGGCGATGAGCAGCATGCCGTGCTGGTCGCAGAGCTTGCGCAGCGCGGTCAGGAATTCGCGCGGCGCCTCGTAGAAGCCGCCCTCGCCCTGAACCGGCTCGACGATGATGGCGGCGACGCGGGCCGGATCGACATCGGCCTTGAACAGCCGGTCGAGCGCGGCCAGCGAATCGGCGACTGAAACGCCGTGCAGCGGCACCGGGAACGGTGCGTGGTAGACGTCGCCCGGCATGGCGCCGAAGCCGACCTTGTAGGGCACGACCTTGCCGGTCAGCGCCATGCCCATGAAGGTGCGGCCATGGAAGCCGCCGGCGAAGGCAATGACGGCTTGGCGGCCGGTGGCGTTGCGGGCGATCTTGATGGCGTTCTCGACCGCCTCGGCGCCGGTGGTGACGAAGATCGTCTTCTTGTCGAACTTGCCGGGCAGCATGGCGTTCAGGCGTTCGGCCAGCCTGACATAGCTCTCATAGGGCACGACCTGGTGGCAGGTGTGGGTGAAACGGTCGAGCTGCGCCTTGACCGCCTCGATGACCCTGGGATGGCGGTGGCCGGTGTTGACGACGGCGATGCCCGAGGAAAAGTCGATGTAGCGACGGCCTTCGACATCCCAGATTTCCGAATTTTCGGCCCGGTCGGCATAGATTTGCGTGGTCATGCCGACGCCGCGCGAGATCGACTGGTTCTTGCGTTCGGAAATGGCTGAATTCTTCATGATATCCCTCATCGGGCCGGCGCCCGTTCTCGTTGATCAGATGTCTTCTGACCTTATTTCACGTTTTCCTCAAGTCGGCACCACCGGTTGGCGATTGGGCCTGATCTCGGTGCCTCCTTAACCAGTCATCCGATACGCGTACGAGACCGGTTTCCTTTTTGCGGAGATCGATTATCCTCCTGACATCCGCAAGGCATCGCTGTCAGCGAGCGACCGGCGGCTGGGGGAGCCCATGAGCAGGAACGCGACATCGTCCGTCTCGCCGCCATCCGTCAAAACCTCCAGCCTTTTGTCTTTTCCGATCGCCTCCGCGTGCGCCTGCGCAGCCGTCTTGCTGTTGGCCGGTTGCCAGAAGCAGGAAGCGGCGGACAAGAAACTGCCGGTCATGGTGCGCACCGAAACGGTGGTCATCGCCGACTATGCGCCGAGGACCTCGCTGACCGGGGTGATCGCCGCGCGCACGCTGAACAATCTGTCGTTCCGGGTCGGCGGCCGCGTCGCCGAGCGGCTTGTCGATGTCGGCCAGCACGTCGACAAGGGTGCCGTGCTTGCCCGCATCGATCCGCAGGAACAACAATCCGATCTGCGCTCGGCACAGGCCGATCTTGACGCGGCACAGGCGCAGCTGACCCAGTCCGCCGCCGCCTTCGAGCGACAGAAGACGCTGCTTGCCCAGGGTTTCACCACAAGGCGCGACTATGACGCCGCCGACCAGGCGCTGAAAGTGGCGCAAGGCAGCGTCGATGCCGCACAGAGCGCATTCGCCAACGCCCAGCAAAACCTGTCCTTCACCGAGCTCAAGGCCGGCGCGCCCGGCGTCATCACCGCCCGCCAGGTCGAAACCGGCCAGGTGGTGCAAGCGGCGCAAACCGTCTTCACCATCGCCGAGGATGGCGACCGCGACGCGGTGTTCAACGTGCAGGAGACGCTGGTCGCCAAGACGGCGCCAGCGCCGGCGGTGACGATCACGCTGTTGTCCGACCCGCAGGTCCGGGCGACAGGCAAGGTGCGCGAAATCTCGCCGGCGGTCGACCAGGCTTCCGGTTCGATCCGGGTCAAGATCGGCATTGCCGACACGCCCGCCGGCATGCCGCTGGGGGCGGCCGTCATCGGCTCGGTCAGCGCCAAGCCGACGAAGGCGATCCTGTTGCCCTGGCAGGCGCTGACCTCCAGCGCCGGCAAACCGGCGGTCTGGATCGTCGATCCTTCGACCAAGGCGGTGACGCCGACGCCGGTCGAGGTGCTGGCCTACGATTCGGGCACGGTCGTCATCGCCGGCGGGCTGAACGAAGGCCAAAGCGTCGTGACCGCAGGCGGGCAGTTGCTCAATCCCGGCCAGACTGTCGAGATATTGGGAGCGGGCCAATGAACCGGCCGCCACGGATCCTGCTTGGCCTGTTCGCGCTTGGCGCGGTCGCCGCCTGTTCGAAATCGGATCAAAAGCCGCCGGAGATCATCCGGCCTGTGCTGTCGGTCGTGGTCGAGCCGCGCACGACCCAGACCTTCGGCTTTGCCGGCTCGATCGAGCCGCAGATCAGCGCCGACCTTGCCTTCCGCCTGCTCGGCCGGGTTGTCTCGCGCGACGTCAAGGTCGGCGACATAGTCAGCAAGGGCACGACGATCGCCGCGCTCGACCCGACCGCGCTGGAGCTGGCGGTGCAAGCGGCCACGGCCGAGCTCTCCAATGCCGAGGCACAATTCGCCAACGCCGCCGCCAGCGAGGAGCGTCAGCGCCAGCTGCTCGCCTCGGCCAATACCACGCAGGCCGTCTTCGATGCCGCGCAGCAGGCACGCAAAGCAGCGGAAGCCAACGTCGAACGGGCCAAGGCCGCGTTGGCGAAATCGCAGGAACAGCTTGGCTATGCCAGGCTGTTTTCGGATTTCGACGGCGTCGTCACCGCAGTCGGCGCCGAGGTCGGACAGACGGTCTCGGCCGGCCAGACGGTCGTCACCGTGGCGCGGTCGGATCTGCGTGAAGCGGTGGTCGATATTCCCGATCAGTTGATCGGCGACCTCACCGCCGGCACGCCGTTCCAGGTCATCCTGCAATCGCTGCCGACGATCGAGACTGAGGCCAAGCTGCGCGAAATCGCACCGCAGGCCGAGGGCTCGACCCGCACCCGGCGCGTCAAGCTCGCGCTCACCGACCCGCCGCAGGCCTTCCGGCTCGGCTCAACGGTGACGGCGACCCGCATGGCCAAGGTGGTGCCGACGATCGAACTGCCCATCTCGGCGCTGCTGGAAAAGAACGGTTCCGACAAGGTGTGGATCGTCGATCCGCAGACATCGAGCGTGAGCGCACGCGACATCAAGGTCGCCTCGAAGAATGGCGAAACCTTCACGGTCGCCGAAGGGCTTGAAGCCGGCATGCGCGTGGTCACCGCAGGCGTCCACAGTCTGAGCGAAGGCCAGAAAGTCAAAGTGCCGGAGGGCGGCGTCTGATGAAGGGCTTCAATCTGTCCGACTGGGCGCTCAGCCACCGCTCCATGGTCTGGTATTTCATGCTGGTCTTCGTGGTGGCCGGCATCTTCTCCTATCTCAATCTCGGTCGTGAGGAAGACCCCAACTTCACCATCAAGACGATGATCATCCAGGCCAACTGGCCGGGCGCGTCGGTCAAGGAGACATTGCAACAGGTCACCGATCGCATCGAGAAGAAGCTCGAGGAGCTCGACAGCCTCGACTATACCAAGTCCGTCACCACCGCTGGGCAGACCGTCATCTTCGTCAACCTGAAGGACACCACCAAGGCGCGCGATGTCGTGCCGAACTGGATTCAGGTGCGCAACATGGTCAACGACATCAAGGCGCAGTTTCCGCAAGGCGTGCAGGGGCCGTTCTTCAACGACCGCTTCGGCGACGTCTACGGCAACATCTACGCCTTCACCTCGGACGGGCTGACGCCGCGCCAATTGCGCGACTATGTCGAGGATGTCCGCACCAAGATCCTGACCGTGCCGAATGCCGGCAAGGTCGACCTGGTCGGCGCGCAGGACGAGGCCATCTATCTCGAATTCTCGACCCGCCAGATCGCGGCGCTCGGCCTCAACCAGCAAGCGATCGTGGCAAGCCTGCAGGCGCAGAACGCGATCACGCCGTCCGGTGTCATCCAGTCCGGGCCTGAGCGTATCAGCGTGCGCGTCGGCGGCCAGTTCACCTCCGAGGACAGCCTGCGTGCCATCAACCTGCGCGTCAACGACCGCTTCTTCCGGCTGAGCGACGTGGCGACGATCACACGCGGCTATGCCGATCCGCCTAGCGCGTTGTTCCGTTTCAATGGCCAGGACGCGATCGGGCTTGCCATCGGCATGAAGCCCAACGCCAATCTGCTGCAGTTTGGCGAGGCGCTGCATGAGGAGATGAGCAAGGTGCTGGCCGACCTGCCGGTCGGCGTTGGCGTGCATCTGGTCGCCGACCAGCCGGTTATCGTCGAGGAGGCCGTCTCGGGCTTCACGCGGGCGCTGTTCGAGGCCGTGGCCATCGTGCTCGCGGTGTCGTTCATCAGCCTCGGCATGCGCGCCGGCTTCGTCGTGGCGCTGTCGATCCCGCTGGTGCTGGCCATCACCTTCACCGTCATGGCCTATCTCGGCATCTCGCTGCAGCGCATTTCACTCGGCGCGCTGATCATCGCGCTCGGCCTTTTGGTCGATGACGCCATGATCGCGGTCGAGATGATGGTGGCGCGGCTGGAGGTTGGCGACAATCTGCGCAAGGCGGCAACCTATGTCTACACGTCCACCGCCTTCCCGATGCTGACCGGCACGCTGGTGACGGTCGCCGGCTTCATCCCGATCGGCCTCAACTCGAGTGCCGCCGGCGAATACACCTTCACGCTGTTCGTCGTCATCGCCGTGTCGCTTTTGGTGTCATGGATCGTGGCGGTGCTGTTCGCGCCACTGCTCGGCGTCACCATCCTGCCGGCGACAATGAAGGCGAAGCACCACGACCAGCCGGGACGCTTCACCTCGCTGTTCCGGAGCGTGCTTGTCGGCTCGGTGCGCCGCCATTGGCTGACCATCATCGTCACGGTGCTTCTGTTCGCTGCCTCGATCGCCGGCTTCGGCCTCGTCCAGCAGCAGTTCTTCCCGCCTTCCGATCGGCCCGAGCTGATCGTCGACTGGAACCTGCCGCAGAATTCCTCGATCGCCGAGACGCGCGACCAGATGGAGCGCTTCGAGCAGCGGGCGCTGGTCGGCAATCCCGACATCGACCATTTCTCGTCCTATATCGGCCAGGGCGCGGTGCGCTTCGTGCTGGCCTATGACGTGCAGCCGGCCAACCCCTATTTCGGCCAGACCGTGATCGTCACCAAGAGCCTTGAGGCCCGCAACCGGGTCAAGCCAGCGCTGGAGAAGCTGCTGCGCGAGGAGTTCGTCGGCACCGACGCCTTCGTCAAATTGCTCGAACTCGGACCGCCGGTCGGCCGTCCGGTGCAGTACCGCGTCGGCGGTCCCGACATCCAGACGGTGCGCGGCCTGGCGCAGGAATTCGCCGGCCTGATCTCGGCCAATCCGAAGCTCGCGGCACCCACTTTCGACTGGAACGAGCCGCAACGCGTGCTGAGGGTCGACGTGCTGCAGGACAAGGCGCGCCAGCTCGGCATCACCTCCTCCGATATCGCCAGCGCGCTGAACAGCACGGTCGGCGGCGCCACCATCACCCAGGTGCGCGACGCCACCTATCTCATCAATGTCGTGGCGCGCTCACGCGATGCCGAACGCGGCTCGATCGGCACGCTGCAGAACATGCAGCTGCCGACCAGCACCGGCGAGGCCATCCCGCTCGCGGCGGTGGCCAATTTCCGCTACGAGCTGGAGCAACCGACAGTATGGCGGCGCGACCGCATTCCGACGATCACCGTGCGCGCCGGCCTGGTCGGTGACGTGCTGCCGGCGACCGTGGTCAACGAACTGAAGCCGTCGGTCGATGCCTTCATCGCCAAGCTGCCGCCGGGCTATTCGGTCGAGACCGCCGGCTCGGTCGAGGAAAGCGCCAAAAGCCAGGGACCGATCGCGGCCGTCGTGCCACTGATGCTTTTCGTCATGGCCACAATCCTGATGATCCAGTTGCAGAGCTTCCAGCGGCTGTTCCTGGTCGTGGCTGTGGCGCCGCTCGGGCTGATCGGCGTGGTCGCGGCCCTGGTGCCGAGCGGCGCGCCGCTCGGCTTCGTCGCCATCCTCGGCGTGCTGGCGCTGATCGGCATCCTGATCCGCAACTCTGTCATCCTGATCGTGCAGATCGAGGACCTCGTCCGGGAGGGCAAGGACCGCTGGGCGGCCGTCATCGAGGCAACCGAGCACCGCATGCGGCCGATCGCGCTGACCGCGGCCGCGGCGAGCCTGGCACTCATCCCGATCGCGCGCGAAGTCTTCTGGGGCCCGATGGCCTACGCCATGATGGGCGGCATCATCGCCGGCACCGCGATTACGCTTTTGTTCCTGCCGGCGCTTTATGTGACGTGGTTCAGAATCAAGGAGCCGAAGGGCAGAAAAGAACCGCCCGTTCCGGAGAATGGCGAGCCAGTGCAAGATCCAGCTTAAGGTTTTGACGGGTCATTCGTTGTCGTTGGAGGGTACATGGCGCGACCTGGCGCGCTGCCACGGCGACGATCTTGAAGTGCGCCAGGCGTGCCAGCCTTCCGGCAAATCGGCCAACGCCAGGATGCTTTCATCTCGCTGCACAACGTTTTGCAAGCTGACGATCATTATGTCGCCTTCGTCAACAGGTCCAGTTTCGCTGTTGTGGAATTGCCAACTGCCGTCGTCATCGTCATGCGAGACGTATGCAATCCAATCGCCGCGAGTTATGATGCCCCTATCCAGAAACACCGCGACGTTGGGTGGGTCCGCAAACTTCCATTTCTCCATGGGAATTCCCCAAGACGACTGTTCTGCACAGAGCAAGAAACGAATTCAGGCTGTCCTCACAAACCCCTCGCTGGCCCGCAACAGATTGCGCGTGTAATCCTCTGTCACGCGGTGCGCGACAAGTTGGGCCGCCGTGAGGTTCTCCACCGCCTCGCCGCTTTGCATCACCATCAGCCGTTCGCACATATGGGTGACGATGGCGAGGTCGTGGCTGACCATCAGGAAGGTCAGCTTGCGCCGCCGGCGGACTTCTTCCAGCAGGTTGAGCACTTCCGCCTGCACCGAGGCATCGAGCGCCGAGGTCGGCTCGTCGAGCAGCAGGATCGAGGGTTCGAGGATCAACGCGCGGGCAATGGCGACGCGCTGGCGCTGGCCACCCGACAATTGGTGCGAGTAGCGGAAACGGAAACCGTTGCCGAGGCCAACCTCGTCGAGCGCCTGCTGGATGCGCTTTTCGCCGTCGGCAAAGCCATGGATGGCCAGCGGCTCCTGCAGCAGACGGTCGACCGTCTGGCGCGGATGCAGCGAGCCATACGGGTCCTGGAAGACCATCTGCACCTCGCGGTAAAAGGTCTTGTCGCGGCGCGCGCCAAGCTTCTTGCCGTTGACGGTGATGCTGCCCGATGCGACTGGCGCCAGCCCGGCGATCGCCCTGAGCAGCGTCGATTTGCCGGAACCGGATTCGCCGACCAAGCCGAAGGATTGACCTGACCTGACTTCGAGGCTGACGCCTTTCAGCGCGCGAAACCGGTCGAAGATCACTTCCAGCCCGTCAACGGTGATCGCAGCTGTCATGCCGCCCACTCCGGCTTGCGGTCGAGCACCGGCAGTGGGTGGCGCTCGAAGCCGATCCTGGGCATGCAGTTGAGCAGGCCGCGCGTGTAGGGATGCTGGGCCTGGCCCAATTCCGACGCCTTGAGCTGCTCGACCACCTTGCCGGCATACATGACGATGACGCGATCGCAGAAGGACGAGACCAGACGCAGATCATGCGAAATGAAAATCAGCCCCATGCCACGATCGCTGACCAATTTATCGAGGATGCCGAGCACGTCGAGTTGCACCGTGACGTCGAGCGCCGAAGTCGGCTCGTCGGCGATCATCATCTCCGGCCCGGCGATCAGCATCATCGCGATCATCGCTCGCTGGCCCATGCCGCCGGAGACTTCGTGCGGATGCAGGTCGTAAACACGCTTGGGATCGCGGATCTGCACGGCTTCCAGCATGGCCAGCGCGCGCTCGCGCGCCTCTGCCTTGGAGACTTTCTCATGCGTGCGCAGTGTTTCGACGATCTGGCGGCCGATGCTCATCACCGGGTCGAGCGAATATTTCGGATCCTGCAGGATCATGGCGATGCGGTTGCCCCGCAGCGCCCGGCGTTCGCGTGGCGAGATGCCGAGCAGGTCGATGCCGTCGAAGACCAGTTTGTTGGCCGATATCCTGGCCTGCGGTGGCGTCAGGCCCATGATGGCGCGGCCGGTCTGCGACTTGCCCGAGCCGGACTCGCCGACGATGCCGAGGCGCTCGCGGCCAAGCGAAAAGGAGACGCCGCGCACCGCTTCGATCAGCCCGGTGCGGGTCGGGAAGGTGACGCGCAGATCGTCGACGTCGAGAAGTGTCTTCGTCTCCGTGCTCATTGGTCGCCGCTCATTGGTCACCACTCCGGGGATCGAGCGCGTCGCGCAGGCCGTCGCCAAGCAGGTTGAAGCCGAGGCTGACGATGAGGATGGCAAAACCCGGCGCGCCGGCCACCCACCACTGGTCGAGGACGAAGCGGCGGCCCGACGCGATCATGGTGCCCCATTCCGGCAGCGGCGGCTGCGCGCCGAGGCCGAGAAAGCCGAGGCCGGCGGCGGTCAGGATGATGCCGGCCATGTCGAGCGTCACCCTGACGATCAGCGAGGAGATGCAGAGCGGCATGATGTGGCGCAGCACGATGCGGAAGGGCGAGGCGCCCATCAATTGCACGGCCTTGATGTAATCGGAATTGCGCACCGTCAGCGTTTCCGCCCGGGCAATTCGCGCATAAGGCGGCCAGGAGGTGATGGCGATGGCCAGCACCGCATTCTCGATGCCGGGACCCAGCGCTGCGACGAACGCCAGCGCCAGGATCAGTTTGGGGAAAGCAAGGAAGATGTCGGTGATGCGCATCAGGATCGCGTCGGTCCAGCCGCCGGCATAGCCGGCGACGGTGCCGACCAGAAGGCCGATGGGGGCGGCGATGATGGCGACCAGAATGACGACATAGAGCGTCCAGCGCGAGCCGTAGAGAATGCGCGACAGGATATCGCGGCCGAGGTCGTCGGTGCCGAACCAGTGTTCGGCGCTCGGCGCCAGCAGCCGCGAATTCTTGAGATCGCCGAATGTCGGCGAGTAAGGTGCCAGCACGCCGGCGAGGGCCGCGATGACCAGCAGGGCGATGATGATCAGCAGGCCGACAAAGGCCAGCCGATTGGCGGAAAAACGCCGCCACGCGACATAGGCGCGGCCGAGTCTTGCCTGCATGCGCGAGGCCGGCCGCTCGCTGAGCAGCCAGTCGCGACGGCTCTGGATCGCCTCGGCGCTCATGCGGATTTCGTCCTTGGATCGAGCACACGGTAAAGCAGGTCGGACAGGAGATTGATGCCGATGAACACCGAGCCGATGACGATGGTGCCGCCGAGCACGGCATTCATGTCGGCGTTCTGCAGCGAATTGGTGATATAGAGGCCGATGCCCGGCCAGGAGAAAACGGTCTCCGTCAGCACCGAACCTTCGAGCAGCCCGGCATAGGAAAGCGCGATCACCGTGACCATCGGCACGGCAGCGTTGCGCAGCGCGTGGCCCCAGATGATGCGGGCTTCCGACAAGCCCTTGGCGCGCGCCGCGACGATGTATTCCTGCGTCAATTCGTTGAGCATGAACGAGCGCGTCATGCGGCTGATATAGGCGAGCGAGAAATAGCCGAGCAGCGAGGCCGGCAGGATGATATGCCGGAAGGCGTCGTAGAAGACATCCCACTGACCCTGCATCGCCGAATCGAGAAGGTAGAAGCCGGTGATCGGCGTGAAGGTGTATTCGTAGACGACGTCGAGCCGTGCCGGGAAGGCCACCCATTGCAGCTTGGCATAGAACAGCACAAGCCCGAGCAGGCCGAGCCAGAAGATCGGCACGGAATAGCCGATCAGGCCGATGACACGCACGACCTGATCGATGAGGCTGCCGCGCTTGACCGCGGCCAGCACGCCAAGCGGTACGCCAAACAGCGCGCCGATCAGTGTCCCCAGCGTCGCCAGTTCCGTCGTTGCCGGAAGCGCGCGGCGGATGTCGGTCATGACCGGATTGGTGGTCAGCACCGACGTGCCGAAATCGCCGCTGAGGGCATTCTTCACATAGATGTAGAACTGCTCGACCAGCGGCAGGTCGAGCCCCATCTCGCGGCGCGTGCGTTCGACGACATTGAGAGGCGCGCGATCACCGAGCACGGCCAGCACCGGATCGATCGGGATGACCCGGCCAATGAAGAAGGTGACCGCGAGCAGACCAAGATAGGTCGTGACCGCGATGACCAGGAAGCGGCCGATCGCCGATGCAAGGGCGACGGCGCGGGCGCTACCGCGCCCGCTCTCGTTTTCAATCGCGCTCATGCGGCGCGTCCGTAGGCGTTACTCCTTCGAGACCGACCCGACGAAATTGGTGTCGAAGCTCGGGCCAAGCACGAGGCCCTTGAGGTTCTTGCGCAGACCAACCACTTCCAGTTGCTGGTGAATGATGACGAAGGGGCTGGTGTCGAGGATCTTCTTCTGCAGGTCCTTGTACATGTCGGCACGTTTGCCAGAATCCTTCTCCAGCAGGGCCGCTTCCGTTTCCTTGGTCAGGTCCGGAATGTCCCAGCTGTTGCGCCAAGCGAGCGTGTGGGACTTGCCGGCATCCGAATTGTCGGGGTTCGAGGCAAAGGTCTGGGCATTGGAGTTGGGATCGAAATAGTCCTGGCCCCAATTGCCGATATAGATGTCGTGGTTGCGGGCGCGGTACTTGGTCAGCGTCTGCTTGCCGTCCCCAGGAATGATCTCCAGCTTGATGCCGGCCTGTCCCAGCGTCTGCTGGATCGATTCCGCCATGCCTGTCGTCGGCTGTCCCGTTCGCACGTCCATGGTGACGCTGAAGCCGTCGGGCAGGCCGGCCTTGGCCAGCAATTCCTTGGCCTTGGCGACATCCAGCTTGAACGGGTTGTCGTCCACAGCGCCGAGGTCGCCCTTGGGCAGGAAGGACTGGTGGATCTCGCCGATGCCCTTGAGGATGGTCGTGCTCAGCGCATCGTAGTCGACCAGATATTTGAAGGCTTGCCGTACCTCGGGTTTGGCGAGGTTCGGATTCTTCTGGTTGAGGCTGATGTAATAGACCGTGCCCTTCGGCGCGCTGGTGGTGGTAAGATCCGCGTTCTTGGCAATGGCGTCGAGATCGTTCGGCTCGAGGTTGCGGGCAACGTCGATGTCGCCGGCTTCGAGCGCCAGGCGCTGCGCCGAGCTTTCCTTCATGTTGCGGTAGATGACGCGGGCGAGCTTGGCCTTCTCGCCGTAATAATTGTCGTTGCGCTCCATGACGACCGCCTCGTTGGCGCGCCATTCGCGCAGCTTGTAGGCGCCGGAACCGGCATAGCCGGTCTTCAGCCAGGCGTTGCCAAAGTCATTGTCCCATTTGTAGTCGGCGCTCGGCGTCACCGCCGCGACGTGTTCCTTGACCAGTTTGGCGTCGACCACCGAGGCGACCGTTGCCGAGAGGCAGTTCAGCACGAAGCTCGGCGCATAGGCCTTGTCGACAGTGAACTGGAAGGTTGAGTCGTCGACGGCCTTGGCCTTTTCGGTGACGTTGTCGCCGCTGATGCCGAACTGACCGATGATGAAGGCCGGGCTCTTGTCCAGCTTGACGGCGCGCTCGAACGAATAGGCGACATCGGCGGCGGTGATCGGGTTGCCCGAGGCGAATTTGAGGCCCGGCTTGAGCTTGAATGTATAGGTCAGGCCGTCATCAGAAACGGTCCAGCTCGCGGCGAGATCCGGCTTGACCTTGGAGGTATCGCTGAGGTCGAGGCGGACAAGTAGATCATAGGTGTTGCCGGTGACTTCGGCGGTCGACAGCTCGAACGCCTCGCCCGGATCCATGGAGATGATGTCGTCGATCGCGAAGCCTTCGACCAGCGTGTCGGCGGGCGTGACCGCACCCGCCGGCGCTCCGGCCAGAAGCAGCGCGGACATGGCGGCACCCGCAAGCAGGATGCGCGAGCGTAGAGCAAACTTTTCCATCATCATGGTGATTGTTCCCTGTTTTGTTGTTTGTTGACCTGAGTTCCCGGCTCAGGATTGTAGAACTCTTTTCGGGGCCTAAGGACGGCCCTCCGACCCCTTACCGTTGCGGTTTTTGTCCAGTTGGTCAACACCATATCCGGCGGCCTCGTGGCCGGCAACGAGCATTTATACGACGGCCCATTGGACCAGAATGGCGGGCAGCACGTCGACGAACAGGCCGGCCAATCGAGGCCGTGGAAAAGGAAAAATCTACTAATTTCGGCGCTATTTCAGCGCGGCGACCAGGCCGGCGTCGGGAAAGCAGGTCGCGGCCTGGCCGTTCTTGACCTGCCATTTGCCGATCGAGCGGCGCGTCTTGAAGCCGGGCAGGCCGTCGGCGCTGCCGACATCATAGCCCTTGGCTTCCAGCGTCCGTTGCAAGCCGGCAATGTCGGAACGGTGGAGATCGCCGACCGGTCCCCAGTTGCCGGAAAAAGTCTGGTCGCCATGCCCAATGCGGTCCGCACCATGGCCGATGAACAGCGCGTAGAGGTCGCTGGTGTTGTACTCCTTCAGCACGTAGAAATTGGGGGTGGCGATGAAAGCCGGCCCGCTACGGCCGGCCGGCATCAGCAGAAAGCCTTCCGCCTTCAACTCGCTCGGCGGAAACGGCTTTCCGCCAACGCGCTTGATGCCCATTGCCGCCCATTCAGATATCTTCTTGCCTTGATCGGGGCCTTCCAGCGAGCAGGAAACGCTCTCGGGAACGGTCACCTCGAACCCCCAGCCGCGTCCCCTCACCCAGCCATAATGGACGAGATAGTTGGCGATCGAGGCGAGCACGTCGGGCGTCGAGTTCCAGATGTCGACACGGCCATCGCCGTCGAAATCCACGGCATGCTTGAGGAAAGAGGTCGGCATGAATTGCGGCTGGCCGAGTGCACCGGCCCAGGACGATTTCATCGCGCCGACCGGGGCCAGGCCGCGTTGAACGATTTCCAGCGCGGCAAGCAACTCAGTGCGGAAGAAATCCTTCTTGGTCGACATGAACGCCTTGGTGCCGAGAACCTCGAAGGCATCGTAAGGCATCTTCGCCGCGCCGAAACCGGTCTCCCGGCCCCAGATCGCCAGAAGGATTTCGCCAGGCACGCCGTAGCGTTTTTCGATCGCGGCCAGCGTCTTGGCGTTGGTGGCTTCGCGCGCGCGTCCGCCCGATGTCACCGCACGAACCGTCTTCTCGGCGAAATAGGCGCCGGGCGAGCCGAACTCGGCCTGATGCTGCTTCTGCGGCGTCTTGGGCTTCTCGCCGGGCATGACAAGGTCGGGCAGCTTCAGATTGGGTTTTATGCCGTCGAAGGCGGCATCGAAAGTCTGTTTGGAGATGCCTTTGGCCTTGGCTTGCGGCCAGAGGTCATCCTGCAGCCAGGCGCGGAACTGGTCGTCGATCTTGGCGGCGGAGGCAGGGGCAGAAAAGACAAGGAAGGCGAGAGCAGCCAGGAAGAATACAAGACAAAACTGGCGAATGCCGCGTTCTGTGTCGCCCCCCTCTGTCCTGCCGGACATCTCCCCCTCAAGGGGGGAGATCGACTGTTGTCTCTGCTTTCGCCAACCACCACCGCTCAAGAAAAAATGCCAAGCGCGAAACTGCCAATCTCCCCCCTTGAGGGGGAGATGTCCGGCAGGACAGAGGGGGGTGCCTGGCACCAGCCTGGAAGGACGCGCAGCAATCATGATCCGCATCCTTTCCCGCAACGTTGTCAAAACGCCGTCCGCGAGCGTAGCGCGGCGGCGAGCGTGCCCTCGTCAAGATAATCGAGCTCACCGCCGACCGGCACGCCGTGCGCCAGCCTTGTCACCTTGATGTCGAAGCCCGACAGCTGGTCAGTGAGATAATGCGCGGTGGTCTGGCCTTCGACCGTGGCGTTGACGGCGATGATGATCTCCTTGACCTCGCCGCCGGCGACGCGGTCGACCAGCGAGCGGATGTTGAGCTGGTCGGGGCCGATGCCGTCGAGCGGCGACAGCGTGCCGCCGAGCACATGATAGCGTACGTTCATCGCCGCCGCCCGCTCCAGCGCCCAGAGATCGGAAACGTCCTCGACGACGATAAGGGTGGTAGCGTCGCGGCGCGGGTCGGTGCAGATCATGCAGGGGTCGGATGTATCGACATTGCCGCAGGTCGTGCAGATACGCACCTTGTCGGCTGCCTCGCCCATGGCGGCGGCGAGCGGCGACAGCAGCTGTTCCTTCTTCTTGATCAGATGAAGGGCGGCGCGCCTGGCCGAACGGGGGCCAAGCCCTGGCACTTTGGCGAGCAGCTGGATCAGGCGTTCGATCTCGGGACCGGCGATTCGCTTGGACATCGCCCTGATCTAGGATTTTTCAGAGCGCTTTGGAACAGTTCCCGTCCAGCACGATCCATCATGCTGCCATGCGAAGCTTGGCGATACGGGTCAGTTGGCTTCGAGCGGCCGCCCCTGGCTGACGATCATCGCGCCAATGGCATCGGTGTTCTCAGGCGTCGACTGGAAGCCCATCGCCGCCTCTTGCGGCTCCCCCTGAACCGAACTGATGACCTTCGTGTTCAAGGTTCCGCCAAAACGGGCGGCATCCGGTTCTTCCATCGGTTCCTGCATGGCGACCACCGTCTGCTTCACGGTCACGCGTGCCGACTTTGCCGTCGGCGCCGCAGCCGCGGTCACATAAGTCTCTTGCACCGGAGCGGTCTTGGTCTTGGGCTGACGTGTCGGTTCCGCAGCAGCAGTCATAAAGACCTGCTGCGACGGAGCGGTGCGAACAGCGGTTTTGGCCGGACGCGTCGGCTCCACCGAGGCGGTCATAAAGACCTGTTGCGCCGGAGCGGTGCGGGACGTTTTGGCCGTGCTCACCGGCTCGGCCGAGGCGACCATCGTCACCGGCGCGGCGGGCTTCACCACTTGCGGCGCCACCGAGGCAACCATTGGCTCATCCGGCAACGGCTGCCAGTTGCGGCCGCGCTTTTCGTAGAAGGCATTGCCGCCGGCGACCATGGTGTAGTGCATGTTCTTGTAGGGGAAATGCAGGCCGGCGGTGTGGAAATACATGGTGTTCTTGAGCTTGGCCTTGCGCTCGCCCTTGAGCACGGCGTCGGCGGCTTCCTCGACATCGGGCATTGCGCGCGAATTCATCGGCCTGGTCATGACGCCCGGCGCGAACTGCCCGGGTTCACCCACCACGTCACAGATGGTGCTGCCGTGGTTGCCGGAGCGCAAGCGGTTCATCACCACCGTGCCGACGGCGATCATGCCGTCGCGGCTCGACCGGTTGGATTCGAAGAACATCGCCCTTTCCAGGCATTCCCTGTCCTTCGGCGTGTGGCTGAAGGGCCGGCTCAGGAAACTCGGCGTGATGGCATCGGTCAGGCTTGCAACAGACATGCCGTGCGAAGTGGTCTGGCTGCAGGCAGCCAGGAACAGGGGAGACGTGATGACGCCGAGCAACAGCGGCGCCTTCCATCGCGTGACGATCAACAGGTTACCCTCTCACTTCGATGCCCGCCCCCAGGCTGCGGCAAGAATGAGACACTTTCAGGCAAAATGATGGCTAAAACGTTATTAACAACGTACTGTTGCCGAAAAGGCACAATTTCGAGGCTTTCCAGATAGATCGAGCCGTCATTTCACAAAGGCGATGACCGCTCTCTCTTGGTTTCGCCGCAATTGCTCCAGGAAAAACCGCGTAACGTTTTTCCTGGGAATCGCTACCGCCCGGCCGCAATCACGGCCGACTGACCCGGCTCGAGCTCCTCGACCTTCTCCGAAAACAGGCCGCGCCTGAGGAACAAAGCCCGCGCGTCCCTGGCCGCCGGCGCGATCCTTCCCGGCCAGTCGCTGTCGATGAATTCGGCCTTGGTGAAATCGGGATTTGTTTCGGAGGCCGCCTCGAGGAATTCGGCGATTTCCAGCACGATTGCGCGCTCCTCCTTTGACAGCGCCGACGTGCCGGCCTCGATCGACGGGCGGTGCACGAAATCCTCGAACAGGTGGAAGTAGCCTTTGATGCCGACGATATCGACGCCGGCGTCGCTATCGGCAAGGATTTCCAGAATCTCGTAGATCCTGTTGCGGATACGCTGCTCGATCAGTCTTTCGGACGGCTCTTCGGTCATGGGCGCATCGCCGCTGGGTTCAACTTTCATGCATGTCGTTGCCCCAAAACCGCTGCACGGTTCCGGGCGACATGCATCAGAAGGGCAGTTTCATTCCCGGCGGGATCGGCAGGCCGGCGGTCAGCGCCTTGGTCTTTTCCTGCATGATCTGCTCGACCTTGGCCTTGGCGTCATTGTGGGCGGCAAGAATCAGGTCCTCGAGGATCTCGACATCGTCCTCCTTGAACAGAGACGGATCGATCTTCAGCGACTTCATCTCGAATTTTCCGGTCAAGGTGACGTTGACCAGGCCGCCGCCAGCCTGGCCGGATGCTTCCAGCGTGGCGATCTCGTCCTGCATGGCCTGGAATTTGGCCTGCATTTCCTTCGCCTTACCCATCAGGCCGAGAAGATCTTTCATGGTCCGGTCCTTGTCTTGGTTTATCAGGTCTCGTCGTCATCCGCTGGCGGCTCGACCGGCACTTCGGCCTCGGCCGTTTCCGCCTCCGGCGCGTCGGGGATGCGCACGTCGATGATCTTGGCACCGGGAAAGCGCGCCAGGAAGGCGGCAACCGTCGGATCGCTCTTGGCATCGAGGAAGGCGTTTTCGCGCTTGGTCGATTCCATTTCGGCCAGCGTCTGGCCGCCCTCTTCCTTCGACAGCGACACCAGCCAGCTGCGGCCGGTCCAGGCACGCAGTTTCGTCGTCAAATCGTTGAGCAGCAACTTCGGCGCATCGTCGGTCAGGCTGACATCGATGCGGCCGGGCTCGAAGCGCACGGGACGGATGCAGCGCTTGACCAGCACCTTGAAGGCGATGTCGCGCTGCGCGCCGGCAAGGGCAACGATGTCCGCCAGCGACCTGACCGGCACGTGTTGCGGCTCGGACACCGGCGCGGGCGGCGCGACGAAGGCGGCCGGCGCGGGCGTGGCCTCGACCAGCCGCATGGTCTGCGCGCCACCGGACCCGGACGGCATGCGCGTCTGCGCCACCGCGCCCGCACCACCGCCATTGCCGTTGCCGGAACCCGCAGGCGCGCCGTTCGGGCGCGATGCGCCATTCTGAGCCGGTGCCGCCCCGTCCAATGATCGCAGCGCCTCGTCCAATGTCGGCAGGTCGGCGGCGTGCGCCAGCCGGATCAGCACCATTTCGGCGGCACTGACCGGCCGGTTGGAGGACTG
The DNA here is from genome assembly GCF_016756475.1 of Mesorhizobium sp. 113-1-2. Classification (NCBI taxonomy): domain Bacteria; kingdom Pseudomonadati; phylum Pseudomonadota; class Alphaproteobacteria; order Hyphomicrobiales; family Phyllobacteriaceae; genus Mesorhizobium; species Mesorhizobium sp. 113-1-2. Next base: position 62,511 of record NZ_AP023242.1, read on the forward strand.
CACCTCGGGAATGCCCTTGAGCAGCATCTGCCAGGTGCGCGACAGCACCCTGACCGACAGCGCCCTGGCGAAATCGGCTCCGCGCTCACGCTCGTCCTGCGACAGCGAAGCATCGTCCATGGCGGTCGGCACGAAACGCAGCCGGGTGACGAGGTGGTTGAACTCGGCAAGATCGGTCAGCACGGCGGCCGGATCGGCGCCGGTGTCGTATTGCGTGCGGAACTCGGCCAAGGCTGCCGCCACGTCGCCCTTCATCACATGTTCGAACAGGTCGACGATGCGGGCGCGGTCGGCCAGGCCCAGCATGGCCCGCACGGCCTCGGCGCTGACGGAGCCGGCGCCATGCGCGATCGCCTGGTCGAGGATGGAGAGCGAATCGCGGGCCGAGCCTTCGGCGGCGCGCGCGATCATCGCCAGCGCGTCGTCGTCGACCGAAATCCCTTCCTTGGCGGCGATCGAGGAAAGATGCGCGACCAGCGCACCGGCATCGATGCGCCTGAGGTCAAAGCGCTGGCAGCGCGACAGGACGGTGATCGGAACCTTGCGGATTTCAGTGGTGGCGAAAATGAATTTGACGTGCGGCGGCGGCTCTTCCAGCGTTTTCAGCAGGCCGTTGAAGGCCTGCGTCGACAGCATGTGCACTTCGTCGATGATGTAGACCTTGTAGCGGGCCGAGACCGGCGCGTAGCGCACGCGCTCGATGATGTCCCTGATGTCGTCGATGCCGGTATGCGAGGCGGCGTCCATCTCGATGACGTCGACATGGCGGCCTTCCATGATCGCCTGGCAATGCTCGCCGAGCACGGCAAGGTCGACCGAAGGCTGGTCCACGGATGATGTCTTGTAGTTCAGCGCCCGCGCCAGGATGCGCGCGGTGGTGGTCTTGCCGACACCGCGCACGCCGGTCAGCATCCAGGCCTGGGCGATGCGGCCGGTGGCAAAGGCGTTGGTGAGGGTGCGTACCATCGGCTCCTGGCCGACCAGCTCGGAAAAATTCGACGGGCGGTATTTGCGCGCCAGAACGCGGTAGGCAGCAGCCTTTTCATTATCCGGGCTTTTTGGCTCCAGGCTTTTTGGCCCCGAATTTCCGGCTTCGCTCATTCGCCCGTTAAGCTCCAAAAGGCCGCGCCCAAAGGCGCCGATTCCTGCGCATAATCTCGCCCGCGCTGCAATGCGTCGTCAATGTGGCGAGGAGGGCCGAAGAGGTGGGAGGCTGGAACAATGACCCGTTCCGGGCTCGTTAGGGCTGCTTCCTTCCGGACCTGACCCGGTTGGCGAGTGGATCGTCCACCACCAACCTCCCGCTGTCCATATCGGCAATTGCGCGACGAAATGCAAGTGCGCAGGCAAATCGGCGCGATCACACAAGAGATTCGCTTGCAGCCCCGATGTAGCCGCTCTAGCGTTCATGGTTTGAGTAAACCAAGAAAAGCAAGGGAAACGCCGATGCTGCCGGGCCTGAAGGCCGGATTCACGCTGGATGCCCGGCTGGAGGCGGACAGCGAGCAGTTGATGTGGCTTGGGCTGTGCGAATTGCGGGTGATGAACGATCGCCGCTGGCCTTGGCTGCTTCTGGTGCCGCAGCGGCCAGGAGCGGAAGAAATCCACGACATGACGCCGCTCGACCAGGCGATGCTGACCTTCGAGACCAATATGGTGGCGCAGGCGCTGAAGAAAGTGACCGGCTGCACCAAGATCAACACCGGCGCGCTCGGCAATATCGTGCGTCAATTGCATATCCATATCGTCGCACGGTCCGAAGGCGATCCCGGTTGGCCCGGCCCGGTGTGGGGGCACGGCCTGCGCGAGCCCTATCAAGGTTCCGACCTGCGCCGGTTTGCCGAAACGATAAGGGCGGCGCTATAAGCCTTCCCCAGTGTTCATCCCAAAGCATCCAGAGTCCGCATGAGCTTCCGCCTGTTTGACGCGCCTTTGCGCGAGCCGAGCCAGTTCGTCGGCTTTGCCGGCAACACGATCGACCGGCAATCCGAGAATCGCGCCGACGATTCGGTCGACAAGGCGCTGGCGGATCCAACGACGCGGCTGCTTTTGATGAATGGCGGCCGGCTCCACTTGAAGCTCGGCCAGGGCGACCGCCTGGACCCATGGTTCGGCGCCGCCGACAGCGAGCCCTTCAAGCCTTCCTTTGCCGGGGCTGTGCTGCTCGGCTTTTCCGAACAGGGGCCGGTGCTGGCGATGCCAGTCGCAATCGACGCCGAACAGTTGCCCGAGACCGTCAAGGCGATCGACTACCGATCGGTCTATATGCAAGGGCTCATCGACGAGGCGGCCGCCGGCGCCATGGCGCAAGGGGCTGCTCTGCTCGCCTGGCATGCCAGCCATCGTTTCTGCAGCAAATGCGGCACCGAATCTCAAATCCGGGCCGGCGGTTACAAGCGGCATTGCCCGAATTGCGGCACCGAGCATTTCCCGCGCACCGACCCGGTGGCGATCATGCTGACGGCCACGCGGGAGAAATGCCTGCTCGGGCGCGGCCGGCATTTCGCGCCGGGCATGTATTCCGCGCTTGCCGGCTTCATCGAACCGGGCGAGACGATCGAGGCGGCGGTGCGCCGCGAAACGCTGGAGGAGGCCGGCATCCGGCTCGGCCGCGTCGTCTACCACGCCAGCCAGCCCTGGCCGTTCCCCTATTCACTGATGATCGGCTGCTTCGGCGAACCGCTCAATGAAGACATCCAGGCCGACCTCAACGAGTTGGAAGACTGCCGCTGGTTCGGCCGCGACGAGGTGCGCCTGATGCTGGCCCGGGAGCATGCCGATAACCTGGTCACGCCGCCGAAAGGGGCGATCGCGCATCACCTGATCCGCGCCTGGGTCGACAGCGAATAGCCAATACTGGAAGTCACTGCAGGAGAGACAAATGATCCGGCACACCGTCGTCTTCACGCTGAAGCATGCACCGCACTCGCTCGAGGAAAAGCGGTTCCTCGTCGATGCCAAGAAAATCCTCACCGCGATCCGGGGCGTCACGCATTTCGAACAGTTGCGGCAGATCAGCCCCAAGAACGACTATCGGTTCGGCTTCTCGATGGAGTTCGCCGACCAGGCCGCCTACACCAGGTACAACGACCATCCCGACCATGTCGCCTTCGTGCGCGACCGCTGGGTGCCGGAGGTCGAGAAATTTCTCGAGATTGACTATGTGCCGCTGGGCGCGGTGATTTGAGCATGATCCCGAAAAGTGGGAACCGGTTTTCTCGGACAAACGGTTTCCGTTTGTCCGAGATCATGCTCAACAGCGATCAGTCCGCCACCTTCCACTGCTCGCGCGACTCGCTGGCCGGGTAGACGCCCAGGATGCGCACCTCGCGGGAGAAGAAGCGAAGCTCGTCCAGCGCCAGCTTGACCAGCGGATCGTCGGGATGGCCCTCGATGTCGGCGTAGAACAGCGTCGCCGTGAAGGCGCCGAGCTGGTAGCTCTCCAGCTTGGTCATGTTGATGCCGTTTGTGGCGAAGCCGCCCATAGCCTTGTAGAGCGCCGCCGGCACGTTGCGGACGCGGAAGATGAAGGTGGTCATCATCTTGACGTCCGGTGAAGGGCGCTCAGCCCACTGCTTGCTCTTGGTCAGGACGACGAAACGGGTGACGTTGGAATCCGTGTCCTCGACATTCTCCTCGATGATGTCGAGCCCGTAGAGCGTCGCGGCCAGCGTCGGCGACAGCGCCGCCATGGTGCGGTCCTTGACCTCGGAGACCATCTTGGCCGCACCCGCCGTGTCGCCGGCGACGACCGCCTTCCAGCCGTTCTTGCGGATGTATTTGCGGCACTGGCCAAGCGCGTGGATGTGGCTATGCACGGTCTTGATCTCGTCGCGCCTGACGCCGGGCAGCACCATCAGCTGGAAATGGATCGGCAGGAAATACTCGCCGACGATATGCATCCTCGATTCGGGCAGCAGATGGTGGATGTCGGCGACGCGTCCGGCGATGGTGTTTTCGATCGGGATCATGGCGAGATCGGCCTTGCCGGTCTCGACTGCGTTGAAGGCATCCTCGAAAGTCGGGCAGGGCAACGGCTCCATCGAGGGATAGACGTTGCGGCAGGCGGTGTCGGAATTGGCGCCCGGCTCGCCCTGGAAGGATATTCTGTTGGTCTTTTCAGGCATGGGCCGGGTCTCGATTCAAGGGGTCGAAGGGATCTCGGTTTACGGGGACCGTCAATTTGCCAGGATCATCCTGGCGCGCTCAAGGTCTTCCGGCGTGTCGACGCCGAGCGGCAGCGACTGGACGATTTCGGCGTCGATGCGCATGCCGGCTTCCAGCGCCCGCAACTGCTCCAGCCGCTCGCGGCGCTCCAGCGGCGATGGTTTCAGCGCGACGAAGCGTTCGAGTGCCGCGCGGCGATAGGCGTAGAGGCCGACATGGTGATAGAGTGGCCCCTCGCCCCAAGGTGCTGTGGCGCGGGTGAAATAGAGCGCCCTCAGCCTGGTGGCCGACAGCGGCGACCCGACGATCTTGACGACGTTGGGATTGGTCTTTTCCTCCTCGCGGACGATCTCGACGCCGAGCGTGGCGATATCCACCGCCGCATTCTCGAACGGCCTTAGCGAAGCGGCGATGATACCGGGATCGATGGTCGGCAGGTCGCCCTGGACATTGACGATGGTTTCCACCTTGCGCCCGGGATCAAGCGCGACCAGCGCCTCGTGGATGCGGTCAGAGCCGGATTCATGGTCGATGCGCGTCATCACCGCCTCGAAACCATGCGTGCGCACCGCTTCGGCGACGCTTTGCGTGTCGGTCGCCACCACCACCCGGCCGAGGCCGGCTTCGGCCGCGCGGCGGGCGACATGGACGATCATCGGGGCGCCGGCAATGTCGGCCAGCGGCTTGCCCGGCAGGCGGGTGGAGGCCATGCGGGCCGGGATCAGGATCAAGGTGGACATCGCTATGGCAAGGCGTTCGAAAAGAGGAGGGGAAAAGTGGCAAAAGGTCTCACTGGCAGCGCCCTTATAGGTGTTGCAACGCCCGAGCAAAAGACCTAGTTTCCGCCCGATTTGACCGGCTCTGGAGGGCAGGTCTCGATACCGACGGACGGAGTGGACGGTTCGGTCCGCCGGAAAAGGGAGCAAGGGGCGTATGGATTCCAACGAAGTCAACAAACTGCTCGCCGGATTGCTCGGAACCGTGTTCGTCGTTTTCTCGGTCGGCCTGGTGTCGGACGCGCTGTTTGCCTCGCCGGCCCCGGAAAAGCCCGGCTTCATCATCGAAGCCACGGAGCCCGCCGAAGGCGGCCCGGCGGCACCCGCCGCCGAAGCCAAGCCGATCGCCGATCTGCTGCAGACCGCCAATGTCGAGGCCGGCGCTGCCGTGTTCAAGAAGTGCCAGGCCTGCCATTCCGGCGAAAAGGGCGGCCCCAACAAGGTCGGCCCCGATCTGTGGGACCTCGTCGACCGCCCGGTCGCCGAGCATGAAGGCTTTGCCTATTCGGCCGGCATGAAGGAATTTTCCAAGGGCGGCACCGAGAAGTGGACCTACGACAACATCAACCACTTCATCACCTCGCCGAAGAAGTTCGTGAAGGGCACGGCCATGGGCTTCGCCGGCCTGCCCAAGGACGAGGACCGCGCCAACGTCATCGCCTATCTGCGCACGCTGTCGGACAATCCCAAGCCGCTGCCGGCACCGGGTGCCGCGGCCGACGCAACGGCGCCGGCCAAGCCGGCCGATGCAGCCGCTCCGGCCAAGCCTGCGGCTCCGGCACCGGCCGCGCCGGCCAAATAACCAAGTTGTCATGGAAGCGTTCATAGAAAAGCCGGGTTCTGCCCGGCTTTTTCGTTAGGAAAAACGCATATGCGGCGACAAAGCCGCGCATGGCGGTTTTCACGCGCGGCAAATCATCTAGATTGCCTTTCTGGATGATCTGGCACGCATCGCGAAGAGGATAGTGCATGACGGTTGGCCGAACGCTTCTCAAGTCGCTGCTGGCGGCGGGCCTGCTGGCGGCGGGCTTGCAAGCGACCCGAGCCGACGAGTGGCGCACCACCTCATCGCTGATCGGCCAATCCAAATACGGCGACAATTTCCAGCACTACGACTACGTCAACCCGAACGCGCCCAAGGGCGGCACGTTGAATTCGGTGGTGCTCGGCACATTCGACAGCTTCAATCCCTATATCGTGCGGGGATCGCCGGCGGCGGGTCTCTTCGGATTCGGCGGCGGCCTGCTCTACGACACGCTGATGGAGCAGGCGACCGATGAAGGCAGCACCAGTCATCCGCTGATCGCCGACGCCTACAAATATCCTGATGACTATTCCTCGGCCACATACCGGCTCGATCCACGCGCGAAATGGCATGACGGCCAGCCGATCACCGCCGACGACGTGATCTGGTCGTTCCAGGTGCTGAAGGCCAACAGCCCGCAATACAGCCGCTATTTCGAGAATGTCACCGACGCGGTGGCGATCTCCGACCGCGAGGTCGAGTTCCATTTCAACCAGAAGGGCAACCGCGAACTGCCGAAGATCATCGGCGACCTCGCCGTCCTGCCAAAGCACTGGTGGGAAGGCACCGACGCCAGCGGCAAGAAGCGCGACGTCACCAAGCCAACGCTGGAAATTCCACTGGGTTCAGCCGCCTACAAGATCGCCAGTTTCAAGCCGGGCTCGGAAGTCGTCTGGCAGCGCGTGCCGGACTATTGGGCGGCCAAGCTGCCGGTGAAGATCGGCCGCGAGAATTTCGACACGCAGCGTTTCACCTATATCCTCGACGACAATGCCGCATGGCTGGCTTTCACCAAGGGCGGACTGGAAGATCTCAACCGCGAATACAGCTCGCGCAAATGGGCGACGGCCTATACTTTCCCGGCCATCAAGGCTGGCGACGTCATCAAGGAGAGTTTCGAGAGCCACTCGCCGCAGCCGATGCAGGGCTTCGTCCTCAACCAGCGGCGGCCACTGTTCCAGGACCGGCTGGTGCGTGAGGCGCTGACCATTCCGTTCGATTTCGAGTCGATGAACCGCACCCTGTTCTTCGGCTTCAACACCCGCACATCCAGTTATTTCCAGGGCACGGACCTGGCCTCAAGCGGACTGCCGCAAGGCAAGGAACTGGAAATCCTGGAAAAGTATCGCGACAAGCTGCCGCCAGAGCTCTTCACGCAAGAGTACAAGCTGCCGGTCTACGATTCGCCGCAAGCGGAACGGAAGTACCTGAAACAGGCAGTCGACCTCTTCGCCAAGGCCGGCTGGGTGATCAAGGGCGGCAAGATGGTCAATGCCAAGACCGGCGAACCGTTCAAGTTCGAGATTCTGGGCTGGAACGACACCGACCAGGTGATCGCCAGCCCCTACATCGCCAATCTGCGCAAGATCGGCGTCGACGCCTCGTTGCGCATCATCGACCAGACGCAGTACGTCAATCGCGTCACCCATTTCGATTTCGACGTCGTCACGGGTCTGTTCGGGCAATCAGATTCGGCCGGCAACGAGCAGCGCGATTTCTGGAGTTCGAAGGCCGCCGACACGCCGGGCTCCCGCAATCTGATGGGCATCAAGGACCCGACCGTCGACGCGCTGGTCGACCGTGTCATCTTCGCCACCGACCGCGAGGATCTCGTCGCAGCCACCCATGCGCTCGACCGTGTACTTTTGTGGAATTTCTACGTCGTGCCGCAATATTACCGCTCGGCGATCTGGCTGGCTTACTGGAACAAGTTCGGCATTCCCGAGAAGCAGCCCGCCTATGCCGGCTATGATCCCGACTCCTGGTGGATCGACCTCGACAAGGAAAAGGCACTGGCGGCCAAATACAAGGGTGGCAATTGATGGGGCGGCGATCGATGGCAGTGCTGCCCCGCCGCGGCTTCCTGGCATTGGGCGGCGCCGCCGCTGCCGCGGCCTTGCTGCCGGGCAAAGCCTTCGCCGACATTGCAACCGGCACCAAGCTGCATGGGCTCTCCGCTTTCGGCGACCTCAAATACAGACCGGATTTCACCCATTTCGACTATGTCAATGTCGACGCGCCGACTGGCGGGATCTTCAATTTCTCACCACCGAACTGGGGCTACAACCAGGACACACAAACCTTCAACACGATGAACTCCTTCGCCGACAAGGGCGATGCGCCGCCGCGCATGGAGATGTGTTTCGATGGGCTGATGGTGCGGGCACTCGACGAACCGGACGCCGTCTATGGCCAGATCGCCGACGGCGTAACGCTGTCCGACGACCGGAACTCCTTCACCTTCTCGCTTCGCCCGGAAGCGCACTTCCATGACGGGTCACCACTGACGGCGCAGGACGCCGCCTTCACCTTCAAGCTCTACAAAGACAAGGGCCACCCCGACCTGTCGCTTTCCCTGACGCACATGGTCGAGGCCGTTGCCGTCGACGACCGCACGCTGCGGCTTACTTTTTCCGGCAAGCAATCGGCCCGCACCGTGCTCAACGTCGTGGAGTTCCCGATCCTGTCGAAGGCCTTCTACACGGCCAATCCGTTCGACTCTTCGCAGTTGAACCCGCCGCTTGGCTCCGGCGCCTACAAGGTCGGGCGCTTCTCGGCCGGCGCGTGGATCGAATATGAGCGGGTGGCGGACTATTGGGGCCGCGACCTTCCGGTCAATCGTGGCCAGAACAATTTCGAGCGTATCCGCATCGAGTTCTACCAGAACCGCACAGCCGGCTTCGAAGCCTTCAAGAAGGGTGAAATCACCTACCGCGAGGAGTTCACCTCGCGCGTGTGGGCGACGGCGTACGACTTCCCGGCACTGACCGCCGGCAAGGTGATCAAGCACGAATTCCCGGCCGAGAAGCGGCCGACAATGCAGGGAACGGCGGTCAACCAGCGGCGTGAACAGTTTCGCGATCCGCGCGTGCGCCAGGCGATCGCGCTCTGCTTCGATTTCGAGTGGACACGACGCAACTTCTTCTACGGCTCCTACGAGCGCTCGCAATCCTGCTTCGAAAAATCGGATTTTCGCGCTGAAGGTGTGCCATCGCCGCAAGAGCTGGCGCTGCTGGAGCCGCTGCGAAGCCAGGTGCCAGCGGCGGTCTTCGGCGAGGCGGTAACCCAGCCCGCGTCCGACGGCTCCGGCCGCGACCGCAAGCTGCTCGGCCAGGCGGCAAAGCTTCTGGCCGCAGCCGGCTGGAAACGGTCGGGCGATTTCGTCGTCAACGGCAAGGGCGGCAGGCTTTCGGCCGAATTCATGGTCGACGACGACACCTTCGTGCAAGTCTATTCGCCCTGGGTCGCCAACATGAAGGCGATCGGCATCGACGCCACGATCCGACTGGTGGATTCGGCGCAATACCAGGCCAGGCAGGCGACGTTCGATTTCGATCTGCTGTCAGCTGCTTTCTCGTTCACAGCGACACCGACGCGGGACGATCTCGAAGGCTTCTTCCATTCCAGGACGGCCAACCTCTCCGGTTCACGCAATCTGCCGGGCACGTCAGACCCCGCGATCGATGCGCTGATCGGCGCAGTGGGCGCGGCAAAAGACCGTGAAAGCCTGACGGTCGCAATGCGGGCGCTCGACCGGGTCTTGCGCGCGCGGTGCGATTGGATTCCTAGTTGGTTCCTGGCGAATCACCGAAGCGCCTATTGGGACATGTTCGGCTTTCCTGAGCAAAAACCCGATTTCGGCTTTCCGGTCGAGGCGCTGTGGTGGGTCGATAAGGGCAAGGCGGCAAAAATTGGCAAAGGCTGAGATAGCAGTCCAACGCGGGCAGGACGCCTGATGGGCGCCTATATACTGCGCCGCATCCTTTTGATGATCCCGACGCTGTTCGGCATCATGGCGATCTCCTTCGCCGTCATCCAGTTTGCCCCAGGCGGCCCGGTCGAGCAGGTCATCGCCAAGCTGACCAACCAGGGCGGCAGCGACCGCCTCGGCGGTGGCGGCGGCGATGCGGGCGGCTCCAACTTCGATGTCGCCGGCGATGTCAGCTCGAAATACCGCGGCGCACAGGGCCTCGATCCGGAATTCATCAAGAAGCTGGAGAAGCAGTTCGGCTTCGACAAGCCGCCGCTCGAGCGCTTCGGCATGATGCTGTGGAACTACGCCCGCTTTGATTTCGGCAACAGCTATTTCCGCGATATCTCGGTGCTGGACCTGATCCTCGAGAAAATGCCGGTTTCAATTTCGATCGGGCTTTGGATCACGCTCCTGTCCTATCTGATCTCCATCCCGCTCGGCATCCGCAAGGCGGTGAAGGACGGCACGCCTTTCGACATCTGGACGAGCGGCGTCGTCATCGTCGGCTATGCCATTCCGGGCTTCCTGTTCGGCATCATGCTGATGGTGCTGTTCGCCGGCGGGTCCTTCTGGGACTGGTTTCCGTTGCGCGGCATCGTCTCGGACAATTGGGACCAGTTGTCCTGGCCAGGCAAGATCGTCGACTATTTCTGGCACATGACCTTGCCGCTGACGGCGCTGGTGCTGTCTGCCTTCGCCACCACGACGCTGCTCACCAAGAACTCGTTCCTGGAGGAGATCCGCAAGCAGTATGTGGTAACGGCGCGCGCCAAGGGCCTTTCGGAGCGGCAGGTGCTCTACGGCCATGTCTTCCGCAATGCCATGCTGATCGTCATCGCCGGTTTCCCCGGTGCCTTCATCTCGGCCTTCTTCACCGGCTCGCTGCTGATCGAGAACATCTTTTCGCTCGATGGCCTCGGCCTGCTAGGCTTCCGCTCGGTGGTCGAGCGCGACTACCCGGTGGTGTTCGCCAACCTCTACATCTTCTCGCTGCTTGGGTTGTTTGTCGGATTGCTGTCCGACCTCATCTACACCTGGGTCGATCCGCGCATCGATTTCGAGCGGAGAGACGTCTGATGTCGGAGGCCAGTGCCACGGCGGAGACGGTTCCCGCGCGGATCAAACGGCCATTTCTGTCGCCGCTCAACAAGCGTCGCCTGCAGAATTTCAAGGCCAACCGGCGCGGCTACTGGTCGTTGTGGGTTTTCCTCGTCCTGTTCGTGCTGTCGCTGTTTGCCGAATTCATCGCCAACGACAAGCCGATCATCGCTTCCTACAAGGGCGAGATCCTGTTTCCGGTGCTGGTCGCCTATCCCGAGGAAAAATTCGGCGGCTTCTATGCCGTCACCGACTATCGCGATCCGGTGATCCAGGACGAGATCAACGCCAATGGCTGGATGATCTGGCCTCCGATCCGCTATTCCTACCAGACCGTCAACAACGCCATTCCGGAAGCAGCACCGGCCAAGCCGTCGTGGGAATATGACGCCAAGATGCGCTGCAACCAGTATCCGCAAGGGGCCGCCGATCCGGCCTGTATCGTCGGCAACTGGAACTGGCTCGGCACTGACGACCAGGCGCGCGACGTCTTGGCGCGCGTCATCTACGGCTTCCGCATTTCGGTGCTGTTCGGCCTGATCCTGACCGCCGGCTCGGCTCTGATCGGCGTCGGCGCCGGCGCCTTGCAGGGCTATTTCGGCGGCTGGACGGACCTGCTGTTCCAGCGCTTCATCGAAATCTGGTCCGCGATCCCGGTGCTTTATCTGCTGCTCATCGTCGCCGCCATCCTGCCGCCGGGCTTCTTCATCCTGCTTGGGCTGATGCTGTTGTTCTCCTGGGTGGCGCTGGTCGGCGTGGTGCGGGCAGAGTTCCTGCGCGCCCGCAACTTCGAATATGTCAACGCGGCCCGGGCGCTCGGCGTGCCCAATCGCACGATCATGTTCCGGCATCTGTTGCCCAACGCCATGGTGGCGACATTGACCTTCCTGCCCTTCCTGCTCTCTGGCTCGATCTCGACGCTGACCTCGCTCGACTATCTCGGCTTCGGCCTGCCGCCGGGTTCCGCCTCGCTCGGCGAACTGCTCAAGCAGGCGCAGCGCAACCTCAATGCTCCGTGGCTCGGCATTTCCGGCTTCGTCGTCATTTCGCTGATGCTGTCGCTGCTGGTCTTTGTCGGCGAGGCAACGCGCGACGCCTTCGATCCGCGCAAGACGTTCAAATGAGCCAAGTGCCTCTGCTCAGCATACAGGACCTCAGCGTCGCCTTCAGCCAAGGCGGCGGCCAGTCTGTCGCCGTCGACCACATATCGTTCGACATCGCCAGAGGCGAGACAGTGGCGCTGGTTGGCGAATCCGGCTCCGGCAAATCGGTGTCGGCGCTGTCCGTGCTGAAGCTCCTGCCCTATCCGACGGCCAGCCACCCCTCGGGAAAGATCCTGTTCCAGGGCGCCGACCTGCTGGCCATGAACGAGAAGCAGTTGCGGCAGGTGCGCGGCAACAAGATCACCATGATCTTCCAGGAGCCGATGACCTCGCTCAATCCGCTGCACACGATCGAGCACCAGATTGTCGAAATCCTGAAGCTGCATCAGGGCATGGCCGACCGCCCGGCCAAGGCACGCACGCTGGCCTTGCTCAAGGAAGTGGGTATCCGTGAGCCGGAAAAACGCCTCGACGCCTATCCGCACCAGCTGTCCGGCGGCCAGCGGCAGCGCGTCATGATCGCCATGGCGCTGGCCAACGAACCGGAGTTGCTGATCGCCGACGAGCCGACGACGGCGCTCGACGTCACCGTGCAGGCACAGATCCTCGAATTGCTCGCGGGCCTCAAAAGCCGCAAGGGCATGTCGATGCTGTTCATCACCCATGACCTCGGCATCGTGCGCAAGATTGCCGACCGGGTCTGCGTTATGACCAAGGGCAAGATCGTCGAGGCCGGACCGACCAAGGACATCTTCGCCAACCCACAGCACGCCTATACCAAGCATCTTCTGGCGGCCGAGCCTAAAGGCAAGCCGCCGGCGGCCAATGCCGGCGCCAAGCCGGTGATGACCGGCAAGGACATCAAGGTCTGGTTTCCGATCAAGCAGGGCTTCTTCCGGCGCACCGTCGATCATGTGAAGGCGGTCGACGGCATCGATGTCACCGTGCGCGCCGGCCAGACGCTGGGCGTGGTCGGCGAGTCGGGTTCGGGCAAGACGACGCTCGGCCTGGCACTGGCGCGCATGATCTCGTCGACCGGGACCATCCAGTTCAACGGACGCGACATCAACCAGCTGACCTTCAACGCCATGCGGCCGCTCAGGCGCGAATTGCAGATCGTCTTCCAGGATCCGTTCGGCTCGCTCAGCCCGCGCATGTCGATCGCCGAGATCATCGAGGAAGGGCTGAAGATCCACGAGCCGAAGCTGTCAGCCGATGAGCGCGACGACAAGGTGGCGGCCGTGCTGAAAGAGGTCGGCCTCGATCCGGAGACCCGCAACCGCTACCCGCACGAATTTTCCGGCGGCCAGCGCCAGCGCGTCGCCATCGCACGCGCCATGGTGCTCAACCCGCGCTTCGTCATGCTGGACGAGCCCACATCGGCGCTCGACATGAGCGTGCAGGCGCAGGTCGTCGACCTCCTGCGCAATCTGCAGGCCAAGTACGACCTCGCCTATCTCTTCATCAGCCACGATCTCAAGGTCGTCCGGGCGCTTGCCAACGACGTCATCGTCATGCGCAATGGCCGGATCGTCGAGGCCGGCCCTTCCCAGCAGATTTTTGAAAATCCGCAAACCGACTATACTCGGGCACTGATCTCGGCCGCCTTCAAGATAGAGACGGCGCCGGTTGGCATCGTCAGCGAGTAATTTGCATAAAAAAGGACTAGAATACCGCGATGGAAAAAGGCCGCATCCTGCTAGCCGTCACCGGCTTTCATCCGCAGCGCTGGCGCGACCTTTTGTCGGCCGAGCGCGAGGTGGTGCTGGAGCCGGACGGCGCCAAGGATCCGTCTATCACCTATGCGGTGGTGTGGAAGCAGAAGCCGAACCTGTTGTCGTCGCTGCCCAATCTGCGCGCCATCTTCTCGATCGGCGCCGGCGTCGACCATATCTTCGCCGACCCCGGCCTGCCCGACGTGCCGATCGTCAAGGTCGTCGCCGACAACCTCACCCAGTACATGACCGAATATGTCGTCTGGCGGGTGCTCGATCATCATCGCCAGGGCTTGCTCTACCGGCAGCAGCAGCAAAAAAAGATCTGGCACGAGCCGCAACAGAGGCCGGCCGGCGACATTTCCGTCGGCATAATGGGGCTCGGCAATCTCGGCCGCGCCGCGGCCTCGGTGCTGCTGTCGCTCGGCTTCGCGGTCAATGGCTGGTCGCGCAACGACCGGCCGATGCAAGGGGTCGCGACCTATTCCGGCGAGGTCGGTTTGATCCCCTTCCTCAAGGCGACCGATATCCTTGTCGTGCTGTTGCCGCTGACGCCGGACACACAAGGCATCATCAATTACGGCGTGCTGAAGGAATTGCGCAAGCGCAATGGCCTCGGCGGCTCGGTGCTGATCAACGCCGGACGCGGCCGCCTGCAGAAGGACGCCGACATTGTGCGGGCGCTGGATGACGGCACGCTGAAGGAGGCGAGCCTCGACGTGTTCGAGGTCGAACCGCTGCCCAAGACCAGCCCGTTGTGGAACCATCCAAAGGTGTTCGTGACGCCGCATGCCGCGGCGACCTCCGATCCCATGCATCTGGCGCCGATCATGCTGCGCCAGATGGACGCCTTCGAGCGCGGCGAAAAGCTCGAGAATCTGGTGGACCGCAAGGCGGGGTATTAGCCAGGATACTTACCTGGCAAGATCCCACTGCCCGAAGCATCGCTTGATTTCCCTCAAGGACGATAGCTGCAGCTTTGGCAGGTCGAGCTCTTCGAACATCGCCTGGTATCTCTGGCGGTTTTTCGGCGTGGTCACGGCAATATGGTGGATCATGTCCCATTTGACGCTGTCGCGCCTGCCCTCCAAGGCACCGCGCCTGTTCGTCTCAAACCAGCTTCGCTTGAAATAGCGCAGCAGACTTGCCGGGGTGGAGATATCCAGCAGGATCAATCCCGTCGCCCGCTGAAAGCGTTGCGGCATGCAGATCGAGTAATTCCCGTCCATGACCCAACGCTCGCCGGCGATCGCGGCGTCGTGCAAGGCAATGAATTCGCCTTTTGGACGCGGCTCCCAGTCGGTGTTGGGCAGATGATGAAGCAGATCGAGGTGAACGGGCTCCAGGCCACGCTTGCGGGCAATCGCGTCGGCCAGGGTCGACTTGCCGCTGTTGGACGGCCCCAGAATGCAGATGCGGTCGCCAAGATCCGAGAGTTTCATCCGATCGCACCTTCAGGAGAACGCGGCCTGCTGTCCGCGACAAAGTCCCGGCCAATAGCTGTTTCGTATCTTCAACTGGGCAGAGCGAGCTTCTTCTTCTGATTGTCCGGCTTGCCGCAGTCGCGGCGCTCGATCGACCGGTTCATGGCATCGATCTCGCCTGCCGCCTTGTCGCTGTCGCGCTGGGCTTTGGAGCGCATGTCGGGCGTGAACGGGCCAAAACCCATCGCGGGATTGTAGAAGGTCGGCTTTGCGGTCACCGGAAGGTTGTTCTGCTGCGCCAGGTCATTGCGCTGCACCAGCAACTGATCGCATGGCACGGTGTCATACTGCAGGGAGGACTCGATGTTGGCGTCCTGGCGTTCGGACATCGAATTGCCGACGCAGCCGGCCGTTGCCAGGCAAGATGCCAAGATCATCATGTGCCAGCGCATCGAATATGCTCCCTCCTGATATTCCGCGCGCGCGCGCCCCGTGTTAACCGCGCACGCGATTCGGGCTTTTTCGCAGCAGAAGCTTCACCGAGACAAGTGGGGCAGTACCCCTTTGAGGTTGGGAAGGATCGCCGCATTGACCCGATTGTGAACGCTTCAGGCTGCGTGGACTTCCCCGGCCACAACGACCAGCCCGTCGACCGGTTCCCGACGATCCTGCCGGATCACGGTTGTTTCCAGGGACAGGATCGAAAATCCGTTGGCGGCCAGGATTTCACGCACATAGGTTTCAGAGTGCGCGTAGCGGCGCGATGGCAGCAACACGAAATCGCCACTGCCGCTCAACCTCTCTACGGAAAAGGCGAACAGGCCATTCTCGGCCAGCAAGCCGGCGATCGTCTTCACCATGCCGTCGAGCGCGCCGACATAGATGAAGACGTCTGCTACTGTCACCAGCTCGGCCTTCGGGCCGGCATAGGAAAAATCCCGCAGATCGGCCTTGCCGAGGAAATCGTAGACGCCCTTGGCCCGCGCCCGTTTCAGCATTCCGGTCGAAATGTCATAGCCCTCAAGCCGGCCGGCAATCGGCCGCAGCCTCTGCCCCATCAGGCCGGTGCCGCAGCCGAGATCGAGCGCCAGCGGGAAGCGACCCGGCCTTGCCGTTCGAATCGCCTGATCCAGCAGCTCAGGCAGCCGGTAACCCAGCTTGTCGACCAGTGATTCATCGAAGCTCCCGGCGTAGTGGTCGAACAGTGTTTCAACGAAAGCGCTGGGGAGCGCGTCGGACACCGGCGCCTTGCCGATCAATTGCAGGTACGGCGCAGCACCCTGACGATCCGTCGGATCGAGTTGCAGCGACACCCTCCATGCCTGCGCGGCCAGATCCGATGCACCCGCCGCCTGCTGCATTTCGCCGAGACGAAACCAGCCCATCGCCCATTGCGGCGTCAATTCGAGTGCTCCGAGCAGCAATTCCGCCGCAGCGGCGTGATCGCCATCCGCAAAGAGCATTTCGGCATAATCGGCGCGGCGATCGGCGTTCAAGTCGCCGGACGAGGCCTGAAGCGGTTTCATGTCATGGGTCCTATCGGCGCATGAGGCCGATGGTGCTGTATGCTGGAGTCAGCAGTCCGTGGCAACAGACTTCCCGCAACGGAATTATATCCTATCTTGGGGACCATGCGCGCCAGCGACCTGCTTCATCCCCGGCCCGAAGGCCTTTACTGCCCGCCGGGCGACTTCTTCATCGACCCGGTGCGGCCGGTGGACCGGGCGCTGATCACGCATGGCCATTCCGACCACGCGCGCTCCGGCCACCGCTCGGTGCTGGCGACGCAGCAGACGCTCGACATTATGGGCCTGCGCTATGGCGAGGATTTTGCCGGAACGACCCAGGCGGCACGGTTCGGCGAGACGATCGCGCTCGCTGGCGTCAACATCAGCTTCCATCCGGCCGGCCACGTGCTGGGCTCGGCGCAGATATCGGTCGAGCACCAGGGCATGCGCATCGTCGCTTCCGGCGATTACAAACGGCAAAGGGACGCAACCTGCGCGCCGTTCGAGCCGATCCGCTGCGACGTGTTCATCACCGAGGCGACGTTCGGCCTGCCGGTGTTTCGCCACCCACCCGACACGGAAGAGATCGCCCGCCTGCTGAAGTCGGCGGCGCAGTTTCCCGAACGCTCGCATCTGGTCGGCGCCTATGCTTTGGGCAAGGCACAGCGGGTGATGCGGCTGCTGCGCGACGCCGGCTATGACAGGCCCCTCTACATCCATGGCGCGCTGGCCAGGCTCAGCGAGTATTATCAAAGCCAGGGCATAGATTTGGGAATCCTCGAACCGGCTACGGTCGAGGGCGGCAAGGATGACTTCACTGGGGCCATCGTCGTCGGCCCGCCATCGGCTTTCGCCGATCGCTGGGCGCGGCGCTTTCCCGATCCGATCTCGTGCTTCGCGTCGGGCTGGATGCGCATCCGCCAGCGCGCCAAGCAAGGTGGCGTCGAACTGCCGCTGATCATCTCGGACCATGCCGACTGGGACGAACTCACCGCCACCATCAAGGAAACCGGCGCCGAGGAAATCTGGGTGACGCATGGCCGCGAGGAAGCGCTGGTCCGCTGGTGCGAACTGGAAGGCATAGCGGCGAGGCCACTGCATCTGGTGGGCTATGAGGATGAGGGCGATTGAGCATGAGAGCAATCGTTGATGCAGCGCTTTATGTCGCCCCCCTCTGTCCTGCCGGACATCTCCCCCTCAAGGGGGGAGATTGGCAGCTTCATTGGCTCCGCTCTTTCTGCAACGTCGGCGATTGGCGAAAGCCGGCGCGACATCCGATCTCCCCCCTTGAGGGGGAGATGGCCGGCAGGCCAGAGAGGGGTGCCTCGCGCCGGCTTTCGCTATTGGCGGGGCGCACCCAGCCATGAACCGCTTCGCCGAACTCCTCGATCGCCTGGTGCTGACGCCGTCGCGCAACGGCAAGCTGACGCTGCTGGTCGACTACTTCCGAACCGTCGAGGACCCGGATCGCGGTCTGGCGCTGGCCGCCATCACCGGTGACCTCACAATCGCTGCGGTCAAGCCGGCGATGCTGCGTATGCTGGTCACCGAACGCATGGATCCGGTGCTGTTCGGCTATTCCTACGACTATGTCGGCGACCTCGCCGAGACGGTGTCGCTGGTCTGGCCGCAGACATCAGGCAAGATCCCCAACCGTGAGCCGACGCTTGGCGAGGTCGTGGCAAAACTGCAGGCGGCAAGCCGCTCCGACGGGCCGAAGGTGCTGGCCAGCCTGCTCGACAGCGCCGGCATCTCGGCGCGCTTTGCCATCATCAAGCTGGTCACCGGCGGCCTACGCATCGGCGTCTCGGCGCGGCTGGCCAAACAGGCGCTGGCGGATTTCGGCAAGGTCGAGGTCGCCGAAATCGAGGAGCTCTGGCACGGGCTATCGCCGCCCTACACGGGGCTGTTCGCCTGGCTGGAAGGCAAGGCCGAAAAACCGCGTAACACGGCATTGGCGCTGTTTCGCCCAGTAATGCTGTCGAATCCGGTCGGCGATGGCGATCTCGAAAAGCTCGATCCGGCGGATTATGCGGCCGAGTGGAAATGGGACGGCATCCGTGTCCAGGCGGTGGCGGAAGGCGGCATCCGCCGGCTCTATTCTCGCACCGGCGACGATGTCTCCGGCGCCTTTCCCGATCTCGCCGACGCCATGCATTTTTCCGCGACGCTGGACGGCGAGTTGCTGGTCGGCGACCCGCGAGAGGCGACGGGAACCTTCTCGGACCTGCAGCAGCGGCTGAACCGCAAGACGGTGACACCGAAGATGCAGCAGCAATATCCGGCCTTCATGCGCTGCTACGACCTGCTTCAGCTCGGCGACGAAGACCTTCGCGCATTGTCGTTCCGGGAACGGCGTGGCCGCCTCGAAGCCTTCGTCAAGACGCTCGATCCCAGCCGTTTCGACCTGTCGCCCTTCGTCGCCTTCGCTGACTGGCAGGCGCTTGAAGACCTGCGCCGCGCGCCGCCGCATCCGATCATCGAGGGCGTGATGCTGAAGCGCTGGGATTCGCCCTATGTCGCCGGCCGGCCGAAAGGCCCGTGGTTCAAGTGGAAGCGCGATCCGCATACGGTGGACGCGGTGCTGATGTATGCCCAGCGCGGCCATGGCAAGCGCTCGAGTTTCTACTCCGACTACACGTTCGGCGTCTGGTCCGGGGCCGAAGGCGAGGAGGAACTGGTGCCGGTCGGCAAGGCCTATTTCGGCTTCACCGACGAGGAGCTGAAGCAGATCGACAAATATGTGCGGGACAACACGGTCGAGCGTTTCGGGCCGGTGCGTTCAGTGCGGGCCGATCGCGACAATGGCCTGGTGCTGGAAGTCGCCTTCGAGGGGCTCAACCGCTCGACCCGGCACAAATCCGGCGTCGCCATGCGCTTTCCCCGCATTTCACGGCTGCGCTGGGACAAGCCGGCCAACGAGGCCGACCGCATCGAGACGCTGCAGGCGCTGCTCGACCGCTAAAGTCCTACGGCTCGATCGAGACGCGGATCTCGTAGATGTCGACCGCCTTGCCCTGCTTGTCGAAATCGGAATTGACGGCGATGGTTCCGGCCGAGCCCGGATGCTTGGCGGGGAACTGCACATCGAACAGATATTCGTTGCGCTGCTGGCCGACCGCGTAGCGCTTGCGGCCGCAATCGCCAAGCTCGCCGAAATTGCAATCGACGGAAATCTGCGTGTCCTTGCCATCCTCGGCACGCGCTATGATATCGAACACGGCGTGCTTGCCGGCGAGCTTCTCCAGCACGCCCTGCCCGACATCGAAAGCGATTGCCGAACCGGAGGGACCGGACTGGATGCGCAGGAACGGACCGGTGTCGTCCTTCATCACCGAGGCCTTGGCGTCCGACGGAGCGGCGACATGCGTCGGGTCTGCCGGCGAGAACACATTGATCCAGTTGCGCGACTGGTCCGCGGCACCAGGCTTTGCCGGCGCGTTGGCGCCGTCAGCCGGGGTGAAATCGTCATCCTCTACGGTTGGCGGCGCCTCCGGCGGCGCTGTGTTGAGCTGTGCCGCCGTCTTGAACACACCGGTCTGGATGGCGAAGAACACGCCGATGCCGATCGCCGCAAGCAGGGTCACGGTGAAGAAAATGGCGGTCAGCGGCAAGCGACGTCCACGAATGCGCCGCTCATCGCGATCGGGCGCCACTTCCGTCGCTGCCCCCGAAGCGGCAGGGGTGGACATGTCGATCGCCGGCGCACCTGGAAGCGTCGCGTCCGGCATGATGTCGGGAACGACCGGCAGCACGCGCGAGCGCGGCGCATCGGACGCGGGCTCTGCGGGCCCGTCGACAGTGACGGCGGGCGATGGCGTCTTGTCGCCGATCTCGATCGCGGGTGCCGCAGCGACCGCGGGCTCGGCCGCCGGTGCGTCGACCTCCAGGCCCACATCCGGCACCGCCGGCAGGAACTCCGATTCGATTTCGGTGATCGTCGCCTGGATCGCCTTGCGGCGCTTGATGGCGACTTCCACGGTCACGCCGGGATTGGCCTGGAGCGCACGGTCGAGCGCGGCAAAGGCCGACCGATAGACCCTTTCGCGGAACGCGCGGTCGTCGGCATTGCCCTTTTCCAAGGCGTTCCGGATCGCTTTTTCGATCGCGTCCAAGCGGGATCCCTCTGCAAATTGCCCCAATCTTCCCTGATGGTTAGCGGTAGGCGACCAATCAATCAACGGGCGGGCAGCCGCATTCTGCCTCGACGGGCCGTCCAAAGTCCATCTTGGCGGTATTCCGGCAAATAAAATCGGACCATGCCGGCGATTCCCGCATGCCGGGTGGCGTGAAGCCCTTGTTTCGACCGCGGCGAGCGCTCGTGCATGATTTGGCAAGTCGCATCTTGAATTCGCCGCCGGTTGAGTCTATCACCCAGCCCATCTTGGAGGCCTTGGCCTCCCGGGCCGCTTTAGCTCAGTTGGTAGAGCACATCATTCGTAATGATGGGGTCAGGTGTTCGAGTCACCTAAGCGGCACCAAATATTTCCCAAGGGTTTGCGGGTTCCAGAGGCGTAGAGCGAAAAACGCCGTGGTAGCACTCTGGCAGCACTTCCTGGCGGCGCTTTTTGCCCTTTTGTTCTTGGTGTGAGATCGCCTTGCATCGGGTTTAGCGCGCCGATCTGCTGATAAAGCTGGGAAGCGGTACGTTCGTGCAGCCCGATAACATGACGATCAATTGTAGGTCCCACTTGCGGGGTTGCATTGAAGCGGAGAGTGGCGCTAGACGATCCTGGAATAGAGGAGTGAGCAGTGGTCGATTTTGCTAAGTGGTATGAAGGGAAAGAATTTTCTTCCGATTGGACGTCTAATAACTTTCATGTCTGGAGCTCTTGCCTTGCAAGTATGCGGGATCGACCTCTCAACATCTTGGAAATCGGATCTTGGGAAGGACGTTCCGCGATCTTTTTTCTTGAGTACTGCCATCTGTCGCGGATTACGTGCATCGATCCATTCGATGGAGGGCAGAACGAATACGTAACTTTGGCCGGCGGATTTTCCCAAGTAGAACAGCGCTTCGATGCCAACACGGCATCGTATGCCGGGCGCGTCACAAAGCTGAAGTCGATTTCCAGCAAGGCATTGCTCGACCTGCAGGACCAAAAAAAATCTTACGACCTGATCTATATCGATGGTGCCCACGACCGGGACGCGGTTCACGTCGATTCCCTTCTGGCGTGGCCTCTACTCAAGAATGGCGGGACCATTATCTGGGACGATTACGCTTGGGAACGGAAACAACCGATCGAAACGAGGCCGGAAGAAGCCATCAATGTTTTCGTGGCTTCCAGACGCAAGGAAATTAAAGTTCTCCATGTCGGGCACCAAATCGTGGCTCAGAAAGTCGATAGCGGAAGGTTTGGTATCGGCTCCGCTATCAACTCGGTCATTTTGAGCACGCTCAGGATGCGACGGCGTCCGCGCTTCGCCAAAGAGGCTCTATAGCGAACGAAGGATCACAGTGGGTCGAGGCCAACGAATTACGCCGCCATGGCCTCGGCGAAGGTCAAAGCCATCGAGCGTAAAGCCGCGGATATGCGCCCTGCTCTTTGTGGCGCCATAGCGATCACTCAAAATCCGTCAGTTCAAACCGGCGACGCATTGCAAGGCTCGCCTCCAGAGCCCTGGATCAACCCTTGCTCACCTGGCGAGCAGTTTTATGTTTGCGGCCTGCACGGCCCCTTGGAGATTGGACACATGGCGCTCAAACGGATGGACAATGTCGGCATTGTCGTCGACGATCTCGAAGAGACGATCGATTTCTTTCGCGAGCTCGGCCTTGAGCTCGAAGGGCGGGCCACGATCGAAGGCGAATGGGCCGGACGTGTCACCGGACTGGCCGATCAGCGCGTCGATATTGCCATGATGCGCACGCCGGACGGCCACAGCCGGCTCGAACTATCCCGCTTCCTCACGCCGCCTGTCGTCGAGGATCACCGCAATGCTCCGGTCAACGCTCTGGGCTACCTTCGCGTCATGTTCACCGTGGACGACATCGACGACACGCTTGAAAGGCTCCGCAAGCGCGGCGCGTAGCTCGCAGGCGAAGTCGTCCGGTACAAAGACGTCTATCGGCTCTGCTACATACGCGGGCCCGGAGGGCTTCTCATCGGCCTCGCCCAAGAACTCGGCTGAGCGCAATACGACGACAATGACGAAGGGCCTGCGAGCGGGGTGCGGTGGATCGCGCTGCCGGCACCCCATATCCGCCATTGTCGAGACTCAGCTTTGGTGGGAAACTCATGGGCCTCAGCATGGGAGGTCGAAAATGCCCAATACTTTCAAGACCGGAGACGTCGTCAGGCTGAAGTCGGGAGGGCCGAAGATGACGGTCAGCGACGGTGCCGCTTCCGGCATGTATCTCTGCCACTGGTTCAACCGCGAGGGCGATGTGTGGATCCCGCAGCATGCGGGTTTCAAGCCGGATCAATTGGTGGCCGCCGACCCATCGGCATAGCTCCTGCCCGTTCGCCACGGGTGGTGGCCGGCCGGCGTGAATTCGGATGACGCCGGATGAGGTTTATGTCGTTCTCGATACCAATATCCAGGTCGGCATCGCCGACCATCGAAAGTATCGGCACAGGCAACCGACGGATTTCCGTCGCCGCGGCGTTTAACGGTTGAAGCGTGACCACGGCATGGGCCGTGGCCGACGCGCCAACCGGAGACGCCGAAGCATGATACGCCGTTCGATCCTTGCCGCTGCCTGGAGCCTGCTGACCGCTGCGGCGCTCGCCCAGACGGCGACGCAGCCCCCGGCCGCCACGTCTTCTGGCGCCACGCCGCCGGCCGCCGCCCCTGCGGCGCCAAAAGCCAAGTCGGACATCACGCTGGCCAAGTTCCAGAAGCGGCGGGAGAAGGCGATCATGGCGGCCGACACGGATGGTGACGGCAAGATCAGCCTGCTGGAGTGGGAGGCCTTTCAGGCCAAGCGCAACGTCAAGGGCGACGCCGCCAAATCCTTCGCGCGCATCGATTCGAACCATGACGGCTTCATCGATCGCGCCGAGCTCGACGCATTCTTCGCCAAGCGCTTTGCCAGACTGGACAAGAATGGCGACGGCATTCTGACGGCCGACGAGATGCCAGGCCACAAATCCGCTCCCAAGCCGGAGCAATGACCAAGAGGCCATGACGCGTGATGGATATCGGGAGTGCGCCAGCCGATGAGCGCCGATCCGGACGAGGAGCTGGTTCGTCGGGTCGGTGCCGGCGATTCCGCGGCGGTGCAGACGCTCGTCGCGCGCAAATTGCCGCGCATTCTTTCGCTTGCCGTGCGCATGCTGGGCGACGCGGCGGAGGCCGAGGATGTCGCCCAGGAAACCTTCGTGCGCATCTGGCGTCATGCCTCGAGCTGGCGGCGCGGCAATGCACGTTTCGACAGCTGGATCCACCGGGTGACGCTCAACCTTTGCTACGACCGGCTGCGCCGGCGTCGCGAGTTGGTGACCGACGATTTGCTGGATATGGTCGATCCGGCGCCGCTTCCCGATGCTCGCGAAGAGCCGCAGAGGATCGAGCAGGCCTTGCAGGCGATCGCGCCGCGCCAGCGCGAGGCGATCATCCTGGTCTATTATCAGGAGATGTCCAACATCGAGGCGGCCGCGACCTTGGAGATCAGCGTCGATGCGCTGGAGAGCCTGCTCTCGCGCGGCCGGCGGGCCTTGCACATGATATTGGCCAGGGATGGCGTCCATGACTGAGAAGAACGCGACCATGAATGGCGCACAGTCATCGCGCCTTGCCGGCGTTCGGCGGGGCCGCCTCGTTTCCAACCCGCGTGGGCACGCGGCACCAAGAGGCAAGGGGAAGACAGATGGCTGAAGACATCGAGGACGGCCCGGCAATGGACGTCAAGCGTTTCGCCGCGCTGGCCGAAGCCTATGGCGGCGATTTGCGGCGCTGGCCGCAAGCGGAGCGCGAAGCAGCCTCCGCCTTTGCTTCAAGCGAGACGGGCCAGGCCATTTCGCGAAAGGCCGGCACGCTTGACGCCCTGCTTGACAGCTACAGTGTCCCGCACCCCGGCAGGGCGCTGCATGACAGCATCCTGCAGGTTGCCGACCGGCACATCGTCCGGCGCCGGCGTCAGCGTTTCTGGTGGCTGGGGTTGGGGCTTGCCGGCATCGGGCTCGCCGGCGCCATCGCCGGATTGGCCCTGGTGACCGTCGTCACGCCCGAGGTTCCGCCCGACCACTACGTGCTCGATGCCAATGCGACGGCCTTCGGCGATGCCGGACCAGACACGATCGAGGAAGACCTATGAGCACCGGCCGCAACCTTCTCATCGCGTCAGTGGTGCTGAACGTCTTCCTGGCCGGCGCGCTTGCCGGCGGGGCCGTCTGGATAAAAGGCGGCAAGCAGGGCCAGGGCGCTTCGCTGGAGGCGGCCGGCGGCCGGCTTCCCGACCAGCAGCGCACGCTGTTCCGCAAGGCGCTGCGCGAGGTCCGCCAAGAGTCGCGCGAAATCATTCGCGACGGCCAGCGGGCCAGGCGCGAGGCGGCTGATTTGCTGCGGCAGCCAGTCCTCGATACGGCTGCCCTGGCGGCCGCCCTGGAGCGGGCCCGCAATGCCGACGTCACCGTGCGCACGCGGCTGGAACAGCGCATCATCGAGTTCGCAGCGGCAGGCTCCGCCGAGGATCGCAGCGTGCTGGCGGAAGGGCTCTCGAGGCGCGCCGGGCCGCAGCCGTCGACACCGCCAAAAAAATCGCCGTGACGACCGACGGAAAATGCCGACGGCGCCCGTTTAACGGAATGAAGGGCAGGACCTGCCGGACCATCTGGCGCCGACAGGTTTCAACCTCGGACACCTTCGGAGCATGGTTATGAACTATCTGACAAAATACGCGATCACCGCCGCTCTCGCGGTGACAGGAACGGTTGCCACGGTTGCGGCATCCTCGGCGATGCCGCTGGCCCCGCTGGCCGCCCCGGCGCTGGTCGAGCACGTCGCCTGGGGTTGCGGGCCTGGCTGGCATCCCAATCCCTGGGGGCGCTGCGTGCCCAATCGCGTGGTCGTCTACCCCGGTTACTACTATTGGCATCGCCCGGCCTTCTACGGATGGCATCCGCACCGTCACTGGCACCGCTGGCATCGCTGGTAAGGGCCTCCGGGGCCGACACCTTCGTCGGCCCCTTGCCCCCAGTTGAACAGGCACGAAACGGCTCGAACGGGCTTCTTGCGCCGCGCGCGGGAAGCCCAAGCAATGGAGAGCTGACTTGGCTATCCCGGCCTCCAATTCCCCGCCAGATCCAGCCCCAGATCCAGCCCTTGTCGCTTTCAACCGCTTCGGGCTCGGCGCAAGGCCCGGCGACCGCGACAGGGTGGCCCACGACCCGCGCGGCTACCTGAAGGCGGAACTGCGGCAGCCCGACATCGCCATGATCCCGCTTGACGACCCTGCCTATGCCGGCCTGCTGGGCAGCACGCCGGCCATCCAGGCCAGCATGGCGGCAAATTTCCAGCGCAAGCTCGACCGCGAGCATATGGCCGCCACAGCACAGCCGGCAATGGCAGGCGCCCAGACCATGCCGGCCCAGGCCACATCGGCCCCAATTGCGCCTGCCCAACCCGTTCCATCGCCCGCGACCCCGGCCAAACCCACACCGCCGATCGAGGCCACGCTGTTTCGCGCCGAAGCCCAGGCGCGCTTCGATAAGGCTTTTCGGGCCGAGGCCGGCTTTGTCGAACGCCTGGTCTATTTCTGGTCGAACCATTTCTGCGTCTCCGTGGCGAAAGACAACATCGTGCGGGCGAGCGCCGGCGCCTTCGAACGGGAAGCCATCCGGCCCTTCGTGCTCGGCCGTTTCGCGGACATGCTGATGGCGGTCGAGCGGCATCCGGCGATGCTGTTCTATCTCGACAACCAGCAGTCGATCGGCCCGGACTCCCGCGCCGGCAAAAACCGCCAGCGCGGCCTCAACGAGAACCTCGCCCGCGAGATCATGGAACTGCATACGCTCGGCGTCGGCAGCGGCTATACCCAGGCTGATGTCACCAGCTTCGCCCGCATCCTGACCGGCTGGACGATGGCCGGGCGCGAAGGCCGGCTGGGCGAACCCGGCAGTTCCGTCTTCAACGCCAATGCCCATGAGCCGGGCGACGCGGTGCTGCTCGGCAAGACCTATCCGGCCGGCGGCATGGGCCAGGCCGAAGCGGCACTCAACGACATTGCCAGCCATCCGGCGACGGCGCAGCACATCGCCACCGAACTTGCCCGTCATTTCATCGCGGACGAGCCGCCGCCCGCGGCGGTCGCGCGCCTGGCCAAGGTTTTCACCAAGAGCGACGGCAATCTCAGAGCGCTGGCGGCGACCCTCATCGACATGCCGGAGGCCTGGTCGGCGCCCTTGGCCAAGATGCGCTCGCCCTTCGACTACATCGCCGCCATCCGCCGGGCGGCCGGCCCGGGTCCGGCGAACGATCCCGGCCAGTCGCTCAACTGGCTCAATGCGCTTGGCGAGCCGCTGTGGCAGCCACCGGGACCGAACGGCTTTTCCGACCAGGCGGCCAGCTGGGCGTCGGCCGAAGGCATGAAGATCCGCCTCGACATCGCCTGGCAGGCGGCCCGCCAGGTCAAGGATATCGGCAATCCCAGCGACATGCTCGACGCCGTCATCGGTCCTTCCGCCTCGCCGGAGACGCGGCAAGCGGTCGCCCGTGCCGAGTCCAAGCAGCAAGGCCTGGCGCTGCTGCTGATGGCGCCCGAATTCCAGAGACGATAGTTCGAGCGACAGGTCCGGCGCCGACAACTCCCATGGAGACCAAGTCATGAGCCTGCTGTGTGAACCCCCCTCCCGCCGCGCCGTGCTGATGACCGGCGGCGCCCTGTTTGCCTGGGCCTATCTGCCGCGCTTCGCCCGCGCCGCCGACAATCGCGATCCGCGCCTGATCGTCATCGTCCTGCGCGGCGCGCTCGACGGCCTGTCGGCGGTCGGTCCGGTCGGCGACCCCGATTATGCCGGCCTGCATGGCGACATCGCTTTGTCGCTCGCCGGCCCGCGTGCGGCGCTGCCGCTCGATGGTTTCTTCGCGGTCAATCCGGCGATGCCGGTGTTTGCGCGCCTGTTCAAGGACAAGCAGGCCGCTGTCGTGCACGCGGCGGCGACAGGCTATCGGGAACGCTCGCATTTCGACGGGCAGGACGTGCTGGAAAGTGGTTTTGCCGGCCCCGGCCATGTCGCCACCGGCTGGCTCAACCGGGCGCTGGAGAGCCTGCCGGCGGGCGACCGCGTGGCAACGCTTGGCGGGCTGGCCGTCGGACCGTCGACACCGCTGGTGATCCGTGGTGCTGCCCCCGTGCTCGGCTGGGCACCGCAATCGCTGCCGGAACCTGCCGGCGATCTCGCGACGCGGGTTCTCGACCTCTACCAGCATCGGGACCCAGTGCTGGCGGTGGCCCTGCAAAAAGGTCTCGACGCCGACCGCATGGCGCTCGACGACCAGATGGGCGCCAAGGCTATGAAGCCGAAGGGCGGCCTCGACAGTGCCGCCGGCATGCGGCAGGCCGCGCAAGGTGCGGCCAGGCTGATCGCGGCCGATGATGGGCCGCGCGTTGCAGCCCTTGCCTTCGACGGCTGGGACACGCATGTCAACGAAGGCGGCGCGACCGGCCGGCTCGCCACGCTGCTCGGCGGCCTCGACGGCGCCTTCGAGGAGTTCGAGAAGGGTCTTGGCGAGCGCTGGAAGGACACGGCGATCGTCGCCATCACCGAGTTCGGGCGCACGGCGCAAATCAACGGCACGGTCGGCACCGATCACGGCACCGGCACGGTGGTGCTGCTCGCAGGTGGCGCGATCAAGGGCGGCCGCGTGATCGCCGACTGGCCGGGATTGAAGCCGGCCCAGCTCTACGAACAGCGCGATCTGGCGCCGACCAGCGATGTCAGGGCGGTGCTGAAAGGCCTGCTCGCCGACCAGTTCGGCCTCTCGGCCGCCGTGCTCGGCGACAAGGTGTTTCCGGAATCCGCAGCGATGAAGCCGATGCGTGATCTCGTCGTATGAAAAGGACTGGTGGCGTCACAGGGGACGCCACCTCTAGCAAAAAACGCTCAGGTCACTTCGGAGGCGGCGCCGCGTCGATCGGCTCAGTGATCACCAGCGGTGGTGCCAGCGGTGGTGGTGATGGTACCGCCAATGTCCCGGCCGGACTATTATCACGCGACGGCGGTTGGGCACGCAATTTCCCCACCGGTTCACGTGCCAGCCAGGGCCGCATCTCCAGCCGGCGCTTTCGATTGGCGACGGAGCGGCGCTGGGCTTTGCCATGGGCAGGGCCTGCGAGCCTACGCTCGACAGCATCAACGTGCCTGCTGCGACTGCGATTGGCAGAATGTATCTGGTGAGCATGATTGTGTCCTCCATGGTTGACATTCCCGGGAACAGCATACCACTCACCCGG
Source organism: Mesorhizobium sp. 113-1-2 (assembly GCF_016756475.1). NCBI lineage: Bacteria > Pseudomonadati > Pseudomonadota > Alphaproteobacteria > Hyphomicrobiales > Phyllobacteriaceae > Mesorhizobium > Mesorhizobium sp. 113-1-2. The sequence continues at coordinate 91,480 of NZ_AP023242.1, forward strand.
CTGAATGCCGGGTGAGTGGTCCGATCACATATTCGTTAGGTTAAAGCGCTCGCCAAGCGACGCCACGGTCTTCAGCGGCGTTCGTCTTGTCGTCACCTTGATCAGGCGGCCTCGACCTTGGCGACCGGCGCGTCCTCTCCGCGCACCAGTTTGGTCACGCCGGCAAAGTCGAGCTTGCCGGAGCCGAGCACTGGCACTTTCTGGACGACGCGCACTTCGGCAGGCACCATCAGGTCCATGGCGCCATTCGCCTTGGCGAAGGCCAGGAAATCCGCGCGTGTGGCCCCGGGAGCCTCGGTGATGAGAATGAGCTTCTCGCCCTTGCGCGCATCCGGCACGGAAGCGACGGCCGACAACGTGCCTTTCCACAATTCACCCGCCAGTGCCTCGACGGCGGCGAGCGAGATCATCTCGCCACCGATCTTGGCAAAGCGCTTGGCGCGACCGCGAATGGTGATGAATCCGCCCTCGTCGACCGAGACGACGTCGCCAGTGTCATGCCAGCCATCCGGCAGCGCTTCGAGCACGCCCGGCTTCTCGGCGCGCAAATAGCCCGCCATTACATTGGGGCCGCGCACGTAGAGACGTCCGCCCTCGTCAACGCCCGGTACCGCATCTAGGCGATACTCCATTCCGGGCATGATTTTGCCGACGCTGCCGGACTTGTTGTACATCGGCGTATTGATGGCGATTACAGGTGCCGCTTCGGTCACGCCGTAGCCCTCGAGGATACGCACGCCGAACTTTTCCATATAGGTCATGCGCGTCGCTGCCTTGACCGGCTCCGCGCCGGCAAAACAATAGCGTATCGAGCGGAAGTCGTACGGGTGCGCGGTCCGTGCATAGCCGCTGAGGAACGTATCCGTGCCGAAGATGATGGTCGCGTTGGATGCGTAGATCAGTTCCGGCACAAGGCGGTAGTGCAGCGGCGATGGGTAGAAATAGACCGGCACACCCGAAATCAGCGGCAGCACCGTGCCAGCCGTCAAACCAAAGGAATGGAAGATCGGCAAGACGTTGAACACCTTGTCGCCCGAGTGGAAGTCGATGCGCGAGGCCGCCTGCGCGGCATTGGCCAGGATGTTGCGGTGGGTAAGGACCACGCCCTTCGGCGTGCCTTCCGACCCCGAGGTGAACAGGATCACCGCCGGGTCGTTCGGCAAGCGCTTCGCGCGCGGCGTCGACTTGCGCAGCAGGCCGAGCAACTTGTCCTTGAGACCGATGGTTTTGCGCAGATCGTCGAGCCAGACGATGTCGACCGAGCGGCCTATCTCCTCGACCACCGCGCCGAGTTTTGCCTGCTCGACAAACGCGCGGGACGTGAGCACCGTGCGCACTTCGGCGGCCTTGCAGGCCGACAGGATGTTGGCGGCACCTGCGGTGAAGTTGATCATCGCCGGCACCTTGCCGGCCGACATCACGCCAAGCAGTGTGGCGCAAGAGCCGTTGGCGTTGGGCAGCATGATGCCGAGCGTCTGCTGATCGGCATAAAGGTTCTGGAATTTCTCACCGAGTACGGCGGCCGCCGTCAGCAGCTTGCCATAACTCAGCGAACCGGTGACCGGATCCTGCACGGCAAGCTCTCCCATCCCGCGTTCGTTCGCCGTCTGGATGATCTTTTCCAAGACCGTCTTGTCGATGTCCTGCGTGCGGAAGACGAGGTCCGACATCACCTGATAGAGAGCAGCCCCCGCCGCGGCGCGGCGTTTGCGACCCTTCAATTCCTGTGGCACTTCGAGCCTGACGGGTTCCAGGATCGTCACCTTGACCTTCGGGAACAGCCGGCGGCGCACATGTTGCGAGGTCAGCCGCGAAAAGTAGCTTTTCTCCAACCCGTCGATGCGCACCGGCACGACCATCGAGCCGGTCTTGTCGGCAACCATGGCGGCGCCGTCATAGACCTTCATCAGGCCGCCGGTGACGGTGATGCGGCCTTCGGGAAAGATGACCAGCGGATCGCCGCCCTGCACGACCTTGATCAGCGTGCGGGTCGACATCGGCTTGGCGGGATTGAGCGGCAAAGCGCGGGCGAGTTTCATGAACGGCTTCATCCACCAGGCCTGGGCAATGGTGTAGTCGATGGCGAAGACCGGCTCCTCATCGGTCAACGTCAGCGCCAGCGGACCGTCGAGGAAGCTGACATGGTTGAGTGCCAGGATGGGCGCCTTGCCGGCTGCCTTGAGGTTGTCCATGCCCTCGACTTCCAGGCGATGGAAGGCGCGGAACAGGATGGAGACGAAGTCGCGGAAGGCGTTGGTCGGCAGGAATTTCAGCATCAGCCAGGCGGCGACGGCGTTGGCCACGGCGAGGCCGAACAGGATGCCGCCGGTGGAGACTTTCGTCTGGATCATGGCGACAACAATACCGCCGACCGTCATGAAGCCGGCATTGACGATGCTGACGGCAGCGACGACGCGGGCGCGGCGCGCTTCCGGCGACCAGGCCTGCACGGCGGCGAAAGTCGGCACCACGAGAAAGGCGCTGGCGATGGCCATGCCGGCGAGGTCGATCGCGACACGGATCGTGTTTGGCCCGGCGAAGAACAGGGCAAGGGTCTCCACCCTGGGCGAGGGCTGCATGCTCCAGATGGTCCAGGCCAAATGCAGGCCGAACAGCGCCAGCAACGCGGTGCCGACTGGCGCGGGCAGAAGCACGATGCGCCCCTGTGACATCCATGCGGCAATGGCCGATCCAATGGCGATCGAGACGGCGAACACCGCGAGATAGACGGTTACGGCGATCTCGTTGCCGCCCAGAGAATCCTTGATCAGCGTCGGCAGGATCGACAGCACGATGGCGCCGATCAGCCAGAACCACGAGGTCATCAGGCCGGCGCGCCAGATGCGCGTGTCGGTGCGCAATTCGCTGACCTGGCGCCAGGTCGAGCGGAAGATGTTCTTGTCGATGACAAGGTCGGGGGCCGCCGAACCGGTCGGCGGAATGTAGCGGCTGACGAACCAGCAGCCGACGGCCAGGGCCATCATGATCGGCCCGAACACGGTGACGCCGATGCCATCGGCGGAAACGACGCCGCCGGCGATGGTGCCGCCGAGGATGGCGGCAAACGTGGCCGACTCGATCCAGGCGTTGGCCTTGGGCAGTTCCTTGCGCTCGAGGTGATCGGGCAGGATGCCGTATTTGATTGGCCCGAACAGCGCCGAGATGATGCCGAACATCAGCAGCGCCGTCATCAGCACCGGGATCGACGACAGCGCGATACCGGCGACAGAGACTGCCGCCGCGGCAATCTCGGCGAATTTCAGCCGACGCGCGATCAGCGCCTTGTCGAAGCGGTCGGCAATCTCGCCGCCAAGGGCGGACAAGAGCAGAAAGGGCGCCATGAAGACGGCCCCGGCAAGCGTGACCAGCGAGGCCGCCTGTCCGGCGGCGAGTGTGAAGAGGATCAGGAACACCAGTGTGTTCTTGAGGAAATTGTCGTTGAAGGCGGACAGGAACTGCGTCCAGAACAGAGGCGCAAAGCGCCGGGACAACATCAGATGCGTGTTCATGGCGATTTCCATTTGGCGGAACCCTACGGCTGTGTGCCGTAGGCCCCGCGGGTTGCAGGCGCTGTTTCAATCTCAGTGATAGTCTTGAGCTGGTTAAACTTCCTTACTGTGCTTGATGCTCATCCGTGGCTTTTCGGTTCGCCAGAATTGAACATCGTTCATAATCGCAACCTATCACGTTTTGAACATTGTTCAAGCGAAAAATGAACGGTGTTCACCACACCCAAAACGGAGCCGGCGGCCGGTGGAGTCTGTCGGGATTAGGGCGCCCCAGTTGCTGGACCGGGTTAGAGCGTCGCCACGGTCTTCAGCGCGCCGTCGAGCATGTCGCCCTTCTCGTCCTTCAGCGCCGCCTCGCGCAGGCGGCGGATCCAGTCGGCGGCATCGTCGCGGCCCTTGAGCATGGGAAGCGCCGACAGCACGCGGTCGAATTTCGACTGGGCGCGGACATGGGTGTCGCTGTAGCCCTTGATCAGCCGGCGGCAGTTGAGGATTTCGACGGCGAGCGCATAGTCCTGGGGCGCGTGGCTGAGCGCCAATGCGTACCAGCGATCGAGATGGGTCATCTCGACCTGGTGGCGCAGCAGGCCGCGGCGCCAGCGGCGCAGGCCGCCGATGAACCACAAAGCGGCGAAGCCGGCGAAGCTGTCGGTGCGGATACGGCGGCCATGGTTGATGCGGCGGTCGAGGAAGGCGGCGAGTTTCGGCCGGCTCTCGATATAGCTGCCGAGCCCCGCCGGCAGCGTGCCGCAGAACTCCTCGATGCGCGGATGGAAATATTCGGTCACCTGCAGGATCGAGCCATCCTTGACACCGACCTCCTTGCGCACACGCCTGTCGCGCGTCGAGCGCGTCTTGAGATCGGCAACGCGGATCATGTCGTCATAGCAGAGCGCGTTGGCCAGATGCTTGGCGGCGGCGATCGACAGCGCATGGGCATGCTCGGTGCCATCCAGCGCGACGGCCTTGTCCAGCCGGTCGAGATACTCCCGCCCATAGGCGATGTCCTGATAATCGACGACCTTTCGTAACCCACGAAGCGCCATGTCGCGCACCGGCTCCGGCAATGCGTCGACACGCGCCGCCAGCGCCTGCCAGCCTTGCAGCAGGTTTTGCGGGCCGGTGACGCGCCCTGCGCCCAGTGCCGATTCGACAATCGCCGGCTCCGCCGGCTTTGACGCCGGCGCGGCCGTGCCGCGCGCGCGGTCATACGCGGCGCCAAAGGCGGCAAGGCTCGCCTTGACGCCACGGCCCCCGGCGCCAATCGCCTGTTCATAGCTTTCGCGCGTGAACGGCAGCGCGTCCGACCCCGCCAGCGCGCCAAGCAGGCTGGCCGAGATCATCGAACCGTTGTCGGCGGCGATCTTTTCCATGTCGAAAGCGATGAAGCGCTTGGATGCGGCTTCCGCAGTCGCGTGCACCTTGGAAGACGAGGCCCGGCCGTCGCCCGGTTCGATCTTCTCCGACACGGCAGCGATGCGATGCGAGGAGGCAATCAGCGTGGTGCGCTCGGGTGTGACGAAACCACGGATGATGGCGCGGCCGGCTTCCATCAGTTCCGCCGCGATCAGTATGTCGACATCGCCTTGCGAGGGCGACAGCGCGAAGACCGGCAGCCGGCCGGTGTCACGGGCCATCTCGATGTAATAGATCGTGGCGCCGGTGCGCTGGGCGACGCCGGCGACCGAGGTCGATTGCGCGACGTAGCCATTGCGCTCGGCCACATCGGTGATCCAGTCGGCCAGCACGCCGCCACCCTGGCCGCCGACCGCCAGCACGGCGAGCTTGATGACACGCTCGTCATCCTGGGCGCCGGCCTTGGCGCGGAGTGGGGGGACAGCGTCAAGCATCAGCGAAGGTCAGGCGCCGGCTTTCGCGGCGGCGCTGCAGAAGGCCGATGGTGGCGCGGCGCGCGCTTTCCAGAAACCTGTCCCAGCGGTTCGGATTGTGGACGACGTCGGCGCGGTAGAAGGACGGGCAGAGCACGGCGGCGTCCGCCACCTCCCCGCAATTGCCGCAGCCGACGCAGCTCTGGTCGATCGATGCCACAGGATCGTCGCGCAGCGGATCGTCGAGCGACTTGACCGACAGCGACGGGCAACCGGACAGCCGCATGCAGGCATGGTCGCCGGTGCAGATGTCCTCGTCGACGCCGAATTTCGGTTTAACGACCCTTGTCCCCCCCTTGATCGCCTTGTCGACCAGCGGCTTTTCGCGGCGCTGCCGGTTCAGCATGCATTCGGACGAGGCGACGATGACCTTCGGCCCCTTTTCCTCGGTCGTCAGCGCCTCGCGCAGCGTGTCCTGCATCTTGCCGACATCGTAGGTGCGGTCGACATGGCGCAGCCATTTCACGCCCATGCCCTTCACCGCCTCGGTGATCGGATGCTTGGTCGACTTGGTCTTGTTGCCCGCGCGCGACGACAGGATGTCCTGCCCGCCGGTGGCGGCGGAGTAAAAATTGTCGACAATGACGATGACGCCGTCATTCTTGTTGAACACGGCATTGCCGATCGAGGAGGTCAGACCGTTGTGCCAGAAGCCGCCATCGCCGACGAAGGAGATCGAGCGGCGCTTGGCGTCTGGCGAATTGAACGCCGAGGCCGAGGCCGGGCCGAGACCGTAGCCCATGGTGGTGGCGCCGAGTTCGAAGGGCGGCATGATCGAGAACAAATGGCAGCCGATGTCGGAGGCGATATGGTGCTTGCCGAGTTCCTGCTCGACCAGCTTCGTCGCGGCGAAGATCGGCCGTTCCGGACAGCCGATGCAGAAGCCCGGCGGGCGGCCCGGCACGACGTTGATCAGGTCGGCTGTATCGACGCCGTCGCCGACCTTGTTGGGCGCGCGCACTTCGCCCGGCAAGAGATGCGGCGCCTCGGCGCGCAGGAAGGTACCGATGCCGTCGAGCATCACTTGGCCGGTATATTCGCCGGCCATCGGCAGATATTCCTTGCCGACCAATCGGGTGCCACGCCCGGCCTTGTGCAGCATCGCGGCAAAGGCCTGTTCGATGTAGTTGGGCTGGCCTTCCTCGACGACCAGCACCGCCTGCTTGCCTTCGCAGAAGGACAGGAACTCATCGTCGATCAAGGGATAGACGGCGTTGAGCACGTAGAGCGGCACATCGGTCTCGCCATAAGTGTCGGCAAGGCCGAGCCGCTGCAAGGCGCGGATGACGGAATTGTACATGCCGCCCTGCATGACGATGCCGACCGAGCCGTGGTCCGAGCCGAAGAATTCGTTGATCTTGTTCTTTCGGATGAAGTCGACCGCCGCCGGCCAGCGCTTCGCCACCTTCTCCTTCTCATGTAGGAACGAGGCCGGTGGCAGCACGATGCGGCCGGTGTCGCGGCGCGGGGCTTCCAGCGCATCGGCCACCGTCATCGGCGGGCGCTTGTTGTCCTTGGCGATGAAATGGCCGTGCACATGGCAGCAGCGGATGCGCACTTGCAGCATGACCGGCGTATTGGAGATTTCGGAGAGTTCGAAGCCGTCTTCCACAGCCTTGACGATGGACGGCAGGTTCGGGCGCGGGTCGAGCAGCCAGACCTGGCTCTTCATGGCAAAGGCATGGCTGCGCTCCTGCATGATCGAGGAGCCCTCGCCATAATCCTCGCCGACGATGATCAACGCGCCGCCGGTGACGCCGCCGGAGGCGAGGTTGGCCAGCGCATCGGAGGCGACATTGGTGCCGACGGTCGACTTGAAGGTGGCCGCACCGCGAATGGGATAATGCACCGAGGCGGCCAGCATGGCGGTGGCGGTGGCTTCCGAGGCGCTTGCCTCGAAATGCACGCCGAGCTCGCCCAGAATGTCCTGCGCGTCGGCCAGCACGTCCATCAGATGGCTGATCGGCGCGCCCTGATAGCCGCCGACATAGCCGACGCCGCATTGCAGCAGCGCCTTGGTGATGGCGAGGATGCCCTCGCCGGCAAACTCCTCGCCGGCGCCGAGCCTCAGTTTTTCGACTTCCTTGGCAAAAGACCGTTCGGCCATCTCTGCCTCCTTCCGTTGCCGCCGCTGGTCGGCGGCGCGTACATCTAGATGTCGTGCTTGCGAATGTTTTTCAGCATCTTCAAAAGCGTGGCGATCAGTGCCGCATATTCGGTATCGTCGATATCGTCGAACATCGCCTCGAACGCGTCGTGCATGGCCGGCCAGGCGCGAGTGAACTCGGCGCGGCCCTCGTCGGTGAGGAAGACATGGCGGATGCGGCTGTCGGTGACGCCCTGCTCGCGCCGCACGAAGCCTTGCCCCTCCAGCGTGTCGAGCGTGCGGCTCAAGGTCGACTGCTCAATGACCGTGTAGACCGAGAGGTCGTTGACGGTGACGCCGTCGGTGACCGACAGCACGGCAAGTGTGCGCACCTGCGGAATGGTCAGGCCCTGCTTGCGGAAATCGTCGCGCAAGGTGGCGTTGTAGCGACCCATGATGCGGTTCATCAGATAGGGCGCGAATTGCTGCAGGCCGATCTGGCCGAGCGTCGAAATGCGCTGGCGTTTTTCTCCGACCTTCTGTTCCATCACAGCCTCCCCGCCAGGAGGAAGCCGGAACCGCCGCCGAGACCCGCGCCAGGATGGGTGGAGGCGCCGATATGGTAGAGGTTTTTGATACCGGTCTGGTGGTTGCGGCTGGTCTTGAACGGCCGCCACAGGAAGGCCTGGTCGATGGTCGACGAGCCGCCATAGGGGTCGCCGCCGACCAGATTGATGTTCATCGCTTCGAGATCGGCCGGCGAATAGGCGCGGCGCGCAATGACGCTGTCCTTGAAGCCGTCGATATGGTTGGCAAGGATCGCTTCGGCCCGGTCGGCGTAGGCCTCGCGCAGCGCGTCTGTCCACTGCCCGTCAGCCGGTGCCTGCAGTTTGCCGGTGGCATCGCCCTTGATGTGGCGCGGCGCCTCGGGCAGTTGCAGCCACAGGATCGCCTTGCCTTCCGGACAGCGTGACGGGTCGAGCGCATGCGGCTGGCCGACGCAAATGGTCGGCACTTCCGGCAGCATGCCGCGTGCCGCCTCGTTGCAGGCCTTCGACACGCCATCGAGCCCCGGCGTCAGATGCAGCAGCGCCACCTTGTCCAGACCTTCGCCGCGCCATGCCGGCGATTTGTCCAAGGCATAGTGGATCTGGAAATTGCCCTTGCCGTAGCGATATTGCCGCGTCGCCTCGATATCGGCTTTGGGCGCCTCGCTGCCCAGCAGCCGGCCATAAAGCTGCGTCGGCGTGACCGAACAGATCACGCTCTTCTTCGCATGAACCGTTTCGCCCGAGGCCAGCCGCACGCCGGTGGCGCGGCCCCCATCCAGGATGATGGAAGCAACGTCCGCTCCCGTGGAGATGACGCCACCGCGCTCGGTGATCAATGCCTCGAAGGCCGCCAACAGGTTCTTCGCCCCGCCCTTGACGATCGGGGCGCCTGCGGCCTCCAGCGCGAAGGCAATCACCTTGGCGATCTGGCCGGAGAACGCATCCTCGGGGCCTAGCCCGGCATGCAGTACCCAGGGCGCCCAGAGCGCCCGGATGGTTTCGGACTGGTAGGTACTTTCCAGCCAGCCGCGCGCCGGCGCCAGCGCTTCGCCGAGAAAGGCGGCAAGGCCACGCGGGCTTCGCCGCCAGGCGTCGCCGGCCAGCAGCTTGGCCGTCGGATAGGACCACAGCGCGCCGCCGAGCAGGCCGAACAGCAGGCCGGCATTGCGCTCGATGCCGCCGACATCATCCGCGTGCCGGTCGCCATCACCCGCCGCGATCGCATTGAGGGCGGCGACATTGGCGGCGCGGCTGGTGGTGAGCACGGCATGGCGGCCGTCCGGCCGCAGCACGCCGGTCGGCGTGCCGGTGTGGCAGAACTCCAGCCCGTGCCGGGCAAGGTCGCCGCCCAATGCGGCAAAGGCCGGCGAGGTGATGAACAGCACGAAGGTCGTCGCCATCACATCATGGATGAAGCCGGGTGCGGTGATCTCCTCGGTGCGCATGCAGCCGCCGATGCGGTCATTGCGCTCCAGCACGAGCACCTTCGCACCCTTGCCGCCAAGCATCGCCGCGCAGACCAGCGCGTTGATGCCGCTGCCGACGATGATGTGATCGGGGGCGGTCATTGGGGAATGCCCTCGGTCGTCGCGAAGTGACGTTCAGGCGCATAGGTTAGCGCTCTACGGCGCCCCCTTCTGTCCTGCCGGACATCTCCCCCTCTAGGGGGGAGATCGGATGTCGCGATGGCTTTCGCCAATCGCCAAAGTCGCGAGAATGAGCAGGGCGCGGAAGCTGCCAATCTCCTCCCTTGAGGGGGAGATGTCCGGCAGGACAGAGGGGGGTGAGCGCCAGCGCTGCAAGGCTGCCACCCGTCACCCATCATCACTCCATCGCCAACCTGCATGATCTTCTCCCGAAGATCTCCTTACTGCCCCGACACCAGCGCCAGCGCGCGGATCGGGCTGCCGGTGCCGTGCTCGATCTTGAGCGGTGCCGCGATCAGGATGGCACCCTTCGGCGGCAGCTGGTCGAGGTTGCAGAGGCTGGCGAGACCGTAGCGGTTGGCCTTGTGCATCAGCGTGTGCGCCGGGAATGGCGGCTCCATGCCGCCGGCCTTGCCGGCATCGGTGCCGATCGTCTCCGAGCCCCAGCCCTTGATGTCCTTGGCTATCAGATACTGGATGGCTTCGGCCGTCGGGCCGGGCGTATGCGGGCCGGTCTCGTTGGCGTTGAGGAATTCAGCCTCCGAACCGTTGCGCTTGTACCAGTCGGTGCGCATCACCACCCATTCGCCCGGGTTGATGGCGCCATGCTTGGCTTCCCACGCCTTGATGTGGTCGACGGTGAGCAGGAAATCGTGGTCGGCGGCGGCTTCCTTGGAGCAGTCGATGACATTGACCGGGCCAACGAAATTCTGCGCCGGAATGGTGTCGGTGGCGCCGTCCGGATAATCCTTGCCGGTGATCCAGTGCTGCGGTGCATCGAAATGCGTGCCCGAATGCTCGCCGAGCTTCAGCCAGTTCCACGCCCACCACGGACCATTCTTGTCATAACGGGAGATCGAGTGGATCTCGACCTTCGGCGTGTCGACGGCGAGTTCCGGCGGCAGCTTGATCAGCGGCGTGTCCGGCCCGAGCTGTGCCGAGAGGTCAACCACCTTGATGGCGCCTGACAGTAGCTGGCCGGCGACTTCGCCGAGGAGTTTTTGGGTGTCCATGGTCTCTGTTCCCTCTTTGTCGATGATGATCGAGGCTCGTCTCGGCCCTTAATATCCTACTAGACGAAAACATATGCATCTGCAATTATCTTTAAGCATAAAGGAAATGGGAACGGGGCGTGAGCGAGTTCGACGCCATCTTTGTCGGGGCGGGCCACAACAGTCTGGCATGCGCCGCGCATCTGGCGCTCAAAGGCTGGAAAACCGGGATTTTCGAGCGCAGCGCAACAATCGGCGGCGCCGTGCAGACCCGCGAATTCACCCTTCCCGGCTTCCGTCACGATTTCGGCGCGATGAATCTGAGCCTGTTTGCCGGCTCGGCCTTCCACCAGAAATATGCAAATGAATTGAAAGCACAGGGGCTGGAATTCGCACCGGTCGCCGACTGTTTCGCCAGCGCCTTTCCGGACGGACGCTGGTTCGGCGTCAGCAACGACCTGGAAAAAACCGCCACGCGCATGGCTGCCTTCTCCGCTGCGGACGCCGCGGCATGGCGCAGGCTGGTTGCCGCCTTCCCGGCCGAGGCCGAGCATCTGTTCCGGCTGCTGGGCTCGCCGATGAGCGCCCGTGCGCTTGCCGGCACGGCGTGGAACCTGTGGCGCAAGAAGGGGGTTGCCGGCGCGCTCGACACCGGCCGGCTGCTGCTGTCGTCGCCCCGCGCCTGGCTGGAGGAGACTTTCGAGTCGCCCCATGTGCGGGCGACCCTCGCCACCTGGGGCATGCATCTCGACTTCGCGCCCGACATCGCTGGCGGCGCAGTGTTCCCCTATCTGGAATCGATGGCCAACCAGAGTTTCGGCATGGTGCTGGGCAAAGGCGGCGCCGATACCATCATCCGGGCGCTGGCCGGCATGGTCACGTCGGCCGGCGGCAAGATCGTCACTGGCGCCGAGGTGGCCGAGATCACCGTTTCCGCCGGCAAGGCGACCGGTGTTCGGCTCGCCTCCGGCGAGACGCATACAGCGACCAAGGCGGTCATCGCCGGTGTCGCGCCCAAGGCGCTGGCCAGCAAGCTGCTGCCCGGCGGTTCCGGCAATGCCGGCTTCGACACGGCAATGCAGAAATTCCGCCATGCGCCAGGCACGATGATGATCCACCTGGCGCTGGACGACCTGCCGGACTGGCGCGCCGGGGCCGAGTTGCGGCAGTTCGCTTATGTGCATCTGTCACCGTCGCTCGACGCCATGTCGCGCATCTATCAGCAGGCGATGGCCGGCATGCTGCCGGACGAACCGGTGCTGGTCGTCGGCCAACCCTCAGCGATCGATCCGTCGCGCGCGCCGCAGGGCAAGCATGTGCTGTGGGTGCAGGTGCGGATGCTGCCTGCCGAGATCCTGGGCGATGCGTCGGCCAAGATCGTGCCCGCGCATTGGGATCAGGTTAAGGACGCCTACGCCGAGCGCGTGCTCGACATCATCGAGACCTATGCACCCGGCCTGCGGAGCAAAATCCTCGGCCGTTCGGTGTTCTCGCCCATCGATCTCGAGCGCGAGAACCCGAATCTGGTCGGCGGCGACCAGGTGTGCGGCAGCCACCATCTGGCGCAGAACTTTTTGTTTCGCCCGGCGCGCGGCTATGCCGGCTGGAACACGCCGGTGGCCAATCTGCATCTCACGGGAGCCGCGACATGGCCAGGCGCCGGCACCGGTGCGGCCTCGGGTTTCATGCTCGCGCAACAGCTTGGCGGGAGGTAGGCTCCGACGATTTTATCGAGGCGACGAGAGGCAAGGCGCTGCTGCCCACGAAGCCTGAACCCAAGAACGGACAGTGCCGCGCAAAGACAATAACCAACAAGGGGAACGACCATGAAAATCAACAGACGCGAATTGCTGGGATACAGTGCCGCGGCACTTGGCGTGACCGCCATTGGCCTGCCGAAATTAGCCAAGGCCGCTGCCGGCGAATTGACCATCGCCTACAATGTCAACCTGCCGTCCTGGGATCCGACCACCGGACCCTCGGCCGTCAATCCGACCATCCAGGGCCTCTACCAGTCGGTGTTCGACCAGATCATTCCGCAAAAGCCGGACCTGTCCTTCGCGCCGGGCCTGCTCACCGAATGGGGCTGGAACGACGACCGCACCAAGGTGATGATGACGGTGCGCGAGGGCGTGAAATGGCATGACGGCTCGCCCTTCACGCCCGAGGACGTCGTCTGGTCTCTGCAGCGGGCGGGCGACGAAAAGACCGGCAACCCGATCCAGTTCGTCTGGAAGAACGTCAACAATTTCAAGATCGACGGCAACAAGATCACCGGCGACGTGGTGCAGTTCGACCCGGTCTATTTCAAGTGGATGTCGTTCCTGACCGGCTACATCCTGCCGAAGGCCTACTACGAGAAAGTCGGCGCCGAAGGCTTCGAGAAGGCACCGATCGGCACCGGCCCCTATATGGTCGACAAATTCGAGCGCAACGCCTTCCTGCGGCTCAAGGCCAACCCGAACTATTGGGGCACCAAGCCGGCCTTCGAGAATGTGACGATCAAGTTCGTCACCGATGCGGCGAGCCGTGTCGCCGAAATCGAGTCGGGCTCCTCGCAGGTGACCCTCGAAATCCCCTACGAGGAATATGACCGCCTCATCAAGAAGAGCGGGCTCGCCGGCTCGATCAAGAACGTCTCCGACATCGGCATGATCTTCTTCAACAACAAGGACGCCATGCTGGACAAGAATGTCCGCCAGGCGGCCGTGATGGCGGTGGACAAGGAGCTTCTGGTCAAGCGGCTGCTGCGCGGCTACGGCCAGCCGATCGATACGCTGGAGACGCCGGAATACGCGGCCTATGATCCGTCGATCAAGGTCGAGCACAATCCGGAAAAGGCCAAGGAATTGCTGGCCGCCTCCGGCTATTCGACCAAGAAGCCGGCAAAGTTCACCATCCAGACGACCAAGGGCTTCAAGCCCAAGGACTACGAGATGGTGCAAGCGATCGTCGGCATGTGGCGCAAGGTCGGCATCGAGGCCGAGATCGAGGTCTATGAGATCGCCAAGCACTATGAGCTGCGCGCCGCCCACAAGCTGGCGCCGGCGGCGTTCTACAACTGGGGCAATTCCATCGGCGATCCGACCACTTCGACCGGCTTCGCCATGTTCGGACCCTCGCCGCATTCGTCGTGGAAGACCGACGACCTCGATGCCAAGATCGGCCCGCTCTGGGGCGAGAAGGACGAGGCCAAGCGCATCGCCGGCTGGAAAGCGGTAGACAAGTACATTGCCGAAGAGGCCTATGTGCTGCCGCTGATCCAGTACGCCCAGCCGATCGTGCACTCCAAGAAGGTCAATGTCGTGCAGCACATTTCCGGCGCGCTGTTGCCGGCCCTGATGATCCCGGCCTGATATCGGCCTGGACTTGCCGCGCGCCGTCCAGAGCGACGGCGCGCATTTCTGCGGCATACGAGCCTGCGGGCTCCTGCAAAGATTTACATGCTCCTGCAACGATTCCTGATCCGTCTTCTGACGATGCTGATCACGCTGTTCGGCGTGGCCGTCGTCGTCTTCGTCGTGATCCGCGTCGCGCCCGGCGATCCGATCGCCATGATGCTGCCGCCCGGTGCGACGGATGACGACATCGCCCGCCTGCGCGCGCTCTACGGGCTCGACAAGACCATCGTGCAGCAATTCTTCATCTGGCTGTCCGGTGTCGTCAGGGGCGATTTCGGCACCTCGATTTCGCTGCGGCAGGACGTGCTCGGCCTCGTCTTCAACCGGTTGCCGGCGACGCTGGAGCTGGCCATCGTCGCGCTTGTCATGGCGGTGCTGCTTGGCGGCACAACGGCGATCCTCGGCGCGCGTGAACGCGGCACGGCGGTGGAAGCCGGCATCGACATCGCCAGCGGCGCGGCGCTCTCCATTCCCGATTTCCTGTGGGGCCTGGTGCTGATCCTTTTGTTCGGTGTGCTGGTGCCGATCTTCGACATTTCCGGCCGCGTGTCGCCGCAGCTCGACCTGCCCTTCGTCACCCAGTTCTATTTCTTCGAAAGCCTGCTGCGGCTGCGCTTCGACCTGACCTGGGACCTGTTGAAACACATGCTGATGCCGGCGGTAGCGCTGGCGCTGCCGCTGGCGGCGATCATCTCGCAGCTGTTGAAACAGTCGCTGAAGGAAGTGCTCGACCTCGACTATGTCGTGCTGGCGCGGGTGAAGGGTTTTTCTGAGACGCAGGTCATCCTGCGCGAGGCGCTGAAGAATGCCGCTTTGCCGACGCTGACCCTGGTCGGCGTGCAGTTCACCTTCCTCATCGGCGGCACGGTCATCGTCGAGAGGCTGTTTTCCTATGAAGGCCTCGGCAACATGGCGATCGATGCCGTCATCAACCGCGACCTGCCGCTCATCCAGGGCATCGTGCTGGTCTTCGCGCTGCTGTTCGTGCTGATCAACCTCACCGTCGACATGATGTATGCGCTGCTCAATCCGAGGCTGCGCCATGGATAGGGCCTCAAGGCGCGGACTGAGCCCCAGGTTGTGGCTCGCCGGCGGCTGGCTGCTGCTGGCGCTGCTGGCGGCAATCTTCGCACCGCTTGTCGCGCCGCAGGATCCGCTGGCGCAGGATCTGATGCTGGAGCGGCTGCCGCCCTTCTGGCTCGAGGGCGCCGAGCCCGGCTATTGGCTGGGCACCGACAGCCTCGGCCGCGATCTCTTGTCCCGGCTGATCTTCGGCGGCCGCATCGCCTTCATCGTCGCCTTCGCCGCGGCCATCGCCGCCTGCCTCGTCGGCTCGACGCTCGGGCTGATCGCCGGCTATTTCGGCGGCTGGGCCGACCGCATCATTTCGCGCATCGTCGATATCTGGATGGCGTTTCCGCCGGTGCTGTTCGCCATCCTGCTGGTGGCGGTGCTGGGCACAGGCCTCAGTTCCGTCATCCTGGCGATTGCCATCATCGACTGGACGCGCTTTTGCCGGGTGATCCGCGCCGAGGCGATGGGCCAGTCGCGCATGGATTATGTCGAGAATGCCCGCATTGCCGGCTATGGCCGCATCGGCATCATGCTGCGCGAAGTGCTGCCCAATGTGGTGCCGTCGATCGTGGCGCTGCTGTCCTTGGAGATGGGCATAGCCGTCATCGTCGAGGCGATCCTGTCCTTCGTCAATCTGTCGATCTCGACCGACGATCCGACCTGGGGCGGCATCATCGCCGAGGGCCGGCTGTCGATCCATCAGGCCTGGTGGGTGCTGGTGTTCCCGCTGATCACGCTGATCCTCACCGTGCTGTCGTTCAGCCAGTTCGGCGAGGCGCTGAAAGCGCGTTTCGACCCGGTGCTGCGATGAGCGCCTGTCTCGACATCGCCAATCTCAGCGCCGTGCTGCCGAACGGCCAGCGCGTGCTGCGCTCGGTGTCACTCTCCGTGCAGCCTGGCGAGGTCCGCGCGCTGGTCGGCGAGAGCGGCGCCGGCAAGACGATGATCGGCAAGGCGGTGCTCGGTGTGTTGCCGTCGAGCGTGCGCATCGTCGAAGGTGACATGCTGCTCGAGGGCGAAGACCTCGGCAAGCTGCAGCCGAAGGCAAGGCGCACGCTGGTCGGCGCACGCACGGCGCTGATCCCGCAGGACCCGCTGACCGCGCTCAACCCGTCGCGCCGCATCGGCCCGCAGATGACCGACCGGCTGGTGCGCATCCTCGGCTGGAGTGGCGAGAAGGCCAACAGTCGCATCCGGCAATTGCTGGACGAAGTGCAGATCCGCGACCCTGACCGCGTGCTGAAATGCTATCCGCACGAGCTGTCCGGCGGTATGCGCCAGCGCGTGCTGATCGCGGCCGCCTTCGCCGCCGAACCCCGGTTGATCGTCGCCGATGAGCCGACCACGGCGCTCGACGTCACCGTGCAGAAGCAGATCCTGCGCCTGATCGCCGCGTTGCAGCGCGAGCACGGCACGGCGATCCTGTTCGTCACCCATGATCTCGGCGTCGTCGCCAAGATCAGCCAGAAGGTCTCGGTGCTCTATGCCGGCAAGGTGGTGGAAGAGGCTGACACGACAGCGCTCTTCGCCGCGCCACAACACCCCTATACGCGGGCGCTGATGGCGGCGACGCCGCGCTACACCGACCCGTTCGCCTCGCTGAAGCCGGTGGATGAGGCGGTGCTGGCCGGGCTTGCAGCGGAGATAGCGACGGCAGACCAGGCGTGGAGGCCCAGCCATGGTTGAGCCGCTGTTTTCCGTGCGCGGGCTGAAGGTCGCGCTACCCGACATGACACGCAAGCCGCTGATCGGCCGCGCGCCGCTGGCCGAGATTTTGAAAGGGCTCGATTTCGACCTGCCGAGGGGCTCGGTGACCGGCATCGTCGGCGAATCCGGGTCCGGCAAGTCGACGCTCGGCCGCGCTTTGGTGCGGCTGTTGGAACCCAGCGCCGGCGGTATCCGCTTCGAGGGCCGCGATATCACCCATCTGCCGGAGGCGGAGTTGCGACCGTTGCGCCGTGACCTGCAGATGATTTTCCAGGATCCGATGTCGTCGCTCAATCCGCGCCGCACCATCGCCAGCATCATCGCCGCGCCGCTCAAGCAGAATGGGCTTGGCGACAGGCTCAAGGAACGAGTCGCCGAAGCGCTGCAGCGGGTCGGCCTGCCGCAGAGCTTCGCCACACGCTACCGCCACGAATTGTCGGGTGGTCAGCGCCAACGCGTCGGCATTGCGCGCGCGCTGGCGCTGTCACCGAAATTCGTTCTGGCCGACGAGATCGTCTCCGGCCTCGACGTGTCGACGCAGGCGCAGATCCTCACCCTGCTGGAGAAGCTTGCAGCGGAGATGGGCCTGACCGTCGCCTTCATCAGCCACGATCTGTCGGTGATCCGGCGGCTGTGCCGGCAGGTCATCGTCATGCGCGAAGGCCTGATCGTCGAGGCCAGCGCCACCGACGCCTTGTTCGACAATCCCAGGCAGGCCTACACGCGCGACCTCATCGCAGCCATTCCGCTGCCTGAAATCGACGCCGGCTGGCTGGACATCCCTTCGGCGGCCAAGCCGCCGGTGTGAAGGCATACGCATGCCGAAAAGCGGGTTTCGGACGTGCGAGCGCAAAGACCCAGGTCCCGCCAATGGAGAGGACTGACATGAAGACGATACTTCGAAATGCAACGCTCGCCGCCGCTGTCCTTGGCAGTGTCGGCATGGCCTCGGCGGATTCAATCCCCGGCATGCGCGGCCACGACCATACCGGCATCACGGTTCCCGACATGAAGCAGGCGGTCGACTTCTTCACCGAGGTGGTCGGCTGCAAAAAGGCGATGTCGTTCGGCCCGTTCGCCGACGACAAAGGCACCTTCATGCAGGATCTGCTGGGCGTCGATCCCAAGGCGGTCATCGAGCAGGTCACGATGGTGCGTTGCGGCTATGGATCGAACATCGAGCTGTTCAAATACACCGCGCCCGACCAGAAGGATTTGACGCCGAAGAACAGCGACATTGGCGGATTCCACATCGCCCTCTATGTCGACGATGTCGCCGCCGCCAAAGCCTATCTCGACGGCAAGGGCGTCAAGACGCGCATGGGGCCTTTGCCGGTCAAGGAAGGCCCCGCCGCCGGCCAGACCATTCTCTACTTCCAGGCGCCGTGGGGCTTGCAACTGGAAGCGATCAGCTATCCCGACGGCATGGCCTATGAGAAGAGTGCCGAGACGGTGCTGTGGAGCCCGAAGAACCCGGAAAAGTGATCAGCTAGAGCAGTCCACCGTTTCACGGAAACGGTGGACTGCTCTAGCTCTTTTGTTTTGACGCAATTCCGGACGGAAAACCGTTCACACTTTTCCTGGAATTGCTCTAGCGCGCGCTTGCGGGGCGACACGCAAGCGCGCTGCCGATGTCCGCACAATGATTTCGATATAAAACTTTAAGCTTGAAATATCTTGCCGCCAGCGCGATACTGGACGAGACAGCAAGCGAAGAGGAGATCGCACGGATGAAGGTTGCGGTTCTCGGCGGCGGACCAGCCGGCCTCTACTTTGCCATTTCGATGAAGCTCAGGGACGCCGCGCACGATGTGACGGTGTTCGAGCGCAACCGCGCCGACGACACGTTCGGCTGGGGCGTCGTGCTGTCGGCCGAAACACTCGAAAATCTCGCCAAAAACGATCCGGTCAGCGCCGTCTGGATCAAGAAGCATTTTGCCTATTGGGACGACATCGCCGTCATCCATGACGGCGTGCGCACGGTCTCGTCAGGCCATGGCTTCTGCGGCATCGGCCGCAAGCGGCTGCTGATCCTGCTGCAACGCCGCGCCCGCGAGCTCGGCGTCAAGCTGATGTTCGAGACCGATATCGCCGATCCCCGTCCGTACATGGAGACGCATGACCTCGTCGTCGCCGCCGACGGACTGAATTCCAGGGCGCGCAATACCTTCGTCGACATCTTCAAGCCCGACATCGATACGCGCAAATGCAAGTTCGTCTGGCTGGGCACCAACCAGAAATTCGACGACGCCTTCACCTTCATCTTCGAGAAGACCGAGCATGGCTGGGTGTGGGCGCACGCCTACCAGTTCGACAGCGAGACCGCGACTTTCATCGTCGAATGCAGCGAACAGACCTGGGCTGCCTTCGGCTTCGGCGCGATGACGCAGCAGGAATCGATCGCGGTGTGCGAGCGCATTTTCGCCAAGCATCTCGGCGGCCATGCGCTGATGACCAATGCCAACCACATCAGGGGTTCGGCCTGGATCAATTTCCCGCGCGTGCTGTGCGAACGCTGGTCCTACAAGAACCTGGCGCTGATGGGCGACGCGGCGGCATCGGCGCATTTCTCGATCGGCTCCGGCACCAAGCTCGCTTTGGAGAGCGCGGTGGCGCTGGCCGAGTATGTCGAGACCGAGCCGGACCTCGATGCAGCCTTCCGTAGATATGAGGACGCGCGCCGCACCGAGGTGCTGAAGCTGCAGTCGGCGGCCCGCAATTCGCTGGAATGGTTCGAGGAGGTCGAACGCTATCTTGGTCTTGATCCTGTGCAGTTCAACTATTCGCTGCTGACCCGCTCGCAGCGCATCAGCCACGAGAATCTGCGGCTGCGCGATGCCGAGTGGCTGGGCGGCGCCGAAGAATGGTTCCAGCGCCAGGCGGGCGCCGGCGGCAACAGGCTGCGCCGTGCGCCGATGTTCGCGCCGTTCAAGCTGCGCGACATGAAGCTCAACAACCGCGTCGTCGTCTCGCCGATGGCGCAGTACAAGGCCGTCGACGGCTGTCCGACCGACTGGCATTTCACCCACTATGCCGAGCGCGCCAAGGGCGGCGCCGGCCTCGTTTATATCGAGATGACCTGCGTCAGCCCGGAAGGGCGCATCACGCCCGGTTGCCCCGGCTTCTACGCGCCTGAACACGAGGTGGCGTGGAGGCGGCTGGTCGATTTCGTCCATGCCGAGACCGAGGCAAAGATCTGCGCCCAGATCGGCCATTCCGGCGCCAAGGGCTCGACCCGGCTCGGCTGGGAAGGCACCGACGTGCCGCTGGCCTCGGGCAACTGGCCTGTGATGGCGGCATCGTCTGTCGCATGGTCGCCTGAAAACCAGGTGCCGAAGGCGATGGACCGCGCCGACATGGATCTGGTGCGCGAGCAGTTCGTGGCCTCGGCCGAGATGGCTGACCGTTGCGGCTTCGACATGCTCGAGATCCACGCCGCGCATGGCTATCTCCTATCGTCCTTCATCACGCCGGTCACCAACCGGCGCACGGATGACTACGGCGGTTCGCTTGAGAACCGCATGCGCTATCCCCTCGAAATCTTCCATGCGGTGCGCGCCGCATGGCCGGCGGAGAAGCCGATCTCGATGCGCATTTCGGCCAATGACTGGGTCGGCATCGAAGGCGTCACACCCGCCGACGCGGTGGAGATCGCAAAGCTGCTGCATGAGGCCGGCGTCGACATCTGCGACGTCTCGGCAGGGCAAACTTCGGCGCAGGCGAAGCCGGTGTACGGCCGCATGTTCCAGACGCCGTTTTCCGACCGCATCCGCAACGAGGTCGGCATGGCGACGATGGCGGTCGGCAACATCTATGAGCCGGACCATGTCAATTCGATCCTGATGGCCGGCCGCGCCGACCTGGTGGCACTGGCACGGCCACATCTTGCCGATCCCTACTGGACGCTGCATGCGGCGGTGACGCTTGGCGACCGCGGCGTCAAATGGCCGGATCCCTATCTGCCCGGGCGCGACCAGATCTACCGGCTGGCCGAGCGCGATGCCGCCGCGGGGCTGAAAGTATGACGGCCGCAACAGCGATCTCCGGCAAGCACGCGCTGGTCACCGGTGGCGGCTCCGGCGTCGGCCGGGCCATCGCACTGGCATTGGCTGGCGCCGGCATCAATGTGACCATCTGCGGCCGCCGCGAAGCAGAACTCGCAAAAACGGCCGGCGAAAGCGAAGGCATTTTCGGCATCGCCGCCGATGTTACCAATGAGGCGTCCATGGCCTCGCTCTATGAGACGGCGCAAGCCGCGCGCGGGACCTTCGACATCGTCATTGCCAATGCCGGCATGGCCGGCAGCACGCCGACGCACAAGACCACGCTCGCCGACTGGCAAAAGACGCTCGACGTCAATTTGACGGGAGCCTTCCTGACGGTGAAGCCGGCGCTGGCCGGCATGGCCGCGCGGAAATCGGGACGGATCGTATTCGTCGCCTCCACGGCTGGGTTGAAGGGCTACGCCTATGTCGCGCCTTACGTGGCCGCCAAGCATGGCGTCGTCGGACTGATGCGGGCGCTTGCCGCCGAGACGGCGAAATCGGGCGTGACCGTCAATGCGGTCTGCCCGGGCTTCGTCGAGACCGACATGCTGGAAGAATCCATCCAGCGGATTGTCGAAAAGACCGGCCGCTCGGCCGGTGAGGCGCGGGCGAGCCTTGCCTCGACCAATCCGCAAGGCCGCTTCATCCAGCCACAGGAAGTCGCCGCCGCCGTGCTGTGGCTGTGCGGCGATGCGGCGGCATCGATCACCGGACAGGCAATTTCGATCTCAGGAGGCGAAACATGGTAGCCGGCCCCCTGCCCGCGCCGTCGGGACCCGGCAAGGACAGGCTGCGCCTGTGGATCAGGCTGCTGCGCGCCTCGCGCACGATCGAGGCCGAACTGCGTGAACGCTTGAAGAAAGAATTCGATACGACGCTGCCGCGTTTCGATGTGATGGCCGCACTCTACCGCGTGCCGGAAGGCATGCTGATGAGCGACCTGTCGCGTTTCCTGCTGGTCTCCAACGGCAATGTCACCGGCATTGTCGACCGGCTCGTGTCAGAGGGACTGGTCGCCCGCGCGCGCCGCAATGGTGACCGCCGCACGTCCATGGTGCGACTGACCGACGAAGGCACCAAATCCTTTGCCACCATCGCCGCGGCGCATGAGGGCTGGATCGGCGAATTGCTGGGCAAGGTCAGCGAAGAGGATGCCCGCCGGCTGACCGGCATGCTGACCTCGTTCCGCAGCAACTGGGAGGGACGCGAATGACCGCGATGGCCAACCTCAAGCCGAAGCATTTCCTGTGGGAGGTCGAGGGCAGGATCGCCAAGGTCCGGCTCGACCGGCCGGAGCGCAAGAACCCGCTGACCTTCGACAGCTATGCGGAACTGCGCGACACATTCCGCGACCTCGTCTACGCCGACGATGTCGACGCCGTGGTGTTCCTCTCCAATGGCGGCAATTTCTGCTCCGGCGGCGATGTCCACGACATTATCGGCCCGCTGGTCAAGATGGACATGAAGCAGCTTCTGGCCTTCACCCGCATGACCGGCGATTTCGTCAAGGCGATGCTGAATTGCGGCAAACCGATCATCGCCGCGGTCGATGGCGTCGCGGTCGGCGCCGGTGCCATCATCGCCATGAGTTCCGACATCCGTATCGCCACGCCGGAAGCCAAGACCGCCTTCCTGTTCACCCGCGTCGGCCTCGCCGGCTGCGACATGGGCGCCTGCGCGATCCTGCCGCGCATCATCGGCCAGGGCCGCGCCGCCGAACTGCTCTACACCGGCCGCACCATGACGGCAGCCGAAGGCGAGCGCTGGGGGTTCTACAACAGGCTGGTCGATGCGGCGGCACTCGAAGCCGACGCGCTCGACATGGCGGCGCGCATCGTCTCCGGCCCGACCTTCGCGCACGGCATCACCAAGACGCAGCTGAACCAGGAATGGTCGATGGGTCTCGACCAGGCGATCGAGGCGGAAGCGCAGGCGCAAGCGATCTGTATGCAGACGCGCGATTTCGAGCGCGCCTACAAGGCGTTCGTGGCCAAGGAAAAGCCGGTGTTCGAGGGGAATTGAGGATGAGCGGTTTTCGCCCAGGCACCCCCCTCTGGCCTGCCGGCCGTCTCCCCCGCAAGGGGGGAGATCAGCTGTACGTCCTGTCTTCGCCTATCTCCAACGTTGCCAGGTCGAGGCCGTCGGCAAGACTGCCAATCTCCCCCCTTGCGGGGGAGAGGTCCGGCAGGACAGAGGGGGGTGCCTCGCACCAGCACGCGGAAGGTTCCCAACATGCCTGACCGTTCCTTCCTCAACTGGCCGTTCTTCGAAGACCGTCATCGTGAGCTGGCCGAAAGCCTGGAAGCATGGTGCGCGAAAAACCTGCCCGTCGATCACCATAACGTCGATGCCGCCTGTCGCGAGCTGGTGCAAAAACTCGGGGAGGACGGCTGGCTGAAACCGACAGCTGTCGACACTGACAATCCCGGCCCCCTCGACGTCCGCACTTTGTGCATCACGCGCGAGACGCTGGCGCGCCATGACGGTCTCGCCGATTTCGCTTTCGCCATGCAAGGGCTTGGCACCGGTGCGCTTAGCCTGTTCGGCACGGCGGAGCAGCAGCAGTGGCTAACCAAGACCCGCGCCGGCAAGGCGATCTCGGCCTTCGCCCTGTCGGAACCGCGCTCGGGATCGGATGTCGCCAACACCGAGATGACGGCGACCCGCGACGGTGACGCTTATGTGCTCACCGGCGAAAAGACCTGGATTTCCAATGGCGGCATTGCCGATCTCTACATCGTCTTTGCCCGCACCGGCGAAGCACCGGGCGCCAAGGGGCTCTCGGCCTTTATCGTGCCGGGCGATGCCAAGGGCCTCGGCATCGCCGAACGCCTCGAAGTGATCGCGCCGCATCCGCTGGCGCGGCTGTCCTTCGACCAGGTCCGCCTGCCGACCGCCGCACTGATCGGCAAGCCCGGCGACGGTTTTCGCATCGCCATGTCGGTGCTCGACGTGTTCCGCTCGACCGTTGGTGCGGCAGCCCTTGGCTTTGCCCGCCGCGCGCTGGATGAAAGCATCAAGAGGGTGGCAGAGCGCAAACTGTTCGGCGCGCCTATGGGCGAACTGCAGATGGTGCAAGGCCATATTGCCGACATGGCGCTAGACGTCGATGCGGCCGCGCTGCTGGTCTACCGCGCCGCGTGGACCAAGGACATGGGTGCGGCGCGGGTCACCCGCGAGGCGGCGATGGCCAAGCTGTTCGCCACCGACAAGGCGCAAGAGGTGATCGACAAGGCCGTGCAACTGCATGGCGGCGACGGTGTGCGCAAGGGGCACATCGTCGAGAGTCTGTATCGCGAGATTCGAGCACTGCGCATCTATGAGGGCGCTTCCGACGTGCAGAAGGTGGTCATCGCGCGGCAAGTGATGGGCGCGGCCTGACGACGGGAAATTGAAGAGTATTCGATTTTGAGACTTGGTTTTGCGGAAATACCGGGAGGCATGAATGCATGAGATTTTGCAGCCGGAAGGCTGGGCCAAACCGGTCGGCTACGCCAATGGTGTCGCGGCACGCGGGCGGCTCATCTTCGTCGGTGGACAGGTCGGCTGGAACGGGCAGTGCCGGTTCGAAACCGACGACTTTGTCGGCCAGGTGCGGCAGACGCTGCAAAACATCGTCGCGGTGCTGGCCGAGGCCGGTGCCATGCCGCAGCACATCACCTCGATGACCTGGTATTTCACCGACAAGGCCGAGTATCTGGCCAATCTCAGGGGGATCGGCGAGGCCTATCGCGAGGTGATCGGCCGGCATTTCCCGGCGATGGCCGCCATGCAGGTGATGGCGCTGGTCGAGGATCGCGCCAAGGTGGAGATCCAGGCCACCGCCGTTATCCCGGAATAACCAATCTCCGGAATAGTCGCTCGCCCGGAATAATTCATGCGCGCAGGCCAGCCTTCCTCAAAATCGGCAGCACGTGGTCGCAGAAATAGGGCAATTCCTGCGTGTAGTTGACGAAGGAGAGCGCAATGCCCTGGTAGCCGTGCCCGGCAATCGCGGCCATGTCGGCGGCGATCGTTTCCGGCGTTCCGATCAAGGGATAGGTGCCGGCGCCGCCGGCGAAACGCTGGCGGTAGCGGTCATAGGCGTGCGGGTCGTGCGACTGCGAGAATTCCTTCTTGCCGGCCATATGGGCGTCGACCGCCTCATGGTCGGCCAGCGTGGCTGCGTAGCGCGTGTAATAGGCTTGCGCCTCTTCCATCGTCGGACGGCACACGACATGCGCCACGGTGTAGACGCCGACGTCGCGGCCGACCTTGTCGGCCCGCTCCCTTATATCGGCGACATGCTTGCCGGCGTCGCTCATTTCGGAAAAGGTCGTGAACAGATAGTCGCAGCGGGCGGCGGCGAAATCGCGGCCCGGGCCGCCGAAAGCGGCGTTCATCGTCACCGGACGAGGAAGCTGCAGACTGGCAGGCCGGCTCACCGCCTCCTTCAGGCGATAGTAAGTGCCTTCGTAGTCGAGCGGCTCGGCCGACGCATAAAGCTTCTCAAGGATTTCAATCCACTCGGCTGCCTGGTCGTAACCCTTCTCGACCAGCGGCGTGCCGAACATGCCGAATTCCTTCGGGTTCCAGCCGCAGACGATGTTGAGGCCGGCGCGGCCCTGGCTGATGTGATCCACCGTCGCCAGCGCCTTGGCGGCGTAGAGCGGATGCACCAGCGGCACATGCACGGTCATGAACAGGCCGATCTGCTCGGTGGCCACGGCAAGTGCCGCCGCCCAGGTGAAGGTTTCGAACGACCACTCGCGCACCTTGTTGCGGCCGCCAAAGCCGCGCCAGCGGGCGATCGGCAGCATGAATTCCAGCCCGGCGCGGTCGGCGATTTGCGCCGCCGTCAGATTGTCCTGCCAGCTTGCCGTCCAGCGCTCCGGCACATCGGTGATGGCAAGCCCGCCATCGGCGTTGGTCGAGAAGACGCCGAGCTTCAGTTTGTTCGGGCCGTGCAGGGGATGGGCTTTGATCATGTCGGGAACTCGCGGCGGGAGACCACACGCTAGGCCCGCGGCAAAATATTTCAAGCCTGAAATAGCTTCGCCTTGCCGCCGATTGCGGCTATGAATTTGGGCCACACGAAAAAGGGGATCGGCATGAGCGAGTTTCGTCAGAAATGCATTGGCAAGACGAACATCGTCGGTTCCTTCGCCGCCATTCCGCATCCGGTCGCGGTCGAAGTGATGGCGCTGGCCGGCCTCGATTTCCTCTGCATCGACTGGGAGCATGCCCAGATTTCGCGCGACATGATCGAGGCCATGGTGCGCGCGGCCGACGTCCATCGGGTACCGGCGATGGTGCGCGTTCCCGGCCATGGGCCGGAAGCGATCCAGGCAGCGCTGGACAGCGGCGCGCAAGGCGTGCTGGTGCCGCGCGTCTCGACCGCCGCCCAGGCGGAGGCGGCGGTGAAGGCATGTCGCTATCCGCCGCTCGGCGAGCGCGGCGTCGGACCTGGCCGGGCTGCCGGCTATGGCTATCGCATTCCCGAATATCTGGCCGGCGCCAATGACAGGACCGTCGTGGCGGTCCAGGTCGAGACAGCGGAAGGGCTCGCCAACATCGATGCGATCGCGGCCGTCGACGGCCTCGATGTGGTCTTCGTCGGCCCCGGCGATCTCTCGGTGTCGATCGACGCGATCGGACCGAAAGGCGCCGAGAAGCTCAATGCGGCGATCCGCACGATCATCGGCGCAACGATCGCACACGACAAGGCCGCCGGCATATTTTGCGCCAGTCCGCAGCCTGTCGGCCAATGGGCTGCCTTCGGCGCCAGCTTCTTTATCCTGGCCAGCGACACGATGTTTCTTGGCGCCGGCACCGCGGCCAACTGCGCCGCGGCGCGCGATGAACTGGCATGAGACGGGCACAGCCAGGCAAAAAGGGCGTATCGGCGGCGCAACAGCCGGGCGAAACTTTTTAAGCTTAAAACTTTTGCCTTGAAAAGCGCGGCACTTTGGATAGCATCCGAAGTCGATGGTGACTGCCGTGCCGGAGGGGCTTTTCGGGCAGTCCATCGTGGTGCTCCGGGTGGGAGGGGTTCAGTCCTTGTCGTTCATACTGCCCCAGTCATCGTCCAGCGCGCGCTATGCGTTCGACGGCGTGCGCGCCCAGATCCGCGATCTGCACACCGAGAACATCGCCAACCTCGCTGTTCGTGCACGTGAATTGGGCGATGTCATCGCGCTCTGGTACGGCGAAGGCGACATGGTCACGCCCGCCTTCATCCGCGACGCGGCAAAGGCCGCTTTCGATGAAGGGCTGACCTTCTATGTTCCCAACATGCGCGGCCACGGCCCGCTGAACGAGGCGCTGTCGGAATACCAGACGCGCATCCATGGCCGCTCCATCCCCATCGCACGCACCACCGTCACACCGGGCGGCATGCAGGCGCTGTATCTGGCGCTCGAACTGCTCGTCGATACCGGCACCAATGTCGTCTATGTCGCGCCGCAATGGCCCAACATCCATAATGCCATCCATCTGATCGGCGGCGAGCCGCGGCCGTTCTCGCTCGACTTCAGGGGGGACTGGCGCCTCGACCTCGACCGGCTGTTTGCCACCTGCGACGCCCGCACCCGCGCCATCTTCCTGTCGACGCCCTCCAACCCGACCGGCTGGACTGCGTCGGCCGAGGAGATGCGAGCCCTGCTCGACTTCAGCCGTCGCACCGGCATCTGGATCATCTCCGACGAGGTCTATGGCCGGCTCTATTTCGATGGCGATGTCGCGCCCTCGATCCTGCAGATCGCCGAGGACGGCGACCGGGTGCTGTCGGTCAACAGCTTCTCCAAGGCCTGGGCGATGACCGGCTGGCGCATCGGCTGGCTGACGCATCCGTCGGGCGTGGCCGACCAACTCGGCGCCATGACGCAGTATGTCAACAGCGGTACCGCTGCTCCGATCCAGGCCGGTGCCGTCGCGGCGATCCGCCAGGGCGAGCCGCTGGTCGAAGAAATCCGGCAGCGCATCAGGACCGGCCTCGATCTCGCCTATGACAGGCTGGCACAGATTCCCGGCATCATCCTGCCGACGAAACCTCGTGGCGGCATGTATGCCTTCTTTGCCATGGAAGGTGAAAGCGACGCCCGCCAGGCCTGCGCCAAAATCCTGGAGACGGCACGCGTCGGGCTGGCACCCGGCCATCTCTTCGGAAGTTCGGCAACGGCCTTCCTGCGGATGTGTGTCTGCCGTGACCGCGACCAGATAGCGACCGCGCTTGACCGCATGGTCGCTGCCATGAATTGACGCCCCGCTGGGAGGTGGGGCGGCAAGAAACCGTGCGGGGCGAGCCCCGTCCGATCAACAACCAGAGGGAACACCCCAGAGGGACCACCCATGCAGATCAACCGTCGCAATATCATCCTGCTCGCTGCCGCCATCGGCATCGTCGCCGGACCAGCAACCGCCTATGCCGCCGATGTGCTCAATGTCGGCGCCTACCCGACCAATCCGCCCTTCGAATACAAGAACGAGAGCGGCACTTTCGAGGGCTTTGAAGTCGATATCGTCAATGAGGCGGCCAAGCGCATCGGCATGACCACCGACATCGCCGATCTCGGCTTCCAGGCGCTGTTCGCAGCTACCACCTCGAAGCGCATCGACGTCGCCATCTCCTCGATCACAATCACGGCGGAGCGGCTGAAGTCGCAGTCCTTCACGCAGCCCTATTATGATTCCGACATGGGCATCGCCACCAAGACCGACAGCGCTGTCAACACCGAGGCCGATCTCAAGGGCAAGATCGTCGGCGTGCTGTCCGGCTCGACTGGCGAAACCTGGGTCAAGGCACATCAGGAAGCCGATGGCTTCAGCGACGTGAAGGGTTATGACACGCAGCAGAACCTGCTGCTCGACCTTAGCGCCGGCCGCGTCGACGCCGCCGTCAGCGACATTCCCGGCATGGAATACTCCTTCACCAAGATGAAGGATTTGAAGGTCAAGCAGCGCATCAAGACCGGCGAACAGTACGGCCTGATGATGACCAAGGACCATCCGCTGCTCGGCAAGCTGAACGACGCGCTGACGGCGATGAAGAAGGACGGCACGCTGGCCGCGATCCACAAGAAGTGGTTCGGCAGCGACGCGCCGGCGGACTCCTCGACCGTCAAGGAAATGCCGCTGCCGAAGGCCTGAGCGGCGATGCACTGAAATCGTGCCGGCTTTTCCAGGCCGGCACGATTCATTTCACGCTTTGGCGCTGGCTGCCGCATGGACCGCCTCACCGTAGGCACGGTCGATTGGTTTTAACTTGAGCACCCTCTGCTCTGGGGTGCGGGAACGCTCCCATGTCGCTGATCGACACCTTCTTTAATCCCGATGTCATTGCGTCCAGCCTGCCGGCGCTGCTGCGCGGCTTCCTGAACACGCTGCTGCTCGGCATTTTGAGCATCGGCATCGGCATCCCTATCGGCCTGGTGATCAGCCTGCTGCGGCTCTATGCGCCCAAGCCGCTGCGCTGGCTGGCGGTTGGCTACACCGACATTTTTCGCGCGCTGCCGGTGCTGGTGGTGCTGATCCTGATCTATTACGCGCTGCCCTTCCTCGGCATCCGCCTGTCGTCCTGGGCCTCCGCCGTGACGGCGTTCGCCATCATCATGTCGGCCTATTCGGCGGAAGTGTTCCGCTCCGGCATAGAGAGCATTCCGAAAGGCCAATTCGAGGCATCGCAGGCGCTTGGCCTGCCGTTCCTTTTGACCTTGCGCAAGGTGGTGCTGCCGCAGGCGATCCGCGTGGTCATCCCGCCGATGACCAGCAACTGCGTCTCGATGTTCAAGGACACCTCGCTCGCCTCGACCGTGGCGCTGCCGGAACTGCTCAAGGAAGCAACCAACGCGCAGTCGCTCTACGCCAACCCCTCGCCGCTGATCGGCGCCGCACTCGTCTATCTCATTTTCCTCTGGCCGATGGTTCGCCTCGTCAGCCTGCTTGAAGACCGCTTCAAGACCGAAAAAACGCGCTGACCCCGGCCGCAAAAAAACACTTCGCAGGAGACCACCCTTGAGCAATCCCCAGACCGCCGCCGGCGACTTCCCGGTTGCCACCATCCGCGCCATGTTTCCCGCTCTGCAGCGAGCCGGCGATTTCATCTTCATGGACAATGCCGCCGGTGCGCAGATCCCGCAGAGCGTGCTCGACGCGGTGACCAACCATCTGGTTTCGCACAATGTGCAGCGCGGCGGCCGCTATGGCCGCAGCGTCACCGTCGACCAGTCGGTCGCCGACGCCCGGACAAGCGTGGCGCTGCTGATCAACGCCTATAGTCCGGCGGAGATCTGCTTCGGCATGAACGCCACCTCGTTCATCCGCCTGGTCAGCCTCGGCATCGGCCAGATGCTGCAGGAGCGCGACGAGATCGTCATCACCGACATGGACCATGACGCCAACATCGCGACCTGGCTGGCGCTGGAATCCGCCGGCGCCAAGTTCAAGTGGTGGCGCATGCGCGAGGACGGCAATCTGCATGTCGACGATCTCAAGCCCCTGGTCTCCGACCGCACCCGTCTCGTCGCCTGCACGGTGACGGCGCATTCGATCGGCTCGATCGTCGATGTCGCTTCGGTGGCCGGGATCGCGCACGCGGCCGGCGCCGAAGTGTTCCTCGACTGCGTCCACTACGGGCCGCACGGCCTGATCGACGTGCAGGCCTGGGATTGCGACTATCTCGTCTGCTCCGGCTACAAGAATTTCTCACCGCATATGGGTTTTCTCTGGGGCCGCTTCGACACGCTGAAGCGGTTGCCGACTTTCCGCGAGGATTTCATCCCCGACGAACCTCCCTACAAGGTCGAGGCCGGCACCTTCATCTACGAAAATGTCTCAGGCATGGATGCCGCCGTGCAGTATCTGGAACTGATCGGCCGCAACCTGGCGCCGTCCAACAACCGCTCGCGGCGCGAAAACATCGTCGCCGGCATGGGCGCCATCCGCGATTATGAGCTGCTGCTGGCGCGCGAGATGCTTGGCGTGCTGAAAGGCTGCGGCGCGACCATCTACGGCGTTGCCGACGAGGCCCGCATCAACGAACGCGTGCCGACCTTCTGCTTCAACATCGGCAAGCTCTCGCCGCAGCGGATCGTCGAGGAAATGGCCGAGATGCAGATCGGTATCCGCGACGGCCACATGTACGCGCCGCGGCTGATGAAGCGCCTCAATCTGTCGATGGACAGCGGCGCCATCCGCGCCTCGCTGGTGCATTACAACACGGTCGAGGAAATCCGCCGTTTCGGCGAAGCGCTGCGCGCCATCATCGCCAAGCTGTCGTGATCGAAGACGGTGGCCTGGCGGCTGCAGCGCGCAGCCTCAGGCCGCCGCCTTCTTCTTCGCCAGCCTCGCCTTGATGCTGGCCACATCGGCGCGCGGCGTCGCGGCGAACAGCGTTTTGGTGTAGCTGTGCTTGGGGTCTGAGAAGACCTCGTCGCGCGAGCCGTATTCGACCGCCTCGCCAAAATACATCACCATCACATCGTCGGCGATGTAGCGCACCACGGACAGATCGTGGCTGATGAAGACATAGGTCAGCTGGAACTCGTCCTGCAGGTCGGCGAGCAGATTGAGCACCTGCGCCTGCACCGACAGGTCGAGCGCCGAAACCGGCTCGTCCAGCACCAAGAGGCTCGGGTTCAGCATCAGCGCGCGGGCAATGGCTATGCGCTGGCGCTGGCCGCCCGAGAACATGTGCGGATAGCGATTGTAGTGCTCGGGGCCGAGGCCGACCTTTTTCAGCATCTTCATGGCGAGGTCGCGCCGCTCCTCGGCCGGCTTGCCGGTGTTGATGAGCAGCGGTTCACCCAGCACGTCGCCGATCTTCTGGCGCGGGTTGAGCGAGCCATACGGGTTCTGGAAGACGATCTGCACCTTGCGGCGCATCTCCTTGCTCAGCCCATCCTTGGCGATGTCGACCTTGTTGCCGTCGATGAACAGTTCACCCGAAGTCGCGGGATCGATCAGCGTGATGATGCGGGCAAGTGTCGACTTGCCGCAACCGCTCTCACCGACGATGGCCAGCGTCTTGCCCTTGTCGACGCCGAACGAGACACCCTTGACCGCATGCACGGTGCGCTGCGCGCGAAACAGCCCGCCGCCGACATGATAGTCGCGCACGATATTCTTGCCTTCGACGACCTTGGTCATGCTGCGGCTCCGGAGGGCGCCGGCTCGAACAGCATGTCGGAGACGGTCGGCAGCCGGTCGCCGACGGCGTTTTCCGGCAGTGCCGACAAAAGCGCCCGGGTGTAGTTGCTCTTCGGCGATTCAAACAGCGACAGCACGTCGGCCTCTTCCATCTTGCGGCCCTTGTACTGGACGATGACACGGTCGGCGGTCTCGGCCACCACGCCCATATTGTGGGTGATCATGATCAGCCCCATGCCGTATTTGGCCTGCAGCGAGACCAGGAGATCGAGGATCTGCTTCTGGATGGTGACGTCGAGCGCGGTGGTCGGCTCGTCGGCGATCAAAAGCTTCGGATTGCAGGCAATGGCGATGGCGATCATGACGCGCTGGCACTGGCCGCCCGACATCTGGTGCGGGAACGAGTTCAGCCGTTCCGCCGGCTCGGCAATGCCGACCTGCGTCAGGAGTTCGATGGCGCGCTCCCGGCGTTGCGCACCGTCCATGCCCATATGGAAACGCAGCACCTCCTCGATCTGGAAGCCTACGGTGAAACAGGGATTGAGGCTGGCCATCGGCTCCTGGAAGATCATCGACATGTCCTTGCCGACGATCTTGCGGCGGTCGGCAGGGCTCAGCTTCAGGAGGTCGCGGCCGTTGAAACTCATACGGTCGGCGGTGACCTTGGCGGTCCATGGCAAAAGGCCCATCACCGCCAACATCGAGACCGATTTGCCCGAGCCAGATTCTCCGACGATCGCCAGCACTTCGCGCTCGTCGACATGGAGCGACACGCCATCGACGGCACGGAATGGACCGGATGCGGTCTGGAACTCGACGACGAGATTCTGAATGTCCAGCAGCGCCATCACGACCTCCTCAGTTTCGGGTCGAGCGCATCGCGCAGGCCGTCGCCAATCAGATTGATGGCAAGCACGGTGATCAGGATCGCAAGACCGGGGAAGGTCACCACCCACCAGGCGCGCAGGATGAACTCGCGCGCCGAAGCGAGCATCGTGCCCCATTCGGGCGTCGGTGGCTGGGCGCCAAGGCCGAGGAAGCCTAGGGCGGCGGCCTCGAGGATGGCGTTGGAGAAGGACAGCGTGCCCTGGACAATCAGCGGCCCCAGGCAATTGGGCAGGATGGTGCGCAACATCAGTCTGATGTGGCCGGCGCCGGCGACCTTCGCCGCCACGACATATTCGCGGCTCTTCTCGGCCATCACCGCGGCGCGCACAAGGCGCGCGAAATGCGGCTGCAGCACAAGCGCGATGGCCAGCATCGCATTGAACAGGCCGGGACCGAGGATGGTGACCATCACCAACGCCAGCAACAGCGACGGGAAGGCCAGGATCAGGTCCATGACGCGCATGATCGCCACGTCGACCCAGCCACGGAAATACCCAGCCAGCAGGCCGAGCGTGATGCCGCCGGCGAGCGCCAGCGTGACCACGACCGCGCCGATGAGCAACGAGAAGCGCGCGCCATAGAGCAGGCGTGAAAGGATGTCGCGCCCGACCGGGTCGGTGCCGAGCAGATATTGGGCGCTACCGCCGGCCTGCCAGGCCGGAGGCCTCAAGAAAGCGGTCTTGTCCTGGATGTCGGGCGCATAGGGCGCGAGCAGCGGCGCAAACAGCGCCGCCAGCACCAAGAGGATGAAGACGAACAGGCCGATCACGGCGCCCCGGTTCACCGAGAAATAATGCCAGAAGGTCCTGAAGCCGGTGAGGCGATCCGGGTTGCCAGCGGCCATCGGGGTGATTTCGGTCGATTGGCTCATCACGCCGCCCTTATGCGTGGGTTGATGACGGCATAAAGCACATCGACGATCAGGTTCACGGCCATGACGACAAGGGCGATCAAGAGCAGGCCAGACTGCACGACAACATAGTCGCGCTTGGATATTGACTCGACCATCCACCTGCCGATGCCGGGCCAGGAGAAGATCGTTTCGGTAAGGATGGCGCCGGCGAGCAGCGTACTAACTTGCAGGCCGATGGTGGTGACCACCGGGATGAGTGCGTTGCGCAGAGCATGCACGCCGATGACTCGGGCCGACGAAAGCCCTTTGGCTCGGGCCGTCCGCACGTAGTCCTCGCCCAGCACCTCGAGCATGGCGGAGCGCGTCTGGCGCGCTATCACAGCCAGCGGAATGGTGCCGAGCACAATTGTCGGCAGCACCAGATGCCGCAATACCGAGCGAAATGCATCCCATTTGCCGTAGAGCAAGGTGTCGATGGTCATAAAGCCGGTGATCGGCTTGAAGAAGTACTGCAGGTCGATGCGGCCGTTAACCGGTGTCCAGCCGAGATAACCGGAGAAAAAGATGATCAGCAGCAGGCCCCACCAGAAGATCGGCATGGAGTAGCCGACGAGCGCGGTGCCCATCAGCGACTGGTCGAACCACGAGCCGCGCTTGACGGCCGCGAAGATGCCGGCCGGGATGCCGAGCAACATGGCGAAAATCATGGCGAAGAACGAGAGTTCCAGCGTCGCCGGGAAGAGCGTCTTGAACTCTTCAAGTACCGGGCGCTTGGACGAAATCGAGACCCCGAAATCACCGGTCGCGACCTCGCCGACATAGCGTGCGTATTGCTGCCAGATCGGCAGATTATAGCCGAACTGTTCCTTGAGTTCCTCGTAACGCGCGGGCGCCACGCCGTGTTCGCCGGCCATGGCAAGGATGGGATCGCCGGGCAGCAGCCTGACGAAGGCGAAGGCACAGATAGTGATGCCGACTAGCGTCGGGATCAAAAGTGCAATTCTGTGAAGAATATATTTGAGCATGGCAAAGGGGGCGGCGCTCTAGAGCACCGCCCCACTCAATGTCTTATTCGGCTTTGTCGACGCCGTCGAAGCGGTGAATGCCGAGCGGGTCCATCATGAAACCGCTGACATTCTTGCGCACCACCGCGTAGACTTGGCTATGCGCCAGCAGGAAGGCCGGAGCCTGCTTCTGGAAGACGACCTGCGCCTCTCCATAGAGCTTGGCGCGCTCGGCCTGGTCGCTGGTCTTCTTGGCCTTCTGGATCAGGTCTTCGAAGTCCTTGTCGCACCAGCTGGAGTAGTTCGAGACGCCGATGGCGGAGCAAGCGAACAGGGTGGCGAAGAAGTTGTCCGGATCGCCATTGTCGCCGGTCCAGCCAATCTGGAACGCGCCGGGACGGTCCTTCTTCTTGCCCTCCGAGCGATACTTGGTCCACTCGTAGTTGACGATCTCGGCCTTGACGCCGACCTTGGCCCAGTCGGCCTGGATCAGTTCGGCGGCGCGCTGGAAGTTCGGGTTGTAAGGACGAACGCGATCGGAAGCCCAGAGCTGGATTTCCTTCAGCCCGGCAGCCTCAAGCACCTTCTTGGCCGCATCCGGATTATAGGCGTCGGCCTTCACATCCTTGTTCCACGACCACATGGTCGGCGGGATCAGGTTTTCGGCAGGCGTGGCACCGGCATCCTGGAACAGCGACTTGATCAGCGCCTCCCGGTCGATCGCC
Organism: Mesorhizobium sp. 113-1-2; assembly: GCF_016756475.1. Lineage (NCBI taxonomy): Bacteria > Pseudomonadati > Pseudomonadota > Alphaproteobacteria > Hyphomicrobiales > Phyllobacteriaceae > Mesorhizobium > Mesorhizobium sp. 113-1-2. Next base: position 126,975 of record NZ_AP023242.1, read on the forward strand.
TGGTTGAGCGCGTGGCGCACTTCAGGCTTGTCGAGCGGCGGGATCGTGGTGTTGTAGCTCATATAGCCGATGTTCAGGCCGGCCTGATCCATCAGGGTCACGTCGTTGTTGGCCTTGATCGTGCCGATGTCGGCAGGATTCGGATAGGGAGCGATGTCGCACTCGCCGGCGAGCACCTTCTGGATGCGGGCGGTCGCGTCAGGCGTGATGGCGAAGACGAGATCGTCGATCTTCTCCTTGCCCTTGAAATAATCCGGGTGGGCCGCGTAGCGGATGACCGAATCCAGCTGGTAGTCGACGAACTGGAAAGGACCAGTGCCGATCGGCTTGGTCGAGAAATCGGCCATCTTGCCGGACTTCTCCAGTTGGTCGGCATATTCCTTCGACACGATCGACGCGAAGTCCATGCCAAGGTTGGCCAGCATCGGCGCGTTCGGCTCGGTCAGCGTCAGCTTGACGGTCAGGTCGTCGACCTTTTCCCACTTGGCGACGTATTTCGGCATGTCCATGCCGGTGTAGTAGTCCCAGGTCAGGTTGGGCAGATACTTGTCGCCGTTCCAGGGATTCGCCTTGTTGAACTGGCGGTCGAAGGAGAAGACGACGTCGTCGGCATTGAGGTCACGCGTCGGCTTGAAATAGTCGGTGGTCTGGAACTTCACGCCCGGATGCAGGTGGAACGTATAGACCAGGCCATCGTCCGAGATTTCCCACTTGTCGGCGAGGCCGGGCTCGACCTCGGTGCCGCCATGCTTGAATTCGACCAGACGCGAATAGACGGTACGCGACGAGGCATCGAAGTCGTTGCCGCCGGTCGTCGTACCCGGATCGAAATTGGCCGGCGACGCTTCCGAGCAATAGACAAGCGTCTTCGCATTGGCCATGCCGCTCAGGACGCTTGCAGCCAGCAACGCGGCCGCAAAAGCGAGTTTCTTTTTCATTGAGCACTCCCTGATGTTCTTCCAAGCCCCTCTATCAGGCTCGCGAAGCGCGCATATAAGCACCGTTTTTCCGGCTTTGGAACACCCCGTTTGCTTACCCCGCGGGAAGCAGGAAAAAAATCCGTCATTTTGCTAAACGGCAGAAAAAATTAGCAGTTTTTTCCACTCACGAGATTGTTAACGACCGCATTTTTTTATTGATCTGGCATCTGGCGACATCGATGCCGCGTCCGCCTTCATCCGATCGTCGATGTGGAAAGATGCCGGTTCCAAGTGTCGCCGACGGGAAAGATTTTCGGCGGCAAATCTTTCGGCGCCTTGCCGCAGGGGCAAGACTTGCACCGCCGCCGATAGAGGCAATACATAGATGGATATGCTGGCCGCAGCGGAGGATGTCTCTGTCAATTCGGAGGCAAGCGCGGCACAGGCGACCAGACGGCGAACAAGAATTGCTAGGGAGGAACGGGTGGCAAAAGCATCGAAGGCGCCGGTGAAAGCGTCGGCCAAGGCAGTGTCGAAACCAGCCGCCGCCGACGGGCAAGGTAAAGCTGCCGCCAAAGCCGCGACCGCCAAGGCGGAGGCAAAGCCTGCCAAGACAGCACCGGCGGCAAAAGCGGCCAGCACCGCCAAAGCCGCTGCGAAGCCAGCCGTGAAAGCCACCCCGGCAAAAACTTCTGCGACGAAGACTTCTCCGACAAAGGCTTCTCCGGCAAAGACTTCTCCCACAAAGACTGGGGCAACGAAGGCCACATCGCCAGCAAAGGCAGCGCCGACATCGAAGCCGGCGCCGGCTGCCACCAAGGGGCTGCCGAAGGCACTGGCGGAACTTGCGGCCGGCCTGCCCGAAAAGCCATGGCTCAAGAGCTATCCGAAAAATGTGCCGGCTGAGATCGGTGCGTTGCCCTACAGTTCGATCGGCGATTTCCTGGTCGCCGCCTGCAAGCAATTTTCCGCCCAGCCGGCTTTCACCTGCATGGACAAATCCATCAGCTACGCCGATGTCGAGCAGTTGTCGGCGGCCTTCGGTGCCTACCTGCAATCGAAGGGGCTGCAAAAGGGGGCGCGCGTCGCCCTGATGATGCCGAACGTCCTGCAATATCCGGTGGCGATGATGGGCATCCTGCGCGCCGGCTATGTCGTGGTGAACATCAATCCGCTGTACACGCCGCGCGAGCTGGAGCACCAGCTCAAGGATTCCGGCGCACAAGCCATCGTCATCCTGGAAAACTTCGCCAACACCTTGCAGGCGGTAGTCGCCAGGACCGCGGTCAAGCACGTCGTGGTGGCGGCCATGGGCGACATGCTCGGCGGCCTCAAGGGCACCATCGTCAACTTCGTGGTGCGCCGCGTGAAGAAGATGGTGCCGGCATGGTCGCTGCCCGGGCATGTCAAGTTCAACGCGGCGATGAAGGCCGGCGCCGGCCTTGGCTTCAAGCCAGCCAAGGTCGCAGCCGACGACGTCGCCTTCCTGCAATATACGGGCGGCACCACCGGCGTGTCGAAGGGCGCCACGCTGCTGCACAGCAATGTGCTCTCCAATGTCATGCAGAACGCGCAGTGGATGGAAGACGCCTATACGATCAAGCCGAAACCCGCGCACCCGAACTTCATCTGCGCGCTGCCGCTCTATCATATCTTCGCGCTGACCGTGAACGCACTGATGGGCATGCAGCAAGGCGCTCGCAACGTGCTCATTCCCAATCCGCGCGACATTCCGGGCTTCGTCAAGGAACTGGCAAAGTATCCGGCCCACATCTTTCCCGGCCTCAACACGCTGTTCAATGCGCTGCTCAACAATGAGGATTTCCGCAAACTCGATTTCAAGCCGCTGGTGCTGACACTGGGCGGCGGAATGGCGGTGCAAAAGGGCGTCGCCGAACGCTGGAAGGCGTTGACCGGCTGCCCTGTCACCGAAGGCTACGGCCTGTCGGAAACCTCGCCGGTGGCGACGGCCAACAAATTCAGCTCCGGCGAGTTCACCGGCACGATCGGCCTGCCGCTGCCCTCGACGGAAATCGCCATCCGCGACGACGACGGCAACAATCTGCCGCTCGGCGAGGTCGGCGAAATCTGCATCAGGGGTCCGCAGGTGATGGCGGGCTATTGGAACCGGCCTGACGAGACCGCCAAGGTGATGACCAAGGACGGCTACTTCAAGTCCGGCGACATGGGCTTCATGGACGCGCGCGGCTACACCAAGATCGTCGACCGCAAGAAGGATATGATCCTGGTCTCGGGCTTCAACGTCTATCCGAACGAGCTCGAGGAGGTCGTGGCGATGCATCCGGGCGTTCTCGAAGTGGCGGCGATCGGCGTGCCGGACGAGCATTCGGGCGAAGTGCCGAAGCTGTTCATCGTCAAGAAGGATCCAGCCCTGACCGTGGAAGCCATCACCGCTTTCTGCCGCGAGAACCTGACCGGCTACAAGCGGCCCAAATACATCGAGTTCAGGACCGAATTGCCGAAGACGCCGGTCGGCAAGATCCTGCGGCGGGCGCTGCGCGCCTCGTGAGAGGAGATTCTGTCGGCGACAACGCCTTGGGCAATGTTTTGCCAGACAACGATTCGCCGACCCCGCGCCCCCGCCTCGACCCGGCGGAATTCATCAAGGCGAACATGCGCCTTGTTCCGGTGGCGGCGCTTCCCGAAATCCGGTTTTACACCGCCCACCCGGGCAGCGGGCTGAGGCGCCTCGTCGATCCCGAAGACGATGGTGACGCGGACGACGACGCGTCGGAGCCGCGGCCGCCCTACTGGGCCTATGCCTGGGCCGGTGGTGCGGTGCTGGCGCGCTATATCCTCGACCATCCGATGACAGTGGCAGGCCGCCGCGTGCTCGACCTCGGTGCCGGCTCCGGCATTGTCGGCATCGCCGCCGCCAAGGCCGGGGCACGCGAGGTGATCGCCGCCGAAATCGACCGCAACGGCGTCGCCGCGCTCGGCCTCAACGCGGCGGCGAACGGTGTCAAAATTGCCATTGTCGATGGCGATATCACTGGGAGCTGGCCGCCCTTGGTCGATCTCGTGCTTGCCGGCGATGTGTTCTATGGCCAGGAAGTCGCTGAGCGCGTCATGCCTTTTTTCGACCGCTGCCTTGCCACCGGAATCGAGGTGCTGGTGGGCGATCCGGGCCGGGCCTACCTGCCGCGGTCGCGATTGCGCCTGCTCGCCGAATATCAGGTGCCGGATTTCGGCGACGCGAAAGACGCCGCCCCAAGGCCGAGCGGCGTCTTTCGTTTCGAGGCCGAACCTGGCGGTTAGACAGTCTCCCTGACCCGCGCCGCCAGGAAATCCGGCAGGTCGGCAACCGAATCCAGGATGACGTCGGCAATCTCGGCCAGCGATTCGCGCGTGCCGGTGCCGGAGAGCACGCCCACCGCCAGGCCGCAGCCGCCGGCGCGCGCCATTTCGAGATCGTGGCGGTTGTCGCCGACCATGGCTATCTCCGACGGCTTCAGTCCGGTGAGATCGCAAAAGGCCTGGATGGTGTCGGGCGCTGGTTTGGGATTGGCCACGGCGTCGTAACCATAGGCGGCGTCGAACAGCTGCGCGACGCCCAGCGTGACCAGCGTCTTTTCCGCGCCGCTGGTGGAATCATTGGTGGCGACGCCGAGCCGGTAAGATCTTTTGTGCAGTGTTGCCAAGGTGTCGACGATGCCCGGCAGCGCCACCGCCATCGATGAACCCTGCACCGAGGTGATCTCGTTGAAGCGGGCGACAGCCAGCATCTGGTCCTCGTCGGACAGGCGCGGGAACCACAGCTCGACGACGTCCATGTTGGTGCCCGAGGCAAAGATCGAATCGGGCTTGAAGCGGCGGTTGGCGAAATCGAAGCCGGCCGCCGCCAGCAGCCTGTCGGCCTTCCAGCGGTCGCCATCGGACGCGTCCATGGCCATGAAGTCGGCGACGCCGAGCCAGGTCGCGTTGAAGTCGACAAGTGTCCCGTCCTTGTCGAACAGTATGCCTTTGATGTCTGCCAAATCAGTTACTCCGAACCACGCAATTGGTGGATGCGTTCCACAAGGCCCCTGGTCGAGGCGTCCCGGTTTGCGGCGCTTTCCTTGCCTTCCACGACAGGCAGCAGGCCGGTCGCCAGTTCCTTACCGAGCTCGACGCCCCACTGGTCGAAGGAATTGATGTTGAACAGCGTGCCCTCGACGAAGACGCGGTGTTCGTAGAGCGCGATCAGCCGGCCGAAGGTGCGCGGGTCGAGCTTGCGATAGAGGATGGTCACCGAAGGCCGGTTGCCGGAGAAGACACGATGCGGCGCTATTTTGTCGACATCAGCCGGCTTCATGCCCTTGGCCAGCATCTGCGCGCGCGCCTCATCCAGCGTGCGGCCCTTCATTAGCGCTTCCGACTGCGCCAGGCAATTGGCGAGCAGCAAATCATGCTGATGCTTGAGCTCCGGCTCGTGGCCGACGGCCGCGGCGAGAAACTCGACCGGGATGAAGTCGGTGCCCTGGTGCAGAAGCTGGAAGAAGGCGTGCTGGCCATTGGTGCCCGGCTCGCCCCAGACCAGCGGCCCGGTCGGCGTCGCCACGGGCGTGCCGTCAAGTGTGACGCCCTTGCCGTTCGATTCCATGTCGAGCTGCTGCAGATAGGCGGGCAGCCGGGACAGGCGCTGGTCATAGGGGATGACGGCGCGAGCCGGATAGCCGCAGATCACGCGATGCCACCAACCGACCAGCCCGAGCAGCGCCGGCAGGTTGTTGGCGAGCGGCGCGGTGCGGAAATGCTCGTCCATCTCATGGGCACCGTCGAGGAAGGCGCGGAAATTCCTCGGACCGACGGCGATCATGACCGGAAGGCCGATCGCGCCCCAGACCGAATAGCGGCCGCCGACCCAATCCCAGAAGCCGAAGACGCGATCGGGTTCGATGCCGAACTTGGCCACCAGGTCGAGCGCCGTCGAAACGGCGGCGAAATGCTTGCCGACCGCTTCCTTGCCCAGCGCCTTCTGCACCCAGTCGCGCGCCGTCTGCGCATTGGTCATCGTCTCGACCGTGGTGAAGGTCTTGGAGGCGATGATGAACAGCGTGGTCTCGGCCGACAGGCCTTTCAACGTGTCATGGATATGGGCGCCGTCGATGTTGGAGACATAGTGCGCGCGCGGTCCGTCATGATAGGGGGCGAGCGCCAGCGTCGCCATGGCCGGGCCGAGGTCGGAGCCGCCAATGCCGATGTTGACGATGTCGGTGATCTTCTTGCCGGTGGCACCGGCCGCTTTGCCGGAGCGGATGGCATCGGCGAAGGCGCCCATCGCGTCGAGCACGGAAAGAACATCCGCCTTGACGTCCTGGCCATCGACCGTGACGCCCTTGCCGCTGAGATTGCGCAGCGCCGTGTGCAGCACGGCGCGGTCTTCGGTGATGTTGATCTTCTTGCCGGCGAACATGGCGGCGCGGCGGCCTTCGAGATCGGCGGCGCCGGCGAGCTTTTCCAGCAAGTCCATGGTGGTTGCGTCGACGGCGCATTTCGACCAGTCAAGCAAGAGGTCGCCGTCGCTGGCGGAGAATGTCTGGAACCGCTGCGGATCGGCGGCGAAGGCCTGGCGCATGCTGGCAGGTGCCGCAGCGCGATGATCGCGCAAGGCGGCAAGCTGTTTCTGGAAGGCTGACTTATCCACTGGCGGGGGGCTCCTGGCGTTTTTCGACGTACTTTATCAGACCGGATGTTTCCGGCGCGTGTCGTCGCGACAAACCTATTGAGCCGAATTCCGTGCGGTCAATACGCGGCGATGCCGCATCGCATCACGATGCGATGACACAATGTGTCACTGCGGGCGGCCACAGAGCCCGATTTTTGGCTGAAGGATCACTGGCATAAATCCCAACGATCAGAAAAATTGATTGGCGCAACCCCTTGTGCCACCCATACACTCGACTGGTCCAGCCAAATGAAAATGGCTGGCCATCCGAGGAAGATTTCCCATGCCACAGCGCAACGACACGGCCATATGGTCCGGCCTGTTCCGGATTTCGGCCGAATCCGGCCAAACCCTGCAGGCGCAGATCCGCCAAGCCATCGTGGCCGCCATTCTCGACCGCCAGATCGCCGCTTCGATGCCGCTTCCCTCCTGCCGCATCCTGGCCGAAAAACTCGGCGTCGCACGCGGGACGGTGGTGCTGGCCTTCCAGCAGCTCGTCGACCAGGGTTTCCTGGTGGCGCGCGAGCGGCGCGGCCATTTCGTCAATCCGGACGTGCTGGCAACGCCGGCCAAGCCGCACCAGAAGGCGCCCGACCAGGCCAACGAGATCGACTGGAAGGCGCGCCGGCAGATCGCCGCCAGCGACATGCCGCCACCGGCCAAGCACGAGAACTGGATCAAGTCGTCCTACCCGTTCGTCTACGGCCAGTTCGATCCGGCGCTGTTCCCGACCGCCGAGTGGCGCGAGTGCAACCGCATGGCGCTGGCCGTGCTCGAAATCCGCAACTGGGCGTCCGACATGGTCGATCGCGACGATCCGCTCTTGATCGAACAGATTCAGGCGCGGCTCTTGCCCCGGCGCGGCATCTTCGCCAACCCCGACGAGATCATCGTCACGCTCGGCGCCCAGAACGCGCTCTACATGCTGGCTTCGCTGCTGATGACCAAGGGCTCGAAGGTGGCGATGGAAGATCCTGGCTATCCCGACGCGCGCTCGATCTTCCGGCTTGCGGGCGCCGAGATCCAGCCGGTTCCGGTCGACCAGTCCGGCATCGTAACCTCTTCTATCCCCAATGATTCGGGCTTCGTCTTCGTCACGCCCAGCCATCATTGCCCGACCATGGTGCCGTTGTCTGCCGAGCGTCGGCAGGATCTTCTGGCGCGCGCCAACCGGCACAACCAGATCATCATCGAGGACGGCTATGACAGCCAGCTTCTCGACGAGGCGCCGCAGCAGGCGCTGAAGAGCCTAGATCGCTCCGGTCGCGTCGTCTATGTCGGCTCGATGTCGAAGACGCTGGCTCCCGGCCTGCGGCTTGGCTACATCGTCGCCTCGGCTGGGCTGATATCGGAGCTCAGGGCGCTGCGCCGTTTCATGCTGCGCCATCCGCCGGCCAACAACCAGCGCGCCGTCGCACTGTTCCTGTCGCTCGGCCATCACGAGGCCCTGGTGCGGCGGCTGTCGAGCGCCTTCGACGAGCGGCGCAAGCGCCTGGTCCATGCGATTTCCGCTTTCCTGCCGGAATGGCGCTCGACCGACTCGGCCGGCGGCACGTCGCTCTGGCTCGAAGGGCCGCGCGGTACCGATTCCCGCGGTTTGGCCGAGGCCGCCGCCTCGCGCAGCGTCATCATCGAGCCGGGCGACCGCTTCTTCGACCGCACCGAAAAGCCTTCGCGTTTCATGCGGTTGGGCATTTCGTCGATCGCGCTGCAGCATATCGAGCCCGGCATCCGCGAACTCGCCACCGCGGCCGGCCGCAGGCCGGCGGCTGCCTGAACCACGCGCTCTATCCCTGACCGGAGCCGCATGAGTGCGGCTCCGTAACCTTTAGCTCTGGCATATGCAGCCAGACCGGCTGGCTCATAGTCTGTGCCAATGCCGGCGGCATAGTCGTGGCATAAAGGGGAAGAAACAGACGATGGTGGACCAACCGCCGCCCTGTTTCCAAGAAAAGGTGGAGTGCCTCCATGTCAGTGGTTCTTGAAAAGCAGGAAGCGGCGGCGGATCAGCGCTCGCGCCGCTCCGGTGGACGCGAAGCGCGCCGTGCCATGCGGGCAGCGCCGCTCGCCGACGACATCAGGCCGGTGCGCGCGGGCCTCGAGGGCGGCAGCTACGGACCGTTGCGCGGGAACGACCAGGAGCGCATCCACGAGGCGGTGCTGACGCTGCTGGAGACCGTCGGCTTCGCCAATGCCATCCCCTCCTGCATAGACGCCCTGACCAAGGCCAGCGCCACCTATGGCGATGACGGCCGCATCCGTTTCCCGCGCGCGCTGGTGCTCGACACGATCAAAAAAGCGGCACGGAATTTCACCTTGCACGGCCAGGACCCGAAACACGACATGGTGATCCAGGGCAAGCGCGTGCATTACGGCACGGCGGGTGCCGCGGTCCATCTGGTCGATGTCGAGAAGCGCGAATACCGCGAATCGCTGCTGCAGGACATCTATGACGCCGCCCGCATCGTCGACGGGCTCGACAACATCCATTTCTTCCAGCGGCCGATGGTGCCGCGCGACATTCCCGATCCACTCGAAATGGACTTCAACACGCTCTACGCCTGCGTGATGGGCACGTCCAAGCATGTCGGCACCTCGTTCACGGTGCGCGAGAACGTGCAGCCGGCGCTGGAAATGCTCTACGCCATTGCCGGCGGCGAGGAGAATTTCCGCGCCCGGCCGTTCGTGTCGAACTCCAACTGCTTCGTCGTGCCGCCGATGAAATTCGCCGAGGACGCCTGCGGCGTGCTCGAGGCCTGCGTCGAGGGCGGCATCCCGATCCTGCTTTTGTCGGCCGGCCAGGCCGGCGCGACCGCACCGGCGGCGATCGCCGGCGCGGTGGTGCAGGCCGTGGCCGAAGTGCTGGCCGGTCTGGTCTATGTCAACGCCATCAAGCCGGGGCATCCGGCGATCTTCGGCACCTGGCCGTTCGTATCGGATCTGCGGACCGGCGCCATGTCGGGCGGCTCGGCCGAGCAGGCGGTGTTGACCGCGGCCTGCGCGCAGATGGCGCAATTCTACGATCTGCCGGGCGGCTCGGCCGCCGGCATGACGGATTCGAAATTGCCCGACATCCAGTCCGGCTACGAAAAGGGCATCACCGATGTCATGGCCGGCCTTGCCGGCCTCAACCTGGTCTATGAGTCGGCCGGCATGCATGCCTCGCTGCTCGGCTTCTGCCTGGAAAGCCTGATCATCGACAATGACATGCTCGGCCACTGCCTGCGCTGCGTGCGCGGTATCGAGGTGACCGACGAGGCACTGTCGATCGACACCATCGCCGAGGTCTGCCTGAACGGCCCGGGCCACTATCTCGGCAACGAGCAGACGCTGCGGCTGATGCAGACGGAGTATTTCTACCCGGCCGTCGGCGACCGGTTTTCGCCGAAGGAATGGAACGAGAAGGGCCGGCCCGACATATTGCAGCGGGCGATCATCGAGAAGAAGCGGATCCTTGCCGAACGCTTCCCGCGCCATGTGCCGAAACTGCTCGACGACAAATTGCGCGCCCGCTTCGGTGACATGATCAAGCTGCCACGCGCCAATATGGGCGGCTGAGGCGCTCGTCGGAACAAGTTATTCGGCGCCCAACCCAAAACGCTCGACGACTTCGGCATTGATCAGCTTGGCGTGTAGCGCCATCAGCACGATTTGCGCGTCGAAACTGTCGCCGGCCTCGACAGCGGCCTCGATCCGGCGCTCGACGTCCTGCCGTTGCTGCAAGCCATGCGCGCTTTCGAAAGTTTCCGGTCCGGCAATGCAATAGCTGAACAGCCGCGCCACGTCCGGATAGGCCTGTGGCGGCGGTTCGTCGGGCCAGCGGTCCTTCATCAGATTGACGAGGGTGAGTTTCACGCCCTCAGGCACCAGGGCGGGATGCAGGTCGACGCCGCGCAAGGCGGTATCAAGCTGCCTCAGATCGCCCGAGCGGCCGAACATGCCAAGGAAACCGAGGGAAAAGCGTCGTTGCGCCATGATGGTCCGATCCGTTTCCAACCACTTAAGTGGTCGGCAAGCGGAATACAAAGGCGACTGATATCTAGCCACCCACCGCCAGCAGCAAGACACCGGCAAGGGCCGATCCGGCGAGCGTCGGCAGCATGCCGATCTTCAGCTTCAGGATGGCGATCATCGCGGCACAGGAGAGCAGCGCGGCACGCCAGTCGATCGACGAAAGCACCGGCACATTCATGCCGAGGCTCATTGCGTGCACCTCACGGAAAACGACGTGCAAGGCAAACCACAAAGCGAGATTCATGATGACGCCGACAACAGCGGCGGTAATCGCGCCGAGTGCCGCCGACAAGGCCCTGTTGCCGCGCAGGGCCTCGATATAGGGCGCGCCAAGGAATATCCAGAAGAAGCACGGCGTGAACGTCACCCACAGCGTCAGCAGCGCTCCAAGCGATCCGGCAAGCAATGGGTTCAGTGACCCGGAGTGGCGGAACGCGGCGATGAAGCCGACAAACTGCAGCACCAGGATGAGCGGGCCAGGCGTGGTCTCGGCAAGCCCGAGACCATCGACCATTTCACCGGGGGCCAGCCAGCCGAAGGACTGGACGGCCGCCTGCGCGACATAGGCAAGCACCGCATAGGCGCCGCCGAAGGTGACGACCGCCATCAGACTGAAGAACCGGCCGATCTCGGTCCACACACTGGCGCCGGTGAACCACCAGATGACGAGAACCGGTCCGAGCCAGATCGGTAGCCAGATGGCGATCGTGCGCGGCGCATGCCATCTGGTCGGTTTGACATGGGCCAGTTCGCCGCGCTCGAACATCAGGTCGACCGCGCCCTTGATGTCGACAACGTCGCCCTTGCCATGCGCGGAGCCGGAAAACAGGCCGGGAACCATGCGGTCTCCCAGCCATCCTGTCAGGCCGGCGAGCAGGATGATGAGCGGAAACGGCACATTCAACGCATAGATGGCGATGAAGGCCGCGACCGCGATCAGCACCATGGCCCGGTTTTTCAAGGCGCGCCGTCCGATGCGGATCACCGCCTCGATGACGATGGCAAGCACCGCCGCCTTCACCCCGAGGAAAAGCGCCTCGACGAGCGGCATGTCGCCATAGAGCACGTAGAGGCTGCTCAGGATCAGCATGACGAGCGCGCCGGGCACGACGAACAGGATGCCGGCGACAAGGCCGCCGACCGTCCGGTGCAGCAGCCAGCCAATATAGATGGCGAGCTGCTGGGCCTCCGGGCCGGGCAGGAGCATGCAGTAGTTCAACGCATGCAGGAAACGCTGTTCACCGATCCAGCGCCGCTCCTCGACCAGTTCCCTGTGCATCAGGGCGATCTGCCCGGCCGGCCCGCCGAAGCTGAGCAGTCCGATCTTCGCCCAGACCTTCACGGCTTCGGCAAAGGTCGGGGCAGCCGGCGCCTCGACGTTCCCCGCCTCATGTAGAGGCGCAACAGCGCTCATGACGGTTTCCCCGCGCTGGGCCAGTTGTGCGTTTCTTCGGTGGCGTCGCGACACCAGCGGAAGAATGCATCGTAGAGCAGCATGCCTGCTTCCAATTGCTCCAGATCATCGCGAAACATCCGCGACAGGCCAAGCGAGGCAGCCAGAAAGCCGGCGGCCTGGGGCACCAGATCGAGATTTGCGGTGTCGGCCGCGCGCACGATCGCGGCGAGACGGTCGAGCGCGGCGGATTCCAGCCCGAATTCCTCGATCATCGTGTCGAAGGTGCAGCGCTCGCCGCGATGGCTCCAGAACACATTGTCGATGTCGAATGGCACGGCTTGAAAGCGGTCGGCAACAGCCAAGACTTCAGCGGGTTCGACAAACAGGAACATCGCATGAGGGTCGACGAAACGCCGGATCAGCCAGGGGCAAGCGATGCGGTCAACCTTCGGGCGTGACCGTGTCACCCAGACGGTGCGGCCCTTTTCGTCGCGTGGCGGCAATTTGTCGGTGCGGACCAGAATCCCCCCGGCATCGCGCCAGGCCTCAAAGCCGCCTTCGAGGGATTCAGCGGGAATTCCCTCGTGCCGCAGCCAAGCGGCCACGCCTTGCGAGAGTTTTTGACCTCTCTGACAGACGATCGCCACCGGCTTGCCGGCGAAATCGGGCGCCCAGGTCGAAACGGTTTTGAAATCACGCCGGACCGACGCCGGCAGCAGGCGCGGATCGGCGTCGAAATCATCATCGATGCGGACATCGATGATGACAGGCGCACCCGGCAGACCGACGAGACGGGACAGTTGCGATACGGTGATAGCGGTTGTTGACGGCATAGCGTCCACCTCCTGATAGAGAAGCTTGGACGCGAACGTTGGGCTGACGCCTCACGGGGTCGTCGCGATGCACCCCTTGCCATGATCGTGGATTTGTTGGGCGCGCTTGTCAAGGATCGTGACCGGAGCGCCACTGCGAAAACGAAAAACGGCTGGCGGCCCAATTGCACGGGCCGTCAGCCGGTCGATCCAACATCAGTGATTGCCGCCAGGAATAATCGATGACTGCCCCTTGGAATAATCGGTGATTATCCCGGGAGCAATCAGCGATTGTCTCCGGAGCAATCAGCGATTGTCTCCGCAGCAATCAGTGATTGTCCCTCGGCACGCCACGGGTGTGCGCGACATCCTGGTATTTCACCGCCGGCTTCAGCACCATGCCCTGGTCGAACTGGTCGACCATACCGCGCTGGATTTCCTGCCATGGCGTCTGGTGCTGCGGATAATGGTAGCCGCCATTGCCCTGGAGTGCTGCGCGCCGCTTGGCGATCTCGTCGTCGCTGACCAGGATGTTGGCGGTGCCCTTGTTCAGGTCGATGCGAACGCGGTCGCCTGTCTTGAGCAGCGCCAGGCCGCCGCCTATTGCCGCTTCCGGCGAGGCGTTCAGGATCGACGGCGAGCCCGACGTGCCCGACTGGCGGCCATCGCCGATGCACGCCAGCGCATGGATGCCCTTCTTGATGAGGTAGGCCGGCGGCTGCATGTTGACGACCTCGGCGCCGCCGGGATAGCCGACCGGGCCGGCGCCGCGCATGAACAGGATGGTGTGCTCGTCGATGCCTTGCGCCGGATCGTCGATGCGGGCGTGGTAATCCTCCGGCCCGTCGAAGACCATGGCGTTGCCTTCGAACGCTTCCGGGTCCTTCGGGTTGGACAGATAGCGTTCGCGGAATTCCGGCGAGATGCCACTCGTCTTCATGATCGCCGAATCGAACAGATTGCCGCTGAGGTTGATGAAGCCGGCATTGATCTTCAGCGGCTTGTCGACGCTGTGGATGACGTCGGCGTTTTCAACGACCGCCGCCTTGCAATTGTCGCCGATCGACTTGCCATTGGCGGTCAGGGCATCGGGATGCGGCAACAGCCCGCCCTTCATCAGTTCGGCCACCACCGCCGGCACGCCGCCGGCATGATGGTAATCCTCGCCGAGATATTCGCCCGTCGGCTGCAGATTGACGATGAGCGGCACTTTGAGGCCGATCTTCTGCCAGTCGTCATTGTCGAGCGGCACGCCGAGATGGCGGGCGATGGCGTTGAGATGGATCGGCGCGTTGGTGGAACCGCCGATCGCCGAATTGACGACGATGGCGTTTTCGAAGGCTTTGCGCGTCATGATGTCGGACGGCTTCAGATCCTCATGCACCATGTCGACGATGCGTTTTCCCGTTTCGTAGGCGATCTGGCCGCGCTCGCGGTAAGGGGCCGGAATGGCGGCCGAGCCCGGAAGCTGCATGCCGAGCGCCTCGGCCAGCGAATTCATCGTGGTGGCGGTGCCCATCGTGTTGCAATAGCCGGTGGACGGCGCCGAGGAAGCGACGATGTCCATGAACTCGTCATAGTCGATCTCGCCGGCCGACAGCCGCTGGCGCGATTCCCAGACGATGGTGCCGGAGCCGGTGCGCTTGCCCTTGTGCCAGCCATTGAGCATCGGACCGACCGACAGCGCGATGGCAGGAATGTTGACGGTGGCCGCCGCCATCAGCAGCGCCGGCGTCGTCTTGTCGCATCCGATGGTCAGCACGACGCCGTCGAGCGGATAGCCATAGAGCACCTCGACGAGGCCGAGATAGGCAAGGTTGCGGTCAAGTGCTGCGGTCGGGCGCTTGCCGGTCTCCTGGATCGGATGGCAAGGGAATTCGAAAGGGATGCCGCCCATCGAGACGATGCCTTCGCGCACGCGCTTGGCGAGCTCGATATGGTGCCGGTTGCAAGGCGACAGATCCGAGCCTGTCTGGGCGATGCCGATCAGCGGCTTGCCCGACATCAGCTCGGCACGGGTCAACCCGTAATTCAGGTAACGCTCCAGATAGAGCGCGGTCATTCCCGGATTGTCGGGGTTGTCGAACCACTCCTGGGAGCGGAATTTTTTCTTCTTGGTGGGGGCGCCGGCCATCACGGTCTCCGTATTTGTATGACAAATCGATATGACAACGCGTCACTGCAAGCAAGGGGCACGCGCGTTCCTAACCCGCACTTTGGTGCGATAGACACAACAGCGCCCCTGCGCTAGGGCTTCAAAGCATTCTTTCCGGGAGGTTCTTGATGGCTTTGGTGATCGAAGGCGAGGAACGCATTGCCGCACCCCTACAAAAAGTCTGGGAAGCGCTGAACGATCCCGATGTGCTGAAGGCGACGATTCCCGGCTGCCAGAGTCTGGAGATGAAGTCGCCGACCGAGATGGCGGCGACGGTGGTGTTGAAGATCGGCCCGATCAAGGCAACCTTCAACGGCGAAGTGACGCTGAAGAACCTCAAGCCGCCGCATTCCTACACCATCCAGGGCGAAGGCAAGGGCGGCATCGCCGGCTTCGCCAAGGGTGGCGCCGACGTGACGCTGACCGAGGATGGACCGGATGCCACGGTGCTCAAATACGCGGCCAAGGCCGATGTCGGCGGCAAGATCGCCCAGCTCGGCAGCCGGCTGATCGAGTCGACGTCGAAAAAACTGGCCGGGCAGTTCTTTTCCAGTTTCGGCGAGAAGGTCGGCGGCTGACCCTCCCCCTCGGAACGCTTACTCGAAGACGATGCTCGGCACCGCCGCTTCGGCCGCGCCGCGTTCCTCATTGACGCGGTCCCAGACCTTGGCGGCGATGTCGCGATAGGTTTTCGCCGTGGCGCTATCGGGCTTCGAGGCAACAACCGGCTCACCGGCATCCGAGCTTTCGCGGATACCCATTTCCAGCGGCACTTCTCCGAGGAAGGTGACGCCGAGGCGTTCGGCTTCGCGGCGTGCGCCGCCATGGCCGAAAATGTCGTAGCGCTTGCCGGTGTCCGGGGCGATGAAATAGCTCATGTTCTCGACGATGCCGAGCAGCGGCACGTCAACCTTCTTGAACATGTTCAAACCCTTGCGGGCATCGATCAGCGCCAGGTCCTGCGGCGTCGAGACGATGACGGCGCCGGCCAGCGGCACCTGCTGCGCCATGGTCAATTGCGCGTCGCCGGTGCCGGGGGGCATGTCGACGACGAGCACGTCGAGCCGGCCCCATTCGACCTCGCGCAGCATCTGCGTCAGCGCCGACATCACCATCGGCCCGCGCCAGATCATCGGCGTCTCCTCATCGACGAGGAAGCCCATCGACATCACCTTGAGACCGTAGTTCTCCATCGGTTTCAGGATCTTGCCGTCAACCGTCTGCGGCCGACCGTGGATGTTGAGCAGCTTCGGCATGGACGGGCCGTAGATGTCGGCATCGAGCACACCGACCCGCAAGCCATTGGCGGCGAGGCCAAGCGCGAGATTGACGGCGGTGGTCGACTTGCCGACGCCGCCCTTGCCGGAAGCAACCGCGATGATCGCCTCGATGCCGGGCACGCCGCGCTTGCCCGAGCTGTGCGAGGCGGGGGCATGCGGCGCGGGGCGCGGGGCGGCGGTTGCAGGCGATGCCGGCCTGGGCGCGGGGCGCGCCGGCACCGGCGCTTCCATGCCGCCCCCCTTTTTCTCCGCCGTCAGCGCCACCACGGCGCCGGCAACGCCGGGGATCGCCTTGACGACACGCTCGGCGGCGGCGCGCAACGGCTCCATCTCCTGCGCACGGGCGGCGGGAACCGTGATCGAGAAGAACACTTTCGAATCGGCGATGAAAATCTCCGAAACCATGCCGAGGTCGACGATGTTGCCGGTGAAGTCCGGCCCGTTGACCGTCTTCAGGCGCTCGGTGACGATTTCCTTGGTAACGGTCATGATCTTTCCTCGGCGTTTTGCGATCCAGATAGTGCAGTTTCCAGCGAGAACCAAGCCGTGACGCAAAGGCTTGTCCGGCGTGCCACGGAAAACGACCGATGCTGTCGGATTTTGCCAGGTGACGCTCCCGGTCGGACGGTTGCCGATGGCCAAACGGGCCGCCTGCCCTATTTCGGTTGCCTGAGCGAGGACACGACAATCCGGGAAGGAGACGGTCATGCTCCAAAACAGCAACGCAACGGCCAATCTCGCCGTCAAGGACCTGGCAAGGGCAAAGGCCTTTTATGAGGGCACGCTAGGCCTCAAGCAGGTCGACGACATGGGCGGCGAGCTCATCGTCTACAAAAGCGGTGACACGCTCATCAATGTCTACCACTCGCAATTTGCCGGAACCAACAAGGCGACGGCACTGACCTGGACGGTTGGCGACCAGATCGGCGATGTCGTCAAATCGCTGAAATCAAAGGGCGTGGCCTTCGAACATTATGAGATGCCCGGCCTGACGCTTGAGGGCGACGTCCATGTCGGCGACGGCATGAAGGTCGCATGGTTCAAGGACCCCGACGGCAACATCCTGAATCTAGTCGACAAATAGGCTTCGGCGCTGCGCGTCAGCCTGCCAGGTTTGTGACGAAATAGGTGAGAGCCGAAATCGCCGCCGTCGCCGGCAAGGTGACGATCCAGGCGATGACGATGTTGCCGGCAATGCCCCAGCGCACCGCCGAGACGCGGCGGGCGGCGCCGACGCCGATGATGGCGCCGGTGATCGTATGCGTGGTCGATACGGGAACGCCAAGCCAGGTGGCGGCGAACAGTGTGATTGCGCCGCCGGTTTCGGCGCAGAAGCCCTGCATCGGATTGAGCCTGGTGATCTTAGAACCCATTGTGTGGACGATCCGCCAGCCGCCGAACAGCGTGCCGAGCGCCAGCGCCGACTGGCAGGTCAGGACGACCCATAGCGGCACGTAGAATTTTTCGCCGAGCATGCCTTGCGAATAGAGCAGCACGGCGATGATGCCCATGGTCTTCTGCGCATCGTTGCCGCCATGGCCAAGCGAATAGAGCGAGGCGGAAAAGAACTGCAGGACGCGAAAGGTGCTGTCGACGGCGAACGGCGTCTGGCGCACGAACAGCCACGAAACCACCAGGATCAGCACGAGTGCCAAGACAAAACCGGTCGCCGGCGAGAGCACGATCGCGGCGACCGTCTTGCCAAGTCCCGACCAGACGATGGCGCCGATGCCTCCCTTTGCAACGCCGGCGCCGACCAGCCCGCCGATCAGCGCGTGAGAACTGCTCGAGGGAATGCCGGCGATCCAGGTGACGATGTTCCAGACGATGGCGCCGACGAGGGCCGAGAAGATCACCGCCGGTGTGACGATGCTGACGTCGACGATGCCTTTCCCCACGGTCTCAGCGACATGCAGGCCGAAGAACATGAAGGCAATGAAGTTGAAGAAGGCCGCCCACAGCACTGCATATTGCGGCCTGAGTACGCGTGTCGAGACGATGGTGGCGATGGAATTTGCCGCATCGTGCAGGCCATTGAGAAAATCAAAGAACAGTGCGACGGCGACGAGGCCGGCCAGCAGGGGGAAAGCGATCGCGACGTCCATCGCCTAGACGTTCTCGATGACGATGCCGCTGATCTCGTTGGCGACGTCCTCGAAACGGTCGACCACCTTCTCCAGCTGGCCATAGATCTCGCTGCCGATCAGATAAGCCATCGCGTCACCGCGACCATGGCGCCTGAACAAATCCTTCAGGCCCTGCTCGTGCAAATCGTCGGCCCGGCCTTCGGCGCGCATCACCTCCTCGGCGAGGGCATTGAGGCGTGCGCTGTTGGCGCCGACCTTGGCCAGCAACGGGATTGCCTCCGCGACCAAACGGGCGGCGTCGACGATGACGGCGCCCATTTCCTGCATCAGCGGGTCGAACTCCCGCTTCTCGAATAGCCTCACCGTCTTGACGGTCTTGTGCATCATGTCGATGGCGTCATCCATCGACTGGATCAGATCCTTGATGTCGCCGCGATCGAAAGGTGTGATGAAGGAGCGCCGCACGGCAAGCAGGACTTCCGCCGTGATATGATCGGCTTCGTCCTCGAGATCGACGATCTTCTGGCACCAGCGATCGATGTCCTTGCCCTGAAGAAGCTGCTGCAGCGCTTCCGCGCCGCCGACCACCGTACGGGAATGCCGCTCGAACAATTCGAAGAAACGATCTTCGCGTGGCAGCAGCTTGCGGAACCAGCCCAGCATGTCAGTCTCCCATCGCGCCCTGTTCACGACCGTTTCATTGACATAGCGCCGCCTGACGCCGCGGGAAACAGTAAGCCGGCTGAAAGATGTGGATGCGGAACGATTACGCACAGCGCTTGCGGCAAGGAAGAATTTCCCCGAGTCTGCGCATGACGACCGGAAGGATGGCATGATCGACAAACTCGAATTCTTCATCGCGCTGGCCAAGGAAGAGCATTTCGGCCGGGCGGCGGAGGCGTGTGGCGTCACCCAGCCGACCCTGTCGGCCGGTATCAAGCAGTTGGAGGGGCAGCTTGGCGTCATGCTGGTCAATCGCGGGTCGCGGTTCCAGGGGCTGACGCCGGAAGGCAAGCAGGTGCTGGTCTGGGCGCGCCGCATCGTCGGCGATTCAAGGACCATGCGCGAGGAGATGCGGGCGGCGCGCCACGGTCTTTCCGGCCGCATCCGCATTGCCGCCATTCCGACGGCACTCGCCATGGTGGCGCGGCTGACGACGCCGTTTCGCGAAAAGCACCCGGGCGTCACCTTTTCGGTTCTGTCGCGCACCTCGATCGAAGTCTTGTCGCTGCTCGGCAATTTCGACATCGACGCCGGCATCACCTATCTCGACAACGAACCGCTCGGGCGGGTGACCAGCGTGCCGCTTTACGATGAGCGCTATCAGCTGATCACGGCGGTCGGAAATCCCTATTCCGACCGCGACAAAGTGACATGGGCCGAGATCAGCCGGTTGCCGCTCTGCTTGCTGACGCCGGACATGCAGAACCGTCGCATCATCGACCAGCATCTGGCTGAGGCCGGGGTGCAGGTGCGGCCGACGCTCGAATCCAACTCGATGATCGTGCTGTTCTCGCATATCCACACCGGCAAATGGTCATCGATCATGCCGCTCAACCTCGCGGAAACGTTCGGCTTTTCCGAGCCGATCCGAGCCATTCCGATCGTCGAGCCGGATGCCAGCCACACGGTCGGCCTGGTGGCCGCGCCGCGCGAGCCGCACACGCCGCTGGTGCAGGCGCTGCTGGACGAGGCGATGGCGCTGGCAGACGATTTCCGCGCCCACCGCTAGGATAGAGAATGGCGGCTGGCAGCGCTTGATAGAAGATTTCTATCAAGCAACGGATCAGCTTTATTGATTTCGCGGGTTTCCTCTGTTTTTGTAACGACTTAGCGCTAGAACGCTACCACCGACCAGGGAGGGCGCTGCATGACGATGCAGCCTGCAAGTACCGAGATCGCATCGCGCACGGCGGCGATTATCCAAGAGCTGAAGGGCCTCGAAGGCCCATTGCTGCCGATCCTGCACGAGATCCAGGAAGAATTCGGCCATGTGCCGCAGGCAGCGCTGCCGGTCATCGCCGATGGGCTGAACCTCTCCAGGGCCGAGGTGCACGGCGTCGTCACCTTCTACCATGATTTCCGTGCCCGGCCGGCCGGGCGGCATGTCCTCAAGCTCTGCCAGGCGGAAGCCTGCCAGTCGATGGGCTCGGATGCCGTCGCTGCCAAGATCAAACAGTTGCTGGGCATCGGTTTCCACGAGACCGCCCGCGACGGATCGGTTACACTCGAGCCGGTCTATTGCCTCGGGCTTTGCGCCTGTTCGCCGTCGGCGATGCTCGATGGCGAGGTGATCGGGCGGCTCGATGACGACAAGATCGACGAGATCCTTGCCGAGGTGCGCTCATGATCCCCCGCATTTACATTCCCGGCGATTCCGGCGCGCTGGCGCTCGGTGCCGAAAAGGTCGCCAGGGCGATCGCCAAGGAACTCGCCGAGCGTGGCATCGAGGCCAAGATCGTGCGCAACGGCTCGCGCGGCGCCTATTTCCTCGAGCCGATGGTCGAAGTGGCGACCGAAAAGGGCCGCGTCGCCTACGGGCCGGTGAAGTCGTCCGACGTCAAGAGCCTGTTCGACAGCGGTTTCCTCACCGGCGGCCATCACAAGCGCTGGCTCGGCGCGCCAGACAAAATCCCATTCCTGGCCAAACAGACCCGGCTGACCTTCGCCCGCTGCGGCATCAACGATCCGCTGTCGCTTGACGCCTACAAGTCGCTCGGCGGGCTGAAGGGCCTGCAGAACGCGGTGGCCATGGCCCCGGCCGACATTGTCAAGCAGGTGACAGACTCAGGCCTGCGCGGCCGTGGCGGCGCCGGCTTCCCGACCGGCATCAAGTGGAAGACGGTGCTGGATACGACATCCGAGCGCAAATACATCGTCTGCAACGCCGACGAAGGCGATAGCGCGACTTTCGCCGACCGCATGATCATGGAAGGCGACCCCTTCGTGCTGATCGAAGGCATGGCGATCGCCGGCATCGCCACCGGCGCGACCAAGGGTTTTGTCTATATCCGCTCGGAATATCCGCATGCGGTGGCAACAATGAACAAGGCCGTCGAAATCGCTCGCAAGTCCGGTGTGCTCGGCGTCAATGTGCTGGGCTCGCCGAACGCCTTCGACATGGAAATCCGCGTCGGCGCCGGCGCCTATGTCTGCGGCGAGGAAACCTCGCTTCTGAACAGCCTGGAAGGCAAGCGCGGCGTGGTGCGCGCCAAGCCGCCGCTGCCGGCCATCCAGGGCCTGTTCGGCAAACCGACGGTGATCAACAACGTGATCAGCCTGGCCTCCGTGCCCATCATCATGGACAAGGGCGCCGCCTTCTACAAGGATTTCGGCATGGGCCGCTCGCGCGGCACGATCCCGATCCAGATCGCCGGCAATGTCAGGAATGGCGGTTTGTTCGAGACCGCT
The DNA here is from genome assembly GCF_016756475.1 of Mesorhizobium sp. 113-1-2. NCBI lineage: Bacteria > Pseudomonadati > Pseudomonadota > Alphaproteobacteria > Hyphomicrobiales > Phyllobacteriaceae > Mesorhizobium > Mesorhizobium sp. 113-1-2. The sequence goes on from NZ_AP023242.1 coordinate 148,718, forward strand.
TTCGGCCTGACGCTGGGCGAAATCGTCGATGACATCGGTGGCGGCACGGCCACTGGCCGCCCGGTGAAGGCAGTGCAGGTCGGCGGACCGCTCGGCGCCTATTTCCCGCGCGCTCTGTTCGACACGCCGTTCGACTACGAGGAATTCGCCAAGCGCGACGGGCTGATCGGCCATGCCGGCATCACCGTGTTCGACGACACGGCCGATATGCTGAAGCAGGCGCGCTTCGCCATGGAATTCTGCGCCATCGAAAGCTGCGGCAAGTGCACGCCCTGCCGCATCGGCTCGACGCGCGGCGTCGAGACCATCGACAGGCTTGCCGCCGGCATCGAGCCGGAAAAGAACCTCGCTCTGGTCACCGACCTCTGCAACACGATGAAGTTCGGTTCGCTGTGCGCGCTGGGCGGCTTCACGCCCTACCCGGTGATGAGTTCGATCACGCATTTCCCCGAAGATTTCAAGCCCGCGCCGGCGCGCGTGGCTGCTGAGTAGGAGCTGGCAGATGAACATCAAGGCCGACTTCCCATCGCTGGTCGAAGAGATCGACTACGGAACCCCGGAATCGCGAGCGCAAAAGCAGGTCACGCTGAACGTCGACGGCCGCAGCATCACGGTGCCGGAAGGCACCTCGATCATGCGCGCGGCGATGGAAGGCGGTGTCGAGATCCCGAAACTCTGCGCCACCGACATGCTGGACTCCTTCGGCTCGTGCCGCGTCTGCCTGGTCGAGATCGAAGGCCGTGGCGGCACGCCGGCCTCCTGTACGACGCCGGTCGGCGAAGGCATGGTGGTGCGCACGCAGTCCGACCGGCTCGACGCGATCCGCCGCGGCGTCATGGAGCTTTACGTCTCCGATCATCCGACCGGCTGGAACGAGAAGGCCGGCACCGGCGCCAGCGAATTCGACACGGTGGCGAAATCAGTCGGCCTGACCGAGAACCGCTACGGCGTCGAGGGCCGCAACCACGTCAAGCAGGAAGACGGCGTCGCGCCCGGCCATGGCTCGCTGGCCGTCGACTACATCGCCCGCGACGAATCCAATCCCTATTTCACCTATGATCCGGCGCAGTGCATCGTCTGCTCGCGCTGCGTGCGGGCCTGCGAGGAGGTGCAGGGCACCTTCGCGCTGACCATAGAGGGCCGCGGTTTCGAATCGCGCATGGTCGCCGGCATGCATGAGGATTTCATCGCTTCCGAATGCGTGTCCTGCGGCGCCTGCGTGCAGGCCTGCCCGACCGATGCGCTGCGCGAGAAGACAGTGCTCGAAAAGGGTATGCCCGAGCGCTCCGCCGTCACCACCTGCGCCTATTGCGGCGTCGGCTGCTCGTTCAAGGCCGAGGTGAAGGACGACGAAGTCATCCGTATGATGCCCTACAAGGACGGCAAGGCGAACCACGGCCATAGCTGCGTCAAGGGCCGTTTCGCCTATGGCTACGCCACCCACAAGGACCGCATCCTGTCGCCGATGATCCGCGAGAAGATTTCCGACCCGTGGCGCGAGGTGAGCTGGGAAGAGGCCATCGCCCATACGGCCAAGGAATTCCGCCGGATCCAATATCAGTATGGCCGCACTTCGATCGGCGGCATCACCTCCTCGCGCTGCACGAATGAGGAGACCTATCTCGTCCAGAAGCTGGTGCGGCAGGGTTTCCGCAACAACAATGTCGACACCTGCGCCCGCGTCTGCCATTCGCCGACCGGTTACGGGCTCGGCCAGACCTACGGCACCTCGGCCGGCACGCAGGATTTCGATTCCGTCGAATTCACCGACGTCGCCGTCGTCATCGGCGCCAATCCGGTTTCGGCGCACCCGGTGTTCGCTTCGCGGCTGAAGAAGCGGCTGCGCCAGGGCGCCAAGCTGATCGTGCTCGATCCGCGCCGCACGGAGATGGTCAAATCGGCTCATGTCGAGGCCGACTATCACCTGCCGCTGAAGCCCGGCACCAACGTGGCGGTGCTGACGTCGCTGGCGCATGTCATCGTCACCGAAGGGCTTTTCGACGAAGCCTTCATCCGCGAACGCTGCGACTGGACGGAGTTCCAGGACTGGGCCTCGTTCGTCGCCTTGCCGGAAAACAGCCCCGAGACCGTCGGCAAGCTTTCCGGCGTCGATCCGGAGCTGATCCGGGGTGCCGCGCGGCTCTACGCCAAGGGCGGCAATGGCGCGATCTATTACGGCCTCGGCGTCACCGAGCACAGCCAGGGCTCGACGACGGTGATGGCGATCGCCAACCTCGCCATGGCCACCGGCAATATCGGCCGCCCGGGCGTCGGCGTGAACCCGCTGCGCGGCCAGAACAACGTGCAGGGCTCGTGCGACATGGGCTCCTTCCCGCACGAACTGCCCGGCTACCGCCACATCTCCGGCGAAGCCGTGCGCGACATCTATGAGAGCCTGTGGGGCGTGAAGCTGGACGACGAACCCGGCCTGCGCATCCCCAACATGCTCGATGCCGCCGTCGACGGCTCCTTCAAGGGCATCTACATCCAGGGCGAGGACATATTGCAGTCCGATCCCGACACCAAGCATGTTGCCGGCGGTCTCGCGGCCATGGAATGCGTCGTCGTGCACGATCTCTTCCTCAACGAAACAGCGAACTACGCGCATGTCTTCCTGCCGGGTTCGACCTTCCTGGAAAAGGACGGCACTTTCACCAATGCCGAGCGCCGCATCAACATGGTGCGCAAGGTGCTGGAACCAAAGGCGCGCTATGCCGACTGGGAGGCGACGCAGGAGCTTGCCCGCGCCATCGGGCTCGACTGGAACTACACGCATCCGTCGCAGATCATGGACGAGATCGCCCAGACGACGCCGAGCTTCGCCAATGTCTCCTTCGATCTGCTCGACCGGGTGGGATCGGTGCAGTGGCCCTGCAACGAGAAGGCCCCGCTCGGCACGCCGATCATGCACATCGACGGCTTCGTGCGCGGCAAGGGCAAGTTCATCCGCACCGAATATGTGGCGACGGACGAGAGGACCGGGCCGCGCTTCCCGCTGCTTTTGACCACAGGCCGCATCCTCAGCCAGTATAATGTCGGCGCGCAGACGCGGCGCACCGACAACGTCATGTGGCACTCGGAAGACCGGCTGGAGATCCACCCGCACGATGCCGAGAATCGCGGCCTGCGCGACGGCGACTGGGTGCGGCTTACCAGCCGCTCCGGCGAGACGACGCTGCGGGCGCTGATCACCGACCGGGTGTCGCCGGGCGTGGTCTACACCACCTTCCACCATCCGGACACGCAGGCCAACGTCATCACCACCGACTTCTCGGACTGGGCGACCAACTGTCCGGAGTACAAGGTGACGGCGGTGCAGGTCGGCGCCTCCAACGGCCCGTCGGACTGGCAGCGCGAGTATGATGAGCAGGCCAGGAACAGCCGCCGCATCGCCTCGCTGCAGGCAGCGGAGTAGCCGTGGCCGCGCGCCGCAAAGCAACGACCGAGATATCGCGGCTGGCGCATCGCGCCAGCGGTACGGCTGCCGCCAATCGCATGGTGCCGGAGGAGACGCCGGTGGCGTTCTCCTTCGCCGGCACAACCCATGCGGTGATGATGGCGAGCCCGGCCGATTTCGAGGATTTCGCGCTCGGCTTCTCGTTGACAGAAGGCATCATCTCTTCCCCTGAAGAGATCGAGGCGATCGAGGTCGAGGATCATGGCGCCGGCATCGACATCCAGATCCGGCTGAGAGATCAGGCCAATACACGGTTCGAAGCGCGGCGGCGCAGGCTCGCCGGGCCGGTCGGATGCGGGCTGTGCGGCATAGAGTCGATCGAGGAAGCGATGCGCTCGGTCGATGCGGTTGGTGCGTCAAAACTTACGCTTGGTGCAGACGACATCGTGCGCTCCGTCAAGCTGTTGTCGAAGGTGCAGCCGCTGCATCAGGAGACCGGGGCCGTGCATGCCGCCGGCTTCTACATTCCCGGCAAGGGCGTCGTCATGGCGCGCGAGGATGTCGGCCGCCACAATGCGTTGGACAAGCTGGCCGGCGCATTGGCCAAAGCAGGCATCGACGGCGCGTCGGGCGCCGTCGTGGTGACGTCGCGCGTGTCGGTCGAAATGGTGCAGAAGACGGCGGCGATCGGCTCGGCCTTCATCATTGCCGTCTCGGCGCCGACCGCGCTTGCCATCCGCACCGCCGACGAGGCCGGCATGACACTGGTGGCGCTGGTGCGCGGCGAAGATTTCGATGTTTTCACCCACCCCGACCGGGTGGTTTTGGGAGTTGCCCAGCATGTCGCATGACGAAGACCACATCACGAGCACCAGCGAAAAGCTGGTGCGTATGGCCAACCAGATCGCGGCCTTCTTCCATTCCAAGTCGCGCGAGGAAGGGATTGCCGGCGTCGCCGAGCATATCAACAAGTTCTGGGAGCCCCGGATGCGGCGGCAGTTCTTCGAACTGCTGGACAGCGGTGAAGGCTTCGACGAACTCGTCGTGGCTGCGTCGGCCAGGATCAAGCGGCCGATCACACCAGCCGAGGCCGATCTCAAGCTCGGGCTCAAGCCCTCCCCGGCAGACGTCGCCGCGTCGCAGAAGTAGCCGCGAGCCGCCACGCGGGCCTATATTCCTTTCCGCTAAAGTTTGATCTGCCGCTATCGACGCGGCTCTGCTATGGTCGACGATCAGAAATCGTCAGGCCGGGCGGAAGAAACCTCGTGAGGCCGATCGAGACCCGATATGCCCGCAGTGGCGAGGTGCGGATCGCCTATCAGGTGGTCGGCCAGGGTTCGCTTGATCTCGTCTTCGTCCCGGGCTTCATTTCCAATCTCGACCTGCATTGGGAGGACGAGGGCTATACAAGGCTCTTGAGGCGGCTGTCGGCATTCTCGCGGCTGATCCTGTTCGACAAGCGCGGCACCGGTCTTTCAGACCGTGTCGATGCCCATCATCTGCCGAGCCTCGAAACCCGCATGGACGATGTGCGCGCGGTGATGGATGCGGCCGGCAGCGGCCGGGCCGCATTGCTCGGCGCTTCCGAGGGCGCGCCGATGGCGATGCTGTTCGCAGCCACCTATCCGGAGCGGACGCGGGGGCTGGTGCTCTATGGCGGCTATGCGAATTTCCACAAATGGGTGATGCCGCCGGAGCGGCTGGCGGCCTTCATCAAGACGGCCGAAACGGCCTGGGGCACCGGCGCGACCTTGCCGAATTTTGCGCCGGGCCGGGTCGATGACGCCCACTTTTCAACCTGGTGGGCACGCTTCGAGCGCCTGTCGGCGAGCCCGACCGCGGCGGTGGCATTGGCGCGGATGAATGCCGGAATCGACGTGCGAGACATCCTCGGCGCGATCAGCGCGCCGACACTGCTGATCCATCGCCGCAACGATATTCGTGTCGATCCCGAGGCCAGCCGCTTCCTGGCGAAGAAGATCCCGAATGCACGGCTGGTCGAGATCGCCGGGCGCGACCATCCGGTCTGGACCGGCGATGTCGACCGCGTTGCCGATCTGATCGAGGAATTTCTTACCGGCCAGCCGGCGGTGGCGGACACGGAGCGTGTGCTTGCCGCGTTGCTGGTGACGCGCATCTCCGACACGGCCAAGCTTGGCGACCGCATGTGGCTCGAGCGCAGTCAGCGTTTTCAGGAGAGCTGGCGGCTGCTGGTCGGGCGCCATGGCGGGCGCGCGGTGGGCATGCATGGCGAATTGATGATCTCGCGCTTCGACGGGCCGGCGCGCGCCGTAGGTTGCGCGGCGGCGTTGCGCGAGGCGGCGCAGCAGATCGGGGTGGCGAGTGCGCAAGGGGTCCATGTCGGCGAGATCGAAGCGCGCGGCCCACCGGTCGGACTGACGGCGCGCGTGGCCATGCAGTTGGCGAACCATGCCGGGCGTGGCGACATTCTGGCTTCCCGGCTGGTTGCCGATCTGGCGGTGGGATCCGGCCTGCATTTCGTCGACGCCGGCCGCGTCAGCCTCGGCGAACTGGACGAGCCATTGCCGGTGGTGCATGCGACGTCGGAGCAGCATCTGGAACCGGCTTGCCGTTCGAAGTCCAAGCCGGCGGAACCCGCCGTGTTGACGGCACGGGAAAGCGAGGTGGTGAACCTGATCGCCGATGGCAAGAGCAACGCCGCTATCGCCGCCGAACTCAGGCTGAGCGAGCACACGGTCAAGCGTCACGTCGCCAACATACTGCTCAAGCTCGACCTGCCATCGCGAGCGGCAGCGGCGGCATTTTCCGCCAGGCACGCTGGCCCGGACGGGCCATGAGAGCCATGGCGCTTTCGGGCGAAGCGGACACGCCGATGTAGGGGCTATCAATTCCCCCATGCAGGCCAGGCGGATGCCGCCGGGAAGGCCCTGCGAACGGAGGATGAAATGCTCAAGTCAAAACTGAATGTCAGATCATTCGTGATCGCGGCAGGCATTGGCGCGCTGTTCACGATCTCTCCCGCAAAGGCCGAGGATGCATCGGCGACAGCCGCCTACAAGGACATCCAGGCGACGCTCGGCTCGGTGCCGGATATGTTCAAGACGCTGCCTGACGTCGCCGTCGCCGGCGCCTGGGCCGAGATCAAGGGGGTGCAGCTTAACCCCAAGACCGCGCTCGACGGCAAGACCAAGGAGTTGATTGGCCTTGCGGTCGCCGCGCAGATCCCCTGCCAGTACTGCATCTATTTCCACACCGAGGCGGCCAAGCTCAACGGCGCCAGCGAGGAGGAGATCAAGGAGACGATCGCGATGGCGGCGATCGTGCGCCATTGGTCGACGATGCTCAACGGCAGTCAGGTCGATCTCGCGACTTTCAAGAAGCAGACCGACGACGTTTTCGCGGCCGTCAAGGCGAAGTCGCAGTGAACGACACTGCCCGTCGATAAGCGCCGGGCAGATTTGCGCACATCAACCGCCCGAAGACGGGCCATGGAGGATGAAATGCTGACCAAGACCCAAACCGTGGATGGCGCGGCCATCAAGAAGGCGATCGAGACCCGCGACGGCAAGACGCTTTCGAGCTTCTATACCGATGACGCGCTGGTGCGCGTGATCGACCGCAACAACCCGCCGAGCAAGCCGCGCGAGATCCGCGGGCGCGCGGCGATCACCACCTTCTGGGACGACATTTGCAGCCGGGCGATGACCCACAAGGTCGACACCACGATCGCCGACGGCAACAGCCTGGCCTTCACCCAGGCCTGCGCCTATCCGGATGGCACCAAGGTGTTCGCCGCCGCGATGCTGGAACTGAAGAACGGGCAGATCGCACGGCAGACCGTCGTGCAGGCCTGGGACGAGTGAGGCCGCCATGTTCAGCGCCAGATGGCAGATCGACGCCAAGTTCGGGCACAAGCAGACCGTGCTCGACCTGATGCGGAAATGGGAGCGCGAGATTGGCGCCCAGGTCGGCATCGCCGAGCTGAAGTTCCAGATCATGACCGGCTCGATCGGCGCGCGCGAGGCGACGATCGAAACGCACCACCAAGTCGAAACACTTGCCCAGCTGGAAGAGTTCTTCGCCAAGATCGGCAAGATCGACGCGCACGCCAAATGGGGCAAGGAGATGGAGCCCTATGTCGTATCGGGCACCAGTCTTTGGACCATCTATCGCATCGTCGAATAGCGGCGCGCAACGGTCTTAGCTCTCCCCTTGTGGGCCTGTTGCGCAGTTTCGGGAGTGCGCGGACGGGAGTGGAATGCAGCGGGTTGTTGCTTGCGCTTGTGGATTGGAGTCTGGTTTTGAGGGGTTGAGGTGGCGGTTCGGCCCGTACGGCCGGACTGCAGGCGCACCTATCCCGTGATGGCGGCCCATCGGCGCATGTTGAAGGCGATCGCCGCCATCGTCACTTGGGCGGACGCCTTGGCCAGTCCGACGTAGCGGATCGCGGTCAGCTTCATGCGGTTCTTGAGCGTGGCGAAGGTGGTCTCCACCGCCGCCCGACGCCTGGCGATGAGGCGATTGTAGCGTTTGAGCCGCAACGGCAGCTCCGGATGATGCTTGTTGGGGCGGCGCGCGATGCGCACCTTCTTGCCCTCGGCCTTGAGCCGGGCACGCCGGGCGTGCGTGTCGTAGGCGGCATCGGCCCACACCGTCTTCTCGTCGCTGCGGATCAAGTCATCGGCCATCACCGTGTCGTTGACGTTGGCCGGTGTGGTGATCACCGTGCGGATGATGCCAGAGCCCTCATCCACGCCGACATGGGCCTTGTAGCCAAAAGTGAAACCGCCCTTGCCCTGCCGCGTGGTGACACGGGCGTCCGCATCTTTCGAAGGCCGCTCAGCTGTCGGCGGCGCTGAGACTGCATCGATCAGCGTTGCATCCAGCATCGTGCCGCGCTTCAGGATCACGCCGGCCTTCTCCAGCTGCCGGTCGAGTTCGCCAAACAGCTTCTCCAGCAGCCCTTCACCGACAAGCAGATTGCGAAAGCGCGAGAGCACCGTGTGGTCGGGAATGCTCTCTCCCAGCCCAAGCCCGGCAAAACGCCGGAACGACAGCCGGTCGCCGAGCGCCTCCTCAAGTTCGCGATCCGACAGCCCATAAAGCGATTGCAGCAGCAGTGCCTTGAACAGCACCAGCGGCGGCCAAGCCGCCCGACCCGGTCCGCCATCGCGCAGAGGGTTAAGCAGCTTCTCGAAGCGGTACCACTTCACAAGGCCAGACAACCGGTCGAGCGGCGAGGAGCCACCAGACAGCTTGTCGCCCAGAAATCCCTCCACCAGACTCAACTGACCTGTCCGCTTCACCGCCATCGGTTCGTCCTCCGAGCTTATGTCTCAGAGAATCACAACCAGCCAATTACGCAACAGGCCCCTTGTGGGAGAGGTCGGATTGCCCCGATTTGTTCTTCACAAATCGGTTGGCAATCCGGGTGAGGGGTAGGCTGGCGCCAAGCTGGAACACCCCTCAACCGTCTCGGCGCTACGCGCCGATCCACCTTCTCCCACAAGGGGAGAAGGGAAAATAGCCACGCCCGGCCCTTCGCTATGGCTCCCTGCCCTTCGGGCGTTCAGCTCCTTTAAAAGGTCCACTGGACCTTTTAATTCGCCCGAAGGCGAACCGGACCTTCACCGTTCGTCGCTCGAAAAGCCCATTTAGGGGCTTTTCGTCCGCTGCGCGGACCGCTCCTCACCCATGTGCAACCATCACATGCCGCACGGCGGTGTAGTCCTCCAGCGCGTAGAGCGACATGTCCTTGCCGTAGCCGGACTGCTTCAGCCCGCCATGCGGCATCTCGTTGGTCAGCATGAAATGGGTGTTGATCCAGGTGCAGCCATATTGCAGGCGCGCGGCCGTCGCCATGGCGCGCGAGACGTCCTTGGTCCACACCGACGACGCCAGGCCATAGTCGCTGTCATTGGCCCAGGTCACCGCCTCGTCGACTTCGGTGAAGCGGGTGACCGAGACAACCGGGCCAAACACCTCGCGGCGCACGATCTCGTCTTCCTGCAAGGCGCCGGCGACGACGGTCGGCTGGTAGTAGAAGCCGGTGCCGTCGCCCGGCTTGCCGCCGGTGGTGATCTCGATGTGCTTCAGCTCCGAGGCGCGTTCGACGAAGCTCGACACGCGGTCGCGCTGGCGGCGCGAGATCAGCGGGCCGATCTCGTTTTCGGTATCGTCGGGTCGATTGTATTTGATGGTCGACACAGCGGAGGACAGGTCGGCGACGAGCTTGTCGTAGATCTTCTTGCCGGCATAGATGCGGCAGGCGGCGGTGCAGTCCTGGCCGGCATTGTAATAGCCGAAGGCGCGTAGGCCGTTGACGACGGCGCCGAGGTCGGCGTCGTCGAAGACGATGACCGGCGCCTTGCCGCCGAGTTCGAGATGCGTGCGCTTGACCGACTTGGCGGCCGCCTGCAGCACCTTCTTGCCGGTGGCGACGTCCCCGGTGATCGAGATCATGTTGACTTTGGGGTGGTTGATCAGCGTGTTGCCGACGCTGTCGCCGCGGCCGAGCACGACATTGACGACGCCTTCGGGCAGGATTTCGGCCAGGATTTTTGCCAGCTTCAGCGCCGTCAGCGGCGTCTGCTCCGACGGCTTGAAGACGACGGTGTTGCCGCCGCCGATCGCCGGGGCCAGCTTCCAGGCCATCATCATCAGCGGATAATTCCAGGGCGCGATCGAGGCGACGATGCCGATCGGGTCGCGCCGGACCATCGAGGTGTGGCCAGGCAGATATTCGCCGGCGACCACGCCCGGCATGGAACGCACCGCGCCGGCGAAGAAGCGGTAGCAGTCGACGATTGCGGGGATTTCGTCATTGAGCACGGCATTGATCGGCTTGCCGCAGTTCAATGCCTCGAGCGCGGCGAATTCCTTGGCCTCGGCCTCGATGCGATCGGCGATCTTGAGGAGATAGGCTGAGCGCTGCGCCGGCGTGGTGCGCGACCACAAGACGAACGCCTTTTCGGCGGCACTGACCGCTGCTTCGATCTGTGCCTGGCTGGCCTCGGGCAGGTTGAGAACGGTCGCCCCGGTCTTCGGATTGAGGATCGGCTCCTCGGTCTCGGCGCCGTTCTCGAATTTCGAGCCGATCAGCATCTGGGTGTCCATGGAGGTCTCTCCCTTATCGATTGGATTATTTGCCCGAACCAGCGATCTGGTCGCCGTCGCGGGTCAGGTAATAGGCAAACAGGATGGGCAGCAGCGTCACCAGCACGACGACCATGGCCACGACATTGGTGACCGGGCGCTGACGCGGGCGGATCAGTTCCTCCAGCATCCAGATCGGCACGGTCTGCTGCTGGCCGGCGGTGAAGGTGGTGACGATGACCTCATCGAACGAAAGGGCGAAGGCCAGCATGCCGCCGGCAAGCAGTGCGGTGGCGATGTTGGGCAGCATGACATGGCGGAAGGTCTGAAAACCGTCGGCGCCGAGATCCATCGAGGCCTCGATCATCGAGCCGGAGGTGCGGCGGAAACGGGCAACTGCATTGTTGTAGACGACGACGACGCAGAAGGTGGCGTGGCCGAGCACGATCGTCCAGAACGAGAAAGGGATGTCGGCGAGCGAAAAGGCCGAGCGCAGCGCGATGCCGGTGATGATGCCGGGCAGGGCGATCGGCAGGATGACCAGCAGCGAGATGGTCTCGCGACCGAAGAATTTCGTCCGCGACACCGCGGCGGCGCACAGCGTGCCGAGCACCAGCGCGATCGCCGTCGAGATGGCGGCGACGCGCACCGACAGCGACAGCGCCTCCCAGACGTCGGGCCGGTTCCAGGTGACGGCGAACCACTGCGTGGTCAGCCCGGGCGGAGGCCAGACGAAACTCTTCTCCTCGGTGGTGAAGGCATAGACGAAGATCAGCAGGATCGGCAAATGCAGGAACAGCAGGCCGCAGGCGGCAGCGATCTTCAGGCCGAGCGGAGCGGATTGGCCACGGTCAGAGTGCATCGAAGGCCCCCATGCGCTTGGCGCCCCAGAGGTAGAAGCCCATGATGACGATGGGCACCACGGTGAAGGCGGCGGCGAGCGGGATGTTGCCGGCGGTGCCTTGCTGCGAATAGACGGCCTGGCCGATGAACAGGCGCGACGTGCCGATGATCTGCGGAATGATGTAGTCGCCGAGAGTCAGCGAGAAGGTGAAGATCGAGCCGGCGACAATGCCGGGCAGCGCCAACGGGAACAGCACGTTGCGAAAGGTCTGTCCCGGCGAGGCGCCGAGATCGGAGGAAGCCTCGACCAGGTTGCCGGGCACGCGCTCGAGCGCCGCCTGAACCGGCAGGATCATGAAGGGCAGCCAGACATAGACGAAAACGATGAAGGTGCCGGTGAACGAGACCGACAGCGAGTTGCCGCCGACGACCGGCAGCGAGAGCCAGGCATCGAGAATCCACAGCAAATGCAGCTTGGCGAAGAGCCAGGTGAGGATGCCTTCCTTGGCCAGGATCAGCTTCCAGGCGTAGATCTTGACCAGATAACTCGACCACAGCGGCAGCATGACGCCGAGATAGAACAGCGCCTTCCAACGGCCGCGCGCATAACGCGCCGCGTAATAGGCGATGGGGAAGGCAACGATGGCCGAGGCCAGCGTCACCAGGGCCGCCATGGTCACCGTGCGCAGGATGATGTCGAGATTGGCGGCCTGCAACAGATCGCCATAGGTCTTCAGCGTGAACTGGCGGTTGATGAGGCCGGAGTACTCGTCGATGGAGAAAAAGCTCTGTGCCAAGAGCGCGAAGAGCGAGCCGATATAGACGATGCCGAGCCACAGCACCGGCGGCAACAGCATGAGAAGCAGGAGCAGTTGCGGCCGGCGCCAGAACAGATCCGACAGCGTACCGCGCATGCCGCCGCTGCCGGGCAGGATGGCAGGCGCGGGGTTGGATTGAACAGCGGCGATGGTCATGAGGCCACCGCGTGCTGAAAGGGATTGAGTGAGAGGTCGCGATCCTTCGCCCCCCTCTCTGTCCTGCCGGACATCTCCCCCTCAAGGGGGGAGATCAGCAGTTTCTCGGCCTCGCCGGTTTTGCCACGTTGGAAATTGGCGAAACCCGAGGGGACAGCCAATCTCCCCCCTTGAGGGGGAGATGTCCGGCAGGACAGAGAGGGGGGCCTGGCGCCAACCTTCATCATGCCGGCTCATCCATCAGATGCAGGCTTTCGCGGTTGAAGGTGAGCATCACCGCTTCGCCCTCGGCAGGCAGCGCCGTGCCGGCCGGCACCACGGCGTGTAGTTTCAACCCATCGGCATCGAGCGCCAGCCTGGTGGTGGCACCGAGATAGTTGGTCGAAACGAGGCGGGCGGCGACGCCTTCGCCGCTAGCGGCGCGGCTGACGCGAATGGATTCGGGGCGAAGGCTGCCCCAGCGGTGCTGGCCGGAATAGCGCTGGACGAAGTCCGGCGGCAGTACATTGGAGGAGCCAACGAAATCGGCAACGAAGCGCGTGCGAGGCCGCTGATAGATATCTTCGGGCGTGCCGATCTGCATGATCCTGCCGTCGTTGAAGACGGCGACGCGGTCAGCCATGGACAGTGCCTCGCCCTGGTCGTGGGTGACGAAGACGAAGGTGATGCCGAGCGCCTTCTGCAACGATTTCAGCTCTTCCTGCATGTTTTCGCGCAGTTTGAGGTCGAGCGCGCCGAGCGGTTCGTCGAGTAGCAGCACCTTGGGCTGGTTGACCAGCGCACGGGCCAGCGCGACACGCTGGCGCTGGCCGCCGGAAAGCTGGCCGGGGCGGCGGGCGCCGTAGCCGGGCAGCCGCACCAGCGACAGCGCTTCCTCGGCCGCCTTGTGCCGCTCGGCCTTGCCGACGCCCTTGACCATCAGCCCGTAGGCGACGTTGTCGAGCACATTGAGATGCGGGAACAGCGCATAGTCCTGGAACACGGTGTTGACGTTGCGGCGATAGGGCGGAACGCCCTCGGCGCGCTCACCGAAGATCGAGATGGAACCCGCCGTCGGCTGCTCGAAACCGGCGATCAGGCGCAGGCAGGTGGTCTTGCCGGAACCGGACGGCCCGAGCATGGCGAAGAACTCGCCCGGCGCAATGTCGAGATCGACCGCATCGACGGCGCGAATGCTGCCGAAATGGCGCGAGACTTTCTGGAAGGAGACGGCAGAGGTCATGGGCTGTCAGTCTGTTGCCGGTTTATCAAAATCATCCTCAGCTACAAATCTGGCTAGGATCACGAAATTCGCGCGCCGCTTCACCTCCCCCTCGACGGGGGAGGTCGCGGCGAAGCCGCGGGTGGGGGTGATGGCGCGAATCTATCGGACAGCCCCCCACCCCGACGCTGGGCGTCGACCCTCCCCACCAGGGGGAGGGTAAGGGAAATCACCGTCCGCCGATGACGCCGATATAGTCCGACACCCAGCGGTAGTAAGGCACGCACTGGTCGTTCTGGGTGACGCATTTCGAGACCGGCGTCTTCCAGAACTTGATCTTGTCGAAATTGTCGTAGCCGTTGGTCTTGCAGCCTTCGTCGGTCAAGAGCTCATTGCCCTTGCAGGCGGCGGGCACCACGGGGAGCGATCCGAACCAGGCCGAGACATCGCCCTGCACCTTCGGTGACAGCGAATGCTCGAGCCACATATAGGCGCAGTTCGGGTGAGCCGCGTCGGCTTCCATCATGGTGGTGTCGGCCCAGCCGGTGACGCCTTCTTCCGGCACGGTCGAGGCAACCGGCTTCTTGGCGGCAACCAGCGTGTTGACCTGATACGGCCACGAACCCGAGGCGACGACGCCTTCGTTCTGGAAATCGTCGACCTGGATGGCGGCGTCATGCCAGTAGCGACCGACCAGCGTGCGCTGGACGCGCAGCAGGTCGAGCGCTGCCTTGTACTGGTCCTCGTTCAGCTCGTAGGGGTCCTTGATGCCGAGTTCCGGCTTGTGGAACATCAGATAGTTGGCGGCATCCGCAATGTGGATCGGGCCGTCATAGGCCTGGACGCGGCCTTTGTTGGACTTGCCGTCCGGCAGCTTCATCTCCTCGAAGACGACATTCCAGCTCTTCGGCGCGTCCTTGAACACCTCGGTGTTGTACATCAGGATGTTGGGGCCCCACTGATAGGGAACGCCGTAATGCACCTTGTCGACGGTGAACCAGGGCGCGTCCTTGAGCCGGTCGTCGACCGTCTTCCAGCTCGGGATGAGATCGGTGTTGATCGGCTGCACGCGCTTGCCGGCGACGAGGCGCAGCGAGGCATCACCCGAAGCCGTGACGAGGTCGAAGCCGCCCTCGTTCATCAGCGAGACCATCTCGTCCGACGTGTTGGCGGTCTTGACGTTGACCTTGCAGCCGCTCTCCTTCTCGAAGGCGGTGACCCAGTCATAGCCCTTATCGGTCTCGCCGCGCTCGATATAGCCCGGCCATGCAACGATGTTGACCTGGCCTTCGCCCTTGCCGAGTTCCTTGACCTGGGCGATGGCCTGACCGGAGAAGGTCAGCGCGACCGTCAGCGCCGTGCATGACTTCAGGAATGAATTCATCATCGATCTCCCATTTTGGCGGATGACCCCGAAACCGCTCCGGTTTTCGCCAGATCACGCGCGGACTGAAAAACGTATCAGTTCGTCCTGTGGACTTGATGCCGCTCTGATGGCGGCGTTGGTCCCTGAAGCCGAAGGTGCTTGGGAAATCCCGGTTTCGCAAATTCATTTATCAGAAAGGCGATATCGGTTTTTCCGATAGCCGGACCGCTTCAAGCAAGCGCCGTCACCAGCCAGCAGGCCGCATTGAAGCGAGCCTCACCGTTCTCCACGAAAGGCGCGAACGCAGCCGGCAACACCGTCGTGATTTTTTCGGCCGTTGCCCGGTCAACCTCGCGCAGCACGGCGCCGAGCGGCCCTAGCCGGGTGGCAAACGTCATCAGATCGCGTTGGGCGATCCGGCACGGAACGTCGGCCTGTTCGACTTCGATTGAAGCCCAGCCGCTCGCTTCCAGGATCCGCTTCGCCTTGGCGCCGTCGGCAAAGGCAAACTGACCCGGCGCATCGGGGTCTGGCGCCGGTGCGGGCGGCAGGAAAGGCGCAGCCGCTCGCACGGCGGTCGTCATGAAATCATTCTCGAGCGGACTGCGCCAGGCGACAAAGGCGAGTTTGCCGCCGCGCCTCGCAGCCTTTCTTATGTTGGTGAACGCCGCCACGGGATCGTCGAAGAACATGACGCCGAAGCGCGAGATAACAGCGTCGAAGCGCCCGGATTCGAACGCAAACGCCTGGGCATCGCCCACTTCAAAACTTGCGTTTGCTACGTCTTCCACCCTCGCGCGCTCCGTCGCCAGGGCGACAAGCGGCTGCGAGATGTCGAGCCCCACACAATTTCCGCCTTTGCCCACGCGGCGCGCCATCGCCAGAGTTGTGGCGCCGGCACCGCAGCCGACATCCAGGACATTGCCCCCTTCCCCGGGATAGCCGGCATCGACCACCAGCCGCTCGAACGGTGCCAATATCTCGTCGAGGATCGGCTGCATCTCGACCCAGGCCTTTCCGCTGGCATCGTTCCAGAGCGCGGCTTGGCGTGTGTTGGGCGGCGCGGATTGCGGCATAACGGACCTCGCTTTCGTGTTGCTCTCACCGATCGTCACGAGCACTCTACGAGTTCAAGCCGACTTGAGGTCAAGTATGAAAAATATGGACATTGCCGAAGTATCGCGCCGCTCCGGCGTGCCCGCCTCGACACTTCGCTACTACGAGGAGAAGGGCCTCGTCGCCTCGATCGGCCGTCGCGGCCAGCGCCGTTTGTTCGACCCTGCCGTCCTCGACCGGCTCGCCTTGATCGCACTCGGACGCGCCGGTGGATTCGCACTGGACGAGATTTCCTCGATGCTGACACCCGACGGTCTGCCGAAAATGGATCGAGGGCGCCTGGATGCCAAAGCGAAGGAACTGGACCAAATCATCCAACGGCTGACGACGATCCGAGAGGCCTTGCGTCACGCCGCCCAATGTCCGGCCACCCGGCCGATGGAGTGCCCTGCGTTCCGCCGCGCCCGTCAGGCTTGCCGGCGCCGGCCGCTTCGAGGTTGCTCCGATAGGGCCGTTCATGGCGGAGGCGGTTTCCATCAAGAGGCGCAAGCGTAGGACTGGCGTCGCCTGGAGTATGTCACACTAGCGACGGACCGTCCGCTGCGACTGGGCAAGCCCGATGAAATCGCGCGCCGCCTGCGGCAAGCCGGAGCCGCGCCGCCAGACCATGCCGACCTGCACGACCGGCAAGGAGCCGGAAATATCGCGTGATTCGATGCGGTCGCCTTCCAGCGACCAAGGCCGGTAGACAAGGTCGGGCAACAGCGCCACGCCGGCACCGGTGGCGACCAGGCTGCGCACGGCTTCGACGGAACGGGTGCGGAAAGCGACATGCGGCTTGGCGCCGATCGCCGTCAGCAGTTTTCCCGTATTCTCCTCGATTTCGTCGACGGTCAGCATGATCAGTGGCTCGCCAGCGATATCGCCAATGCTGATGATGTCGGCGCTGGCGAGCGGATGGCCGAGCGGCAGCCACAGGCGGTAGGCCGAGACTTCGAGGATTTCCGATTGCAGCGCTGTGCGGTCGCGCAAATTGGAAGTGACCATGACGGCGATGTCGAGCTTGCCGCCGATCAGGAGATGTTCGAGGTAGTCGCCATTGTCCTCGATGGCCGAGACCTCGACGCCGGGATAGGCGCGGCGATAGCGGGAGAGCAGATCCGACAGCACATAGCCGGCGACCAGCGAGGTGACGCCGAGCTGGAGCCGGCCGCCCGCCACCGCCTGTTCGCCAGAAAAAGAGCGGCGGGCGTCGGACACGTCGGCGAGGATCTTCGTCGCGTGACGCAGGAACTGGTGGCCCTTGTGGGTGATGTTGAGGCCGCGCGGATGGCGCTCGAACAATTCGACGCCGAGATCGCTTTCGAGTTCCTTGATCGCTTCGGTGACGGACGATTGCGAGATGGAGAGGTTCTGTGCCGCGCCCGACACCGTGCCTTGCTCGGCGACGGCGATGAAGAACTGCAACTGGCGGATGGTGAAGGCCATGGCCGGACTAAACACCGGCAGACAAGGGAAGGAAAGCCGATGGCGGAGCTTATCCCATGACTGGTGCTGTGCGCTCAGCCGAGCATCAGCCTGATGCGCCGCCGCCATGCGGGACCATAGCGCAGCGCCAGCATGAAGGCCGTCTCCAGCGCCACGACGATGACGATGATGCGCAAACCCACCGTGAAAGAATCCTGGCCACTGCCGTGCAAGAGATAGCCGGTTACGAGAAAGCCCGCATTCCAGATGGTGGCGCCGAGCAGCGTCGCGATCGCGAAGGGCATTGCAGGCAGACAGAGCGCGCCGGCCGCGATCGGCAAATAATTGCGCACCGTCGGGATGAACTGCGCCAGCAGCGACACCCGCACATGATCGCGGCGATAGGCCTGGCCGAGCTTGCGGTAGGTTGCGGGGCGCAGGAAGACATATCTGCCGACACGTTCGATCAGCCTGTCGGCACGGTCAAATCCGATCCGGCGACCAACCCCATACCAGACAAGGCAACCGGCGAAGGAGGCGAACGTCGTCACCGCCAGCAGGATTGCCAGTGTGAAGGCATCCGGCGCCGCCGTCATGCCGAGGAACAGCAGCAGCACATGCGAGGGCGGAATCGGCAGGATTTTTTCGGTGAAGGCGAGGCAGAAGACGCCGAACAGGCCGAAGCCGAGAATGGCCGACAGCGGACCCGTCATGCGAAGCGCCAGTCATAGGTCCCAAGCGTCTTGATCCTCGTGACGCGATAGACCGTCGCCGGCGGGAAATTGCGAAAGGTATGGCCGACCCGCGTGACTTCGAGATCGAGCCGATCGAGCAGCGACTGGTCAAACGGGCAGCGCCGGCCGAGCGTGAACTGGTAGAGCGCCCCACCCGGGCGCAGATTCGCGAAAACGCCTTCGAGAATGGCAAGCGTCTTGCGCGGCGAAATCAGGCGGAAAGGCAGCCCGCTGACGGCGGCACCAACCACCGGCCCAGGGAAGAGCGACAGATGGCGCAGCCCGGCGGCATCCATCTCGAAAATCCGGGCGGCGGGAAAGCGCCGCATGAGAAGTGCGGCAAAATCCGGATCGGATTCGATCAGCGTCAGATCCTCCTCCCGCACCCCGCGTGACAGCAGCGCCCGGGTGAAAGGGCCGGTTCCGGGTCCAAGCTCCAGCACAGGCCCCGTCTCGGGGCCGATGTCGCGGGTCATCAAGGCCGCCAGGCTGGAACTGGACGGCGTGACGGAGCCGACCCTGAACGGCGCAACGGTCCACGCCATGAGAAAAGACAGGGCATCATGTGCAGGCATAACCAACCTCAATCCCGAACAGCGGCGCGACAATCGGCTTGGTGCGGCCACTTGATTTCGTTTCGGCGTCGGACCCGACCTGTTGCATAGTCGGGCCCGACGCCTTGACGCCGGCATGGGCGGTTCCCGCCGACCGGCGCTGTTTGCCGCGACTGGATTGCATAGACATTGCGCAACGTCGCTCGCGCAAAGAAAGACCTTGCCGGCCTCGGTCCACTCGGCTTTGCCATGTCTACGCAATGTTGGCGCGGTAGCGCCCGAAGCGGTGCCGTTGCCTGGGGAGTGTGGATGCGTATCTTGCTGGTCGAAGACGAGCCTGAAATGGTCTCGGCGCTGCGTGCCGCGCTGAAGCGCCACGACATGGTGGTCGATCACGCCGGCACATTGCTTGAGGCGGAAGGCTTCGTTGCCGTCGACGGCTACGACGCCATCCTGCTCGACCGCCAGTTGCCCGATGGTGACGGGCTGTCGCTGGTGCCGAGATTGCGCTCGGCGAAAAACACCACGCCCGTGCTGGTGCTGACGGCCAAGGGCGACACGTCCGACAAGGTCGATGGGCTGGACATGGGCGCGGACGACTATCTGGCGAAGCCGTTCGCCTTCGAGGAATTGCTGGCCCGCTTGCGCGCCTTGCTCAGGCGGCCGGCGCCGATGCAGGCGCAATTCATCCGCGCCGGCCATCTGGTGCTCGATGTCGGACATCGCGAGGCGGCGATCCGCGGCGAGCCGCTCAGCCTGCCGCGCCGCGAACTGCTGGTGCTGGAGGCGCTGATGCGGCGCACCGGCCGCATGGTGCAGCGCGAGGCGCTGATGGAAGCGGTGTTCGGCCTCGACGACGAGATCCAGTCCAATGCACTCGACACCCATGTCTCACGCCTGCGCCGCAAACTGGCCGACGCCGATGCCGGGGTGACGATCAACGGCATTCGCGGCGTCGGCTATCTCCTGCGCGAAACGACGTGAGCGCCAAGGGATGAGCCTCAAACGACCACGTTCGCTCAAATGGAGCCTGGTGCTGCGCATTGCTTTGCTGCAATGCGCGATGCTGACGCTGATCATCGTCGGCATTCTCGGCGCGTTGCTGGCCACCGGCCTCATTCCGCACGACTATGAGGACGGCACGATGGATGTGCTGGCGGATGCGGTGGCGCGCGACGCGGGCGGCAAGCTTGTCCTGCGCGAGACCTCCGACCTGACGAAGCTGCGATCGGATGTCCCCGACCTCTGGTTCATCATCCGCGACAAGCAGGGGCAGCGGCTGCAGGAGGGCACGGTGCCGGCCCTCTTCCTGCCTTTCGCCGGACTGCTGGACACCATCAGCGACGCGCGTATCGACAATTCCATCGGCGAGAGCGCGCCGCCGGATGCAAAGATCCGCTGGACCGACACGGCCGCCGGCAATGTCCAGATCTTCACCGGCACCAAGGGCGGGCTTTCGCTGCTGCGCCTGCTTGGGCAGGCGCCGCAGTTCTTCCTGCAGGGCATATTGCCGCTGGCCGGGCTGATGGCGCTAGCGACGCTGTTCGCGACGCCCTGGGTGGTGCGCGGCGCGCTGTCGGGCCTTGGCCATGCGGCCGCTGAGGCCGAGCGCATCAACATAGACCAGCGCGGCGTGCAACTGCCGCTGAAGGATGTGCCGACGGAAGTCACGCCGCTGGTGAAGGCGGTAAACGCAGCCCTTGCGCGCCTCGACAAGGGCTATGAGCGCCACAAGCGCTTCCTGACCGACGCCGCTCATGAACTCCGAACGCCGGTCGCCATCCTCAACACACGCCTGGCCTCGCTGCCGGCAACACCGGAGCGGGCACGGCTGCTGCAGGACGCGGCGCGGCTTTCGACGCTGACCGACCAGCTGCTCGACCTGCAGCGCCTCGACCGGCAGACCTCGCCTTTCGAGAAAGTCGATCTCGTGGCGATCGCCCGTGGCGTCATCGTCGATCTCGCGCCGATGGCGTTTTCGGCGGGGTATGAAATGTCGTTCGAGCCGGAACGGGAAACGGTTTTCGCCAGCGGCGACCACACCGCGATCGAGCGCGCGGTGACCAACATCGTCCAGAACGCCATCGAGCATGGCGGCCGCACGGGCAAGATCACCGTCAGCGTCACAACGCCCGCCGTCATCGAGGTGCGCGACGAAGGCGACGGTGTGCCGCCAGCCGAGCGCGAACGCATCTTCGAGCCGTTCTACCGGCTGCGGCCGCAGGATCACGGCGCCGGGCTCGGGCTCAACCTCGTGCAGGAAATCATGCAACTGCATGGCGGGCGCATCGAGATCCTTGACGGCAAGCCGAGCGGTGCCCGCTTCAGGATGAGTTTTCGCGCTGTGCCCGCGTAGACATGGCCGCAGGCGGCCATCGATGCACAACATCGCCTTCGCCCACCAATCGCTGGTGTTCAGTTAAAATCCGGCTTCGCCGCCGGCAATGCTGAGCCGCGCGCCGGCCTGTGCCAGCGCCGCGGCGATGTCATGCGGCGGCGAACGGTCGGTGGCGAGTTCGGAAAAGCCATCGAAGCCGCAGACCTGGACCAGCCCCTGGCGGCCGAATTTCGTGTGGTCGGTGATGACGAGCGAGCGCTGGCCGCGCGACAGCACCATGCGGGCGAATTCGGCCTCTTCCAGATCGTAGTCCATGACACCCGTCACCGCATCGACGGCGCCGGTGGAGATGATGGCGTGACTGACCGAGAAGCGGCTGACGAAGTCGATGGCCGAAGTGCCGAAGGCAGCGCCTGAATCGCTGCGCAATTCGCCGCCCGCCATATAGACCTTGTTGCCGTTGATGGTGGCCAGCGTGCGGGCGATGTCGGATGAATTGGTGACGACCGTCAGCCGCCGGTGGCCGAGCAACTCCCGGGCCAGGAACGAGGTCGTGGTGCCAGTGTCGAGCATGACCGATTCGCCGTCGCGGATGGTGGCCGCGACCATGCGGGCAATGATGCGCTTGGCATCGGCGTTCTCGCGCATGCGCCGTTCGAACGGCGCCTCGCCGACCATCGACGGCAGGCCGATGGCGCCATGCATTTTCAGAACCGAACCATCATTGGTGAGCGGCTTGACGTCGCGCCGCACGGTTTCCAGTGAAACACCCAGCCGGTCGGCCAGGCTGGCGATGGTGACGGTTCCCTCTTCCTGCAGCAGCCGCAGGATCTCGCCGTGGCGTTTGGAATGGACCATTGGGTTTCCCGAGCCTTTTGACCGGTTTTAAGGCAATTCAAGCGCTTTTAAAGGGATCAACTCTTGCTTTCGGGCAAAACACCCAAAAAAAGTCACATCTTTTTATTGACAACCGGGCAACCCTGGCGTGAAATCCAAGGCATCAACAGGGGTTTCGGAACTGCAACGGGAGGGTGATGGCAGAGCCGCAACTCAGTGGCCGGACAGCCTTGAATGCGTCTGGCGCAAGGAATTTTCAGATCCGCGGGGGCGGATGCCAGGCTCAAAGTCCTGGCCAAGGGGCTCGTCGGTGCGGTGCGGGATACCGATCCTGGCGTCCCGCACCGGCGAGATTATTTGCGTTTCTCCCCGCTCTCGTCGCGCTGTCCATGGCGCCCAATGCATATCGCCCAATAGTGACCTCGGCTTTGGGAGAACGACATGCATAAAAACAAGGACCTAAAGCGCGTCGCATGGACCCGTTTCAACGCGACGCGCTTTAGTCGAAGCCCAGCAAACCAGGGATGAGCCCGTGATTGCCGAAGATCGCATCCGCGCCCTGCCCTGCTGGACCGGCGCCATCGAGATCGCCCCCCTGCCCGGCGGCCTGAGCAACGCCAATTATGTGGTCAGCGACGCAGCCGGACGGCATGTCGTGCGCTTCGGCCAGGACTATCCCTTCCACCATGTCTTCCGCGAGCGCGAGGTGATGACCGCGCGCGCGGCCCATGCCGCCGGTTTCGCGCCTGCCGTGCACTATTCCGAACCGGGCATCCTGGTGACGCAGTTTCTCGGCGCCAGGACCTTCCTCGCCGAAGACGTGCGCGCCAATCTCGGCCGCGTGGCGGCTCTGCTGCGATCCTTCCATCGCGAGATGCCGAACCATGTCTCCGGCGCCGGCTTCATGTTCTGGGTGTTCCACGTCATCCGCGACTATGCGCGCACGCTCGAGGAAGGCAACAGCCGCAAGCGCAACGACCTGCCGCGCCTGCTGACGCTGGCGGACGAATTGGAGCGGGCGCAGAAACTGCTGCCGATCGTCTTTGGCCACAATGATCTTTTGCCAGCCAACATTCTCGACGACGGCAGCAGGCTGTGGCTGATCGATTTTGAATATGCCGGCTTCAACACGGCGATGTTCGATCTTGCCGGCGTCGCCTCGAACGCCGGCATGAGCGACGAGGAATCCTTCGCCTTCCTGACCGCCTATTTCATGAAAGAGCCGGACCAGGCGATCCGCCGATCGCACGCCGCCATGCAATGCGCCTCGCTGCTGCGCGAGGCGATGTGGAGCATGGTGTCGGAACTCTATCTCGACGCGCCCGGCATCGACTACGTCGCCTACACCGAGGAAAATCTGGTGCGGCTCGACGCGGCGCTGGAAAACTACCGGACAAAATACGGGATCCTGAAATCATGACCTTGCCCAGCCATGCCGCCATCGTCGTCATCGGCGGCGGCATCATCGGCTGCTCGACGGCCTATCATCTGGCGCGCGACCACAAGGCCGACGTGGTGCTGCTCGAACAGGGCAAGCTGACCTCGGGCTCGACCTGGCACGCGGCCGGCCTTGTCGGGCAATTGCGCTCCTCTGCCTCGATCACCCGCGTGCTCAAATACTCGGTCGACCTCTACAAGGGGCTGGAGGCCGAAACCGGTCTTGCCACCGGCTGGAAGATGACCGGCTGCCTGCGGCTCGCCACCAATGCCGACCGCTGGACCGAGTACAAAAGGCTGGCGACGACGGCGAAGAGCTTCGGCATGGACATGCAGCTTTTGTCGCCGGACGAGGTCAAGGCGATGTGGCCGCTGATGGAAACCGGCGATCTTGTCGGCGCCTCCTGGCTGCCGACCGACGGCCAGGCAAGCCCCTCCGACATCACCCAGTCCTTGGCCAAGGGCGCGCGCATGCATGGCGCGAA
This sequence comes from Mesorhizobium sp. 113-1-2, assembly GCF_016756475.1. Lineage (NCBI taxonomy): Bacteria > Pseudomonadati > Pseudomonadota > Alphaproteobacteria > Hyphomicrobiales > Phyllobacteriaceae > Mesorhizobium > Mesorhizobium sp. 113-1-2. Next base: position 172,484 of record NZ_AP023242.1, read on the forward strand.
GCTTTATGAGAATGTCCGCGTCACCGGCTTCGAGATGAAGGGCGGCCGCATCGCAGCGGTGAAGACCGATCAAGGCGACATCGCCTGCGAGAAGGTGGTGAACTGCGCCGGTCAGTGGGCGCGGCAAGTGGGCGCCATGGCCGGCATCAACGTGCCGCTGCAGCCGGTGAAGCACCAATACATCATAACCGAGAAGATCGATGGCCTGGCGACCGATGCGCCGACGCTGCGCGACCCTGACCGGCGCACCTATTTCAAGGAAGAGGTCGGCGGGCTGGTGATGGGCGGCTATGAGCCGAACCCGCAGGCGTGGACGACCGGTCTCCCCGGCGGCGACGTGCCCAACGATTGGGAATTCCGGCTGTTCGACGACGACTACGACCATTTCGAGCAGCATATGAGCCAGGCGATCGCGCGCGTTCCGGCGCTGGAAACCGTCGGCGTCAAGCAGATGATCAACGGGCCGGAAAGCTTCACACCGGACGGCAATTTCATTCTCGGCACGGCGCCTGAATGCGCCAATATGTTCGTCGGCGCCGGCTTCAATGCCTTCGGCATCGCGTCTGGCGGCGGCGCCGGCTGGGTGCTGGCGCAATGGGTGGTCGACGGCGAGGCGCCGCTAGACCTGTGGGTCGTCGACATCAGGCGCTTTTCCAACCTGCACCGCGACCGGCAATGGGTGCGCGAACGCACGCTGGAAGCCTATGGCAAGCATTATACGATCGGCTTCCCGCATGAGGAGTATGCCAGCGGCCGGCCCCGCATCGTTTCGCCGCTATACGACAGGCTGAAGCAGCAACGCGCCGTGTTCGGCTCCAAGCTTGGCTGGGAGCGGCCGAACTGGTTCGCACCGGAAGGCGTCGAGCCACAGGACATCTACTCGATGGGTCGGCAGAACTGGTTCGCGGCGGTCGGCGACGAGCATCGGCATGTGCGCGAGAAGGTCGGCATCTTCGACCAATCGTCTTTCGCCAAATACGAGCTGAGCGGACCCGACGCGGCCAAGGCACTGGACTGGATCTGCGCCAACGATGTCAGCAAGCCGGTGGGAAGGCTGACCTATACGCAGCTTCTCAACACGCGCGGCGGCATCGAGGCCGACCTGACCGTGGCGCGGCTGGCCGAGGAGAATTTCTACATCGTCACCGGCACCGGTTTCCGCACCCATGATGCCTCATGGATCAGCGACCATATAGGCGAGGACCTCGATGCCAAGCTGACCGATGTCACCGAGGATTTCGGCACGCTGTCGCTGATGGGTCCGCGCGCCCGCGACGTGCTTTCCGATGTGACCGATGCGGATGTGTCGAATGCTCTATTCCCGTTCGGCCATGTCCGCGAGATCACCATCGCCGGCCACACAATCCGGGCGCTGCGCGTCACCTATGTCGGCGAGCTTGGCTGGGAACTGCATGTGCCGATCGCGGCGACAGGCGAGGTCTTCGACGCGCTGATGGCGGCAGGCAAGACGCACGGCATCCGCCCGGTCGGCTACCGGGCGCTGGAATCGCTGCGGCTGGAAAAGGGCTACCGCGCCTGGGGCTCCGACATCACCCCCAACGACACGCCGCAGGAGGCCGGGCTCGGCTGGGCGGTCAAGCTGCGCAAGAACACCGATTTCGTCGGACGGCGCGCGCTGGAGACGATCGGCGGGGCGCCTCTGAAGAAACGCTTTGCCGGCTTCACGGTCGACAATCCTGAAATCGTGCTGCTCGGCCGCGAGACCATCCTGCGCAATGGCGAGCCGGTCGGCTATCTGACCAGCGGCGGCTATGGCTACACGGTGAGCAAAAACATCGGCTACGGCTATGTGCGCAACGGCGACGGCGTGAGCGACGATTTCCTTGCTTCGGGCGACTATGAATTGGTGGTCGCAATGGAGCGGACGCCGGCCAAAATCCATCTCGAGCCGATGTACGATCCGGCAGCGGAGAAGGTGAGGGCCTAGCTCACACGCAAGGCGAGGCCGCGGCTGGGCACGGTATCAGCTTCGCCCGGCATCGAGACGTAAGGGCGCGTTTCCTCGGCACGGGTGACGACGCCTTGCGCCTCGAGCTCGGCGATACGTGCGGCAAAACCCTGATCCCACAGCGTGTTCTTGACCGTCAGCACGATCATCCCGCCGGGCCGGCATATGCGGATCAGCTCGTCCAGCCCTTCGACACCGACATGGCCTGAGGTGAAGACCCCGGCCGAGACGATCCCGGCATAGGCATTGTCGGCAAAGGGCAGCGTGTTGCCGAGCGCTAGACAATGCAGCGCGGAATAGACACCCTTGCGAGCGGCCTGGTCCAGCATGCCCTGCGAGATGTCCAGCGCCTCGACTTGCGGATAGCCTGCAATATCGAGCCATTCGCCGATGAGCCCGGTGCCCGCGCCGGCATCGAGCAGCGGGGCCGCGCCGCGCGGCAAATGGCGGGCGATCAGAGCGAGGCAGATCGTCGGATGACGATAACCGGCGGCCGACATGTCCGCGTCATAGGTCTGCGACCAGCGGTCATACAGCGCCGCCACTTCTTCGGGCCGCGTCGCTGCATAGGCTGCGCTGAGCGCGCCCAAATGTTTGCCGTCCGTCATCGCTGGTCTGTCGCCTGATCGAGTTGCCTTCGACCAATGATAGCCAAACCGCGAAAATTGTGGAACCGTTGCGGTGAGAAATAACGGCGTGGGGGCGTGGGCATGGTGACAGAAGAGGCGCGGGCAAAACTGGCCGCCATTCCGGTGCTGGCCGGCTATACCGGGCCACTGGACCGGCTTGGCGGCCTCACCAACCTTGTCTTCAGGGCCGGCGATCTCTGCCTGCGCATTCCAGGCAAAGGCACCGAGGAATACATCAACCGCGCCAACGAAGCAGTGGCCGCGCGCGAGGCGGCTAAAGCCGGCGTCAGTCCCGAAGTCCTGCATGCCGATGCCGATACCGGCGTGATGGTGACACGTTTCATCGCCGGCGCCGTGACGATGTCGCCGGAGAAATTCAGGGAGAGGCCGGGCAGTCCGGCCCGCGCCGGCGAAGCCTTCCGCAAGCTGCACGCGTCCGGTGCGGTGTTTCCCTTCCGCTTCGAACTGTTCGCGATGATCGACGACTATCTCAAAGTGCTGTCGACCAAGGATGTCACCCTGCCCGCCGGCTATCACGACGTGGTGCGCGAGGCCGGCAGCGTGCGCTCGGCGCTGGCCGCCCATCCGCTGCCGCTCGTCGCCTGCCATTGCGACCCGCTGTGCGAGAACTTTCTCGATACGGGCGAGCGGATGTGGATCGTCGACTGGGAATATTCGGGGATGAACGACCCGCTCTGGGATCTCGGCGACCTCAGCGTGGAAGGCAAGTTCGATGCGGACCAGGACGAAGAGCTGATGCGAGCTTATTTCGGCGGTGAGGCGAGGCCGGCCGAGCGCGGCCGGGTCGTCATCTACAAGGCAATGTGCGATCTGTTGTGGACGCTATGGGGATTAATCCAGCTCGCCAACAACAACCCGGTCGACGATTTCCGCGCCTATGCCGATGGCCGCTTCGCCCGCTGCAAGGCACTGATGGAAGCCCCGGAATTTTCCCGGCACCTGGCGGCTGTGCGTTTGGGGGAGAGCAATTCCAAGTGACAGCGGTTTTGGCGTTCCCGCGATTCCATCAAGCGCCCAAATGCCTGTTGCCGCGTCTACCTGAAAACCCGCTCTATTTCACTCAACGTCACTGTGTCGTCAGACTTTTTGCAATACCAGATGATCAGCGCGATGGTGCCGATGGGGAATAATCCCACCAGGAGCTGATGCCAACCGCTTCGGTTGATGTCATGCAGCCGGCGGGTGGTCATGGCCAGTGTCGGCAGGAGGGCGGCCAGATTCCATATCGATGAAATAATTTCATTCTTCACAACGGCATCGACTATGACGAGAATGACGCCGACGATGAAAAGGAAGAGGTAGGAATACCAGAACTCCGAGCGACTGGCCCTGCCTGAAAAATTCACATAATTTCGAAAGAAACTTGAAACAGCTTCACTAAAACTCACCGGAGGCGGCATTTCTCCGAAGCGATTGCCGCCAGCTGGTGCCGCTCTTAGAACAAACACCAATGGTAAGCCGATCAGGACTAGAACGATCAGCCAATGCCATATAGAGAAACTGCCCATTATCCCCCCTCTATCGCAGTCTTTGCGGAGATATTGTTCTTGCCTCTCCCGGCGAAGAATCAATCCCGTATTGCGCCCGAAAAGCAACGTACACCGCAAAATATCGATGTAAATACCGAACTGCTTGACTGGAAACCCAGGCAATTCCGGGTGATAGCCTTCAGCGGCTAAGCGCATCGTTTCGTGCGACGCGCTGAATGCTTTGTTTGGATGCAGTCGCGGACGGAAAGCGATTTCACACTTTCCTGAGCTGCCTCAATTGACGCCCTTCGGCACGTTTTCGGGCGGCACCGTGGTGTCGACGACCTTCTGGCGGTGGAAGATGAACAGGCCGGCGAGAACAATGATGCCGGAACCGATCAGGATGCGCGGGCCGGGAACATCGCCAAAGAACACCAGCCCGAACACCACCGCCCACAGCAGCAGCGTGTAATGCAGCGGCGCCAGCGTCGAGGCCGGCGCCAGCTTGAGTGCCCGCGTGATCATCAGATGGGCGCTGCAGGAGACGATGCCGAGCAGCAGCATGGCACCGAAATCGAGCGCCGACGGCGTCTGCCAAGCGCCGATGGTCAGCACGCCGCCGACCAGCAGCGTGCCAATCGTCTGCCATGTCACCAGATTGGTATCGCTGGTGCCGCGCAGCCGCCGGTTGAGGATGATGGCGAAGGCAAAGGCGATGCTGCCGACCAGCGCAAAGCTCGACGACAGCGAGAGCGCGGCCGAGGAAGGCTTCAGCATGATCACCACGCCGCAGAAGCCGAGCAGGATCGCCACCCAGCGGCGCCAGCCGACCTTTTCGCCAAGCAGGAAATGCGACAGCGCCGCGACATAGATCGGCCCGGCCATGTAGAAGCTCATCACATCGGCGAGCGGCAGATAGACGACGGCGGCGTAAAACAATGCGGTGTCCAGCGTCGTCGCCAACACGCGCAGGATCTGCAGCCCGGGCCGCTCCATCCGGAACAGTCTGCCGGCGCCCTGATTAGCGATCATCGGGCCAAGCACGATAAAGGCGCCGATGGAGCGGATCAGCACCACCTGGCCGACGGAGAAGCTGGCGACCAGCCACTTGCCCATCGCGTCGTTCAACGCAAACAGGAAGTCACCGGCCAGCATCAGCAGAATGCCGGCCAGAAGCACGTTCCTGATCGTGGAATTCTGCGCCACGGGTTGCGTCATGCCGATCCCGATTCCTCCTTCGCGTAAGCCGCGTCCTAGACGGAAGCAGCGGCTTTGACGAGAAGAATCCGGGAAATCGCGGGACCAGAACCGGGAATCGGCTGGGCCTACATGGCTTTGTGCCTGCGGTTCACCTGCGCCGGCCTGCCAGGGATGGAAAGCCTGGTGTCCTGCCTTGTCCGTTCCGCCACCACCTTGCCCCTGGCAATGACGCAGACGCGCTCGGCGCGCAGGCGCAGGGCTTCGATCGGATTGCCGGCGTCGAGGACGACAAGGCTGGCGCGCTTGCCGACAGCCAGGCCAAGATGATCCAACCCCATGATGACGGCGTTGACGTTGGTGACCATGTCGAAGCAGCGCGCCATGTCGGCCGGGCTCGACATCTGGGCAACGTGCAGGCCCATGAAGGCGACGTCGAGCATGTCGGCGGTGCCCAGCGAATACCAGGGATCGAGCACGCAATCCTGGCCCCAGCCGACGCGGATGCCCAGCGCCTGCATCTCCTTGACCCGGGTCAGGCCACGCCGCTTCGGGAAAGTGTCGTGACGGCCCTGCAGCATGATGTTGATCAAAGGATTGGGGATAGCCGAAACGCCGGCCTCGGCAATCAGCGGCAGAAGCTTCGAGACGTAGTAACTGTCCATCGAGTGCATCGAGGTGAGGTGCGAGCCGGCGACCCTGCCCTGCAGGCCGAGGCGCTGCGTTTCATAGGCCAGTTGCTCGATGTGGCGTGACAGCGGGTCGTCGGTCTCGTCGCAGTGCAGGTCGACCATCAGGCCGCGTTTGGCCGCGATCTCGCAAAGCTCGGTCACCGAGCGCGTGCCGTCCGCCATGGTGCGCTCGAAATGCGGAATGCCGCCAACGATGTCGACGCCCATGTCCAGCGCCCGAATGGTGTTTTCACGCGCCTTTGGCGAGCGGTAGAAACCGTCCTGCGGGAAAGCCACCAATTGCAGGTCGATATAGGGCGCGATCGTTTTCTTGACGTCGAGCAGGGCCTCGACCGCCAGCAAACGGTCATCGCAGACATCGACATGGGTGCGGATGGCGAGCAGGCCCATCGACACCGCCCAGTCGCAATAGGCGAGCGCCCGGTCGCGTACCGCTTCATGCGTCAAAAGCGGTTTCAGCTCACCCCATAGCGCAATGCCTTCGAGCAGCGTGCCCGAGGCGTTGATGCGCGGAATACCATAGGACAGCGTGGCATCCATATGGAAATGCGGATCGATGAAGGGGGGCGAGACCAGATTGCCGCGGGCGTCGACCTCGGTCCGCGCCGAACCCTGCAGTTTGGGCTCGATCGCCGCGATCGTCTCGCCGCTGATGCCGATATCGGCAATCCGGCCATCCGGCAGCGTGCCGCCACGAACGATAAGGTCGAAATCCATCTGTCGTCATCCCATTTCCAGAATCACCCAGCCATGGTGGCGCAAAAGACAGCTTGCCGCAGCCGTTTCTTTCAGCGGCCTCGAAAGGTTCCCTCTGGCGGTAACTCGCTCTATAAGCCGCCTTTCGTCCACGCAGCGATCGGCTTCGGACCCAAGGCCATAGTCGCAAACCATGGAAGTCCCGTGTGAGCTTGAACTTGCCGTTCCTGAAACGCGACGAACGCTCGGCGGAGAACCAGCGCCTTATCGTGAGGCTGGTCAAAGAGTCCTTCCGGCAGCATATGTTCGGATATGGCGCGGCCATTCTATCGATGCTGGTGGTGGCCGGCATGACGGCAGCCAGCGCCTGGATCCTGCGCGAGATCACCAATGAATTCGTGATCGACAAGCGGGTCGACCGCGTCAACATGATTGCCGGCGCGGTCGCCGGGATCTTCATCCTCAAGGGCCTCGCCAATTTCGTCCAGGCCTATTTCATGAGCCGCGTCGGCAATGCCATCATTGCCGACCGGCAGCGCAAGATCTACGACCGCATCCTGGCGCAAGGCATCGAATTCTACCATTCGACCTCGTCATCCGACCTGATCACCCGCATGACCAACAATGCCCAGGCGGCGCGCAACGTGCTCGACCTGATCGTCACCTCCTATGTGCGCGATCTGGTGACCCTGCTTGCGTTGATTGGGGTCATGGTCTGGCAGCAGCCGGTGCTGTCGCTGATCTGCTTCGTCGCCGGGCCCGTGGCCATCTATGGCGTCAACCGCATCCTGAAGCGCGTGCGCAAGTTCGCCGCCATGGAGTTCCGCTCGGTTGGCCAGATCATTCAGGTGATGCAGGAAACCGCTATCGGCGTGCGCGTGGTCAAATCCTTCAACCTCGAAGGCTTGATGCGCAAGCGCATGTACAAGGCGGTGGCAGACGTCGAGGATCGGGCCAACAACATTGCCGCGCTGGAAGCGGTGACCAGCCCGGTGATGGAGACGCTGGCCGGGCTGGCGATCGCCGGCGCCGTCATGGTCAGCGGTCTCCTGGTTCTGCAGGGCGGCCAGATGCCGGGCAACATCATGGCGTTCATCGCAGCACTGCTGCTCGCCTATGAGCCGGCAAAGCGCCTGGCGCGCGTGCGCATCTCGCTGGAAAGCGGCATCGTCGGCGTGCGCATGATGTTCCAGCTCGCCGACGCGCCGCTGACACTGGCCGAGAAGCCCGATGCAAAGCCGCTTCGGGCCGGACCGGGCGAGATCCGGTTCGATGCCGTCAGCTTCGCCTACCAGAACGGCCCGCCGGTGCTCGACCGGTTCGACCTCACCCTTGCGCCCGGCAAGATGACGGCGCTGGTCGGCCCTTCCGGCGGCGGCAAGTCGACGATCCTGAACCTGATCATGCGCATGTATGACCCCAAGAGCGGCAAGGTGCTGCTTGACGGCCAGGACATTTCCCATGCGACGCTCGCCTCACTGCGGGAAAAGATCGCTTATGTCAGCCAGGACACGTTCCTGTTCGCCGGTACCATCATGCACAACATCCGGCTTGGGCGGCAGGACGCGACCGACAACGAGGTGATCGCTGCGGCCAAGGCCGCCAACGCGCATGACTTCATCATGGCGCAGGCGAAGGGCTACGAGACCGATGTCGGCGAGAATGGCGGGCTCTTGTCGGGCGGCCAGCGCCAGCGCATCTCGATCGCGCGCGCCATGCTGCGCAACGCCGAAATCCTGCTGCTGGACGAGGCGACCAGCGCGCTCGACGCCGAGTCGGAAGCCTTGTTCCGCGACGCGCTGCAGCAGCTGACCGAAGGCCGCACGACGATCGTCATCGCCCACCGCCTGTCGACCGTGCACCAGGCCGACACGATCGTGGTGCTGGAGGGCGGCAAGGTGGTGGAGAGCGGACCGCACAAGGCGCTGCTCAAGCAGGGCGGGCTTTACCAGAAGCTTTACGAGTATCAGTTGATGCCGTGAGCCTTACCCTCCCCCTTGTGGGGAGGGTCGCTGCGCAGCAGCGGGGCGGGGGTGCGGCGCCGCCCCCACCCGGACCTTCGGTCCGACCTCCCCACAAGGGGGAGGTAGGAGTCGCCGCCTTTATTCACTCCGGCACCTGCCGCACCGCGCCCTTGTCGGCGCTGGTGGCGAAGGCGGCGTAGGCGCGCAGCGCCGTTGTCACCTTGCGCTTGCGCTTTTCCTCGGGCTTCCAGGCCAGGGCGCCCTTGGCCACCATCGCCGCCCGGCGTGCTTCAAGTTCGGCGTCGCTGACGGCGAGGCGGATGGTGCGGTTGGGGATGTCGATCTCGATCGTGTCGCCCTCCTGGACCAGCCCGATCGTGCCGCCTTCGGCGGCTTCCGGCGAGGCATGGCCGATCGACAGGCCAGACGTGCCGCCGGAGAAGCGGCCGTCGGTGACCAGCGCGCAGGCCTTGCCCAGGCCCTTCGACTTCAGATAGCTGGTCGGATAGAGCATTTCCTGCATGCCGGGGCCGCCGCGCGGGCCCTCATAGCGGATGACGACGACATCGCCGGCCTTGATCTCGTTGGAGAGGATGGCCTTCACCGAGGCGTCCTGGCTTTCGAACACCCGCGCCGGGCCGGTGAATTTCAGGATCGACTCGTCGACGCCGGCCGTCTTCACAATGCAACCGTCGAGCGCCAGATTGCCTTTCAGCACGGCAAGGCCGCCGTCCTTCGAGAACGGCGTTTCCGCCGAGCGGATGACACCCTTCTCGCGGTCGAGGTCGAGATCGTCCCAGCGGCGGTCCTGGCTGAAGGCGACCTGTGTCGGCACGCCGCCGGGTGCGGCGAGGAAGAAGTCTCGGACATTCTGGCTGGAGGTGCGGGAGATATCCCAATGGTCGAGCGCCTCGCCGAGGCTGGCCGTGTGCACGGTCGGCAGCTCGCGATTGATCAACCCGGCATTGTCGAGCTGGCCGAGGATCGCCATGATGCCGCCGGCGCGGTGGACGTCTTCCATATGGACGTCGGACTTGGCCGGCGCCACCTTGCAGAGCACCGGAACCCGGCGCGACAACCGGTCGATGTCTTCCATGGTGAAGTCGACCTCGCCCTCATGGGCGGCGGCCAGGATGTGCAGCACGGTGTTGGTCGAGCCGCCCATGGCGATGTCGAGCGTCATGGCATTCTCGAAGGCGCCTTTCGACGCGATGCTGCGCGGCAGCGCCGTTTCGTCGTCCTGCTCATAATAGCGCTGGGCGAGATCGACGATGAGATGGCCGGCTTCGACGAACAGCCGCTTGCGGTCGGCGTGCGTCGCCAATGTCGAGCCGTTGCCGGGCAGCGACAGGCCGAGCGCCTCGGTCAGGCAGTTCATGGAATTGGCGGTGAACATGCCCGAGCAGGAGCCGCAGGTCGGGCAGGCCGAACGCTCGATGACCTTGACGTCCTCGTCGGAGATCTTGTCGTCGGCCGCAGCGACCATGGCGTCGACCAGGTCGAGCGCCTGCGTCTTGCCGGCCAGCACCACCTTGCCGGCCTCCATCGGCCCGCCGGACACGAACACGGTCGGGATGTTGAGGCGCAGCGAGGCCATCAGCATGCCGGGGGTGATCTTGTCGCAATTGGAGATGCAGACCATGGCGTCGGCGCAGTGGGCGTTGACCATGTATTCGACGGAGTCGGCGATCAGCTCGCGCGACGGCAGCGAATAGAGCATGCCGTCATGGCCCATGGCGATGCCGTCATCGACGGCGATGGTGTTGAATTCCTTGGCGACGCCGCCGGCCTTTTCGATCTCGCGCGCCACCAGCTGGCCGAGGTCCTTCAAATGCACATGGCCCGGCACGAACTGGGTGAACGAGTTGACCACCGCGATGATCGGCTTGCCAAAGTCGCTGTCCTTCATGCCGGTGGCGCGCCAGAGGCCGCGGGCGCCGGCCATGTTGCGGCCATGGGTGGTGGTGCGGGAGCGATAGGCAGGCATGTCTTTTCCTTGGTGGCTGGCCGCAGCCGAGGAATGGCGCGGCGGAGCTGAATTCAGATCGCTGGCTTTATAGACTCGCAAGTATGGTCTGGCCACATTTTTGCAATGCGCCAGATTCCGCGAAAAAACGAGAGCCGCCGAAAAAATCGCGTGCCGCTGTCGGATCGCGAGCCGCACAAGCGTCCTTGGGCAGACGGCAAACGAAATGGCACCATTCTCGGAGTCAGCCGTTTCACCGCAACAGCAAAGAAGCAACCCGAGGAGCATGACATGCAAAAGATCACCACCTGCCTGTGGTTCGACGACCAGGCCGAAGAGGCGATGAATTTCTATGTCTCCATCTTCAAGAATTCGAAGGTGCTGAGCGTGATGCGTTGGCCCGAAGGCCACGCCGATGAGGGCAAGGCGCTGGTGACCACGTTCGAGCTCGACGGCGTGCAGTTCCAGGCGCTCAACGGTGGACCGCAATTCAAGTTCAGCGAGGCGATGTCACAGTCGATCGACTGCAAGACGCAGGAAGAGGTGGATTATTTCTGGGACAGGCTCCTCGAAGGTGGCGGCGAACCATCGCAATGCAGCTGGCTGAAGGACAGGTTCGGTGTTTCCTGGCAGGTCGTGCCGGAGCAACTGCCGCGCCTGCTTAAGGATCCGGACAGGGCCAAGGCCGGCCGGGTGATGGCGGCGATGATGCAGATGAGCAAGATCGACATCGCCAAGATCGAAGAGGCTGCGAGAGGGTGAGAGCTGCGCGATCTTCCCTTCTCCCCCTGTGGGAGAAGGTGGATCGGCGCGCAGCGCCGAGACGGATGAGCAACCGTGTTTCAGACGCAAGCCGGGTTCCAAGGTTTGTCGTCCCGGATCATGGCGTTGAGGGTTGTGATCAGCCTGCGCATGACGGCAACGATGGCGACCTTTGCCATCTTGCCTTTCGCTCGCAGGCGCTGGCGGAAAGCGGCGAAGACGGGATTATGCACTCCGGCGCTGAGCGCGGCCATATAGAGGACGTTGCGGACCGGCTCGCGGCCACCCCAGATACATCGCTTGCCTTTGAGCTTGCCGCTGTCGTGGTCGTAGGGGGCGAGCCCGACAAGGGCGGCAATCCGCCGGTTGGACAAGCGGCCCAGTTCAGGCAGCTGTGCGATCAGTGTGGCACTCAGGACCGGGCCGACACTGGGAGTTGAACGCAGCAGGCGGTCGCGCCGTGCCAGGGCATGGTCGGCCGCGATGGCTTGGGCGATGCGTTTGTCGAGCAACAGGATGTCGGCACTGAGCCGGGTCGCTCGCCGCTTGGCCAGGCGCTTGAGAGCGGCATCGCGCACGTGTTCGAGCTGGTTGTTGACACGGCTGAGCTCGGCTTGGAGCTGGCGCCGCGCGGTGACCAGTTCGATCACCAACTCCAGACTTGGATCAAACTCCACCGGATGCACCGGCAACGTCGCAAGGAAACGGGCGATCACACGTGCATCGAGGCGATCGTTCTTGGCGTTGACGCCGGCCGCCCGTGCGAATTGGCGCAGCCTGTGCGGATTGATGCGACGCACCGGCAGGCCTTTCTGCCACAGCGCCTTGAGCACAGCCCGCTCATAGCCGCCGCTCGCCTCAAGGCCGACGGCGGCGATCGCCCGACCCGACAGACGCTCGACCAATGCCGCATAACCGGCTTCGTCATTGTCGACTGCGAACAACTCCCCTGTTTCCCGAATGGCCACGTCCAGTCGCTCCTTGGCCACATCGATGCCGACATGCAGTGCAATTTGTGTCATCTTCTGATCCCTTCCTTGCTGGTGCGGGGTCGAACCCTAGCAACCGTTCGGGCTGTGGAAGATGCGGTCGGAGTTCCTTGCTCATCCACGGGCTTATGCCAAGGGGTGTACGGGCTTCCGCCGCAACGGGTGATCCGGTCATGACCCGGGTCACCCGTCAGCCCGATCCTGCATGATTCGAGAGACACAAGGGGTGTTCCAGCGGAGTGAGACGTTGGCGTTCCCTGGAACACCCCTCATCCGTCGCCTTCGGCGACACCTTCTCCCACAAGGGGAGAAGGAAGACTTCAGGCCGCCTTGTCGCGGACCTGGTAGTCCTTGATCGTGGCGAAGCGGATCGCTTTCCAGCGTTCGGCTTCGTAGTTCAGCGAGAAGGCGTGCTGGGCCAAGAACACCGGATCGTTGTCGAGGTCGCGGGCGATGTCGCCGCGATGCGCCTCGATGAAGCGGTGCACTTCGGCCTTGTCGTCGGCCGATATCCAGCGGCAGACGGAAAACCGCGACATCTCGAACTCGACCGGCAGCGTGTATTCGAAGTTCAGCCGCTCCTTCAGCACGTCGAGCTGCAGCGCGCCGACGACGCCGACGATAGCCGGTGAGCCGTCCTCGGGCGAGAACAGCTGCACGACGCCTTCCTCGGCCATCTGGTGCAGCGCTTCCTTGAGTTTTTTCGCCTTCATGGCGTCGCCGAGACGGACGCGGCGCAGGATTTCCGGGGCGAAGTTCGGCACGCCCCTGAAGAGAATCTCCTCGCCCTCGGTCAGCGTGTCGCCGATGCGCAGCGTGCCGTGATTGGGGATGCCGACGACATCGCCGGCGAAAGCCTCATCGGCGGTGACACGGGTACGGGCGAAGAAGAATTGCGGCGCCGACAGGCTCATCGGCTTGCCCGTGCGCACCAGTTTGGCCTTCATGCCGCGCTCGAGCTTGCCCGAGCAGACGCGCACGAAAGCGATGCGGTCGCGGTGGTTGGGGTCCATATTGGCCTGGATCTTGAAGACGAAGGAGGTCATCTTGTCCTCCGTCGCTTCGACCTTGCGGGTGTCGGCCTCCTGCGCGCGCGGCGGTGGGCCGAAGGCGCCGAGCGCCTCGATCAGGTCGCGGACGCCATAATTGCGGAGCGCCGAGCCGAAATAGACCGGCGTCAGATGGCCTTCGCGGAAGGCATCGATGTCGAGTGGCCGACAGGCTTCGCGCGCGAGTTCCAGTTCCTCGATGAAGGCCTCGCGCTCGTTTTCCGGCAGCAGCCCGGCAACGCGGTTGGAATCGGGACCGTTGACCGGCGTGCGCTCCTTCTCGTCGTCGCCCTTGCGCACGGCGTTCAGCGCCAGATGATAGGTGCCGGAAAACGTCCTGCCGCGGCCGATCGGCCAGGTGATGGGGGCCGTATCCAGCGCCAGCTTCTGCTCGATCTCGTCCAGAATCTCGAACGGATCGCGGCTTTCGCGGTCCATCTTGTTGACGAAGGTGATGATCGGGATGTCGCGCAGCCGGCAGACCTCGAACAGTTTCAGCGTGCGCGGCTCGATGCCCTTGGCGGCGTCGATGACCATGACGGCCGAGTCCACTGCCGACAGGGTGCGGTAGGTGTCGTCGGCGAAATCCTCGTGGCCGGGCGTGTCCAGCAGGTTGAAGACATTGTCCTCATACTCGAAGGTCATCACCGAGGTGACGACCGAAATGCCGCGCTCGCGCTCGATCTTCATCCAGTCCGAGCGCGTCTGGATCTTGTCCTTCTTGGCCTTGACCTCGCCGGCAAGCTGGATGGCGCCGCCGAACAGCAGCAGCTTCTCAGTCAGCGTCGTCTTGCCGGCGTCGGGGTGCGCGATGATCGCGAAGGTGCGGCGGCGCGCCACTTCCTCTGGTATTGTTTCGGGCATTCTCTGGGATTTCCGTGTGACAGGCCGGGCTTCTAGCAGCGCAGCGCAGGGCTGTCGACCGGTCCGGCGGCGAGAAGCCGCCGGATACCATGGCCTGCCTCAGGCCAACTCGCCCATGCGGCTCGCCTGGACGGCCTGCGGAAGCCAGCCGGCGATCGCGCTGCCGATCGCGTCGGCATGATCCTCCTGCAGATAGTGCGCGCCGGGTCCGAGATTGATGAAGCGGCAGTTTTTCAGCCCGGCCGCGAATTCCTTTGCCGCCTGCGGCCCAATCAACGCGCCAGGATCGCCCGCGAACAGCAGTTTTGGATAGGTGGACAGAAGCAGCGCGCGATGATCGTGCTCGCTGATGGCGGCAACGTCGGCGGGCTGACCCTCGATCGGCAATTCCCGGGGCAGGCGCAGCACCGGCTTTCGCGATTGCGGCGTCGGGAACGGCGCCCGATAGGCGGCCATTTCCTCGTCGCTCATCGTGCGCAGCACCGAGCCCGGCAGCACTTTCTCGACGAAGACATTGTCTTCCAGGACGAGCTTTTCGCCGACACCGGGCGTGCGCAGCGCCTTGAACATTTCGCGGGCTTGCGGGCGCTGATGAAAATCCTCCCAGCGCGCGAAGGGCCGGATGAATTCCATGAAGGCGAGGCCAAGAATGCGCCGCGGCCGCCTTGCCGCGAGATGAAAGGCAAGCGCGGTTCCCCAATCCTGCGCGACCAGCACCACATCTTGGATGTCGAGCGCGTCGAGGAAAGCGTCGAGATAGCGGACATGGTCGAAGAAGCGATAGTCGATATCGGGCTTGCCGGACTGGCCATAGCCGATCAGGTCCGGCGCGATGCAGCGGCCAAACGGCGCGACATGCGGGATGATATTGCGCCAGATATGGGACGAGGTCGGGTTGCCGTGCAGGAACAGCACGGCCGGGCCGGATGTTCCGGCCTCGACATAGGACATGGTCGAATCGAGTAAGGGAACCTGCGAACGTCTCGGCGTGGTGGCGACGGGCTGAGACGGGTTGGCTTTCGAACTCATGGGGTCGTCTCCTTTGCGAACACTGTGCTGAAGATGATTTTCTTGAACCGCTCGAGCGGTTCGGGGCTGCGCTCGACCTTCATGCGCAGCATGGCGCCTTGCCAGGACGACAGCAGGAAGTCGGCGAGGTCGTCGGCGTCGAAGGTTTTCGCGATGTCGCCGGCTGCCTGGCCTTCGGCGATGCAGGCGGCGAATGGTTGGCGCCAGCGCTCGAAAATGGCGACGAGCTGCAAACGCAGCGGCTCGCTGTGCACGGCTGTCTCGAGGCTGAGATTGCCGATCATGCAGCCGCGTGCCCAGTCATGCGCCTCGAGCTTCGAGGTGATGACGTCGAGGTAGCGGCGCAGCCTGCCGATGGGCGGCGTGCCGTCCTGCGCCAGCGCTTTCTCGACCAGCCCGCCGACATAGGCGAAGTAGCGGTCCAGCACCTCGCCGGCGAACGCCTCCTTGGAGGCGAAATGGTTGGTGAAGGAGCCCGGCCGCGCGTTGGCGGCGGCAACGATGTCGCGCACGCCGGCGGCGGCATAGCCTGAATCCCAGATGGTCCGGAACCCGGCGTCGAGGAGTTTCTCGCGGAGTGATTGCCTAGCCATGGTGGTAATAATACGTACGTACGTATTGTCGTCAAGCGCATATTTTCGCCGTGTCCGATGTTGGCAAGTGACGAATGGGGTGGCACTGGAAGAACGTCCTCGGCGGACCACCAGGCAAGGAGCGAACATGGCTGCGGCGAAACAAGTGATCGTCATCGGCGCCGGCATCATCGGCGCCTCCATCGCCTGGCACCTGACCAGAGCGGGCGCACAGGTGACGGTCGTTTCCGAAAGCGGCGCGGGCGGCGTCGCAACGCCGAATTCGTTTGCCTGGATCAACGCCAGTTGGGGCAATCCCGAGATTTATTTCCGGCTGCGCACCCGCGCCATGGCCGAATGGAAACGGCTGGCAAGTGAGCTGCCCGGGCTGCCGCTCGCCTGGTGTGGCGGGCTGTGCTGGGACCTGCCGGCCGACCGGCTCGACGCCTACGCGGCTGAACACTCTTCATGGGGCTACGGCATCGAGCGCGTCGACGCCAAGCGGGCGGCGCAGATCGAACCAAACCTCGTCGCGCCTCCTGAATTCGCCGTCTATGTCGCGGAGGAAGGCGTCGCCGAGCCGGTCGCGACGGCCAGGGCTCTGCTCGCGGATGCCGAACGGCGTGGCGCGCGGGTCATCGCCGGCACGGTCTCGGCGCTGGCCCAGACCAATGGCAGGACGACCGGCGTGGACACATCGCATGGGCTGATTGCCGCCGATGAGGTGGTGATCGCGGCTGGCGTTGGCGCCCCCGCCATTGCGGCGACGGCCGGCATCAAGCTGCCGATCGAGACGCCGCCTGGCCTGATCGTCCATTCGCGGCCATACAAAAAGCTGCTCAATGGGCTGGTGCACGCCGAGAGGCTCCACATGCGCCAGACCGCCGAGGGCCGCATCGTCGCCGGTTCGGATTTCGCCGGCGGCGATCCCGGTATGGACGCCGAAGCGACCGCCCGCGCGCTGTTCGCGGTCACGAAGGCAGCATTGCGCGGCGCCGAGGGGCTGGAACTCGACTTCCACACCATCGGCTACCGCCCCAATCCGATCGACGGTTTTCCGATCATCGGCCGTGCCGAGGGCGTGGACGGCCTCTATGTTGCGGTCATGCATTCCGGCATCACGCTGGCGCCGGCTGTTGGTTTGTTTGCTACAAGGGAAATTCTTGGCGGCGAACGCGATCCGCTGCTGGCGCCGTATGGGTTGTCGCGCTTCGCTCAATAACCCGGCGGACGGCGAAAGCCGCCGGTGAACGGCTCAATCGCCGCCGCAATACCCAGCAGCCGGACTTCCGACCAGCGCTTGCCGACCAATTGCAAACCGATCGGCAGACCGTCGCGATCTTCTCCGCACGGCATCGCAAGTGCTGGGTGACCGCTGTAGTTGAAGACGGCACCATAGGCCGGCAGTATCCAGTAGCTTTGGTCCTTGCCGTCGACCTTGATCGGCGCGCCCGGTTCGCAATGCGGGAAGGCCGTGGTCATGGCGACTGGGCAAAGCAGCGCGTCATAGCTGTCGAAGAACTGGTCCCAGGCGAGAATGGATTTGTCGCGGCGGGCGAGCGCCTCGAACCAGCGCGAGACAGGTGTCGGCTGCTCTGGCGGCTGGGGCTGCGCGGCCTCCATCATCATGCCGATCAGCGCGCCGCCTTGCGCAAGATCGTCGTGCAGGTCGAGCCTGGGCAGGTTCGCTTCCTCGACGATCGCGCCGACCGATTGCAGCTGTTTTGCGAGAGTTTCAACCGCGGCGCCAATGTCGCCGGCCACCGGGAAGCCGGCAAAGGACGGCGCGAAGGCTATGCGCAGTGCCTTGAGGTCGAGCTTCGGCATGGTTTCGACCGGCACCGGCGCCAGATCGGTGTCGCGCCCGTCCGGCCCGGCGATGATTTGATAGATCAGCGACAGATCGTCCACGCCACGCGCCAGCGGCCCGAGACACGACATCAGCCGCACGCTGCGCGCAGCGCCGCCTGGATCGGGAAAGGCGCCGGCCAGCGAGACGCGGTGTTCGGTCGGCTTGAGGCCATAGACACCGCAGAAGGCGGCAGGCAGGCGGATCGAATCCTGCATGTCGGTGCCGACGTCGAAGGGCGTCATCCCAGCCGCGGCCGCCGCAGCCGCACCGCCGCTGGAGCCGCCGGCGGTGCGTTCAAGGTCCCATGGATTGCCGGTGCGGCCGAACAACAGGTTGTTCGACTGCCAGTCCGACAGCATGGTCGCGACATTGGTCTTGGCCATCAGCACGCCGCCGGCCGCCTTGAGCCGGGCGACGACTGGGCTGTCGTGGCTGGCGACATAGTCGGCGAAGGACGGGAAGCCGACCGTGGTTTTCATGCCGGCGGTTTCGTGCGTGTCCTTCAGCGTGAAGGGAACGCCGTGCAGCGGTCCGGGCGTGGCGCCGCGTGCGAGTGTCGCGTCGGCCTTTTCGGCGCACTCGTACGCGCCTTCGCTGTCGAGCGAGATGACGGCGTTGATCGCCGCGTTGTGCCGGTTGATCTGCGCCAGATGGGCGTCGAGTGCTTCGACGGCGGAGATTTTGCGGTTGCGAATCGCGGCAGCGAGTTCGGTTGTCGAGGAGAAAGCGATGTCCATGGCAAATGCTCCGGCTTGGCCGCTTGCCTGGAAAATGGCGGACAGCGGCACGACTTCAAGCGAAGTTGAACATTCGGAGCTTGGCTGCGTTTGATCGGAATTGTGCCGGCCGTCTGTTGAGTTCGGCACTCTACGGCCGACTTAGATCACCCGACCAATGCCAGTTTCGCCGGAGCCGGAGCAAATGGCCTGATAGCGATCCCCTCAGGGGTCATAGTGACGAAGCTCGATGGCGGGATCGCCTGCCAGTCGCCGCCCTCGCGATCGAACGGCTCGGAGACGATGCAGCGGCCGCCGCCTTTGCGCAAGGAGGAGGTGTAGAGCGTCGGCGCGTGGGCGTCGGTGGCGTAGCGCACCGCGTGCAGCGCTTGCCCGTCGGAGAAAGCGGCGGTGAGCTTCAGTACCGGTTCGAGGCCGGCGCGACGCGAGGCTTCGAGCACGCGGCTGGTGGCGCGGGCGGCGGCGCCTTGCGGATCGCCAGCCAATCCCTCGTCGATCATCAGGAGAAAGAAGAGTTCCGAATCGGTGGTGCCTTCGCGCTGGTCGAAGACGACGTCGGACAGCGAGTTCTCCAGCGCGCGGCGGATCTTTTCGAAGCCGCCGATCTGGCCGTTATGCATGAACGACCAGCGCCCCGAGATAAAAGGATGGCAGTTCATGCGGCTGGTGGCGCCGCCGGTCGAGGCGCGCACATGGGCGAGGAACAGGCCGGATTTGATCTGCCGGCACAGGCTCTTCAGATTGGGGTCCGACCAGGCCGGCAGGATGTCGCGGTAGAGGCCAGGCTCCGGCCGGTCGCCATACCAGGCAAGGCCGAAACCGTCGCCATTGGTCGGCGACTTGGCTTCCTGGGCACAATGGCTCTGGGCGATCAGCGAGTGACAGGGTGCCGTGAGAATGTCTTCGAGAAAGACCGCTTCACCGAGATAGGCCGCCCACCGGCACATCGCTTCTGTCGTCCTCTAGGCGCGATCCGGAAGAGCCGCAGGCCCCTTGGTCGCGTGTGTGCCTCTGTTGTGCGTCCGCTCGTAAAGCTCGCGGACGATTCGGCTGGCGGTAGTCTCGAAGAGAAATGGCAAGAAAGCGTGAACAAGCGCGGCGCCGGCCGCCATCAGCAGGCGCGAGGAGAACCAGGCGGCAAAGGCCATATGGCCGAAATAGGTTTCGCCGACCTTGGCCGGATGGGAGGTGAAGATGCTTGCGAGCGACATTGAGGTCCCCTTCAGCGCTTGCGTTCCGATATGAGTATCCTGACACGCCTCGCCGGTTCATCGGTCTCAAAATGTCCTTGTCTTTTGCCATTTTATGGGACAAGCATCCCAATATGGCGTTGGATATCGATGAAATCGACCGCAAACTGCTGAGCGAATTGCAACGTGACGGCACGCTGTCGGTCGACCAGCTGTCGGAACGGGTGGCCCTGTCGCGCAATGCCTGCTGGCGGCGCGTCAAACGGCTGGAGGAGGATGGCGTCATCACCGGCCGCGTGGCGCTGGTCGATGCCGACAAGCTCGGGCTCGGCCTTTCGGTGTTCATCCTGATCCGCACGTCCAACCATGATCCCGACTGGCTGCAGAAATTCCGGGCGGCGGTGACCGGCTTTCCCGAGATCACCGGCGTCTACCGCATGTCAGGCGACCTCGACTATGTCCTGCGCGCCCGCGTCGCCGATGTGAAGGCCTATGACCGGCTCTACCAGCGGCTGATCGCCAAGGTGGCGCTGTCGGATGTGTCGGCCTCCTTCGTGATGGAGGAGATCAAGGAGACGACGGTGGTTCCGATGGCCAGGTCATAGTGATGCCTGAAAGAAAGCCGTTGATAGCGGTGCGGGCGAATTGACCGAATCGGCATTCGCGCCGATAGGATCGATTTTATGCGCGCAGCCCTCCAAAACTCCTCCGTCATCGGTCCCACTGTCGGCTTCGTCAGATTGCCGCATGCTGAAGGACTGCCCCTCCCCGCCTATGAAAGCGCCGGCGCCGCCGGCATGGATCTGCGCGCGGCGGTGCCCGACGACCGGCCGCTGCTGATCCTCCCGGGAAAACGCGCTTTGGTGCCGACCGGGCTGATCCTGGAAATCCCGGAAGGCATGGAAGGCCAGGTGCGGCCGCGCTCCGGGCTTGCCTTCAAGCATGGCCTGACCGTCCTCAATTCACCGGGAACGGTCGACAGCGACTATCGCGGCGAGGTGAAGGTGCTGCTGATCAACCACGGCGATGAGGATTTTGCGGTGACGCGCGGCATGCGCATCGCCCAGATCGTTTTCGCCGCGGTGACGCAAGCGGCCGTGGAAGAGCGTTCGCTGGCCGGCGGCACGGCGCGTGGCTCGGGTGGGTTCGGATCGACCGGCACCGCCTGAATGCAAATTCCGAAACTCGTTATCTTCGACTGCGACGGGATCCTCGTTGACACCGAAAATCTCGCCAACCGGCGCCTCGCCGAATGGCTGACGGCTGCCGGCTATTCGACGAACTTCGAATATTGCCGCAAGAATTTCTCCGGCCGCAGCATGGCCTCGGTGCAGAAGGAGATCGAAGAGCAGACCGAGGTCCGGCTCGGCGCCGATTTCGTCGATCGCTGGAATGCCGGCCTGCCGGACCTGTTTTCCCATGGCGTCGAGGCGATCCCCTATGTGCGGGAGTTCATCGAGGCGGTCCGCGCGGCCGGCATTCCCTATTGCGTCGCGACCTCGGCCAGGATTTCGAAGATGCACATCACGCTTGGCCAGACCGGGCTGCTGCCGCTGTTCGAACATGCAATGTTTTCCGCGACCATGGTCGGGCGCGGCAAGCCGTTTCCTGACCTGTTCCTGCATGCGGCCAAGGCCATGGGCTTCGCGCCCACCGATTGCATCGTCATCGAGGACAGCGTTGCCGGCACGCAGGCCGGCATTGCCGCCGGCATGCGGGTGTTTTCCTATCATGGCGACCCCTATTCCGACCGCGACGGCCTGATCGAGGCCGGTGGTATCCTGTTCGACGACATGCGCGAACTGGCCGGGCTGGTGCCGATCCACTGATTTCGGCACGGCTGCATGGAACCGGAAACCCGTGCTAGCGTGAGTGGCCTGATCTTGGGGGGCCCCATGCCGACGAACCTTGTCCGCTTCATTCTCGCCCTGATGCTGCTGCCGCTGCTGTGGACCGCGGCCGGCGCGCAGACTGTGAGCTTTCCCGACCTCAGAAGTACCCTGCCCGGCCGCACCGATGTGACTTACCTCGACCTGGCCAAAATGGTCATCCCGGATCTCGCCTCGGACGGGCAGGGCTTCTACAAGGGCGGGCTGCCGATCGAGATGCGCCACATCGCGGGGCCGGATAGCGGCGGTTCACCGCCTGAGACATCCAGTTTCCCCAACGCCGCCGTGCTGCCCATCAGAGCCGCCGGCAAGGACCGGCTGGCCATGTTGTTCGACCTCGGCGATTCTCCCGACAGCGCCGAGGGCTATGCAATACTGGCGCTCTACGACGTCACCGCCAAGCCGAAACTGCTCGATGCGGCCAATGTCGCGGTCGACCGCAGCACCTATTTCCGCGAACCGAACAAGCTTTCGATCGGCGCCGGCGACGACATGCTCATCACCATGAGCACGCATTTCAATTCGAGCCAGGGCTATGTGATCACGCCGCTGATCATGGTCCGCGACGACAAATTCGAGTTGATCGACACGATCTACACGTTCGACGAAAGGCTCTGCGCCTACAGCCGCAAGCAGGATGTGGCTTTCCAGGCCATCGCCAATGGCCAGCCTTATGCCGCCTTCAAGGTAACGGTGACCGACAGCACCATTCCGAGCGATGAAAGCTGCGACGACGCGCCGCCCGAGGCGGCGTCACACGACATTTCCGTCACCTATCATTGGGACAAGAAGACATCGCGCTACGTCGCGGATTCCGACGCCTTCGAGAAATTGTCAGCAGAGAACGAGAAACGCTTCTGAACCAAGCGCATTTATTTGCCCGACCGAAGACGGCGCGATAGCATCCGCCCCCAAACACTTGTGATGGGGAGCATTCATGGACAAGGGCAAGATCTTTCGCGACCTGCATGCCTCAACCTTCGTCATGCCCAATCCCTGGGATCCAGGCACGACCAAGCTGCTCGGGTCCTTCGGTTTCAAGGCGCTGGCGACCACCAGCGCCGGCTTTGCCTTTTCGCGCGGCCTGCCAGACGGCGCGGTGACCTTCGAGCAGATGATCCATCACTGCCGCGAGGTGACGGCGGCGACCGACCTGCCGGTCTCGGCCGATCTCGAGAAAGGCAAGGGCGACAGCGCCGAGCGAGCGGCCGAAACCATCTTCGCGGCGGAAGCGGCCGGCCTTGCCGGCTGCTCGATCGAGGACCACACCGGCGATCCGGACAGGCCGATCTATGACTTCTCCCATGCGGTCGAGCGCGTCGCGGCGGCGGTGGAGGCGGCGCGGGCCCTGAAACGCGATTTCGTCTTCACGGCGCGGGCCGAGAATTTTCTGTGGGGCAAGTTCGATCTCGACGACACCATCAAGCGGCTGCAAGCCTTCGAGAAGGCCGGCGCCGACGTGCTCTATGCGCCGGGCATCGGCGACGTCGAGATGGTGCGCACGCTCTGCTCGGCGGTCAGCAAGCCGGTCAACGTCATGGCGAAGCCGGGCTTTACCATCGCCGATCTTTCGATGGCCGGCGTCAAGCGCATTTCGCTCGGGCCGTGGCTGACCAACTTCGCCTACGGCATGCTAGAGACGGCGGCGCGCGAGATCCAGCAGGACGGCACGTTCGGCTTCACCCGCGCCGCCATGCCGTTCGGCAAATTGCAAGCGCTGTACGGCAAATCCTCAGCCTAAAGGGCCGACTGCATGACACTTGCGGTCACCGGCGGCTTTCCCGCGCGCTGATCGCCTTGTGCAGATGCACCATCATGGCGGCGGCGAAGAGCGGCGTCAGCAGATTGAGCAGCGGCACGGCCAGGAAGGCCGCGATGACCAGCCCGGCGAGAAACACCGTGCCGGCATACTGCCGGCGCAGGGCTCTGGCTTGGTCCTCCGGGCGAAAGCGCATGGCGGCGAATTCGAAGAATTCGCGGCCGAGCAGATAGCCGTTGACGATGAAGAAGGCGGCGATGTTGATGCCCGGCACCAGCAGCAGCAGAAGCGCCACGATGTTGCCTGCTATAACGACGCCGAAGAATTTGATCGCCAGCACCAGCGAGCGCAGCGCCGGCATGGCGCGTCCGATCGGCTCGCGGGGATAGTCGGTGCGCTCGACCACTTCGGCGACATCGTCGAGGAACAGGCCGGCGATGACAGCCGTGACCGGCGCGATGAGCAGCGCCATGCCGAAGGCCAGCGCGATTGCCGCGATGATGCCGCCCAGCCAGCCGGCCCAGGACGGAATGCCGGGCAACAAGGCCTGGAGCCACGGCAGGGCCAGCCACTCGACAAGGCTGGTCAGGCCGAACCACAAGGCGACCAGCGCCAGCACGGTCAGGCCCAGCGTCTTGAGGAACACGGCACGAAACGGCGGCGAGAGCAGCTCGAGGGCCGCGGTGCGGGCAGCGTCGAAAATCACCGTGCTTCAATCCCAGGTCAGCGGACGCCGCCGGAAAGGCGGACGCTCCCGAGATAGGCAGCGCGGGTCTTGAGCACAAGCGCGTATTGCTAGCGCGCAAATGCCGGTTTTCTAACCGGAATGGTCATGGCCGCAACGCCGGCCACGACAAAGGCCATGCCCAGCCATGCCGTCGGCCCCAGGCTTTCGCCGAGGAAGACAGCGCCGATGCCGACGCCGATCGGCACACGCAGATAGGCTTGCGACGTCGTGCCGACCGAACCCAGCGTGTG
This sequence comes from Mesorhizobium sp. 113-1-2, assembly GCF_016756475.1. NCBI lineage: Bacteria > Pseudomonadati > Pseudomonadota > Alphaproteobacteria > Hyphomicrobiales > Phyllobacteriaceae > Mesorhizobium > Mesorhizobium sp. 113-1-2. Next base: position 196,757 of record NZ_AP023242.1, read on the forward strand.
GATGAGGCGGAAATAGATGACGAAGGCGAGCGCGGTCGAGAACACCGACAGGCCGAGCAGGGCCAGGACCGACGCCAACGACGGCGTGAGCGTCCAGGGATGGTCGACCACCAGGCTGAGCGGCACCAGCATGACGGCGCCGCAGAGCATCGAACCCGCGGCTGGCAGCATCGGATCGAGGCCCTTGAAGCCGCGGCCGAAAATGGCGGCGCCCGCATAGGAGATCGTCGCGATGACGATGGCCAGCTGCGCCCACAATTCATGGCCAAGACCGCCAAGCGCCTCGGTGCCGATGACAAGGCAGATGCCTGTCATGCCGGCGCTGACGCCCACCAGCTTGCGCGTCGTCACCGGCTCGTGGCGGGTGATGAGCGCCGTCAGCAGGAAGGTGAAAATCGGCGAGGTGGAATTGAGGATGGTGGCGAGGCCGGCATCGACCGAGCGCTCGGCGGCGGCGATCAGCGTGAACGGTATGACGCTGTTGAGGCAGGCCTGGAAGGCGAAGCGGCGCCAGGTGGCAGCATCACGCGGCATGGCGAGCCCGCGCCAGCGGATGATGGCCAACAGAATGCCGCCGGCGATCAGAGTGCGGGCGGCGATGAAGGTGACCGGCGGGATCGTTTCGACGCCGATCTTGATGAAGGTGTAGGAGGCGCCCCACAGCACAGCCAGCACGCCGAGCAAGGCCAGGTCGGTGGTCGTGTCGTTCTTTGCGGTCATGGGCCTGCCGTCTTCGAATGCGGTCGATCGGGCCTGACTTTTAGGCAACGCCGCGAAGAAATGCTTCGTCCACGGTCGAATTGTCGTAGCGCCTGGCGTGTTACGCTCCAGGCCGTGATGCAATTCAGGTCAGGCCGGCATCCCCTGAATATCAACATGCCCTAGGCAAAGCCGTTGCGAATCGCTAAACCCGCGCCCGGCCAGCGTGGCAAGAAGCCGGCTCTCTCTTTGTACGCAATTCCGAACGGAAAACCGCTAAGCACTTTTCCTGGAATTGCTCTAGGTTTTTGGTGGAGACATTGATGCCGGATTATGACGTGCTTTGCATCGGCAATGCCATTGTCGACATCATCGCCCAGTGCGAGGAGGAATTCCTCGAAACCAACGGCATCATCAAGGGCGCGATGAACCTCATCGACACCCAGCGCGCCGAACTGCTCTACAGCCGCATGGGCCCGGCGATCGAAGCTTCCGGCGGCAGCGCCGGCAACACGGCGGCCGGCGTCGCCTCCTTCGGCGGCCGCGCCGCCTTCTTCGGCAAGGTCTCCGATGATGCGCTGGGCGAAATCTACGCGCACGACATCCATGCGCAGGGCGTCGCCTTCGACACCAAACCGCTCACCGGCGAGCCGCCGACGGCGCGCTCGATGATCTTCGTCACCCCCGATGGCGAACGCTCGATGAACACCTATCTCGGCGCCTGCGTCGAGCTCGGACCGGAGGATGTCGAGGCCGATAAGGCATCTGGCGCCAAGGTCACCTATTTCGAGGGCTATCTGTGGGACCCGCCGCGCGCCAAGGAAGCGATCCGGCAGACGGCCAGGCTGGCACATGCGGCAGGCCGTGAAGTGTCGATGACGCTGTCGGATTCCTTTTGCGTCGACCGCTACCGCGACGAGTTCCTCGAGCTGATGCGCTCGGGCACGGTCGACATCGTCTTTGCCAACAGCCACGAGATCAAATCGCTCTACCAGACATCGTCCTTCGACGAGGCGCTGGCGCAAATCCGCAAGGACTGCAAGATCGCTGCCGTGACCCGCTCGGAAAAGGGCTCGGTCATCGTGCGCGGCGACGAGACCGTGGTCATCCAGGCCACCGCGATCCGGGAGCTGGTCGACACGACGGGCGCCGGCGATCTCTACGCCGCCGGTTTCCTGCACGGCTACACCCAGGGCCGCGACCTCAAGACCTGCGGCGACCTCGGCTCGCTGGCCGCCGGCCTTGTGATCCAGCAGCTCGGCCCAAGGCCAAGGCAGAATTTGCGCCGTGAAGCGGAACAGGCCGGGTTGTTGTAGGGACAACTGCTGATCTCCCCCCTTGTGGGGGAGATGGCCGGCAGGCCAGAGGGGGGCGCTGTCCCGCTGGCATTTCCAATGTTTACTTCATGGCTTCAGGGCGCGACGCCGTCGAGAGCGCGGGGCACGGCGCAGGCATAGCTACGCAGCGATCCTTCGCGCCCCCCTCTGCCCTGCCGGGCATCTCCCCCACAAGGGGGGAGATCGGCAGCTTCACCGTCGCGTGACTGTCACACATCGCTCCTACACGAAATCGAGAGCGTCCCGTGACCGACATTTCGGGGCGCGCCCGCAGTCAGATGGGATGTTGAAAAGATGCAAGACAGCAAGCTGTCGGGCGACGCGATGCGTTGCCGCCACGATTTCCGTTTTCCGCACTAGAAATTCAGCAATCGGCCGCGGCTGAGGGAGGAGCGCGCGCGGCCGGAAGACAGATGCATGAGCAGATTTCAGCCAACCGGTCTTGGACAGGACGACTTCGCGGAGATGGTCGCGGAGGATGTCGAGCGCGCACTTGCCCACTATGACGAAGCCATAAACCAATCCACCGTGGTCTCGGTCGGCAAGATCGCCGGCAGCATAGCGTCAGCCGTCACCTTGCTGTCACCGAAGCACCAGCGCGCCATCGACGCCATCCATGCCGACCTTCCCGGCCTCGCCTCGAAATTCGTGCGCGCGCTGGCGGCGGAAGCCGCGCGCCGCAGCGAAGCCGGCACCGCCGGGGCCACAAATCGGTCGACGGCTTTGCTGGCCGAAGAGCCGCTTCCTCCGCCGCCCCAGTCCGACGACCTCGAATCGATGCTGATCGAGGATTGGGCCGGCCGTGTCGCCGGCTCGACCTATCTGGAAGAGAATTTGCGCATCGCCCGCTCGACCCTGCACCGCTGGCAAAGGCGCGGCGACGTCGTCGCCTTGCGCAAGGGCGGCCGCAAGCACGTCTTCCCCTTGGCGCAGTTCGTCGACGGCAGGCCGGTCGCAGGCATCAGCGACGTGCAGTCGCTGATCGGCAATCCGAGACTGGCCTGGCTGTGGCTGACGCGGCCGTCGGCGCAACTCGACGGCCGCATTCCGATTGATCTGCTGCGGCAGGACCAGATCGAGGACGTGGTCGAAGCGGCACGGGCGTTCGCGCCGGGCTGAAGCCGGCGCGGTCAACCCTCGGATTTCGGAGTCGGCGCGCTACGCCGTCTTGCGAAGGCGAGGCCTGGACGACGGCTGTTGCGGCGCCATCTCCGTGGCGGTGACCAGCCGGTTTCGGCCACTCTTCTTGCCGATGTACATCAGCCGGTCGGCGAGTGCGATCAGCGCTTCGGAATCGGCGGCTTCCGCCGGATACATCGCCACGCCGACGGTGCAACCGACCTGGATGGCGCCATTGGGCGTCGGAACCTTGATCCGCAACCTTTCCAGGATGCGTTCGGCGACGCGCACGGCCTTCTGCTGTGCCAGTTCGGTGTCGGCCGAGAACAGGAAGGCGAACTCGTCGCCGCCGAGCCGGGCGACGAAATCGGCACTGCGCAGGATCGAGCGAAGCTGGCTCGACACGCGCTGCAGCAGCGCATCGCCGGCCTCGTGGCCGAGCGTGTCGTTGACTTCCTTGAACCGGTCGAGGTCGATGAACAAAAGCCCGGCTGCCTCGCCGGTGGCGCCGCAGCGGGTAACCACCGATTTGAGCTCGTTGTGGAAGGCACGCCGGTTGGGCAGGTCGGTCAAGGCATCGTGGTTGGCCGAATGGTCGCTCTGCTGCTTGGCCACCTCGATCTCGCGTTTTTGCGCGGACAATTCCTCGTTGGCGGTCTTCAGATCCAGGACCAGCTGGGCGTTGAGGTCCTCGACGACCTTGCGGTCGCTGATGTCGACGACGAAGCCTTCCAGGAATTCGAGCTCGCCGGCATCATCCCAGACACCGCCGCCGATCTCGCGGACCCAGAGCGGTTCGCCTACGCTGGGCACGATGCGGTAGTCGACGTTCCAGTTGCAGCGCGCCTCGAGCGCGGTGTCGACGGCCGCATAGACCGACGGCAGATCATCCGGGTGGATGGCCGAGACATAGTCGCGCACCGCGTTGTGGATGAAATCGCTCGGCCGGTAACCGCTGACGGTGAAAATCCCGTCGCTGATATAGAGCATGGTGTAGGACGCGTCGTTGCGGCAGCGGTAGAGATAACCGTCCATGCGGCCGGTGATGCTGAGCAAGGCGTCCAGCCGCTCGTCGTGGTAGGCTCGCTCGCCGACCACGGATACAGAAACTCCGTCATGCTTCATGGCCGCACCCCCATTTAGCGGTCTGAGCGCGCCGTGGATGCCGTTACGGCATGCGGCAAGAGTTTCCGTATATCAGCTGAATCTTATCAATCTGTTATGGGGGTGCGACGGCGCTTTGGGCGCCGCCTCGTTCGAAAGCCGGATCGTTGGCTCCCGCCTTCTAGGGGGCCCGCCCCTCAAGTCCCCGCCGTATAGGCCGCGATCGCCGCCATGTTGACGATATCCGAGTCCTTGGCGTTCAGCGAGACGATCTGCACCGGCTTGTTCAGCCCGACCAGCAGCGGGCCGATGACCGTCGAGCCGCCGAGTTCCTGCAGCATCTTGGTCGAGATCGACGCGGAGTGGAACGCCGGCATGATCAGCACATTCGCCGGACCGGTGAGCCTTATGAACGGATACTGCGCCATGGCGCGCGCGTTGAGCGCGACGTCGGCGGCCATTTCGCCGTCATATTCGAAATCGACGCGGCGCTTGTCGAGGATGCGCACTGCCTCCTGGACGCGCTCGGAGCGTTCGCCCTGCGGGTGGCCGAAGGTGGAGTAGGCGAGCATGGCGAGCCTCGGCTCATAACCCATGCGGCGGGCGAAGCCTGCCGCTTCCTCGGCGATGTCGGCGATCTGCTCGGCATTCGGCATGTCGTGCACGGCGGTGTCGGCGACCAGCACAGTCTTGCCCCGTGCCAGCACGATCGAGACGCCGATGACGCGGTGGCCGGGCTTGGCGTCGATGACGCGGCGGATGTCGTCGAGTGCTGTCGAATAGTTGCGGGTCACGCCGGTGACGATACCGTCGGCATCGCCCAGCGCCACCATGCAGGCGGCGAAGTGGTTGCGGTCGTTGTTGATCAGGCGCTGGCAGTCGCGGAACAGGAAGCCTTTGCGCTGCATGCGCTCGTAGAGATAGTCGGTGTAGATGCCGTTGCGGCGCGACAGCCGCGCATTGATGATCTCGATGCCTTGTTTGTTCAGGTCGATGCCGGCGTGCTTGGCGTTTTCCTTGATGACGTCGTCGCGGCCGAGCAGGATGGCGGTGCCGAGGCGCTGGTTCACATAGGAGACGGCGGCGCGCATCACCTGCTCCTCCTCGCCCTCAGCGAAGACGATGCGTTTGGGCTGGCGCCGCACGCGGTCGTAGATGCGCTGCAGGGTGGAGGCGATCGGGTCGCGGCGGGCCGACAGCTCCTGCGCGTAGCGGTCGAGGTCGAGGATCGGTTTGCGGGCAACGCCCGACTCCATCGCCGCCTTGGCCACCGCCAGCGGAATGGCCGAGATCAGGCGCGGGTCGAACGGCACCGGGATGATGTAGTTGGGGCCGAATTTCGGCCGGTTGCCCTGATAGGCGGCGGCGACGTCGTCGGGCACGTCCTGGCGCGCCAGTTCGGCGAGCGCCTTGGCCGCGGCGATCTTCATGTCGTCGTTGATGGTGGTGGCCCTGACATCCAGCGCGCCACGGAAGATGTAGGGGAAGCCGAGCACGTTGTTGACCTGGTTCGGATAGTCCGAACGCCCGGTCGCCATGATGGCGTCGGTGCGGATCTCTGCCACTTCCTCGGGCGTGATCTCCGGATCGGGATTGGCCATGGCGAAGATGATCGGGTTCTTGGCCATCGACTGCACCATGGCGGTGGTCAGCGCGCCCTTGGCCGAGAGGCCGAGGAAGATATCCGCGCCGTCGAGCGCGTCGGCGAGACTGCGCGCCTCGGTCTTGACCGCATGCCCCGACTTCCATTGGTTCATGCCTTCGGTGCGGCCCTGGAAGACGACGCCCTTGGTGTCGCACAAAGTGATATTTTCCGGCGCGAAGCCCATCGCCTTCATCAGCTCGATGCAGGCGATGCCGGCGGCGCCGGCGCCGTTGCAGACCATCTTCGTGGTCTTCATGTCGCGGCCGGTGATTTCAAGCGCGTTGATCAGGCCGGCGGCCGAGATGATGGCGGTACCGTGCTGGTCGTCATGGAAGACCGGGATGTCCATCAATTCGCGCAGGCGCTGCTCGATGATGAAGCATTCCGGCGCCTTGATGTCTTCGAGGTTGATGCCGCCGAAGGACGGCCCGAGGAAGCGCACGCAATTGATGAATTCGTCGGCATCCTCGGTGTCGACCTCGAGATCGATGGAATCGACATCGGCGAAGCGCTTGAACAGCACCGCCTTGCCTTCCATCACCGGCTTCGAGGCCAGCGCGCCGAGATTGCCAAGGCCAAGAATGGCGGTGCCGTTGGAAATGACGGCGACCATGTTGCCGCGCGTCGTGTAGTCGAAGGCGCGGCTGGGATCCTCGGCAATGGCGCGCACCGGCACGGCGACGCCAGGCGAATAGGCGAGGCTCAGATCGCGCTGCGTCGTCATCGGCTTGGTGGCGACGATCTCCAGCTTGCCGGGCCGGCCCATCGCGTGGAATTCGAGCGCTTCCTGCGCGCTGACGGACGGACCGTTGTTCTCGGTTTTCCTGGCCATGATGCTTTTGATTTCCTCGCCGGTGCTGCACCTCCTTGAGGCGGGGTGCTTTGTTTCGGTCCGAATTAAGACCACGCGCCGCCGCGTGTAAACCGCCAGCGCGCGGGAATCGCAGACCGAGGGGCAATTGCGTGCATGAGATCGCCTCGGTCTTCCCCTGCTTTTCGAGGCCCCGGCATTAAACCCGGCCATCACATCTGCTAGCGTGCCGCGCCATGAACATGCACAGCCCGAACGAGCCCGACGCCCCCGAGGTGACGCCGCCGCAGCCCGGCACTGCCGCCGTGACGCCGATGATGGAGCAGTTCATCGAGATCAAGGCGGCGAACCCGGATTCGCTGCTGTTCTACCGCATGGGCGATTTCTACGAGCTGTTTTTCGACGATGCCGAAAGGGCGAGCCGGGCGCTGGGCATCGTGTTGACCAAGCGCGGCAAGCACCAGGGCCACGACATTCCGATGTGCGGCGTGCCGGTGCATGCGGCCGACGACTATCTGCAGAAACTGATCGGCCAGGGTTTCCGCGTCGCCGTCTGCGAGCAGATCGAGGATCCGGCCGAAGCCAAGAAACGCGGCTCCAAATCGGTGGTGCGCCGCGATGTGGTGCGGCTGGTGACGCCAGGCACCATCACCGAAGACAAATTGCTGGCGCCGTCCGAATCCAGTTTCCTGATGGCGCTGGGACGGGTGAAGGGCGGCAGCGACCACAGCTTCGCAATTGCCTGGATCGACATCTCGACCGGCGCCTTCCGCGTTGCCGAGACCACCGCCGACCGGCTGCTCGCCGACATCTTCCGCGTCGATCCGCGCGAGCTGATCGTCGCCGAGCCGGTGTTCCACGATCCGCAGCTGAGGCCGGTGTTCGACGTGCTTGGCCGCGTCGCCAACCCGCAGCCGCCATCGCTGTTCGATTCGGCCTCGGCCACCGGGCGCATCGCCCGCTTCTTCGATGTGGCGACGCCGGACAGTTTCGGCACGTTTTCGCGCGCCGAACTGTCGGCGATCTCAGGTGCCATCGCCTATGTCGAGAAGACGCAGAAGGCCGAGCGGCCGCCCCTGTCGCGGCCCGAGCGCGAGGAGCAGGGCTCGACGCTGTTCATCGATCCGGCGACGCGCGGCAATCTGGAGCTGCTGCGTACATTGTCGGGGAGCCGCGAGGGTTCGCTGTTCAAGGCGATCGACCGCACGGTGACCGGCGGCGGCGCCAGGCTGCTCGCCGACCGGCTGATGGCGCCGCTGACCGACCCGGCGGCGATCGGCGCGCGCCTGGACTCGGTGTCGTTCTTCCGCTCCGAAACCCGGCTGTGCCAGGCGGTGCGGACGAGCCTGAAGAGCGTCGCCGATATGCCGCGCGCCTTGTCCAGGCTGGCGCTCAACCGCGGCGGGCCGCGTGACCTCGGCGCGCTGCGCGCCGGCTTCGAGGCGGCCGGCGCGATCGCCGAAATCTTCGCCGCGACCGCCCTGCCCCAGGAATTGGCTGATGCAATGGCCGCCATCCAGGCGCTGCCCCAGGCGCTTGCCCAGCATCTGATGCAGGCGCTCGGCGAGGAACTGCCGCTGTTGAAGCGCGACGGCGGTTTCCTGCGCGGCGGCTACCATCCGGAACTCGACGAGATGCGGGCGCTGCGCGACGAGTCACGAAAAGTGATCGCCGGGCTGGAGCGCTCGCTGATCGAGGAAACCGGCATCCGCTCGCTGAAGATCCGGCACAACAATGTGCTGGGCTACTACATCGAGGTGACCGCCAACCACCACGCGGTCATGACCGGCAGCGATGGCGCCAAGGCGCGCTTCATCCACCGCCAGACCATGGCCAATGCCATGCGTTTCACCACGACCGAGCTTGCCGAACTAGAGACCAAGATCGCCAATGCCGCCGACCGGGCGCTCAGCATCGAACTGGCGGCCTTCGATGCGCTGACGGCGGAAGCGGTCGGCGAGGCGGAAAAGATCCGCGCCGGCGCCGATGCGCTCGCCGCGCTCGACGTGTCGGCGGCGCTGGCGCTGCTTTCGGAAAGCGAGGCGTGGTGCCGTCCGGTGGTGGATGCGAGCCTCGCCTTCGAGATTTCCGGCGGCCGGCATCCGGTGGTCGAACAGGCGCTGCGCCGTTCCGGCGACGGCCCGTTCGTCGCCAACGATTGCGACCTCTCGCCGGAGGGGAGTGCCAAGAACGGTGCGATCTGGCTGCTGACCGGCCCGAACATGGGCGGTAAATCGACGTTCCTGCGGCAAAACGCGCTGATCGCCATCCTGGCCCAGACCGGTTCCTTCGTGCCGGCGGCATCGGCCCATATCGGCGTCGTCGACCGGCTGTTCTCGCGCGTCGGCGCCTCGGATGATCTGGCGCGCGGCCGCTCGACCTTCATGGTCGAGATGGTCGAGACGGCGGCGATCCTCAACCAGGCCGGCGAACGGGCGCTGGTGATCCTGGATGAAATTGGCCGCGGCACCGCCACTTTCGACGGCCTGTCGATCGCCTGGGCGGCGGTGGAATATCTGCATGAGAAGAACCGCTGCCGGGCGATCTTCGCCACCCATTTCCACGAAATGACCTCGCTCGCCGGCAAGCTGGCGCGGCTCCACAATGTCACCATGCGGGTCAAGGAATGGGAAGGCGACGTCGTCTTCCTGCATGAGGTCGGCAAGGGTGCCGCCGACCGCTCCTACGGCGTGCAGGTGGCGCGGCTCGCCGGCCTGCCGGAAGCGGTGGTCGACCGGGCCAAGCAGGTGCTGCACCAGCTGGAGGAAGGCGAGGTTTCCGGCAAGACCAACCGGCTCGTTGACGACCTGCCGCTGTTTTCCGTGGCGATGAAGCGCGAAGCGCCCAAGCCGGTGAAGAGCGACGCGCTGGGTGCTGCGCTGGGCGAGATCAATCCCGACGAGATGACGCCGAGAGAGGCGCTGGAGGCGCTGTACCGGCTGAAGGGTCTGGCGGGGAAATAGTCAGATCATCTCCAGCCCGCGCTTACGCGTCGGCGGCGGGAAGGCGCGGTCGAGATCGGTGAGATCTTCAGCCGTGAGCTTGATGTCGAGTGCGGCGACATTCTGACGGACATGCTCCTGGCTGCTGGCCTTCGGAATGGCGATGACGCCGTCCTGGTGCATCACCCAGGCCAGGGCGATTTGTGCCGGGGTCGCATTGTGGCGGGCGGCGACGGCATCGAGCCTGGCATTGCGCGCCAGCGCGCCTTGCTCGACCGGAGAATAGGCCATCAGGGGAATGCCGCGCTGCCGGCTCCAGGGCGCGAGATCGAACTCGGGGCCACGGCGGACCAGATTGTAGAGCACCTGGTTGGTCTGGACGTTGCCGCCGTCGGGCAGACCGGCCAGATCCTCCATCTCCTCGGTGTCGAAATTGCTGACGCCCCAATGGCGGATCTTGCCGGCCTTCTTCAAAGCCTCGAAGGCTTCGACCGTCTCCATCAAGGGCACGCTGCCCGGCCAATGCAAGAGATAGAGGTCGATGCGGTCGGTGCGCAGGCGCTTCAGGCTGTTCTCGCAGGCGCGCTGCACGCCCGCTCGCGACGCGTTTGACGGCAGAACTTTCGAAACCACGAAGACTTCGGCGCGGCGCCCGGCAATGGCTTCGGCCACCACCTCCTCGGCGCCGCCGCTGGCATACATTTCGGCGGTGTCGATCAGCGTGATGCCAAGGTCGAGGCCGAGCTTCAGCGCTTTGACCTCATCGGCACGACGGCGCGAATCTTCGCCCATCTTCCAGGTACCCTGGCCAAGCACCTGAACGGCTTCGCCGGAGGGCAGTGTGGTGGTTCTCATGGCAGATGGCATGGCAGGCTCCGTTCGAGGCCGGATCGCATCACAGGGCGGGCGAGAAATCCAGAGGCGTTCTCGCCAAATCTCCCTGTCGCGAAAGGGCTCACTTCACCGGATGAGCGGCAAGCCAGTCCTGCATCTGCTTGATTTCGGCTTCCTGCGCGGCGATGACGCCTTCGGCAAGCTTGCGGATTTCCGGGTCCTTGCCATTGGCAAGCTCGACCTTGGCCATGTCGATGGCGCCCTGATGGTGCGGGATCATGCCGCGGACGAAGTCGACATCGGCATTGCCGGTGTATTTGACCATCATGTCCTTGTGCATCTTGTCCATCGCCTTCTTGTAGCCAACAGTGGCGGGGCTTTGCGCACCCATCGCCATGCCGGCCATGTCATGTTTCATCTCTTCGCTCTGCGCCGGAACGCTTTCGAGGAAAACGGCGAGCAGCATTCCGGCCGCCATCAGCAAAAGCACGAGTTTCTTGGCTAAGGTCATTCATGGTCTCCTGTTGTAGCTTTTCGTATTTGGGGGTTTGGATCAGAGTTTCAACGTCCGCAGCCGCAATGCGTTGGCGATGACCGAAACGGAGGACAGGCTCATCGCCGCCGCCGCCAGCATCGGCGACAGAAGCATGCCGGTGAGCGGATAGAGCACGCCGGCGGCGACCGGCACGCCAAGCACATTGTAGAGGAAGGCGAAGAACAGGTTCTGGCGGATGTTGCCGATCGTCGCCTGGGCAAGCGTACGGGCCCGCACGATGCCGTTGAGGTCGCCCTTGACCAGCGTGATGCCGGCGCTTTCGACCGCGACATCGGCGCCGGTGCCCATGGCGATGCCGACTTCGGCGCTGGCCAGGGCCGGTGCGTCATTGACGCCGTCGCCAGCCATGGCGACACCGGCGCCCCTGCCGCGCAGTTCCTCGACCAGGGCCGCCTTCTGTTCCGGCAGCAGCCCGGCGCGAACCTCGTCGATGCCGAGGCTTTTGGCGATTGCGTTCGCGGTGCGCTCATTGTCGCCGGTTGCCATGATGATCCTCAAGCCGCTGTCATGCAGCGCCTTGATCGCCTCGGCGGTGGTCGCCTTGACCGGGTCGGCGACGGCGACGATGCCGGCCAATCTGCCGCCGACAGCGACGAACATCGCGGTCTTGCCGTCGCCCTGCAGCGTTTCTGCGCTGGCCGAAACGGCGGAAACGTCGATGCCGAGATCGCCCATCATCGCGGCATTGCCGAGCGCCACGGCCTTGCCCGACACCGTGCCTGAAACGCCCTTGCCGGTAACCGCCTCGAAATCGCCGGCGTCAGTGACGGTCGCGCCGCGCGCCGCCGCGCCCTCGACGATGGCCTCGGCCAGCGGATGCTCCGAGCCCTTCTCCAGGCTTGCGGCGTGACCCAGCAGCTCGTCTTCGGAAAAGCCGTTTGCCGCGACGACATCCGTCAGTTTCGGCCGGCCCTCGGTCAAGGTGCCGGTTTTGTCGACGATCAGCGTGTCGACGGAGGCGAAGCGTTCGAGCGCTGCGGCTTCCTTGATCAGCACGCCGGCATGTGCACCGCGCCCGGTGGCGGTCATGATCGACATCGGCGTGGCGAGGCCAAGCGCGCAGGGACAGGCGATGATCAGCACCGAGACCGCCGAGACGATGGCGAAGATCAGGCTGGGCTCGGGGCCGAAGATAGCCCAGGCAATGAAGGCCACGATGGCGACAAGGACGACGGCCGGGACAAAGTAGAAGGAAACGCGGTCGGCCAGGCCTTGGATCGGCGCGCGCGAGCGCTGTGCCTTGGCGACCAGTTCGACGATGCGCGCCAGCGTGGTCTCGGCGCCGATCCGCTCGGCGCGCATGATCAGCGAGCCGTTCCTGTTGAGCGTGCCGCCAGTGAGGGCGTCGCCCTCGGCCTTTTCGACCGGCAACGGTTCGCCCGTGATCATCGATTCGTCGATGGAGGAGCGACCTTCGAGCACGGTGCCGTCGACCGGCACGGCGTCGCCGGGCCGGATACGCAGGCGATCGCCGGCCTTGACGCTGTCCAGCGGCACGTCGGTCTCGGAACCGTCCTCGGCGATACGCCGCGCGGTCTTCGGCGCCAGATCGAGCAAGGCGCGGATCGCCGATCCGGTCTTTTCGCGGGCACGCAGTTCCAGCACCTGGCCGAGGAAGACCAGCGCGACAATGACGGCGGCGGCCTCGAAATAGACCGGCACGGCACCGCCATGGCCGCGGAACTGATGCGGGAAGATGTCTGGGAAGAGCGTGGCGACGACGCTGTAGAGGTAGGCCGCACCAACGCCCAGCGAGATCAGCGTCCACATGTTGGGGCTGCGGTTGAGGACCGACTCCCAGCCACGATGAAAGAAGGGAAAGGCGGCCCAGAGCACCACCGGGCTTGCCAACGCCAACTCCGCCCAAGTTTTTGTCCGGTCGCCGACGAGGTTTTCGAAGCTCAGGCCGACCATCGGCGCCATGGCGAAGATCAGAAGCGGGATCGACAGGGCCGCGCTGACCCAGAACCGCCTGGTGAAGTCGACCAGCTCGGGATTTGGCCCCTCATCGCCCGATGGTACGCCCATCGGCTCAAGCGCCATGCCGCAGATCGGGCAGGAGCCGGGCTTGTCGCGGATGATCTCCGGATGCATCGGGCAGGTGTATTGCGTGCCCTTGGGCGCGGGCGGCGGCGCCGGCCTGTCGCCGAGGTAGGTCTGCGGCGCCGCTTCGAATTTCGCCTGGCAAGCGGCGGAACAGAAGTAGAAGCCTTGGCCTTCATGGCGGACGAAGTGCTTCGCCGTCGAGCGGTCGACGCTCATGCCGCAGACAGGGTCGGTGGCCGTCAAATATTGTTCCGGCCCGGCCTGGAATTTCGAACGGCAGCCTTCACTGCAGAAATGATAGAGGCGGCCGCCATGCTCCGATGTCGGCTTGCCGGCGGCCGGATCCACGGTCATGCCGCAGACCGGATCGCGCAGAACGGCCGCTGCATCCACAGCTTTCGGTGCGCAACAGCTGCCATGCGCGCCATGTGCATGGTGGTTGCCGTGGTGATCATGGTCTGGATGCGTCATTCCAAAATGCCTCTATGCCTCTGTCTGGTACGGAGGTAGTGCTTCCAGTAACTGGAAGGTCAAGGGCTGTTCCGATTTTTCGCATTTGGGGCCACGACCGGGCTGTTCGCCCAGCAAAAGCTCAGGTTCGCTTGAGCTACCGAGGGAAATCCTGGGCTCCGGGCGAACTCCATCTTGCCGCCGGTGACCTTGAATAGAAAATTCCCCCAGCCGCCAGAAACATGTAATCCCCCGGTAATCCTGGGAAAATGGCTGGGTTTAAAAGCTTGTCTTTCAGGTTGTGGCATAATATCCACTTCTGAGGCGGTCAACAAACCACGACGTCACCTGCGCTAGAAGGCTCCTGCGGTGCTTGGCGGTTCCTGTGAACCTTACAATTTCGTAAACAAAGGTTTCATACAAAATAGCTCGAAAAATGAAGCGCCTGGTTATCAATCTCGATCGATCTCCCCACCGGCTTGCCCATATGACAGCCGAGTTCGCCCGCATGGGCATCGGGTTCGAGCGGGTCGCGGGGATCGATGGCAAGGAACGTCCCGAGCTGATGCTGCAGCCGCAGCACGCGATACATGCCATCCGGCCGCTCTCCAGCAGCGAAATCGCCTGCCTGCACAGTCATCGAGCCTGCTGGACGATCATTGCCCAGGACGAGGCCCCATACGGCGCCGTGTTCGAGGACGACATGGTCTTCTCCAGCAAGGCCGGGGCATTGCTGGGCGATACGAGTTGGGTGCCGGCGGACGCCGACGTCGTGAAGCTCGAGACATTCTTCTCCACAACCGTGATCCAGAGGAGAAGGACCTCTGCCGGACATGGTTTTTCCATGGTCCGGCTCCGCAAGGGGCATCCGGGGGCCGGCGGTTATCTGCTCTCGCGGCAAACGGCGCGCGACTTTCTGGAGGCAACGGCGCAGGTCAACATTGCCACCGATGATCTCATCTTCAACCCCATCCTGTCGGCCGGCAAGACCATCTACCAACTTGTTCCGGCACTCTGCGCACAGGATCAGTTCATCGGCGGAAAGCTGCCAAGCCTGCTTGACCAAGAACGCGATGCCGCGCGGACCGCGAGCGGGCTTATGGGAAGGCAGAGGAAGCCGATGGCCGTGAGAATCAGCAGGGAGGCCGGGCGAACCGCACGGTGGATCGCCGATTTCTGCAGATTCCGGCAACGGATTGTCGTGCCGCTCGACCCGATCGAGGCAACGGACTAGGTCGTTTACCGGCTGTCGGCCAGCCCCATACCCAGCGCCGCGAAAACGCGCTATAGACGCCGCCCAAAAGGCAAGGCCAACCGGTACCTATGGCGAAAATCTCCCTGAAGCTCGATGAACTGATCGACGGCGAAGCCTTGCGCCGCGAGATGACCGCGCTGACCACGGCCACCGCCGGCGACGGTTCCGGAGCGGCCGCCCGCGCCGGCGTTCTGCAGCTTCTCAAGGCCCGGCTTGCCGAAGGCCGAAAGATCGCCGAGGTCATGCTGAGAGCGGATGGCGGCGGCAATGCCTGTGCCGAGCGGCTGTCGCACCTGATGGATGAGCTGATCCGGGCGCTCTACGATTTCGCTGCGACGCATGTCTACCGGGTGAAGAACCGTTCGTCGGCCGAACGCATGGCCGTCGTCGCGGTCGGCGGCTATGGCCGCGGCACGCTGGCGCCAGGATCAGACATCGACCTCCTGTTCCTCTTGCCTTACAAGCAGACGCCGTGGGGCGAACAAACCGTCGAATACATGCTCTACATGCTGTGGGATCTCGGCTTAAAGGTCGGCCACGCCACCCGCAACATCGATGAGTGCCTGCGGCTGTCGCGCACCGACATCACCATCCGCACCTCGATCCTGGAAGCGCGCTTCCTGTGGGGCGAACGCAAGCTCTATGACGAGCTGATGCTGCGCTTTGACCACGAGGTGGTGCGCACGACCGGGCCGGAATATGTCCAGGCCAAGCTCGCCGAACGCGACGAGCGCCACGCCAAGGCCGGCGAGAGCCGCTATCTGGTGGAACCCAACGTCAAGGACGGCAAGGGCGGCCTGCGCGACCTGCAGACGCTGTTCTGGATCGGCAAATACTTCTACCGGGTGCGCACCGGCGAGGAATTGGTCGAAAAGGGCGTCTTCACCGAAGCCGAGTACCGCGAGTTCCAGAAGGCCGAGGATTTTCTCTGGGCGGTGCGCTGCCACATGCATTTCCTCACCGGCAAGGCCGAGGAGCGGCTGCATTTCGACATCCAGCGCGAGATCGCCGGGCGGCTGGGTTACACCACCCATCCCGGCCTGTCGGCCGTCGAACGCTTCATGAAGCACTACTTCCTCGTCGCCAAGGATGTCGGCGACCTGACCCGCATCTTCTGCGCCGCGCTTGAGGAAGAGCAGGCCAAGCATGTGCCGGGGTTCAACCGCATCTTCCTGACCTTCCAGCGCCGCAAGCGCAAGCTCGCCGGCACGTCGGACTTCATCGTCGACAACCACCGCATCAACATCGCCGACGATCAGGTGTTCGAACGCGATCCGGTCAATCTGCTGAGACTGTTCTGGTTCGCCGACAAGCACGGGCTGGAGTTCCACCCCGATGCGCTGAAGCTGCTCACCCGCTCGCTCGGCCTGGTCAACAAGTCGCTGCGCCGCGACGAGGAGGCCAACCGGCTGTTCCTCGACATATTGACCTCGGACCGCAACGCCGAACTCAATCTGCGGCGCATGAACGAGGCCGGGCTGCTCGGGCGGCTGATCCCCGACTTCGGCAAGATCGTCGCCATGATGCAGTTCTCGATGTACCACCACTACACGGTGGACGAGCACCTGATCCGCTGCATCGGCGTGCTGGCAGAAATCGAACGCGGCGACGGCGAGAAGGTGCATCCGCTGTCGCATTCGCTGATGCCGGGCCTGAAGAAGAGCCGCGAGGCGCTCTATGTCGCCGTGCTGCTACACGACATCGCCAAGGGCAGGCCGGAAGATCATTCCGAGGCCGGCGCCCGCATCGCACGGCGCATCTGCCCGCATATGGGGTTGTCGCCAGCGGATACGGAAACGGTCGCCTGGCTGGTCGAGAACCACCTCGTCATGTCGATGACGGCACAGACCCGTGATCTCAACGACCGCAAGACCATCGAGGATTTCGCCGCGATCGTGCAGTCGGTCGAGCGGCTGAAGATGCTTTTGATCCTCACCGTCTGCGACATCAGGGGTGTCGGACCCGGTGTTTGGAACGGCTGGAAAGGCCAGCTGCTGCGCACGCTCTATTACGAGACCGAACTGCTTCTGACCGGCGGCTTCTCGGAAGTGTCGCGCGCACAGCGCACGGCGGCGGCGCGCGAACGCCTGGCCGAGGCGTTCGCCGACTGGCCCGACAAGGCCCGCAAGCGCTATGTCGGACTGCACTACGAGAACTATCTGCTGGCCGTCGACCTGCCGGACCAGATTCGCCACGCCGAATTCATCCGCGAGGCGGACGCGGCCGGCAACAAGCTTGCCACCATGGTCAAGACCCATCAGTTCGAGGCAGTGACCGAGATCACCGTTTTGGCGCAGGACCATCCCCGTCTTCTCTCGGTCATTGCCGGAGCATGCGCCGGCGCCGGCGGCAACATCGTCGACGCGCAGATTTTTACCACCTCGGACGGCCGCGCCCTCGACACGATCCTGATCTCGCGGGAATTCGACCGCGACGAGGACGAGCGCCGTCGTGCCGAGCGCGTCGGCCGGCTGATCGAGGACGTGCTGTCGGGCAAGAGCTGGCTGCCGGAGATGATCGAGAAGCGCACCAAGCCAAAGCGCGGCGCCAAGGTGTTCAAAATCCCGCCGCGCGCCGAGATCCGCAACACGCTGTCGAACCGGTTTTCCGTCATCGAGGTCGAGGGGCTCGACCGCCCGGGCCTGCTGTCGGAGATCACCGGCACGCTGTCAGACCTGTCGCTCGACATCGCTTCGGCACACATCACTACGTTCGGCGAAAAGGTCATCGACACCTTCTATGTCACCGACCTCACCAGCCAGAAGATCGACAGCCCGGCCCGCATCGCCACCATCCGCAACCGGCTGATGGCGACGCTCGAAGGCATCGCGCCCGAACGCGGCGGCAAGGCCAAGGCGGCCGCCGAGTGACTGCCATCCTCACTTTGTCCCAATCTCTAGAGCTGTTCACCGTTTCACGGAAACGGCGAACCGCTCTAACTCTTTGTTTCAACGCAATTCCGGACGGAAAACCGTTTCACACTTTTCCTGGAATTGCTCTAAGGCAGTCCTAGACGCATGAGCCTCGTCAAGAAATTCGCCACCGTCGCTTCCGGCACGCTGATGAGCCGCGCGCTCGGCTTTGGCCGCGAGATGCTGATGGCCGCCGCACTCGGCACCGGACCGGTCGCCGACGCCTTCAACGCCGCTTTCCAGTTCCCCAACACCTTTCGCCGGCTGTTCGCCGAAGGCGCCTTCAACGCCGCCTTCGTGCCGCTGTTTGCCAAGGAGATCGAAACGCACGGCACCGACGGCGCCAAGCGCTTTTCGGAGGAAGTGTTCGGCGTGCTGTTTTCGGCGCTGCTGGCGCTGACCATCGTCATGGAACTGGCGATGCCACTGATCGTGCGCTACCTGGTGGCGCCGGGTTTCGCCGACACGCCGGGCAAGTTCGAGACGACCGTCCTGTTGGCGACGATCATGTTCCCGTACCTCATCTGCATGTCGCTCGCCGCCATGATGGCGGGCATGCTGAATTCGCTGCGCCGCTATTTCGCTGCGGCGATCGCGCCGGCGTTCCTCAACATCATCCTGATCAGCGTGCTTGGCTATGCCTGGTATCACGGGCTGGATGCCCATGCCGTCGGCTTCAGCCTGTCCTGGGGCGTGCTGGCGGCGGGGCTCGTGCAACTCGCCATCGTCTGGGTGGCGGTCCGCAACGCCGGCATCGCGATCGGCTTCCGCCGGCCAAAAATGACGCCGAACGTCAAGCGCCTGCTGATCCTGGCCCTGCCGGCGGCGATCACCGGCGGCATCACCCAGATCAACCAGCTGATCGGCACGGCGATCGCGTCGGCGCAGGATAGTGCGGTGTCCTCGCTCGCCTATGCCGACCGCGTCTATCAGCTGCCGCTCGGTGTCGTCGGTGTTGCAGTGGCGATCGTGCTGCTGCCGGAACTGTCGCGGGCACTGAAATCAGGCAATCTCATCGAGGCTGCCAATCTGCAGAACCGCTCGGTCGAGTTCACCCTGTTCATGACCTTGCCGGCGGCGGCGGCGCTTTGGGTGATGGCGGAGCCGATCGTGCGGCTGGTCTATGAGCGCGGCGCGTTTGCCGCCAACCATTCGACCCCAACCGTGGCGGCGATCCTGGCGATCTTCGGGCTCGGCTTGCCGGCCTTCGTGCTGATCAAGGCCTTCACCCCGGGCTATTTCGCCCGCGAGGACACGCGCACGCCGATGACCTTCGCCGCCATCTCGGTGGCGGTGAACGTCGCCATCGCGCTGACACTGTTTCCCAGGATGGGCGCGCCCGGCATTGCGGTCGCCTCGGCCGTGGCCGGCTGGGTCAACGCGCTGATGCTGCTTGCCGTCTTGATCCGGCGTGGCCATTGGGGCCGCGACGTGCCGCTTCTGAAGCGCATTCCGCGGCTGGTGCTGTCGGCGGCGGTGATGGCGGTGGCGCTGTATTTCGCCGAGCACTGGCTGGCCGTCAGGCTCGGTCCCGGCTCGCCGCTGGTCGTCAAAGCAACGACGCTGCTGACGCTGGTGGCCGGCGGGGCGCTGCTCTACTTCATCACCGCCTTTGCCACCGGCGGCGCCGATTTCGGCATGATCCGGCGCAATGTGAAGCGCAAGGGATCGCCGGCGCCTAAGGAACAGTCTCCAGATCCGTGAGCCTGAATTCGTCGGCCGTCGAAAGCATCGGAACAGCGTAGTAACGCGCGCAAGCGTAGTGAAAACAGTCCGCCAAGTTCAATCGGATAGCGTTATTGCGAAACCGCGACGCAGCCTCGATGGACAACGACGTTGCGTCGGAGACCGGCGGAAGCTCCCGCAAAGCGATAGCCCGCTCTTCGAGAAAACGACTGACTATCTTAAGGCTCACTTCGACCGGCACTGCCAGCTTTTCGGATCGCGAAAGGGCCATTGCCGCTTCCCAGACGGCGATCGACGATGTGAACGGAGCTGATGCTTCCACGACCGCCTGCGCACAGCGCTGGGCTTCGGCCTCATGGCTGAGCATCGCGACGATAGCGGCCGCGTCGACAAACATCAGTCTTCGCCGGAGAATTCGTCGTATACCGAGCGCGGAAGCGGTTTGCGCGCCTGGTCGCTCAGTTTGATTCCGAACTCGGCGCGCAGCCTTGCCGCTGTCTCCAGCGGCGTCTCGCGATTGCGGCGCCGCTCCAGGGCTTCGCGCATGGCAATCACGATCGCCTCGGTGATGCCTACGCCTTCGATTCTGGCGAAGGCACGCGTCAAGCTGTCCGCCTCCTTGTTGTTGATGTTGATCGTCATCGCAGCCTCGTCGATCCGATGTAGTAGATATTATGTAGCTATCTACATCATTGCGTCAACATCTGGAAAGTCTTTGGACCTCCGAAGAGCCTCTTGATCCTCTCCAAACTCTCGTTCATAAGCGCGCCGTCGAAAGACTTTCGCCGCGCGCGAAACGGCCCTCCACAAGCCATGAGGAAACCCATGTCCGCCTTCAAGCCACTCGTCTTCTCCGGCGTCCAGCCGACCGGCAATCTGCATCTCGGCAACTATCTCGGCGCCATCAAGAAATTCGTCGCGCTGCAGGACACGTCCGACTGCATCTATTGCGTCGTCGACCTGCACTCGCTGACCGCGCAGCTGGTCCATGACGACCTTGCCGACCAGACACGTTCGATCACCGCGGCGTTCCTTGCCTCTGGCATCGACCCAACGAAGCACATCGTCTTCAACCAGTCGCGGGTGATGCAGCATGCCGAGCTTGCCTGGATTTTCAATTGCGTCGCGCGCATCGGCTGGATGAACAAGATGACGCAGTTCAAGGACAAGGCCGGCAAGGACCGCGAAAATGCTTCGCTGGGTCTGCTCGCCTATCCCTCGCTGATGGCTGCCGACATCCTGCTCTATCGCGCCACGCATGTGCCGGTGGGCGAGGACCAGAAGCAGCATCTGGAACTGACCCGCGACATCGCGCAGAAATTCAACAATGATTTTTCGGGCCGCATCGCCAAGCTTGGCGTCGGCGTCGAGATGCAGGTCGGCGAGGAGACGGTGAACGGCTTCTTCCCGATCACCGAACCGGTCATCGGCGGGCCGGCGGCGCGCATCATGAGCCTGCGCGACGGGTCGAAGAAGATGTCGAAGTCGGACCCGTCGGACCTGTCGCGCATCAATCTGACCGACGATGCCGACACCATCTCGAAGAAGATCCGCAAGGCCAAGACCGATCCGGAGGCCTTGCCGGGCGAAGTCGGCGGGCTGGAAAGCCGGCCCGAGGCGGAAAACCTGGTCGGCATCTATGCCGGGCTGGCCGAGATGTCGAAGGCCGATGTGCTGAAGGAGTTCGGCGGCCAGCAGTTTTCGGTGTTCAAGCCGGCGCTGGCCGATCTTGCGGTGGAGAAGCTGGCGCCGATCGCCGGCGAGATGCGCCGCATCGAAGGCGACCGCGCCTATGTCGACGCGGTGCTGAGGGACGGCGGCGAACGCGCCGGCGTGCTGGCCGGGACCACCATGAAAACCGTGCGCGACATTATCGGCCTGCTGCAGGGCTGATCCGCATCGTCGGTTGCACTGCGCCCGCCAAGACAGACTGGCTCCGACAGATACTGGCCCAAGGCCGGCGGCTTGCCGCCGGTCCGCCGCGGTGGCAGATTGCGGCCGAATAGACACCGAGTAGATAGACATGGTCTCCAAACGCCTCAGCCGCGAAGCCGGTCATCGCAGGAAATTCCTGACGATCATCGACGACACGCCCGAGTGCGAGCGCGCCGTCGCATACGCCTCGAAACGGGCGCAGAGCACCAGCGGCACGCTAGTGCTGCTCTATGTCATCGTACCGGACGATTTCCAGCACTGGCTGGGCGTCGAGAAGATCATGCGCGAGGAGGCGAACGCCACGGCGCGCGCGGCTCTCGACGGCCATGCCAACAAGGTTCGCCAGAAGCTCGGCATCGAGCCGGAAATGGTGGTGCGCGAAGGCAAGCCGACGGAAGAGATCCACAAACTGATCGAGGAAGACCAGGACATCGCCATCCTGGTGCTGGCGGCCGGCGCCGGCAAGGAAGGTCCCGGACCGCTGGTCGGTGCGGTGGCCGGCAAGGGTGCCGCCTTCCCGATCCCGGTGACCGTGGTGCCGCAAAACCTTTCGGACGAGGAAATCGACAGTCTCGCCTGAGGTCCGCCCGGGATTCGATTCGCCAGCCAGATCCTTGGCAAAACATTCCGCCAGCCGGCCTTTCCAGCGATGTGTTTCGCTTGAATGTCCAGCCGATAGAGCCTATTTAGAACTATTCCAAACTAGTTGCCCAAAGACGGGCACGGAGACGGCCATGTTCATCCAGACCGAATCGACGCCCAATCCTGCGACGCTGAAATTCCTGCCCGGCAAGGAAGTGCTGCTGGAAGGCACCGCCGACTTCCGCGATGCCGACAGTGCAGCCACGGCCTCGCCGCTGGCTGGCCGGCTGTTCGAAATCCCCGGCGTCACCGGCGTCTTCTTCGGCTACGACTTCATCACCGTGACCAAGGACGGTCCCGACTGGCAGCACCTGAAGCCGGCGATCCTGGGCGCCATCATGGAGCATTTCATGTCCGGCGCGCCGGTCATGGCCAAGACCGGCCCGGCCGCCGAGACCAGCCAGACCGGCGAATTCTACGACAAGGCGGACGAGGAACTCGTCATCACCATCAAGGAACTGCTCGATACCCGCGTGCGCCCGGCGGTGGCCCAGGACGGCGGCGACATCACCTTCCGCGGTTTCGAGAACGGCACGGTGTTTCTGCACATGAAGGGCGCCTGCGCCGGTTGCCCGTCATCGACGGCGACGCTGAAGCACGGCATCCAGAACCTGCTTCGCCATTTCGTGCCCGAAGTGCAGCAGGTCGAACAGGTCTCCTGACCGTTCAACCGGACGCAGCACCGGCCAATACATTCAATTATCCGCAAACAACAAAAAACCGGGCCGAATTGCCCGGTTTTCTGTTTGGGACGTCCGTTGTTGCCTAGACGGTCCGCGTACGAAACTTGTCTTCTCGTTAGACCATGATCCCGCGAGGGATCTTGGTCCTACATCACGATGACCTTGGCGCCGACCGAGGCGCGGTCATAGAGATCGATGATGTCCTGGTTCATCAGCCGGATGCAGCCGGACGACATCGCCTTGCCGATCGAATTCCATTCCGGGCTGCCGTGCAGCCGGTAACCCATGTCGCCGCCCTTGTTGAACAGGTACATGGCACGCGCGCCGAGCGGGTTCTTCAGGCCCGGCTCCATGCCATCGGCGAACTTGGCCAGCTCCGGCTGCCGCTTGATCATTTCGCGCGGCGGCGTCCAGGTCGGCCATTCGCGCTTCAGGGCGATATGGGCGGTGCCATGCCATTCGAAGCCCTCGCGGCCGACACCGATGCCGTAACGGATGGCCAGGCCGTCGCCCTCGACGAAGTAGAGGAACTTGTTCTGCGTATCGACGATGATGGTGCCGGGCTTTTCCTTGGTGTCGTAATTGACTTCCTGCCGGTGGTACTGCCTCGGCACTTTTTCGATCGGGATGCGCGGCAGTTGGTAACCAGCATCGGTCACCGCGCCGTAGTCGTTGGAGAAGATCTGCCCGCCAATGGTGCTGCAACCGGCGATGGCCGTGGACAGCGCCAATGCGGCAATTATTGCAAGCGACTTCATGCGCATGTGGTGATCCGGAGCCCCGCCCAAATAGCAGCGGCACGAGTCGACCGCTTTCTTGGCCATCATTCATGCTGGCATTTGCTTTGCTTGCCAAGCACACGATGCCTATATGCGTGGTCCTACATGCTGGTAGGCGTATCACTATGGCATTTCAGCAACAGCCCTCACCGGATTGTGAAGGAAATTCAATGAGGGCGACATCAAACGGTTACCTGGAATCGAGGACCAGTCATGAATGTCGGTGATGCAGCCCAGCGGTCCGGCCTGCCGGCCAAGACCATTCGCTACTACGAGGAGATCGGCCTGATCGCGCCGGCGCGCGCCGCCAACGGCTACCGCGATTACTCCGGCGACGACATCCACCGGCTGGCCTTCCTGCGCCGCGCGCGCAACCTCGGCTTTTCCATCGACGATTGCCGCCAGTTGATGGCGCTTTACCAGGATCGCGACCGCGCCAGCGCCGACGTGCGCGAGATCGCCGCCGCCCACGTCACGGCGATCGAGGAGAAGGTGCGCGAGCTGCAGTCGATGCGCTCGACCCTGCAGAAACTGATCCATGCTTGCCATGGCGACAACAGGCCGGACTGCCCGATCCTGGATGACATGGCGGGGGCAGGGGCGCCTGGCGAAAGAGCCGTTTCAGCGGGACCATAGCAAGGGATTTCGGGCGGGCCGAGCGAGGTGGCTTTCCGTCAGCCATCTGCCGGAGGAACAAGGGACTTCAGTCTTATTTGCGTGATTGCTAATATACATATAAGTTGATCGCGCGGGGACAACCACACCCAAAAGCCCACACCCGCAATGGCCGGTGCGGCCCCCTATAAACCAAAGCGCAAACTGCGCCGGCCATTTCGCGGGCACATCCCCCTGGCGTCATCCTTTATGTGCCGACTAACTAAAGTAACGGAACGTCCAATGGACATTAACGGAACCTAAACGGCCCTCTCAGACCTTTGTGCATCTGCACGCAAGACTTTAGTCCGGCTACTTTCCAAATAAGCCCTGCCGTCTTCCAAAGAAGAGCGAAAGTCGTTCGCCCCGGCATAGGGCCGCTGTGTAAGGGATCAGGCCCGCCAGTCCGCTTGCCGCGCGCATCGGGCAGTACATGCTGGCTTCCGCCGAGGCATCTTGCCGGCAGGTCCGCCAGTCCGCTTGCCACGCACCCCAGTAGGAACGACCCGGCACGCTCGCAGTCGGGGGGACGTGGGGTCGTGCCGGGTCGTTGCGGGTCAGGCTTTTGGGATCGTCTCCGCACTGCCTAAGTTATATGCATATTAGCCATAGCTCAATTAAGACTGAAGTCCCGCCTGCGGACTGACCAGCTGTAGAGTGCAAAACCCGTTCTGTGCTGGTTCACCGGATGAATATTGACAGAGCCGATACACCCAAAAGAAGTCAGGATCGGTTCTTGAAGGCTTGATTTGAAGGGCATATCGTCGGCTCAATGGGCTGGGTGACGCTATGTTGAACGACGATAAAGACAAGCAGTTTTGGGCTTTGGACCTGGACGCTCTGCGCAGGGCGTTCGAAACATACGCTCAAGAGCACAAAACAACGGCTGCGGAGTGGGGGGAACACGCCAAGCGGTTCCTCGAAAGACAAAGAGTTCTCCAGCGTGAGTCGAACTGATCCCCAGCCTTAGGGGCGGCACCGGCCCACTGGATAGACTCGACTTTCCCTCAGGCTGAAATTTTTGGTGGCAGCGGAAGCGCTGCACCTAAGCATCATCAAGCCGTTTATCTCGCCACATTGCGACGACTACTGGGCTACATGTGTCCTGCATGAGATGCTGTTGAAAGCCGTGCGGGACGTGACCGGAAAGGAAGTCCCCTTCATCCAGCGGAACACGACAGGGCCGGTGCGGCAGTGATTATCTAGTTTTGTCCTTGCGCACTATCGAGAGCATCGGCGCGTGGGCTTCCCGAATGATCTTGGCGGCTTCGTCTCTAGTGATGCCGCACTTGCGGGCATAGTAGGCGGCTTCAGCTTCAAGTTCGCCTTCTAACGGGACTTCAATTGCCTGCTTTGCCTTCTTGCCCACGGCGCGAATCATAGCACATTTGGCCAGATGCCTCCAATGAAGCCCTACGGCTGTGGGTAGCGCCTAGCGCGAGATCCATCCGTCGTCGCCTAGTTGCGACCTAGCTTCCTGAGCGGCTTCTATAAGGAGTTCTAGGTCCACTTTCCGCATCGGGGAGAAGCTCGAGTCTTCGCCTGACACGACGCTCATACGGCACATCCGCTCGCCATCATCCGACTGGTAGATGTTAAACGAGACCGTGAAATATTGGGCATTAACCTTGTACTTGGCGATAAGCTTGCGCGACCAGAACCGCCGCCAACCGTTCACCAGCGATTGAAAAACCAAAATCATGTCCCCCTACGGCTGGGTAACGCTAGCCAAAAGGATGCGCTGTTCATCCGCTGGTTTGGGGCGAGGTCGTGTTAGGAGGATAACCTTTCCAGCCCATCGCTTCCAAAACATGAATTTCCAGCATGCCCAAAAACAGTATGGCCACGCAAAATATTCGGACGACGTTCTTCATCGAGAGTGCATATCTCTTTTGCAAAAGTATGCATACGATAGTAGCGACGCCCATCGGTATGGACATGAATAGTGCCAAGAAAATATCTCGCGACATAGCTCCCCTCCCAAGCGGGAACTAAAGTCATAACGCGAACGGCCCGCCTTTTGGAAGGGCGGGCCGTTCTGTTTTCAGCTTGTTTCAGCTTGTCCCGGTGTCTCTATGAGCGAGACGCTAGCGTCATGGTTGGAATCTAGACCCGCCCGCCCGGGTCTGTCAAAGATATAATCGCCCCTGCAAAAAGGGTTCAAACCGTGAACAAAATCTGGCATGGTGCCTGCCATGCCGATCATCTCCCCCATCGCGATCAACCCCCTCATCGACGGCCGCCAGTCGGAGCGCGCCATGCTGGTGCGGCGTGGCGTGCAGCGGCTGCTCATGGAAATGGGCGCGCATGTGCTGCCTGAACTGTCGCTGGCCACCGGCCGCCGCGCCGACCTCGTGGCGCTGACCCGGCAGGGAGATATCTGGATCATCGAGATCAAATCCTCGATCGAGGATTTCCGGGTCGACCGCAAATGGCCCGATTACCGGCTGCATTCCGACCGCTTCTTCTTCGCCACCCATCCCGGAGTACCGGCGGAAATCTTCCCGGAAGAGTGCGGCTTCATCCTCTCCGACGGCTATGGCGCCGAGATCCTGCGCGAGGCGCCCGAGCATCGCATGGCGGCGGCAACGCGCAAGGCGCTGATGCTGCGCATCGCGCGGGCCGGTGCGGCGCGGCTGCTGGCAGCGGAGCTGGCCGGGGTGTCGGTGCCGGCGCTGGAGGGGGAGAGCGAGTAGTTAGCAGAACCCAGGAATCCCACCCTACTCCGTTTCCTCTTCCACCCCGCCCGCGGCAGGCGCCATCAACAGCACCGCGGCGCCGAGGATGGCGGCGATGAAGGAGCCGGCGAGGATGCCAACCTTGACCGCGTCCTGGAGGGCGACATCGCTGGCGAAGGCGAGCAGGCCGATGAACAGGCTCATGGTGAAGCCGATACCGCAGAGCAGCGAGATGCCGAGCATGTGCGACCAGCCGGCATGGGCCGGCAGGTCGGCCAGGCCGAGCCTTATGGCAAGCGCCGAGGAGCCGAACACGCCGACCAGCTTGCCGACCACGAGGCCGGCCGCGACGCCCAGCGTCAACGGCTCGATCAGCGCGCCAAAACTCAGGCCGGCGAGCGAAACGCCGGCATTGGCAAAGCCGAAGATCGGAATGATGAAAAACGGCACGATTTTGTGCAGGCCATGCTCGAGCCGGTGCAGCGGCGAATGGTCGAGATCGTGGCCGATCCCGGCGGAGCGTTCCAGTGGAATGGTAAGCGCCAGCGCGACGCCGGCAAGCGTGGCATGGACGCCCGATTTCAGCACCAGGACCCACAGGATCGCGCCAAGCACGAGATAGGGCACCAGCGTCATCACCCGCATGCGGTTGAGCACGATCAGCACCGCAATGATGGCGAAGGCGGCACCGAGATAGGCCAGCGACAGGCCGCTGGTGTAGAAGATGGCGATAATGATGACGGCGCCGAGGTCGTCGATGATGGCAAGCGCGGTCAGGAAGACCTTCAGCGAGGCCGGCACGCGACTGCCGAGCAGCGACAGCACGCCGAGCGCGAAGGCGATGTCGGTGGCGGTCGGGATGGCCCAGCCGGAGAGTGCCGCCGAATTGTCGCGGTTGACCAGGACATAGACCAGTGCCGGAACCAACATGCCGCCGGCCGCGGCAATGCCGGGCAGCACGCGGCGCGGCCACGTCGACAACTGGCCGTCCAGCATCTCGCGCTTGATCTCCAGCCCGACGAGCAGGAAGAACACCGCCATCAGCCCGTCATTGACCCAGTGCGACACGCTGAGCGGGCCAAGATAGGCGTGGAGAACGGCGAAATAGGTTTCGGCAAGCGGCGAATTGGCAACGATCAGCGCCAGGGCCGCCGCCGCCATCAGGATGATGCCGCCGGCCGCCTCGCCGTCGAGAAATTCGCGGAAGACGGAAACCGGCCGCTGCTTCAAATCCTGCATGTCGCCTCCGTTAAGCCGCCCCGCCTATTGGCCGGAAATCTGTAATCCAATGATGCGCAACATCACTGGCGAAGCAAGGCGTACGATTTCATACTGGTAATCTATGCATTGAAAATTGGCCGAAGCGCCCATCGCTTCGTTATCCTGGGGCGGAGCAACGCGGCGCAGACCCCGGGATCCATGCCGCGACTTCAAAGCGCTGCGGCGGTGGAAAATTCTTCTCCGTTGGACTTTACGGCTGATATCACGGCATGGATCCTTGGGTATTCGCGCCGCTTTGCGTCGCTACGCCCAAGGATGACGATGCTGGTTCAGCGCGGTGCGCGCTTGGCCAGTATCCGCTGCAGCGTGCGGCGGTGCATGTTGAGCCGGCGGGCGGTCTCGGAGACGTTGCGCTCGCACATTTCATAGACGCGCTGGATATGTTCCCAGCGCACGCGGTCGGCCGACATCGGGTTTTCCGGGGGTGCGGCGCGCTCGCCCGAGGTGCGGGTGAGGGCTGCAAAGATGTCGTCGGCGTCGGCGGGCTTCGACAGATAGTCGACGGCGCCAAGCTTCACCGCGGTCACCGCGGTGGCGATGTTGCCGTAGCCGGTCAGGATGATGGTGCGCGAATCCTCGCGCTTCTCGCGGATGGCGGCAACGACATCGAGGCCGTTGCCGTCGCCAAGCCGCATGTCAACCACGGCATAGGCCGGCGGATTGGCGCGGGCCTTGCCCACGGCCTCCTCGACGCTCTCGGCGGTCTCGACCACAAAACCCCTGGTTTCCATGGCGCGGGCGAGGCGTGTGAGGAACGGCTTGTCGTCATCGACGATCAGAAGCGAGGTGTCCTCGCCCTCAACCATTGCGCCAATATTTTCATCGCCTGTCATCGTCGTAAGAATTCCTGCTGCCTTAATTTTACGCAGATATAGTTTTGCGCCGCTATTGTCCAATTTATGCAGTGTCAAACATGGTGGCCGGGGCCGTTTCGGGATTCAGGAAGACCGATCTCGGCCACGAAATCTGCACCACGGCGCCCTCGCCCAGGCCGCTCGAATTGCGGAAATCGAGCGTGGCGCCCGAGCGTTCGAGCAGAGTCTTGGCTATGAACAGGCCGAGCCCCAGGCCGCCGCCGGCTTCGGTGCCCTGGCGCGTCGACATATAGGGCTCGCCGATACGGTCGATGATTTCGGGCGGGAAACCAGGCCCGTCGTCGATGATCGAGAAGGTGACGGCGGCCTCGTCCCAGCTCCAGCGCACGGTGACGTTCTTGCGGGCGAAATCGACGGCGTTCTCGACCAGATTGCCGAGGCCGTAGATGACGCCCGGATTGCGGCGCCCGACCGGCTCCGGCCCGATGCGCTCGCCCGGGCGAAGCTTGATCGAGATGCCGAAGTCGCGATGCGGCGCGGTGACCTCCTCGACCAGCGAGGTCAGCGGCAAGCGGGACAGATGCGCCTCGCCTTCGGACGACAGGCTGGTCAGGCGCTTGAGGATTTCGCGGCAGCGTTCGCTCTGCGAGCGCAACAGCTTGACGTCTTCGCCGTACTTCGGATCACTGCCGAGCGCCTTCTCCATCTCCTTGGCGACGAGCGTGATGGTGGCGAGCGGCGTGCCGAGCTCATGCGCGGCGGCCGCCGCCAGGCCGTCGAGCGCCGAAAGGTGCTGTTCGCGCTGCAGCACCAGTTCGGTCGCGGCAAGCGCATTGGCCAGAAGCCGCGCTTCGGCGGCCACCCGGAACGCATAGATGGCGGTGAAGGCGATCGACGACAGCACCGCCATCCACATGCCGGCGACATAGATGAAGGGCATGGCCAGCGGCGCGCCTTCGTACCAGGGCAAGGGCAGATGGAAGAACACCAGCAAGGTGGCCGCCAGCATCACCAGCCCGCCGAGGATAGCTGTGAGGCGCAGAGGCAGCGACGTCGCCGAAATGACGACAGGCACCGTCATCAGCAGCGAGAACGGATTGGTCAGGCCTCCGGTCATGTAGAGCAGGCCGGCAAGCTGCAGGCTGTCGAAGATCAGGATGCCGAAGGCAGCGAACGGGGTGAGCCGGTGCGCCGCTGGAAAGCGGAAGGCCAGGAACAGGTTCATCCAGGCCGAGCAGGCGATCAGCGCAAAGCACAGGCTGACCGGCAGCGGGAATTTCAACCCATAGGCAACGACGAGCACCGCCACGCTCTGGCCGACAATAGCCAGCCAGCGCAGCCGGATCAGCGTGTTGAGGCGCAGCCTCTGGCTCTGCTGGAAATCGGGCGTGTTCAGGATGTTGATCATGGCCAAGGATTATAGCCGGGAAAGGAGGAGCGCTAGGTCCCGCGTGGCTTGGCACGGGCGGTAGCGGCGGCAAGCAGCGGATTTTCCGGCCAGACATGCTTGGGATAGCGGCCGCGCATGTCGGCGCGCACGTCGGCCCAGGAGCCGCGCCAGAAGCCGGGCAGGTCGCGTGTCGTCTGGATCGGCCTATGTGCTGGCGACAGCAGCTCAAGTGTCAGCGGCACCATGCCGTTGGCAATCGAGGGGTGGCGGTCGAGGCCGAACAGCTCCTGCACGCGTACCGCCAGCACCGGCCATTCGCCGTCATAACGGATCGGCACATGGCTGCCGGACGGGGCGTCGAAATGCGTTGGCGCCAGCGCATCGACCTTGCGCTGCAGCTCATACGGCACGAGCGAAGCCAAGCCGGCCGAGACGACACCGGGATCGATGGCGGCCAAGGAGGCGGCGCCCGACAGGAAGGGCAGCAGCCAGTCGTCGAGGCGCTCTATCAGCGCTTCGTCCGACATGTCGGGCCAGGGTGCGCCAAGACCGCGATGCAGCCAGGAGAGCCGCTGGCGCAGCGTCTCGGCCTCCTTGCTCCAGCTCAGCAGCGACAGCCCGTGTTCGCGCAGCGCATCTGTTATGGCGCGGTCAGCATCGGCGCCTGAAGGAGCCGGCAGCATGCGCTCGGCGAGCGTGATGGCGCCGAGGCGCACGGTTTCGCGCACGCGCACGGCGCGGCGCTCGCGATCGAAGCTGGTTTGCCGGCGTGTTTCGATCCGGTCATCAAGCGCGGCGCGGATGTCCTCCTCGCCGACTACCGCCGCCGACGTGATGCGGGCATTCTGCGCCTTGCCCTGCAGGTCGGCGACGACCAGAAACGGCTCGCCCGCCAGCGGGTCGGCGGCATCCAGCATGGCGCCGGAGCCATTGGCCAGCACGAAGCGGCCGCGCTCGCCACGGGCCTTGGCGACGCGGTCCGGCCAGGCGTTGATCAGAAGAGAGCCCGCAGGTGCAGCTTCGCTGTTTTTCGCCCCGCCAACCTGCTTGGCCAGCCTCTCCGCGAGTTGCCGTGCGGTGGTGGTGCGAGGGGATCTTTCTCCGCGAAAGCGCATCAGCCGCCGCTCCAGATCGGCGCCATCGCCGCCAAGGCCGCGTTCGGTGAGCAGCACGGCCAGCATGGCCGCTTCAAAGGCATAACCGCCCTTCGCAGCCTCGGCAACCATATGCGCCAGCCGCACCGGCAGAGCGAGCTTGCGCATCGAAGCGCCCGCTTCCGTCAGGCGCCCCGCCTCGTCGATGGCATGGAGCGCACGCAGCAGCACCCTTGCTTCGTTGAGCGCCGGCGCCGGCGGCGGATCGAGGAAGGCGAGGCCGGTCGGATCGGCGACGCCGAAGGCCGCACAGTCGAGCAACAGGCCTGAAAGATCAGCTTCGAGGATTTCCGGCGGGGTGAAGGCGGGAAGTGCGGCCGTCTGCTCGGCGCGCCACAGCCGGATGGCGACGCCGGCCTGCGTGCGCCCGGCGCGGCCGGCACGCTGGTCGGCGGAAGCCTTGCTGACGCGAACCGTTTCCAGCCGCGTCAAGCCGCTTGCCGGCTCATAACGCGGCAGGCGCGACAGGCCGGAATCGATGACGACGCGCACGCCGTCGATGGTGATGGACGTCTCGGCAATCGACGTTGCCAGCACCACCTTGCGGCGGCCCGACGGTGCCGGCTTGATCGCGGCGTCCTGCGCCTTGCCGTCGAGCTGGCCATAGAGCGGGACAATGTCGGTATCGGCGCCGACCTTGCCGACCAGCCGTTCGGCGGTGCGCTCGATCTCGCGCTGGCCGGGCAGGAAGGCAAGCACGCTGCCGCTCTCATCGGCAAGCGCGGCGCGGATCGCCTTGGCCATGGCGTCCTCGATCGGGACGCCAGCCGGCCGTTCGTCATAGCTTATGTCGACCGGAAAGGCGCGGCCTTCGCTTTCGATCACTGGTGCGCCCGACAGGAGTTTGGCGACACGGGCGCCATCCAGCGTCGCCGACATCACCAGCAACCGCAGATCCGGCCGCAGCGCGCCTTGCACGTCGAGCGCCAGCGCGAGGCCGAAATCGCCATCGAGCGAGCGCTCGTGGAATTCGTCGAAGATCACCGCCGAGACGCCGGGCAATTCCGGATCGTCGAGGATCATGCGCGCCAGCACGCCTTCGGTGACGACCAATATGCGGGTCCTGGCCGAGGTGCGGTTTTCCATGCGCATGGCGTAGCCGACGGTCGCGCCCGGCTCCTCATCCAGCAATTGCGCCATGCGGCGCGCGGCGGCGCGGGCGGCGAGCCGGCGCGGCTCGAGCAGCACGATCTTGCCCTTACCCAGCCACGGCGCATCGAGCAGCGCCAGCGGCACCAGCGTCGTCTTGCCGGCGCCGGGCGGCGCCACCAGCACCGCGCTGTTGCCGGCGCCAAGCGCCTCGCCCAGCGCCGGCAGCACGGCTGTGACCGGAAGCTCCGGCAGGGATCTTGTCGTCATCGCGTCCGCATATCAGCGGTCACGGTCGCCGTGCAACCGGCACCGGCTCAAAGCCGGGTCCGTGCAAACGGGTTCCAGCGCACCGTGCCGAGCCGCACCTCCTCGCGCACCATCGTCAGCAGCCCTGCCCCACCGACGATCGCGAGGCCGACCAGCGACAGCCAGTCCGGATATTCCTGGAAGAACAGCGCGCCGAGGATCACCGCCCAGACGATCTGCGAATAATGCGTCGGCGCGATCCGGTAGGCGGGGGCGTATTTGGCGGCGAGCAACTGCATGAATTGTCCGCCCGCGGTGAAGGCTCCCGCCATCGCCAGCCAGACAAGCTGCATGGCATTGGGCAAGGTGAAGGACGTCGCGGCGGCGCCGGCCCCGTTAAACAGCAGGCCGTAGCCGACAAGCACGCCGAGCATCGACGTGCGCTTCTCCTGCTGGGCGAGCGAGCGCAGCAAAATGACGCTGGTCGCGGCGAGGAAGGCGTTCACGAAGGCAGCCAAATGGCCGAGGTTCAATTCGCGGAAGCCCGGCCGCACCACCAGCATCACCCCGGCAAAGCCCGCAAACACGGCCAGCCACCGCCAGGGGCCGACCTTTTCCTTCAGGATGACGGTGGACAGGATGGTGACCAGCAAAGGCGCCAGGAAGATCAGCGCGTAGACTTCGGCAAGCGGAATGTGGGTGAAGGCATAGACGCTGAGCACGCCGGACGCGATGCCGGCCCAGGCCCGCGCCTGCACGGCCCATGGCCGCTTCA
Source organism: Mesorhizobium sp. 113-1-2 (assembly GCF_016756475.1). Lineage (NCBI taxonomy): Bacteria > Pseudomonadati > Pseudomonadota > Alphaproteobacteria > Hyphomicrobiales > Phyllobacteriaceae > Mesorhizobium > Mesorhizobium sp. 113-1-2. The sequence continues at coordinate 230,277 of NZ_AP023242.1, forward strand.
TGCGCCAGAAATCGCGCCAGCGCTCGCCCGCCGGGCGGGTGAAGAACAGGAAAAAACCTGCAAACAGGGTGCCGAAGAAGCCGATCTCGAAGACGGTGAACTGTCCGCCCAGGCTCTTGATAACGGCATCGCTGCCCGAATAGCTTGCATAGGCGATCAGGGCGAGCAGGATTCCGTTCGGCACGTTATTCCATTTCCGGGAGAGAGTCGTTTGCAGATATTGGCGCTCGGTGCGCATCCGGACGACATCGAGATCTTCATGTTCGGTACGATGGCCGCCTATGCGGCGCAAGGCGCAGAACTGACTTTTGCCGTGGCCACGGATGGGGCCAGAGGCGGCAAGAGTGATCCCGCCGTTCTCGCCCGTGTTCGCCGCGAAGAAGCCATGGCGGCCGCCGCGTTGCTAGGTGCCGCGCCGCGCTTCCTCGACTTTCCCGATGGCGAATTGGTGGCCGATGCCGCACTGATCGGCGCGCTGAAAACGCTGATCCGCGAGACCGGGCCAGAGCTGGTGATCACGCATGCGCCCAACGACTATCACGCCGACCACCGCGCATTGTCGGACGGCGTACGCATCGCGGCCTCGTTCGCGGTTCCGGTGCTGCATGCCGACACGATGGGTGGCACCGGGTTTGCTCCGACGCACTATGTCGATATTTCCGCCTACCAGGATATCAAGACGCAGGCGATCCTCATGCACCGGTCACAGCGGCCGGAACAATATGTCGACAGGGCGCGCATCCAGAATGAATTTCGCGCCGGTCAATGCAACGCTGTCCCCGGTTCTCTGGCCGAGGCTTTTCGCTTCGAGCCGACATTTCCCTTCGCCGACATACGCGCCTTGCTGCCGCCGGCGCCGCCTGTGCGGCCGGTGACGCCACAGACGAACATCATCGGCGAGGCCGGCTGAGCGGCTGTCGGAGAAACCATCCGGCGATCATTTCCCAACGATTTCAATCACCCGTTTCGTCATGTTGCGGCGCAGCAACGAATTCGCTTGCGTTGTTTAGTAAAAATTGCATCACTAAACAAATTACTAAACATCTGCCGCGCTCTGGCGCCGCCATGTTTGGGCCTCTGAGGAGAGAGGTTGAGGGCTCTTGAAACCGTCATCCGGGCGCGTTTCGCAAATGGGAGGAAGGCATGAAATCGAGCTTGAAAATGGCGTTGGGACTGGCCTCAGCAATGGTTGCGTCGACAGCTGTCTCAAACGCCGCGCACGCTGAAGACCTGACGCTTTGCTGGGCCGCCTGGGACCCGGCCAACGCACTTGTCGAACTGTCCAAGGATTTTACCAAGGAAACCGGCATCGGCATGAAATTCGAATTCGTGCCGTGGACCAACTATGCCGACCGTTTCCTCAACGAGCTGAACTCGCACGGCAAATTGTGCGACCTGATCATCGGCGACAGCCAGTGGATCGGCGGCGCGGCGGAGAACGGCCACTACGTCAAGCTGAACGACTTCTTCGACAAGGAGAAGATCAGCATGGACGACTTCGTGCCGGCAACCGTCGTCGGCTATTCGGAATGGCCGAAGAACACGCCGAACTACTGGGCGCTGCCCGCGATGGGCGACGTCGTCGGATGGACCTATCGCAAGGACTGGTTCTCCAAGCCGGAACTGCAGAAGGAGTTCAAGGAGAAATACGGCTGGGATCTCGGCCCGCCGGCGACCTTCGACCAGTTGAAGCAGATCGCCGAATTCTTCCAGAAGCGGCAGATCGACGGCAAGACCGTCTATGGCGCCTCGATCTACACCGAGCGCGGCTCGGAAGGCATCACCATGGGCGCCATGGACGTGCTCTACAGCTACGGCTTCCAGTATGAGAACCCGAAGAAGCCCTACGAGATGGAAGGCTTCGTGAATTCGGCCGACTCGGTCAAAGGCCTGGAATTCTACAAGGCGCTTTACGACTGCTGCACCCCTCCGGGCGCATCGAACAGCTACATGGGTGAAGGCGTCGATGCCTTCAAATCCGGTCAGGTGGCGATGCACATGAACTTCGCCTTCACCTGGCCAGGCCTGCAGAAGGACGAGAATGTCGGCGGCGACAAGATCGGCTACTTCGTCAATCCAAAGGGTCCCGGCGGCGCCCAGTTCGCGCAGCTTGGCGGCCAGGGCATCTCGGTGGTGTCCTATTCCGACAAGCACGAATCGGCGCTGAAATACATCAAGTGGTTCGCCAACAAGGACGTGCAGGCCAAGTGGTGGTCGCTCGGCGGCTATTCCTGCCTGAACGCGGTCGTCAAGGATCCGAAGTTCCCGGCCAGCCAGCCCTATGCGCAGGCCTTCCTCGACTCGATGGCCATCGTGAAGGACTTCTGGGCTGAACCGAGCTACGCGCCGCTGCTGCAGGCGTCGCAGAAGCGCTTCCATGACTATGTCGTCGCCGGCCAGGGTTCGGCCAAGGATGCGCTCGACGGCCTGGTCAAGGACTGGACCCAGGTGTTCCAGGACGATGGCAAGATGTAACCGGCTCCTCCCGAGCTAGGCCCCAGAGCCGGATGATTTCGGGTCGAACAGACCTGAAATCATCCGCTCCGGACCAAAGAGAGAGTGAGCATGATGTCGTCCGAAAACCGCTTCACACTTTTCGGCACCATGCTCTCGGTCCCGTGCCGCACTTGGCACGGGACGCAGTTCAGATAAATTCCATCACAGAGACGACCCAAGTGACCGAAGCAGGACTGACCATGCTCAATCGGACCGCGGAGAACGTTGCCCGGGCGACCCCGGAACCGTTGGCCCGCAAGGTCCGGGGCATCAGCGACAAAGGCCTCGCCTGGCTGTTCATCTCGCCGACGATCCTGTTGCTGCTCGCCATCAACATCTTCCCGCTGTTCTGGGCGATCTATCTGTCCTTCACCAATTACCGGGCCAACCGGCCGAACGAGGTGGTGAAGAATCTCGGCTTTGCCAACTACCAGCGCATCCTCGGCGACCAGGACATCTGGATCGCCATGCAGACGACGGCGCATTTCGTGTTCTGGACGATCCTTTTGCAGACGCTGATCGGCTTCACGCTGGCCTGGCTGATCGACCGGAAATTCCGCGGTCACGCCTTCTGGACGACGCTGATCCTGGTGCCGATGATGCTGTCGCCGGCGGTGGTCGGCAATTTCTGGCGCTTCCTCTACGAGCCGCAGATCGGCCTGTTCTCCTATGTCATCTCGTTCGTCAGCGGCATTCCGCCGACAAGCATCCAGATGCTTTCCAACGTGTCGATGGCGCCGTGGTCGATCATCATCGTCGATACCTGGATGTGGACGCCCTACGTGATGCTGATCTGCCTCGCCGGACTGCGCTCCATCCCCGAATACATCTATGAGGCGGCCGAGGTCGACCGCGCCTCCAACTGGCGGCAGTTCTGGTCGATCACCCTGCCGATGGCGCTGCCCTTCATCATGCTGGCGGTGCTGTTTCGCGGCATCGAGAACTTCAAGATGTTCGACATGGTCAACCTGCTGACCGGCGGCGGGCCGGGTTCGACCACCGAAGTAGCGTCCATCACGTTGAAGCGGCAGGCCTTCGAGAGCTGGCGCACCGGCTATTCCTCGGCCTTCGCCATCATCCTGTTCGTCGCGGTGTTCGGTCTGGCCAACATCTACGTCAAGGCGCTCAACAAGGTGAAGCAGAGATGAGCCTGACCACAGCCCATTCGGTCGTCGCCCCTTCGGCCAATTCGAAGCGCATCGCCGGCGCGATCATCATCGCCTACGCGCTGATCTCGATCGTGCCGCTGCTGTGGATATTCGCCACCAGCTTCAAGACGCCGCCGGACTCGATCGCCTATCCGCCGAAGCTGCTGTTCCAGCCGAGCCTCGAAGGCTATTGCAATCTGTTCACGACGCGGACGCGGCAGACGCCGGAATACATCAACTCGCTGGGGCCAGCGACCGGCTTCTGCGACGAGACCACGCGCAAGCGCAACATGGTGATCGCCGGCCCGTCCAACTTCCTGCCGCGCTTCGTCAACTCGCTGATCATCGCCTTCGGCTCGACCTTCTGCGCCGTCTTCCTCGGCACGCTGTCGGCCTATGGCTTCTCGCGCTTCAAGGTGCCGCTCGCCGACGACCTTCTGTTCTTCATCCTGTCGACGCGCTTCATGCCGCCGATCGCGGTCGCCATCCCGATCTATCTGATGTACCGCGAGCTCGGCCTATCGGACACGGCGCTCGGCATGATCCTGCTCTACACGGCGGTCAACGTGTCGCTGGCGGTGTGGCTCTTGAAGGGCTTCATCGACGAAATCCCGCGCGAATATGAAGAGGCGGCGATGATCGACGGCTATACGCGGCTGCAGGCCTTCTGGCGCACCGTGCTGCCGCAAGCGACCACCGGCATTGCCGCGACCGCCATCTTCTGCCTTATCTTCGCCTGGAACGAATATGCCTTCGCGGCACTGCTGACTTCGGGCACGGCGCAGACCGCGCCGCCCTTCATCCCGACCATCATCGGCGAAGGCGGCCAGGACTGGCCGGCGGTGGCAGCCGGCACGACGATCTTCCTGGTGCCGATCCTGGTTTTCACCATCCTGCTTCGCAAGCAATTGCTGCGCGGCATCACCTTCGGTGCGGTGCGCAAATGAGCATGACCAAGCCCGTCAAACGCAAATCGCGCTGGCCGGCCTGGGCCCGGCGCGGCCTGATGGAAAACATCGCGACGGCACTGATCGCCATCGGCTTCCTGATGCTGTTCCAGCCTTTCGCGCTGTCGCTCTACACCTATTCCTTCATCACCATGCTTGCCGGCACCGTGATGTTCATCATCGTCTCGAAATTCCCGGAATAATCATGGCCGAGATCCGTGTCCAGCATCTGAGAAAGGCCTTCGGCGATTTCGTCGCCGTGCAGGATTCCAACTTCGTCGTCGAGGATGGCGAGTTCTTCGTCATGCTCGGCCCGTCGGGCTGCGGCAAGACGACGACGCTGCGCATGATCGCGGGCCTCGAACTGCCGACGGGCGGCGAGATCCTGCTCGGCGGCGACGACGTCACCATGCTGCGGGCCCGCGAGCGCGACATCGCTTTCGTCTTCCAGCTGTTCGCGCTCTATCCGCACATGAATGTGCGCAAGAACATCGGCTTCCCGCTTTTGGCGCAAGGCATGCCATCGGCCGAAATCCGCACCCGCGTCGAGGAGACGGCAAAACTCTTGCGCATCGACCATCTGCTCAACAAATCCGTCTCCGGCCTTGCCGGCGGCGACCGCCAGCGCGTGGCGCTCGGCCGCGCCATCGTTCGGCGGCCGAAGTGCTTTTTGATGGATGAGCCGCTCGGCACCTTGGACACCGAATTCCGCGACCTCATGGTCCATGAGTTGCGCGAGCTGCACAACCGCATCCACGCCACCACGGTCTATGTCACGCACGACCAGATGGAAGCGATGTCGATGGCCGACAAGATCGCTGTGATGAACCACGGCGTCATCGAACAGTTCGGCACGCCACGCGAAATCTACGACCGCCCGGCGACCATGTTCGTCGCCGATTTCATCGGCTCGCCGCCGATGAATTTTCTGGGCTTCGGAGGCGGACTTGCCAAGGGCGCCAAGGAGATCGTCGTCCAGGGCGCGAAGGTCGCGGTGCCGGAGGTGCGCGAGGAGATCGCGGCGGCCGACATGGCGCTTGGGATCCGGCCCGAACACATTCGCTTCGACGACGCCTCGAAGCTGCGCGGCGCCATCTACGGCACCGAATATCTCGGCACCACGCAGATCGTTGCGGTGGAAACGGCGGACGGCATCATTAAGGCGCGGGTGCCGGCCGAGATCCGGCTCAATGCCGGCGACCATGTCGGTCTGGCCCTGAACAGCGCGCGGCTGTCGCTGTTCGACAAGGGATCGGGCCGCGCGGTGAGAACCGCGGTCCACGACACCGCCTCCCAGGGGAGAGCGCAGCATGGCTGACGTGCACATCAAGAACGTGACCAAGAGCTTTGGCGAGCATGTCGCCGTCAACGGCCTCGACCTGCATATAGCGGACGGCGAATTCGTCGTGCTGCTCGGGCCGACAGGCGCCGGCAAGACGACGACGCTGCGGCTGATCGCCGGGCTGGAACGGCCAGACAGCGGCACGATCGAGATCGGCGGCCACAATGCGACGACGCTGTCGCCGGCCGAGCGCGACACGGCTTTCGTGTTCCAGCAATATTCGCTCTATCCGCATCTGTCGGTGTTCGACAATCTTGCCTTCCCGCTGCGCTCGCCGGCGCGCAAAATCCCGGAAGACCAGATCCGCCGGCGCGTCGAAGAGGTGGCGAAGATGGTGCGCATCCATCACAAGCTCGCCAACCGCTCGACCAAGCTTTCCGGCGGCGAAATGCAGCGCGTCGCCATCGGCCGGGCTTTGGTGCGCAAGCCGGCTATCTATCTGATGGACGAACCGCTGTCGTCGCTCGACGCCAAGCTGCGGGCGGATCTGCGGCTCGAACTGAAGCGCATCCAGTCCGAACTCGGCGCCACCATGCTTTACGTCACGCACGACCAGATCGAGGCGATGACCATGGCCGACCGCATCGGCATCCTCGCCGACGGCGTGCTGGTGCAGATCGGCTCACCCAGGACGATCTATTCGGAGCCGGCGAACCTGCATGTCGCGGCCAGGCTCGGCCAGCCGGCGATCAATCTTTTGCCGACCGGCCTGCTGCCCGATGGCGGCGCGCCGACGGGCACCAAGACGATCGGCGCGCGCACCGAACATTTGACGATCGAGAAAGCGATGAATGGCCATGCCGACGGTGTCGTCGACTGGGTCGAGCATCTCGGCGACCAGAACCATCTGCATGTGACAGTGGGATCGAAGAAGCTGGTGACGCTGACCGACCCCGACACCGATCTGGGGCAAGGCGACAAAGTGGTGATCCGCTACCGCTCGCCGCTCTATTTCGGCGCCGATGGACAAAGATTGATGTGAACGGTTTCGGCGTTTCCCGCCAAGGGGCCACGCCGCTTCTGATTGACGATCGCGAATACGGGACGAATTCGATGAAGCACTTTTTCAACCGCAGGGAAACGATCGTCACCGAGGCGCTGGACGGCCTGTTGCGCACCATCGGCTCGGGCGATTTGGCGCGCCTCGACGGCTATCCCGAGATCAAGGTCGTGCTGCGCGCCGACTGGGACAAGACGAAGGTCAGCGTCGTCTCAGGCGGCGGCGCCGGGCACGAGCCGTCCCATGCCGGCTTTGTCGGCAAGGGGATGCTGACGGCGGCGGTGTCGGGTGAGATCTTTGCCTCGCCGAGCGTCGAGGCGGTGCTGGCGGCAATCCGCGCGGTCACCGGACCGGCCGGCTGCCTGCTGATCGTCAAGAATTATACCGGCGACCGCCTCAATTTCGGCCTGGCCGCCGAGAAGGCGCGCGCCGAAGGGTTTCGCGTCGAGATGGTGATCGTCGCCGACGACATCGCGCTGCCCGACATCACCCAGCCACGCGGTGTCGCCGGCACTCTGTTCGTGCACAAGATCGCGGGGCATTTGTCGGAGACCGGCCGTGATCTGGCAGACATCGCGGCAGCGGCGCGGGCGGCTGCGAAGGACATTGTTTCGCTCGGCATGTCGCTGTCGTCCTGCTCCATCCCCGGCCAGCCGCATGAAGACAGGTTTGGCGCGGACGACGGTGAACTGGGCCTCGGCATTCATGGCGAGCCGGGCGTCGAGCGGATTGCCTTGCAAAGTGTCGACAGGCTGGTCGCGATCATGGCGGATCGCCTCGCGGCAGGGCTCGATCCGAAAGCAAGCTATGCCTTGCTGATCAACAATCTCGGCTCGGTGCCGCCGCTCGAAATGTCGCTGGTTGCCAATGCGGTGCTGGCCTCGCCGCTGGCCAAGACCGTCAAGCTGGCGATCGGTCCTGGGCCGCTGATGACGGCGCTCAACATGAACGGCTTCTCGCTGTCGCTGATCCGGCTCGACGCAGCGCGCGAGGCCGCCCTGCTGTCGCCGGTCGGCCCACACGCCTGGATGCCGGCAAAGCCGGTCGCGGCGCCTGCCGTCGTGCCGATGGCGAAAGCAGCCGGACAAAGCGCGGCACACAAGCCCAGCCAGGATGCCGGCACCAGGCGCTTGATCGTCACGGTCTGCGAAAGGCTGATCTCGCTCGAAGCGACGTTGAACGGGCTCGACGCCAAGGCGGGCGACGGCGACACCGGCTCGACGGTGGCGACCGGAGCGCGCAGCATCGTTGAGCGGCTCGACACGCTGCCGCTGGTCAACCGCGCGGCGACGCTCGGCGCAATCGGCGACATACTGAGCGCATCGATGGGCGGCTCGAGCGGCGTGCTGCTGTCGATCTTCTTCACGGCGGCGGCACAGGCCCACGACGGCGGCGCCAGCTTGTCCAAGGCACTGCTTGCCGGACTTGAGCGGATGACTTTCTACGGCGGCGCAAAGCCTGGCGATCGCACCATGGTCGATGCGCTGGAGCCAGCCCTGAAAGCGCTCGACGCCAACGGTCTGGAAGAGGCAGCGGCGGCCGCCCGGCGCGGCGCCGAGGCCACGGCCGCCATGGAGAAGGCCAAGGCCGGACGATCCGCCTATGTCGGCACCAAATTGCAGGGTGTGGTCGACCCCGGCGCCCATGCGGTGGCTGAGGTGTTCGCGGCCGCCGCCACACTGCTTGTTTCGGCCTGACTCATGCACCAGTTGTCGAATGATCGTTCTTTCGCTACTGCCGGCAGACTGGAAACCGGGATTTTGGGCGACATGGCGGCGTTGAACCTTGCCAGGCTGATCACGGCGGCCGCCGATACGATTGCCGCTCACGCCGAGGAATTGACGGCGCTCGACCAGGCGATCGGCGACGGCGACCATGGGCTGAACATGAAGCGCGGCTTCGAGGCCGTGCGGGCCGAGGCTGACGCGTTCGCCGCCAAGCCGCTGCCCGACGCCCTGAAAGCGATCGGCACCAAGCTGGTGATGACGGTGGGCGGCGCCTCCGGTCCGCTGTTCGGCACGCTGTTCATGGCACTGGGCAAGGAGATCGCGACGGACCCCGATCGCGCCAGCCTGACGGCCGCCTTCGGCAAGGCGATCGAAGCGGTGGCCGCGCGCGGCAAGTCACAGCCTGGCCAAAAAACCATGCTCGATGTGCTGCAGCCGGTGCATGACGCCTTGGCCGGCGGCAAGACGGCGGCGGAGATCGCCGACATCGCCGATGCCGCTGCCGAAGCGACCGTGCCGATGAAGGCGCTGCGCGGCCGCGCCTCGTTCCTCGGCGACCGCTCGATCGGCCATATGGATGCCGGCGCGCGCTCGAGCGCGCTGCTGGTGCGCTCTGTGGGGCAAGCGATCGGGGAAAGCGCATGAGCAATGTCGGGATCGTGATCGTGTCGCATTCGCCGCTGGTCGCGGAGGGCACGGCCGACATGGTACGCCAGATGGTGGGCGACGAAGTGCCGCTTGCATGGTGCGGCGGAAACGGCCATGGCGGGCTCGGTACCAATGTCGAGGCGATCATGGGCGCCATCGACAAGGCCTGGTCGGAAGCCGGTGTCGCCATCCTCGTCGATCTCGGCGGCGCCGAGACCAATTCGGAAATGGCAGTGGAGATGATCGGCGAGCCGCGTGCGCAGAAGATCATCGTCTGCAACGCGCCGATCGTCGAAGGTGCGGTGATGGCGGCGACCGAATCCTCCGGCGGCGCCTCGCTGAAGGAAGTGGTGGCGACGGCGCATGAATTGTCGCCGTCGTGAGTGAACGGGATCTCTGAAATGTCCGCAGCCGCCGAAGCGACCGTCCTGATCACCCACGATGTGGGGCTGCATGCGCGTCCCTCGGTGAAGTTCACCAAGCTGGCCAAGACCTTTGCCGCCGACGTGGAAATCGCGCTGGCCGCCAACGGGCCATGGTTCGACGCCAAGAGCATCGTCAAGGTGATGGCGGCCAAGGCGCCGAAGGGCACGGTGCTGCACATCAGGGCCAGCGGCAATGGCGCCGATGATGCGGTGCGCGCGCTGATCGACCTTGTGCAGCGCGATTTCGACGAGGACACCGGTCATGTCCGCTCGGCGTGAGGCTGACGCGCGGCTTCGCCGGCCCGCAAGGAATGCGGGCCATGCGGATTGAGGGTGTTCCGGCCTCGGCCGGCTATGCCGAGGGGCCGCTGTTCGACCTCGACCGGCCGTCGGCCGTCTATGCAGGCAAAGCCACATCAGCGGAAGAGACGACATCGCTGCAAGCCGCGATCGGCAAGGCGGTAAAGCGGCTTTCAGCAATGGTCGAAACTGTCGACAGCGACGCCGCAGGCATACTCGAATTCCACATCGCCATGCTGGAAGACGACGCGCTGAGCGGGCCGGCCTTCGCATCGATCGCTTCGGGGCAGACCGCCGACGTGGCCTGGCGAGAGGCACTCGATGCCGAGATCGCCGGCTACGAGGCCTCGGACCAGGACTATTTCCGCGCCCGCGCCACGGATCTGCGCGACATAAGGGACCAGGTGCTGCGCGCCCTGACCGAGGACGGCGGCAGCACAGCGCCTTCCGGCGCCATCCTGTGTGGCGAGGACATCGCGCCGACGCGCTTTCTCGAAACCGACTGGAGCCATGGCGGCGGCATCGCGCTGAAGGCGGGCAGCACGGCCAGCCACGTCGCCATGCTGGCGCGCTCGCGTGGCGTGCCGATGGTCGTGGGGCTGCGCGAACCGCCTGCCGATCTTGCCGGCGTCGCGCTGCTCGACGCCGAGCATGGCAGCATCGTGCTGGCGCCCTCGCCGGCGGAGATCGGCGCGTTCCGGCAGTCATCCGCCTCCTTCGCGACCCGCCAGGGCATGGCGCAAAGTTTTCTGGCGCGGCCGGCGATGACCGAGGCCGGCACGGCGGTGCGGGTGCAGGTCAACATCGCCGACCCGTCCGATGTCGACGGCATCGACATCGCGACCTGCGACGGGGTCGGCCTGATGCGCACCGAATTCCTGTTCGGCAAGACATTGCCGGACGAGGAGACGCAGTATCGCGCCTATCGCAAGGTGCTGGAATGGGCCGACGGGAAATCGGTGACGATCCGCACTGTCGACGCCGGCGGCGACAAGCCGGTGCCGGGCTTCACCGTCGAGGAAGGCAATCCGTTCCTCGGGCTGCGCGGCATCAGGCTGTCACTGGCGCGGCTCGACATTTTTCGCGTACAGATCAGGGCATTGCTGCGCGCTGCGCCACACGGCAATCTCAGGGTCATGTTTCCGATGATCGCCATGGCCGATGAGTATGAACGAGCAGCCGCATTGTTTGCGGAGGAGCAGGCAGCACTTGCCGTGCGCGGTGTTGCCCACAAAATGCCGCCGCTTGGCATCATGGTCGAGGTGCCTTCAGTCGCCATCGCGCCGGAGGCGTTCGCCGGCGTCGCCTTCTTCTCGATCGGTTCCAACGATTTGACGCAATATGTGATGGCGGCCGCGCGGGACAACGCTGCTGTGGCCCACCTCAATTCGGTCCGCCATCCGGCGGTGCTGCGGCTGATTGGCTCGGTCACGGCCTTTGGACGGGAAAACAACATTCCCGTCAGCCTGTGCGGCGATGCCGGCGGTGATCCGGCCGCGATCCCTTCGCTGCTCGAAACCGGCTTGCGCGACCTGTCCGTCGCGCCGGCGCAGCTCGCCATGGCCAAGGCGGCCATATCTTATGTTTCGGTCTAGGCGCGGCCGGCATGGTTGACATCAAACCCGAACCCGGTTCCGAAGAGGCGATCCGCGCCTACAAGACGATCCTGTCGCAGGTGATCGACCAGCGCCCGTCCGGCATGCGCCAGCGCCTGGCCGACGCGCTCGGCAAGCACCGCAGCTTCGTGACGCAGATTTCGAGCCCGGCCTATACGGTGCCGATTCCATCCAAGCATTTGCCGGCTATCTTTTCCGTCTGCCATTTCAGTCCGGCCGAGCGGGATCAGTTCCTCGCCGCCTACCATCAGGCGCATCCGGGGAAAATGTCGATCGCCGCGGGCATGCGCAAGACGCGGCATGTGTCGCTTGTCGTGCCGGATTTCGGCGACGACAAGCAGAATGCGGCGCTCGACCGGGCGATCAACGAATTCATCCAGAAGATCACCAGCATCGCCGGCAAGGGTGGCAGCTGACCATTCTTGCCGGGCTGTTTGGGAGGACGCCATGAAGAAATTTATGAACGCGGTGGACACGGTGCTGACCGAGAGCCTCGACGGTTTCGTGGCCGCCCATGCCGATATCCTCGCGCTTGGCGAGGACCATAAATTCGTCCGCCGCAAGACCTTGCGGCCGGGCAAGGTGGCGCTGATCTCCGGCGGCGGCTCGGGCCACGAGCCGCTGCATGCCGGCTTTGTCGGCCATGGCATGCTGGACGCCGCCTGCCCCGGCCAGGTGTTCACCTCGCCGACGCCGGACCAGATGCTGGCGGCGGCGCAGGCCGTCGACAGCGGCGCCGGCTGCCTGTTCATCGTCAAGAACTACGAGGGCGATGTGATGAACTTCGACATGGCGGCGGAAATGTCGGATGGCGTCTTGCAGGTGGTGACCAATGACGACGTCGCCGTCGAGAACTCGTCCTACACGACCGGAAGGCGCGGCGTCGCCGGTACGCTGGTGGTGGAAAAGATCGTCGGCGCGGCGGCCGAGCATGGCCTGGCGTTGCCGGTGCTGAAGGCGCTGGGCGAACGCGTCAATGCCGCCACCCGCTCGATGGGCGTAGCGCTGACCAGCGGCACGGTGCCGGCGGCCGGCAAGCCAACCTTCGACATAAGCGACGGCGAGATGGAATTCGGCGTCGGCATCCATGGCGAGCCGGGCCGCCGCCGCGACACGTTGAAGAGCGCCGATGCGATTGCCGAGGAGATCTGTACCGCAATCCTGGGCGATCTCGGCGACAAGGCAAAAGGACCGGCGCTGCTGTTTGTCAATGGCTTCGGCGGCACGCCGCTGATGGAGCTCTATCTGATGTACAACAGCGCGCGAAAGATTTTCGAGACGCGCGGCGTGACGATAAGCCGTTCGCTGGTCGGCAGCTATGTCACCTCGCTCGACATGGCCGGCTGCTCGATCACGCTCACCATGCTCGATGACGAGATGACCGGCTGGTGGGACGCGCCCGTCCACACGGCGGCCTTGCGCTGGGGCATGTAAAGCTGGCTTCAGCTACGCTTTTCTGCAACCATCTCCCGGAACATTCCCCTGATTTGCGACATTGTCCGCGTTGATGCTGCCATCGCTTACGTCAGCCGAAGAAAGACTGCTGCTGCGTTTCGCCGATCCGGAGGCCGCGGCGGTCGAGGACAATTTGTCGGCAAAGGCACTGTCGGCGCTGCTCGACAATGCCGAATTCCACGGCGTCCTGCCGATCATGCTGCGTAAATTGCAGGAGCGTGGCGACGCGCATCCGCCGCCGGACGCCGGCGTACGGGGGAAGCTCGACGATTTGCGCGACAAGGCGACGATCGCCACCGGCCAGTCGATGCTGCTGCAATATCATGGCGCCCGCATCATGAAGGGGATGGAGGCGCAAGGCATTCCGGCGCGGATCGTCAAGGGACCGGTCTTCGCGCGCAAGCTCTATCGCAACGTATCCGACCGGCCGTTCACCGACATCGACATCCTGGTCGAGCCCGCCAATCTGGCACGGGCGAACCAAGTGATCGCGGCATGCGGCTTCGTGCTCGGCAGCGACGAGGCCGAATCCTACCAACTGCAGGAATTCAAATGGCTGGAAAAGGAGAATTCCAGCCTGTTGGTGGAACTGCATGGCGACCTGGTGCATGACAGCGGGATGCGGCGGCGCCTGTCGCTGGGGTTCCGCGAACTGGGCATCATCGACGGCGAGGCGACGGACACGCCAGCCGCGCTTCTGACGATCGCCATCGTGCATGCGGCCGGCGGGCACAAATTCCATCGCCTGCAGCTTTGTGTCGACGTGCTGCAAGGGGTGCGAGCGCTGCAATCAGAGGAATCCGAAACCCGCCTGCTCGACGCCGCCCGCATGACCGGCGTCGAACTCGAACTGGCGATCGTGCTCAACGTGACCGGTGAACTGTTCGGCGAGGCTCGCGCGCTCGAGCTCGCCGGGCGCATCAAACCAGACCTTTCGATAAGGCTCGCCAAGCGGTTGATCACGACGAACACGCTGCTCCGGGTCAATTCCCGGGAAAAAATCAGCTCGCGCCTGCGCCGCGATGCTTTCCGCTGGATCCAGCGGCTGGCCAGGGCCAGGCCGTACCCAGGCTGAACCTCCGGTTTCAGTCCTGCTCGGTCAATGTGGCGTTGATCAACGCCGCCGCGTCGGCCGGGCGCGCGCCCACTTCGAGGGTGAAGGTCGGCACCGAGGACACCAGTCTGCCGATCGTTGCCAGCCGGCGCTTCTGCAGCGGCAGCAGGCCGGTCATGCCGGTGCGGACATTGTCCATCGCCAGCGCCACCATCGCGTCGGTCCGCGCCATGGGCACCAATCGGGTCTCGTTGTCGGCGGACCGCGCCAGATGCAGCAGGGCCGCCACCGGCCTGGCGACCGGGCTCTCGATCCGGACGATCTCGCTCAACCGCTCGAGCGAGACGGCCTGTTCGCCATTCCTGTCCCATGATGGGCCAAGGCAAGGCGCAACCAGCGGGATCATTTCGGCGGTCTTCTGGTGGATCTTGACGTGGCGCGGCAGACCCCAGGCCAGAGGCTTGCCCGAAACGACGTTCAGGATCATGGCATCGTCGGAGCACAGGCCAAAGCCTTGCGTTGCCAGCGCCAGCGACGTCGTGGTCTTGCCGGTGCCGCTTGGCGCGTGGATCAGGACTACGGCATCGTGCCCCGGCAGCGTCAGCCCGGCGGTGTGCAGCATATGCTGGCCGCCAGCGTCGAGTGCGGCATCCAGCACCAGCATTGACGGCGTCCAGGCGGCCTTCGCACCAGCGCGAATCCTGAGCTCGGCCCACCCTTCCTCGTCATTGATGGCAACGGTCTGGCGTCCGGGAAAGACGAGATGGGTGGTGCCGCCGTCGGCAATCATCCGGCAGTAGCCGTCTTCGGGTATTTCGCCGTCGAAGACGAGCGATCCGCCGGGTGCCTCGTCCAGGATATCCGCCTCGTTAATATCAAGGCGAAAGTCCGGCTCGACGGCGCCTTCGATACGCAGAATGCCCAGCATCCTGTCGAAATCCTGCCACAGCTCGGAGCGTTCGGCCGAGATGCCGAGGACTTGACCGTTGAGACTATAACACGCTGAAGGCCTGCTCACGCGGGGCGCGCCTTTGAGGCATCGGCATGGTGGCGATAGATCTCGACCATGCCGGGAAGGCTGTCACTGACCACCGGCCTGCCGTCGAGGCAGACCCAGCAATGCGCCGAGACGCGTGGCGTCTGCAGCGACTTCGGATCGACGCCAAAACGCAGCTCCGGATCGAAGCCGGCGAGGCGCAGGAAACGATGGCCGAGCAGGCCTTCACGCAGGCATCTGCGGTCGCGCATCAACCAGGGATGGCGCACAGTGCGGTTGACGTGGGCGATGATGTAGGCGGCAGGCAGGCCGCGATAGGGCGTCGAGGAGGCGAGCGGCGCCCATTTCAGCACGTCCTCGAAGCTGCGCCCGGCAATGAGGGCCGGCATCAGCCGGGCGCTTGCCCAGAGATGGCAGCGAAACAGGGCACGCAGGAGCGGACCGTCAGCCATCATGCGCCTACCTCAGCCATCAAGCACCTGGGGCGGCGAGGATGCCTTCCGAGACCAGATCGGCGGCCAATGCCGCCATATCCTCACCCAGCGTATCCTTGTCGACCTCGAACTCCTCGCAAAGCAGGCCGACGATCTGATCGAGGCTGCGCGCGCCATCGACTTTGTCGAGAAAGGCTTCGGTGGTGCCGTTGCAGGTATAGAGCTGGCCGCTGCGCGCCAGAAGCACGACGGCACCGTCGCCGACATGCTGGACCGAGGCGTCGTCCGCCAGCCGCAAGATCGTTCCAGAGACAATATCCATCACCAACCCCGACAAGCCTGCAAGAACCCCGAAATGAGATAGCGCGGTGGTGGGGCGCTGTCTATCGGCCGGCCGGGGAGATGGCCCACGCTGCTTTGCCTCTGCGACGGAGTCCTGCCGATCGAAGAATGCGGCCTCAACTGCTCCCTGCCGAAAACCGTCCCAGAAATAGTCGTCGCGATGACGCCACAGGCAAGTGTGTTGACGGGCCGGACAGTTGCATTTCTTCCCCTAAGTAAGGTAAGGACTCCCGGGGTTTTGGGGAGATAGCGTATGCGTTACAACTGGGAGCGGGCTCCGACGACTTTCGAACGTCATCGGAAAACCCTGGCGGCAGCCATTTTGATCTTCGGCGGCGTAGGCCTCATGCTTGTGGCCCTGCCGATCTAGTGCAGTCGACATTTTGTCCAATGAATACCGTTCGTTAGACTAATTCCAGGAAAAGTGGGAACCGGTTTTCCCGGGAAAAGCGCGTAGCGCTTTCCCTTGGGAATTGCGTAAAAACAAAGAGTTAGAGAGGGTCGCCGTTTCCGTGAAACGGTGAACCTCTCTTGACGGCTATCGGCCGGTCTCTCAGCGGGGCTGCCCGGTCACGGCGATGAAACGGCGGTCGCGTCCTTCAAAGCCCTGGCTGAAGCGCTGCACTAGCACGACGATCACCGCCGGTTTGCCGGATGGCGTGTATTCGTAGGATTCCGACAGGCTGTAGGAGGTCGGGCAGTTTCTCGAGCCCGGCACGGTCTTGTCCTCATGCAAGGTCTTGAACAGCTTGCCGTCCTGGCCCTGCAGCGTCAGGCGGAAACCGAGCGCCTTGCCAGTCTTGTCCCCCTGAAGGGTCTTGTCGCCTTGAGGTGCCTGCCCGCCTTGCTGAGCGTCGTCGAAACTCGCCGAACAATCGTTGGTGCTGCCTGCCAGGATCTCGTCGAGCTGGATGGTCGAAATTCCGGTCTCGTCGTAGAGCGGCGAAAGCCATTTCTGCGATGCCTGTTCGAGGCGGGAAATGTCGGAATAGGCAACCATCTCGCCCGGAAAGGTGAACTTGTCGGAGGCGGTCTGCTTGCCGCGCGGAGCGATGGCATATTTGGCCAGGATGGGTTTTGCCTTGGCAGCCGCTTGCGCTCTCGCCTGTTCAAGCGTCAGCGTCGACGCCTCGGATTCATCGACGATCAGGATCGGCTTGCCGCCAACGAACTCATCGCTGCGCGTGTCGATGATATCGATTTCGGAATAACCGGAAGCCGAGGCGCCGCCATCGAGCTCACCATATTGCTCGAAGGCGAAGTAGGCGCCGTCGGGTGAGAAGCCGATAATGCGCCTGGCCGCGGCATCTCCGGCCAGGGCGGTTGCAGTGGAGATGGCGAGCACCGCGCCGATCGTCAGCGCAAACACCGGTTTTGCCATGATCGACACTGGATGACGCATTGCTCAGATCCTCCCCCGAGAAGGCTTCACTTCACGATGCGGCGCGCCAAGGGTCAAGCCGGGACCGGTTCAGACGAAAATCAGGGGAGACAGCGCCGGAAAAAACAGCATAGGCTATTGGCAAAGACGGCAAATGGTTCCTGGGGAGGTTACGGATGGCTTCACGCTATCACGAGGTCTATGACGGCTGGAAACGCGATCCGGAGAAATTCTGGGCGGACGCGGCCGGCGCGATCGACTGGTATTCGCCCTGGGACAAGGTGTTCGATGCCACCGCCGGCGTCTATGGCCGCTGGTTCACCGGCGCGACCTGCAACACCTGCTACAACGCCATCGACCGGCATGTCGCCGGCGGACGCGCCGACCAGATCGGGCTGATTCATGACAGCGCCATCGCCGGAACGGTGAAAAAATTCACCTATGCCGAGCTGAAGCGCGAGGTGGTGGCGCTCACTTCGGTGCTGAAGAACCGGGGCATCAGCAAGGGCGACCGCGTCATCATCTACATGCCGATGGTGGCGGAGGCGGCCATCGCCATGCTCGCCTGCGCCCGCATCGGCGCGGTGCATTCGGTCGTCTTCGGCGGCTTTGCCTCGCATGAATTGGCCACCCGCATCGACGACGCCAAACCGAAGCTGATCATCTCGGCCTCCTGCGGCCTGGAGCCGGGCCGGATCGTTGCCTACAAGCCGCTGCTCGACAAAGCGATCGAGATGTCCCGCCACAAGCCGGATGCCTGCCTGATCCTGCAGCGCGACCAGCTGCGCTGCGAGTTGAAGGAGCATTTCGACATCGACTATGCCGACGCCGTCGCGCGCGAGCGGGCGGCGGGCGCCAATGTCGACTGCGTGCCGGTGCTCGCCACCGACCCGCTCTACATCATCTACACCTCAGGCACGACCGGCCAGCCCAAAGGCATCGTGCGCGACAATGGCGGCCACATGGTCGCGCTGAAATGGACGATGGAGAACGAGTTCGGCGTGAAGCCGGGCGAAGTGTTCTGGGCGGCGTCCGATGTCGGCTGGGTGGTCGGCCATTCCTACATCGTCTACGGACCGCTGCTGCATGGCTGCACCAGCATCCTGTTCGAAGGCAAGCCGATCGGCACGCCCGATGCCGGCACCTACTGGCGGGTGATCTCGGACCATGGCGTGGTGGCGCTGTTCACCGCGCCGACGGCGTTCCGGGCGATCAAGGGACAGGACCCCAAGGGCGAGTTCGTTCCCAGATACGATCTGTCGAAATTCCGCACGCTGTTCCTGGCCGGCGAGCGCGCCGACCCCGAAACCATCAAATGGGCGGAGCAGAAGCTCAACGTACCGGTGGTCGACCATTGGTGGCAGACCGAGACCGGCTCGCCGATGACGATCAACCCGGCCGGGCTCGGCTTGCTGCCGGTGAAATACGGTTCGCCCGGCGTGCCGATGCCCGGCTACGACATCCGCGTGCTCGACGATGCCGGCCATGAGGTGCCGCGCGGAACGCTCGGTAATGTCGTGGTCAAGCTGCCGCTGCCGGTGGGCTGCCTGCCGACGCTGTGGAACGCCGACCAGCGCTTCCGCCAGGCTTACCTCGAGGAGTTCCCCGGCTATTACAAGACTGCCGATGCGGGCATGATGGACGAGGACGGCTATCTCTATGTGATGGCCCGCACCGACGACATCATCAACGTCGCCGGCCACCGGCTGTCGACCGGCGCCATGGAGGAGGTGCTGGCCGCCCATCCCGATGTCGCCGAATGCGCGGTCGTCGGCATTGCCGACGCGATGAAGGGGCAAATTCCGCTCGGCTTCGTGGTGCTGAACGCCGGCGTCGCGCGCGACGGCGGCGCCATCGAGAAGGAGGTCGTCGCGCTGGTGCGCGAGCGTATCGGCCCGGTCGCCGCCTTCAAGACCGTGGTGACAATCAAGCGCCTGCCCAAGACGCGGTCGGGAAAGATCCTGCGCGGGACCATGCAGAAGATCGCCGACAAGGAAGCGTGGACGATGCCAGCGACCATCGACGACCCGGCCATCCTCGACGAGATCACCGCGGCGATGAAGGCGCGCGGGATCGGGGTTTGAGGCTGAAGCGGGAGCGATCCCCGCACAACCTTTCCTTGCCGGTTGGCTGAAGCTGATTGGCAAGCAATACTTTTATTGTGCAATGCAGCAAGCCACCCTACAGTGATGGGTGGGGGGCCATCCGACGGTGCGGTATGGCTCAGCAGAAAATTACGTTTGGCGGCGTCGACATATTGCGGTTCCTCGCCGCCGTGCTTGTGATGGTCTACCACTATGGCTTCTGGGTGTGGGCCTATCCCGATGGCATCTCGGCGCAGGCCACGGGTGGTATCCCCCCGCAACCCGATATAGGCGCCTGGGTCGGGTCAGGCTGGGTCGGCGTCGAGATATTCTTCGTCATCAGCGGCTTCGTCATCGCCTTCAGCGCCGAGAAGTCGACGCCGCTGCGGTTTTTCGAGGCCAGGGTGAAGCGGCTGGCGCCGGCCGTCTGGATCTGCGCACCGGTTACCGCCGTGCTGCTTCTTCTCATCGGCCTGAGCTGGCCGACCGATGCGGCGGTCAGGCTGGTCCGCACCGGCCTGTTCGCGCCCTATGGTCCCTGGGTGGACAGCGTCTACTGGACGCTCGGCATCGAGATCGCCTTCTACGCCGTCGTCTGGATCCTGCTGCGGCTTGGCCGCTTCCATCTGATGGAGGCGGTCGCCATTTTCATCGGCCTGGTCAGCACGCTGTTCTGGTGCCTCTATTATCCGCTCGGCTGGGCGGACTTCGCCGAGACACGCTGGCTGCAACTCACCCTGGTGCACCATGGCTGCTTCTTCGCCGTCGGCGTGCTGCTCTGGCTGATGCGGTTCAAGGCGCTGACGCCCTCGCGCCTTGCCTTCTGCCTGCTGTTCCTCGGCGGCGGCGTGCTGCAGATCGCCAGTTCGGTCGACGTCCATAGCATCAAGGTCAATGCCGTGATGCCCTATGCGCCACCGATGCTGATCTTCCTCGTCGCCATCGCCTTGATGGCGTGGTCGCTGCGGCTCGACCTCAGCTGGAGCGGCTGGCGCCGCATCGGCCTGATGACCTATCCGCTCTACCTGATCCACGACGTCGTCGGCGCGGCAATGCTTGGGCCGATGGTCCGTGCCGGAGTGCCTTATCTCCTGTCGATGGCGGTCGTCGGCGCGACCATGATCGCGGCAAGCTGGCTGGTCGCCACCGAGGCCGAACCGCGTATCCGGCTGCTGCTCGACCACACCGTCTTCCGCTACCGGCTCAAGGCCGCTTAGACGCCATCGGCCGGTTGAGGAAATTCGTGTTCGTTCATGCCGGCATCAGGTCTGGGGCGTCGACGTCCAGGCTTTGCAAAACCTGATCAGGCGATGGCGCCGCCACGGCTGCTGTCTGGCAGCCGACCTCCAGCTCTTCACGGAAAACTCCAATGACGCTGCCATCATGGAGGTCGACATGAATTCAGCGCCGGGACGTGTCAGGGCTTCACGAACCGATAGGCGAAGCGATCGGTCTCGCCTTTGATCGAGGGATCGAAGACCTTGATCGCGTGCGGATCGTCCTTGTTCGCGAGCATTGTGCTTTCCGCGTCCAGTACGAAGCCGGCCGCCTCCACCTCCTCGCGAACAGAGGCAGGGTCGATCCGATGCAGCGCCTGGGTGTCGTTCGTGCCCGACCCAGCGGCGGCGGCGTGGTCGACGATGACGTAGGACCCGCCGGGCTTCAGCCGCTTGTAGACGGCTCGATTGAAGTCGGCCGCCGTCGCACCCTTCTTCTGAATCAGCGCGGTGTGGAGGTCGTGGTAGAACAGGTGCAGCCACAGGACATCCGCTGGCTGCGTGACCTCCGGCATCGCGACGAGATCCGCCGAGACGGCTTCGACATTCTCTCGGCCCGGCTCCTTCGCGAGCGTCCGCATGCGGCCAACCGGATCGTTCTTGAAGTCGGCGACTTCGGCCGGCACGAAGCTGTAGACCCGACCTCCGGGGCCCACGGCGTCGGAGAACAGGCGCGTCCAATCGCCGTCGCCTGGGTAGACGTCAATGACTGTGGAGCCCGCATCTACACGTGCGAACCGGATCAACTCGGATAGCTTGGATTGGTCGTACATCGGAATCTCCTTTACGGTTGGGCATTAGACGAGCGCGCGGCGTACAATGGGGCAATCCACGGGCCGATGGCTGCAGAGGGCAAGCGCTACGCAGTTCCGGACGCGTTCATCCGCGAGGCCCGGGCCAGCGCTTGCGTGTCGACGTATTCCCGGATGGTGGTCAGTCTGCCGTCCCGGACGGTGATGGCGAAGATCCAGTCGTCCTCGAACGTCTTGTTCGTGGCTTTGATCTTCCCCCTGGCGGAGCCGACGACCAGAACCCGGTCCCCCTGCGCTACGAATTCCCGGGGTTCGGTGGACGTTTCTATCGACTTGGATGCCGTCTCAAGCAAATCCGCCAGCCCGGCGTGTCCGTGGCGCGTTCCTGCCAGCGGCCAGTCCTCGCCCGGGATGATCCA
Source organism: Mesorhizobium sp. 113-1-2 (assembly GCF_016756475.1). Lineage (NCBI taxonomy): Bacteria > Pseudomonadati > Pseudomonadota > Alphaproteobacteria > Hyphomicrobiales > Phyllobacteriaceae > Mesorhizobium > Mesorhizobium sp. 113-1-2. The sequence goes on from NZ_AP023242.1 coordinate 252,121, forward strand.
CTCGATGTCTTCGGCGACCAGCGCCAACAGAGCCTCCTTGTCGCCGCTGCCGATCGCGGCGAAGAAGTCCTTCACGGTCTGGATGTTCTTCTCGATACTCATGGGAATTTCTCCATTTCGCTTGGGTCGGATCGTGCTCGACCCGATCCGTGCATCGTGCGCCTGCCTGTTGGCACGTCGTGCTCATCCGTCGAACTTGGCCAAGTCCTTAAAGATCAGATGACCCCAGCCATTTCCGCGCGCCTGGACCAGCAACCCACCTTCCGAAAGCCCGCCAAGTTTGATCGGCGCGAAACCGAGCTTTTCCGCGAGCGCAGCAATCTCCGCTGCGGCAGCGTCATCGTCGCTCGCCAGAAATACGACTCTTCTGCCACCATGTAGGGCCGGATCCTGATCAAGGACAGCAGCGACCAGATGGTTGAAGCCCTTGACCAGTTTTGCACCCGAAAATGCCTGTGCAACGAACTTGGAAGAAGGCTGTCCCCCCAATTTTTCAGGAGGCACGCCGTAGGCATTGGTCACATCGACGATGGTCTTTCCCTGCCAGGTGGCGAGCGCCTTCGCGACATCCGGGTGCGACTCGAAACGGACAGCTAAAAAGATGATGTCCGCCTTGACCGCGTCCGCCAGCTTTTTGGGAATGATCGTGGGTCCGATCGCGGCCGCATCGGCTGCAAAGCTTTCCGGGTCGCGCGTGGTTGCAACGGACACGTCGATGCCCTTGCGGGCAAACGCCTTGGCCAGGGCCTTGCCGATATTGCCGAAGCCGACAATTGCGTAGCTCACAATGTTTCTCCTATCTTGTGTTGGAACTAAAGTTTGAGAAGCGGGATCACTACTGGCGGGGCTGAAGGGCCAGCCACGGGACCGCGCCGGGGCTCAGACCTGCGCCCAACCACCATCGACCGCGAGATCTATACCGGTGATGTAGGAGCTTTCATCCGAGGCGAGGAACGTGAGGGCAGCCGCGATTTCCTCTGGCTTGCCCCTGCGACCCATTGGGATCTGTGCAGCAAACTGGGCGACCGCCTGCTCGGCTTGCTCAGCGTTAAGGCCGGTCGTTGTCGCCAAGGCGGGAGTCTCGATCGCGCCAGGGCTCATCGTATTGACGCGAATATTGCGGTCCTTCAGTTCCAGTGTCCAAGACCGCGAGAAGCTGCGAACAGCTGCCTTACTTGCTGCGTAGGCGCTGAACGCTGGCAGCCCCATCACATTCGAGACCGAAGAGTTCAGAATGATCGATCCGCCGTCTTTGAAAAGGGGAAGGGCCTTCTGCACCGTAAAGAACAACCCCTTCACGTTCACATCGAAGGTCTGGTCAAAATGGGCCTCAGTAGCTGCCGCGAGCGGCGCGACTGTCCCTGCGCCCGCGTTTGCGAAGAGAATGTCGATGTGACCATGTTTCTCTTTGACGGTGGCGTAGAGCCGGTCCAGATCTTCCAAGCGCGAGACGTCGCCCACGACTGTTGTCACGTTTCTCCCGATAAGGGTCGCGGCCTCTTGTAAGGTTTTCTCGCGTCGTCCAACGATCACGACCTGCGCACCTTCTTCCACAAAACGCTTGGCCGTCGCCAAGCCAATCCCGCTGCTTCCGCCTGTGATGACTGCAACCTTACCTTCGAGCTTTTTCATAATCTTTCGCCTTTGGTCGTGTGTTTTGGTTTTTCGTAAAGTTTGAGAAGCGTGGCCCGCGCCGGGGTCAGAGTTGTGCCAGGCCGCCGTCGACGGCGACCTCGCTGGCGGTCATGAAGCTGCTGTCCGACGACGCGAGAAAGGCAGCCACCGCCGCGATCTCCGCGGGATCGGCCATGCGCTGGAGCGGAGTCATCGCGCCGTAGGCCTTCTGGCCCTCCTCGCCCAGCGCTTCCTTGGCGAGTTCGGTCGCCGTCGCCCCGGGCGACAACACGTTGACCCGGATGCCGGTGCCCTTCAGGTCCTCCGCCCAGGTCCGCGCGAGATTGCGCACTGCCGCCTTGCTCGCGCTGTAGGCAGTGAATCCCGGGGCGCCCGTCGTGCCGGCGCTCGACCCGGTCAGGATGATCGAAGCGCCCGGGCCCATCAGCGGCAACGCCTTCTGGACCGTGAAAATCGTACCCTTCACATTGGTATCGAAGGTTTCGTCAATGTGCTCGGCGGTGATCTGGCCGAGCGGAAGCGGGCCTCCGGCCCCGGCATTGGCGAAGACGATGTCGAGGCTTCCGCGCTCGGCCTTCACAGCCGCGTAGAGCCGGTCGAGGTCGACCTCATCCGAGACCGAGCCTTTCACCGCGCGGGCATTGGGCCCGAGGTCCGCCACAGCGGCGTCGAGCGCTTCCTGCCGGCGGCCGAAGATGAAGACGAAGGCGCCCTCCTCGATGAAGCGCTTTGCTGCGGCGCGGCCGATGCCGGTAGCGCCGCCGGTGATGACGGCGGTCTTTCCATTCAATCTGGTCATGACGTGCATCCTTCCAGGCTTCCGCCTTGGTCATTCGGGAAAGTCCCGAGACCTGAAGATGGGTCTGCCGAGGTCAGGCATTGAGTGAGGAAGCGCGCACATCGGTGGTGCGAAATCGATCCGGCACGGCTATTAACGGCAGCCGTGACGATAAGGTTCCGCCGTTCGGAATTGGGCCCGCTCGTCGACAAGTGTTATGATGGCCGCCCTGTACTGTTGTACGATAGTCAGGGCTTTGGAAGGCGCACCGCGCGGTGCGGGATTGCACCATGATCGACTGGGATGACGTTCGCTACTTTCTTGCCGTCGCACGCGGAGGCTCGGTGCGGGCCGCCGCCAAGCGCCTCGGCGTCAACCACGCGACCGTGCTGCGACGCATCGCCCAGCTCGAGGACCGCCTTGGGGCGCAGATGTTCGAAAAGCTGCCTTCGGGCTACCGCCTGACGGCCGCGGGCGAGGAGGTCCTCGAGCTCGCGGAGCGGATGGAAGCGTCGTCGCACCAGCTGGAGACACGCGTCTTCGGTCGCGACCAGAGCGTGCGCGGGCTTCTGCGGGTGACGCTGGCTCCGACGCTCGCGACACACCTGCTCATGCCGGACTTCGCCGACTTCGCGCGTCTGCATCCGGACATCGAGATGGAAATCTTGTCGTCCGGCGAGCTGGCAAATCTGACCAACCGAGACGCCGACGTCGCGGTGCGCGTCGTCTACGACCGCAAAACCCTGCCGCTCAATCTTCACGGCCTGAAGGGAGCGGAGCTGTTCGGCGGCGTCTACATGTCCCGGGATCGACTGGCCGCATGGCGTGCGGGCGCCCCTGATCCTATCCGCTGGATCGTCATAAGCAGTCATGGAATTCCGCAATGGGCCAGCGAGGGTGAGGTTCGCACCACGGCGGTTCCATTCAGGACCACGGACGGCGAGGCGCAGATCGTTGCTGTACGGCAAGGGCTCGGGATGACGACACTGCCGTGCTTCATCGGCGATGCCGACCCCCTGCTGGCGAGGGTGCCAGGTACCGACCTGCACATGTACGGAACGGTTTGGCTTCTCACACAGGGTGAGACACGCAAGACAAAGCGCGTGCGGCTCTTCACCGAGTTCGTATCCCGCAGGCTCGCCGCGTACGCGCCGCTTCTCGCGGGACTGTCCCTATCGCGCGACTGACGCGCGGCTGGTCGCCGGGATTCCAACCTTGGCGCATGAACAGTGCTTCACCGCCCATTCCGTCAAGGCGGAAATCCAGGTAGCCGCTGCCTAGACCGCTGCCTTGGTGCGTACTTCCGACTTGTCGAGATAGTAGGTCGAATATTTGTCGAAGAATTTCTCCGAAGCCCCGAACGATCCATATCTGGCGAGCTTCTTCAGGTCGACCTTGTTCAGCACCGCGCCGACGATCTTGTTGGCGACGTAGGGTTCGGATTCCAGCATCGAGCGCACCATGGCGCGCGGCGTGCGGCCCCATTCGGTGACCAGCACGAAGCCGTCGACCAACGGCGCGAAGGCCTTGGCGTCGACCACCGGCCCGAGCGGCGGCAGATCGACGACGATGTATTCGAAGGTCTCCTTGGCGTTCTCGATGAAGCGCCGCATTCCGGCTGAGGACAAGAGCTCGCTGGTGTGCGAGAAGTTGCCGCGCAGCACGGCGGGGATAATGGCGAGCTTGGTCTGCCGGTCGATCTTGCCGACGGATTGCCAGGTCTGGCCGTTGACCACGGCCTCCATCAGGCCCTGCTCGGCCTCCATGCCGAGGCTGCGGCTGAGGCCCGGATTGCGCAAATCGCCATCGATGAGCAGCGTCCTGGCGCCATTGGCGGCCAGCAGCCCTGCGAGATTGGCCGCGACCGTCGACTTGCCTTCGCCGGGAAGCACCGAGATGACGCCGACCACGCGGCTGCCTTGCCCTTCCATCACGACATCGAAGGCGATCTTGGCGCTGCGCAGCGTTTCGGCGAACATCGATGACGGAGCGTCGATGCTGACCCGCATGCGCGCCCGCCTTTCGTTGGCGGCCGGCGACCTGACTGTCTTGGCATCCGGCTGAGCCTCGGCCTGCTTGTCCTCCTTGGCGGGTCTGCTGCCGACGGTCGGCAGGTAGCCGAGGAATTTGAGGCCGACGCGGTCGCGGACCTCCTCGCCGGTCCGGAAGAACCGCTCGTTGAATTCGTTGAGGCCGCCAAAGCCGGCGCCCATCAGCACGCCGAGCACGAGCGACAGTCCGAGCACGATGACGGTGCGCGGGCTCGAGGCGGAGAGCGGCGTCGAGGCATCTGAGATGATGCGGATCTTGCCGACCGGGAAGGATTGCTGCTGCGCGGCTTCCTCGTAGCGGCCGAGGAACGTCTGATAGAGCGTGGTGAGCGCTGTCGCCTTCTGGTCGAGGTCGCGCAACTGGACCTGCGACTGGTTGTCGATGGAACTCTTGCCCTGTGCGGCGGCGACATTGGCCCGGAGCGCGGTCTCGCGCGCCTGCGCGACCTCATACTCGTTGCGATAGCTTTCGGTGAGCTGTTTCAGCTCACCGAAGATCTGCTTCGATATGTCGGCCTTTTCCTTGGCAAGCGCCACGGCCTGAGGATGATCGGGACCGAAATTCGCCTCGACATCCTGCTGCCGCTTGGCGACGGTGAGATAGCGGGTCTTGAGCGCCGAAATGACCGAGCTGCTCGGCTGGTCGGCCGATATTGCGGCGTCCTTGAAAGCGTTGTCCGAGCCGCTGTCGACGATCGACTTGTACTGCTGGTAGCGGGCGCTGGCGCGCGCCGTGTCGGCCTGCGCCACGATGAGCTGGGCGTTGAGGTCGGCAAGCTGCTTGTCGCTCATCAGCTGGCCGTCGCTGTTGGCGGACAGCCCGTGTTCGGCCCTGAACTTCTCGACCGCCAGCGATGCCTGCTGCGAGCTTTCGCGCAGTTCCGTCAGCCGGCCCTGCAGCCAGACCGCCGCGCGCTCGGTGGCGTCGAAGCTGGCATCGAGCTGATCGGCAAGATAGGCGTCGGCATAGGCTTTGGTGATGGCTTTCGCCAGTCCTGGATCCGTCGCCTGATAGCCAAGCGCGATGACGTAGCTTCGTCCGACACGATCCGCCCGGATCTCGTTCTGCAGCTTGAGGATGGCGTAGTCGCGGCCCGCCGCGGCAATCAGCGCATCGCGCGTTGCGGGGTCGAGCTTGCTGAAGTCACCCATGCCCGGCATGGGGGCGCTGGGGTGGACATACTGGATCAGGCTGCGGATCAGGCCGACGCCCCGGGCAAGCGCCGACTGCGGCGGATTCATGAACGCTTCGTTCTGGTCGAGTTTGAGCTTGTCGACGACCACCGCGGCGAGCCGCGTCGAGGTCAGGATCTCGATCTGGCTCAGAATGGCGGAATCGGTCTGCATGGTCGTCGACGCCGCCGAAATATCGTCGACGATCTTGTTCAGGCCCTCGTCGATCAGCACGCTCGAGACCGACACATATTTGGGGGGCGTTGTCTGCAGATAGAGCATGCCCAGGAAAAGACCGATGGCAGCGCACACGGCAACCACCTTGGCCTGCCGCGCAGCCATGCCAAGCAGCCGCTCGATATCGATGAAGTCTTCGCCATTTGCTGCGTCCGAATTCGGCAATGGCATCCTCTTGTCGAGAGGAAAATTGGCATAATTCATCGTCGGTCCAATCCCAGAGCCTGTTGCGTTCCCGATCATCGGGTTGAGGCTCTATCTCTTTGTTTGGGCATGATCTTTTCCGAAACTTCCGGGATCATGACCTGTCTCAGTTTTTAAGCATTGTCTTTCCGGAAACCGGGAGCCACTTTCCGGGATCATGCTTGGGCTTGCAGGCGCCGCAACGATCGGGAGCATTGCCAAGAAGCAACGCAAGCTTCATGCCAGACGGCGGGGGCCTGTCGGCCCCTCGCCGCCAGCCATCCGGCAATACTCCCGAAAGATGGGCATTATGCGGCTTCTTCCTGGCGTTCATGCGACCGGACGAACTCCTGAAGCATCTCGAAAACCGGGCCCTTCATGTCATTGCGCGACAGCGCGAAGGCGATGTTGGCCTGGATGAAGCCTTCCTTGGACCCGCAATCGAACATGCGACCCAGGAAAGGCTGGGCGAAGAATGGCTGGTCCTTCGACAGGCGGACCATGGCGTCCGTCAACTGGATCTCGTTGCCAGCGCCGCGTTGCTGGTTGCCCAGCAGCGCGAAGATCTCGGGCTGCAAGATGTAGCGGCCGTTGATGTAGAAGTTCGACGGCGCGTTGGCCGGTGCCGGCTTTTCAACCATGGCCGAGACCTCGAAACCACCGCCGACATCGGCGCCGCGACCGACAATGCCGTATTTGTTGGTCTCGCTCGGATCGCAACGCTCCACGGCGATAACGTTGCCGCCGGTGCGCTCATAAAGGTCGACGGTTTCGGCCAGACAGCCGCGCCCGCCGAAGGAGACCATATCAGGCAAAAGCAGGGCGAAGGGCTCATTGCCGATGACCTCGCGGGCGCACCAGACGGCGTGGCCGAGGCCCTGCGGCGACTGCTGGCGGATGAAAGAGGTGGCGCCGGCCACCGGCAGCATGCTTTCGAGCGCCTCCAGCTGGGTCTTCTTGCCGGTCTGCTCCAGGGTTCCAATCAATTCCGGATGCAGGTCGAAATAGTCCTCGATGACCGCCTTGTTGCGGCCGGTCACGAACACAATGTGCTCGATGCCGGCTTCGAAGGCCTCGTCCACCGCATATTGCACGACAGGCCTGTCGACGACGGGAAGCATTTCCTTCGGCATCGACTTGGTCGCCGGCAGGAACCGTGTTCCAAGCCCCGCCACCGGTATCACGGCCTTCCTGATTTTCTTCATCGCAAATTCCTTCTGAGGAGATCGACTGCAGTTCCTTCACAGGCCACGAAAAATCCCTCCATGTGCCTGCATCTTCACCTCCCCGCCCCCACGGCAAACTGTGCCGCTACTCGTCGCAACCGCACGGCGATCGGCATCCCCATATGCCTGACCGCCGCCGGGTCGCTGAGCGCCGTCCGGATCGCCTTGAGCGGGGACCGCGCCTTGATGTGCTGAACCATCGCCAGGAAGGAGGCCGCCTTGCGCAGGCTGCGGCCGCGCCGGGTGAAAGCCGCCTGGGCTGCCTCGTCCATCCGATGGGTCTGAGCGAATGCGGCATCCGCCTTGCGCATGGCTTCGACATGGTGAAGCTCGAGCACACGCGAGATGGAGCCGCTGCGGATATGATAGGCATAGCCGATCTCTGGCTCGACCACGCATCTGCCGCCCTTGGCGAGCGCCTGGGCAAACAAGATGTAGTCCTCGCCGATCCTCAGTTTCTCGTCATAGCGAAGCCGGTTCTCGTCCAGGAACTTGCGCTGGAAGATCGGCTTGAGGTAGCCGAGGTTGAATTTCGATTCGAAGACGATGTTGCCGGCGATGTAGGTGGCCAGCGAAATTTCGCGCAGGCTTTCCAGATACTGCCGCGGGAACATCGCATCCTCGACGACCCCGTCCTCGCGGACGACCTGGAGATTGTCGACGGCGATCTGGGCATCGGCTTTTTCGGCGCGGCCGATCATGGCGGCGAGACGGCCGGGAAAGACGGCATCGTCGGAATCGAGAACCGCGATCCACCTGCCGCGGGCGACGTCGAGCCCGGCATTTCGGGCGCCGCCGGGACCGCGATTCGTGGCCAGGGCGACGACGCGCACGATGTCCTGCGGGTAGGCCCGCGCAACATCGAGCGTGGCATCATGTGACTGGTCGTCGACAACGATGATCTCGACGCTGACGCCCTTCTGCGCGATGGCGCTGGCGATCGCCCTGTCGAGCGTCGCCTCGGCATTGTAGGCCGCAATCACAACGGAAACATCGGGGACGAAGGAGACGTCAGGCTGCACGCTTGCCTCCTTCCCCAGGTGAGGATTGGCCGTAGAGGCGGATTTCGCGGACGCCGACAAGGCCGCTGACGACGCCGACATGCATGATGCCGCGCAGCACGCTGCGGTTCCTGCGCACCGGGCTGGCGACGACGGGAAGTGCGGCGGCGAAACAAAAGACTGCCTTTGCGGAGGCCAGGCCGACATGCTTGATCAGCCCGATGCCACGCGCATTGTTGCCCAGGAGGTGGCCATGCGTCTGACCGACGCGAAAACGGCGGCGGCCGAGCCAGTCGAACGCGGCCCTCGAGCGCGGCACCACCTCGTCCACCCAGGCCTCTTGCGCAAAGGCGATGCGCCCGCCGGCCTTGACCATCTGATCGAAGAACTCGGTATCCTCGCCGCCGGTCTGGCCGCGCGCCAGGCTGAAGCGACGGCCGCGCAGGCTGTCCGAACCCATGCGCAGCAGGACGTTGCAGGTGTAGCCGGTGCGGATCTCGCCGCGCACCCAGACCGGCAAGGTCGAGTGGAAATCGCCGCGCCGCATCCAGTCCGGTGCATCCGGGCGATAAAGCGCCCGCACCGGGCCGAGCACGGCCGTTGCCCCACTGTCCCCGGCCGTCGCCACCAGTTCGGCCAGCCAGCGGGTGGAAGCAGTCTCGTCGTCGTCGATGAAGGCGAGGAAATCCGCCTCGCTGGCATCAAGGCACGCGTTGCGGGCGACCGAAATGTTGCGCGCCGGGGCATGCCGATAGCGGACCGGCAGCGCCAATTCCTGCGACAGCGCCGTCACCAGCGCCTGGGCGCTCGGCGTGTCGTCATTGTCGGCGACGATGACGCTGACATCGAAGCCTTCAGGCATCTGCATGGCGGCGAGCGAGCGCAGCGTGTCGGCCAGTTCCGGCCGGCGGAACGTGCACACGCCGATGTCGATGCTGCGGTTCTTGACCTGAACCGCCATCACGCCACCCCACGTCGCGCGCCGAGGCCGAGAAGCTGCAGCCAGAAGCCGACAGACCAGCCGAAATGCATGACCATGGCCGAGACGCCGGCCAGCGCGATATCGGCATTGCGCTGGCGAATGGCCGTCACCAGGCCGTAACCCAGGCACACCGCGGCCCAGACCAGCAGCGGCACCGCCGCGATCCAGTGCACGAAGGAGAAGGCGGCCAGAAGCACCACCGGGAAGACCGCCAGCGGCACCATCTGCCGGACTTTCGGAATGACGCGATGCTTCAGCACATTCTTGGCGCGGCCGCGGCCATAGCCGAGATACTGGAAATAGAGACCCTTGAGCGAGGCACGGGGATAGTAGACCATCTGCGTCTTGCCGCTCATCCAGATCTTGTAGCCGGCCTGCCGCAGCCGGTAGTCGAGCTCGGCATCCTCATTGTGGCTGAAGGTCTCGTCATAACCGCCGACAGCGCCGAAGGCCGAAATCCGCATCAGCGCGTGATGGCCGTGGTCGACCCACTCTCCGGCGGAGAGGTGGCGATGCTTGGAACCACCGGTGCCGAGTTTCGAATTTTGCGCCGCCGCAACCGATTTCTGCACGGTACCGCTGCCACTGGTCAGCATCGAAACGACGACCGAATCGGCTGACGTGGCCAGCGCTTCCTCGAGCAGCCGATCACAGTAGTCGTCGGGATAGCCGCCATGCGCGTCGATGCGGATCAGATACTGCGCGCCTTCACCATAAGTGCCGACGGCGAGGTTGATCGCCGCGCTCTGGATGCGCCGCTTGTTGTGAAGCAGGACAACGCGCGGGTCCTTGGCGGCGATCTGTTCGACAATGGCCAGCGTGCCGTCGGTGCTGCCGCCATCGGCGACGACGATTCGGGCGCCAAGCCTTGCCGCCGCCGGGCAAAGCTGGCCGAGCAGCGCACCGATATGGGCTGCCTCGTTCAGGCAGGGGATCACGATCAGGCTGGAGGGAAGCGCTTGCGTCATCGGGCGATGTTCATCCTATGCCAGGGCCTCGGTCGCGAGGGGCTCGCGCACGGTGGTCAGGCGGCGCAGTTTTTCGACCAGCGCCCTGCAGTCGCTGCGATCGTAGCTCCACGTCCTCGGATTGTGAGCCAGCACACGCGCCTTCAACCTGCCGAAGCGGTGCTCCTCCATCTTGCCGAGTGCTGTTTCGAGCGCGTCAGGCGTCGCCTTGGGCAGCAGGATGCCGATGTCCTGTCGGCTGAGGAACCGTCCGGTTTCCGTGTGACCCATCGAGATCGGCACGGCGCCGAAGCGGCAGCCCTCATAGAGTCGGTTGGGCAGCAGCCATTCCGAATTCTGCCCCTCTTCGAAGAAATCGATCGCCCAGGAGAAATGGACGTCCTGATAGATCGCCGCCATGTCCTCCGGGTTGCGGTAGGGTCCGCGAAACGACAGATAGGGCTCGGCATCGACGAAGGCATGGAAATCCGGGAATTCGGAGAGCGCCGGACGCCCGCGCAGCACGACTTCGAAACGTCCATCCATGCGATGCGTGAAATCGGCCAAGAGCTTGAGCGAGCGTCGGCAGCGCAGCGCTCCGAACCAGCCGATCCGCCATGGTGGGGCGACAGGCGCTTCCACCGCCTCACGCTCGCCGGGCAAGATCGCCGCTGCCTCGAAATATTTGTTCTCGACCAGCTCGACGGGGGCGGCGACCTGGCGGAAAGGTTTGAAATAATTGGCGATGAAGGCGGGCGAACTGGTCACCAGCAGCTTCACGTCGCGCGCCAGATGGCGCTCGGTGGCGCGCAGTGCCTTGCCCAAAACATCGTCGCGAAGCACCAGACGGTGGATGTCGAGGCATTCATAGACGATCGGCACCGTGGCACCGAAAGCCGACCTGGCGCGACGGGCCAGCGCCAGCATTTCCAGATTGCGCGCGATGATGAGATCCGGCCGCGGCGTGCCCCTCAGCTTCGAGCCTATCGAAACCGTCGCTTTCGCCACCGCCGCCAGGCGCTGGGCGAATCGGCCATCACGCGTCGCGCCAAGGTCGATCGGCTGCAATCCTTCAATATCGGCAATCGGGGTCGCGGTGCGGCGAAAGCCAGCCAGGGTAACCCGGGCACCGCCTGTCCTGAGCATTGTGATCCGTCGGCGAACCGCCGGATCGGAGACATCGTGCACCAGGTACAAGACATGCAGCATGAAAACTCGACCGCTGTTTGACCCCACCCAAAGGGATGCTAGTACAGCTCTTGCTGCATCGCAACATTTTTGGCGCGGCGATGGACATTTTCTGTTGCACTGCAAAATTATTGCCGTAGTTTGGGGACGGCGGCGGTCGTGGATTTTCAAGGTGTCGGAAATCCGCGCAAAAATCAGGAATCCTGAATTTGGAAGCCAACCCATTCGATCCGCCGGAAGGCTCGCTGCGCAAATCGGTCGGGCGCGGCGCGGTGGTGACCGCCATGTCGCAATCGGTGCGGGTCGCGACACAGATCATATCCGTCATCGTGCTGTCGCGGCTGTTGTCGCCACAGGATTTCGGCGTGGTGGCGATGTGTGCGCCGGTGCTGGCCTTCATCGCGCTGTTCCAGGATTTCGGCCTGACCCAGGCGACGATCCAGAAATCCGGCATAAGGCACGAGGAGGTGAACTACCTCTTCTGGATCAATGTCGCCGTCAGTGCCATCCTGGCCTGCGTGCTCGCGGGTGCGGCACCACTGGTCGCCGCCTTCTACGGCGAGCCGCGCGTGGCCGGGCTGGTGGCTGCCTTCGGGCTGCAGATCATGGCCTACGGGCTTGGCGCCCAACATCTGGCGCTTTTGACGCGGCGCATGCAGTTCGGCCGCCTGGCGGTCATCGATGTCGCCAGCGCCATCGCCGGGCTGGCCGTATCGATAGCCTGGACTTTCATCGACCGCTCTTACTGGGCGCTGTTTGCGGGCACGCTGACCGGTGCGGTGCTGCCGACGCTGTGCTACTGGGCAAGCTCGCGCTGGCGGCCCGGCCTGCCGCGCAAGGTCTCCGGCATCGGCGAGCTGATCAATTTCGGCGCCGGCATCACCGGTTTCAACTTCGCCAATTTCTTCGCCCGCAACCTCGACAATGTGCTGATCGGCAAATATTGGGGCGAGCAGCAACTCGGCCTTTATGACCGTGCCTACAAGCTGCTTCTGTTCCCGCTCAGCCAGATCACCAATCCGCTGTCGAAGGTCATGGTGCCGGCGCTGTCCAGGCTGAAGGACGAGCCGGACCGCTACCGCAGCGCCTACCTGCGCGTGATGCCGCTCATCCTTTTGGTGGCGCTGCCCGGTGTCGCCTTCGCCACCGCCATGTCGGACGTGCTGATCCCCTTCGTGCTCGGCGAGCAGTGGCGCGCAAGCGCCGCGATCTTCCTGGCGCTCGGCTTTGCCGGGCTGCTGCAGCCGCTCAACAACCCGGCGGGCTGGCTTTTCGTCAGCCAGGGCCGCTCCGGCGACTTCATGCGCTGGGGCATCATCACCGCCGTGACGTCCGTGCTCGCCTTCGCGATCGGCCTGCCCTATGGCGCGCTCGGCGTGGCGATCGCCTACGCCGTCAGCGAATATCTGCGCACGCCGTTCCTGTGGCTCTATGTCGGCAAAAGCGGGCCGCTGCAGGCGAGCCATGTGCTGCGTGCGGCAACGCCGTTCGTGCTCGGCGCCCATCTGGCGCTGGCGGCGATCTGGCTGATCAAGCCGATGCTGCCGCAGCAGCATGTCATCGCCTTGGCCAGCGGCGCCATTCTTGCCTACCTCATCACCATCGTCATCGCGCTGGCCTTCGCATCCGGCCGTGAGGCCTTGCGCGAGGCCCTGAAGATGCTGCCGGCCAGACAGCCGGCGGCAACGCCGCGCGAGGCGCAATAATTTCGGCGCCTTTGCCGGCTACCCAATATCCACACGAGCATAGGTCTGATCCATGCACTACCGATCGATCTCCGACATGAACGACACGATCGTCAGCAACCTTCACCGGCTGCCGCGCGACATCGACCTGGTGGTCGGCGTCCCCAGAAGCGGCGTGCTGGCGGCGACGCTTGTCAGCCTTGCGGCGAACATTCCGATGACCGACCTGGACTCCTTCCTGGAAGGCCGGGTCTACACGTCAGGCATCACCAAGCGCCGCGCCGCACTCGACCGCAAGGTCTCCGACATGCGCAAGGTGCTGGTGATCGACGACAGCATCGCCGGCGGCAACGCCATGCGCGATGCCCGCGCCCGTATCGAGGCCGCCGGCATCGAGGGCGATTTCATCTATGCCGCGGTGTTCGGCCTGGAGCCGAAGCACCCGGAAACCGACCTCGTCTTCGAGGTGGTGCGGCATCCGCGCATGTTCCAGTGGAATTTCATGCATCACAAATTCCTGGCGCAATGCTGCGTCGATATCGACGGCGTGTTGTGCCTCGACCCGACCGAAGCGGAAAACGACGACGGTCCGGCCTATGAGAAATTCCTCAGCGAAGCGCGGCCGCTTCATGCCCCGACCCACAGGATCGGCTGGCTGGTCACCAGCCGGCTGGAGAAATACCGCGCGCTGACCGAGGCCTGGCTGGCCAGGAATGGGATCCTTTACGACCAACTGATCATGCTCGACCTGCCAAGCAAGGCGGAGCGCCAGCGGCTTGGCGCGCATGGCAGTTTCAAGGCCGATTTCTACCGGAAATCCAACGCCATCCTGTTCATCGAAAGCGAGCACGCGCAGGCGCTGAAGATCACGGAGCTGTCGGGCAAGCCGGTGCTGTGCGTCGAAACGCACATAGTCAGCTTTCCCGACACGCTGTCGCTGCCGGCGCTCGGCCAGGCGGCGCGCAACCTGCCGGCCAGGCTGCGGCAGGTCAACTCGCAGGAAGGCCGCAAGGGCGCCGCCAAGGCCTTGGCCCGCGCCCTGCTGGGCGCGCGTGGCTACGAGACGCTGAAAAGCCGGGTCAAGCGCCCGGCCTGATCCCGAACGCTATTTGCCCTGACGCGATGCTCCGGCCGAGACTCGACGCAATTGTTCTGGCTCCGATGCCAATCGCACACGCGCGCTGCCGGTCAATGCCCGGGGGATCAACCCAAGAGTCGAAGTATCAGCGCGTGGCTTCCAGCCTTCGCACCAAGCGCTTTATCTGGCGGGGCACTAGTAACCCGCTTTGAATCGATTCCATGCGGCCTGTGACGAAGACGTGAACACCATTTCATGGTCCTCACTTCTCTAAGCCTTGAGTAAATTCTTTGGATGTGCTGATGTTTCACATGGCCTTGCGGAAATGGGGGAAGCAATGCCAGAAAATCCTGACGCCGCGTAGCGAATTCGTTCCCCCAAGCGCGGGTTATGACGCATAAGATCCAGTTTGACCTTTGCACGGACGCAGTGGAGCTTGGGGGGCAGCCATGAGGATCAAGGTCTATTTCGCTACAAATCGGCAGCCGTTTACCGAGCCGGGCGGCAGTCGTATCGTCGACTTCGGCTCCGAACTCGGACCTGTGGGCGGGCTTAACGTTCGCTACGGCAGCGCCGACGTCGACGTCGATCTCCAGGCGCGAACCAACGTGTTCGTTCCCGGCTCTCTTGAGGTCGCTGATGAACAGCTGATCTTCGCCAAAGGCGACACGCCCCAGTTGGGAAGCAACACGATATTCGACGCGCTGAGGAATGACATGGTGGCTTCGAAACGGCCGACCATCGCCTTCATTCACGGGTTCAGCAACAGCTTTTTCGATGCGATCGAGCGCGGTGGTTGGATCTCGGCCTTCTATGGCCTCAACGCCAATATGTTCGTGTTCACCTGGCCCTCGATCGCTTCGCCACTTGGGGTTCCCCTGCCTTACAACGACTACACACATGATCGAGGGACTGCTTCCGCATCGGGTCCATCCGTCGCCCGAACGATCCGACGGTTGCACGATTATGTCGACTCCTTGCCGGAGGAGTTGCGCTGCCAGCAGAGCATCCACCTGCTCTGCCACAGCATGGGAAACTATGTGCTCCGGAACGCGCTTCAGGCCCTTCTCAGACTACCCGACCCGGTGGTGGCGAAGCAGACCGGAGAGTCGGTCTCGGCAATGGTGCCGCTTGGCCAGAACAACCCCAACCCTGCGGTTCTGAGGCGGACCTTCGACAAGATCGTGCTGGCCGCCGCCGACGAGGACGCCGACGCCTTCGATGACCCGGCAAAATTGAAGTTCCTGCCACGGATTGGCCAATCCGTCTCCGTCTACCATTCCTCAAAAGACTGGGTCCTCAACACATTGAGCGCCGGGACAAAATTCAACGGGCCAAGGCTGGGCAATGATGGCCCGGACAATATGGCGACCATCAGCGACAAAGTGACTGCCATCGACTGTTCCGACGTGACGACCTTCGCGAAGGATCCGGAGCAGCATCAGTATTACCGGATTTTCCCTGTCGTCCGAGACGACATCGTTCAGGTGCTGAAGGGCGTACTCCAGAACAAGGTCACAAACAGGACCGCCGTGTCGCAGGGACGATACCGGATCAAGAAACCAAAGTGAGCCGTCAAAAACTCAGCGCACCACCGAGCGTTGAAGCCAGCTGATGCCGCCTCCAAGATCGAATTCGCGCCTGGTCCTGCAGGCGCCCCGACCTGTCCGAAATATCAGGCTGCCTGGCGCGCTCGTTGCTGCACCGCCCTGTCCAGTATCGAGAAGAAGGTGACGAACTGGCGATCGGGATCGAGCTCCGGGCGGCCCGCAAAGCCGCGCGCGAGGCTTGAAACCCGCTCGTATTCCTTTTTGTCGTTCCACAGCTGCCTGACGGCCGCGACCCAGTCGATGAGCGGAGCGTCATAATCGAGCACCGCGCCGCCGGGCCCGATCGCTTCGGGCAGGCCGCCGCGCCGCGAGCCGACGACCGGAATGCCGCTGCAATGGGCCTCTGACGCCACACGGCCCCAGGCCTCCTCCCATTTCGAGGGCGCAAGCAGGATCCTGGTGCGGCCATAGATCGTCTTCATGTCGTTGGTGCGGCTCTCCAGCGTGACATTGCCGAGTGGCCTGATCGTCTCTTCGATGCGCGCACGATGGTCGTCCTCCAGCTTCCAGCTTTCGACGAACAGGAACGGGATTTCCGGGCAGGCGCCGGCAATGCGCACCGCCAGCTCAAAACCCTTTTCCTCATAGGGGTTGATCAAGGTGACGAACTGGCCCGTGGTCGGCGTGCTGTATTGCATCGGATTGATGGTTGGCGGGATCACCGTCGCCTCGATGCCAAATTCCTTGCTGTAGGCGCGCGCGGTGAACTCGGAATTGGCGATGTAGAGCGCGGAGCGCAATTCGCGCAGGTCGCCGCCCAGTTCGTGGAACTCGACATTTCTGAGATAGACGACCAGCGGCACACCCTCGGCTTGCAGTGCCTTGCCCAGCGGAACCGATTTGTGGCACTGGACCACGGTCACATCCGGTTTCTGTTTCTTGACGGCAAAGCGTGCTGCTTCCCAAGGAAACCATGTCCTAATCACCGGGTAGCCGGGAAAGCTGTCGACGACCGCGGGTTGCCGCAAGAGCTTCATCTTGGCGCGCGCCTTGAGGCCGAACATGCCGTCGCCGAACAAAGCGGCGAGCACCGACGCTTCATGCCCGTGTTCGATCAGCTGCTGCACCAGATGATGCGTGCTGGACTGGACGCCGCCGCCGAACTCTGGCGGGTAGCCGTTGCCGCTGGCAAAGAGGACTTTCATGAACCGGCTCCTTGTCGCATTCTGATATTCTGGCTCGTCTGATCAGGGGCCACTTGCGCCTCACGCGCTCTGTGGCGGGTCAAGCGTCGCGAACGGGTTGGTGCAGGAGTGCCATCCGGTGAACCGGATCGGATCGTCGAGTGAACTGCGCCAGGCGTAGTCCGTCAGCATATGAAACTCTGCAATGACCCAGCGGTCGAACTGTAAGAGATCTTCCCGCTTCTGCTGGGGCAGGAGGCGACGCGCCGCACCCAATTTGAGCTCCTCCACCAGAGTGACGGCATCGC
This sequence comes from Mesorhizobium sp. 113-1-2, assembly GCF_016756475.1. Taxonomy (NCBI): domain Bacteria; kingdom Pseudomonadati; phylum Pseudomonadota; class Alphaproteobacteria; order Hyphomicrobiales; family Phyllobacteriaceae; genus Mesorhizobium; species Mesorhizobium sp. 113-1-2. The sequence goes on from NZ_AP023242.1 coordinate 269,327, forward strand.
TCAATTTCTCGCTTGGAAAGACCCACGGATTCCGGTTGCGGAACTCCAGCACGAACTGCTGCAGATGCTCGATGCGCATGTTCAGCCTGCCGAGATATTTTTCCAGCGTGACGCGGACCAGATCCTCGTCCGAAAACGAAGAGACGGCCGCATAGGCAACGCCCGTCGAGGCAACACCGCCTGCCAGGATGGCCAGTGCAGAGCGCCGTGTGACTTCGATCATCGGCCCGCTCCTCTCACGCGATGCGGCTCGCCGCCCGAAGCGACAAAGCTGCCGCGGTCAGGCTTGGGTTGGCGCAGGAGCAGCTCGGATAGGTGCTGGTGCCGACGACAACCAGGTTTCTCAACCGGTGATGGATCATGTTGCTGTCGATCACCGAATCGGCCGGGCCAGTGCCCATCCTCAGCGTACCCTGGACATGCGATTCCGTTGGCCGGATGCCGCGGTCGAAGAGCCGTTCGACCGGCAGCGGGGCAAGCAGCGCCGGCAATTTATCCAGCGCCCGGGCCATGCCCTTGACCGCATAGTCCGACGGTGCCTTGAAGGAGACGAAGGCGTTGTCGTCGTCGTCGAGGGTGACGAAATTCTCGTGATCGAGCAGGTTTTCGGTGACCACGACCAGCGGCAGCGTCTGGCGCAACCGCCCCTTCTCGGCGCGCATCCCGTGCTGCCAGCGGTTTTCGAAATAGACCAGTGCCGCCGCATGCTCGGACCGGTGCGGACCATCATAGAGGCCGAAATTCAGGCCGGTGGTGATGGTGCTGCCGTCGAAATTGTCGACGCCGTCGAGATAGACCTCGAAATTCCAGCCATAGGATTCGTGCAGGCCGCGCCCGACGAATTCGTCTCCCAGGCCGGATCGCAGCATAATCGCGGCGCTCTGGATGGCATTGGCGCCGAGGATGAAGAGATCGCCGCTGACCTGATATTCCTTGCCGTCATGGACGAAGGTGACCGAGCGGACCGTGCCGCCGACATGGTCGAGCCTGCGCACTTCAGCACCGAGGCAGACCGAAACGTCGGGATGCTCGAAGACATGCATCAAGCCGTTGTTGACGGTGAATTTGGCGTCGGCCGGACACAGCCAGCAGCGCAGATTGGCACAGCACGAACTGCGCTGCGCGGTCGGCACCCTCGCCCGCGCGGTCGGCATGACGAAATGCTGGTCGGGCTGGGCCGCCTTCATCATCTTGTCGGGCGTCGACATGCGATGCGGCGGTTGCGGAAATGGCTTCGAGCGCGGCAGCATCGCCGCCATGTCGGGGTCGCCGGAGATCGACATGATCTCTTCGGCGTCGCAGTAGAAAGGCTCGACATCGTCATAGCTGATCGGCCAGTCATTGCCGATGCCGTAGGTGCTTTTCAGCCTGAAATCGTTGGGATGGAACCGAGGCGTCTGCGCGAACCAGCAGTTGGTGCCGCCGCCCAGCCCGATCGTGTAATTCCACGGCTTGTCGGCGTTGTCGGTCTTGTAGGTCGTTTCGTCATCGATGTCGGTGTTGGCGTTCTGGTCGAGCTGCCATTCATGCGTGTTGTGCCGGCCCCATTCCAGGACAAGGATGCGCGCCTTGCGCCGCTTGGCGAACTCATGCAGGAAGAAGGCCGAACCGAAACCGGAACCGATCGCGACAAGATCGAAATGATCCCCGGTGATTTGCTCGGGCTTTACGTCCAGCACCATCAGCCACAACTCCTTTCCGCGCCGGGCGCGTGTGCCAGACTCTGTTTGCTCTGCGCGGCTCTCATGCCGCCATTCTGCCGATCGAGTGGTATTCGATGCCATGGCGCGCCACGACCTTGGGGTCGTAGAGGTTGCGGCCGTCGAAAATGACCGGCGTCGTCAGCGCGTCCTTCAGCGCGTCGAAGGACGGGGCTCGAAAACTCTTCCATTCGGTGGCGATGAGCAGCGCATCGGCGCCGCGCAGCGCCGCCTCCTTGGTACCGCACAGCATCAGGTCATCGCGCAGGCCGTAGATGGCCTGGCATTCCTGCATCGCCTCGGGATCATAGGCCTGCACGGTGGCGCCGGCCTTCCACAATGCTTCCATCAGGACGCGCGCCGGCGCCTCACGCATGTCGTCGGTGTTGGGCTTGAAGGCCAGGCCCCAGAGCGCGAAGGTCTTGCCCTTGAGACTGCCCTTGAAATAGCGGTTCACTTTGTCGAACAGCACGGATTTCTGGTCGTTGTTGCGCTCCTCGACGGCACGCAGCAGCTTGGCGTCGAATTTGACGCCCTCGGCGGTCTTGATCAGGGCGCGGACGTCCTTGGGAAAGCACGAGCCGCCATAGCCGAGACCCGGATAGATGAAGTGGTAGCCGATGCGCGGGTCGCTGCCGATGCCTTTGCGCACCTCCTCGATGTCGGCGCCGAGCTGCTCGGCCAGATTGGCCATCTCGTTCATGAAGCTGATCTTGGTCGCCAGCATGCAGTTGGCGGCATATTTCGTGAATTCGGCGCTGCGCACATCCATCACGATCATCTTTTCGTGGTTGCGGTTGAAGGGCGCATAGAGCTCGCGCATCACCGCCTCGGTCGCCTCGCTCGATGTGCCGACGATGATGCGGTCTGGCTTCATGCAGTCGGCGACGGCCGAGCCTTCCTTGAGGAATTCGGGATTGGAGGCGACGTCGAAGGAGAGGTCCTCGCGACCTCTCTTCTTCAGCGTCTCGGCGATCCTGGCCTTCACCTTTTCGCAAGTGCCGACCGGCACGGTCGACTTGCCGACGACGATCTTGGCCGTGTCCATTTCGCGGCCGATGGTCTCGGCGACGGCCAGCACGTATTTGAGGTCGGCCGAACCGTCCTCGCCGGGCGGCGTGCCGACCGCGATCATCTGGATTTCACCGTGCCTGACGGCAGCCGCCGCATCGGTGGTGAATTTGATGCGGCCGGCGGCGTGATTTTCCCTGACGATGCTTTCGAGGCCGGGCTCGAAGATCGGAACGAAGCCCTGGTTGAGGCGCTCCACCTTGTTTTCGTCGATGTCGACGCAAACAACCTGGTGGCCAACCTCGGCAAGCACCGCTGCCTGCACGAGGCCGACATAGCCAATTCCAAACACCGTCAAGTTCATTCGGTTTCATTCCCATCCATGGCCGCGACCCGTTTTCGGTCCGGCCGGTTCAATTGGTCTTTCCCAACTCTTTTACGCTGCATACGAGCGATTCCGGAAACTGGCAGGGCTCGCCGAGCGCGGTGAAGGCGACACGCTCGACCTGCAGCGAAAGCTTGCGGCCCGGATCGGCGAACGCGCCCATCCAGCCCTTCATGGTATCGCTGCCCCAAAGGCTGAAGAAGATCTTCTGCGCATGGCTGGGCAGCTTCGCCGGGTCGGTGATGGTGTTCACCAGCTGGCCGTTGACGTACCAGCGCAAACTGTCCTTCTGCCAGACGAAGGCGTAATCGTTGAAGCCCTTGTCGGTGCCGCCCGGCACCTCGACCAGCTTCTCGTTCTTGCCCTTGCCGTCGATATAGGCGTTGACCTGCACCTTGGAGGTGTCCTTGGTCAGGATCTCGAAATCGATCTCGTCCCAGGGCTGCTTATCGGACGGCCCGATATAGGTGAAGAACGCCGCATTGAGGCCGGATCCGGTGTCGGTCTTCATTCGCGCCTCGTAGGTGCCGTAGCCGAAGCGCTGCTTGGTCTGGATCTCGCCGCAGGCGAACTCGCGATCCTTCAGCTTCTGCTTTTCGAAGCCAAGCGACAGCACGCCGTCGGAAAGCGCGACCAGTCCCTTCGACCAGGTGCAATTCTGATGACTGCCGTTGTTCCAGCCGTCGGACACATACCAGCGCGAGCGATCGAAGCTCTTGAAATCATCGACGAAAGAGGGAGCCGACTGGATATCCTGTGCATGGGCGGGAGCCGCAAAGAGGCTGCCGAGCGCAGCCAGCAACAGCCCGCCGATCAAACCCAACCGCCTCAGGTCGGCTTGCCGGGTCTCATGCGAGAAGGACGTTGCGTCAATTGCTGTCGTGGACGTGGTTTTCGGATCCGAATTCATACCAAACTCACCTTTGTGCTGTGCGTCCCCAACCCAAAGTCGACGTTTGAACCGCTTCCAAACGGGCCAACCTTGGCCTTCTCTTGACCCTCCCGAATTCCCTCTCGTGTCTGCATCATACCTTTGAAGCTTGCATCATGCCTTTGAAGTAGTCCCACGCCCCTATCGTCACGCCCGGCCTGCGCCCGCGGGCCGGGCGAAATCGACAGCGGCGGCCGTATCGGACGGCCCGCCCGCGTCGAAGACCAAATCCAGCGAATGGCGGAGTTCCTTCATCATGCCGTTCTGGCGTGAAAGCGCCGCGATGCGGCGCTCGCAATTCAGGATCGATTCCGTCAGCGCACTGACTTCGGATGAGCGTCTGTCGGAAGCGGAGCCGTTTTCCATGGCTTCGACGAGAAAGGCCGCGTTGGTCGCCGTCTTGCGGTAGCGGCTCTCCAGACCGGTTTTCTCGGCTTCGATCTCGGCAGCAATCTGCTCGAACAGCTTCGCCAGCCGGTCGAGGCGTGCAACGTCCGCCTGCCGGTCGCGGGCCGGATCCCTTGATCTGAAGCCGAATATCGAGGCCATGAGCTTAAATTCCTGTCATCGCCGGCGTGCATGCCGGACACCTGGCCGATCCCCGCAAGCGGGGCTGAAAAACGCGTACCGCATCGTCCAACTCCCCTGAAGAGGAGAGACTCGGACCAATCCGATCGGGGGCCAGTTCGGTTGGTCGTTCGATTTGCTGCACCGCAACATAGACTGCCATCGTCAGAGCCGTGAGGCAACCACCCAATTCGTAAACTCATAAATCCGGTGGAAATGCTTTGCGCAGTGAGCGTGCTGCTGGCGGTTAAACCGGGCATTCCCCGCGCCTTACCGCTCCTTGCCGGCACTGGTCCCGGCCATCAGGAAACGCAGCGGCGGCACGCGCTTTTGGCCGGAGACAAGGCCAACGCGGCGAAACAGCGCCTCGATCTTGTCGGAGGCCACGCCCTGGACGATGGGAACCAGGTTGGACTGACTTGACAAGGCATAGGCGGCGGCCGAAGCCAGCCCGCGCTCGGCCTTCACGTCGAGGAAATTGCGCAGCCGGTATTTGTCGCGGACATGCCGCTCGTGCCGCCGCAGCACCGCCTTGGAGCCTTCCGGCAGGCTGTCGATCGCCAGCAGCGCCAGATCCGCGTCGGCCAGCCGTTGCAGGTCCTGTGTCTTGTGGCGGCCGCTGAGCGAATCGGCGCGCACAATGGCGCCGTAGCCGCAGGAGCGGATGACCTTGAACCGTGCCCCATGGGCGACCGCGCGGGCGTAGAGTTCGTAATCCTCGCCCAGCCGCAGGCTCTCGTCGTAGCGCAACCGGTGCCGGTCGAGGAAGGCGCGGCTGATCACCGGCTTCAGGAAGCCAAGCTCGCCTCTCTGCACGCGGCGCCTGGAGATGTTGCCTTCGACGAAGCGCTCGAAGTCGAGGAATTCCGGATCGGCGGCAAAATCGGGGGCGACGATCTTGGTTGCGTCGCTCGTCGCATCATCCCTGATGAGCATGATGTTGTCGGCTGCGAAATCCCAGTCGGAGGCGGCAAACAGGTTGCGAAACCGGCCCTCGAGGAAGAAGTCGTCGGCGTCCAGAATGCTGATGAACGGCGCTTTCGAGCCGGCGATCGCGGCATTGCGGGCAAAGGAGGGGCCGCGATTGACGTCAAGGCGCATCACCGCAAGCCGGCCGCTGCCGTCGTCGGCGGAGCGGGCGACCTCGGCCGTATTGTCGGTGGAGCCGTCGTCGACGACGACGACCTCCGACACCTCAGGTTCGCGCAACGCGGATGCGATGGCGACCGCGATCGTGCGCCCCGCATTTTTGGCCGCGATGATCACGCAGACCTCTGATTTCGTCATCGACATGGGTTTTGCCTCTTGCACAGGTTCCGATATGCCCTCGCCCTGTACGTATTGCGACGCGACAGCCATCACGGACTGGCCGGCCGCTCGAAGATACGGCGGCTGATGTCCGCCGACGCTGCCCAGCCGGCTTCGGCCAGGTAGCGGACGGGAGCCCGGCCGCACAATTCCCATAACACCGTTCGCCGCTGCGGCCAGCGCAGCGACGACAGCCATGGCGCGATGACCATGTTGAGCAGGTCCTCATTGCCGATGCGCGACAGGATCGGCTTGGCCCGCTCCGACAAAAGCGTGCCGGTACCGCCCAGCAGCACATCGGCGGCGCGCAGGCCGAGCAGCAGCGTATCGTCCAGCCCCTGGCTCACCGCCGCATCGAGCACAAGCTGCTGATCGGCTTCGTCGAGACGGTTGGCGCTGGCCCTGATATCGCAGACATAGCCGGCGCAAGGCTCGCGGTTGAACAATGCCTTGGCGACGCTGATGCAGGACAGCATCAGCGTGTCGGCAACCGACGTGAACGGCACTTCCGTGCCGGTGATCTCGACCAGCCGTTTGCGCCGCAGGAACCCGTCGGCATCGCGCGGGCTGGGCGAGCCGGGTTGCTGGAGCCGATAGTGAAGATCGACCGTGGACGGCCCGTTGCCGCGGATCATGTGCTGTTCGCCAAGAAAACGGACCCACCAGACGGAACGTGACTTGCCGGCAACCTCGTAGCCGATCGAGCGCAGCGCGTCGCGCGCTCTCGCGAACCCGGCCGGGGAAACCAATATGTCGACATCGCCCGAAGGCTTCATGAAATGGTCGTCGTAAAGCAGATGTTGCTGGAACGGGCCTTTGAGAAAGACGAAATCGATCTGCCTGTCGCGTAGCGCCTGGTGGATTGCCATCGAATCCATGAGGCAGGCGGCATTCATCGAAACCGTCCGCCGGCGATAGGTATCGAGCCACTGGAAAAGCTCCACCGGCCCTTCGCCCGCGGGGGCGCGCGACAACGCCTTCAGCACGAAAATGGCGACCTTGTTCAGCCTGGCGATGTCGGCGACGACGGCGGCGGAAAGGCTCGGCGCCGAGACCTCGCCGGTCGAGGCCTTCGGCCCAGCGAAATACAACCGCAGGCAGGCCTGCACATAGGCGATCTCGCCGGCGCAGTCGGCGGCGCGCAGTCGTTCATAGGAACTTTCCGGCAAGGCCATTAAGCGCATGATCTCCAAAATGCGGTTTGCGCGACGCGTATGCTGCAACTGCGAAGCAAAGCATCCTCAAAAACCTCGGCGCCGTAAAGTCTTTCCTTTCGCAGTGCGAAATTTTGCAACCAGGGCGTTTGCCGACGTTTCCGAAGACCACGGAATATACGATTGGAATTCCGGCCCTATCGAGGCGCTTCAGCCGACCTTCAACACGGATCGGCTAACAAAAATCCATCTCTTTAGCGATGCCTAAAAAAGCATCACCTCTATGAACTTTTTATGCAAGCAAAATCAATTGCTTAAAGAATCATCAGCCACAACGCCTGATCGCACTTGTTTTCAGGTGCAAAGAGGTGGAACTTTGGGCATTGCGCACACGCATGGTGACGTCCGCAACCCGTAATTGATTAATCAGAGGTAAATCAGGCTTGACTCATAAATGCTGCCATGCAGCTATTGCATTGCAGCATGAAAGTGCTGACGGCACTCGACAGGCCGTTTCCAGTCCTCATTGGAGAGTAAAATGGAACAGAATGTTGAAAAGCACGAGTACGAAACGCCAAGCCTGACGGTACATGGTTCCATTGAGACCATCACCCAGGGCGGCGGTGGCAGCACGGCAATCGACGCGTCGTTTCCCGCGCACACCCCAATTGGCGACCTGACGTTCTCCTGAGACTAGCCTGATCCTGGAGGAGTGACGTTGGGCCTCCAGGATTTAACAACGTGAATGGAGCCGGGGATGAGAATCCCCGACTTTCCCTTTCTTGAACTGACGACGCGTAGACCGTGTGTTGCAAACGAGGTTTTGGCATGAACTGGAACCCATCGGAGCGCGATAGCATAACTGCCACCAAGGATGCCGTAGCTTGCGAATTCGGTGATGGCCTCGCGCTGCTCAACCTGAAATCCAATATTTATTACAGCCTCAACGGCGTCGGCGCGTTCATCTGGGAACTGATCCAGGAGCCGAAGTCGATCGCCGACATCCGCGGCGCCGTGCTGGAGCGCTACAATGTCGACGCCGAGCGCTGCAAGGCCGACGTCGACACCTTGCTGAAAGGCCTGGCCGAAAACGGACTTGCGAGGCTGCAGCATGAGGCACTTGTCTAGGCAGGCTTCGCAAAAGGCCATGATCTCACGGCAAAGACCTGCGACGGACCAAAGACCGAGGCCTGCGAAACGCCGGCCCAGCCGGAACCTGGCCAGGGTTCTGTCCCTGAACGGCTCGGAAGCGCTTTTTCTCTGCCATTGCCTGCTGGTGGTCGCAGCCATCCGGCTGGGGCTGACATTGTTCTCCTACAACCGTGTTCGCGGCATGGTGACCCGGCTCAATGCGCGCCAGTGCGCCAGCATGGGCGAGTTGCGGCTCGTCGCCTGGGGGGTTGCCGCGGCCGCACGTTTCGTGCCGCGCGCCACCTGTCTTACCCAGGCGCTTTCGGGGCAATACATTCTCGCGCGCCAGGGCAATGCCTCCAACATCCGCATCGGCATCGAACGCGGCACGGGCGAGCAGTTGAAGGCGCATGCCTGGCTGGTCAGCGACAACCATGTCGTGCTTGGCGGCTCCGTCGATGGATTCGCGCATCTGGTCGATCACGGCAGCCGATGAGCGGCGTGGCCGGAATCCTGCTGCGACAGGGACCGCCGGCGGCGGACGGGGCGAGCGACATCCAGCAGATGCTGGCCCGCATGCGCCATCGCGGCCCCGACGGAAATTCGTGGTGGCTGGACAACAGCATCGCGCTTGGCCACGCCTGGCTCAACACCACGGATGAAGCCGGCCCCGGCCCGCTGACCATGGCTGGCGGCAAGCTCGCCATCACCGCCGATTGTCGGCTGGACAATCGCGACGAGCTGATGGCGAGGCTCGGCATGCGCGACCGGACGGTTGCCGACGCGAAATTGCTGATGCGGGCCTATCTGCGCTGGGGCGAAGCCAGCCCCGTGTATCTGCATGGCGATTTCGCCTTTGCCATCTGGGACGCCGAGCGGCAGCTGTTGTTTTGCGCGCGCGACCATTTCGGGGTCAAGCCGTTCTACTACCACGCCGCGGACCGGCGTTTTGCCTTCGCTTCCGAGATCGGGCCGATGCTTGGCCTGGACGGGGTCGGTGCACGCATCAGCGAGCGCAGCATTTCGGGATTCCTGGCCGGGCTTCCCGACGACCCGCAATCCACCCCCTACAGCGATGTCTTCAGCCTGCCGGCGCGTCACAGCCTGACTGTCACCGCGCAACAGGTGGTGCTGCGCCGATATTGGCAGATCGAGCCGTCGGCGCGGCCGTTGCGGTCGGATGCGGCGGAGGAATTCGCCCATCTGTTCTCGCAATCGGTGCGCAATCGCATGCGCGGAAGTCAGTCGGTCGGCGCTATGCTGAGCGGCGGACTTGATTCCTCGTCGATCACCTGCGTCGCCGGCCTGCAGAACGCCGCCGAGCGAAAACCAAAGCTGCCGACCTTCTCGCTGATTTTCGAGAAGGGCTCGCCGATGGACGAGCGAGCCTTCATCGATGCCGTGCTGGATCAGCAGAAGACAGATCCGACGCTGATTCCTGTCGGCAATTATGCACCCTTCGCCGAGTTCGAACGGGTGCTGGAGGAACAGGAAGGCACCTTCCTGGCGCCAGGGCTGACGCTGACCCGCGGCATCTACCGGACGGCGGGCGCCAGGGGCATCAAGGTGCTGCTCGACGGCCATGGCGGCGACGAGGTCGTTTCCCAGGGCCATGGCCATCTGCACGAGCTTGCCAATGGCGGCAGGTGGCTGGACCTTTGGCGCGAGGTCCGCAGCGCCTCCAACACCTATGGCGACAGCACGCTCGGCCTCTATTTCCAGTTCCTGACCCTCTACGGACCGGCCTGGCGGATCGCCAAGGCGAGACAGCTGGCAAACCGTGTCCTGAACAGAATACGCAAGCCCACGCACATGCAGCGCGGCCGCAGCTGGCGCGACCTGATCAATCCGGATCTGGCCAGGCGTACCGAGCTCATCGAGCGTTTCCACCGGGCCGGCTACATGCCGCCTGGCGTCCAGGCCAGCGACGCGCTCAGCCATCGCTGGATCCTGTCCAACGGTTATGTGCCGCATTCTTTCGAGGTGCTCGACAAGGCGGCGGCCAATTTCGGCGTCGAGCCGCGTTACCCCTTCTGGGACAAGCCGCTGGTCGAATTCTGCCTGGCGCTGCCGGGCGAGGAAAAACTCAGCCACGGCTTTGGCCGCTATGTGTTGCGCCGGGCCATGGAAGGCATCCTGCCGGCGGCGGTGCAATGGCGGCGCACCAAGATCGATTTCACCGCCAATCTCGTCAACGGCATGGTGCGCAACCACCGCGACCTGCTGGAACAGCTGCTGGTTTCGGATGCCGGCCGCATCGCGCCCTATGTCAACCTGCCACAAGTGAGCGCCGCCTATGCACGGCTGCTCAGCCAACCCGATCAGGCAGCCCCCCTTGATGTCCAATATGTCTGGCGCTCGGCCTCGCTGTCGCTGTGGTTGCGCCAGGTCCAGCACGGCGGGAGCCCCGCATAATGCCCCGCAACCAGCCGCTCGCTACATATCCTGGTGACCCTGCTCCTCATGGCGGGATGATGCGGGAGCGGCGATACTACCGGGCCTATGGCCTGACCATCGCGTCCGAGGTGGCGCTGCCCGAGCTGGAGCCGGCGGAGCCTGCGGCGCCGGATATACTGATCGCCATCGGCACGATCGACATGCCGAAGCCTTCGCCCGAGACCGCAACAATCTTCCGCTTCGGGCCCGACCGGCAATATCTGGCATGGCATGCCGTCGGCGCCTTCCTGATCAGCGATTTCAGCCGCATCGACATCGAGCCGGCGCCCGGCGTCGACGACGCGCTGCTAGCCTTCCCGCTGCTCGGGCCGGTGATGGCGCTGTTGCTGCATCGGCGTGGCCTGCTCGTCCTGCATGCCAGCGCCATTGCAGTGGCCGGCCGGGGCGCCATCTTCATGGGTGACAAGGGCGCCGGCAAATCGACGACTGCAAGCGCGCTGATCCGGGCCGGTTATGAATTGCTTACCGACGATGTCGTGGCGCTGGATCTGGCGGACCCCGACACGCCGATGATCGTTCCGGGCTTTCCCCAGATCAAGCTTGCCGCCGACGCCGCGGCCGCGATTTCGCTCGGCCAGGCGGAGGTGCGACCGCAAGTGCATCCGGCGATCGAGAAGATGCAGCATCGCCTGCACGGCGCCTTCTCCGGCGGCGCGGTGCCGGCGACCAGGATCTATGTCCTCGAGCGCGGCCAAAGGGCCGGGATCACGCCCTTGCCCGGCATCGCCGCTTTGCCGGCGATCATCAAATTCTCCTATGTGACGCGGTTCGGCCGCGCGGCGCTGTCCGGCGATTTCGCAGCACTGCATTTTCGCCAATGTTCAGCAATCGCTAACCATGTCGGCGTGTTCCGGCTGGAAGTTCCAACCGGCCTCGACAGGATTGGCGAGGCGGTGGAGCTGATCGAAGCCGATCTGGCCGCCCAGGATCCGGCGACCCAGGATCTTGGGGTCAGAGATCTGGCGGCTGGCCGTCGGCAGCGGTGAGCGCAATCATGTCGAAGTCCTCAATCCTTCGCCTGTCGCTGTTTCGCGATGTCGCCGCGTTCGGCGCCGTCATCGCCCAGATCGGCGGGCGGCGGACCTGGACGGCGCTGCTGTTCCTGATCCTCGGCAGCCTGACGGAAGGCATCTCGATCCTGCTGCTTGTGCCGCTGCTGCATCTGGTTGGACGCGCCGACCAGGATTTCGCGGTGCGGTTGCCGAACAATGATTTCGTGCGCTGGCTGGTGCCGGACGGAACGCTGCAGCTGACGACGGTGCTATGCGCGCTGGTCGCGCTCGTTGCCGTGCAGGCCGCGTTCAACCGCTTCAAGTCGGTCTACATGGCGAGGCTTCTCTTCGATTTCATCAACCGTTTGCGCATGAACCTGTTCGAGAGCATCGGCAAGGCGCGCTGGGGCGTTTTCTCGCGCATGCGCAGCTCGGATCTCGACCACGCCCTGACCGGCGACATCGATCGTGTCCAGGGCGCCGCCTTCTCGCTGCTGATGCTGGTGCAGATATCAGTGCTTTTGGTGGGCTATCTCGTGATCTCGATGTTCATCTCACCGGTCATGACGGCGTTTGCGATCGTCATCGGCATCGTGATGTTCGTGGTGCTGCAGCCGTTTCGCGCACGCGCCACCGCCTTTGGCAGGGTCCTGACCAGCAATCGCCAGGATCAGTACCGGACGGTCTCGGAATTCCTCGGCGGCATCAAGGTGGCCAAGAGCCTGAATGTCGAGGCCAGCTATTTCGCGCAGCTGCAGGCGACACTGGAAAAGATGAAGGCCGACAACATCGACTATGTCAGCAACAGCTCGATCGGCACCGCGGTGTTCCAGGTGGCGAGCGTCGTGGGCCTCAGCCTGTTCATCTATGTGGCACTGGTCCGCTTCAACCTGTCGCTGGCCGAAATCGTCGTGCTGCTGCTGGTCTTCATGCGCATAGCACCGCGCTTCATGGACATGCAGACGCAAGCCCAGCAGGTGCTGATCAACCTGCCCGCCTATACCGCCATGCGCGGCCTGCAGGCCCGTTTCGACGCCGAGCGCGAGCCGGGCCATGCCGAATCGGCGGATAAGCAGAAGCTGTCGCTCGATACCGGGCTGAACATTCGCGGTGTCTTCTTCGGCTACGACGACGGCACCGGCAAAACGGTGGTGAGCGACATCACCTTCGGCCTGCCGGCCGGCAAGGTCACCGCCCTGATCGGCCCCTCGGGATCGGGCAAGAGCACAATCGCCGACATGCTGCTCGGTCTGCTCGAACCGACCGCCGGCAAGATCCTCGTCGACGGCGTCGAGATCGATGCCGGCAATCGCCGGCGCTGGCGCGACCAGGTGGCCTATGTGCCGCAGGACGTGTTCCTGCTGCATGACACGATCGCGGCGAACCTGCGTCTGGCCGCGCCACAGGCCAGCGACGACGAATTGTGGACCGCGCTGCGCGCTGCGCATGCCGGCGAATTCGTCGAACGGCTCGATCAACGGCTCGACACGGTGGTCGGTGACCGCGGCGTGCGGCTCTCCGGCGGCGAGCGTCAGCGCATCGCACTGGCGCGGGCGCTGCTGCGAAAGCCGTCGCTGCTCATCCTCGACGAGGCAACCAGTGCGCTCGACTGGCAGAACCAGTCGCTGATCGCCCGATCGATCGACGGATTGCGCGGCACGATGACCATTCTGACCATCGCGCACCGGCCGTCGATGATCGCCTTCGCCGACTGGGTGGTGGCGATGGAAGACGGCCGTGTCGTGGAAGTCGGACAGTATCAGCGGCTGAAGGCAAAGCCGGCGAGCCGGCTGTCCAGGATGCTGTCGGGAGAACAGTCGGAAACCGAACCTGCCAATGTGGCCTGAGGGCCGGATTGGGGTGTGTTGAGATTCAGGTCAGGCCGCGCCGGAGTCGAAGACGGGCGCGAAGCGACCAAACGGGGTGGCTTCCGAGAACCGGCCTACGCCGGCCGTAGCCTTAACTGCCACGGGCCACTTGTGATTGCTTCGGCCGGCGAAGGCCGAAAGCGCAGGAAGTCGCCGTTTGCAGGCCGGCATCAGCTGAATATCAGCATACCCTAGTGCAGGCTGCGCCGGGCATTGCCCAGCTTCTCGCCTTCGGTCACGTCGGCCGAACTCAGCTTTCTCTCGGCTTCACGCAGCCTGTCAGCCGGCGTCGGCGCACTTCTGGCGATCATGGCATAGACGAGCACGAAATAGCCGGCCTGGATGATCACGGCACAGATGATGACGCGCAACAACGTCGTGCCCAGCGAAGCGCCGCCAAGCCAAGACCAGGCAACAACGATTGCGAGAGCGAAAATCATCCCAACGATGAATTTTGGAAGCGACATACCCAACAGCCCATAAACCGGCCCGGGTTATATCAAACGATAGCCCCACCCGAGCGCCGTCCCTTGTTCTGCGGGCTTGTAAAGGTGCCCGCTATCGACCGGTTGCTTCCGGCCTTTCAACCTGTCGCCACTCTGACAGGTATAATTTGCAATTCTATTAAGGCGAGCAGGAGGCGGCAAGGGCAACCGCACATATTTTTGATTGAGCTTGCGCGGTCGACTCTGCCATGCTGCAATGCACACCACCGCAATTCACTCAACCTGAAGCCACCAGCCCTTTTCAGTACAACTCGCAATATTATGTAGTATTTTATGTTAATACTCGCGAACTTCGCACCTTCCTAAAGCACTAATATGTACCGTTCCCGGCCAGCGAGAACGGCTTGCCCAAAAATCGCCCCAAAAAGGTCCGCATTTTTTTCGGCTTGCCCATTTCTTGTCACAAATGTGCTAAGCATCCTGAAAAATGTGCATTGCTAGCTTATTATTTAGTCAATTCATGACGCGACTATTTCAGTGGCCCGGGAAATTGTGTGTTGCGCTGCAACATTTTTTTGGTATCGTGTGGTGAACCATTCGTTCAACGCATGGAGTTTCCGTATGAGGGATATTGCCAAGTCGGCCACGGCGGACTTTTCGCAGGCTGACACCGATTTTCCGCCGCCGATCGGCGGCCTCATCAAGCGCAGCTTCGATATTGCCGGTTCACTGGTTGGTCTGATCGCTCTTAGCCCGCTGTTCATCATGATAGCGCTGCTGGTCAAGTTTTCCGACGGTGGATCGATTTTCTACGGTCATCGGCGAATCGGTCGCGGCGGACGGATTTTTCCGTGCCTGAAATTCCGCACCATGGTTCCGGATGGCGATAAGGTGCTGGCCGCCTATCTCGCCACCAATCCGGACGCCAATGCGGAATGGATAGCGACCCGCAAACTGAAGAACGATCCGCGCGTCACCCGCGTCGGCGCGGTGCTGCGCAAGCTCAGCCTCGACGAACTGCCGCAGATCATCAACATCCTGCAGGGCGACATGAGCCTTGTCGGGCCCCGCCCTGTGGTGCGCGACGAGCTGGAAATCTACGGCAGCGCCGCCGTCTACTACCTGAAGTCGCGGCCCGGCCTGACCGGCCTGTGGCAGGTCAGCGGCCGCAACGACGTCTCTTACGACAGCCGCGTCGCCTTCGACCGCCACTATGTCGAGAACTGGTCGCTGTTCGGCGACGTGCGCATCATCATCAAGACCGTGCCGGCCGTCTGGATGTCACGCGGCTCTTACTGACCGGCCGCCGCCACCAGGCATCCGGCGGCAAGCTCATCGGGCGATGGGGCTAAAACGGATCGGAACGTTCAGTTGAAAACAGACATGTTCGAAGCCTTTGGCAGCGGCCGTTTTTCCGGCCGCTCTCGGCTTATGGCCACCTGCCTTGCGATGTCGCTGGCTTTTCTTCCCCAGGTCGCCATATCAGGTGAATACCATCTCGGCTCGCAGGACAAGCTCACCATCCGCATCGCCGAATGGCAGACCGTCGAGGGCACGTTCCGAGACTGGTCGGCGGTGAACGGCGAATACACGGTCGGCCCGGGCGGCACGCTGTCGGTGCCTTTCGTCGGCGAGTTGCCGGCGGCCGGCAAGACCACGGCGGAAGTGGCGGCGGCGATCAGCGAGGCGCTGCAGCACAAGCTCGCCCTGTCGGACAAGCCCGAGGCCTCGGTCGAGATGGCGCAATTCCGGCCTTTCTATATTTCGGGCGAAGTGCAGAACCCCGGCCAGTTTCCCTACGTGCCCGAACTGACGGTGCTGAAAGCGATCAGCGTCGCCGGCGGCATGAGGCGCAGCACCGATTACGGCCCCCAGCTCGGCAAGGACCTGGTCACCGCCAAGGGCAATTTCGATATTTCCGACGACCAGCGCGTCCGGCTGCTCGTCAGGCGAGCCCGCATCGATGCCGATCTGGCCGGCAAGGCTAGCTTCGAAGCGCCGAAGGAGGTCGAGGGCGATCCGCGACTGCCGACCATCGTCGCCGACGAGATGACGATCCTGACGGCAGACCAGAAGGCGCTGAAGCTGAAGCTCGAGGCGCTCGACGATCTCAAGGGTGTCCTGCAGTCCGAAATCGAATCGCTGCAGAAGAAGATCGTCAACCAGCAAAAGCAGGTCGACCTGGCGCAGCAGCAGCTCGCCAGCATCGGTCCGCTGGCGCAGAAGGGCCTGGTCGCCAATGCCAGGCTTCTGGATTCGCAGCAGTCCGTCACCGACCTGCAAGGCAAAATCCTCGACTACGAGACGGCCATCCTCACCGCCAAGCAGGCGATCAGCAAGGCGACGCAGGACGCCATCGATGCACAGAATACGTTGAGCTCGACCCTCGCCGCCGACCGGCAGCAGACCGAAGCCGACCTGAACGAGGCCGCGCTGAAGGTGAATATGCAGAAAGGCCTGATCGCCCAGGCCAGCGATCCCGCGACGACGGCCGCCATCACCAACGACCAGCAGCCTACCCTGCTCTATTCGCTGGTGCGCAATGTCGACGGCAAGACCAGCGAAATCGCCGCCAAGGAAGACACGCCGGTGCTGCCCGGCGACGTGATCAAGGTCAAGCTGGCGCCGCTGGCCAGCCAATAGATCTCGGGCTTCGGTACGATTCGGCGCTTTCGATCCGTACTTTCGATCCGTAGCGCAGAGAATTTCAACCTCCGCCAGGCCCGCCTGGCGGAGGTTTTGCTATGTGCGATTTCAGGTCGCGAAACGATAAAACACACCACCCTCGAAGGAGCTTACGCGAATGTCGTTGGCCCAAAGGCCTATGCGCTTTTGGACGACTTGTCTGGGCTCATGACGGGTCGGCGGCCGCAGGACGACCGATATGCCGGGGCCAGGCTGGCTCGCCCCTTGCCGCATCCGCCGGGTCGAAGGCCGGCGCCCAGCGCGTGCGGGTGACCGGCAGCCGCGCCAGCTTGAAGTAGCTGAAATACATCAGGAACGAGCCCATGATGTAGGGGTTGAGGATTTCGACCTCGACGAAGGAACGGATGAGCAGCAGCACCATCACGCCGAAGAGCACCACCGATTCGGCCTGCCATGCCTTGAAGATCACCGTCGAGACATGGCCGTAGAGCGTGCGCAGCATGATCAGCGAGATCATCACCGCTCCGGTGAAGCCGAGTTCGACAAGCGCCTCGACATAGGTGTTGTGGAAATGGAAGCCGGTGCGGGTGGTGATGTAGAATTCATTCCACAGCCGCTCGGCCTCGGCGAAACCCTGCACCCAATAGGCGGCATAGCCGACGCCGAGGATCGGCGAACGCTGCGCTGCGTTCCAGCCCTGCTCCCATAGATAGGTCCGCCCGGTCAGCGTCGAATCCTTGCCGAAGATGCCAAGCACGAAGTCCATGAGCCCGAGATTGAGGGCGACAAAGGCCACCACCACGATCAGGCCGGCGCCGACCACGAAGATCACCCGGCGATAGCGCCGCGACAAAAGCTTGGTCATGGCAAGAAGCGCGATCAGCGCCAGGACCGCCGGTATCGAGGCCATCGAGGTGGCGGAATGCGAAATGACCAGCAGGTAGGCCGACAACAGCACGACGGGCACGGTCAGCATGAAACTCAGCCGGCCACGCCGCAGGAAAGCGAGGAACACCACGGAGAAATAGATGCCGAGCGAGCCGACGAAGCCGATCTGGTTCTTGGAGGCAAAGGCGCCGACGAAATTGTAGGTGCCATCAAGGACGTCCTCGGAATAGGCGCCGACCTTGAGCGAATAGAGCATGACGAAGAAGATCCCGATCAGCGCGCCGAGCGTCAGGGTGCGCACGCTGACGGTGCGCGCCGCGACATAGGCACAGGCGATGTGGGAGAGATATTGGACCGCCGTTCTGGCTGTGACGCCGGGCGCCTGCGACCAGAAGATGGAAAAACAGATATAAGCCGCGAACAGCAGCGGCAGCCAGGCGCTGGACAGCTGCCGCAGGAAGCGCCGGTAGTCGACAAGGATGAGCGGAAGCCAGACGGCGTAGTAGGCCAGGATCAGCACCTGGCCGAAAATGACCGAGTAGGAGAACGCCCAGATCGAGACGGCCACGGCGAAGGCGCCATAGACCGAGTTCTTCTCGGGATCGACCAGCAGGGACTTTGGAATTTTCATCTCAGAGTCCCGCCGACGCAACCCAGGCCCGGTAGGCCGCAAGCCGGCCGGCATGTCCGCAAACAGGGGCGTGCAATAAACGGCATCTCCATTGTGCAGTGCAATATAACCTATCGCACCGCATGCTCAATGGCAAATCCGGTCACCTTGTCTTACAGGAACGCGAACGGGGAGAGATCAACCGGTGGCCCGCCCCGCCAGGACCTCATCCACGCCGCCGCTTCTCATGAAGGCCGCGACCATCCTGCGAAATACGCTACCACAACGCTCCGCCGGTGATCTGGATGTTTTCCATGGTGATGCCCTTCGCCAAGTCCGAGCACAGGAACACGGCCAGGGCGGCGATTTCCTGCGGCTGCAGCATGCGCTGCTGCGGGTTGCCCCTTGCGATCTCGGCCATCGCTTCCTCCGCGGTGCGCCCCTTGCCCTCGCGCTCGACGACCTGCGCCACGTTGCGGCGCATCAGTTCGGTCTCGACCCAGGTCGGGCTGATCATGACACAGGTGACGCCGTGTGCGGCCCCCTCCAGCGCCACGCAGCGGGTGAGGCCGAGCAGGCCGGCCTTGGAGGCGCAGTAGGCGGGGTTGTCCTTCCAGCCGACGGAGGCCGCGGTCGAGCCGATGTTGACGATGCGGCCCCAGCCGCGCCCGATCATGCCGGGCAGCACCGCACGGGTGGCGCGGAAGGCGCCGGTCAGGTTGGTGTCGACGATCTTGTCCCACAGCGCGTCGGAATGGCCGCAGACCGGTTGCTCGGCGGTGGTGCCGGCCGCGTTGACCAGGATGTCGGCAGGACCGATGGCGGCCTCGGCTTCGGCGACGAAACGGTTGGTGACCTCGCTGTCACGGACGTCGAGGTGGGCAGCGTGCACCCCGGTGCCATGGGCCGAGAGGGTCGAGCGTACGCGCTCGATTTCGTCGACGCCCGGATAATAGGCGGCGTCGGATCTGTCGGCGCCGGCAGGCGCGATGTAGGAGCCGACGGCGACATTGGCGCCGGCTTCGGCCAAGGCCGTGGCAATAGCGAAGCCCATGCCCGAAAAGCCGCCGGTGACGATTGCAGCGCGCCCAGCAAGGTTTGTCATCGCGTGCTTCTCCAATGGTTGGGGCAGGCAATCAGGTTCCGGAGTCTTTGTCGACGCGGTTCCCTTCCCCTACAGCAGCTTGCCCAGCCATTCACGATAGAAGCCTTCGAGATCCGGCTGGAAGTCGTGCACGATGGGATAGCCGGGCGCTGCCGCTTCCACCTCGTGCATGGTGCCGCACTCCGGGCAGATGAATTCGCGGATTTCCATCCATTGCGGGTCGGGGATATCGCTGTTGGGATAGATCTCGCGCAGCGATTCCTCGGTGTTGCGCACGATGATCGCGGCCTTCAGCTTCCAGTTCTTGCGATAGTCGCCGAAGGAATGGCCGCACTCGCAGCGTGTCACCCGCTTGTCGCCGCTCTGGCAGATGAACAGATGATCCGAGACCGGCAGCAGGATCGGATCCTTCCAGCCGACACGATCCTGCAGCACGGCGACATATTTGAAGAAGCGGTCGTCGTCCTTGTAGGCGCTCATGACGCGGCGCGTCTGTGGCCAGGGCAGCGTGCCCGCGACCAGATCGGC
This sequence comes from Mesorhizobium sp. 113-1-2, assembly GCF_016756475.1. Taxonomy (NCBI): domain Bacteria; kingdom Pseudomonadati; phylum Pseudomonadota; class Alphaproteobacteria; order Hyphomicrobiales; family Phyllobacteriaceae; genus Mesorhizobium; species Mesorhizobium sp. 113-1-2. The sequence continues at coordinate 289,054 of NZ_AP023242.1, forward strand.
AATGACTTCCTTGCTGTACGAGGTCATGGCTTTGCTCCCGGCATGAAGATCGATTTGGCGTCGACGTTCCAGAATTCGCTGAATTCCCTGGTGAAGCGCGACGACAGCTTGATGGCGCTGGCATACATTTTCTTCACTTCGGGGGCGAAATCGGCCTTCTCGACACGGCTGCGCTCGCTGGCGATCCATTCCGAGACGGGCTGTGCTTGAGCGAGGCGCCTGGCACGCATTTCGGCGCGGTGACGCTTGGTGGCCTCGAGGTTGGCGACGGGATAGCCGTCCGCATCCTCATCCAGCATGATGCCGAAGATGCCCTCCGCCGCTTCCTTGGTGAGATAGCCGTTCTCGACATCCATGGCCGTCTTGAGCGGATCGCGCTCCAGCACGTCGCCGTAACCGCCGCCGCCATTGTAGGAATGGGTGAAGACGTCGCCGGTCTTGTGCGGGGCGGTGATGTAGGGCCCTTCCATGGTCACATGCTCGCCCTGCAACCGCAGTTCGAGCTCCGAACGATGCGGGTTGGTGCCGGTGTGATGCGCCAGCGGCGCCCGCTTTTCGGCGAGTTCGAAGATGTTGGAGTTGCGCACCGCGCGGTGCTTCTGGCAGGTCGGCGCCGGATAGCCGCCGCACATGCCGCCATTGTCGAACACGCGGGAGGAATGTTCCGACGTAACCAGCCTGAGATGGTCGGTTTTGCTGACCAGCCAGGTCGAGACGAAGGAGCAGCCGCCGCGATATTTGCCGGCGCCGCCGGAGTTGGGAACGATGGAGCGGCCGATATAGAGCATCGGCATGTTCTGTTCCCAGATCTCGATATTGCCCATGTCGGATTCGGGGTTCCAGCCGACATAGGCGGTGTCGAGCCCATCCTTGATCGCCAGCGCGCCGGAGCCGGCGGCCGCGCATTCGAAATGCGCCATACCGAACAGCTTGCCATACTGGCTGGTGCCGCCCATCTCGATCATCGGGCTGTTGACCTGACCGACGAAGGCTTCCTCGACAAAGCCGCGCCCGATGAAGGCGCGCGACAACAGCCGCTGGAACACACCATAGGCCGGCAAAAGCAGTGCCCATGAGGTGGCGGTCGCCACCATTTCATTGTCCGGGTTGGTCCAGGTGCCGTGCGGCAGTTTCAGCTCGGTCGCCATCCAGGCGCCGTCATTGACCAGGCCTTCGAAGTTCATGTGCTGGGTCAGCGTCACGAACATGCCGCCATCCATGCCGGCCGGCGTGCAGTTCATCGAATGGTAGCCCCAGGGCTGCGTGCCCTCGAAATCCATGATGATCTTGCCATCGGTGGTGATCTCCATCTCGATCGGCATGTTGTACAGCCAGTCGGGATCGCCGAGCGGCTGGTAGCCCGGCTTGCCCTTGGTGACATGGCCGTAAAAAGTGTGGCCGCGATAGATGCCTGGCACGGTGAGCTGGCGGGTGCGGGCGAGCTGGGCGCGGCGGCCTTCCTCGATGAACTCCTTCGACACCTGCATCCAGTAGTCCAAGCCGATCTCGTCGATCAGCGCCTTGACGCTTTCACGCATGTCGATGCAGGAGGCGACCTTGGCCTTCTCGTCGAGCACCCAGTAGATCGGCATCCTGAGATTGCGCTCGCAGCGGATGACATAGTCACGGCGGATCTCGTCGTTCTCGCCGACCTTTTCGGCGCAGACGAACAGGCCCTCGGTGAAACGCTCCTGGGCCAGGGCCACGTCGCCGCCGGGGGTGATGCCGCCGGCCTCGAGTTCGTGGCAGACCGCGCCCGCCCAGCCGACCAGCTTGCCCGAATGGAAGATCGGCACGACGTCCATCACATCAGGCACCTGCACGGTGCCGATGAAGGCGTCGTTGTTGGCGAAGATATCGCCGTCGCGGATGCAGGGGTTTTCCTCGTAGCCGTTGCGGATCATCCATTTGATGAAGCGGCTCATCGTGTGCACATGCACCATGATGCCGTTGGAGAGCGCGATCGCGTCACCCTCTGGCGTGTAGATGGCAACGACCATTTCGCCGACTTCTCGGACACCCGGCGACGCCGAGATGCGGCGGGCCATTTCGCGCGCCGAGACGCAATAGGCGCGCAGCTTGGTGTGCAGCGTCTCGAATTTCAGCGGATCCTGGTTGCGCAGCTGCAATTCGGTGATGCCGTCATAGCAGCCGGTCTCTTCCATGAGCCGTTCGGATTCGATCAACCGTTCGCGGATGCGCAGGGCGGAGGCGGGTTTGTCCAGCATGGCGTTCGCCCTTCTCAAGCGTGGGTGTAGTGCAGCAGCGTCCATTCATCGACATGGACACGGTCCTGCGGGTGAACGACGAGCGTCGTGGCGGGATGTTCGATGATGGCCGGCCCGATCACTTCGTGACCGGGCTGCAGCAAGTCCATCTCGTAGAGATTGGCCTTGTGCCAGCGGCCGCCAATATAGGCGTCGCGCACGCCCTTGTGGGCGGATGCCGGATCCGACTTGCCGAGCGGCCGCTTCAAGAGCACCGGCTTGACCTTGTCGGCCGTGGCGATGAGACCAAGCTCGGTGATCGAGAAGCCGGCTTCGCCATAGCGCGAGACGCGGTGGTTGACCTTGGCATAGACCGCTTCGAACTCGTCGATAACCCTGCGCATGTCGTCGGGTGATTGAATAGCCGACAGCGGCGCCATCACCTCGACGTCCTCGAGCTGGCCGGTGTAGCGCATCATCAGGAACGGCACGGTCTTGATCTTTTCGCGCGCATGGCCGTCCTCGATCATCTCGTCGACCGCGGCCTTGGTCAGATCATTCCAGACATTGGTGACCTTTTTGCCGAAGGCGAGCAGTTCATCGTCGCTGGCGCGTGCACCAATGTCGTGCTGCGTCGACACCGAATGCCGGCGCATGAAATCGGCCGTGGTGCAGCCGAAGGCCGAGAAGGCGGCCGCGAACTGGAAGGTGATGATGTCCTTGAAGCCGATGCCCCTGGAGCAGCCGGCCAGATGCAACGGACCCGAGCCGCCATAGGAGAGGAGCGTGAATTCCGAGGGGTGGATGCCCTGGCCGGAGATGACGCGGCGCAACGCGTTGTTGGCGTCGGCCTCCAGCATGTCGATCATGCCTTCGGCGGCTTCCTCGACACCGACGCCGAGCAGGCGCGAGCATTTCTCCTCGAAGGCTGCCCTGGCCTTCTCGACCTGCAGCACGACCTTGCCGCCGAGGAAATAATGCGGGTTGAGGCGGCCGAGGATGGCGTCGCAATCGGCGATGGTCGGTTCGGTGCCGCCCTTGGCAAAGCAGATCGGGCCAGGATCGGAACCGGCGCTTTCCGGCCCGAGCGAGACCTTCTTGGTCAGCGGGTCGACCTTGAGGATCATGCCGGCGCCGGCGCCGATCGTGTCGAGATGCAGCGTCGGCACGTTGAGCTTGAAGCGGTCCATCAGCGGCTCGTTCTCGATCCGCGTCTGGCCACGGGTGATGACGCCCATGTCGAAGGAGGTGCCGCCCATATCCGAGCAGATCAGCGAGTCGTTGCCGATCAGCTTGCCGACATAGGCCGCGCCCAGAATGCCGCCGATCGGGCCGGAGATCATGGTTTCATGCAGGCGCGGATGGTTGATCGAGGTCAGGCCACCGAAGGACAGCAGCGTCTGCACGCCATATTTGAAGCCGTATTTCTTGGCGACGTCCTCGATGCCCTTGAGCTGCTTGCGGCCGCGCGAGGTGGCATAGGCCTCGATCAGCACCGAGTTCAGCCGCGACTGCTCGCGGATGACCGGACGGACCTCGTGGCTGGTGTAGACGAGGATGTCGGCGCCGGCCTTGGCGATCTCCTCGCGGCAGATCTCGGCAATACGCTTCTCGTGCACCGGATTGACGTGCGAGAAGATCGTCATGATGCAGATGCCCTCGACCTTGTCGGTGATCAGCTTCCTGGCGGCGATCGCGACCTCATGCTCGTAGAGCGGCAGGATGATGTCACCGAACTGGTCGATGCGCTCGGTGACGCCATGGGTGCGGCGGCGCGGCACCAGCGGATCGGGATGCTGATGCGTCACCGCGTGCAGGCGGTCGGCATAGGAATAGTCGGCCCAGGCCTGCAGGCCGCGGCCCATCAGGATCATGTCTTCCAGGCCCTTGGTGGTGATCAGGCCAAGCCGGCGGCCGGTTCGCGACAACAGCGTATTGAGCATGCCGGTGCCGGAATAGAGCACCACGTTGACGCCGGAAAACAGCTGCTCCAGCGAGATGCCCCAGGCATCGGCCGCGTCCTCCGCCGAGGCGAGGAAGCCCTCGGCCTCGTTCTTCGGCGTCGTCGCCGACTTGCCGATCTTGAAGTGGCCGTCCTGATCGACAAGGATCGTGTCGGTCATGGTGCCACCGGCGTCGATGCCGATGACAATGGGGTTTGTAGTGATCTGGTCCACGGGTCGCTTTCCCTCTTCGAGAATGACCGCAGGCTAGATTCTCGGGGTCGGATCGCGCCATATGCCTAAAGGCACAATGACGGGCAGGCGCGGTTCGCCGAGAAAAGGGCATGCGCATGGGCAATATCTGGGCGCCGCTGGCCAAAGCGATCGCCGCCACCGGCACCGACCGGCATGTCGACTGCCTGATCGACCTGATCGGCGCCGACATTGTGCATGATTTGGTGACGGTCACCCGATATTCTGCGACCAAGACGCCCGAATTCGTCAAGCACCGGCGCTTCTCGGACGAGATGGTGCGACGCTATCTCGACAATTACTATGTCTTCGACCCGTTCTATGCCTCGTGGCGGCGCGAGCGCAGGCTGGGCATCCTGCCACTCAAGGGATTGGCGGACGAAGAAGCCAAACGCGGCCAGTACATAGCCGGCTTCCTGGCGCAGTCGGAAATCTGCGACGAGGTCGGCATCCTGCTGGCCGATGGCGGCGATTGGTGCCTGGGCATCTTCCTCGACCGCTCGACCAGTTCGTTCAAGGACAGCGAGATCGCCCTTCTGGACGAACGGCTGCCGGTGTTCGAGGCGCTGCACGCGCTGGACATCAAGGCACGCGGGCGCGAGTTCTTCCGCACGTCGGCGCCGACTGGCCCCGGCGCCTCGCCGCGGCAGGAACCCACCATCCCTATGAGCCTGTGGCCGGATCTGTCGCTGCGCGAGCGGGAACTCGTCCAGTTGATCCTCGCCGGCCATCCGACCGCCAACATCGCCGAGCGTCTCGGCATCACGGTCGGCACCGTCAAAAACCATCGCCGGCGCATCTATGAGAAGCTCGACATCACCACCGAGCGGGAGCTGTTTTTGCAGTTTTTTCAGCATCGGGTGGATGGATAACCAGGCTCTACGCACCTACCCGGTTTGTGGCTTTCCCGTGGCAATTTACAGCTCATCCTCCCAATTGGCCCCGCCATAGAACACGCGTAATATTACCACTTGGTCGGGTTCCACGATGAAAGCAACGGTGACGCGGCGCTCAAATCCGATTACGCGAAGCCCCGGCCGCAGGTCGTTCCTACGCGAGCCTCGCTCAGAGCCGTATTCAAGGTTTTCGCAGAATGCCCTGATGCGTTGGTCGTAGCGATCGGCCGTGGAGGCGCTGCTAGCGTCCGCAATGGTGTCATAGATCCAGTCGAGATCGTCGCCGGCTTTGGCGGCATAAATGATAGCCCGTTGCTTCACGCATCCCTCTGCAAACGCGCTTGGTGACGCTTGCGCGCCCGCTCTGCCATTTCTTCTCGCGAGATACCGTTAGGGTCCGCCTTCCATCTGTCATAGGTCGGCACGACCTCCTCGCGTAACCAACGCTCGACGGCCGCGTCGCGCTCTTGCAGGGCGCGAAGCCCGGCGCGGATCACTTCGCTGCTCGTCGCATAGGTACCTGATTCAACCAGACGATCGATGAAGGCAGCCTGCTCCGTTGGCAGGCTGAAGGTGCGTTTTTCGGTGGCGGCCATGATGTCTCCTGCGAGCGTGGTGTGATAATATCATACCGACCAGGGATCGCACCTGAAATCTGAGGTCCGTCCCAGATCGAGGGAATCGCCATAGCCTCATTGGCCCAGACGATCGATCTGCATGTCGGCTTGAACTCGATCGACCGTGCCCCCACAGTCTCCACGAAGGCGCCATCAGCCGACATGCAGGGAGAATGAGATGCCGATGAACTTCGCGGGACGCTTCGCCAGCCGATCGGCGGTCATCACCGGCGGGGCCTCGGGTATCGGCATGGCGGTTGCGCAAAGGATCGTCGAGGAAGGCGGGCGCGTCAGCGTCTGGGATCGCGATCCGGCCCAGATCGAACAGGCGAAGGCTGTCATCCCTGGCCTGCACGGTGTTGCCATTGACGTCGCCGACGCCGCCGGCGTTCAAGGCGCCGCCGTACGAACGATTGAAGCGCTTGGCGGTGTCGACATCCTGGTCACAAGCGCTGCGATCACCGGACCGAACATGACGACCTGGGCCTATTCGGTCGAGGATTGGCAAAAGGTCATCGACATCAACATCAACGGCGTCTTCTACTGCAACAAGGCGCTGGTGCCGCACATGCTGGAACGCAACTACGGCCGCATCGTCAATATCGCCTCGATCGCCGGCAAGGAAGGCAATCCCAATGCTTCCGCCTACAGCACGTCCAAGGCCGCGGTGATCGGCCTGACCAAGTCGCTCGGCAAGGAACTGGCCAAGACCAAGGTGACGGTGAATTGCGTGACGCCGGCGGCCGTGCGCACGGCGATCTTCAAGCAGATGAAACAGGAGCACATCGACTTCATGCTGTCCAAGATTCCGATGGCGCGCTTTGGCGAAGTCGAGGAAGTGGCGGCGCTGATCTGCTGGATCGCCTCGGAAGAATGCTCGTTCACGACCGCCGCCGTCTTCGACGTTTCCGGCGGCCGCGCCACTTATTGATCCGGGCCGGAACATCCCCACATTGGCCGGTGCAACTACAATTCCGCGTGACGAGGCAACCATCGGAACTGGACAGGCGTATAGTCGCCGATGTCTGTATGGGCGGCGACAGAACAGGATTTGCGGGAAAGCCATGACACGACGAGACAATTTGGCGATGACCCATGGCCACCGCACCGGCGCCGCGCGATCGACAGGAGTCGCGGCCATCAGGCTGGAGATCGTATCGCTTGCCTGAAGCAGATCCTGCAGCACTCTCTGATGACGAGCTTCTGGACCGCTATCAGCGCGCGGCCTTCGGCTATTTCCTGGAGACTGTGAACCCCGACAACGGTCTGGTCGCCGACACGTCGCGGCCGAATTCGCCGGCCAGCATCGCCGTCGTCGGTTTCGCCCTCTCCTGCTATCCGATCGGCGTCGAGCGCGGCTGGATGACGCGCGCGGCGGCGAAGGAGCTTACGCTTGCGGCGCTGCGTTTCTTCTCGACCAGCACGCAAGGCGGTGGTGACGAGGTCACCGGCCACAAGGGTTTCTACTACCACTTCCTCGACATGCGCACCGGGCTGCGCGTCTGGCGCTGCGAGTTGTCGATGGTGGACACCGCCTTGCTGTTGGCCGGGATGCTGGTGGCCGGCGCCTATTTCTCCGGCGAGAATGAACAGGAAGCCGAAATCCGCCAACTGGCCGAAGCGATCTACCGGCGCGTCGACTGGCGCTGGGCGCAAGGCAAAAGCCCCACCTTGCGGCAAGGCTGGAAGCCGAAGAGCGGTTTCCTCCACTATGGCTGGGAAGGCTACAACGAGGCGACCATCCTCTACGTATTGTCGATGGCTTCACCCGACAGCCCGACCTCCAACGACAGTTACGAGGCTTGGACGGCGACCTACCAGTGGGAAAACATCTACGGCCATGACGTGCTCTATGGCGGCCCGCTGTTCATGCACCAGTTCTCGCATGCCTGGATCGATTTCGCCGGCATCCGCGATGCCTTCATGCGCGAGAAGAACTCGGATTATTTCGAGAACAGCCGCCGTTCGACCTATCTGCACCGCGACTATGCCCGCCACAACCCCTATGGCTTTGACGGCTATGGTGAAAACCTTTGGGGGCTTTCGGCGGGAGACGGGCCGGGCGGCTTCCGCGCCAGTGTCGAGCGACGGCGGCACCGGTTTTCCGGCTATGCGGCGCGTGGCGCACCGTTCGGGCCGGATGACGGGACGATCGCGCCATGGTCCTATCCGGCGTCGCTGCCCTTCGCGCCCGACATCTGCCTCGCCGCCTTGCGCCATCTCGGCGAGCGCTACCCCGAGGTGATCGACAATTTCCGCCTGCCGAGCGGCTTCAATCCGACCTTGGCCAACCGGCGAAAATTCGGCCGCAACGGCTGGGTGTCGGAGGGCCACTACGGGCTGGACCAGGGCATCGTGGTGATGATGATCGAGAACCACCGCTCGCGCCTGATCTGGGAGCTGATGGGCTCCAATCCCCACATCCGCCGCGGCCTGGGCAAGGCGGGCTTCACCGGCGGCTGGCTGGCACAGCCTTCAGGCTCCGCATCGGGGGCCCATAATGTCGCGTGAACGGACAAAGGCCGCCGCTTTCCCTGTCGACCGCAACGACGTCGACCTGGTCCGGGCCGCGCATCCGCCGCATTGGAAGAACCCGACCCCCGACGGCCAGTACAATCTCGTCGTCATCGGCGCCGGGCCGGCCGGGCTGACCGCGGCGCGTGACGCCGCGAGCCTTGGCGCCAAAGTCGCGCTGATCGAGCGCGGGCTGATCGGCGGCGCCTGCATCAATGTCGGCGGCATCCCGTCGAAGTCGATCATCCGCACGGCCAGGCTCTATGCCGACATGCGCGATGCCGAGAATTTCGGCGGCGACACGCCGACGCGTCTTCCTGTCGACTTCGAGCGGGCGATGATGCGGATGCGGCAGATCCGGCAGCGGCTCAGCCGCGCCGATTCGGCCGCGGTGATCGCTTCAGAAGGCATCGACCTCTATTTCGGCGAAGCGCGCTTTGGTGGGCCGGACACGGTTGATGTCGCCGGCAAGACGCTGCGGTTCACGAAGGCACTGGTCGCGACCGGTGCGCATCCGAGCGGGCCGGCGATCTCTGGACTTGCCGAGGCCGGCTATCTCGACAATGAGAGCATGTTCAACCTCACAAAATGTCCTGAGCGGCTGCTGGTCATCGGCGGCGGGCCGCTTGGCTGCGAGACGGCGCAGGCCTTCTGCCTGCTCGGGTCGAAGGTCATCCTGGCGCAGAGCGATCCGATGTTCCTGCCCGGCGAGGAACGTGACGCCGCGCAGATCCTTTCGGACGCGCTGGCACGCGAAGGGATCGAGGTGCGCCTGAACACCGAAGTGGTGGCGGTGCGCAGGGAAGGCGGCAAGAAGTTCGCCGACCTTTTGCGGGACGGCGACACGACGACGATCTCCGTCGACGAGATCATCACCGGCGTCGGCCGTTCGCCCAATGTCAGGGGTCTCGGCCTGGAAGAGGCCGGGGTGGCGTATGATGCCAACGGCATCAAGGTGGACGATCACCTGAGAACCACAAATCCGCACATCTACGCGGCGGGCGATGTGTGCCTGGAGTACAAGTTCACCCATACCGCCGAAGCGACGGCACGCATCGTCGTGCGCAATGCCCTGTTTCGCGGCCGCGAAAGGCTCAGCGACCTCGTCGTTCCCTGGTGCACCTATACCGATCCGGAGATCGCGCATGTCGGGCTCTATCCGATCGAGGCACGGCGGAACGGCATCCCGGTCAAGACCTATACGGTGCTGATGCATGATGTCGCCCGCGCCGTGATGGACGGCGAGGAGGAAGGGTTCGTCAAGATCCATGTCCGGGAGGGATCCGACCGCATCCTGGGGGCGACGGTCGTCGCCGCCCATGCCGGCGAGATGATCAATGCGGTGACGCTCGCCATAAGGTCGGGCATGGGATTGCATGCCCTGGCCGATGTCATCCATCCCTTTCCGACGCAGGCACAAGGCATCAAGATGGCGGGAGACGCCTACAGGCGAACCCGGTTCACCTCCTTGCGCCGGCGTCTGGCGGCGCGCTGGCTGGCCTGGTCGAGGCGATGAGCCTGGCTGCGCGCCGAGGACTCGAAGCGACAGTATTCAAAAGATACAGTGCTTGACGAAAGCCTTGTTCAGCTAAACAAGGTGGCGCTGATGCTTGTGATCACGGAATCGTACTGAATGCCATCTGAATTGGGCCCCCTGCCTGGCGCAAAGCCCCAGCCATCCGCATTGAACGGCACAGGCGCGCAACCGGCTGTCGGCAAGCCTGAGCGGGCGGCCCAGAGGCGCACGCTGATCGTGTCGCACGACCCGGGCTTTCCGCCGGCTTCAGGTTCGGATCTGAGAAACTACCGCAACGCCGAAGCGGCCGCCAGGTTCGGACCGGTCTGCCTGGTTTCGGTCAAGCCGAACAAAGTAAAGAATGCGCCTGATCCATTGATCCGGGTCGAGGCCCTGTCGATCGAGGGGGAGCCCCGCACGGCCTCGATCGGTTGGTGGCGCTCAAGGTTAGAGAATCGCATACCGCGTTCCGCGCTGCCGCGGCTTGAGGCGCTCGCCCGTGAATTCCGCCCTGACACCATCATTGTCGAGGGTGTCGGCCTGTTCAAGCTGCTGCGGCCCCTGCGGCCGCTGGCGGCGCAGCTCATTCTCGACATGCACAATGTCGAGTCCGACCTGGCCGGACAGATCAGGCGCCTCAGCGCCAGGCGAAGCGCAGCAGCATTCGGCGTCCGGTACCTTGAAAGAAAAGCGCTGTCCCTTGTCGACAGGGTGTGGGTTTGTTCGAACCCGGATCGCCAGAAGCTGATGACGCTTTCCCGGCACGAGATCCCGATCGACGTTGTTCCGAACGGAATTCCGCAAGCCGGGGATGGTCTCGGGCGCCTGCCCGCCGAACCGTCGACCGGCAACGGCTTTCCGGTGATCGTGTTCATCGGCCATCTCGCCTATCCGCCAAACGTCGATGCCGCCCAGCGCCTGGCCAGTTTCATACTGCCCCGTATCCGAAACGCCCTGCCGGGTGCCAGGCTCATCCTGGCTGGACGCACCCCAAAACCGGAGGTGCAGGCATTGGCCAGATTGCCTGGCGTGGAGCTCATCGAAGATCCCGCGGATGTGGCGCCGCTGTTGTCCAGCGCGCATCTCACCATCGTCCCGCTGACGGCGGGCGGCGGCACACGCATCAAGATCCTTGAAGCCATGGCCGCCGGCGTGCCGGTGGTCGCCACGCCGATCGCGGCCGAAGGCCTGGACCTGATCGAAAACGACGAGGTGCTGCTGTCTCAATCCGACGGAACGCTTGCCGAGATGGCGATCGGACTCTGTCTCGATCCCGAACGCAGGGCACGGCAACGCCTTCGAGCGCATCAGGCGGTATGGGCAAGGTTCGGCCCGCAAGCGATCCGCGACGCCGTTCGCGACGGGCTTGGACCAAACGGCGCCGCCGGATGATTCCGGCGATCCTGCACCAGACCTGGAAGGGCGACACCATTCCCGCGCGCTTCCAGCCATATGCCGACAGCTGGAAGCGGCACAATCCGCACTGGACGGTGATGTTCTGGAGCGACCGGATACTCCTCGAATTCGTGGCCGAGCACTACCCTGATTTCCTGCCGATGTTCTGCGGCTACACGATGGGCGTGCAGCGCTCGGATGCGGCCCGCTACATGCTGCTGCATCATTTTGGCGGGGTCTATGCCGACATCGACTGCGAATGCGTCGCAGCCTTCGATCCGATCATGGACGAAACCCGGATCGTGCTGTGCAAGGAGCCGGCGTCGCATGCGGCCGTCCAGGCGGATTTCCGGGGCCTGCCCTATCTTCTGTTCAACGGAACAATCGCGAGCCCGCCCGGGCATCCCTTCTGGATGCATCTGTTGTCCATGATGCCCGGGCTCGCCGGCGCCAAGGATGTGCTCGACGCAACCGGCCCTTGCCTTTTGACCTCCGCGCAGCGCGGTTATAGCGATCAAGAAGCCTTCGCCCTTCACCCTTCCGGCCTGTTCACGCCGGTGACCTCCGCCGGGAGCATGGAGCGCGAGGGCAGCGACGATACGGCAGCACTGTCGATCCATCACTGGGCCGGCACATGGTGGATCCCCGAACCGCCGCCGAAATGGACGACCAGGCTGCGCAACCGCGCCTATGGGCTTTGGTACCACATGACGCGCGGGGCGTATCTGGATGAGGCCGTGGCGAGAGCCGGCGTCGACAAGGTTGTTCTGGCGGCGCCGCCGCCTTCGGGTCAAAACATCGCTGTTCTGGTGCCACTTCGCGACGCCGCCGACCTCATCCAACCCTTTCTCGATGCGCTGGACGGGCTCGACTACCCCAAGGACAGGATCAAGCTGGTGTTCTGCGAAGGCGACAGCCTGGATGGCAGCTGGGAACGGCTGCGGGCCGCGACGGCGGGACTGGCCGGCAAATATCGCGACATTGTGCTTCTGCAAAGACATATCGGCACCAGGCTCGATAGGGCAAGACGGGCCAAGCCGAGGATGCAACGCGTCAGGCGCGGCGCGATTGCCAAGGTACGAAATTGCCTGATCGACCATGGGCTGAAGGAAGACGACGACTGGGCGCTGTGGATCGATATCGACGTCTGGCGCTTTCCCGGCGATGTGCTGAACCGGCTGATCGCCACGCGGCATCGCATCGCGGTGCCCAACTGCGTGAAGATCGCCGGCGGCGACAGCTTCGACCTCAACAGCTTCGTTATCCGACGGCAGACCAGGGATTATCGCTATTACCGCGAGATACGCGGCGGTCTGCACCAGCCTCCCAAGCAGACACCGTATCGCTATCACCTGAGCGATGTCAGGCATCTCGACATCATCGGCCTCGACGCGGTCGGCGGAACCATGCTTCTGGTCGATGCCGCTCTGCATCGCGGCGGCCTTCGCTTCCCCGAAATTCCCTACCGCGACCTGATCGAGACCGAGGCCTTTGGGGTGCTCGCCAACGATCTCGGCATCCGGCCGGTCGGCCTGCCGAAGCTGGAGATCCTACACGTCCCCTGGTGAAGCGGCAGCTTGCCGAAGTTCCAGCCTGAGGGGCTCCAGATAGGCCTGTGGCCGCAGACGCCGCCACAAATAGTCCCGCTCCGTCAGATGCGCGACCTTGCCGATCCAGCGCTGTGGCGCTTGCGGATCCCTGACCTCGTGCCAATCCTCGACGATGATGACCGGCAGGCCTTCGTAGAGAGGGTCGAGCGGCGAGGTCTTGGTCACCACGATGCAGCCGAGATAGAGCAGCTCCCATGTGCGATGGCAATCGAGGCCGTTTCCCGTGCTCGAAAGCACGAGCGGATATTGCGCATACAGCTGCCAGATGCCGCGCTGCGAAACGCGTCTCTTCAGGAAGTCGACATGCGGGCATCCGTCCAGCGCATCAAGCAGCTCCCGACGCTGGCTGGAGCCCCTGCTGACGCTGAAATCGCAGAATATCCTGGGCTGACGGTGATCCGCATTGCCTTGCCGGTCCCGCAGGGTTTGCAGCTGCCGCACCAGACCGGCAGGCGTTGCAAGGGAGCGCGGCGTATGGAGATCCAGCCCGATCGGGAACGGCTTGATCCTGGGGTGACCACCATCGCTGTTCTGGCTGTACCAGGACACCAGATAGGGGTTGGCGAGAAGCCGCTCGACGGTGTCCTTCGCCAAGTCCGACGGAACCGAGGCATCGCCGTCGGTCGTCAGCAGGATGAAGGGGGCCTTGATGGTCGGCAAGGCAACCCTGGCGAACGTATCGAGGTCGCAGTTTCGCCGCTCCCTGGCCAATGTGCTCAGCCGAACCCAGACGATGCCATGCGCGCCACTATAGTGGTCGCGGAAAAAGGCCTCGCTCTGCGTCGATTCGGTCGGCGCGTTGCGATACCAATCGGGTCCGGCGAAGTCGCAGAAGTGAGCGATGCCTTGCGACCACAGCACGGAAGGAACGCCGAGGAATCTCAGCGCCCCGGAACGGACCGCCCTTTTGAGTTTTGCCCGCCAACGCGACATGCCCATCGGCAACGCTTAGCCCAGACGCCGTCGCGGCCGCAATGACCTGCGGCGCGCGCGGGCCACGCAAGCCCGGTCCCGGCCGGAATGTCAGTCGTGGAGTTCCCGTGAAATCGGCGGGCCGACCGAAAATCCGGAGAATGTGACCTCGAAACCCTCGCGCTGCGGCGAACAGCACATCATGCCGACAGCGACCGTCTTCGAGACCGGGAAATAGGCGAGCCGCACCGGTTTCCACTGGCCGTCCGAAGCATCGAGATACTGGACGCGGATCGCCTCGCCATGACGGGTCAGGCGGATCTTCACGCCGTTCGGATCGGCATGAATTGCCACCAGTGACCAGTCCGACGTGTCGTTGGTGACGACGACGGAGAAATAGGCGAGGCCGTCGGTGTATTCGATGCCGGCCTTGATCCAATGCGTTTCGCTGAGCCGGACCATCAGCCCGGCCTGGTCGTAAAGCACCCTGTAATCACCCCTGACGGTGACTTCGGCGGTGAAATCGCCCTCGACCGGCCGATGCAGGAAATGGCCGTTGTCGCGCCAGAAACCGTAAAAAGTCTCGCGCCAGAAATCGGTCTCCTTGCCGGTGCGAACGCGCACCGCATCGCCTGACATGGCGTGATGCGGCGGCGGGTTGAGCCAGGTCAGGTCCTGCAACGTCATTGCCTCGGTTCCGTGGTGAAGGTTCGCCGGCCCGATAAGCCGGCGCCCGATCAGCCTGCGAATGTATAAGCGGTCTTCACCGTGGTGTAGAACTCCATGGCATAGCGGCCCTGTTCGCGCGGGCCGTAGCTCGAGCCCTTGCGGCCGCCGAAGGGGACATGGAAGTCGACGCCTGCCGTCGGCAGGTTGACCATCACCATGCCGGCCTCCGAATTGCGCTTGAAGTGCGTGGCGTGCTTGAGGCTCGTGGTGCAGATGCCCGAGGTGAGCCCGAACGGCGTGTCGTTGGCGACGGCAAGCGCCTCGTCGTAATCCTTGACGCGGATGACGCTGGCGACAGGGCCAAAAATCTCCTCGCGCGAGCTGCGCATGGCGTTGGTGGCTTCGGTCAGCAGGGCCGGGCTGAGATAGAAGCCGGGCGTCTTGCGATCGAGCCGTTCGCCGCCGAAGGCGAGCGTGGCGCCTTCCCTGACGCCGATGGCGATGTAATCCTCGTCCTGCTTCAGCTGGGTCGCGTCGACGACCGGGCCGATCTGGGTCTGCGCATCGAGTGCATCGCCGATCACCAGCTTGGCCATCCGCTCCTTCAGCGCGTCGACGAAACGGTCATGGATGCCTTCGGTCACGATCAGCCTGGACGAGGCGGTGCAGCGCTGGCCGGTCGAGAAGAAGGCGCCGTTGAGCGCGCAGTCGACGGCGACCGCGAGATCGGCGTCGTCAAGCACGACCAGCGGGTTCTTGCCGCCCATTTCGAGCTGGAACTTGCGCATGTGCTCGACACTTGCCGCCGCGACGCGTTTTCCCGTGCCGACCGAGCCGGTGAAGGTGATGGCATTGACATCGGGGCTGTCGAGCATCGCCTGGCCGACCACCGAGCCCTTGCCCATAACGAGGTTGAGCACGCCCTTGGGCAGGCCGGCGCGATGCAGGATGTCGACGATCGACCAGGCGCTCTCCGGAACCAGCTCGGCCGGCTTGAAGACGATGGTGTTGCCATGGGCGAGCGCCGGCGCGATCTTCCAGGCCGGAATGGCGATGGGGAAATTCCACGGCGTGATGATGCCGACCACGCCGACGGCCTCGCGGGTGATCTCGACGCCGACGCCCGGCCGCACGCTCGGCACCATCTCCCCGGTCAGGCGCAATGTTTCGCCGGCAAAGAAATCGAATATCTGGGCGGCACGAATGGTCTCGCCAATGCCCTCGGCCAGCGTCTTGCCTTCTTCGCGCGCCAGATTGCGGCCGATCTCGTCCTTGCGCGCCATGATCTCGTCGGACGCCTTCTTCAACACCGCATGGCGCGCCAATGGACCGGAGCGCGACCATGCCGGAAACGCCGCCTTGGCCGCCGCGATCGCCTGCTTGGCCTGTTCGACACCCGCCGAGGCATATTCGCCGACGACATCGCCGGTATCCGAGGGGTTGATGTTGCGGGAGCCGGCATCGCCAACCCATTCACCATCGATGAGGTTCTTTCGAAACTGCGCCATGTCCTGGTCTTTCCTGCTGGTTGGCCGCGCGGCGGCATCTGTCTGAACTGGTATTTGCCAGACAAATGCCTTGCGGGAAAGCACGCACTGGCCGAACGGCCGCGACAAAAATCCCCAGGCCTGCCATTACGCCAAATCGTGCGGCGGCGATGGCGCCCATCGATAGCTGACCGGCTAATGTCCGCGAGACGTTCTCCAAGCCCAAACGAATTGCCCTGTACAGACATGTCCATAGCCTTGATTTGCCTGATCCGGCGTGTCATGCGTCGTGCTGATGGCAGCAATCGAAACGACGATCCAGCGCGCCGGCGCCACCGGCAACATCAAGGCCACGCGTGAAGACTGGCTGAAGCTGGCGCTTGAAACACTGATCTCGGATGGTGTCGAACGCGTCCGCGTGCTGACGCTTGGCCAGCAGCTCGATGTCTCGCGCTCCAGCTTCTACTGGTATTTCAAGAGCCGGCAGGATCTGCTCGACCAGTTGCTGGACTATTGGCGGCAGACCAACACCAGGTTCATCGTCGAGCGCGCCAACCGGCCTTCCGCGACCGTCATCCGCGGCGTGATGAGCATTTTCGAATGCTGGGTCGACGAGAAACTGTTCGACCCACGGCTGGATTTCGCCATCAGGGCCTGGGCCCGCCGTTCGCCCGCCATCCGGCGCGCGCTCGATGAGGCCGACGAAGAACGCGTCAATGCCATACGCGACATGTTCAAGCGCCATGGCTATGAGGACGAAGATGCGTTCGTGCGGGCCCGCGTGCTCTATTTCATGCAGATCGGCTACTACTCGCTCGAGCTCAACGAGCCGATGAGCACCCGCCTGGCCCAGGTCGCCTCCTATCTGCGCAGCTTCACCGGCCAGGAACCTCCGGCAGAGGATGTCGAGGATTTTGCGCGCTACGTCGAGAAGACGCTTTCCGGCAAACGGTAGACGCCAGGCATGGGCCGCCTCGGCCTGATAATCCCGCCCGACGCCATGCAAGATTGGCCGAAGCCTCCCCCACGTGGTCATCCCTGGGCGAAGCAGGCGCGAAGCGCCGTCGCGGAGACCCTGGGATCCATTCCGTGACCTTCAACAAGCACTGCAGCGGAGCGGGAATTCTGCACCGTGGCGACGCTTCCGAGTCCCGGCATGGATCCTGGGGTCTGCGCGGCGTCGCTGCGCTCCTTGCTACGCCCCAGGATGACGAAGCGATGGGCGCTCCTGCTCATCTTCGTCTCTCAACGCAGACACATCCGACCCGTAAAAACCTCCTTGGTGACCATGCAATCTGCTCCCCGCAATGTACTAGACACATGTGTACAACGCCATTAAGGTGCGCGTCATCACCTGATGGAGTGCGGCAGGATGAAATCCCAATACAGGGCGATCGTTATCGGCGGCGGCGTGGTTGGGGCCTCGGTGCTCTATCATCTGGCGAAGTTCGGCTGGAGCGATGTCGCGCTGATCGAACGCGAGGTGCTGACCGCCGGCTCCAGCTGGCACGCGGCGGGCGGCTTCCACGCCTTGAACGCCGACCCCAACATCGCCGCGCTGCAGGCCTATACGATCGACCTTTTGTCGGAGGTCGAGACGGAATCGGGCCAGAACATCGGCATGCACATGACCGGCGGCATCTCGGTCGCTTCCGCGCCGGAGCGCTGGGAATGGCTCAAGGCCTCCTACCGCATTTTTCAGACCATGGGCATAGACGATGTCCATCTGGTCGGCGTCGACGAGATCAAGCAGCGCTGCCCGATCCTCAACACCGACGGCATGCTGGGCGGCCTCTATGCGGCGCGCGAAGGTCATATCGACCCCTCGGGCGTCGTCCATGCCTATGCCAAGGCGGCAAGGAAGCGCGGCGCGGAGATCATCGAGCACAACCGTGTGTTGGAGCTCAACCGGCGTGCCGACGGCAGCTGGGACGTGGTCACCGAGAGAGGCACGGTTATTGCCGAGCACGTCGTCAATGCCGGCGGCCTGTGGGCCAAGCAGGTCGGCCGGATGGCCGGCATCGACCTGCCCGTTTCGCCGATGGAGCATCATTACCTCGTCACCGATGCGCTGCCCGAGATCCAGGCGCTCGACCGGGAATTGCCGCTGGTCGTCGACCTCGAAGGTTTCACCTATATGCGCCAGGAGCAGAAGGGCCTGCTGCTCGGCATCTACGAGATCAACCACAAGCACTGGAATATGGACGGCGCGCCGTGGAACTACGGCATCGAGCTTATCCAGGAGGACACCGACCGCATCGCCAACGAGCTGGCGCTCGGCTTCAACCGTTACCCCTGCCTGGAGACCGCCGGCATCAAGCGCTGGGTGAACGGCGCCTTCACCTTCTCGCCCGACGGCAATCCGCTGGTCGGCCCGGTGCGCGGCGTCCCCAACTACTGGGTGGCCTGCGGCGTCATGGCCGGCTTCCTGCAAGGCGGTGGCGTCGGCAAGTCGCTGGCTGAATGGATGATCCATGGCGAGCCGGAAGCGGACGTCTACGGCATGGACATCGCCCGTTACGGCGACTTCGCCTCCCGGCGGGGCGTCCGCTGAAAACCGCAGGCGCGCGTGACGCCATGGATGCCGCCGGCGCACGCTGGGGCAGTTCCTGGGGCATGGAAGTGCCGCTTTATTTCGCGCCGCAAGGCTTCGTCGAAACACCGACGCTGAAGCGCTCCAACGCCTTCGACATCGTCGCCCGGGAATGCCGCAAGGTGCGCGAAGGCGTCGGCCTGCTCGATATCACCGCCTTCTCGCGCTACGAGGTCAGCGGACCGCAAGCGGAAGCCTGGCTCGACCGGCTGCTCGCCTGTGCGCTGCCAAAGCCCGGCCGCGCGAAACTCGCGCCGATGCTGGGCGAGAACGGCAAGCTCAAGGGCGACCTCACCGTCTTCAACTGGGGCGACGGCTGCTGGTGGATCATGGGGTCCTATTATCTGCGGCAATGGCATATGCGCTGGTTCGAACAGCATCTCGCCGACGGTGTCAGCGTTCGTGACATTTCGGACGCGGTCGTCGGCTTTTCGCTGGCCGGCCCCAATGCGCGCCGGCTGCTGGAACGGCTGACGCACCAGGATGTCTCGCACGAAGCCTTCGGCTTCCTCGCCTGCAAGACGCTCGATGTCGGCCTGGTGCGGGCCAAGGTCGGGCGGCTCTCTGTCATCGGCGAACTCGGCTACGAGATCCATTGCGGCGCCAATGAGCATGCCGGGCTGCGCCGCGCGCTGCTTTCGGCAGGCAGCGACCTCGGCATCACCGAATACGGCTTTGGCGCGGTCAATTCGCTGCGGCTCGAAAAGAGTTTCGGCATCTGGTCGCGCGAGTTCACGCAAGACTATACGCCTGATGAAACCGGCATGGATCGCTGGATCGCGTTCGACAAGGGCGACTTCATCGGACGCGATGCGGCGCGGAAAAAGCAGCAGGCCGGCGCCAGGCGCAAGCTGGTGACGCTCGAAATCGACGCAGCGGATGCCGATGCCAGCGGCTACGAGCCGGTCTGGAGCAGAGGCAAGCTTGCCGGCTTCGTCACCTCGGGCGGTTATGGCCATACGGTCGGCAAAAGCCTTGCCATGGCGCTTGTCGAGCGCGATGCGGCCGGAACCGATACCGAGTTGACAACCCATATCGTCGGCGTCGAAAGAAGTGCGCGCGTCATCGCTTCGTCGCCCTACGATCCGCTGGGCAAGGCGATGCGGGCATGACCGAACGAACCGCTGCCATCCTGCGGAAGACCCTGCCATGATCCAAGCCCCTTGCCCGAAATCAGGCCTGTCCGGTACACCATGACCAGACGCTATTCCGCCCTGTCGCTATTCAAGGAGGGCCTGGCCGGCCAGACCGGCTGGAAGCAGGCCTGGCGCTCGCCCGAGCCGAAGCCGTCCTATGACGCGATCATCATCGGCGGCGGCGGCCATGGGTTGGCGACGGCCTATTACCTGGCCAAGAACCACAACATTTCCAGGGTGGCCGTGGTGGAAAAGGGCTGGATCGGCGGCGGCAACACCGGCCGCAACACCACCGTGGTGCGCTCCAACTATTATTATCCCGAAAGCGTCGAGCTCTACGGGCTGGCGCACCGGCTGTATGAAGGCCTGGCGAAGGATTTGAACTACAACGTCATGCTGTCGCAGCGCGGCATGGTCAATCTCTGCCACTCGACCGCCGAAATGGAAATCGGCGCGCGCACCGTCAACGCCATGCAGATCAACGGCATCGATGCCGAACTGTTTTCACCCGAGGATGTGCGCCGCGTGGCGCCGATCTACAATTTTTCGCCTGACGCGCGTTTCCCCGTCTTCGGCGGCATCTGGCAGGGCCGCGCTGGCACTGCACGCCACGACGCAGTCGCCTGGGGCTATGCGCGGGCGGCGAGCCGGCTCGGCGTCGACATCATCCAGAATTGCGAGATCACCGATTTCATCATCGAGGGCGGCCGCTGCCGCGGTGTCCAGACGAGCCGTGGCGCCATCCGCTCCGAGCGCATCGGGATGGCGGTGGCCGGGCATTCCTCGGTGCTGGCGGCCAAGGCCGGTTTCCGGCTGCCGATCAATTCCTATGCGCTGCAGGCCTGCGTTTCCGAGCCGGTGAAGCCGATCCTCGACACGGTGGTGCTGTCGCCCGGCTGCGGCGTCTATGTCAGCCAGTCGGACAAGGGCGAGATCGTCATCGGCGGTGGGCTCGACCGTATTCCTTCATACGCGCAGCGCGGCAATCTGCCGACGCTGGAAACGGTGATTGCAGGGCTGCTGGAAATGTTCCCGATCTTCGGCCAGTTGAAGCTGATGCGACAGTGGGCCGGCATTGTCGACGTCGTGCCGGACTCCTCGCCAATCATCGGCGAATCGCCGCTGCCCAATCTGTTCCTCAACTGCGGCTGGGGCACGGGCGGCTTCAAGGCCATTCCGGCCGGCGGCACGCTGCTGGCCAATCTGCTGGCGACGGGCAAGCACAACGACATCAGCCGGCCCTTCGATCTCGACCGCTTCGCCACCGGACGGCTGATCGACGAAGCGGCCGGCTCCGGCATCGCGCATTAGAGGTCCTTATGCAGCTTTTCCCTTGCCCGTTCTGCGGCCCGCGCGACGAGACCGAATTCCACTATGGCGGCGATGCCGGCAATGCCAGGCCGGAGGGCGCCGATGTGCCGATCGAGCGCTGGGCCGGATATCTCTACCTGCGCAGCAACCCGAAGGGCACGGCGCGCGAAATCTGGGTGCACATGAATTGCGGCGAGTTCTTTGTCATGGAACGCGACACGGTTACGCACAAGGTGCTGTCCTCGACAGCGCTTGGCGGGGAGCACGCGGCGTGACCGCCTCGCGTCTCGCCACAGGCGGCAGCGCCATCGACCGCTCGCAGCCGATCCGCTTCAGCTTCGATGGCGCCACCGTGCAAGGCTTTGCCGGCGACACCATCGCCTCCGCGCTGCTGGCCAACGATGTCGCGGTGGTCGGCCGCAGCTTCAAATATCACCGGCCGCGCGGCATCTGGGGCGCCGGCGTCGAGGAGCCGAACGCGCTGGTCGATGTCGGCAGCCCGCAGGCGACGCCGAACACGCGGGCCACGACCGAGCCGGCACGCGACGGGCTGGTGGCGAAAAGCGTCAACGCGACGCCGAGCGCGCTGACCGATCGCAACGCCTTCCTCGACCGTTTCTCGCGCTTCATTCCGGCGGCGTTCTACTACAAGACCTTCATGTGGCCGGACTGGCACATGTTCGAGCCGCGCATCCGCGCCATGGCCGGGCTGGGCAAGGTCGATACGGAATGGACCGCGCCGGGTACGGCGGACCAGGTCAACCATCATTGCGATGTGCTGGTGGTGGGTGCGGGACCGGCCGGACTGGCGGCGGCCAGGCTGGCGGCCGACGCTGGTCTATCCGTCGTGCTGGTCGACGACCAGCGGAAGCCGGGCGGATCGCTCGGCCATCGTGCCGGCGAGATCGACGGCAAGCCGGCGGCGATTTGGGTCGAGGAGACGGTTGCCGAACTTTCCGCCGGCGGTCACCTGATCCTGCCTGCGACCACCGCCTTCGGCATCTACGACCACAATCTGGTCGGGCTGAACCAGCGTCATTTCGATGGCCGGCGCGACACGCTGTGGCGGGTCCGGCCGCGCCAGATCGTGCTGGCAACCGGCGCCATCGAGCGGCCGCTGCCCTTCGCCAATAACGACCTGCCGGGCATCCTGTCGGCGGATGCGGCGCTCGCCTATCTCGGGCGCCATGCGGTGCTGGTCGGCCGCCGCGTCGTCGTCGCGACCAACAATGACAGTGCCTACGAGGTCGCAGGAGCACTCGCCGAAGCTGGATCCGACATCACGCTGGTCGACATCAGGCTTGACGGCATGCCCGACGCGCCAACCAAAGTGCGGCTGGTCAAAGGGCGGGCGCTTGCCGCCGCCAAGGGCAGGCTGCGCGTCGAGGGCGTGACGCTGGATGACGGCACCAGGCTCGATGCCGACTGCGTGCTGGTCTCGGGCGGCTGGACGCCGACCATTCATCTCTTCGGCCAGGCCAGGGGCAAGCTTGCCTGGAGCGAGGCACGTGCCGCCTTCCTGCCGGGCGATCCGGTCGATGGCATTTCCGTGGCCGGCGCCGCCGCCGGCGCGGTTTCCTTGTCGGAGGTGTTCGCTACTTCGGAGAAGGCTGTTGCCTCGCTCGGCAAAACGAAAGCCGCAGTGCCGCGCAGCACGGGGCCGGAGGCGACGGGCGGCATAACGGCCGCGTGGCCGGTGCCCGGCTCGAAAGGGCGCATCTGGATCGACTATCAGAACGATGTGACGGTGAAGGATGTCGAACTGGCGGCGCGCGAAAACTTCGTCTCGGTCGAGCATCTCAAGCGCTACACCACGCTCGGCATGGCGACCGACCAGGGCAAGACCTCCAACCTGCTCGGCCTGGCGCTGATGGCCGGGATTACCGGACGCACGGTGCCGGAGGTCGGCACCACCACATACCGCCCACCCTTCACGCCGGTGCCGCTGGCAAGCTTTGCCGGCGCGCGCGTTGGCGAGTTGATGGCGCCGGTGCGCCGCCTGCCGCTGGAGAATGTGCATCGCGACAGCGGCGCGGTCTTCCAGGAATATGGCGGCTGGCTGCGGCCGGCTCACTATGGTGGCCGGGACGCCGATGCGGATCGCGCCATCCAGGACGAGGCGTTGCGCGCGCGCCGGTCGGTGGCGCTGTTCGACGGCTCGACGCTGGGCAAGATCGAGGTGATCGGCCCGCAGGCCGCCGCATTCGTCGATTTCCTCTATTACAACACCATGTCGACGCTGAAGCCGGGCCGCTGCCGCTACGGCTTCATGCTGTCGGAAAACGGCGTGGTCTTCGATGACGGCGTTCTGGTGCGGCTCGACGAGCATCGCTTCGTCGTCTCCTGCTCGTCCTCGCATGTCGCGGCGGTGCATGCGCGGCTGGAGGAATGGCGTCAGGATCGCTTCGGCCGCGACGCCGTCTATATCCACAACGCCACCTCGGACATGGCGACGCTGACCGTCTCCGGACCGAATGCAAGGAAGCTGCTCGAAACGGTCGATCTTGGCCTCTCGCTCGACGAGGCCGACCTGCCACATATGGCGGTCGGCCATGGCAGCTATGGCGGTGACGCGGTGCGCATCGCCCGCGTCAGCTTCACCGGCGACAGGAGTTATGAGGTCTCCGTCCCTGCGGATCGCGCCGAGCCGCTCTGGGCACGTCTGCGCCGGGCAGGCCAGGCGTTCGACGCTGTCATCATCGGCCTCGAAGCGCTGATGATCCTGCGCGCAGAGAAAGGCTTCATCGTCATCGGCAAGGACACGGACGGCACCACGCTGCCGCACGACCTCGGCTCCGAAGGGCCCCGCGTCAAACGCCAGAGCGAATATGTCGGCCGCCGCTCGCTGTTCACCGAGGAGGCTTCGCGCGGCGATCGCCTGCAGCTTGTCGGCCTGACGGTGCCGCAAGGCGAAGCGCCTTTGCCAACCGGCGCACATGGCATCAAGCGGGAGGATGGCAGGCTGCACAGCCAGGGCTTCGTCACCTCGAGCTACCAGAGCCCGACGCTTGGCCGGCCCATCGCTCTCGGACTGATCGAACGCGGCGCGGCGCGCCATGGCGAGACGATCGAAATCCAGC
Source organism: Mesorhizobium sp. 113-1-2 (assembly GCF_016756475.1). Lineage (NCBI taxonomy): Bacteria > Pseudomonadati > Pseudomonadota > Alphaproteobacteria > Hyphomicrobiales > Phyllobacteriaceae > Mesorhizobium > Mesorhizobium sp. 113-1-2. Next base: position 313,192 of record NZ_AP023242.1, read on the forward strand.
ATCTCGGCAAGGTCCGCACGGCGACGATCGCCGCGCCTTGCGCCTTCGACCTGGCAGGAGAGCGGCTCCATGCGTGATCTCGCGGAAAAATGGTCGGTCGCGCCGGACTGGCGAACCGCCACGATCGAAGTGCCGGGGCTCAAAATAGGCGCCGTTACCGGGCTGCACCAACGCCTAGTCAGTGGCGATCTTCCCGCGTGGGCCGAGGCTTCCGGCTTCGACGGACCGGCCGTCGGGGCATTCGGCCTGGCGGAAGGCATACGCTATTCGGTGCGCCTGGCACGCGACCGCCTGCTTGCCGTGTCCACCACGCCCATCGGCATGGCCACCGGGTGGTCGCCCGAGGGGTTCGCCGTGACGGAGATCAGCGCCGGGCTGCAGGTGTTCGAGGTCGAAGGCCCAGCGCTTGAAGCCGTCATCGCACGCGGGACGACGCTTGATCCCAGGCAGCCAAGCGCCAGCGCGGCACTTTCCTTCGCCGGCATCGGCGCCATCGTCTATCGCCATGAAAGCAAGCTGCGCATCCAGGTTGACCGTGGTCTTGCGGCCTATCTTTGGACGTGGATGGAGCAGGCTGCCGGCCACATCGCGGCCGGCAACCAGCCGTGATCACGCTCAGAGGCTGAACGACCAGAACAGGCAGGCCAGCGTCGCGGCGGCGAAGATCACAAAGAAGAGGCTGCGCAACAGCACGTTGCGGCGCAGTTCGTTCATGACGAAGTGACAGCCGACGACCGCGACGGCGAACAGGAACCGCCAGTTCAGCAATGCGAGCATTGCGCTGCCCTGACCGAACGCCCATCGGGCGAGCAGGCCGCCGACGATGGTGGCGAACAGCACGATCACCGTCCAGAAAATCGCGTCGGCGCAATGGGTCAGCACGATGCTGGCCGCCCTGATCGGCAGGATCATCATCAACAGGGCGCTGAAGAAAAAGACGGCAGCCAACGGAATGAAGGTTCCGGCATCGGCGATGCCGTCGAGACGCCTGACGCCGATCGCGCCATAGGGATAGCCGTGGCGCGCCACTGCCAGGCTCAGCGCCATCAGCAAAGCGGTCAGGACGGCGACAAGTGCGAAGGTCGTGAGGGCTTTGCTCATGGTGTTCCTGTCCCGGGCGAATCAGACAGGAACTTTGTAACGGGCGGCCGTAAATTGCACGTAAGCGAGGGTGCCGCCGGTGCGGATTTCGATCGGCTGCTACTCGGCGGCGACCCTGCCTGCCGATCGGTTGGCCAGCACGAAGCCGACCTCGTCCACCGCCTGCGCCGCGCGCTTCAGGATCGCCTCGGAGCGCAGCACGCCGTCGGTGAAATCCTTGTCGGTGGCGTAGACAGCGGTCGGCAAGGCAAAAGCCTCGAAGAAACCGAACAACGGCCGCAGCTGATGCTCGACGATCAGAGCGTGGCGTTCGCCGCCGCCGGTCGCCGTCAGCACGATGGGCTTGCCCCGCAACGCCGAGGGATCGATGAGGTCGAAGAAGTGCTTGAACAGGCCGGTATAGCTGCCCTTGTAGGTCGGCGAGCCGACCACCAGCACGTCAGCCGCGAGGATCTGCGCCAGGATCGGCTGCGCCTGGCCGTCGAGGTCGCGCGCCCACCGTGCCGTGCCGAGCGAAGGGCCGACATCCTCGATGTCGTAGGTGACAGCCGAAAGGCCATGGCGCGCGGCGATGTCCCTGGTGACGAGGTCGACGAAGGCGCGCGTCTTTGACGGCCGGGTGATGTTGCCGGAAAAGCCGACGACTGTGGGGTTTGACATGGCAGTGGGCCTCTTGGATGTCGAAGTTTGAAGTGGCGGGCCACCCGGCCCGCCGATGGGGAATCAGCTCCAGGCGTGCAGCGGCGGGTTTTCGCCGTTGAGGAAATACTTGCCGAGGATCGCGTACTTCCAGCGTACCGGATCGTGCAGCGTGTGGGTGCGGGCATTGCGCCAGTGCCTGTCGAGATTGTGCTCGGCCAGCGTCGAGCGCGTGCCGGCCAGTTCGAACAGCTTGTTTGTCGCGGCAATCGCGATCTCGGTCGACAGGATTTTTGCTTCCGCGGTGACGATCTGCGCATGCGCCACCGTCTCCGCCGTCGGCTCGGCCACCGCCTTGTCGATCGCCAAGCCGGCCTTTTCCAGCAGCGCCTGCGCGGCGTGCAGGCGCAGCGTCAGGTCGCCGATCGCCTGGATGGTGTAGGGATCGTCCCATGCCTTGTCGACACCGCTGTCGATCCAGGCGCGGCTCTTCGTCCTGACGAAGTGAACCGTCTCGTCGATCGCCGCCTGGGCGACGCCGGTGTCGACCGCCACCTGGATGATCTGGAAGATGGCGCCGTCGGCGGTCGGCTTGTCGTAGCCTTTGTAGCCGGGCACGAGATGCGTCTTCGGCACCTTGACGTTGTCGATGATGACGGTGCCCGACAAGGTCGTGCGCTGGCCGAAGCTCGACCAGTCGTCGATGACGGTCAGGCCGGGCGCGCCACGGTCGGCGATCGCATACCAGGCACGGCCCTCGTCATCGAGCGCCACGATCGGCACCAGATGCGCAAGCAGCGCGCCGGAGGAATAGAATTTGCGGCCGTTGACGACGACATGGTCGCCGGCATCGGTGAAGCGCGTCTCGAAATCGGCGGCGCGTTTGGAGCCGAACTCGGAAAAGGCGTTGCCGAACCGCGTGCCCTTCAGCGCTTCGGCAAACAGCAGCTTCTGCTGTTCCGCGTCGGAAACGGTGCGGATGGCGGCGACGACGCCGAGATGGTTCTGCGCGATCTGGCCGATGGAGGAATCCGCCGCCGAGATGATCTCGATCACCTTGGCCAGCGTCACGTAGGACACTTCCGGCCCGCCGAAGGCCTTGGGCACATTGATCGACCACAAGCCGCTTTGCGAGAAGGCGTCGAGCTCGGCAACCGGCCAGATGCGCTCACGGTCGCGCCTGGAGGAGTCCTTGACGAATTCGGCGGCGAGCGCGTGGGCGACCGCAATCGCCTCGGCATCGTCCTTGATGATGTGAGCCGGCGCCGATGGCCTTGCGACGGGCGGCACGGCGGCGGAGGCGTGGTCTGTCTTGACGGTCGAGACGGTCATATTGCTGCTCCTAGAGATTTCGTTTCAGGCAACGGCATGGAGATGGGTTGGCTTCGCAGCCGGCGATGGTTGTTGGCCGGTGGTCGATTGACCGAGATAGAAGGCGCGCACATCCTCGCGTTGGCGAAGATCGGCAGCGGCGCCGGAGAGAACGGAGACGCCGTTTTCGAGCACCGTGGCGTGGTCGGCATAGCGCAGCGCGACCGCCGAGTTCTGCTCGGCGACCAGGATCGACAGGCCGGACTCGCGGTTCAGCTTTCTCAGCGTCTGAAAGATGTCCTGGACGATAAGCGGAGCCAGCCCCATCGACGGTTCGTCGAGGACCAGCAGGCGCGGCCGCGACATCAGCGCCCGGCCGATGGCGGTCATCTGCTGTTCGCCGCCGGAGGTCAGGCCGGATGATGTCCGGCGCTTCTCCTTCAGCCGGGGAAAATAGCCATAGATCCGCTCAAGATCCTGATTGATCTCGGCACGGCGGCCGCTGCGGCCGATGCCGCCGGCGACCAGATTCTCCTCGACGGTGAGGCTCTTGAAGCAGTGACGGCCTTCCAGCACCGGAACCAGGCCGGCGCGCACGAGGTCGCCCGGTTTGCGGCGCGAGACATCGGCGCCGTCATAGCGGATGGTGCCGGCGTTGACCTGGCCGCGCTCGGCCGGCAGCAGGTTGGAGACGGCCTTCAGCGTTGTGGTCTTGCCGGCACCGTTGGCGCCGAGCAGCGCCAGGATCTCGCCGCGCCGGATCTCGAAACTGACGCCATGCAGCGCCGTGATGGCGTGATTGTAGGTGGCATGGACCGTGTCCACCGCAAGGATGACGTCATTGTCCGGCATGGGCTCTTCTTCCGCGGTTCGAGGAACCGTAAAGGGCCAGGCGCCGCGGAAACCGATCCGCGGCACCCGGCATTGGCTGATCAGTTGGTGGTCACGGCGTTGGCATCATCGGCGGTGCGCAGCTTGATGCCCTTCTCGGCGGCATAGGCCTCGGCCGACTTCTCGATGATCGGCCGCAGCAGCGCCCAGTCCGGCGCGATCCAGTCGGAGACGACGTTCCACTTCTTGCCGTCCCACTGCTGGAAGGTCACGTAGCCTTCGCCCTCGTGGTTGTCCCAGCTGACGTTGATTGAGTGGAAGAGGTCCTTGGCGCCGAGCCCCTCGACCTTGGCCGGATCGAGCTTGAGGTGTTCAAAGCCCCAGCGGACTTCGTCGCCGGTCAGCGTGCGATGGCCGAACTTCTCCTGCGCGACGCGGATTGCCTCGACATTCAGGATGCCGTTGACGATGCCGAGATTGTGGTAGACCGAGCCGATGCGCGACTTGTCTTCCAGATTGCCCTTGCCGGCGCCGTAGACCGTCTTCACGATCTCCTGCACCACCGGATAGGCGTTACCGGAAGCCTGGGTGGTGATGGCGGTGTAACCCTTGGCGGCGTCGCCGGCCGGGATGACGTCCTCTTCCGAATTCGACCAGACATTGCCGACGATGTGGTCGACGGGATAGCCGATCTTGACCGCCGTCTTCAGCGCCACCGGGTTCATCACGCCCCAGCCGCGCAGGACGACGAAGTCCGGCTTGGCGCGGCGGATGGTCAGCCACTGCGACTGCTGCTCGTTGCCGGGATGCGGCACTTCGATCTGCTGCACGGTGAAGCCGTATTTCTGCGCCAGCAGTTCATAGATCGGGATGGTCTCCTTGCCGTAGGGCGAGCCGTGATAGAGCACGACGATCTTCTTGCCCTTGAGCTTGTCGATGCCGCCTTCCTTCGAGGCGATGTAGTTCACGATGCCCGACGTCTCGCTGTAGGGGTTGAGCAGCAGCGGGAAGACATAGGGGAAGACACGACCGTCGGTGGAATCGGTGCGGCCGTGGTTGACCGTGATCAGCGGCACCTTGTCGGCAGTGATGCGGTCGATCATGGCATAGGCGATGCCGACCGAAAGCGGATTCCAGGCGGCGGCACCGGCATGGCTCTTCTGCCGCTCGTAGCATTCGACGCCGCGCTCGACCTCGTACTGGGTCTCGCATTCGTCCCAGGTCAGCTTGACGCCGTTGACGCCGCCGTCGCGGATGTTGATGAGGTTGAGATAGTCGATGAAGCCGCCGAAGAAGCCGGTGCCGCCGGCCGCATAGGGTCCGACGCGATAGCTTTGCAGCGGGAAATACTGTTCGTCGGCGTGGGCGGCCGGCAAGGCCACCGACACGATCATCGCCGCGGACAGCGCCGCCGCCTTGATGGTGCTGAAGAAGGTCATTGTCAGGGTACTCCCGGTATGGGCCGTCTTGGTTCGGCCTCTGGTTCATTTTCGGATTTCAGTTCGGTGCGGGTTGCCCCGCAGGGCTCAGGTCGACTGCCAGGCGAACAGGAGCCGTCTTCGGACCCTGTCCCACAGGGCCACCAGCCCGTCCGGTTCGAGGATCAGAAACAGGATGATGAGGGCGCCGAGCACGATGCGCTGGCTCATGTCGAGCACGCCGGAGTCAAAGACGTCGCCGAGCAGGAAGCCGCCAAGACGCGACAAGCCAAGCGGAAAGACGACGATCAAAGCGGCACCGAAGAAGGCGCCGCGGATCGAGGCGAGGCCACCAATGATGATGATGAAGAGGATCTGGAAGGAGCGGTCAAGATCGAAGCCGTCCGGCTCGACGGTCCGCAGATACGCGAAGGCCCAGATGACGCCGGCGACGCCAATGATGAAGGAGGAGATGGCGAAGGCCAGAAGCTTGGTCTTCAGCACCGGAATGCCGATGATGCGGGCAGCGGTTTCATTGTCGCGGATGGCGATGAAGTTGCGCCCGGTCTGCGACGAGACCAGCCGATAGGCAAGGAAGGTGAGGATGCTGACGATGGTCAGCGCGAAGAGATAGCGGCCGACGGCGCCGTCGAACGCGAAGCCTGAAATCGACAGCTTCGGCGCGTCGATGACGCCGGACGCCGAATCGTTGGAGAACCAGCTGAACTTGGTCAGCGCCCATTGCACGAAGAACTGGGCTGCGAGCGTCGAGACGGCGAGATAAAAGCCCTTCAGCCGCAGGCTGGGCAGGCCGAAGACGATGCCGATCGCGGCGGCGACGATGCCGGCGAAAAAAATGCTGCCGATGAGCGGCAGGCCTTCGACGCGCAAGTTGAAATTATAGGCGGCGAAGGCGCCCGCCGCCATGAAGGCGGCGCTGCCCAGCGAGACCTGGCCGGCATAGCCGGTGAGGATGTTCAAGCCCACGCCGGCAAGGCTGAGCGCCAGGAACGGCAGCAGGATGGCCTCGAACAGATAGCTCGAGCCGATCAGCGGCACGACGCCATAGGCAAAGGCGAGCAGCAGCACGGGCACGATCCATTTCGGCAGGGCCGGCGCCGCGGAGAAATCGCTTGTGATCGCGGCCATGGCTCAGACCCTTTCCACGAGCTTCTGGCCGAACAGGCCGGAGGGACGGATCAAGAGGAAGACGAGGGCTACGACGTAGGCGAACCAGCTCTCGATGCCGCCGCCGAAATAGTCGCCGATATAGACCTCGGCGAGCTTCTCGCTGGCGCCGATCAACAGCCCGCCGACAATGGCGCCAAGGATGGAATCGAAGCCGCCGAGCACCAGCACAGGCAGCGCCTTGAGCACCACCAGCGACAGCGAGAACTGCACGCCGAGGCGAGCACCCCAGAGCAGCCCGGCGACAAGCGCGACGAGCCCGGCCGCGGCCCAGACGGTGCCCCAGATCAACGGCAGCCTGAGGCCTACCGCGAGTGCTGCGAATTGGTCGTCGGCAACGGCGCGGAAGGAGAGGCCGATGCGGGTGTAGCGGAAGAACAGCGACAGCAGCAGAACCATGCCGGCGGCAACCACCGCCGCGAACATGTCGAACTGGCTGATCAGCACGCCGCCGACTTCCAGCGGCACGTCCTCGATGCCGAGGTCGAGGCCATGGACCTGCGTGCCCCAGATCAATTGGGCGGCGCCCTCGATGATATACGACAGCCCGAGTGTCGCCATGAACAGCGTGATCGGCGGCTTGTTGGTCAGCGGTCTCAGCACCGTGCGCTCGATGGCGATGCCGATCGCCACCATGATGGCGAAGGTGGCCACCAAGGCCAGGGCGAAGGGAACACCGCGCTCGACAAAGCTGACGAAGGTGAGTGCCGCGAACAGCAGCAGCGCGCCTTGCGCGAAGTTCAGCACGCCTGATGTCTTGTAGATCAGCACGAAACCGATCGCGACCAAGGAGTACATGACGCCGGAGAGCAGGCCGCCGATGAGCACTTCGATAAAGAACTGGTAGTCGAAATCGGCGATCATATGCCTGCCCCGTCCTCGTTGTCGGAGGCGACGCCGAGATAGGCATCGATGACGCGCTGGTCGTTGCGGACTTCGTCGGGTGTGGCGTCGGCGATCTTGCGGCCGTAATCGAGAACGGCGATGCGGTCGGACAGGCCCATGACGACGCCGACATCATGCTCGATCAAAACGACGGTGGTGGCGAAGCGGTCGCGCGCGGCACGGACGAATCCGGCCATCTCGCTTTTCTCGCCGGCGGTCATGCCGGCCATCGGTTCGTCGAGCAAGAGCAAGCGCGGCTCGGCGACCAGCGCGCGGGCCAGTTCGACCCGCTTCTGCAGCCCGTAAGGCAGCGTGCCGGCGAGACGATCGCGAACCGCCGTGAGGTCGAGGAATTCTAAGATCTGGTCGGCGCGGCTCAGGGAGTCGCGCCGCTCGCCACGCGAGCGGCCGATGCCGAGCACCTGCCCGGCGAAATTGGAGCGGACCTTGTAGGCGAGGCCGGACGCGACATTGTCGAGGACGCTGAGACCCTTGAACAGAGCAAGGTTCTGAAAAGTCCTGGCGACGCCGAGACGCGCCAGGCGCTGCGTCGGCACATGGGCATATGAGGTGCCGTCGAGAAGAACATGGCCGCGATCCGGCCGATAGACGCCGCTGATGACGTTGATCAGCGAACTCTTGCCGGCGCCGTTCGGGCCGATGATGGCGCGGATCTCGCCGGGGTTCACCGACAGATCGATATCGGCCAGTGCGACGACGCCGCCGAACGACAGGCCGATACCTTGCAGCGAGAGCAGCGGAGCGGCGGCGGTCGTGACCGCCCCCGTAGGCTCGGCCTGGCCTTCGGTTGACTGCTCAGGGCGGCGTACCGACGGCAGGCCGCGCGCAAAGACCTCCGGCGCATAGACCGAAGCCTCCATCATTCCAAGGGCATAACTGGCCAACGGCATTCCAATCGTCCTCGATTGCTTCAGCAGGCGCGCAAGGCCTCGTTGACGCTCGATGCATCGAGCGCCTGGAACCTTCATCGGTTGCAGGCCGGAGTACCCGGCCTGCCTTTTTTGAAAATGGCTATTCCGCTGCGAGTGACGCTGCCTGCTCGGCGTCTTCCAGCTCGCGAACGAGCGGGATGACATGCTTGCCGAAATACTCGACCTCTTCCTGGAAATGCAGGAAGCCGAGCAGGATAAGATCGGCGCCGGCGCGCTTGAGATCGACGATGCGCTCGGCGACTTGCCGCGGCGTGCCGATCAGGTTCGAACGGAAGCCGTCATTGTACTGGACCAGGTCGTCGAAGGAGGACTTCGCCCAATTGCCCTCGCCTTCCGGCGAAGCCTTGCCGGCGTTCTTGACCTCGTGGCCAAAAGCGTTGACGGCTTCGGGATTGGCCTTGGCGATGATCTCGGCGAGCACCGCCTTGGCCTCGTCCTCGGTCTCACGGACGATGGCGAAGGCGTTGACGCCGACCTTGACCGAATGGTTGTTGGCCTTCGCCTTGGCCCTGATGTCGTCCACCTGCTTGGCGATCTCGGCCGGCGTGTTGCCGTTGGTGAAGTACCAGTCCGAGACACGCGAAGCCATGTCGCGCGCGGCGCGCGAGGAGCCACCCTGGAAGATCTCGGGCAACGGCTGCGGCGGTTTCGGCTTCAGCGAATATTCGTTGAAGCGGTAGAAATCGCCGCGGAAGGTGAAGCTGTCTTCCGTCCAGATTCCGCGCAGCGCACGGATGAATTCCTCCGAACGGCGGTAGCGCTCGTCGTGGTCGAGCCAATGCTCGCCGATGGCGTGGAACTCGCCGCGGAACCAGCCGGAGACGAGGTTGATGGCGACACGGCCGTTGGTCAGATAGCTGATGGTGGCGAGTTGCTTGGCCGCCAGCGCCGGGTTCCAGGGGCCGGGCAGGATCGCCGCGATGACCTTGAGCGTCGTGGTGGCCGCCAGCAGATCATGGCTGAAGGCAACCGATTCATGCTGTTCGTCGGCGCCGTAGCCGGCGGTGAAGCGGATCTGGCTCAGCGCATAATCGAAGCCGGCCTTCTCGGCGATCTGCGCCAGCTTGCGGTTGTACTCGGCCGAATGGTTGGTGCGCTGCTCGATGTTGGAAATCACCAGGCCGCCCGAAACATTCGGCACCCAGTAGGCGAACTTGACCGCGTCGGTTTCTGCGTGTGCCATGAACTGTCTCCCATTCAGGCCGTGTCGTTGATCGGTCCGGGCGCAGCCGGATTTCGCCAACATTTATTATGTCTACTGATTATATATACAAAGTAGGATTTTCCGTTTTTGGCGCTCACTTGGGACGGAAATACCAATTTTCCCTGTCCAGGCTGGCTTTCGCCTGTCGGCGCGCGACCGCAAGGTCCCCGGCATCGGCGCCGAAAGCCTCGGATAATGGGAGCGTGTCGACCAGCCTCGCGATCTCTCCCGCGACCAGCTGGGCATGGCGAGCGACCTCCGGCAGGCCCATGAGCTCGCCAAAGGTGCCTCGCGCCAGCGGACCGGCGACGAAGAGCCCGGCGACCGCTCCACCATCCTGGCCGATGGCGCGGCTGTCGAGATTTGTCGCGATGCCGAGCCCGTAGGCGTCGACCCCGATCAGCCCGGCTTCAGCCAGGGAGCGCAGCGCCGGATTGAGCTGAAGCGCCTGCCCGTGAGCAGGCCCCGTCGTGTTGACGACGACATCGAAGCGCGCCGTCTCGATCCGCGTCTGGCCGCGCCGCTGAAAGCTGACCGCGAGGCTCTCGCCCTCATCGTTCGACGCCACAAGCCTGGCGGCGATGGTGTCGAAGGTGCCGGCGGCCTGGCGGCGGTCGAGCACGGAGGCAATTTGCGGGGCGATCCTGAAACGATGCACGTCCCAGAACACCCGCAGCTGGCGGACCAGCCTTGCCCGTTCTGATGGAGCAAGGGCGGCCCACAGCGCCGGCCCCTGCAGACGCAGCTGGTCGAAGACGGACTGCCAGTTGACATTGGCGTCGCGCGCCGCCGCCAGCGTCGCACGAATGTTGCGAAGCAGGCCAAGCGTCGATGTGGCGGGCGCCGAGGCAAAATCGCCAAAGGGCTCGCCTCTGGCATCGGGATGGCCGCGCGAGCGCAACCCACGGCGCGACAGCGCCAGGATGCGGCCGCGATGGCCGCGACGATCAAGCTCGGCCACCATGTCGGCCGAGGTCAGCCCGGAGCCGACGATCAGCACAGAGGCGTCTGGATCGATCCCGGCAAGTGCCGACGCGGCGTAGGGATCGGCGACGAAGCCTGGCGCTTCGGCCAGGGAGGCAAGCGCCGCCGGGATTGCGGGGGCAGGATGCGTCATGGCGAGGATGACGATGTCGGCGGCGACGGGACCGGCGGAGGTATGCACGGTCCAGCCCTCACCGTCGGCTTCTCGTATGACCCGCGTGGCTTGGCCTTCGACGTGGCTGACAGCGCCGGTCTCGATATAGGGCGCGAGGTGCTCGGCGACGTAACGGCCAAACACACGGCGACGCGGATAGGCATCGCCATTCTTCCAAATGGCATCCCCGTCGCGCTCGAGTTCACCGCTGCCGGCCAACCAGCGTGCAAAATGCTCCGGGTCGTCGGGAGCCATGCTCATTCTGATAGCCGGGACATTGACCCGGTGCGATGGCTCTTCGCTGGAATAGGCCAGGCCGCCGCCGAGCGCTGGACGCGGCTCGATCACGGAGATCGACAGACGCTCCGGCCGATGTGCTTGCGCCAGATGCCAGGCTACGGCCGCGCCGGAGAAGCCGCCGCCGATGATGGCGACGCGCAAGCGGCGGGCCGGCGGCAGCGCGTTCACGAGGCGCTGGCGAGCGACTTCGGCCGGTGGTCGCCGGCGATGGTCTCGCCGAACGGTCCGGTGTTGACGGACGAGCTGGCTGATTTGACCGGATGATCTGTCGGCAGCTTCGGCAACACGAGTTCGCCGAAACGATAGGCTTCTTCCAGATGCGGATAGCCGGACAGGATGAAGGTATCGATGCCGAGGCGCCGGTATTCGTCGATCCGCTCGGCAATGGTGTCGGGGTCGCCGACCAGGGCCGTCCCCGCGCCGCCGCGCACCAGGCCGACCCCGGCCCACAGATTGGGCGCTATCTCAAGCTTGGCGCGGTCGCCGCCATGCAGCGCGCTCATGCGCGCCTGGCCGACCGAATCCATGCGGGCAAAGACCTTTTGGGCCGAAGCGATCGTTGCGTCGTCGAGCCGGCTGATCAGCCGGTCGGCGGCGGCCCAGGCCTCCTCGGTGGTTTCCCGCGCAATGACATGCAGACGAATGCCGAAGGAGAGTTTTCGGCCGGCCTTCTCGGCCAGCTCTCGAACGGCGTCCAGCTTGCGCTCGACATCGGCGGGCGGTTCGCCCCAGGTCAGATATTTGTCGATCTCTTGCGCCGCCACTGTCGACCCGGCATCGGACGAACCGCCAAAATAGAGCGGCGGATAGGGCGTCTGCACCGGCGGAAACAGCAGCCGGCCGTCCTCGATGTGGAAATGCTTGCCCTGGTGTTCGACCGTCTCGCCGCTCAGCACGCGCTTGTAGATCCGCAGGAATTCCTGCGTCACCTCGTAGCGCTCGGCATGCGAGAGGAAAATGCCGTCGCCCATGTTCTCCAGCGGATCGCCGCCGGTGACGACATTGATCAGCAAGCGGCCATTGGAAATGCGGTCAAGCGTGGCGGTCATGCGCGCGGCGAGCGTCGGCGACTGCAGGCCCGGCCGCACGGCGACGAGGAAACGCAGCCGCTCCGTCTGCGGTACCAGCGCCGAGGCAATCACCCAGGAATCCTCGCACGAGCGGCCGGTCGGCAGCAGCACGCCGTAATAACCCAACGTGTCGGCGGCCTTCGCCACTTGCGTCAGATAGGGCAGATCGACCGATCGGCCGCCTTCGGCGGTGCCGAGGTAACGGCTGTCGCCATGCGTCGGCAGGAACCAGAGAACCTTGATGCGGTCGGGAACGTCCTTGGTCATGGCCGGTCCCCCGCAATGCGGCGGCGGCCTGACAGGGTTGAAAACGGGCGCAGTGGGGCGGGCATGGCGGAGTCCTGTCCGGGAAAACCAGATCGCCCGCGCACTTTGCTTATTCTATAAACTCTGTAGAGTTAGTTTATTCCAAATCCGCCGCCGAAATTGGAAATTCTCTCCGCTCGCTCAAATCCGAGCCTGAATGCTGTCATGCCTGCCTTGGTGACAAGGCGCACCGATCGACGCGTTGAGTGCATTTCATCCGACATCCTACTATAACTTGATCATTCTGGTGACCGAAGCGCGGATTTGCCATGGACCTGGACCCTTCGACACTCAATCGGGCGTTTCCGCTCCGCGATCAGATCTACCACAAGATCCGCAATCTGATTGTCATCGGACAGATGAAGCCGGGGGAAGTCATCAACGAGGTGGCCATCGCCGAAGCCCTTGGTGTCTCGCGCACACCGGTGCGCGAAGCGGTCAAGCGCATCAGTGACGAGGGCCTCGTGACCATCTTGGCGCAGACCGGCACCTATGTCGCGCCGATCAATCGTGTCGACCTGGAAGAAGCCTATGTCATCCGCCGTGCCCTGGAGATGGAGAGCGCCAGGCGCGCGGCCGTCAAATTCACGCCGTCGGCCGGCGAACTTCTGGAGGATAATATGGCGGCGCACCGCCTTGCCATATCGCGCGGCAGATATGCCACCGCCATCCAGCTCGACGACGTCTTCCACCGCAGCATCGCCGAAATCTGCGGCCTGCCGAAAATCTGGCGCGCCGTCGACATCTCCAAGGCGCAGATGGATCGGGGCCGCTACCTCGTCATCCCGAAGCCCGGCTATGGCGAACAGACGATTGAGCAGCACGGGGCCATTCTCGACGCGCTGAAGCGCCACGACGCCGAAGGCGCCGCGCAGGCGATGGAGCACCACATCGAAACGTCGTTCCGCAACACGCTCGAAGTCGCCGCCGAGCTGCTCGGCTGAAGCGATACGATCAGACATGCAAAGACGGATTGATGGCCCGTGTCCGCCTCGGCACGATCTCAAGTTCGCCATCGGGCATGGCGGCAGCGATGCCGACAATGTGCCGGTCTGTCAGACGCAGGCTGCGGAATGCCCAACGCGAGGCATCGTCATCGATCTCGTCGCCGAAATGGGCAATGGGCGGAGAGACCTCCAGGTCCAGTTCAAGCTTCTTCACCGGCAAGGAGAGGCTCACGCCGCGCGCTTTCACATAGGCTTCCTTGAGCGTCCACAGCGTGAAAAAAGAAATCCTGTCTCGCCTGTCCGCCCATGGTCTCGAAGCGCGCGCGTTCCCTTGGTGAAAGGACCGCCGGGGCCAGTTCGGTGAGACCGACATCACCGAGGCCTGGGCTGTCACTGGCGGCGTTTCTTCGAGGATTTGTCGCAGGGCAGGCCCGTCGACGCTTGTCGTTGGCAGACCCGAAGAGACTGTTTGGTGGAGCCAATCGGAATCGAACCGACGACCTCTTGAATGCCATTCAAGCGCTCTCCCAACTGAGCTATGGCCCCACTCCCGGCAGTCAGCCGGCGCCGTTTCCGGCGAAGAGATCAGCGCGGGTTGGAACACCGCGCCGTACGTGCAGGCGGCTTCTAACCCCGCCTTTCCAAGATATCAAGCCTTGAATATCGGCTTTTTGTTCACAGGCCGAGAAAGCCTGCAAACGCTGGCGTTCCGGGTCGATCAGACCTCGTCGTCGTCATCGCCGACGCCGATCATGTCGGCAACGTCGTCGTCTTCTTCTTCTTCATCGGCAAGGAAAGTGTCATCCTCCTCGTCGCCGAGATCAACGTCCTCGTCATCGCCGAGATCCGGCAGGTCGTCGCCCTTGACGTCCTCGTCGGCCTCTTCGAGCGAGACGACTTCAACGCCCTCTTCGTCCTCGGCGTCCACTTCCTTCTCGGCCACTTCCTCTTCCTCCTCGAGGGCGGCGATCTTGCCTTCCTCGAAATAGGAACGCGGATAGGTCTTGCCGGTGTAGGGCGAGACGATCGGGTCCTTGTTCAGGTCGTAGAATTTTCGACCCGTCTCGGGGTCGATACGCTTTGTGCCAAGTTCGGTTTTTGCCACGGCAAGCCTCGTGAATAAAAGAGTGGTCCCCTTAACCACTGTTTGCGGCGCTGTCAAAGCCAAAAGCCGGCGTCACAAAACCAAGTCCTGAAAGGCCTCGCGCCAAGTGACGACCATGGGGATGACCATTTCGCCCCGCCGTGATACGAGACCGCCGCAACAAATGAAAAGCGCCGGCCCGCCGGCATTCCGTCCAGGGAAATTCCATGTCTCACGCCGCCGCTGCCAAGCCGGCCACCGCCCGCAAATCTCAAGCCCTTTCCGGCACCGCCCGCGTGCCGGGCGACAAGTCGATCTCGCATCGCTCCTTCATGTTCGGCGGTCTCGCCTCCGGCGAAACCCGCATCACCGGCCTGCTCGAGGGCGAGGATGTGATGCGCACGGGCGCGGCCATGAAGGCGATGGGCGCGCACATTGAAAAGCGCGGTGCCGAATGGGTGATCCGTGGCACCGGCAACGGTGCGCTGCTGCAGCCGGAAGGCCCGCTCGACTTTGGCAATGCCGGCACCGGCTCGCGGCTGACCATGGGTCTCGTCGGCACCTATGACATGGAAACCACCTTCATCGGCGACGCCTCGCTGTCCGGTCGGCCGATGGGCCGCGTGCTCGAGCCGCTGCGCCAGATGGGCGTACAGGTGCTGAAGGCGACGCCCGGCGACCGTATGCCGATCACGCTGCATGGCCCCAAGCACGCCGCCCCGATCACCTACCGCGTGCCGATGGCCTCGGCGCAAGTGAAGTCAGCGGTGCTGCTCGCCGGCCTCAACACGCCGGGCATTACCACCGTGATCGAACCGGTCATGACGCGCGACCACACCGAAAAGATGCTCAAAGGTTTTGGCGCCAATCTGTCGGTCGAGACCGACGAACGCGGCGTGCGTCACATCTTCATCGAAGGCCAGGGCAGGCTGACCGGCCAGACGATCGCCGTGCCTGGCGACCCGTCCTCGGCCGGCTTCCCGCTGGTCGCGGCGCTGATCGTGCCGGGTTCCGACATCGTGATCGAAAACGTGCTTATGAACCCGACCCGCACCGGGTTGCTTTTGACGCTGCAGGAAATGGGTGGCCAGATCGACATCTTGAACCCGCGCAATGCCGGCGGCGAAGATGTCGCCGACCTGCGCGTGCGTTATTCCGAGCTCAAGGGCGTTGCCGTGCCGCCCGAACGGGCGCCGTCGATGATCGACGAGTATCCGGTGCTGGCTGTCGCCGCGAGCTTCGCCGAGGGCGAGACGCTGATGCAAGGGCTGGAAGAATTGCGCGTGAAGGAATCCGACCGGCTGTCGGCCGTCGCCAACGGGCTGAAGCTCAACGGCGTCGACTGCACCGAAGGCGAGGCGTCCCTTGCCGTGCGCGGCAGGCCGGGCGGCAAGGGGCTGGGCAGGCATCCCAATGGTCTGGACACCACCGTGAAGACGCATCTCGACCACCGCATCGCCATGAGCTTTCTGGTGATGGGACTGGCGACAGAGAAGCCGGTGACCATCGATGACCAGGCGATGATCGCGACGAGCTTTCCGGAGTTCATGGGGCTGATGACCGGGTTGGGCGCGGAGATTGAGTGACGGGCGTGGCAACCAATAGCCTTGGCACGTTGGCGGGCCAGCGCCCCCCTCTGTCCTGCCGGACATCTCCCCCACTTGGGGGGAGATTGGCAGCTTTGGCGCTTCGCTCAATGCTGCAACGGAGACAATTGGCTAAGGCCGCGATAACGGCCGATCCCCCCCCTCGTGGGGGAGATGTCCGTCAGGACAGAGAGGGGCGTGAAGGATCTCGGCGCCCAACCCTTTCGCTGGCCCGCCAATGACCCACGTCTTCACCATCGCCATCGACGGGCCCGCCGGCGCCGGCAAGGGCACGCTCGCCCGTCGGCTCGCCGACCACTACCGGCTGAACCTGCTCGACACCGGCCTCACCTATCGCGCGGTGGCCTATGCGCTGATCCAGCACGCGCTGCCGCTCGACAATGTCTCGGCCGCCGAAACCGCGGCGCGCCAGGTCGATCTGGCCAAGCTCGACCGGGCGGTGCTGTCG
The DNA here is from genome assembly GCF_016756475.1 of Mesorhizobium sp. 113-1-2. Taxonomy (NCBI): domain Bacteria; kingdom Pseudomonadati; phylum Pseudomonadota; class Alphaproteobacteria; order Hyphomicrobiales; family Phyllobacteriaceae; genus Mesorhizobium; species Mesorhizobium sp. 113-1-2. Next base: position 329,622 of record NZ_AP023242.1, read on the forward strand.
GCACACGCCGTCGGCGAGGCAGCCTCGAAGGTCGCGGTGTATCCGACGGTGCGGCGCATTCTCGTGGAAAAGCAACGCGACTTTGCCAGGACGCCGCCGGGCGCGGTGCTGGACGGTCGTGACATCGGCACTGTCGTCTGCCCCGATGCCGACATCAAACTCTATGTGACGGCGAGTGCGGAGGTGCGCGCCAGGCGCCGGCTGGCCGAGATCGAAAGCATCGGCGGCACCGCCAATTTCGCCGAAATCCTCGCCGATATCGTGCGCCGCGACGAGCGCGACATGGGCCGCGCCGACTCGCCCTTGAAGCCGGCCGCCGACGCGCACTTGCTTGATACCAGCGAAATGGCTATAGAAGCCGCGTTTCTCGCGGCCATGGCGATCATCGACGACGCGCTGGCCAGGAGGAACAAGGCCTGATCCGGGTTTTCTCCGCATTTCCGTTGCCGGAAGCGCAGAAAATACCCATATCGGGCACGAACCAGCCTGCCAGCATTCTTCATGCGCCGGAATTGCCGCTTAGAAAGCGGCCCAGGGCTTTTAAAGCCCGGAACGCCGGCAGGCCAACGCAACGCTAACCCACGGCGCCCGTCCCGCTCAGAGATGCGGGGCACTCCAGGAGAAAATATGTCAGCTGCAAATCCCACTCGCGATGATTTCGCGAGCCTGCTCGAAGAATCTTTTACCGCCGGCCATTCCGGCGAAGGCCAGGTCGTCAAGGGCATCATCACCGCCATTGAAAAAGACATGGCCATCATCGACGTCGGCCTCAAGGTCGAAGGCCGCGTGCCGCTGAAGGAATTCGGCGTCAAGGGCAAGGACACCACCCTCAAGGTCGGTGACACCGTCGAAGTCTATGTCGAGCGCATCGAGAACGCGCTTGGCGAAGCGATGCTTTCCCGTGAAAAGGCCCGCCGCGAAGAGAGCTGGGTCCGTCTCGAAGAGAAATTCACCAAGGGTGAGCGCGTCGAAGGCGTCATCTTCAACCAGGTCAAGGGCGGCTTCACCGTCGACCTCGACGGCGCCGTGGCCTTCCTGCCGCGCAGCCAGGTCGATATCCGCCCGATCCGCGACGTTTCCCCGCTGATGCACAACCCGCAGCCCTTCGAGATCCTCAAGATGGATCGCCGCCGCGGCAACATCGTGGTGTCGCGCCGCACCGTGCTCGAGGAGAGCCGCGCCGAACAGCGTTCGGAAATCGTGCAGAACCTCGAAGAAGGCCAGGTTGTCGAAGGCGTCGTCAAGAACATCACCGATTACGGTGCGTTCGTCGACCTCGGCGGCATCGACGGCCTGCTGCATGTCACCGACATGGCCTGGCGCCGCGTCAACCATCCGACCGAAATCCTCAACATCGGTCAGACGGTCAAGGTGCAGATCATCCGCATCAACCAGGAAACCCACCGCATCTCGCTCGGCATGAAGCAGCTCGAGAGCGATCCGTGGTCCGAGATCGGCACCAAGTTCCCGATCGGCAAGAAGATCAAGGGTACCGTCACCAACATCACCGACTACGGCGCGTTCGTCGAGCTGGAGCCGGGCATCGAAGGCCTCATCCACGTTTCGGAAATGTCGTGGACCAAGAAGAACGTGCATCCCGGCAAGATCCTGTCGACGACCCAGGAAGTCGACGTGGTGGTGCTCGAGGTCGATCCGGCCAAGCGCCGCATCTCGCTCGGCCTCAAGCAGACGCTTGAGAATCCGTGGGAAGCCTTCGCGCGCAGCCATCCGGTCGGCAGCCAGGTCGAGGGCGAGGTTAAGAACAAGACCGAGTTCGGCCTGTTCATCGGCCTCGAAGGCGACGTGGACGGCATGGTGCACCTCTCCGACCTCGACTGGACCCGTCCGGGCGAGCAGGTCATCGAAGAGTACAATCGCGGCGACATGGTCAAGGCGCAGGTGCTCGACGTCGACATAGAGAAGGAGCGCATCTCGCTCGGCATCAAGCAGCTGGCCCGCGACACGGTCGGCGAAGCAGCGACTTCGGGCGAACTGCGCAAGAACGCCGTCGTCACCTGCGAAGTCATCGGCGTCAAGGATGGCGGTCTGGAAGTGCGGCTGGTCGACAGCGGCATCGAGACCTTCATCAAGCGCTCCGACCTGAGCCGCGACCGCGACGAGCAGCGCCCCGAGCGCTTCACTGTCGGCCAGAAGGTCGACGCCCGCGTCATCGCCTTCGACAAGAAGACCCGCAAGCTGCAGGTCTCGATCAAGGCGCTGGAAATCGCCGAAGAGAAGGAAGCGGTCGCTCAGTACGGCTCGACCGACTCCGGCGCTTCGCTGGGCGATATCCTGGGTGCCGCGCTGAAGAAGCAGGGCAACTAAGTCCTTCGCAACGCGAAGTCCTTCGCGTGATCTCGAAAACAAAACCCCGCCGGAGCGATCCGGCGGGGTTTTTCTTTGGCGAATGCCAGGTCGACTTTTGGCGAAAGCCAGGTCGATGGGCGCGGCTACGCCCGGCCGTAGAGCGGCACCAGCGTTCCGCTCATCGCCTGGTTGGCCGGCGAGGCGAGATAGGCGATGGCTTCAGCCGCCGCTTCGAGGCTGACCCATTTGGTGAAATCGGCATCCGGCATGTCGGCGCGGTTTGCCGGCGTGTCGAGCGTCGACGGCGCCACGGCATTGACCAGGATGCCCTTGGCCTTGAGCTCTTCGGCCATCGCCACCGTCATGGCGGCGACCGCCGCCTTGCTGGCCGTGTAGGCGACCATGCCGGCGCCGCGCCTTGGGTCGAGGCCCGCGCGCGCGGTCACATTGACGATACGGCCTGATGTGCCCGACGCCAGCATCGAGCGGATGGCGGCGCGGCTGCATAGGAAGGTGGTGCGGGCGTTGGTGTCCATCATCTCGGCAAAGGACGCCGATTCGATCTTTTCCACCGGCGCCATGGCGAAACCGCCGGCCAGATGGATCGATCCCCACAAGGCAGGAACCTGGGCATAGAAGCTTTCAACCTTGGCGGAGTCCGACAGGTCGACATTGTGCGCCAGCTTGACATTGTCGTGCGCGGCGAAAGGAAAATGCTGGGGTGCCGCGGCGTGCGCATTCGGCACATGGCAGATCGCGCCCTGTTCCAGCAGCCGGCCAACCACCGCACCACCGAGCGCGCCGGTTCCACCGGTCACAACGATATGTCTGCCTTGAAGTGTTTCCGTCATCCTGGACCGCTCCTGTCGTATTTTTATGATTTTGTCGCTTGTTGCGCCCCGCCGACGCGAAGCGTCGCGCCTTTCTGGCGATCACTCAACTGATATCTCGACATAGCAGCCGTCACGTCTTTGCATGAGTCAGAACGCATATTGTGGCGATGCCGTCAGCCGTGCGGCTGTCGCGGCACAATAGCCGAGCCGGCAAAAGGTCCGACGCAGGTTGGACAATCAACGCTTGCCTGCAGGCTTCAATCGACCGCGATTTCGATGACGCAGGGCATTCCGGTTGCCCTGGCGCGCTTCAGGGCTTGCGGCAAGGCGTCGATCTCGGCCAGCCGTTCGGCTGATATGCCATAGGCTTCGGCCAGCTTGCAGAAATCCGGCGGCGCCGGCGAGACGCCGACGGGTTCGACGCCGACATCGAGCATCGAGGTCTCGATCTCGCGATAACCCCTGTTGTTCCAGACCACGAAGACGACCGGCGCGTCGGAATCAAGTGCGACACCCAGTTCCGGCAATGTGAACTGGAAGCCGCCGTCGCCGGTCAGGCAGACGACCGGCACATCGGGCATGGCAAGGGCGGCGCCGATCGCCGCCGGCGGGCCATAGCCAAGTGCGCCGAAGCCGGTGGCGGCATTGAACCAGCCGGCCGGCCGGTCGTGGTCGTAGTAGAGATTCGCGGCGTAGATCGGCTGCGTCGAATCGCCGACAATGATCGCGCCCGGCAGCGTATCGCGGATCATCTCGACGGCATGCACCTGCGCCACGTAGGCCGGGCTGAGTTCGGCGAACGCCGCCTTCCGTGCCACGGCGGCGCGTGCCTCACCGTCTGGCGCGGCAGCATGGGCGGGGCCGATCGCGGCCAGCAAGGCTTCGATCGCCTCGGTGCAGTCGGCCTGGATGCCAACCGTCACAGGGCGGCGCGCGAGCTGATCGGCGCCGATGTCGATGCGAATCAGGTTGGAAGGCAGCACAAAGCCGCCGTCGCCATAGCCGTCATAATCGGTCGGGCCGAATTCGGTGCCGGCGGCAATCACCAGATCGGCCGCGGCCATCAGCGCGCGAACCGCCTTCAGGCTTGGGCTTGCCGGCACGCAGAGCGGGTGGCGATGCAGCAGTCCGCGCGCATTGGTGGTCTCGACAACCGGCGCACCAAGTGTCTCGGCCAGACGCCGCAAGGGTGCTTCGGCACCCTTGGCACCGCCGCCGGCGAGGATCAATGGACGGCGCGCCGCGGCGACAAGTTTGGCGGCACGCGCAATTGCCGCGCCATCCGGCGCCGGCGGTGCCGCGTTGCTCAGAAGCGCAACGATATCGTCCGCCGGCTTGACCATGACATCGGTCGGAATCTCGATGTGCACCGGACCCGGTCGCGAGGATGAAAACAGCGCGAAGGCCTGCGCCAGCGCGCCCGGCAATTCGCTGGCCTCGGTGACGCGCAACGACAACAGCGCCACCTTTTCCATCATGCCGCGCTGGTCCGGCAGCTCATGCAGGAAGCCCAGCCCCTTGCCCAGCGTCGGCATGGCGTTGACGCCCGAAATCACCAGCATCGGCACCGAATCGGCGCGCGCCTGACCCATGGCGGTGATGGTGTTGGTCAGCCCCGGCCCGGTGATGACAAAGGCGACGCCCGGCCTGCCGCTGGCGCGAGCATAGCCGTCGGCCATGAAGCCGGCGCCCTGTTCGTGGCGCGGCGTGACGTGGCGGATTTTCGAGCGCGCCAGGCCACGGTAGAGCTCGACCGTGTGGACGCCCGGAATGCCGAAGACGGTGTCGACGCCATGCGCTTCGAGCAGGGTGATGAGGGCTTCGCCGAGCGTCGTCATTTATTATTTTCCCTTTCCGGCGCGAGGCCGAGTTCGGCCTCGATAGTCTTGATGCCAATCGCCGCCAATTCGCCAGGCGAGAACATCTCGCCGGCCAGACAGCCTTCAATCCAGAGTCCGTCGATGATCGCATTGATCGCAATGGCATGGTGGCGCAATTGGCTTGCGTCCGGCGTGCGCCGTTCGGCGGCAAGCACCTCGGCCACAACCGCTTCCACCTCGTTGCGAAAGCCAAGGTAGCCTTCGCGGTGGGCACGAGCGAGCGTCGGATCCGCACCGGCGCGGCCGATGAAGGTTGCCCAGAGCGAAAACACCCGCGTGTCGATGATCGGCACGTTGAGGTTGGCGGTGACGAAAGCCGCAAGGCGCTGGCGTGGCGAGGCATCTTCCATGACCAACGCCGCTTTCGCCTGCTCGGTCATGCGGCCCATCAGCGCCATATAGGCTTCCTGCAGCAATTCTTCCTTGCCGGGGAAATAGTGCCGGATCAGCCCGGCGGTGACGCCGGCACGCAAGGCGATGGTGCGCAAGGTGGCGCCCTGCAGGCCACGTTCGGCCACGCTGTCCAGAGTGGCCTCGATCAAATCCTGCCGCCGCCGCTCCTCGCCCTCGCGGCGGAACCTGCGGCGGGTTGGCGCATTCATTGGCGCAGGATCGGCCGCGTCAGGCATGTCGGCCCACCCTCGCAGGCGATGCAGAGCGCATCCGCCTCGAAGATTTCGACCGTGCAGCCGGCGGCTTCCATCGCGGCCTTCGTCTTTGGAAAGCCTGCAACGGCAATGACCTTGTGTGGGCTGGTCGGCAGCACATTCAGGCTGAGGCCGTTGGAAGCCGCGAACTCTTCGGCGTCGCCTTCGACCAGCCGGATGCCCCGTGCCTTCAGCATCTGATAGAACGGGGCCGGCAAAAGCGGTGAATAGACCAGTGCGAGGTCGTCGGCCAGCGGGCTGATCACCGACATCAGATGCAGGCACGCCTCTTCGCCCTGCCACAGAGGCAGGTCAAAGCCGTAGACGGAAATGCCCAGCGGCGTCAGCAGGTTGGAAAGCTGCTGGATGCCTTCCTGGTTGGAGCGGACACCGCGCCCGATCACCAGCGTGCGGGCATCCAGCCAGACACAATCACCGCCTTCGACCTGGCCAGGGGCCTCGACGCGGCCGAGGATCGGAATGCCCAGTCTTCTATAGGTCTCCTCATGCAGCGAGGGCTCGCCGGCTCGCAAAGGCTTGCCCATAGACAGAATCAGCGCGCCGCGGTCGGTCATCAGCGATGGGTCGTGCGTGAACACCGAATCCGAAAGTCCATCGGCCTTGTCCTCGATCCATTCGATTTCGGCACCGGAAGCCGCCACCAGTTCAGCAAGGAGCGCGTGCTGCGATGCTGCTTTCGCCGGATTGAATCCTGGGCCATAGTGCCAGGCATCTCTGTCGGCGTTGCGCATGGCGTTGGCTGCCGACCGCATCAGCACGCGTCGCAGCGGCGCAGCCATGGACTGTGATCCGAAAGCGCTCATCGAGGCCCTTTTTAGCTGAAAAAAATCGAAAAAATTTCATGGGAGGCTATTTATACACTTGCACAACAAGCTCGCAAGTGCCGTAATGAGCGGGATTGACGGGCTCGCGCCGTTGGGTCCATGCTGAAGTCTGGAGCGGGGCAGTACAGCGTATATGTTGATTAGCTGGATAGACGTTCGACGAACTGCCGCCGACGATGCAGAGGCCAGCCGGTGAGCGCGGTGGAAGCTGCCGCAGCACAATCCGGCAAGGCGCAGAACGGCGCCGCCGAAGCCATCCATGTCGAAAACCTGCACAAGAAATTCGGCCAGTTGCATGTGCTGAAGGGCGTGTCGCTGTCGGCTCGCGACGGCGAGGTGATCGCCATCATCGGCGGCTCGGGTTCGGGCAAATCGACGCTGCTGCGTTGCATCAACTGCCTGGAAAATCCGACCAGCGGCATCATCCGCGTCAATGGCGAGGAGATCAAGCTCAAGGCGGACAGCCATGGCCACACTGTTCCGGCCGACCGCAGGCAGATCGAGCGCATCCGCTCCAAGCTCGGCATGGTGTTCCAGAACTTCAACCTGTGGAGCCACATGACGCTGATCGAAAACGTCATCGAGGTTCCCGTGCATGTGCTCGGCGTCAAGCGCGACGAGGCGATCGCCCAGGCCGAAAAGCTGCTGGCGCGCGTCGGGCTCGCCGAGAAGCGCGACGTCTACCCCGCCTACCTGTCGGGTGGCCAGCAGCAGCGCGCCGCGATCGCCCGCGCGCTTGCCATCAATCCGCGTGTCATGCTGTTCGACGAGCCGACCTCGGCGCTCGACCCCGAACTGGTCGGCGAGGTGCTGAAGGTGATCGGCGATCTGGCGCGTGAAGGCCGCACCATGGTGCTGGTCACCCATGAGATGAAGTTTGCCCGCGAGGTCGCGACCCACGTCGTCTATCTCTACAACGGGCTGGTCGAGGAAGAAGGCCCGCCGGAGCAGATCTTCGGCGCACCGAAATCCGAAAGGCTCAAGCAGTTCATCCGCAACATCGGCTAGGGACAGGCCGGGACGGAAGAAAACCGGGAACGAACAACAAACTGGGAGTTTGAAATGAAGACTGTTCTGAAGACATTCGCCGCGGCACTGCTGCTCGGCGTTGCCGCCATGGGCGTGGCCAAGGCCGATCCGGTCAAGATCGGCGTCGCCGCCGAGCCCTATCCGCCCTTCACCTCGCCGGACGCTTCGGGCAAATGGGTCGGCTGGGAGATCGAGTTCATCGACGCCGTGTGCGCCGAGGAGAAACTCGACTGCGTCATCACGCCTGTCGCCTGGGACGGCATCATCCCGGCGCTGACCACCAAGAAGATCGACCTCATCGTCTCGTCGATGTCGATCACCGACGAACGCAAGAAGACGATCGACTTCTCGGACAAGTACTACAACACGCCGACGGCGATCATCGGACCGAAGGACCAGAAGTTCGGCGCCTCGCCTGACGACCTCAAGGGCAAGGTGCTCGGCGTCCAGGTGTCGACGGTACACGCCGTCTACGCCAAGAAGCATTTCGGCGCCACGGCGTCCGAAATCAAGGAATACCAGACCCAGGACGAGGCCAACCAGGATCTCGCTGCCGGCCGCCTCGACGCGGTGCAGGCCGATTCCATCGCGCTCGGGGAATTCCTCAAGTCAGACCAGGGCAAAGCCTGCTGCGACCTGAAGGGCATGGTGGCTCCGGATCTCGAGGTGCTCGGACCGGGCGTCGGCGCCGGCGTGCGCAAGGAAGACACCGAGCTGAAGGAAAAGATCAACGCCGGCATCAAGGCAATCCGCGCCAACGGCAAATATGACGCGATCTCGAAGAAGTACTTCGATTTCGACATCTACGGTGCCGACGCGCAGTCGAACTGACGACCCTTACGCCTGAGCGAAGGGCATGGCGCCGGCGGCGCCATGCCCACCTTCCCACGCATGCTTGCCGCTGACCGCTGCCGTCGGCGGATAGAGCCAGCAATTCGGGGGCAAAGCTGATCGACGCGTTTCTTCCGGCCTCGGCGGCCGGTATCATCGAACTCCTCTCGCCCGCGCCCGTCGGCTGGGGCGGCACACTCATGCTCGGGCTGCTGCATTCGCTGGAGATTGCCGTCGGCGCCACGATCGTCGGCCTGCTCATCGGGATCTGCGGTGCCTATGGCAAGCTTTACGGCGGACCGGTCGTGCGCGACCTGCTCGCGGTGTACACCACCGTGGTGCGCGCCGTGCCGGAACTGGTGCTGATCCTGCTGCTCTATTATGCCGGCACCGACCTGATAAACCAGGTGCTGACCGCGATCGGTTACCAGCGTGTCGATATTAGCGGGCTGGTGGCCGGCATAGCCGTGCTCGGCTTCTGCCAGGGCGCCTATTCGACGGAGGTCATGCGCGGCGCGATCCTGGCCATCCCGCAGGGCCAGATCGAAGCCGCCCGCGCCTTCGGCATGTCTCCCGGCCTTCTCCTGCGGCGCATCACGCTGCCGGCGATGCTGCCCTTTGCCATTCCAGGTCTCGCCAATCTGTGGCTGATCGCGACCAAGGACACCGCGCTTCTGGCCGTCGTCGGCTTCTTCGAACTGACACTGGCGACACGGCAGGCGGCAGGCGTCACCAAGGCCTATCTGATATTCTATCTCGCCGCCGGCGTGCTCTATCTCGCGGTGACACTGTTTTCGAACTTCCTGCTTGGCCGCGCCGAGAAATGGGCGCGGCGCGGCATGCCTTCGATCAAGGAGGCCCGCTGATGGCGGGCGAAGCAGCCATCATCAACACGGCGGCGCGCGCCTCGCTCTGGCTGCAGCCGCATCGCATCGTCCTCATCCTGATCGCGCTCGGGCTGGTGCTGTCGGCCGCCTTTTTCATGCGCTGGGACTGGCTGCCGCAATATTGGGAAATGGGCCTGATGGGCATCTGGCGCGCCCTGTGGATCCTGGCCGTCACCTGCGCGCTCGGCTTCCTGATCGCCGTGCCGGTCGGGCTGGCGCAGGCCGCCGGTTCGATCTGGGTTGCGGCACCGGCGAAAGTCTTCTGCACCATCATCCGCGGCACGCCGCTGCTGTTGCAATTATGGCTGCTCTATTACGGGCTGGGCTCGCTGTTCCCGCAATATCCGTGGATCCGCGACTCCTGGATGTGGCCCTATCTCAGACAGGCCTGGCCGTACGGCGTTCTGGCACTGACCCTGTCCTTCGCCGGTTACGAGGGCGAAGTGATGCGCGGCGCCTTTGCCGGCGTGCCCAAGGGACAGCTGGAAGCCGCCCGCGCCTTCGGCATGAGCCGCTGGAAGATCTTCCGGCGCATCTGGCTGCCGCAGGCCTTCTACCGCGCGCTGCCGACGCTGACCGGCGAGACCGTGCTGCAGTTGAAGTCGACGCCGCTGGTGGCGACGATCAGCGTCATCGATATCTTCGCCGTCGCTGGCAAGGTGCGGCAGGACACCTACCTCACCTACGAGCCCTTGCTGCTGCTGGCGTTGATCTATATGGCGATCACCGGCATTCTGGTCCTGGCCCTCAGCCGGATCGAGGCGCGGATTCCGGTCAAGGTCGGCTAGTGAACGGTGAATAGTAAGTGGTAAATGGTCGCAATTTTCGCGCCCTCGTCTAAGACGGCCATTCACTATTCACCATTCACTGTTCACCAAGGCGTCCAGATGCAACTCTCTCTCGACCAAGCGACAGGACTGTGCCGGATGGCAGCACTCGGCGCCGGCGCCAATGAGGAGGCGGCGCAGTCGCTCACCGCATCGATCATCGCCGCCGAGGCGGAAGGGCTTTCGAGCGTCGGCCTGTCGCATTTCATCGATTATCTCGAGGCGCTGGAGGCCGGGCGCATCGACGGCAATGCCGATCCGGTGATCACGAGGCCGGCCCTGGCGGTCTATCTCTCCGACGCACGCGGCGGGCTGGCGCATACCGGCTTCGACCGTACGATCGACGACCTTGCCAAGGCGGCAAGACTGTTCGGCGTCGCCATCTTCTCGCAGAAGAACGCCTATACGTGCGGCGCGCTCGGCTATTTCACCGGCAGGTTGGCAGCACAAGGGCTGGTGTCCTTCGCCGCGACCAACGGCCCGGCCGTGCTGGCCGGCTCGGGCTCGGTCAAGCCGGTCTACTGCACCAATCCGATGTCGTTTGCCGCTCCCGCCGCCGACGGCGCGCCGCTGGTCATCGACCAGTCGTCGAGCGCCACCGCCTTCGTCAACATCCGCAAGGCGGCCGAAGACGGCAAGAAAATCCCCGAAGGCTGGGCGCTGGATGCGAGCGGCAACCCGACCACCGACCCGGCGGCCGCCATGAAGGGCGCCATGTTGGCCTTTGGCGGCCAGCGCGGCGCCAACATCGCGCTGATGGTCGAAGTGCTGGCGGCCGGCCTGTCGGGCGCCAACTGGTCGCTCGACGCGCCATGGTTCAGCGGCGGGCCGGACAGCCCCGGAACCGGCCTGTTCGTGCTTGCCGTCGAGCCCAAGCTGCTCGATCCGGATTTCGAACAGCGGATGAAGGACCAGCTCGACCGCCTGCGCCGCCGCTATGGCGTGCATGTGCCGGGCCGAGCCCGGGCGGAAGCCGCCGAGAAGGCACAGGCGCGCGGCATCACCGCGCCCAAGGCGGTGGTGCAGCGCATTTCCGAATTCGCCGAGCGTTATTCTTCCTGAAGCAATCGAAGAATTTTTCCGCGCCTTGTGAACCTTCCCGCGCGTGCGCACGACCAATGGCTGTCCGGGTCGGGGTTGCCCGGTCGGTGTCTTCTGTCGGATGCGTCCAGGGCTGGGGCGGGCGTACTTGCTTCACGCCACGCTGAACCGTCTCAGGTCAGCCGCCTCGTTGGACCCTGGTTTCGACATGAACCTCACCCGGAAAACCCCGCTTCGGCGGGGTTTTCTGCGTTTCGTCCAACACATAATAAACATGATTATGGAAGTTAACTTTTGTTAACTTGACTTGACGGAGGCCATCGGGCGTTTGCGGGGGGACGTTCACACAGACAGGAGCTACGATGTCCGTAACCACCGACGCTTCCCGCGGCAGACTGATCATTCCCGCGCTTGGCCGCCTGTATTCGTCGCTGCATGACGCCGGCGAAACCGTGCTGCGCCTCGTCGCCGGCGCGTTCCTCACCATCCATGGCTCGCAAAAGATCACCAATCCTTTCGGTGCCGCCGAGATGGTCGAAGGCCTCGGCTTCTATCCGGGCGCCTTGTGGTCGTTGCTACTGGCCTGCACCGAGTTTTTCGGCGGCATTTTCATCGCCATCGGGTTTTTGACGCGCCCGGCCGCCTTTGCCGGCCTGTTCGTGCTGCTGGTGACGGTCTGGTTCCACTGGGTCACCATGGGCCAGGGTTTTTCGGGTGCCGAAAAGTCGCTTTTGTGGGCCGCGATCCTGCTCTTCTTCGTCATTCGCGGCGGCAACCGTCACTCGGTCGACGCCCGTATCGGCAAGGCGTTCTGAAGCGCTTTTGTCCTGACGCAGACAAGGGTGACGCGACGACGCGTCACCCTTTGCCTTTGGCGCAAAACCGACTATGAAACGGCTTCAGCCAAGCCATCTGGAACGTGCGCCGGAGCCAGCCATGACCGAAATCCTGCAGACCCCAAAGCTCGTCGTCGTCTTTGGCGGGTCTGGCTTTGTCGGCCGCCATGTCGTGCGCGCGCTGGCCAAGCGCGGCTACCGCATCCGGGTCGCCTGCCGGCGGCCCGACCTTGCCGGCCATCTGCAGCCGCTCGGCAATGTCGGCCAGATCCAGCCGGTGCAGGCCAATGTGCGCATGCGCTGGTCGGTCGACCGTGCCGTGCAAGGCGCTGACCATGTCGTCAACCTGGTTGCCATCCTGCATGAGACCGGCCGGCAGAAATTCTCCGCCGTGCACGAGTTCGGCTCCCGCGCCATCGCCGAAGCGGCGCGCTCCGTTGGTGCAGGGCTGACCCATATTTCCGCGCTTGGCGCCGACGCGGACTCCGAATCGGACTACGCCCGCACCAAGGCGCTTGGCGAGAAGGCCGTGCTGGAGACGATCGCCAACGCGGTGATCTTCCGGCCATCGATCATTTTCGGCCCGGAGGACAGTTTCTTTAACCGCTTCGCCAATATGGCGCGCTATTCGCCGGTGCTGCCGCTGATCGGCGGCGGCCAGACCAAATTCCAGCCGGTTTATGTCGGCGACGTCGCCGAGGCGGTGGCGCGCTCGGTCGACGGCAAGATCAATGGCGGCCAGATCTACGAACTCGGCGGCCCCAATGTGCTCACCTTCAAGGAGTGCATGGAAGAGCTGCTCACCGTGATCGAGCGCAAGCGCCTCTTGGTTCCGGTGCCGTGGTGGGTCGCCAACATCCAGGCCTCGATCCTCGGCCTGTTGCCCAATCCGCTGCTGACCAAGGATCAGGTGATGCAGCTGCGCGAGCACAACATCGTTTCTGAGGCCGCCGCCAAGGCCAACCGGACACTCGCCGGGCTCGGCATCCAGCCGCAATCGATCGCGACGATCCTGCCGAGCTACCTCTGGCGCTTCCGCGCCGCCGGCCAGTTCCAGCAGCGCAAACCCGTGGCATAATTTCCAGAAGAGGACTGCCCCTCAACGATGGCGGGGCGTGACTTGCATAGGCAGGCCGCCTTGCGGCTGCGTCGTCAATTTCTGCACCGGCCAAGGCTTGGTCTCGGCCGTGGTGTCGAAGCGGAAGCGCGACAACAGGATGGCGAGCGCGATGATCGCCTCCTGCATGGCGAAGCTGGCGCCGATGCAGACGCGCGGGCCGGCGCCAAACGGCAGATACTGGAAGCGGTCGATCTTTTCGCGGTTTCCCGGGTGGAACCGCTCGGGCAGGAAGGCATCGGGCCTGTCCCACAGCTTCCTGTGGCGGTGGACGACCCAGGGCATGACCAGCACGGCCGCGTGCTTGGGGATATAAAGATCCTTCCACATCTCCGGCACGATCGGCTCGCGGTTGATCGAGGGCGCCGGCGGATAGAGCCGAAGCGCCTCGTCGAAAGCAGCGCGAGTCAACGGCATCGCATCCAGCCATTTCGTCGGATCGGGCTCGCGCGCCAACACCTCGTCGATCTCCTGCTCGACGCGGTTGCGCTCCCACGGCGATTCGGCCAGGCAATAAAGCGTCCAGCCCAGCGCCCGCGCGGTGGTCTCATGGCCGGCGCCGATGAAGGTGATGATGTTGTCCTCGACTTCCGAGCGCGTCAGCCCGTCGGGGCCTTCGGCCTTCAGCAGCAGCGTGAGGAAGTCCTGCGGCACCGCATCGGGATCACGCTTGAAACGCTCCTCGCGCATCTTGACGGTGTCGGTGACGATCTTGCGGAAATAGGCCATGGTCTTGCGGCCACGGATGCGGGTGAGCCGCGGCAGCCAGTCGGGCGCACGCAGCAGATCGAGCGGATCGACACGGCCCATGGTCTCGAACAAGCGGTCGATCTCGTTGGCGAAACTGCCCGGCTCGCCCGCTATCTCGCCGGAGAACAGCGTCTCGGCAAGGATGTCGTAGGTGAGCAATGTCATGTCATGGGCGATGTCGGATGTGCCGCCCTGTTCGTACCGGGTGACGAACTCCTTGGTGCGTTTCAGCATCGGCTGGGCAAAGCCGAAGATATGGCGTGGCGTGAACACCGGCGCCATCGCCTTGCGCGACCGCTTCCACACCTCGCCCTCGGCGGTCAGCAGTCCATCGCGCAGGATCGGCCGCAGGATCTTCTGGCGCACCGTCGCCATCTTGTAGTTCTTGGCATTGTCGACCAGCACATGGCGAATGAGGCCGGGATCGTTGGCGATGACCAGATGCCCGCCAACACCATTCACCGATATCCAGGGCTCGTTGTAGGTCGGCTCGCCCCACAGTTCGAGCGGGTTGCGGTAGACGATGCGGATCATCTCCAGCGTCGAAGGCGGCGAGGTGCGCGGCTTCGGTGCGGGCGGGACAAAGGGGGCGGGCTGAGTGTCCATGAAGTGCTCCGCTGCTACCCTCAATGTAGTGGCTGGCGATCCGGGCGTCCATGTGACCGAACGGCAGGCAATTCACGGCACCAAGCAGATGGTCTGTTCATTCGATCGTGACCGCGCCACCAGGCGTCCCGCCTTGCCCGCCGGAACACACTGCCGTAGTGACAGTCACCAACAGATACCGCCTGACAAAGGAGCCTGCCTTGAAGCACCAGTTGAACATCATCATCGGCAGCACGCGGCCGGGCCGCGCCGGACCGGTTTTTGCCGAATGGCTGGAGACGTTCGCGCGCGAACACGGGAAATTCGAGCCGGTGCTGACCGACATTGCCGCGTTCCACCTGCCGGTGCTGGACGAGCCGCATCATCCAAGGCTTCGCAACTACCAGAACGATCACACCAAGGCCTGGTCGAAGGCGATAGACGCCGCCGACGCCTTCGTCTTCGTGGCGCCGGAGTATAATTATTTCGCAGCCCCGGCGATCGTCAACGCCGTCGACTACCTGCTGCGAGAATGGAAATACAAGCCCGCCGCCATCCTCAGCTATGGCGGCGTTTCCGGCGGCCTGCGCGCAGCGCAGGCGCTGAAGCCGCTGCTGGCCGCGGTGGGGATCATGCCGATCCCCGAGGGCGTCGCGCTGCCGATGTACCAGAAACTGCTCGACGAAAACGGCGCCTTCAGCGCCAGCGAACAGGTGGCGGGCGGCGCCAAGGCCATGCTGGACGAGTTGTTGCGCTGGAGCGAAGCATTGAAACCGCTGCGCGCTGGCTGAACGAGCCGGTTCTGACCAAATGCCCGGCTTGCTCGCGCCATAAAGAGGTGGAATTGTCAGCACGCGACTGAGCCGGGGGCGGTTCGATTTGCGTTTGCTGCTTGCCTTGCTGCTGATGATTGCGACCACCGCCACCGCGGCGGCGGAACGGCGTGTGGCACTGGTCATGGCGGAGGACGACTACCGGCTGGTGCGGCCGCTCGCCAATCCCATCCATGACGGCGAGGCGATGCAATCGGCGCTGAAGAAGCTCGGCTTCGAGGTGGTGCTCGAAACCGACCGTGATCTGCGGCGCATGCGGCGCGCGCTCGACGACTTTCGCGACGATGCCAAGGGCGCCGATGTGGCGCTCGTCTATTTTTCCGGCCATGGCGTCGAGATATCGGGCGACAACCGGCTGTTGCCGGTCGATGCCGACGCCTCCTCGCTCGATCAACTGGACAAGACAAGCCTGCCGCTGGAAGAAGTGCGCGCTGCAGTCGCCGCCACCGCCAAGGTCGGGTTGATCGTGCTCGACGCCTGCCGCAGCGATCCGTTCTCGGGTAGCGGTGGCGAAGGGCGCGGCGCGACGTCACTGGCAAAGGATGTCGCCGACAAGGTCAAGCCGGGCCTTGGCCGCGTCGGCCGGGCGGAAAACATCCTGTTCGCCTTCTCGGCCGCACCCGGCGAAACGGCGGCCGACGGCACCGGCCAGAACTCACCCTTCACAACGGCGCTGACCAAATATCTCGGCACGGACGGGCTCGAAATCCGCTCGGTGCTGACCTTGGTGCAGCAGGAGGTCTATGACCTCTCGCGCGGCAAGCAGCTACCCTATGTCGAAAGCGGCCTGCCGAAACTGTTCTTCGCCGCCGCCGCCAAGGAACAATTGCCGGAGCGCGAACGGCTGCTGCTGGCCATGGCGGATGTGACGCCGGAAATGCGCGGCGAGGTCGAGCAAATCGCCAGCGATGCCGACATGCCGCTGGCGCCGCTCTATGGCGCGCTGCTGTCGAAAAATCTTGCTGCGCTCGGTCCCGAGCAGCGCTCGGCCAAGCTCAGGGAAGCCGCGGATGCCTTCGTCAAGGTGCAACGGGAAATGACCACGCTGGCCTCTGGCGATCCCGAGGTGACGCAGTTGCGGCAGGATGCGGAACGGCAGCTTTCGCTGGGCGCTTTCGATGCCGCTCGCGCCAAGCTCGCCGAGGCCGCCGGCATCGACAGGAATTCGCGCCAGCGGCTCAAGGCCAATTATGTCGAACGCACGCTTTCGGAAGCGGCAACCCATTCGCTGGAGGGCGGCGCGGCAAGCGCTTTGCTCAGATATCAATTGGCCGCCGATGGCTATGAGAAGGCGACAGCGCTTTATCGCGAGGTCAATGGCGAGGACATTCCGGCGGACGACCGACTGCAGCAGCTTCTCACGCTTGCCCGGCTCGGCGATGTCTACACGACGCTGGGCAGGCTGGATGACGCCGCCAGGATCTACAAGGAATGGAATGAAGGATCGACAAGGCGCTCTGGCACCGATCCGAACAACGTTTTCTGGCAGCGGGATGTTTCGCTCAGTCTGGACAAGATGGGCGATACCGCCGTCGCCCAAGGTAAGCTCGCCGACGGCCTGGCCGATTACCAGGCATCGGCGGATATCGCCGAGAAGGTGGCTGCCGCGGCCCCGACCGAACTCGAATGGCAGAGCGATCTTTCCTTTGCCTACGACCGGATCGGCTACGTCATGCGCTCGCAGGGCAATCTCAAGGACGCGATGCCCTATTACCAGAAGGCGCTGGAGATTTCCAAACGGGTGGTCGGACTTGACCCCGACAACATCAACTGGCAGCGCCGGCTGGGCGTGGCCCACGACTCGATCGGCGACGTGCTGATCATGGAGGGCGACTACAACCGGGCGCTCGACGCCTTCAGTTCGGGCTTTGCCATATGGCGCAAGCTGACGGAGCTGGACCCCGCCAATCTCTCCTGGCAGCGCGATCTCTGCGTCTCCTACACCAAGATCGGCGACAGCTTGCAGATCTTGGGCGAGTACAAGAACGCCATCGTTTCCTATCAGGCCGGCCTGAGCCTGAGTTCGGCCCTTGCCAGCGCCGATCCGGAAAATCTCGAGGGCCAGCGGGATATCGCGATCCTTCATGACAGCATCGGCGACGCGCAGCTGATGCTGCAGGCAAATGCAGAGGCTCTGACCGCGTTCAACGAGGCCAATCACATCTGGGAATCGCTGGTCAAGACCGACCAGAGCAACACACGATGGCTGCGTGATCTCGAAATCAACTACAGCAAGCTGGGCGACGCCCATCTGGCGAATGGCGAGCCGGGAGCGGCGCTGACCGCCTACAAATCAGCACTCGACGCATCTCTCGCCCTGACTGGAAACGACGCCAGCAACAGCCTCTGGCAACGCGATCTGGCGATCAATTGCGGCAAGATCGGCGATCTCCTGGCAAGATCGGGCAACAAGGATCTCGCCACCCAATTCTACCGGCAGTCGCTCGATATCTCCGAGCGCTTCTCTGCGATCGATCCGGACAATTCGATGTGGCTGCGCGATATGGTCATCGGCCATTTCAAAATGGCCGAGATGGGTCTCGATGTCCGTTCGAATTTGACGGCGGCCCTCAAAATCGCCTCCGACATGCAGCAGGCCGGAATCCTCTCGCCCGCGGACGCCTGGATTCCCGATGAACTGCGCAAGCGGCTCAAGCAGCTCGACGCCCCGGCCAAATGAAAGAGCCGGTTTTCGGCCCGGCTTGCTCGCGCCATAAAGAGATGGAATGGTTGGCAAAGGACTGAGCCGGGGGCGGTTCGACTTGCGCTTGCTGTTTGCCTTGCTGCTGATGATTGCGACCACCGCCACCGCGGCGGCGGAACGGCGTGTGGCACTGGTCATGGCGGAGGACGACTACCGGCTGGTGCGGCCGCTCGCCAATCCCATCCATGACGGCGAGGCGATGCAATCGGCGCTGAAGAAGCTCGGCTTCGAGGTGGTGCTCGAAACCGACCGTGATCTGCGGCGCATGCGGCGCGCGCTCGACGACTTTCGCGAGGATGCCAAGGGCGCCGATGTCGCCCTGGTCTATTTCTCCGGCCATGGCGTCGAGATCTCGGGCGACAACCGGCTGCTGCCGGTCGATGCCGACGCCTCCTCGCTCGATCAACTGGACAAGACAAGCCTGCCGCTGGAAGAAGTGCGCGCTGCAGTCGCCGCCACCGCCAAGGTCGGGTTGATCGTGCTCGACGCCTGCCGCAGCGATCCGTTCTCGGGTAGCGGTGGCGAAGGGCGCGGCGCGACGTCACTGGCAAAGGATGTCGCCGACAAGGTCAAGCCGGGCCTTGGCCGCGTCGGCCGGGCGGAAAACATCCTGTTCGCCTTCTCGGCCGCACCCGGCGAAACGGCGGCCGACGGCACCGGCCAGAACTCACCCTTCACAACGGCGCTGACCAAATATCTCGGCACGGACGGGCTCGAAATCCGCTCGGTGCTGACCTTGGTGCAGCAGGAGGTCTATGACCTCTCGCGCGGCAAGCAGCTGCCCTATGTCGAAAGCGGCCTGCCGAAACTGTTCTTCGCCGCTGCCGCCAAGGAACAATTGCCGGAGCGCGAACGGCTGCTGCTGGCCATGGCCGATGTGACGCCGGAAATGCGCGGCGAGGTCGAGCAGATCGCCAGCGATGCCGACATGCCGCTGGCGCCGCTCTATGGCGCGCTGATCAGCGCCGACACCAGCCATCTCTCGGCCGACAGCCTGAATGCCCGGCTGCGCGAGGCCGCCGACGCCTTCGTCAAGGTGCGCAGCGAAATGAAGACGCTCGCCTCCGACGACCCCCAGGTGACGGAACTGCGCCGGCAGGCCGAAGAGCAGCTTTCGCTCGGAGTCTTCGACGGTGCCCGCGCCCTGCTCGCCAAGGCCGCCGACATCGACAATGTTTCGCGTCAGGCGTTGAAGGTCAATTTCGTCAGCCGCACCCTGTCCGAGGCCGCGACGCGCTTCCTCTCCGGTGGCGCGGCACGCGCCGACCTCGACTACACCACGGCCATCAGTGACTATGAATCGGTGCTGGCACTGTATGGCGAGGCCGGGCAGACCTCACTCAATCTGGAGCAGGCCGACCGCCAGAGCCGCACGCTGGAGGAACTCGGTATTCTCTATACGACGGTGGGCAATGTCGAGGCGGCCGGCCGCGCCTTCACCGCACTGTTGGCCAATCTCGAGCAGCGGTCGCGTCAGGAAACCGACCCCAGCGTGAAGCGCGATCTCGCCATCGCCCATATCAAGCTCGCCAACACTGAGATGGCGCAAGGCGACCTGCCAACCTCCCTGGAAAACTATGAGGCGGCCAGGGACATGTTGCGGAACCTGACCGCAAGCGTGCCGGACAAGAAAGACTGGCTCGGTGATCTTGCCATGGCCAATGACAAGATCGGCAACGTGCTGGCGACGCAAGGCGATGTGGGTGCGGCGGCCCAGGCCTATCAGCAAAGCCTGTCGATCAAGCAGCGTTTGGCCGATGCCGAGCCGAACAGCGCCTATCTGCTGCGCGACCTGACCATAACCTATGACGAAATCGGCGACCTTGCCCGGACCGCCGGACAGCTGGACGGCGCCCAGACGGCCTTTGAAGAGAGCCTGAGAATTCGCCTCGTGCTGGCCGAGAACAAGCCCGATGACCCTGAGCGCCAGCGCGCTGTTTCCGTCAGCCACGACAGGATCGGTGACCTGCTGCGCCAGCGCGGCGACGCCGCCGCTGCGCTCGTGGCCTACACCAAGAGCCAGGCGATCGCCGAGGAAATGGTGCGCCGTGACCCTAACGATACCGACCTGAAGCGCGACCTGTCGATCAGTTACGCCAAGATCGGCAACGCGCTCAACGACCAGGAGAACTGGCCGGCAGCGCTGGCTTCCTATCAGCAAGCGCTGGCCGTCGCGCGTGACCTTGCGGCTGATGATCCCGGCAACACCGAATGGCAGCGCGACCTGTCGGTCTGTCTGGAAAAGGTTGCCGGTGTGCTTGATGCCCAGGGCGATGTCAGCGGCGCACTGCAAAACTATCAGGACAGTCTTGCCATTGCCGACCGGCTGGCGAAGCTCGACCCGGCCAATTCCGACTGGCAACGCGACCTGTCGATCACGCTGTCGGAAATCGGCATGCTGGAGACCAAGCAGCGCCACTTCGAGGGCTCCAAAAAGGCCTTCGAAGCCAGCCTCGGCATCCGCCAGAAACTCGCCCAGTCCGATCCGAACAATGCGATCTGGCAATTCGATCTGGTGCAGGCCTACATCAACTATGCCTATGTGGCGAAGGATCCGAAGGCGGTGCTGACCAAGGCGCTGAACCTGACGCTGGAGCTCGACCGCACGGGCCGGCTGGCGCCCCGGGACAAGCCCACGATCAAATATTTACGCAATCTTCTCGCCAAATTCGGTGTCCGAAAAAAATAGCCGGCTGCCAGCCCGGGATTCGGTCCGGAAATACCCGCAAACCTTGGAAAAACCGCCTTTAGCGCCTATATCTAGCACATATCAGACGCGCGATTCGGGGCCGATTTTTCGCGCTGTAAAAGCGGCATCTAGACAATAGGTTTTCATGAGCGACCAGACCGAGAGCACCAACGGCGCCGAAGCCGAATACGGCGCCGATTCCATCAAGGTTTTGAAGGGGTTGGACGCCGTCCGCAAACGCCCTGGCATGTATATCGGCGACACCGACGACGGTTCCGGCCTACATCACATGGTCTATGAGGTGGTCGACAACGCCATCGACGAGGCCTTGGCCGGCCACGCCGATCTCGTCACCGTGACGCTCAACCCCGATGGATCGGTGACGGTGATCGACAATGGCCGTGGCATTCCGACCGATATCCACACCGGCGAAGGCATTTCCGCGGCCGAAGTGATCATGACGCAGCTGCATGCCGGCGGCAAATTCGACCAGAACTCCTACAAGGTGTCGGGCGGCCTGCATGGCGTCGGCGTCTCGGTGGTCAACGCCCTTTCGGCCTGGCTGAAACTGAAGATTCGCCGCAACGGTCAGATCTTCGAGATGAGCTTCACGCATGGCAATGCCGATGCGCCATTGAAGGCGACAGGCAGCTACGAGCAGGACAAGCAGCCGGGCACCTATGAGGGCCGTAGCGGCAGCCAGATCACCTTCTTTCCGTCGGCCGAGACCTTCACCATGGTCGAGTTCGACTTCGGCACGCTGGAGCACCGGCTGCGCGAGCTCGCCTTCCTCAATTCGGGCGTCCGCATCATTCTGACCGACGCTCGCCACGCCGACATCGTGCGGCATGAACTGCACTATGATGGCGGCCTCGAAGAATTCGTCAAATATCTCGACCGGGTCAAGAAACCGCTGATCGAGAAGCCGATCGCCATCAAGGCCGAGCGCGACGGCATCACCGTCGAAGTGGCGATGTGGTGGAACGACAGCTACCACGAGAACGTGCTGGCCTTCACCAACAACATCCCGCAGCGCGATGGCGGCACCCATCTGGCCGGCTTCCGTGGTGCGTTGACGCGCCAGATCACCGGCTATGGCGAATCCTCGGGCCTGACCAAGAAGGAAAAGGTCTCGCTGATCGGCGACGATTGCCGCGAAGGCTTGACGGCCGTGCTGTCGGTCAAGGTTCCCGACCCGAAATTCTCCTCGCAGACCAAGGATAAGCTGGTTTCGTCGGAAGTCCGTCCCGTGGTCGAGGGGCTGGTCAACGAGGCGCTCGGCACCTGGCTGGAAGAGCATCCGACCGAGGGCAAGGTTGTCATAGACAAGGTGATCCAGGCCGCGGCGGCGCGCGAAGCCGCGCGCAAGGCGCGCGACATCACCCGCAAGAGCTCGCTCGGCGTCACCTCGCTCCCCGGTAAGCTGGCCGACTGCCAGGAACGCGACCCGGCGAAATCCGAAATCTTCATCGTCGAGGGTGACTCGGCCGGCGGCTCGGCCAAGGGCGGCCGTTCGCGCCAGAACCAGGCGATCCTTCCCTTGCGCGGCAAGATCCTCAATGTCGAGCGGGCGCGTTTCGACCGCATGCTCGGCTCCGACATGATCGGCACGCTGATCACCGCGCTCGGCACCTCGATCGGCAAGGACGAGTTCAACGCCGACAAGCTGCGCTATCACAAGATCATCCTGATGACCGACGCCGACGTCGACGGCGCCCATATCAGAACCCTGCTGCTCACCTTCTTCTTCCGGCAAATGCCGGAACTGATCGAGCGCGGCCATCTCTACATCGCCCAGCCGCCGCTCTATAAGGTGACGCGCGGCAAGAGCTCGCAATACATCAAGAATGAAAGCGCCTTCGAGGAGTTCCTGATCGAGTCCGGGCTGGAGGAAGCTTCGCTTACGATGGGTTCGGGCGAAGTGCGGACCGGGCAGGATTTGCGCGGTGCGGTTGACGATGCGCTGGCTGTGCGCCAGCTCATCAATGGCCTGCACACACGCTACAACAGAGGCGTGGTCGAACAAGCCGCAATCGCCGGTGGGCTCAACCCCGAGGTCTTCGGCGATCTTGGCCGCGCCAACGCCATGGCGGAACGCATTGCACAACGCCTCGACATCATCGCCGAGGACACCGAGCGTGGTTGGACCGGCCGCATGTCGACCTCGAATGACGGCAGCGGCGGCTATGTCTTCGAGCGCACGGTGCGCAGCGTCAAGGAATACGCCCATCTCGACATGGGGCTGATCAATTCGGCCGATGCCCGCCAGCTCGACCGCTACGCACAGCGCCTCAGCGAGGTCTACGGGACGCCGCCGGTGCTGCGCCGCAAGGATGTGTCCGAAACCGTCTCGGGCCCGCTGGCGCTGCTCAACGCCGTCTTTGCGACCGGCCGCAAGGGCCTGACCATGCAGCGCTACAAGGGTCTCGGCGAGATGAATGCCGAGCAGCTGTGGGAAACCACGCTCGACCCGAATGTGCGGTCGCTGCTGCAGGTCAAGGTGAACGATGCGACCGATGCCGACTCGCTTTTCTCGCGGCTGATGGGCGACGAGGTCGAGCCACGGCGCGAATTCATCCAGGACAATGCGCTGTCGGTCGCCAATCTGGATATTTGATGCTTGTCGCCCAAGACTGCGCAGCGGTTTTGGGCGAACAACATGCGCAAGAGCTTAGAGCGCGGCGGCTGAATCCGCTTCAATGCGACGGGCTTTGAGACTGTAGCGATGCGCTGAAGAAGTCTGCCAGGGCGGCGTTCAGACGTTGATGGAACGCGGCCCGGTCGAAGCCGGGTGCGTCAACGCAAGCCATGGGCGCAATGGCGCGCAGGCGAGTGCTGCAAGGCGGCAGGAACGCATAGTGGCCTGCCAGGGGCTCGACATGATACTCCGGCGGTCGAGGCAGCGCCGAGCGCACGGGCTCCTCGTACCAGGGGTCGGGTTGATGCCGGTCGTTGGCGGCCCGCCACAGGAGCACCGGGATCTGAACCGAAGCGAGGCCGGCGCGGTCAAAGGTGAAGCCGAACGCGGGCGCGGCGGCTGCGATGGCGCGGATCCGCCGATCAGGCTTCCACGCATCCGGAGGTGGCTGGGCCGCTTGCGCAACGGAATGGACCCCCGCTTTCGCCAGCGTCGTGCAAAGATCATGCTGGGGATTTGCCGCACAGTATGGGTCGATCCTGCCGAGATCAGGTATTCCGCCCGCTTCGACGAGCACGGTGAAGCCGCCATTCGAGAATCCGAAGGCACCGATGCGCTGCGGATCGATGTCTGCATGTCCCTGCCAGTCCGTCAGCATGAAATCGATCAGCCGGCTCAGTTGGGCGGGTCGGCGCCATAGCATCAGCACCTTGCTCTGGTCGTCGAAAGTGTCACCGGCATGGCTGACCGCGGCGACAACGAAGCCGGCTCTCGCCAAGGCGATCGCCGTATCATAATGACCGGCATAGGATCCGCCGCCGCCATGCGAAATCACGATAAGCGGCAGCGCATGGCCTTTTACAAGACCGGAAGGCGCGACGTGTTGCTTGAAGTTTTCCAGCGGCACATCGCGCGGCTCGGCTGAGGTCGGGTACCAGATACCGGCAGCTAGCGGCGGCTCGTCGCCATCGGGAACACGAACGACTTCAAAGCCCACGGCAGAAAGATGCGCGGTGTCCTCGGCAGCCGAACTGGCCGATGTCGTGCCAGTCGGTGTACCGGCTGCAACTGCCGGGGTCGCGCCCCAGGTGAACAGACCAGAGAGCAAGACCAGGCCGGCGAAAATTGCTGGGCGCTGCCCGCGGACAGGCGCCCAAATCCGCTGGGCTTTTGCTTTTTGCTTCTCCTGGAATTTCCTTGGAGTCATTTGTCTTCCTGCTCGGCAAGGCAATTCGTAGGGCTAATGGGTCGGATCCAGCGAGATTTATGAGTCGCAAGGCAGGGACGACGCCCGGATTTCCGCTTTTGCCCGGCTCGACCAATGGGTCAAATCACAACAACATGATCGCTTGAGACATGGGCGCCAAGCGGCGCTCCGAATTGTTCCGTCGCCGGCAAACAAATCATTTTATAGCCTGCCGGAACGGAAGTCCTGTCGGGACATTGTGACAACATCGATCATAATTTCTCACAGGAGGCCCTCATGGGACGTGGCATTTTGCTCTGGTTGCTCGGTATTCCGATCCCGATCATCATCCTCATCATGCTGTTCGTACGGTAGGGGGCGTTCATGCAGCCCACCGTATCGGCTATCGACCTATCCGCTTCAGAAGAATCCTCCGCAACAGCTGTCAGCTGGGGACCGATCATTGCCGGCGCTTTCGCGGCTTCGACGCTGACCTTCATCCTCATGTTGCTCGGCTCCGGGCTTGGGCTCAGCATGGTTTCGCCATGGTCGGGCTCCGGCGCGTCGATCACCACCTTCGCCGTGTCGACCGCGATCTGGCTGGTCGTCGTGCAATGGCTGTCCTCCGGCGTCGGCGGCTACCTTGCCGGACGCCTGCGCACCAAATGGGTCGGCATCCACACTGACGAAGTGTATTTCCGCGACACTGCCCATGGCTTCCTTGCCTGGGCGTTGGCAACGCTGCTTGTCGTCGGCGTCCTCGGCTCGGCGTTGTCCGCAGCCTTGGGCTCAGGTGTACAGGCTGTCTCAACCGTAGCATCCGGCGCCGCCATGGGTGCATCGGCTGGTGTCTCGGCCAAGACCGGCAGCGCATCGGCCGACAATGCAACCGCCTATCTGGTGGATTCGCTGTTCCGTCCGGCCGATCCGGCCAAGCTTGCGGCTGCCGATTCGGACAGCGATGCTGCTGCAGTCGGAGAGGCCTCGCGCATCCTGATCGCCAGTGCGGCGGCGGGCGAGATTTCAGCCGACGACAGGACGTACCTGTCGCAACTGGTTGCCGCCCGCACTGGGCTGTCCGAGGCTGATGCCAAGGCGCGTGTCGATGCCTTGGTTGCCAAGGTCGAGGACGCCAAGGTCAAGGCCAAGCAGGCCGCCGACACAGCTCGGAAAGGCAGTGCGACGTTTGCCCTGCTCGGCGCTTTGTCGCTGGTCATCGGCGCCTTTATCGCCAGTGCTGCGGCCGCTCTCGGCGGCAGGCAGCGCGACGAAGAGGAAGCGGTTTTCCTGACCAGCCGCTAAACGCTCAGACACCTTGCCAAAAAAGAAAGAGCCCGGTTTTCGAGACCGGGCTCTTTGCTATTCGGATATCGAGACTATCAGCTGGATCAGTGATCCATGGCCTTGACGATCTCTTCCGTCATCTTCTTGGCGTCGCCGAGCAGCATCATGGTGCCGTCCTTGTAGAACAGCGTGTTGTCGATGCCCGCATAGCCGGAGCCGAGCGAGCGCTTGACGAACAGGCAGGTGCGCGCCTTGTCGACGTCGAGGATCGGCATGCCGTAGATCGGCGACGACTTGTCGTCGCGGGCCGAAGGATTGGTAACGTCGTTGGCGCCGATGACATAGGCGACGTCGGCCTGCGCGAACTCGGAATTGATGTCCTCGAGCTCGAACACTTCGTCATAGGGCACATTGGCTTCGGCCAAGAGCACGTTCATGTGACCAGGCATGCGGCCGGCGACCGGGTGGATGGCGTATTTCACGTCGACGCCATTGGCCTTGAGCTTGTCGGCCATTTCGCGCAAAGCGTGCTGCGCCTGGGCGACGGCCATGCCGTAGCCCGGCACGATGATGACTTTTTGGGCGTTCATCATCAGATAGGCGGCATCGTCGGCCGAGCCCTGCTTGACCGTGCGCTCGATGCCGTCGTCGGCCGCTGCAGCGGTCTCGCCGCCGAAGCCGCCGAGGATGACCGAGATGAAGCTGCGGTTCATGCCCTTGCACATGATGTAGGACAGGATCGCGCCGGACGAGCCGACCAGCGCGCCGGTGATGATCAGCGCCAGATTGCCGAGCGTGAAGCCAAGCGCCGCGGCGGCCCAGCCCGAGTAGGAATTCAGCATCGAGACGACGACCGGCATGTCGGCGCCGCCGATCGGGATGATCAGGAGAATACCGAGCACCAGCGAGGCGGCGACGATCAGCCAGAACACCAGTTTTGACTCGGTGGTGACGAGCAGGATGATCAACACGATGAGCGCGACGCCGAGGGCCGCGTTGATGAAGTGGCGGCCCCCGATCATGATCGGCTTGCCGGACATGCGGCCATCGAGTTTCAGGAAGGCGATGACCGAGCCCGTGAAGGTGATGGCGCCGATGGCGACGCCAAGGCTCATCTCGATCAGCGCCTGGGCATGGATATCGCCCGCCGTGCCGATGCCAAAACTTTCCGGCGCATAGATGGCAGCGGCCGCCACCATGACGGCGGCAAGGCCGACCAGCGAGTGGAAGGCGGCGACCAACTGCGGCATCGAAGTCATGGCGATGCGGCGCGCGGTGACGGCGCCGACGCCGCCGCCAATGGCGAGGCCAAGCACGATCAGGCCGAAGCGGCCGGCCGACGGGGTTGCCAGCGCCAGCGTGGTGGCAATGGCGATACCCATGCCGATCATGCCATAGAGATTGCCCTGGCGGCTGGTGGTCGGATGCGACAGGCCGCGCAGCGCCATGATGAACAGGACGCCGGAGACGAGATAGAGGAAGGACGCAAAGTTGGCGTTCATGGCGCTCTACTTGTCCTTCTTCTTGTACATGGCCAGCATGCGCTGGGTGACCAGGAAGCCGCCGAAGATGTTGACCGAGACCAGCATCAGCGCGACGAAGCCGAAGCCGGCGGCAACACCGGAAGCCGCGATGCCGACAGCCAGCAGCGCACCGACGACGATGACCGAGGAGATGGCGTTGGTGACGGCCATCAGCGGCGTGTGCAGCGCTGGGGTCACCGACCAGACGACATAGTAGCCGACGAAGATCGCGAGGATGAAGATGGCGAAGCGGAAGACGAAGGGATCGATGGCACCGCCGGACAGAGCATGCGCGGCATCACCCGCCGCCTCGGCACCGCCTGGAGCATTGGCCAGGTTCTGCACCGCGAGCCTGACGGCAGCGCTTGCCTGGTCGAGCTGGTCGAGGGCTTTCTGCAGGGTCTGATCCATCACGCTGTGCCTTTCGACTTGGGCGACTTGGACGAGGGCGACTGGGATGCGGCCGTTTTCTTTGTCGCGGCTTTCTTTGCAGCAGCCGGCTCAGCCGAGGCCACCATGGTCGTGGCCGGGATCGCGGCCGGCTCGACATGAGGCTGCTGGTCGGCCTTGGCGAAGGCCGGATGCACCACCTTGCCGCCGTCGGTCAGCATCGTCGCCTTGACCAGATCGTCGTCGCGGTTGATGGCGAACGTCTTGGTCGTCTTGTCGACCAGCGTCTCGAGGAAAGCGAACAGGTTCTTGGCATAGAGCAGCGAGGCGGAGGCGGCGACACGGCCCGGCACATTGAGATGGCCGACAATCTTCACATTGTTGGCCGTGGTGACGACCTTGCCTGGCTCAGCGCCCTCGACATTGCCGCCGCGTTCGACGGCGAGGTCGACGAGCACAGAACCCGGCTTCATCGAAGCGACCATCGCCGCCGATACCAGCTTCGGCGCCGGCCGGCCGGGAATCAGCGCCGTGGTGATGACGATGTCCTGCTTGGCGATATGCTCGGCGGTGAGTGCCGCCTGCTTGGCCTGGTATTCCTTCGACATTTCCTTGGCGTAGCCGCCGGCGGTCTCGGCGGCCTTGAACTCGTCGTCCTCGACGGCGAGGAATTTCGCGCCGAGCGAGGCGACCTGTTCCTTGGCGGCGGGGCGCACGTCGGTAGCGGTGACGACCGCACCAAGGCGGCGCGCCGTGGCGATCGCCTGCAGGCCGGCCACGCCGACGCCCATGATGAAGACCTTTGCCGCCGGCACCGTGCCCGCCGCCGTCATCATCATCGGCAGTGCGCGATCATATTCCGAGGCGCCGTCGATGACTGCCTGATAGCCGGCAAGGTTGGCCTGCGAGGACAAAACGTCCATCGATTGCGCGCGGGTGATGCGCGGCATGAATTCCATCGAGAAGGCGGTGACACCGGCCTTGGCCAGGGCCGCGACCGCGGCATCATTGCCGTAGGGATCCATGATGGCGATCACCGCTGCGCCGGCTTTGTAGCCTTTCAGCTCGGCTTCCGTCGGCCGGCGCACCTTCAGCACGACATCGGCCTTGGCGACAGCGTCAGCCTTGCCGATGACAGCACCGGCCTTGGCGAACTCTTCGTCGGGGATACGCGACCTTGTGCCGGCGCCGGTTTCGACGATCACATCGAAGCCCAGCCCCGCCAGCCGCTTGACCGTATCGGGCGAGGCCGCGACACGCGGCTCGTTCGCATCAAGCTCACGAGGGATGAAAACCGTCTGTCCCACCGCATGATCCTTTCGGCTGGAACCTGTTTGCGCAAAGTGTCGGCCGGAATATCCGGCGACGTCAATGGCAACGGGGTTTTGGAAGGTCTATCGCAGAATGAAGGCGCCGACGGCCATGATCAGGATGAACAGGATGGTCGCCGAGAAGAAACCGGCCGCGAAGAAGCCGAAAGCCATCGCGATGAGCAACGCGCCGCAGAAAAGCGATCCGTATTTGGCCAGCGCGAGAAAGCCCGCATAGGTGCGGTCATGTTCCGCATAGTCCATCTTCGCGCCCAGTTCGACAGGACCGGTCGGCGAGTGATCAGCCATAGGAATACCCCTTCGAAGACATCTTTCAGGCACATAGCGAAAAGCCGGGCCGAGAGCAATGGCGCTATTGCCGCATTGGGGCGGACAACTGCCTCAAGGGAAAATTGAAACTGCCGGCCGTCCCTGTGAGGGACGGCTTTTTGCGCCAGGCTTGCCCCGCGGCCTCAGCCGGCGAGGTGCGGGAAAAGGCCGAGCAGTCCAACGACGATCAGATAGAGCGCGACGATGTAGTTCAGCAGCCGTGGCATGATGAGGATCAGCACGCCGGCGATCAGCGAGATAAGCGGCGTGAGCGCGAGCTGGGAAATGTGCATGTCGGGGTCCTTCGCGGCAGATCGGTTGGCATGATGACGAGACGGAACGGCGGCACGCCGCCGTCATCAGAACGCGGATCTGGCCGGAAAGCTCCCGAGGCTCATCAAAAATCGCGCAGTCTCAGGCGGCGGCGCGATAATATTTCGCTGTCGGCACGACGGACAAGGGTGTCAGCCGGTTGATGGCCGGATTGGCGAACATCAGCCGCTGCTCGGTCGGCGTCGACCTGAAGAATGGGAACCGTTCGAGCGTCATGCGCATATTTTCGCCGGCAGGGATTTCGAACAGGGCGATCCGGGTAAGAACGCCTGGAAATTCCTTAGCCTCGGTCCGCTGTACGGCATTGAAATAACGCGAATAAAAATTGGAATGCTCAACCTTGACCGGCGTCAGCACCGAGTCCTGCCCAAAATAGAGCGAGGCCACCATGGCAAGCCTGAGGGTCAGGAACGGCAGCACTCCGGGCGCCGGCGCGCTATCGGGATCGGTTGCAAACCGGGTTCCGTCGATAAAGGTTTCTCCGCGGGCAAGTCGCTCGAGCAGTATTTCCGGATAGGCATCGACGGACGGCGAATTCGGGTGCTCCCGAGAAATGTAGTGGAAGCGGATCGTGCTGACCAACTCGCCATAGAAATAGACACCGAACCGGTAGGAATTGGGCAGATTGTCCCAGCGATCCTCGAACATCCCGCTGGCGATTGGGCCGCACATGCCTGAGCGCAGATAGGATTTATAGCGAAGCCGGTAAATCGCCTCTAAATCCTCACCTCCGGTAATGAGGCGATAGTCGACATGCTCCAGCAGTTGCATCATCGATCGGTTCAGCACCGAATCTCCGGCTGCCCTGACCACGCCAGACGCATTCCTTGCAGCCGTTGCAGCATCCATCATCTGTCCTCGAAATTCCGCCTATGAATAGGCTATTCGAGCTGAAATGAGACACAAGCTGAAACTTAGATAGCGCCGGTTTACCTTCTGTTAACCTTAACAGCCAGGCGTCCGGTTGAGACCGTGGCGCTTGCGTTCGGCAATTGCCGAACGCGTCGTAACAAATTGTTTTTGCTTTATATATTGGAAAGACTGACCATCAATGACGCCGCCTGTCGGGCTTGGCCTCACGGCCGACCCGTTCCCGGTCATTAATGCAGCGTTGTGCATCGCCTGCGCATGGAACGCCCGACAAAGCGGCGGAACCACCATCCAGCGACCTTCGAAATCACGACAACTGACTGGCTGTCCGTTTGCCGGAAATGGCTGTCCGTTTGCCGGTGAGACGCAGCTCCGCGGCGAATGGCCAGGTGACATTCGACATCGTCTCGATACCCGACGCACTCAGCGCGGCACCGAAGAGGAAGCCTTGCACGAGATCCGGCTTGACCTGCAAAGCCAGGATCTTGAGCTGTTCGAAGGTCTCGACGCCTTCCACAGTCACCGAAAGCCCGAGTGGCCGCGACAGGCTGACAATGCCCTTGAGCAGTTCCAGCGAACGATTGTTCTGGGTGACGTCCATCAGGAACGAACGGTCGATCTTGATCTTGTCGAGCGGCAGCTTGTGGAGGTAGCTCAAGCTCGAATAGCCGGTGCCGAAATCGTCGAGCGCGATGCGCACGCCGAGCTGTTTCAGTTCCTCGATATACTGGCGCGTCAGCGACTTGTCGTCGAGCAGCGCCGTTTCGGTGACCTCGATCTCCAGCCGGCCGGCGGCGAGGCCGGAATTCGCCAAGGCATCGCGAACCTTTTGGATGACGTCGCGGTTGCGGAAATCCTTGGCCGAGAGGTTGACCGAGACGCTGGTCTGATCAGGCCATTTGGCGCATTCCGTGCAGGCTGCCTGCAGCACGAACGTGCTGATCTCGGAAATGATGCCCATTTCCTCGGCCAGCGGAATGAAAATGCTGGGCGAAATCGGCCCGAGATCGGGGTGATCCCAGCGGCACAACGCCTCGCAGCTGGCAATGCGCATGGTGTTCATCGCCACGATCGGCTGATAGACCACGCGCAATTCCTTGCTTTCCACCGCGCTGCGCAGATCCGCTTTCATCAGCTGGCGATTGCGGAACGCGGCGTCCATCGCGGCCTCGAACAGCCGCCAGCCGTTCTTGCCGAGCTCCTTGGCCTTGTAGAGCGCCAGATCCGCCTTGACGATCATAGCGTCGACGTCGCTGTCCTTGACCCGCGACAGCACGGCGCCGCCGCTGGCCTGGATGCGCAGCCCATGGCCGGCGACGTCCACCTCGCCCTGCAGCCCGGCGAAGATCTCATCGATCTGCGTCGTCAGATGGCTCTCGTCCTCGATGCGGTCGAAGAAGACCATGAATTCGTCGCCGCCGAAACGGCTGACGGTGATGCCTTGCCCTGCAACGGCGGCAAGACGCTCGGCGACCGCGTAGATCAACCCGTCGCCGATCGGATGGCCGAGCGTGTCGTTGACGCTCTTGAAATCGTCGAGGTCGAGCACGGCCAGACCGCAGAAACGGTCGCGGTCGCCTGACGCCATCGCCTCGCCGACCAGCTCGTGGAAATAGGCGCGATTGGGCAGGCCGGTGAGATTGTCATAGCGCGCCATGAAGCGGATCTTGTCTTCCGCCTCGACACGCGCCGTCACGTCCTCGAAGGTGATGACACCGAGTTCCTGGCTGCCTTCGCGGGCCGAGAATTCGTAGTGCTGGCCATTGGCGAGGGAAACGAGCACCTTGCGGTCGCGGCCCTCGCGCAGGGCACGCGTCAGTTGGGCCTCGATATAGCGGCAGTCCTTCGGCGCCAGCATGCCGCCGGCAACGCCGCGCATCAGCAGACCATGGATCGACCGCCCAAGCAGCGCATTCGCGGACTTGAGCGACATCAGATGGGCCGCCTCGGCATTGGCCACCGCCACACGGCCGTTGGGGCCGAGCATGACGAGGCCGTGCGACATGGTGTTGAGGGCGCGATCGAACCTGTGCGCGAGCTTCCTCGCTTCCTTGTGGCCGATGACCGCCGAGAAAAGCACGTTACGGACGTGGTCGGCGCTGTTGATCGTGATGAACGTCAACGGGATGATCATCAAGCCCAGAACGACCGAGGGGATATCCATGCGCAGCAAGAGTGCAAGTGCCGCCGGGCCAATGAAGGTCACGGAAAAAATCCGCACCATCAGCGGAGAGCCATAGTTGCGGCCAACAACCGTCACCAGGGTTGCGATGGCCAGCGACGTCGCGGCCAGTTCGGCAAACGGATCGGGATATACATAGATCGATATGAAACACAGCGCGCCCAAGCCGAGGCCCTGCAGGCTGCCTTTGAGGATATAGGTGCGCTCCCACCGCCGCGCCTCTTCGACATTGGCGATTACCCCGCCCGCCTTCCGGAAGCCGCGAATGCCGGAGTAGCGGAAAAGGCTGATGGACAGCAAACCAAAAGAAAAACCCAGAAACAAAGGGTTGTGCGTACGCAAATAGATCATGAATCCGAGGATCCAGTAGCATACGCCGCCGATCACCAGCATGTGGGCGTTGTCGAACAACGACCGCACAAACTGGATATAAACATCCGCGGGGATGTTTTCGGTTTTTGGTCTGCCCATATTGTCGGCCCAACGCTAAGCCTTGTCATGTCACACCCGCCTTAAGAAAGGCTTAGAACAGTGACTTCGGCCCGGTTACCGGGGCCCGCAAATGCAGGGCAGACCTGGAAAATCAAGCTTCAGGTAAACAAGGCGTATCCATCATTCGGCGGCCTGAAGTTCCGCCCGCGTCGGCGTGCTCGACAGGCGCGCCAGCAGCCTTTGGCGCTCGCCCGCGGCCTTTTCGGCACTGGCCTGCCGGACATGGCCATAACCGCGGATAAGCGCGGGGACCGAGACGAAAGCAACCGCCGCATCGGCCTTATCAGGCGCCAGCGACCTGGCGACGAGCTCAAGATCGCCCTCATACCGTGCCAAAAGCTGCCGTTCCATGCGTCGTTCAGCGGTGTAGCCGAACAGGTCGAAAACGGTGCCGCGCAGGCCCTTCAGCGCCGCCAGCACGCGAAACCCCTTCATCATCCAGGGGCCGAAGCTCGATTTCCGAGGGCTTCCGTCATTGCCGCGACGGCCCATGATCGGCGGAGCGAGATGGAATTCGAGTTTTTCGTAGCTCTGGAACTGCTTGCCAAGCTCGGCGGCGAAGGAGCCGTCGGTGTAGAGCCGCGCCACCTCATATTCGTCCTTGATCGCCATCAGCTTGAACAGGTTCTTGGCTGCCGCCTCGGTCACAACAGTTGAACCCGGCATGGCCTTCGTTTCTGCCGCCCGCAGCGCGGAAATCCTGTCGGCATAGCGCTTGCCGTAAGCGGCGTTCTGGTAAGCGCTCAGGAAGGCGACACGGCGGGCAATGATCTCGTCCAGCGTCTGTGCGATCGGGGCGGTCTGTCCCGCCTTGCCCGGCTGGGCGACGAGGCCACGCACGAAATCCGGCTGGTGCGCCGCGCGACGGCCCCAGCGGAAGGCGGCGATGTTCATGGCCACCGCTTCGCCGTTGAGCTCGATCGCCTTCTCGACCGCCTCGGCCGACAGTGGCAGGCCGCCATGCTGGAAGGCAAAGCCGAGCATGAACATGTTGGCGCCAAGCGAATTGCCAAACAGCGATGTGGCGGTGCGGGTGGCGTCGAAGAAATGCGCCTTGTCGTCGCCGGCAGCGGTGCGGATCGCCTTCTTCAGGCGCTCTATCGGCAAGGAGAAATCGGCCGAACGGGCAAACTCGCCGGGCATGATCTCGGCGGTGTTGGCGAGGAAGATCGTATGGCCCTCGCGTACCGCCGTCAGCACCTTCTTGGCGCCCGACACCACGAGATCGCAGCCAAGGACGAGATCGGCCTTACCCGCCGAAACGCGGATGGCATGGATGTCGTCCGGCGTGCGCGCGATGCGGACGTGGGTGAACACCGAGCCGCCCTTCTGGGCAAGGCCGGCCATGTCGATCATGCCGCAGCCCTTGTCCTCGAGGTGACCCGCCATACCGAGCACGGCACCGACGGTGACGACGCCGGTGCCGCCGACACCGTCGATGATCGCCGCCCAGCCTTGCTCGCCAAGCGGGAACTCGGCAGGTGTCGGCACGCCGTCGAGCGGATCGGTCTTGCCGGCAAGGCCCTCGGCCTTGCGTATCTTGGCGCCATGCACGGTGACGAAGGACGGGCAGAAGCCGTTGACGCAGGAGAAGTCCTTGTTGCAGCTCGACTGGTCGATCTTGCGCTTGCGGCCGAATTCGGTCTCGACCGGCTGGATCGAGACGCAGTTCGACTGCACGCCGCAGTCACCGCAGCCTTCGCAGACCAGTTCGTTGATGAAGACGCGCTTGTCGGGATCGGGAAAGGTACCGCGCTTGCGGCGCCGGCGTTTTTCGGCGGCACAAGTCTGGTCGTAGAGCAGGATCGACACGCCCTTGACGTCGCGCAGTTCGCGCTGGACGAGATCGAGGTCGTCGCGATGATGGATGGTGGCGCCGGCCGGAAATTCGGCCTTGCCGGCATATTTGTCGGGCTCATCGGTGACGATGGCGATGCGGTCGACGCCCTCTGCCCGCACCTGCCTGGCGATCATATCCACCGTCAGGCCGCCCTCATGCGGCTGGCCGCCGGTCATCGCCACCGCATCGTTGTAGAGGATCTTATAGGTGATGTTGGCTTCGCTCGACAGCGCGAAGCGGATCGCCAGCGTACCGGAATGGTTGTAGGTGCCGTCACCGAGATTCTGGAAGATGTGGCCTCGGTTGGAGAACGGCGCCTGGCCGACCCATTGCGCGCCTTCGCCGCCCATCGCCGTGAAGCCGAGCGTGTTGCGATCCATCCACAGCGCCATGAAATGGCAGCCGATGCCGGCGGCGGCGATGGAGCCATCCGGCACCTTGGTCGAGGAGTTGTGCGGACAGCCCGAACAGAAGAAGGGCGTGCGTGAACCGATGTCGGTGGCGTCCGCCAGCATCGCCTGGAACTGGCGCAATTTCGCCACCCGCGCCGAAATCTCTTCCGACGGGCCGATGGTTTTGACGATCCTTTCGCCAAGGGCGATGGCGATCTCGTTGGGGTCTAGCGCACCCTTGGCCGGGAAAAGCCAATCGCCGCGCTCGTCCTTCTTGCCGACGATGACTGGCTGCGAGGCGGTGCCGTAGAGGCTTTCGCGCAGTTGCACCTCGATCAGCGAGCGTTTCTCCTCGACGACGACGATGGTGTCGAGGCCACGGGCAAAGTCGGCGATGTGGTGGAGGTCGAGCGGCCAAGGGCAGCCGACCTTGAACAGCCGCACACCGATGCGGTTGGCGGCGGCCTCGTCGATGCCGATATCCTCCAGCGCCTGGCGGACGTCGAGATAGCTTTTGCCGAGCGTGATGATGCCGAGCTTGGGGTTGCGGCCGCCCGAATAGACGATGTGGTTCAGCCCATTGGCGTGGATGAAGGCGGAAGCCGCGGCACGCTTGTATTCGTGCAGCCGCTCCTCCTGGCCCAGCATGTCGATCTCGTGACGGATGTTGAGCCCGCCCGGCGGCATGTCGAACTCCGGCACGACGATGTTGAGCC
Organism: Mesorhizobium sp. 113-1-2; assembly: GCF_016756475.1. NCBI lineage: Bacteria > Pseudomonadati > Pseudomonadota > Alphaproteobacteria > Hyphomicrobiales > Phyllobacteriaceae > Mesorhizobium > Mesorhizobium sp. 113-1-2. The sequence continues at coordinate 365,749 of NZ_AP023242.1, forward strand.
GTTCGAGCGAGGCATCGACCGAGGCCGTCGATTCTATGTTGTCCTTGACGCATTTGATCGCCGCCCAGGTGCCGGCGAAACGCGACATGGCAAAGCCGTACAGGCCGTAGTCGATGATCTCCTGGACGCCGGCCGGGTTGAGGATCGGCACCATGGTGTCGACGAAGAGGAATTCGGTGGCATGCGCATTGGTCGAGGATTCGGCCATGTGGTCGTCGCCCATCAGGGCAAGCACACCGCCATGCTTGGACGAGCCGGCGAGATTGGCGTGGCGGAACACGTCGCCGGAACGATCGACGCCCGGGCCTTTGCCGTACCAGACGGAAAAGACGCCATCATGGGTGCCCTCGCCCAGAAGCTCGGTCTGCTGCGATCCCCAGCAGGCTGTGGCGGCAAGCTCCTCGTTGAGGCCGGGCTGGAAAACGATATCGGCCCCGGCGAGCTGCTTCTTCGCCTTCCACAGCTGCATGTCGAGGCCGCCGAGCGGCGAGCCGCGATAGCCGGAGACGAAGCCGGCCGTGTTGAGGCCGGCGCGACGGTCGCGCTCGCGCTGCATCAGGAGCATGCGGATGACCGCCTGCGCGCCGGACAGGAAGATGCGCTCCTTTCCGAGATCGAACTTGTCGTCGAGCGCGACATCATGCAGCGTCATCAGGCATTTCCTCTGCGAAGGCCGCGCGGGGAAGCGGCCAACGTCGGGATCGGATGACGCATCCTTTCTCCCCTTGCAAGTGAGGTCAAACAAAATCGCAGGGGCCAGGCAACGCGCAACAAACAGTCCGATGGGCGCCGGACCACGCATGAAACCACGCGCCGACAGTGCTGCTGCGCACGAAAATTCCGGCCGGAATCGCTGCTGTCGGAAGGTGTCAGCCGGCTTTCGAGCAGTCCGGCTTCGGCTCGCCCGGCAGCTTGCCGTCGGGATGGCCGGCGAGGTCGGGGTTGGCCGTATAGAGCTGATCCATGACCAGCGGCCGGTCGGGCAGGATCGACTGGTCTTCCGTCGACATCAGTGTGGTGTCGATTTTCTGCAAGATCGCGCCGTCGGCGCCCTTGATGCTGATGGCGATGGCATAGGGCTTGTTCTTGACGATGCAGGTCAGGGCCGGGCTTTCCAGGCTCACCTTGTCAAGCTTCGGCCAGACTTTCTGCTCGACCACCAACGGTGCGCCGCCGGCTGGGTTCTGGAAGCTGGCAACCGCCACCTGACCCTCGCCCATCGGCTGCAAGGGCCGCAGCGTCACGACGTAAGTCGCCCTGGCGAGACGGTAATTGAAGACGAAAATCTTGCCGGAAACCTCGAACAGCTTGCCCTCGCCGCCAGTGTCGCGGCAGGCGCCGAGGGTCGCGGCGGCAATCAACAAGGCGCCGGCAACGAGCGCGCGTGAAACTCCTCTAGGCATCCTTGACCTCATGGGCCGCCATGCGGCGGCGGCGATAGTGACGACTTGCCTTCTGTCGGTTGCCGCACACCGCCATGTCGCACCAAAGGCGGCTGGAATTGCGGCTTCTGTCGACGAACAGCCAGGTGCAGTTGGGACAGATCCTCAGCCTCGCGACGGTGTCGTTGCGCAGCAGCGAAAGCGCCGAGACCGCCAGCGCCGCCTCAAAGGCGATCGGCGCCAGGGGATCACCGAACGGCCTTCCCGGCGCGCCGATCTCGGTCCGGCTGCCGGCCAGGCCCGCCGCACAGGCATGCAGGAAATCAGGCAGGTCGGCGGTGGAAACCGCGCCCTTCGCCACCGCGCCGCGAAACAGCCGGTCGGTCGTCTCGCGGATCGACAGCACTATCGGAGCGATTGCCGTCGGCGAAGACACCGTCAGCCGCCGGTCGCCGAGTTCGGCGGCGCGAAAGCCGCTGGCTGCATCGGCAAAGCGGGCGATTTCGGCCGGATCGTCGAAACGGTCGAACGTGCGCTCCGGATCGCCACGCAGCACGACGGTGTTCGCCGTATCAAGCGCGAGCAAGCCGCCGGTGAAGCGGTGTGGGGTCCAGGCAACCGTCATGCCACAAAATCTAACCGATAAATCGCATTTGACAAGTTAGATTCGACGATGCAAACCTCCGATGCGCACGGTATCGTGGCCTTGTCTCGAGCATTCCGTCGTCCCAAACCCTCTGGGCGAGATGCTTCTGGTGTTGTTGAGCATGCTCTATTTCCTCCAGCAGGTGCTGAACGGGCTGCATTCGGGCGCGCTCTACGCGCTGCTCGCCTTCGGCTACGTGCTGATCAACGGCATCCTGCACCGCACCAACCTCGCCTATGGGGCGCTGTTCGCCTTCTGCGGCCAGGCAATGATCCTGAGCGTCGCCTTCGGCTACCAGGTGCTGTGGCTGACGCTGCTGGCGTCGGTGCTGTTCGGCGTGGTGGCGGCATTCCTGTATGCCGCGCTGATCAGCCATGTCCTGTCGCGCAGCGTCTTTGAACCGTTGGCCGACCGCTCGCCCAACGCCATCGTGGTGACGACGCTCGGCATCCTGATCGTCTTGTCGGAAGCAAGCCGTATCGCGGCCGACACGCATGATCTGTGGCTGCCGCCAATGCTGGCACAGCCCATCGTCTTCGCCGAAGGCGCCGGCTTCAAGGCGACGCTGACGCTGATCCAGGTGCTCGACTGCGCGGTGGTGCTGTCAGCGGTCGCACTTGCCACATCTGCGTTTGCCCGCTCCAACTTCGGCCGGCGCTGGCGCGCTGTCTCCGACGATCCACGCGCCGCAGCCCTGTGCGGTGTCGATGTGCGAAGCGTATTCCGGCATGCCGTGCTGCTCGGTGGCTTCTGCGCCGCGCTGGCCGGCGTCATGGCCAGCCTCTACTACGGCAATGTCAGCTTCGGCTCCGGCCTCGTCTACGGCCTGAAGATCCTGTTCGTGACGGCGGTCGGCGGCTATCTCTCACCGCCACGGGCAGCACTCGGCGCAGCAGCCTTCGGCATGGCCGAATCATTGTGGGCCGGCTATTTTCCGCTCGAATGGCGCGACGCGTGGATGTATCTGTTCCTTGTGGCCATGCTGATCCTGATCGGCGCCGGCCGCGACACCAGCAAGGTCGTCTGAACCATCAGACTTTGGTTGTATGACGCCGGGGCAGACTGCCCTTGTCCGGCCCCGCCCTTCATCCAATCCCGTTTTGCCGCTCCCATCCGTGTTGACCCGTCCGGCCACGCACGGCATACCGTTGGGCCACGCGGCGTGACGGCAGGGGGAGCCGGCACGCCTTCGGTACAAAGGGAGGACTGCATGGAAGGGCCGCTCGCTCTGTCGCGGGGCATCGACCGCCTCAATGAATTCATCGGCAAATCGGTATCCTGGCTGATCCTGCTGGCGATCCTGGTGAGCGCGGCCAACGCCGTAATCCGCAAGCTCTTCGACATTTCGTCGAATGCCTGGCTGGAGCTGCAATGGTACCTGTTCGGCGCCGCCTTCATGCTGGCTGCCGCCTATACGCTCAAGCAGAACGAGCATATCCGCATCGACATCGTCTACGGCCTGTTTTCACGCCGCGTGCAGCACTGGATCGACCTTCTCGGCCATCTCCTCTTCCTGATGCCGTTCGTGACGCTGATGGTGTTCTATTTCGTTCCCTACGTATCCCTGTCGTTCCGCAGCGGCGAGATGTCCAACAACTCCGGCGGGCTCATCATCTGGCCGGCCAAGGCCATCCTGCTGGTCGGCTTTTTCCTGCTCGCGCTGCAGGGCATTTCCGAAATCATCAAGAAAATCGCCATCATGCGCGGCGACATGGACGACCCCAATCCGTTCATATCGGCACATGAGCAAGCCGAACTCGAAGCCAAGGCATTGGCCGACGAGGTGCGCTCATGATGGAATTCATCGCCCAGAACATGGCACCGATCATGTTCGCCTCGCTGATCATCTTCCTGCTGATCGGCTACCCCGTGGCCTTCTCGCTGGCCGCCAACGGCTTGATGTTCTTCTTCATCGGCGTGCTCCTCTCGCCCTATTCTGGTGGATCGATCAACCTCGCCTGGCCGCTTCTGCACGCACTGCCGGATAATTTCTACGGCAGCAGGGTGATGTCGAACGACACGCTGCTGGCCATTCCGTTCTTCACCTTCATGGGCATCGTGCTCGAACGATCCGGCATGGCCGAGGACCTGCTCGACACGATCGGCCAACTGTTCGGGCCGATCCGCGGCGGCCTTGCCTACGCAGTCATCTTCGTCGGCGCGCTGCTGGCGGCGACCACCGGCGTGGTGGCGGCATCCGTCATCGCCATGGGTCTGATCTCGCTGCCGATCATGCTGCGCTACGGCTACGACCGCCGGCTGGCTGCCGGTGTCATCGCGGCATCCGGCACGCTTGCCCAGATCATCCCGCCCTCGCTGGTGCTGATCGTGCTTGCCGACCAGCTCGGCCGCTCGGTCGGCGACATGTATGCCGGCGCACTGATCCCGGGTCTGGTGCTGACCGGCCTCTACGCGCTCTACATCCTGATCATGTCAATCGTCCGGCCGAAGTCGGTGCCGGCTCTGCCGCTCGAGGCCCGTACGCTCGGCCACGGCGTTCTGTCGTTGCTGGTGGCGCTGGTGGTGGCGGTGGCTATCTCCTATGCCGCGTATCGCTATCTCGCCCCAACCCATGGCGACAATGCCGACATTCTCGGCGCCACCGTAGGGGTGCTCTTCATCTATATCGTGGCAATTGCCGACAAACGCCTGAACTTCAACATGATGTCCAGGCTGGCGCAGCAGGTGGTCATCGTGCTGATTCCGCCGCTGGCGCTGATTTTCCTGGTGCTTGGCACCATCTTCCTCGGCATCGCCACGCCGACCGAAGGCGGCGCCATGGGCTCCGTCGGCGCATTGATCATGGCAGCGGCAAAAGGCCGGCTGTCGCTGGACGTTATCAAGCAGGCGCTGACCTCGACGACGCGGCTGTCGTCCTTCGTGCTGTTCATCCTGATCGGCGCGCGCGTCTTCTCGCTGACCTTCTACGGCGTCAACGGCCACATCTGGGTCGAACACCTGTTGACCTCGCTGCCGGGTGGCGAAGTCGGCTTCCTGATCGGCGTCAATTTCCTCGTCTTCTTCCTGGCCTTCTTCCTCGACTTCTTCGAGCTGGCCTTCATCATCGTGCCGCTGCTGGCGCCGGCAGCCGACAAGCTCGGCATCGACCTGATCTGGTTCGGCGTGCTGCTCGGCGTCAACATGCAGACCAGCTTCATGCACCCGCCCTTCGGCTTCGCGCTGTTCTACCTGCGCTCGGTCGCCGCCCGCGTGCCCTATCTCGACCGCCTCACCGGCAAGCAGATCGCGCCGGTGACGACCGGCCAGATCTATTGGGGCGCGGTGCCCTTCGTCCTGATCCAGGTGGTGATGATCGGACTGACCATCGCCTTCCCGCAAATGGTGATGCGCTACAAGGGCACGGCGATCGATCCGGGCACGATCGACTACAAGGTGCCGGATGCGCCCGGCCTGTCACCGCTCGGTACACCGCCGGCTGGTGGCACGGCCCCTGCCAATGGCGGCAGCGCACCGGCCGCGCCTGGCACGCCGGACCTGTCGCAACCGCCGAGTTTCGGCGATGCGCCGCCGTCCAAGCCAGCGACACCGGCGCCAGACCTTTCGCAGCCGCCGAGCTTCAACTGATGGGGACGACGCCATGAAAGCGGTGCGGCTGGAGGCGGTGGGCAGCATAGCGCTGCGTGAGGTGGACAAACCTGTCCCCGGCCCGGATGAGCTTCTGGTGCGGATCGAGGCCTGCGGTGTCTGCGGCACCGACCGCCACCTCTTCCATGGCGAATTCCCCTGCCGGCCGCCGGTGACACCCGGGCATGAATTTTCCGGCATCGTCGAGGCGGTCGGCAACACCGTCTCCGGCTTTGCCGTCGGCGACCGTGTCACCGGCGATCCCAACATCGCCTGCGGGCGATGCCCGTATTGCCATGCCGGCCGGGTCAATCTCTGCCGCAATCTCAATGCCATCGGCATCCACCGCGATGGCGGCTTTGCCGAGTATGTCGTGCTGCCGCAGAAACAGGCTTTCATCCTGCCCGCCGACTTGCCGCCAACGCATGGCGCGTTCTGCGAGCCGCTCGGCTGCTGCCTGCATGGCGTCGACCTTGCCGAGATCAGGCCGGGCAGTTCGGTGATCGTGCTGGGCGGCGGCGTGATCGGCCTGCTCACCGTGCAACTGGCGCGGCTGGCCGGCGCCACGACCATCATCCTGTCGACCAGGCAGGCCTCGCGGCGCGCGCTCGCCGAGGAACTCGGCGCGACAGCGACGGTCGACCCTACAGCCGGCGATGTCATCGATGCCGTTGCCGGACCGGCGGGCCTGATGCCAGGCGGCGTCGACGTGGTGTTCGAATGCGCCGGCGTGCGCGACACCGTCGAGCAGTCGATGCGGCTGGCGAGAGCCGGAGGCACGGTCGTCATCGTCGGCGTGACGCCACAAGGCATGAAGGCGGAATTCGAGCCCTTTGGCCTGCTGTTTCGGGAATTGAAGGTGGTCGGCTCGTTCCTCAATCCCTATACGCATCGCCGTGCCGCCGAGCTGATCGCGTCGGGTGCGATCGAGATCGACCGGCTGATCTCCAGGCAGGTGCCGCTCGAAGAGGCGGCCGATGTGATCGCCAATCCGCCGGCGGCCGGCGAGGTCAAGGTGCTGGTGGTGCCAGGCCGGAGCTGAACTACCCGGGCAGGGCGCTTCAGTTCGCTTCTCGTCCAAGCGTTGGCGCTGCCCCTCATCTGGCTACCGCCATCTTCTCCCCGTGAACGGGGCGAAGGGCGCCTCATCGATGGCTTCGCCAATCACCAGCGTTGCAGAAATAGCGCCGACGCCCCGGCCAGCTTCTTTCTCCCTGTTTACGGGGAGAAATGCCCGGCAGGGCAATGAGGGCGGCGCAAACGCTTGTAGTTGGTCGCGTCGCCAGCCGAATAGGGCCCGGATCAGTTCTCCGGGCCCCTCGTCGGCGGGGCTGTCCTACAGCTTGCCGTTGCGCTGCTGGACCATCATGAAGGTGTCGTAATTGTACTCAGCCACCTGCGCCCAAAGATAGTGCTCCTTGCGGAAGCCCTTGATCGATTCCCAGATCTTCTTGAACGGCGCGTTCGAGGCCTCCATTTCGGCATAGACCTCGTTGGCCTTCTCAAAGCAGGCGGCCATGATCTCCTGGCTGAACGGACGCAGTTTGGCGCCGCCGGCCACCAGCCGTTTCACCGCTGGAGGGTTCACATAATCGTATTTCTGCAGCATGTCGGCGTCGGCGGCTTGCGCCGCGGTGCGCAGCAGCGACTTGTAAGCCGGCGAAAGTTCCTCGTATTTCGCTTTGTTGAACATCAAATGGACGGTCGGGCCACCTTCCCACCAGCCGGGATAGTAGTAATAGGGCGCGACCTTGTAGAAGCCGAGCTTCTCGTCGTCATAGGGGCCGACCCATTCGGCGGCGTCGATGGTGCCTTTCTCCAGCGCCGGATAGATGTCGCCGCCGGCGATCTGCTGCGGCACGACGCCAAGTTTCTGCACCACCTTGCCGGCGAAGCCGCCGATGCGCATCTTGAGGCCGGAGAGGTCAGCGACGGTGTTGATCTCCTTGCGGAACCAGCCGCCCATCTGGACACCGGTGTTGCCGCCCGGCAGGCCAAAAAGACCTTGCGTGGCGAGGAACTCGTTGAACAGGTCGATGCCGCCGCCATGGTAGTGCCAGGCATTCATGCCGCGTGCGTTGAGCGAAAAGGGAACCGCGGCGCCGAGCGCCCATGTCGGGTCCTTGCCCCAGTAATAATATGCCACCGTGTGGCAGGCCTCGACCGTGCCGGCCGTGGTGGCGTCGGCGGCCTGCAGGCCGGGCACGAGTTCGCCCGCGGCAAAGACCTGGATCTGGAAATTGCCGTCGGTGGCTTCCGACAGCATCTTGGAGAACACCTCGGCGCCGCCATAGATGGTGTCGAGCGATTTCGGGAAGGACGAGGCAAGCCGCCATGTCACCTTGGGATTGGACTGGGCGATTGCCGGGGCGGCAAGCGTTGCCGCCGCCGCCGCGGCGCCGACGCCGGTCACGCCGGCCTTGCGAATGAATGAACGACGATCCATGCAGTTCCTCCCTTTTGGATCAACAGACCGACATTCGGGAAATCCTCGGGCTCCCGCATCGGTTGGCAGAAACAATACACGGGCGAGAAGTCTAGTCCAGCACGGCGGCCGGATTTGGTAACCAAGCCATGCGACCCTGCAACTATAGTCTAACAGCGGATTTGGTGGCCCATGCGACACGCTGAAACTTGCCATGGAAAAACCACAGCGGATCGCCTATTTTGAAGGCAGGATATCCCTTGCCAGATGGAAACCAGAGCCAAAATGCAGCAGCCGCTCGTCGCCATATCGACCGACGTCCGTCAGTTCGACAACTACACCTGGCATGCCGCCCCGCAGCAATATCTGGAAGCCGCGATCACTGGAGCGGGCGTGTTCCCGCTGCTGGTGCCGTCGTTCGGCGACAGGCTCGACTTCGACGAACTCCTGTCCTCGGTCGACGGCGTCATGGTCACCGGCTCGAAATCCAACGTGCACCCCTCGCTCTACGGTGGCGATGCCAGCGAAGCCAACGGTCCCTATGATCCGGCGCGCGACGCCACCACGCTGCCGCTGATTCGCCGGGCGATCGAGCGCGGCGTGCCGCTGCTCGCCATTTGCCGCGGCATCCAGGAATTGAACGTCGCGCTCGGCGGCACTCTGGGCACCGAGATCCAGGAGCGCGAGGGTTCGCTCGACCACCGCGCACCGGTGAGCGACAAACAGGATGAGCGCTTCGTCATCCACCAGACCATTTCGATCAAGCCGGGCAGTTGCCTGGCCGGCGTGTTCGGCGCCGGCGAGATCAAGGTCAATTCCTTGCATCGCCAGGCGATCGACCGGCTGGGTTCGAAGCTTGAGATCGAGGCTGTCGCCACTGACGGAACGGTCGAAGCGGTTTCGGTCAAGGGCGCCCGCGCCTTCGCCGTCGGCGTCCAGTGGCATCCGGAATACTGGGTCAACTCGGACAGCAACTCGGCCAAGATCTTCCGCGCCTTCGGGGATGCCGTGCGCTTGCACGCCGCCGCGAAGGCCGGTGCGCGGGCCGCCGCGGAGTAATCAGTCGTCAGTCTTGCGGTCGCCCGCCAGCGACAGCAAGGGCGTGGCTGGCGCATAGGATTCGTAACCGTCGCCATCCGCCACGGCGAAGGTGACAATCGGATCGACGCCGTTGGCGCTGAAGGCCACCGTGCCGTCATTCTGGTCACGCCAAAACTTTGCCCGCTCTATGCCAGGCAGCAGACGACGGCATGTCGGAGCGACGGTAAGCAGGGACAAGCCATCCGAAATCGAAGCGCCCCGCGTCACCGCGCAGGCTCCCTGGTCGCCATTGGCGACCAGCCTGTAGCTGTTGGACGGCGTGACCTCTTCGGCGACGCTTTCCCCATTGCCGCCATGAAACAGCTGGGCGCCCCCAAACAGGGCGGTGATTGCAACAAAGGCGGAAAGCACTCTCATCGTTCTTCATCCATGCCCGCGCACAGGATGAACAATGATTCCAAAGGGTTAAGCCGACGTTAATAAATGTGGCAGCCTGGCACTCAGCCGGGAGCCTTGACGTGCGCCGTCTCCGGCACCGGCGTCAGCGACCGGCGCTCGGTGAACCAGGACACCAGATTGTCGACGCACAGATCGGCCATGGCGCGGCGTGTGTGCTCCGAAGCCGAGCCGACATGCGGCAACAGAGAGGTGTTTGGCGCGTCGAGCAGCGCCTTGGGCACGTTCGGTTCGTCGGCGAAGACATCGAGCCCGGCGGCGGCGATGGTGCCATCGGCGAGCGCCGCCGCAAGGGCCGCCTCGTCGACCGTGCTGCCACGGCCGATATTGACGAAGACGCCGTTGGCGCCTAGCGCCGACAGGATCTCGGCATTGACCGCCTTCTGCGTCGAAGCGCCACCGGGCGCCACCGAAATCAGCGTGTCGACCGCTTGGGCAAGGCCCTTCAGCGTCGAATGGTACTGGTAGGCAAGCCCTTCGACACGGCGCCGGTTATGATAGGCGATCGGCAGGCCGAACGCCTCAAGCCGCCGGGCAATGGCCTGCCCGATGCGGCCCATGCCGAAAATGCCGACGCGGCGCGCGCGCAAGGTCAGCCGGGTCAGCGGATAGTTGCCCTTGCGCACCCAACTGCCGTCACGCAGCCAGTTTTCCGCGCGTGGCAGGTCACGGATCGTGTTGATCAGCAGCCCGATCGCGGTATCGGCGACCTCCTCGGTCAGAACGTCGGGCGTGTTGGTGACCATGATGTTCTTCGCCGCGGCGTGGCCGACATCGACCGAATCATAGCCGACGCCGAAGGAAGCGATGACTTCGAGATTGGGCAGCGCGTCCATCATCGCCGCGCTGATGCCGGCAAAGGAGGCAATGCCACGCACCGTGCGGCGCATCTCCTCGGTGACCAGCGCCGGATCGGCGCGCTCGATGCTGACCTGCTTGAAGGTGCGATCGATGCGCCTGACGGCATGGTCGCTGAAGTCAGCCGGCACCAGAATGGCGACGGCTTGCAGCTGTTCGGCTTTGGTCATGCACGCTCCACCGGCTTGCCGGTCGACTGGCGCACATGCAGTTCCGGCTTGATCAATTCCTGCGAGGGCCGCACCGTCTGCCCGTTGAGCTTGTCGAGCAGCGCGCTGGCGGCGCGGCGGCCGACCTCGCGCTGGCCGTTCCAGACGGTGGTCAGCGCCGGTGTGGCGATCGCCGCCTCCTCGAGATCGTCATAGCCGGTGACGGAAATGTCGATGCCCGGCACCAGCCCGGCGCGCGCAATGCCGTTCATCAGGCCGATGGCGACGAGATCGTTCCAGCAGCAAGCCGCGGTCGGTCTGTCCTTCAGCGCCAGGAACTGCCCGGCCGCCTCGAAGCCGGCCTGCTTGGTGCGCGGGCCGGCGATGCGCCAGGACGGCCTGACTTCGAGCCCTGCCGCCTCCATGGCGTTGACATAGCCCTGGTAGCGGTCGCGGCCGGTCGAGGTCTGGTCGGTGCCGCCGATCATGGCGATGCGCTTGTGGCCAAGCGAGATCAAATGGTTGGTGGCAAGCCCGGTGCCATAGGAATCGTCGCCGCGAAACACCGGCACGTCGGCGCCCTCGACGGTGCGCGCGATCAGCACCGCCGGCAGGCCGTTTTCCTCGGCCATCAGGATGTCCGAAGCCGGGGTGCCGATGGCCGGCGACATGATGACGCCGTCGGCGCCGAGCTGCAGCAGCGTGTCGATGAAGGTGCGCTGCTTTTCGAGCTGGTCGTAGTGGTTGGACAGGATGAAGGTCTGCCGGCTGCGGTCGAGCTCGCTTTCGATCGAGCGCAGGATCTCGGCGAAGAACGGATTCATGATGTCGTGCACGACGACGCCGACAATGCCCGAGCGCGAAGTGCGCAGGCTGGCGGCGCGGCGGTTGTAGATATAGCCGATGGCGCGCGCATGTTCCTTGATGCGGTCGCGCGTCGAGCCGGCCACCAGCGGGCTGTCGCGCAGCGCCAGGGACACGGTGGCGGTGGACACGCCGAGCGCATCGGCGATCGTCGAAAGCTTGATTTTTTGTGCCAGCGCCTTGCGCCCCCCGAACGACCTGAATTCCGACCTAAACTGTTTAAAGGCGGCGTTATGCCACCGATCGGGGGCAAATCAAAGTTTTTTTGCCAGCGCTTCGGCCTCGACATCGGAGGCCGCGCGGCTCTGCAGCCGAAGCCGGTGCTCGCGATGGACGATATAGAGGCCGCTGACGACGATGATGGCGGCGCCGACCAGCGTCCAGCGATCCGGGAACTGCTTGAAGACGATCCAGCCGGAAATGATCATCCACACCATCTGCGAATAGGGATAGGGCGCCAGGGCCGTGGTCGTCGCCAGCCTATAGGCTTGCACCAGCAGCCAGTGTCCGACACCGCCGAACACGCCAAGCATGAGCAGCACGAACCAATGCCAGCCATCATGCGGCAGCGAGAAGGAAAACGGCAGCAAGGGCAAAAGCAGCACCACGGGCGCCAGCGCCGAGAACAGGATCAGGCTTTCCGGCGTCTCGGTCGACGACATGCGGCGTGTCATGATGACATAGAAGCAGTTCGACAGCATCGAGCCGAGCGCGAAAAGATGGCCGATGCCGAAGACGCCGACACCCGGCCTTGTGATGATCAGGACCCCGGCGAAGGCAGCCAGAATGGCCAACCAACGCCGCCAACCGGCCCACTCGCCGAGCAGCGGGCCGGCTAGGGCCGTGATCACCATCGGCCCGAAGAAATAGATCGACGTCGTCTCGGCCAGTTGCAGGGAGCGCAGGGCCAAGATGTTGCACATGGTCGAGCCGAACAGGAACACACCGCGCAACACATGCGCCGGCAGGCTGACCGGGCGAAACCGCATGGGTTCGCGCCAGCCGCGCAGCAGCGTGCCGACCAGCACGACATGCACGGCAAAACGCACCCAGGCGACGATCAGCGCGGAGACGCCGGCCAGGACGAGATATTTGCTTGAGGTGTCGAGGAAGGTGAAGAAGACGTAGGTGGTAAGCATGCACAGGATCGCCACCGGCGGCGTCGCGCTCTCGACATATCTTTGGGAAGCATTCACTTGCAGGCCGGGGAAAAGCGGGGCTGAAGCCCACCTTTGCGGGAATTGTCGCTTGCCGGCAAGCCAAAAGCGTCTGGCACAACAAGACGCGCCGACAGGCTTAGAGCAATTCACCATTTCACTCTTGTTCCTGGAATTGCTCCGGCAGACCACATGCATGGCTCTGTTGCCGATCGACGTCCGAGCGCGTGTTGCCTTGACGACATGCACCTTTTGCGCCTAGCTCTGGTGCCATGAACATCGCAATGACTTTGATCATCGTAAGGGAGCGCATGGGCAGGATGGTGTAACCATCCGGCGAAAGCACCCATGCGCGGTAAGCAGGCTCCTGACGGGGCCTTTTTTTATGCCCGGAATTTGGGCCGCCCCGTCAGACCCTCCCTTCAATCCCACCGACAAGGCGAGCGAGATCATGGCGAGCGATAACCCCATTCGGAGTCCGGGCACGGACATGCTCGAGACAACGGTCGTCCCCAAACCCGTTGCTCCGCCCCGGCTAATTACCCTTATCCTGCTTTCGGCTCTTGCCGTGCTGCCGGTGAACATGATTTTGCCGTCGCTGCCGAACATTGCCGCAACGTTCCAAGCTGATTTCGCATTGGTCAATCTGTCGGTTGCCGGCTTTGCGATCATCACCGCCGTCATAGAGGCCATCGGGGGCGCACTATCGGACCGATTTGGGCGCAGGCTGGTCGTCTTGATATCCCTCTCGATCTTCGTCGCGGCGTCCATCGGCTGCGCTCTGGCTCCCAATATCGGCACTTTCCTTCTGTTTCGCGCGATGCAGGCGTGCATCGGCCCCTGCTATTCGGTCGCCTTGGTCATCATCAAGGAGACATCGGACGAGCGCGAAGCCGCCAGCAAATTCGGTTACCTCGCCATGGGGTGGGCGCTCGCGCCCATGGTCGGTCCTTTGTTTGGCGGGTCGCTGGACGAGCTGTTCGGATGGCGTTCAAGCTTCGTGGTCTTTGCGATCCTCGGGATAGCCGCCTTCGCCCTGTCCATGCGCGAGATCAGAAGAATTCCATTACCGAGATCGAACAGGAACTACCTTGCCTCCTATGGGCTGCTCCTGGGTTCAGCGCGGTTCTGGGCCTACACGTTGTGCATGGCCGCCTCGATGGGGGTGCTTTATGTGTTCCTGGGCGGAGCCCCATTGGTCGTCGGCGACGCGCTCGGTGGATCAAGTGCGAAGCTCGGCCTTTACATGGGATTGGTTCCAACCGGCTTCATTCTCGGCAGCTATCTGGCCGGGCGCTACGCCGCGAAGACCTCGCTCGGCGCCACGCTTGTCTTTGCGCGCCTGCTGACCTGCGCTGGCCTGTTGGCCGGTCTGGTCCTGTCAAGCTTGGGCATCGCGCACGTCCTGGCCTTCTTTGGACCTTGCCTGTTCATCGGCGTCGGCAATGGATTGACCATGCCTGCCGCCAACAGCGGCGCCTTGTCGGTGCGACAGGATCTGGTCGGCACCGCCGCAGGACTGGCCGCCGCAATGCGGATCGGCGGCGGGGCACTCATAGCCGCCATCGCCGGCCTGTTCCTGGCAGGGTCGATCCCTGCGCTGTTGGTCACGATGCTGATATCGGCGGCACTCGCATTGCTGGCGGCACTGTATGCCGCTCATCTCGATCGGCGGCAGCCAGCTGGTTGAAATCCTTATGTGTGCATACGGGCGCCCTTGGTGATCTTGTCGACCACCTTCTTCTCGGCACGCAGCGCGATGCCGACCACCTTGGCGTCTTCCGGCGCGAATTGTGCAAAGACAGCGCGGTTGGCGGCGTCGAAGCCGGTGGAAAACATCTCCTCGACATAGAGGGAGGTCGTCACGCCGCGCTCCAGCGCGCGCCGGTGGATGGTGGCCAGCGCCGCCTGGTCGGCGGACAGCACGATGACAGGCTGGATCGACAGCGGATTGTAGAGGTTGCCGGAGCGGTCGCGATAGGGCTCGCCGATGATGTCAGGAAACTGCGCGACGACGCCGCTGGTCAGGAAGGCGGTGACGTTGAGTTTCTGCCAGACGGGCAAGTCTTCCCGCAGCACGATTGCAAACTTCGTATCAAACATGAAAAATGGGCCATTCAAGGCTGCGCCCCGATGTCGGGGCTGAAGGAGACGATGTCGCACGATCTAGGCCGCCAGGCCTTCGAGGGTCTTGGACGTTTGTGCACCGATGCGGCGGAGAACTGCATCATCTCCGCTCCCGACCCTGCGGGCATGGAGCGGATCGAGGCGCGGTTTCAAGGCAGCGCCTTCGATTTGCATCGTCATGACACCTACGCGATCGGGGTGACGCTTCAGGGCGTGCAGACCTTTCGCTATCGCGGCGCGACGCGGCTAAGCCTGCCCGGCCAGATCATCGTGCTGCATCCCGACGAATTGCATGATGGCGGCGCCGGCACCGAGGATGGGTTGCGCTACAGGATGCTCTATCTCGAACCGTCGCTGATGCTGGATTGCCTTGGTGGCGCTTCTCTGCCGTTCGTCGGGGATGCCGTGGTGAAGGATGACGCCTTCTGCGCCACGCTGCTTTCGGCGCTGGGGCCGCTGCAGCAGGAACTCGACGAGCTGTTCGTCGACGATTTTCTCACGCAACTGATGCGAAGCCTGGCGCGCCATGCCGGCCAGCCGGAGAAGCCGATGGCCAGAACGGCGTGGCGGGCGGCCGCGCTGGCGCGGGACTATTTGACGGAGAACGCAACGCGGCCCGTGCGATCCGGCGAACTGGAGGCCATCACCGGGCTTGACCGCTATGCCTTATCGAGGCATTTCCGCGCGGCCTTCTCGACCAGCCCGCATCGTTTCCTGGTGATGCGCCGGCTTCAGCGCGCGCGGCGGATGATCACCGCCGGCGAACCGCTGGCGCAGATCGCGGTCGAGGCCGGCTTCACCGACCAGAGCCACTTCAACAGGCAATTCAAGAAAGCGTTCGGCATGACGCCGGGACGCTGGTCCTCGCTGATCCGGGACTCGGCCCCAGCGGCGGCCTGATCAGTCGTCCGACTCGGCGTCGTCGTCGATCAGCTCCAGCTCCTCGTTGGAGAGATTGGCCTCGATGCGGGCCAGCAGTTTGAACAGCGCCTTCTGGTCCTTCTTGTCGAGGCCTTTCAATGCCTGCTTTTCGGTCTTCTTCACCGACTTCTCGATGGCGCGGATGGTCTCGCGGCCGCTGTCGGTGAGGAAGATGTGCGCCTGGCGGGCATCGGCCTCGGAGGCGCGCTTTTCCAGAAAACCCTGCGCCTGCAACCGGTTGATGGTCTTGGTGATGGTCGGCGGGCGCACGCCAAGGCGACCGGCAAGATTGCCCGGCGTCTGGCCATCCTCGCGGTCGAGCGCCAGCATGATCTGGTCCTGGCCGGCATAGAAGCCATGCGCCAGAAGCCGGGCCGCCAGCGCGGTTCTTGCCAGCCTGGCCGCCGAATGCAGCCGGCTCATTGTTGCAGTCTTGTCCGCCTTGGCCATGGTTCATCCCTCTTCGGCCATACCGGTAGCGACAGCATAGACGCAGCCGGCCGGTTGGCAATCGACGATAAAAAGAATCCGGCGCGTGAAACAGCTTTGCCGGCAAGCATTGCGGTGCCCGCCGTGGCTAATGCCAGATGTTTATTTCAGTTAGATGACAAACGACTTTTGGCCGCACAGGAATCGCCGCAAGGACGAGGCGCGCATGGCATGAGATGCGCTTTGCTCGCCACAAAGGCGCACTTCCGCAGTCATCCGGCACGCCGATATCCCAGTGGCCGGGCCGAGAGCTTTGGCCCATCGGTTTGCCCCGTGCAAAAGCCCCGCACACATCCTATATGGAGCCGACAATCCCTTTTTCGCGGCCTGGATTTCAAGGCCCAGTCATTTTCGAGGCAAGCCATGAGCGACGCACAGACGCAGATCCCCGTAACCGTTCTCACCGGCTATCTCGGCGCCGGCAAGACGACGCTGCTCAACCGCATCCTGTCGGAGAATCATGGCAGGCGCTACGCGGTCATCGTCAACGAATTCGGCGAGATCGGCATCGACAACGACCTCATCGTGGAATCCGACGAGGAAATCTACGAGATGAACAATGGCTGCGTCTGCTGCACGGTGCGCGGCGACCTGATCCGCGTCGTCGAAGGCCTGATGCGCCGGCCCGGCCGTTTCGACGCCATCGTCGTCGAAACCACCGGCCTCGCCGATCCAGTGCCGGTGGCGCAGACCTTCTTCATGGATGACGATGTGCGCTCCAAGACCAAGCTCGATGCGGTGGTGGCGCTGGTCGACGCCAAGCATTTGCCGCTCAGGCTCAAGGATTCCAAGGAAGCCGAGGACCAGATCGCCTTTGCCGATGTTGTCGTGCTCAACAAGACCGATCTGGTCACCCCGGAAGAGCTGGCCAAGGTCGAAGCGACGATCCGCGCCATCAATCCGGCGGCCAGGATCCACCGCACCACGCGCGCCGGCGTCGCCCTGTCGGAAGTGCTCGACCGCGGCGCTTTCGACCTGTCGCGGGCGCTGGAAAACGATCCGCATTTCCTCGAGGCGCATGACGATCATCATGACCACGATCATGATCATCACGACCATGATGGCCACGATCACCATGATCATGACGGGCATGATCATCATCATCACGACCACGCGCATCCTTCCGACATCCACGACGTGACGGTGCAGTCGGTGTCGCTGCGCGGCGGCGAGATGGACCCGAAGAAGTTCTTCCCATGGATCGAGAAGATCACCCAGATGGAAGGCCCCAACATCTTGCGGCTGAAGGGCATCATTGCGCTCAAGGGCGATGACGAGCGCTACGTCATCCAGGGCGTACACATGATCATCGAGGGTGACCACCAGCGTGCCTGGAAGGACGGCGAGAAGCATGAGAGCCGGCTGGTGTTCATCGGCCGCGAGCTCGACGCCGAGCGGCTGAAGAAGAGTTTTGACGCCTGCCAGGCGGCTTGATTTCCTGACTTTATGGCGCTAGCGCTGCCCCTTCTTCCTTCTCCCTTTGTGGGAGAAGGTGGCCTCGCGTAGCGAGGTCGGATGAGGGGTGTTTCAGCTTGGCAATGACGGCGCTCCGTCACCCACCCCTCAACCGTCTCGGCGCTACGCGCCGATCCACCTTCTCCCACAAGGGGAGAAGGCGGCGCCACACCTGGCCGCGCTGGCGGCTTCTTGGGGTTGGCGACAAATTTCATTGGAATGGTTCTGATGCCCACAGTTGCCCCTCTCGATCTCGATGGCCATTGCGTAGCCGCCGTCTTCCTCGGCGACGTGCCGCATTTCGCGCTGGCTGACGGCGCCGTCCACCGGCTCGACAATGGCCACAAGACGGTGCAAGCCAATGACGGGCTGCTTGCCGCCTTCCACGACGCGGCCAACGACCGGCTGATCACTGGCGGCGAGGACGGCAAGGTGTTCGCCGTGAAAGTCGGCGGCGATCTCAGCGAACTGGCGAACGCCGGCAAGAAATGGATCACCAGCGTTGCCGCGGGGCCGCAAGGCGCCATCATCGCCTATGCCACGGGCAAGACCGCCTTCGTGCGCTTCGCCGATGGCAAGACAAGGGAATTTGCCCATCCGCGTTCGGTCGAGGGGCTGGCGTTTTCGCCCAAGGGCATGCGCTTCGGCGTCGCCCGCTACAATGGTGCGACGCTGCATTTCCCGGCCGCCGAGGGCAAGCCGGTGGAACTCGAATGGGCCGGCGCCCACACCGGCATCACCTTCTCGCCGGACGGCGCCTTCCTCGTCACCACCATGCAGGAAAACGCCTTGCATGGCTGGAAGCTCGCCGACGGCAAGCACATGCGCATGACCGGCTATCCCGGCAAGGTGAAAAGCTTGTCATGGAGCGCCAAAGGCAAATGGCTGGCGAGTTCCGGCGCGCCGGCGGCGATCGTCTGGCCGTTTTCGGGCAAGGACGGACCGATGGGCAAGGCGCCGCTGGAACTCGGCACGCGAGGCAACACGATGGTGACCTCAGTCGCCTGCCATCCAAGCCAGGATGTCGTGGCGATCGGTTATGAGGACGGCATGGTGATCGCCGCGCGCTTCGCCGACGCCAAGGAAGTACTGTTGCGCCGGCAAGGCAAGGGCGCCATCACCGCGATGATGTGGGACAAGGAAGAACGCCGCATCGCCTTCGGCAGTGCCGCCGGCGACTGCGGCGTCATCGACATCACGGCCTGAACTCACCGCGCCCGCGCGGCCAGCCGAACAGGTTTCCGCCGCAGCGACAGACCATCGCGCATGTTGAGCGACAGCAGTGCGATGTTCGTTGCGCCGGCCAGCAGTTCGATCGCCTGGACGATTGTGAAAAGGCTGTCGAAGCGACCGGCCGTGGCAAAGCTGCTGAGCAGGAAGGCGGACGGCACCAGCACCAGCAATCCGTTGGCGGCGATGATGCGCATGCGCCACTTCTTGCGTGCCACGACCGGACTCTTCCAGCCCTTGCCGAGTGAAAAGCCCGACGCGCCGACAATGATCATCGCCGGGATGAGCACCGCCATGCCGACCAGCACAGAGTTTTTGACCATTGTGATCGCGGCCGTGTCGCCGAGCAGTTCAACCGTGGCCGTCGACAGCCAGAAAGCAGACACCGTGATGAGCGCGACGGCGCCCGCCGCCGCATGAATTCTGGTTTTCATTTTCATAGCAAGCTATATATCATTGCATAGCATGCTATTCAACTATTATCTGGCAAGCATGGCATTTCAGAAGGAACGATCCGCCGGATTCCTGGCCAACCACATGGCACGGTTGTTTGCCAACGGGCTGCAGCAGCGCATCCGGCCACTCGGCCTGGCGCCCGCCCAGTTCATGACGCTGCTGGCGCTGTGGGATGAAGATGGCCTGACGCAACGCGAACTCGTGCAGCGTCTCAACGTGGAACAAGCGACGATGGCCAACACACTGATCCGCATGGAGCGTGACGGCTTGATCGAACGACGCCTGCACCCCGAAGACGGACGCTCGCAGTCGATCCATCTCACAGCGAAAGCCGTTGGCCTGCGCGAGCCGGCGACACAGGCCGCGCGTTCACAGAACGAGGCGGCGCTGGCCGGCTTCAGCGAGGACGAGCGGTTGATGTTTCTCGACCTGATGCGGCGCGCCATCGCCTCGATGCAGTCGGGCTGACACAACCGGTCGGCGAGCCTACTCAGCCCCGCACGACACCTTGCCCGTCAACTCCGCCGGCTTGCCGTCCTTGTCCGTGTCGGCGGCATTGTCATAGACGGCAAGCGTGTACTGCCCGTCATAGACGCCTTCGTCGCTGGCCTTGGTCAGGATCGTCAGTTCGACCGAATTGAAGGTGTTTGCCGCTTCGTACTCGCGGTAGATGTTCAGCCGCAGCTCCTTGTCGTCCAGCCAGTACTGGGTCAGGTTGGAATCCTCGAACACCGTCTTGCGCAATCCATCGCCAGCCGGCCTCGCCTTGATTTCGAGATCGCCGCGAAAGTTGAAGGTCGGGCCACCCATGCCTCTGGTGACGCCGGCGCCGACGTCGAACGTCACCGCCGTATCGTCGACATTGCACCAGATGCCGCCTGAGGCGAAGGCCGTGCCGGCCGACGACAGCAGCATTGCCGCACAGATGATCGTGCGCATTTTTGTCCTCCCACCTCAACGCCCGCACACATTGGCGCTGACTTCGGCAGCACGGTCAAGCGTCGCCGGCAAAGGCTGAGCCAATGCAGGGCGGGCGCGCGGCCAATTGCAGTTGCGGAGGTGGATTGGCTAAGAGGTACGCACGAGAGGGGTTTTCATGCACAGCAGCGACAGTTCAAAGACGTCCATCGGCGGCATCAGCCGCGAGCGCATCGCACAATTGCGCGAAACGGAAGGGGCGGCCTTCCGCAAGGCGCGGCCGAAATCCCAAGCCAAGGTCGGCAACGGCCTGCCCGGCTTTTTCGGCGGCGTTCCGATGCACTGGATGAACGACTGGCCAACGCCGTTTCCGATCCTCGTCGAGAGTGCCCGGGGCGCTGCGATCACTGACATAGACGGCAACAGACTCGACGATTTCTGCCTTGGCGACACCGGTTCGATGTTCGGCCACTCGCCACCGCCGGTGGCGCGCGCCATCCGACGCCAGGCCGGGCGTGGCCTGACCTATATGCTGCCTTCGGAAGACGCGCTTGCCATCGGACCACTGCTGCAGCAGCGTTTCGGCCTGCCGTTCTGGCAGATCGCGACGACGGCGACCGACGCCAACCGCTTCGCGCTGCGCGTGGCCCGTGCCGTCACCGGGCGCGAGAAAATCCTGGTCTTCAACGGCTGCTACCACGGCTCGGTCGACGAGACGATGGTGCGGCTGATCGACGGCAAGCCGGTCAACCGGCCGGGACTGGCGGGCGAGTTCCGCGACCTGACCCGCACGGCCAAGGTGATCGAGTTCAACGATGTTGCAGCACTTGAGGCCGCGCTCAAGGACAGGGATGTCGCCTGTGTCATCGCCGAACCGGTGCTGACCAATTCCTGCATGGTGCTGGCCGATCCCGGCTTCCATGACGCGCTGCGCAGGCTGACGCGCGCGGCCGGCACACTGCTTTTGATCGACGAGACGCACACCATCTCGACCGGCCCCGGCGGCTACACCAGGAAATACGGGCTGGAGCCGGACTTCTTCGTGCTGGGCAAGCCGATCGCCGGCGGCGTGCCGGCAAGTGTGTGGGGCATGAGCGACGAGGTCGCCTCGCGCTACGCCGACTACAACAGGACCAAGGAGCCCGGCTATTCCGGCATGGGCACGACGCTTTCGGCTAACCCGCTGCAGTTTGCTGCCATGCGCGCCACGCTGGAAGAAGTGATGACGCCGGAGAATTATGACCGCATGGACCATCTGGCGCGGCGTCTGGATGCCGGGCTGACCGGGGTGATCGACCGTTATCGCCTGCCCTGGCATGTCGCCCGTGTCGGCGCCCGCGTCGAATTCATCTGCGCACCCGGCCCGTTGCGCAACGGCGCGCAAGCCGAGACCGCGCATGCGCCGGAGCTGGAGGCCGCCATCCATGTCGCGCTGGTCAATCGCGGCGTGCTGATCGCGCCCTTCCACAACATGATGCTGATCTCGCCGGCAACCACCGGCACCCAGGTCAACCGGCTGATCGCCGCCTTCGGCGCGGTTGCGGCAAAGCTTGCGGCATGAGACAAGCGGCCATGGACAATGCCATTGTGACCTCGCCTTCAGGGTCGTCGCCCGCCGAAGCGCAAGCCTTTCTCGACGCCCATCCCGAGATCGAAGCCTTCGATATCGTGCTGACTGATGCCAATGGCGTCGGCCGCGGCAAGATCGTGCGCCGGCATGAGCTGAAAAGCATTTTCGAGGGCGGCCGGCACATGCCGATCTCCATTCTCGGCCTCGACATCACAGGCGAGGACGTGCACGAGACCGGGCTGATCTGGACGACCGGCGACGGCGACCTCCGGGCCTGGCCGATCCCCGGCACGCTGGTGCCGCTCTACGGCACCAATCCGCCGCGCGGCCAGGTGCTGATGGCGATGTATCATCTCGATGGCCAGCCCATGTCGTCGGACCCGCGGCTGGCGCTGGCCCGGCAGGTCGACATATTGGCGGCCAAGGGGCTTTACCCGGCCGGCGCCTTTGAACTCGAATTTTTCCTGCTGGCCAATGAGCGCGATGCCGAGGGCAAGGTGCAGCCGGCGCGCGCGGTGCTCGACGGCCGTGTCTCGGGCAAGACGGAGGTCTATTCCGTCGACCATCTGCACGGCATGGAGCCGCTGTTCTCCGACATCTATGCCGCGGCCAAGGCGCAAGGTATTCCGGCCGAGACGGTGATATCGGAATATGCGCCGGGCCAGTACGAGCTGACGCTGAACTACCGCAAGGATGTGATGCGGGCAGCCGACGACCTCGTCATGCTGAAGCGACTGGTGCGGGCACAGGCGCGCCGCCATGGCGTGACCGCCTGCTTCATGGCCAAGCCGATCGAGAAATATGCCGGCTCGGGCATGCATTTCCACGTCTCGCTGCAGGACAAGGCCGGCCGAAACGTCTTTGCCGAGGCCGGCGGCGAGAGCTGGTCGCTGCCCCTGCTGCAAGGGCTCGGCGGGCTGATCCAGACGATGGCGGAATCGATGCTGGTGTTTGCGCCGCACGCCAATTCCTGGCGGCGCTTCGTCTCGCAATCCTATGCGCCGGTGGCGCCGACGTGGGGTGTCAACAACCGTTCGGTGGCGCTGCGCGTGCCGGCGGGCGACGCCAAAAACCGGCGCATCGAGCACCGGCCGTCGGGCGTCGACGCCAATCCCTATCTGATCGCAGCGACGGTGCTCGCCGGCATCATCAAGGGCCTCGACGAAGGCCTCGATCCTGGCCCTGAAACGACCGGCAATGGCTATGAGGCTGCGGTGACGCGGACGACGATGCCGGCCGATTGGCGCGCGGCAATCGAAGCGGCCAAGGCGTCCAGCTTCCTGAAAGGCGCGCTTGGCGAGGACCTGCACCGCACCTTCGTGGCGATCAAACAGTCCGAGTATCTGCGCGTGGCGCGCACGGTCAGCGAACTGGATTATCATCTCTACCTACACGAGGTGTGACGACCTTGTGATGGGCGGCGATCACTTTTTCGCCGCTACGTCAAATGAGGTAGCGCGGCGGCCGTTCAGAACATATCATGAACGAATGAGCGCTCTCACCGTCCTTGAAAAGCTGGCGATCCTGTCCGACGCCGCCAAATATGACGCCTCCTGCGCCTCATCGGGCTCGGCGAAAAAGGACTCGCTGATGTCAGGCGGCATCGGTTCCACCGAAGGCATGGGCATCTGCCATTCCTACGCACCGGACGGCCGCTGCATTTCGCTCCTGAAAATCCTGCTCACCAATTTCTGCATCTATGATTGCAGCTATTGCATCAACCGCTCGTCCTCGAATGTGAAGCGTGCCCGCTTCAGCATCGACGACGTGGTGAAGCTGACCATGGATTTCTACCGCCGCAACTACATCGAAGGCCTGTTCCTGTCCTCGGGCGTCATCCGCTCACCCGACGAGACCATGGGCGAGATGGTCGAGGTGGCGCGGCGGCTGCGGCTGGAAGAAAAGTTCTCCGGCTATATCCATCTGAAAACCATTCCGGAAAGTTCGGCGGAACTGGTCGAAAAGGCCGGTCTCTACGCCGACCGGCTGTCGATCAATGTCGAGCTGCCGACCGACGAGGGCGTCAAGAAATTGGCGCCGGAAAAGAAGCCGGAAACGATCCGCCTTTCCATGGCCAGGCTGCGCCAGAAGATGGAAGAAAAAGCCGAGCCGACGCTGAGGACCAAGAAGCGCGAGCGCTTCGCGCCCGGCGGCCAGTCGACGCAGATGATCGTCGGCGCCGACAAGACATCCGACGACGGCATATTGCACACCAGCGCGCGGCTCTATGGCAGCTATCATCTGCGGCGCGTTTATTACTCGGCCTTCAGTCCGATCCCGGACTCCTCGTCGTCCCTGCCGCTGCAGAAGCCGCCGCTGATGCGCGAACACCGGCTTTATCAGGCTGACTGGCTGATGAGGTTTTACGGCTTCTCACAGCCGGAAATCCTGGCCGGCAGCAGCGACGGCATGCTCGACCTTACTATCGATCCCAAACTCGCCTGGGCGCTGCGCAACAGGGGGCAGTTTCCTGTCGACATCAACCGCGCCGACCGCGAGGCGCTGTTGCGGGTCCCCGGCCTCGGCACCAAGGTGGTGGCGAAAATCCTGGAGACCCGCCGGCACCGAAGGCTGCGGCTTGAAGATGTCGGGCGGATCTGCCAGTCGATCGCCAAGCTCAGGCCGTTCATCATCGCGGAGGGTTGGTCGCCTGGAACGCTCACCGACAAGCAGGGCCTGCGCGACAAGATCGTGCGCTCCTGCGAACAACTTTCGCTGTTTTGACCATGCAGCCGGCCGAGCTCAACCTTGCCCGATACAGTGTTCGGCTCGACAGCGAGACCGATTTTACCGGCTGGCGCGACGCGGCACGGCGGCTGGCGCTGAACGAGGTCAGGCCCGAGGACATCAGCTGGCATGTCGCGGCCGGCTCCGACCAACCGCCTGGCGATTTGCCAGTCGTACCTGCGGGGGCGCAACTCGTGGTGCCGCGCGATTTTATCGAGCACGCTGAAACCGCCTTCTGCCATTCCGACCCCGGTAGGTTCGCCTTTCTCTACCGGTTGCTGTGGCGGCTGCGCAGCGAACCCAAGCTGCTGGCGATCGCGTCGGATCCCGACACCAGACGGCTCGAGGCGATGGAGAAGGCGGTGCGGCGCGACAGCCACAAGATGCATGCTTTTGTACGCTTCCGAAAAATTGGCGATGGCGGCGAGGAGCGGTATGTCGCCTGGTTTGAGCCCGATCATTTCATTGTCGAGCGGAACGCCGATTTCTTCGTCAGGCGCTTCACCGGCATGCGCTGGACGATCCTCACGCCTTACGCATCGGCCGACTGGGATGGCGAAAGGCTGGCCATCGGACCGGGCGCCACCAAGGGCGATGCGCCTGATCAGGACGACACGGAGGCCCTGTGGCGCACCTATTTCGAGAACATTTTCAACCCGGCACGGCTGAAGGTGAAGGCCATGCAAAAGGAGATGCCGAAGAAATATTGGCGGAACCTTCCCGAGGCCTCACTCATTCCAGAGCTGATCGCAGGAGCTGATAAGGCCGCCAAGGAGATGATCGCCAGAATACCGACAACGCCCGCGCCGCATCACGCCAAGGTGCAGGCCAGGCATTGGCCGAAGCAGCCCGCCGAGACGCCGCAGGGTGATGACGCAAGCAGCATTTCCGAATTGCGCGAGGCTGCAAAGGGTTGCCGCCGCTGTCCGCTTTGGCGCGATGCGACGCAGACCGTGTTCGGCGAAGGGCCTGATAATGCGAAGATCATCTTCGTCGGCGAACAGCCCGGCGACCAGGAGGATCTCGCCGGCAAACCTTTCGTCGGCCCTGCGGGCAAGGTATTCGACTCCATCCTCGATGACGCGGGCGTGGACCGGCAGAAGGTCTACGTCACCAACGCGGTCAAACACTTCAAATTCGAGCCGCGCGGCAAGCGCCGCATCCATTCCAAACCAAATGCCGGCGAAGTACAGGCCTGCCGCTGGTGGATCGACCGGGAATTCGCGCTGATCAAGCCGGAGCTTGCCGTGGCGCTCGGCGCAACGGCTGCCTTGTCCTTGCTGGGCAAGGCGATCCCTGTGACGAAAATGCGCGGCCAGGTGATCGAGCGCGAGGATGGCCTGCGCGTGTTCATCACCATCCATCCGTCATTTATCCTGCGCATTCAGGAGCCGGCGGAGAAGGAAGCGGAGCGCGAGCGGTTTTTGCAGGATATGAGAGAGGTGAAGCGGCTGATGGGGTCGTGAGATGAGCGAAGGCCTCAACGACTTCGTCATCCACGGGCGGAGCAAGGAGCGTAGCGACGCAGCGCAGACCCCTGGAGCTGCGCCGCAGCCCAAGGGATCCATGCCGGACTCCTGGGCGCCACCACGGGTGCAGAATTCTGCTCCGCTGCATTCTTCGACCAAGATCACGGAATGGATCCCAGGGTTTCCGCGACGGAGCTGCGCTCCTGCTTCGCCCAGGGATGACGAAGCTGAGAGGCTTCCGCTAATCACCAACGATTTTGTGAGCCAAACGCTAGTCAAGCCGCAGGTGAACTACCGGATCAGTATCGCCCTCAGATCATTCACATTCGTGCCGGTCGGGCCGGGCACGAAAAGATCTCCAACAGCATGAAACGCCGTCCAGGCATTGTTGCCCGCCAGCATGGCCTTGGCATCCACTCCCGCCGCGCGCATGCGCGACACTGTCGAACCGTCAGCGAAGGCCCCGGCATTGTTTTCCGAGCCATCGATACCGTCGGTGTCAGCTGCCAGCGCATGGATATTTTCCGCGCCGTTGATGCCGATGGCGAAGGCGAGCAGGAGTTCCGAATTGCGGCCGCCCTTGCCTTTGGCCCGCAAGGTCACCGTTGTTTCGCCACCCGACAGGATCAGCACCGGCTTTTGGAAAGGCCGGTTGCGCGTCGCCACTTCGCGCGCGATGGCGGCGTGGACGCCTCCGACTTCGCGCGCTTCGCCCTCGATCGCATCGGAGAGGATGACGGCCTCGATGCCTTGCCGCTTCGCTTCGGCGGCCGCCGCTTCCAGCGACACGCCGGCGGAGGCGATCAGATGCACCTCATTGCGGGAAAAGCGCTCATCGTCGGGATCCGGCGCGTCGGCCGCCGGCGAATTGATGTGCGCCATCACCGAGGCCGGCAGCTTCATGCCATAGGCCGCAATCGAGGCCAGCGCGTCTTGACGGCTGCCGGTATCCGGCACGGTCGGCCCGGAGGCGACAAGGGCCGGGTTGTCACCGGGAATGTCTGACACAACCAGTGACACCACCTTGGCCGGCCACGACGCTGCCGCCAGCCGGCCGCCCTTGATGGTGGAAAGATGCTTGCGGATGGTGTTCATCGCCGCGATCGGCGCGCCGGAGGCGAGCAGCGCCTCGTTGACGGCGATCTCGTCGGCCAGTGTCAGGCCAGCGGCCGGCGATGGCAGCAGCGCCGAACCGCCACCGGAAATCAGCGCCACGACCAGATCGTCCGCCGTCAGTCCCTGCACTTTTGCCAGCAGACGTCGAGATGCCTCGAGGCCGGCAGCATCCGGCACCGGGTGCGCCGCTTCGATGATCTCGATACGCTCGCATTTGGCGCCATAGCCGTAGCGGGTGACGACCAGCCCTTCGATCGGCCCATCCCAGACCTTCTCGAAGGCGGCCGCCATCTGCGCCGAGCCTTTGCCAGCGCCAATGACGATGGTGCGGCCCTTGGGCTTCGCCGGCAAATGACCCCTGATGGTCCGCTCCGGAT
Source organism: Mesorhizobium sp. 113-1-2 (assembly GCF_016756475.1). NCBI lineage: Bacteria > Pseudomonadati > Pseudomonadota > Alphaproteobacteria > Hyphomicrobiales > Phyllobacteriaceae > Mesorhizobium > Mesorhizobium sp. 113-1-2. Next base: position 393,167 of record NZ_AP023242.1, read on the forward strand.
CGGCAGCGGCCACGGCGGCGTCGAAGATCGAGGTGAGGAAAGCTTTGGGATTGAGCACAGTCATTCGGGTTCCGCAGCCAGCGCCAGTCCACGCTTGTCGACACCCAGGTGATCGCACAGCGCATCGACGACAACACCATGATCCTCGCGCTCCGGCAGCCCGGAAACCGCGATCACGCCGATGACACCGGCGCCCTTGACCGTCACCGGAAAACCGCCGCCGGCGAGCACATAGTCGGAGATGTCGAGGCCTTCACCAATCTTGAAGGCGCGGTCAGGGCGCTGCTGCTCCAGCACCATGCGATAGGTGCTCCTGAGAAACCGCCTGACCACATTGATCTTGCGCCGCGCCCAGTCGGGATTGGAAGCGTTCGAACCCGGCATAGCGGCGTAGAAGAGCGGCCGGTCCCACAGCCTGATGTCGACGATGATGGGCAGGTTTTCGGCGATCGCGCGCTTGCGAATCGCCGAACCGATCTTGAAGGCAACCGCCTCATCGAAGGCGGAAAAGACAAGAGTTTCTTCCTGTCTCTTGATCAGAGCGATGTCGTCAGCAACGGCCATGTCGTTCCCCTGTCAACTTCGCCGCACGCTTTGACCGATGGCTGCCGCCGGGTCAAGCAATGAACGCACCTGGCGATTTAATTCGCCATGTCGCCCTTCGCCGCCCGCCCCGCGACATAGACCTCGCGCACGGCGCGGTCGTCGCCCAGCGTCTGCAAGAGAAACAACTCCTGCGCCAGCGTCTGCGCCGTTTCCATCCGGAGCCGCATCGCGGGCGTCGCCCTGGCGTCGAGCACGACGATATCGGCGTCGGTGCCCTGATCCAGCGTTCCGATCTTGTCGGCCACCGAGAGCGCCTCGGCATTGCCGCGCGTGATCTGCCAGAAGGACTGGAACGGGTTCAGCTTCTCGCCGTTCAGCGCGATCACCTTGTAGCCCTCGTCCATGGTCCGCAGCATGGAATAATTGGTGCCGCCGCCGACATCGGTGGCGGCGGCGATCCTGAGCGGCTTGTCCCGACGCCGGAAGCGCTGATAGTCGAACAGGCCGGAGCCGAGGAACAGGTTCGAGGTCGGGCAGAACACCGCCACCGAACCGCTGTCCGAGAGCGCATCCGCCTCGCGTTCCGACAGATGGATGCAGTGGCCGAACAGGCTCTTTTTGCCCAGCAACCCGTAATGCTCATAGACATCCGTATAGTCGCGCGACCAGGGGTAGAGCTGTTGCGTGAAGGCGATCTCGGCATGGTTTTCCGACAGATGCGTCTGCATGTGCAGATCGGGATGTTCGCGGCAGAGCGCGCCGGCCATCTCCATCTGCTCCGGCGAGGAGGTGATGGCGAAGCGCGGGGTGATGGCATAAAACTGGCGGCCCTTGCCGTGCCACTCCTTGATCAGCGCCTTGGTGTCGTCGTAGCCGGATTGCGGCGTGTCGAGCACGCCCTCGGGCGCATTGCGGTCCATCATCACCTTGCCGGCGATGTTGAGCATGTTGCGGTCATGCGATTCGGCGAAAAAGGCCTCGGCCGAGGCCTTATGCACCGAGCAGTAGGCGGTGACCGTCGTGGTGCCGTGCCGCACCATCTCGTCGAGGAAGAGCCGCGCGATGCGGCGGCCATGCTGGGCGTTGGCGAATTTCGTCTCTTCGGGAAACGTATAGGTGTTCAGCCAGTCGAGCAGTTCGGCGCCGTAGGAAGCGATCACCTGCATCTGCGGGAAATGCACATGGGTATCTATGAAACCGGGCAGCAAAAGATGCGGCCGGTGATCGATCTTTTGTACACCCTCGCCGGCTTGCTTTTCGACACCGCTGTAGGCGCCTGAGGCGACGATCTTGCCGTCGCGGATCAGCAGGCCGCCATCCTCCTCGTAGCGCCAGGCCGAATGGTCGTCGATGGTTTCGGGCCAGCGCACGAAGGACAGCGTGCGGCCGCGCAGAAGTGTGGAATTCATGCTTATTTCCCCGCGCCTTCGAACCAGGCCACCAGCAGCGCCCGTTCCTTGTCGGTGATCTGGCTGACATTGGCGGGCGGCATGGCGTGGCTGCGGCCGGCCTGCAGATAGATCTCGCGGGCATGGTTGGCGATATCAGCATCGGTGTCGAGCACCACGCCCTTGGGCGCGTGGTAGATGCCTTCATAGACCGGTTCCTGCGCATGGCACATCGAGCAGCGGCCAAGCACGGTGTCGCGAACCGCCGGGAAATGCGCCGAGGCAATGTAGACCTCGGCCGAGGCGGACGCCTTGGGCTCGCCGGTCAGCACCTTCGGCGCGGTCGACAGCCAGATGATGATGATGAACAGGACGAGGGCGCCGAGCCAGGTCCAGTGCGGGTTGCCGGCACGTTTGTGCACGGTGTTGAAATAATGCCGGATCAAGACGCCGATGATGAACACCAGCGAGGCGATGACCCAGTTGAACTGCGTGCCGAACGCCAGCGGATAGTGGTTCGACAGCATCAGGAACAGAACGGGCAGCGTCAGATAGTTGTTGTGAAGCGAGCGCTGCTTGGCGATCTTGCCGTATTTCGGATCGGGCTTGCGGCCGGCGATGAGGTCGGCGACGACGATCTTCTGGTTGGGGATGATGACCATGAAGACATTGGCCGACATGATCGTGGCGGTGATGGCGCCCAGATGCAGGAAAGCGGCGCGGCCGGTGAACAGGTGCGTCAGCCCCCAGGCGATGAACACCAGCACGCAGTAGAGCACCAGCATCAGGCCGGTATCGCTTTTGCCGAGCGGCGAGCGGCACAAGAGATCATAGACCACCCAGCCGACACCGATCGTGGCCATCGACAAAAGAATGCCGACCGGCACCGACATTGGCAGCACATTGGGATCGATCAGGAACAGGTCGGCGCCTGCATAGTAGACCACGCACAGCATGGCGAAGCCGGACAGCCAGGTGGCGTAGGATTCCCATTTGAACCAGGTCAGGTGTTCCGGCATTTCGGCCGGCGCCACCAGATATTTCTGGATGTGGTAGAAGCCGCCGCCATGCACCTGCCATTCTTCGCCGAAGGCGCCGACGGGCATGCCCGGACGCTGGCGCAGGCCGAGATCGAGCGCGACGAAATAGAAGGACGAGCCGATCCAGGCGATGCCGGTGATGACATGCAGCCACCGCACGGCAAAGCTCAGCCAGTCCCAGAAAATCGCGAAATCCATCATTGAAGTCGTCCCTGCCGATTGGCTGACTTTACGGTGTGGCGCGCAAACGGAAAGAGGCGAGGTGTACGATGACTTTCAAAAAAAAATGGAAAATACTAGGCTGATCGCCGAAAAGCGGCGAAGGTGCTCCGCATGGCCTATCTCGACAACATCGCCGTCTTCGTCCGCGTCGTCGAACTCGGCAATCTGTCGGCGGCCGGCCGCGACATGCGCATTTCGCCGGCGGTCGCCTCCAACCGCATCAAGGAATTGGAGAAGCATCTCGGTGTGCGGCTGTTCAACCGCACGACGCGGCAATTGATGCCGACCGAGCATGGCACGGTGTTTTACGCCGGCGCCAAGCAGGTGCTGGAGGCGATCACCGAAGCGGAAGCCGCGGTGTCCGCATTGTCCGGCCAGCCGCGCGGCACCATCCGCGTGACGGCGCCGCTCGGCCTCGGCCGCCGGCTGGTGGCCTCGGGCATTCCCGATTTCCACGACAAATACCCTGATATCGAGGTGCGGCTCAGGCTCTCGGACCACAATGTCGACATCATGAAGGAAGGCATCGACGTCGCCTTCCGGCTCGGCATCATCGAGGATTCCAGCCTCAGAATGCGTGGCATCATGGAATGCGAACGCGTGCTGGTGGCGGCGCCGAAATATCTGGAGGCACGCGGCGAACCGGCCGAGCCGCAGGAACTGATCGGCAAGAAACACGACTGCCTGATGCTGCGCTATTCCGGCGCGCGCGAATATGTCTGGACGCTGCAGACCCCCACCGGCCCGCAGAAATTCGAAGTGCACGGGCCCTACGACACCGACGATGGCGATGTGCTGACCGGCTGGGCGTTGTCGGGACGCGGCATCATCAACAAGCCGCGCTTCGAGGTCGAACCCTTCATCCGCGACCAGCGGCTGCAGGTGATCCTGGCCGACACGCCGCCGACGCCGGTGCAGTTCGCCGCCGTCTATCCGCACAAGAAGCTGCAGGACCCCAAGGTGCGGCTTTTGCTCGACTTCATGGCCGAGCGCTGCCAGCGGCTGATCAAGGATATTCTGGCGGGTAAGTGAGGGCCGAGCGGCAACCGGGGGCTGGCCGGCAAGTGCCGGCCTTCTGGTCCATTCGCCGGGCTTGCCTTGCGCAGCGGCGAACTTAGGTTGGTGCGATGCATCTCGCCATTTCGCTCAACATCGCTGCCGCCACCGGAGAGGCCGTGCTGGATTTCAGCCGGATCAGCAAATTCGTGCGACAGGCAGAAGCGGCTGGCGTCGACATGGTCGCAATTTCCGACACCGCTGACGGGCCGTCGAGCAGTCCGTTCGAGGCCACGACGCTGCTGGCCGCCCTGGCGACGGTGACGGACAAGATCGGGCTGGTCGCCGCGGCCTCGACGGTTGCCCACCAGCCCTACAATCTGGCGCGCCGTTTTGCTTCGCTCGACATTATCAGCCATGGCCGTGCCGGCTGGCATGCGACGATGGCGCAGGGCTCCCGCGATGCGGCCAATTTCAGCCGGCCGGAAGGTTTCTCCGACACCGACTTTCGTCGCCGCGCCGAGGAGTATATCGGCATCGTTCAAGGCCTGTGGCAGGGCTGGGATGCGGATGCACTGCTGTTCGACAAGACCGGTGGCCGCTTCCATGACCCGGAAAAGATGCACCTGCTCGACCACAAGGGCGAGTTCTTTTCCGTGCGCGGACCGCTGAACGTCGCACGCTCGCCGCAGGACACCCCGGTGCTGGTGTTGTCCGATCTGTCCGAGGCCGACCTGGATATTGCGGCCCGCACCGCCGATGTCATTTTGCTGGAGAGCGGATCGGTCGATAGCGCGAAAGTACGCTTTGATGATCTGAAGCGTCGCGCGATGGCCGCTGGGCGCGATCCGGACGCTGTGAAGGTGCTGACGAGCATCTCGTTCGCCCCCGACGATGGGCCGACCGCCACCGCAGACAGGTTGGAAAGCCAGTTCCGCGCGAAAAGCTGCGACGGTTTCAACATCCAACTGTCCGCACAGCACTCAGCGCTCGGCGATTTCGTCGATCATATTCTGCCGGCGTTGCGGCAACGCGGCCTTGTCCAGGAGGGCTATCGCGGCACGACGCTGCGCTCGCATCTTCGGCTTGACGGCGGAGGTGACCAATGACCGCGCGGATGAAGCTCGGCGCCTTCCTGTGGGCGACGGGCCACCACATCGCCGCCTGGCGTCACCCCAAGGCGCATGTGACGGCTGGCATCGACATCGATCATTACATCCAGCTGGCGCGCATAGCCGAGGCGGCGAAGTTCGACATGGTGTTCTGCGAGGACGCCGCCGGCCTGCGCGAGGCCAATGTCGGCATTGCCAGCCAGACATCGCGCTCGATCGGCTTCGAGCCGATCAGCCTGCTGTCGGCGCTGGCCGTGCGGACCAGCCGCATCGGTCTCGTTTCGACAGCCTCGACAAGCTACAACGAGCCCTACGGCCTGGCGCGGACTTTTCTGTCGCTCGACCATTTGAGCGGCGGCCGGGCCGGCTGGAACCTGGTGACCTCGGCCAGCCCCATCGAAGCCGCCAATTTCGGCTCTACCGGCCTCAAGCCGCATGCTGACCGCTATGAGCGGGCGCGCGAATTCGCCGAAGTGGTCACCGGGCTTTGGCACGGTAAGGCGTCCGGCCATGACGGCCAGAGCTTTTCAGTGCGCGATCCGCTCGGCCTGCCGCGTTCGCCGCAGGGCGCGCCTGTCATGGTCCAGGCCGGCGCCTCGGATGTCGGCCGCGACCTTGCCGCCCGCACCGCCGACGTGGTGTTCACGGCGGCGCAAACCTTCGAGGAAGCGAAGGCCTTTTATGACGACCTCAAGGGGCGCATGGCTACCTATGGACGTGAGCCTGACGACATCAAGATCATGCCCGGCGTCTCGCCCGTGGTCGCGGAAACCGAGGCCGAAGCTCGCCAGAAACACGAGGAATTGCAGGCGCTGATCCCCGACGATGTCGGTGTGGCGCTGCTGTCCAGCTATCTCAGCATCTCCGATCTCTGGCGCTACCCGATCGACGGACCGCTGCCCGAACTGCCGGAGAGCGAGGGGATGAAAAGCCGGCAGGCGCTGGTCGTCGAACAATCGCGTCGCGACGGCCTTTCCATCCGCCAGCTTGCCCGCCATTTCGCCGGCGCGCGGGGTCATTGGCGCATTGTCGGCACGGCGGCGCAAGTGGCCGACGAATTGCAGGCGCGGTTCGAAGGCGGGGCAGCCGACGGCTTCAACGTGATGCCGTCCTATTTCCCGGGCGAGCTCGATGCCTTTGCCACGTTGGTCGTGCCGGAACTGCAGCGGCGCGGCCTGTTTCGACGGGACTATGAAGGCCGAACCCTGCGCGAGCATCTCGGGCTGAAGCGGCCGGCCTGAGCCGGCAGCGCAAGCTTAGCCGGCTATCACTCTGTCATGCGGAATTTTAAGGTCGGCATTTGACGCCGCGTTGTGGATGACCAGCGCCGTCATGATCTCGGCGGCGGCAAGTGCGGCGATGACAGGCGGGCGCTTGTCCTTGACGGCATCGCCACCGATCGGCGAGACGAGGCGGGCAAATTCCGCGTCCGTGCCGTCCCCCGATTTCAGAAACCAGCTCCTGAAAGTCGCTTTCTTGGTCTTCGAGCCGATCATGCCGACATAGGCCGCATCGTCGCGTTTCAGCGCTTCGGTGACGATCAGGAAATCCAGCGCATGGTCATGGGTGAGGATGGCGAAGGCGGTGCCGGCGGGAGCGTTGCGCACCTCGGCCTCAGGCATCGGCGTCAGCCGCGTCTCGACGGTTTCCGGCATGCCTTCAAGCGCCTCGGCCCGCGTCTCGATGACGACACCGTGTACAGGAAGGAGCGCGATCGTCGACGCCAGCGCCTGACCGACATGGCCGCCGCCGAAGATATAGACGTGCGGCAGGTGGGCTTCTTCGGCTTCGGCAGCCGAGACCAGCTCAGCAGCGAGCACGCCGTCGACAAGCCGGATCAGGACCTCGACGCGGCCGCCACAGCATTGGCCAATCTCCGGCCCGAGCGGTACGTCGAGCGTGGCGCAGACTTCATCGACCTCGATGCCGGTTTCTTTGCCCTGCCGCTTGCGGGAAGGTAGAGACGCCAGCATCTGCCGCGCCTTGTCGATCGCCATGTATTCAAGTTGGCCGCCGCCGATCGTGCCTGATGTCGCCGACGGCGAGACGAGCATGAAGGCGCCCTTCTCGCGCGGGGTCGAGCCCCTGGTGCCGGCCACTTCGACCAAAGCGATGCGACCCTGGCCACCCAGGAAGTCTTTCAGGCTTTGCACTTTCGAAGTCATCATTCGCATTCCCGTGCGGGAAACATAGGGTTTTTCGGCCTGAATTGCACGTTTTGCCGGATTCAGGCCTTCGCCTCGCCTTTCAGCCGCTCGATCGTCATCAGCACACGCTCCGGCGTCGCCGGCGCGTCAAGGCGCGGACAGATCCTGTGATCGGCGACGCTGGCCACCGCATCCGACAGCGCGTGCAGCACGGACATGCCGAGCGGGAAGGGCGGCTCGCCGACCGCCTTGGAGCGATGGATCGTCGGCTCCGCGGCTTCCGGCCAGTCGGCCAAAGTGACGTTGAAGATCTTGGGCCGATCGGAGGCGAGCGGGATCTTGTAGGTCGACGGCGCGTGGGTGCGCAGCCGGCCCTTGTCGTCCCACCACAATTCCTCCGTCGTCAGCCAGCCCATGCCCTGGATGAAGCCGCCCTCGATCTGGCCAAGGTCGATGGCGCGGTTAAGCGAGCGGCCGGTCTCATGCAGGATATCGGTGCGCTCGACCACATATTCGCCGGTCAGCGTGTCGACCGAGACTTCCGAGCAGGAGGCGCCGTAGGCGAAATAGTAGAAAGGGCGGCCCTGTCCCTTGTCGCGGTTCCAGTGGATCTTCGGCGTCTTGTAAAAGCCTGCCGCTGAGAGCTGGATGCGCGCCATATAGGCCTGCTTGACGAGATCGGCGAAGGCGATCTCCTGGTTGCCGATGCGCACCCGGTTAGGCAGGAACAGCACCTGATCGCGCGACACCTGGTATTTCTCGGCGGCGAAATCGGTCAGCCGGTCCTTGATCTGGCGGGCGCCGTTCTGCGCCGCCATGCCATTGAGGTCGGAGCCGGACGATGCCGCGGTGGCCGAGGTGTTGGGCACCTTGCCGGTGGTGGTCGCGGTGATCTTCACCTGATCGAGATCGATCTGGAATTCTTCCGCCACCACCTGCGCGACCTTGAGGTAGAGCCCCTGCCCCATCTCAGTGCCGCCATGGTTCAGATGCACCGAACCATCGGTATAGACATGCACCAGCGCGCCGGCCTGGTTGTAGTGCGTGGCGGTGAAGGAAATGCCGAACTTGACCGGCGTGAGCGCCAGGCCGCGCTTGATGAAACGGCTGTTGGCGTTGAAGGCCGATATTTCGCGCCGCCGCCGCGCATAGCCGGCGCTCTCCTCGAGCTCGGCGACGATGCGCTGGATGATGTTGTCCTCGACCGTCTGGTGGTAGGGCGTGATGTTGCGGTCGCTGGTGCCGTAGAAATTCTTCTTGCGGATTTCGAGCGGATCCTTGCCGAGCGCGAACGCAACCTCGTCGATGACCCGTTCGGCGCCGACCATGCCTTGCGGGCCGCCGAAGCCACGGAAGGCGGTGTTCGACACGGTGTTGGTGTAGAGCGGCGCCGATTGCGCGTGCACCGCCGGCCAGAAATAGGTGTTGTCGCAATGGAACAGCGCGCGATCGGTGACCGGGCCTGACAGATCCGACGAAAAGCCGCAACGCGCGGCGAACATGAAATCGACACCGAGAATGTTGCCCCCGTCGTCGAAGCCGACTTCGTAGTCGACGAGGAAATCGTGGCGCTTGCCGGTGGCAATCATGTCGTCGTCGCGGTCGGGCCGGATCTTGACGGCGCGATGGTGTTTCTTGGCAGCGATGGCCGCGAGCGCGGCAAACTGGTTGCCTTGCGTTTCCTTGCCGCCGAAACCGCCGCCCATGCGGCGGATCTCCACCGTGATGGCATTGCTGGGTACGCCGAGCGCATGGCTCACCATGTGCTGGACTTCGCTCGGATGCTGGGTCGAGGAATAGATGGTGACGTCCTGATCCTCGCCGGGAACGGCTATGGCGATATGGCCTTCAAGATAGAAATGCTCCTGGCCGCCGACGCGCATCTTTCCCTTCAACCGGCGCGGCGCCGCCTTGATCGCAGCGGCGGCGTCGCCGCGCTTCAGGGTAAGCGGCGGCGTAACGAGCTTATCCTTCCTTGGATCGAGTTCGCCAATGTCGGTGACGAAGGGCAATTGCTTGTACTCGACCTTGGCCAGCCTGGTGGCGCGGCGTGCCTGCTCGCGGGTTTCGGCGATAACGCAGAAGATCGGCTGGCCGAAGAACTCGACCTTGCCGTCGGCGAGCACCGGCTCATCGTGCCGACCGGTTGGCGAAATGTCATTCTCGCCCGGCACATCCTTTGCCGTGAGCACATCAACGACTCCGGAAGCGGCACGCACCGCCGAAAGGTCCATGCGGGTGATGATGGCATGCGCGGCGGCCGAGAGCCCGAGGCAGCCATGCAGCGTGCCGGCCGGTTCCGGCATGTCGTCGATGTAGACGGCGGTGCCGCTGACATGCTTGTGCGCGGAATCATGCCGCTGATCAGTGGCGACACCGCCGACGATCTTCTCGGCCTTGAGATTGGATGTGGCGTGCTTATTCATCATGCCGCCTCGTTGCGGGACACCTGGAAGGGCGCCCTTGTGCCGGTGGTTTCGACGAAGAAGCGCAACAGCAGGTTCTTCGCCGCAAGAGCCCGGTATTCGGCTGACGCCCGCATGTCGGTGAGCGGGGTGAAATCCCTGGCGTATTCGGCCATCGCCGTCTCGACCGTCTGTTCGGTCCAGGGTTTGCCGAGCAATGCCTGTTCGACAAAAGACGCCCGCTTCGGCGTCGCCGCCATGCCGCCATAGGCTATGCGCACATCCGCGACCGTGCCGTCCTTGGCAAGCGTCAGGAAGAAGGCGCCGAGGGCGGCGGTGATGTCCTCGTCGCGGCGCTTGGTGATCTTGTAGACGGCAAATTTCGCGCCCTTGGCCGGGACAGGGACGTGCACGGCCTCGACGAATTCGCCCGGCTGCCGGTCCTGCTTGCCATAGGCGATGAAGAAGGTTTCCAGCGGGATCGTGCGCCGCTTCTTGCCCTTGCGCAGCGTCAGGCGCGCGCCGAGCGCGATCAAGGGCGGCGGCGTGTCGCCGATCGGCGAGCCGTTGGCGATGTTGCCGCCTATCGTGCCCATGTTGCGCACCTGTTCGCCGCCGATGCGGTCGAACAGCGGCCCGAGCGCCGGGATGCGTTTGGCGAGCGTGGAGAAGGCTTCGGTGTAGGTGACGCCGGCGCCGATCGATATGACGCCCTTGTCTTCGGAGATGGTGCACAGCCCGTCGAGATTGCCGATGAAGATCACCGGCGAGATGTCGCGCATATGCTTGGTCACCCACAGGCCGACATCGGTCGAACCGGCAACGATGGTGGCGCCGGGTTCCTTGTCCAGCGCGGTGGCGAAATCATCGACATCAGCCGGCACGATGAGCCGCGCCTTGGCCGAACCAATCTCGATCCGGGCGCCGTCCCGCATGGTCTCTAACCTCGCCGTGATCGCCTTGCGCTCCACCGCCAGCGGATCCTTTGCCACCTTGCCGTAGCTGGAGATGGCATGCGCGGCGCGCATGATCGCCTCATAGCCGGTGCAGCGGCAGAGATTGCCTTGCAAGGCCTTTTCTATCGCCGCGTTCGACGGATCCGGCGACTTCATCCACAGGCCATAGAGCGACATGACGAAGCCCGGCGTGCAGAAGCCGCATTGCGAGCCGTGGAAATCGACCATCGCCTGCTGCACCGGATGCAATTGGCCGGGCGCGCCGCGCAGATGTTCCACCGTCACGACATGGGTGCCGTCGAGCGAGCCGAGGAAGCGGATGCAGGCATTGACGCTTTCATAGACCAGGCCGCCGGCAGACAGTCTGCCGACCAGCACGGTGCAGGCGCCGCAATCGCCCTCGGCGCAGCCTTCCTTGGTGCCGCGCAGCGAACGGTCGAGCCGCAGCCAGTCGAGCAGGGTCGCGTCTGGCGCCACCGACGACAGCGTGACATCCCTGCCATTCAGGATGAAGCGGATTTCGTTGCGGATAGTGACCTTGGCCATGCCTCAGCTCCCCCTGTAGGTCGAATAGCCGTAGGGCGAGATCAGCAATGGCACATGATAGTGCACCGCTTCCGCCATGCCGAAGCGGATCGGCACGCTGTCAAGGAAAGCCGGCTCGGGCAGTTTTGTGCCTTGGCCACGCAGATAGTCGCCGGCCGCGAACACCAGTTCGTATTCGCCGGCGCGAAACTCAGCGCCCGCCAAGAGCGGCGCGTCGCAACGGCCGTCGGCATTGGTTGCGACCGTCTTCAAAAGTGTCCTGGCCGAACCATCGAGACGATAGAGCGCGATCGACAATCCAGCCGCCGGCTTGCCGGTCGCGGTGTCGAGGACATGGGTCGTCAGACGCCCGCCATCGGCTTTCGACGTTTCTGCCATTGGCCGCCTCCCATCCAGGTACATCAGAACAACAGTGATGAATTGTGCGCCAATTAAAGGCGATGCATAAGTCCCGGTCGAGCGGAGTGCGACAAAAACACTTTCAAAAATTTTCGGGGGAATGCGAGAAGCACCCTTTGGATATCCTGATCATAACTTGCGGCAGCGTCCGGCAGGGAGGGGTAATGCGTTACGAAAGAGACATGCGCGGCTACGGAGCCAATCCGCCGGATCCGAAATGGCCGGGCGGCGCGCATGTCGCCGTGCAGTTCGTCGTCAACTACGAAGAGGGCGGCGAGAATTGCGTGCTGCACGGCGACAAGGCTTCGGAAGCCTTCCTGTCGGAGATCGTCGGCGCCGCGCCCTGGGTGGGCCAGCGTCACTGGAACATGGAATCGATCTACGAATATGGCGCGCGGGCCGGCTTCTGGCGGCTGCTGCGCCTGTTCAGTGAATCGCAGGTCCCGGTGACCTGCTACGGCGTCGCCACCGCACTCGCCCGCTCACCCGACCAGGTCGCGGCCATGCAGGACGCCGGCTGGGAGATCGCCTCGCACGGGCTGCGGTGGATCGACTACCGCGACCACAGCGCCGAGGATGAGCGCCGCGACCTCGAAGCGGCGATCAAGCTGCATTACGAGGTGACCGGCCAGCGCCCGACCGGCTGGTATACGGGCCGCACCTCGGTCAACACGGTGCGGCTGGTGGCTGAAGAGGGCGGCTTCGACTACGTCTCCGACACCTATGACGATGAACTGCCCTACTGGTTCGAGCACAGCGGCGGCACGCAGCTCATCATCCCCTATACGCTCGACGCCAACGACATGCGCTTCGCCACGCCGCAGGGGTTCAATTCGGGCGACCAGTTCTTCGCTTATCTCAAGGACAGTTTCGACACGCTCTATGCCGAAGGCCAGGCCGGGCGGCCGCGCATGATGAATATCGGCCTGCATTGCCGGCTCGTCGGGCGGCCGGGCCGGGTGGCGGCGCTGAAGCGCTTCGTCGATTATGTGAAGTCGCATGACAAGGTCTGGCTGGCGCGGCGCATCGACATCGCCAGGCACTGGCAGGAGAACCATCCCTACAAGCCGGCGGCGCTCAGGCCATCGAAGATGGAATTCGAGACATTCGTCCACACTTTCGGCGGCGTGTTCGAACATTCGCCGTGGATTGCCGAGCGGGCCTACGAGCTGGAGCTCGGCCCGGCCCACGACACGGCCGGCGGCCTGCACAATGCGCTCTGCCGCATCTTCCGTTCCGCCAGCGAGACCGAGCGGCTCGGCGTGCTCAACGCTCATCCCGACCTTGCCGGCAAGCTGGCCAAGGCCAGGCGGCTGACGGCGGAGTCTACGCGGGAACAAGCCTCGGCCGGCCTCGACGCGCTGACCGACAAGGAGCGCGAGCTGTTCTCCAAACTCAACGCCGCCTACGTCACCACCTTCGGCTTCCCCTTCATCATCGCGGTGAAGGGCAAGACCAAGGAGGAAATCCTCGCCGAATTCGAGGCGCGCATCGGCAACAGCCGTGGCGTCGAATTCGAGACCGCCTGCAAACAGGTCGAGCGAATCGCGCTGCTCCGCCTCAGAGACATGCTACCGCAATAGGTTTGAACCCATGGATACGATCAGGATGCCAGAGCGCACCTACTACGCACCGCATGGCGGCCATCCCGGCCAGAGCGAGCTTCTGACTGGACGGGCCGTCTTCACCGAGGCCTATGCCGTCATCCCCAAAGGCGTGATGCAGGACATCGTCACCAGCGCCTTGCCGTTCTGGGACAAGACCCGCGTCTGGATCCTGTCGAGGCCGCTGTCCGGTTTTGCCGAGACGTTTTCGCAATACATTGTCGAGGTCGAGCCTGGCGGCGGAAGCGATCGGCCGGAACCCGATGCCGGCGCCGAAGGCGCCCTGTTCGTGGTCGAGGGCGAACTGACCGTTCTGCTCGGCGGCAAGAAGCATAGCTTAAGGCCGGGCGGCTTTGCCTTCCTGCCGCCGGCGAGCGGCTGGACCGTTCGCAACGAGGCCAAGGCGGCTGTTCGTTTCCACTGGATTCGCAAGGCTTACGAAGTGGTTGACGGTCTCGACGTGCCGGAAGCCTTCTTCACCAATGAACAGGATATAGCGCCGACGCCGATGCCGGGCACCGAGGGCCGCTGGGCGACGACACGCTTCGTCGATCCGGCCGATTTGCGCCACGACATGCACATGACCATCGTCACGCTCGAGCCCGGCGCCGTCATTCCCTTCGCCGAGACGCATGTCATGGAACACGGGCTCTATGTGCTGGAAGGCAAGGCGGTCTATCGCCTCAACCAGGACTGGGTCGAGGTCGAGGCCGGCGACTATATGTGGCTGCGCGCCTTCTGCCCGCAGGCCTGCTATGCCGGCGGGCCAGGCAAATTCCGCTATCTGCTCTACAAGGACGTCAACCGGCACGCCAAGCTGGGCGGGGCTGATATCGGCGGTCGCGCGCGGTGACCCGCATCACAGCGCAGAAGCTGACCAGGGAGGCCTTTGCTCCCTTCGGCGATGTCATCGACATGGGCGGCGACAACCACTACCCGATCAATGGCGGCAAGGCCGAGCGCTACCATGATCTGGCCACCGCTGAGGCCACCGGACCGAACGCGCGCGTGCTGATCTCGATGGTGCGCGGCACGCCTTATGAACTGCCGCTGAAACTGACCATGGTCGAGCGGCATCCGTTCGGCAGCCAGGCCTTCATTCCGCTGTCGCCGCGCCCGTTCCTGGTCGTCGTCTGCCATGACGGCAAGGAGGGGCCGGGCGAGCCGCACGCCTTCATCACCGCGCCCGGACAAGGCATCAACTATTCGCGCAATCTCTGGCACGGCGTGCTGACGCCGCTCGGCGAACCCCAGGATTTCCTGATCGTTGATCGTGGCGGCGACGGCTCCAACCTCGAAGAGTTTCATTTCTCGCACGCCTACGAGATCCATCTCCCTTGAAAGCTTTCGATTCCCATGACCGACATTTCCCTGATCGACCGCCTGCTCGACGTCATCGAGCACGACATCGTGCCGAAGACGGCTGACGGCGTTGCCCATGGCAACAAGCTGTTCGGCGCGGCGATCCTGCGCAAGGACGACCGCTCGCTGGTGCTGGCCGAGACCAACAACGAGATCGAGAACCCGCTTTGGCATGGCGAGGTGCATTGCCTGAAACGGTTTTACGAGATGCCGAAAGCCGAGCGCGTCGACACCAAGGATGCGCTGTTCATCGCCACGCATGAGCCCTGCTCGCTCTGCCTGTCGGCGATCACCTGGACCGGCTTCGACAAATTCTACTATCTGTTCAGCCACGAGGATTCGCGCGACAGTTTTGCCATCCCGCACGACCTGAAGATCCTGAAAGAGGTCTTCACCCTCGATCCAGGCGGCTACAATGCCGAGAATGCCTATTGGAAGAGCTTTTCCATACGCCGGCTGGTGCGGGCGCTGCCCGAGGCCGAACGCCAGCGGCTGGAGACACGCATCGGCAAGATCTCGGCACGTTACGACGAGCTGTCCGTCGCCTACCAGGCAAACAAGAGCGAAAACGACATTCCGCTGAATTGAGCGTGTAAGCAGGTGGCGGCACAGGTCGCATAATTCGCTGCTCCAGTCGCGAATGGCGATTGAAACTTGCCGCGCCGCGGGGCGTTATGCGCGGCATGAAAACCGTCACCGAATTTCCCCGCAAGGTCGTCGAATTTCCCGATATGGGCATCGTCATGCCGGATGGCTGCCGGCTGTCGGCGCGGGTGTGGATGCCACAGGATGCCGGCGACGATCCGGTGCCTGCCATTCTCGAGCACCTGCCCTACCGCAAGCGCGACGGCACCATCTTTCGCGATCAGCTGACGCATCCCTATTTCGCCGGCCATGGCTACGCCTCGATCCGCGTCGACATGCGCGGCAATGGCGATTCCGAAGGGCTGATGGACGATGAATATTCCGAGCAGGAATTGCAGGATGCCTGCGACGTCATCGCCTGGGCGGCCAGCCAACCCTGGTGCAACGGCAATGTCGGCATGATGGGCATTTCCTGGGGCGGCTTCAACTGCCTGCAGGTCGCCGCCAAGCAGCCGCCGGCGCTGAAGGCGGTGATCAGCCTGTGCTCGACCGTCGACCGCTACGCCGACGACATCCACTACAAGGGCGGCTGCCTGCTGATCGAGAATTTCGGCTGGGCCTCGACGATGCTGTCCTATTCGTCACGGCCGCCGGATCCGCTGATCGCCGGCGACAACAGATGGCGTGATCTGTGGCTGACCCGGCTGGAAAACCAGTCCTTCCTTTTGCCGCTCTGGCTCAGCCACCAGCATCGCGACGCCTATTGGAAGCGTGGCTCGATCTGCGAGGATTTTTCCGCCGTCAAGGCCGCCGTTCTGTCGATCGGCGGCTGGCATGACGGCTACCGCAACACGATCTCGCACCTCGTCAGCAACATCGAGGCGCCGGTCAAGGGCATTGTCGGCCCCTGGATCCACAAATACCCGCATTATGCCGGGCCTCAGCCGGCCATCGGCTTCCTGCAGGAAGCGCTGCGCTGGTGGGACCGCTGGCTGAAGGGTGCCGAGACCGGCGTCGAGGCCGATCCGGACTACCGCGCCTATGTGATGGACAGCGTGCGCCCGGCCCGCTGGCACCCGGAGCGCCCGGGCCGCTGGGCGGCGGAGCAAGAATGGCCGTCGCCCGCCATCAAGACCCAGACCATCGATCTGCTGCCCAAGGGGAGCAAACCGGCCATCGTCGCCTCGCCGCAGAATTGTGGCCTCGCCGGCGGCGAGTATTTCCCGTTCACCTTCGGCCCGGAATTGCCGGGCGACCAGCGTCCCGACGATGCGCTGTCGGTCTGTTTCGACCAGCCGGAACTCTCCGACGCCATCGACATCGTCGGTGCGCCGGAAGTCCAGGTCATCTTCTCGTCCGACCGCCCGCAGGCCAATATCGCTGTTCGCCTCTGCGACGTGCATCCTGACGGCGCTTCGGAACTGATCTCCTATGGCGTGCTCAACCTGACGCATCGCGACTCGCACGAATTCCCCCACGCCCTGGTGCCGGGCGAGACCGTGTCGGCGCGTGTCGTGCTCGATCAATGCGCCTACCGCGTGCCGGCCGGCCATCGCCTGCGCATTGCCGTGTCGAACGCCTATTGGCCTATGATCTGGCCCTCGCCGGAGCCGGTCCAGCTGACCTTGTCGGCTGCGACGTTGGCCTTGCCGCTACGGCCGCTGGCAAAAGGCAACGAAGCGACGTTCGCCGAGCCGGAAGGGGCTGCGCCGTGGGCCACCGAGACTGTTCGGCCCGCCAATTCCGAACGCCATGTCGATCGTGACGAAAAGACGGGAATCGTCACGCTTTCCATAGCGGATGATTTCGGCGCGGTGCGCGATCTCGACCACGGCCTGGTCAATGGCAGCATTGCCCGCGAGACCTGGACGATCCATCCTGACAATCCATTGTCAGCCGCGGGAAAAACACACTGGACGCAGACGCTGTCGCGAAATGGATGGTCGGTGCGCACCGAGACATGGGCCGAGATGCGATCGGACGAACAAAACTTCATCGTCAGCGCCAGAATCGAGGCTTATGAGGGCGAAAAAATCGTCTTCGAACGCAATTTCGAGGAAAAGATTCCGCGCGCGCTTGTTTGAGCGCTGACACCGTTGGTCCAAATGCGACGTACGATTTACGCCACGGCATGTCGCATTCGGTCTTGCTTACCGCTTTCCCTTACGGTCATTATTCCCCTCACAAGAAGCAAGAAAATCGACCGCAGAGTCGAACCAACAGAGTGAGGAACTCAAATGTCAAACGAACTGGAATTCCTTAGCCGGCGGGTTGCAGCAGGCAAGCTGAGCCGTCGTGATTTTCTCGGCCGGGCGGCAGCGCTCGGCATCGCCGCGCCCTTCGCCAACTCGCTGCTTTCAAGCGCGGCGCGGGCGGCAGGACCGGTCAAGGGCGGCACGCTGAAGGCCGGCCTGGTCGGCGGTGAATCCACCAACAGCCTCGACCCGGCGCTGATGATGACGCAGGTGCCGTTCGCCTTCGGCAAGTGCTGGGGCGAAATGATCGTCGAGCTTTCGCCGGACGGCAAGCTCGAGAACCGTATCGCCGAGGAGATCGGCTCCTCCGACGATGCGAAGACCTGGACTCTGAAAATTCGCGACGGGGTCGAATTCCACAACGGCAAAACCGTGACCGCCGAGGACGTGGCCGCCACGCTCGAGCGTCATTCGGACGAGAAGTCGAAATCCGGCGCGCTCGGCTACATGAAGGGCATCGCGACCATCAAGGCCAGCGGCAAGGAAGTGGTGCTGACGCTGAAGGAGGCCAATGCCGACCTTCCCTACCTGCTGAGCGACTATCACCTGATCGTCCAGCCGAACGGCGGCAAGGAAAAGCCCGACGCCGGCATCTCGGCCGGCCCGTATGTGGTCAAGACCAACGAGCCCGGCGTGCGCCATGGCGGCGAGCGTTTCGCCAATTACTGGCAGGGCGACAAGATGGGCCATGCCGACCAGATCGAAGTCATCGTCATCAACGATGCGACGGCGCGCACGGCGGCCCTGCAGGGCGGCCAGGTCAACATGATCAATCGCGTCGAGCCGAAGATCGTCGACCTGATCAAGCGCGTGCCGGGCGTGACCATCCGCAACCATGCGGGTCCGGGCCACTATGTCTTCATCATGCATTGCAACACGGCGCCGTTCGACAACAACGACCTCAGAATGGCGCTGAAGCTCGCGATCGACCGCGAGGAGATGCTGACCAAGGTGCTGCGCGGCTATGGCTCGCTCGGCAACGACTTCCCGATCAACTCGTCCTATCCGCTGTTCACCGAGATCGAGCAGCGCAAGTACGATCCCGACAAGGCCAAGTTCCACTACAAGAAATCCGGCCATGACGGCACCGTGCTGCTCAGGACCTCCGACGTCGCCTTCCCCGGCGCGGTCGATGCCTCGCAGCTCTTCCAGCAGAGCGCGGCCAAGGCCGGCATCAAGATCGAACTTAAGCGCGAACCCGGCGACGGCTACTGGAACGAGGTCTGGAACAAGCAGCCCTTCTGCGCCTCCTATTGGGGCGGGCGTTCGACCCAGGACCAGATGTACTCGACCGCCTATCTATCGACCGCCGACTGGAACGACACGCGTTTCAAGCGCCCGGACTTCGACAAGATGGTGCTGGCAGCGCGCGCCGAACTCGACGAGGCCAAGCGCAAGCAGATGTACCACGACATGGCCGTCATGGTGCGCGACGAAGGCGGCCTGATCCTGCCGATGTTCAACCAGTTCATCGACGCCACCGGCGCCAAGGTCGATGGCTGGGTGGACGATCCGCATCAGGAACTGATGAACGGTTACGCCCTGGCGAAGTGCTGGCTGCAGGCCTGAGTCTGGCTTTGCAGAGATGTCTTCACCCATCTTGAAGCTAATTGCCCAGCGCATCGCGCTGGGCATCCTCCTTTTGTTGGCCATTTCGGTCCTGATCTTCGCCGGCACGCAAATCCTGCCCGGCGACGTCGCGCAAGCCATTCTGGGACAATCGGCGACGCCGGAGTCGCTCGCCAATCTGCGCGAGCAGCTCGGGCTGAACGACCCTGCCTATGTCAGGTATTTCCACTGGCTCGGCGGCGTGCTGACCGGCAACCTTGGCACGGCCATGTCGAGCGGCCAGGATATCGCCACCTCGATCAAGGGCCGGCTGTGGAACACGTTGTTCCTCGCCTTCTGGGCGGCGATCGTGGCCGTGCCGCTGGCGATCATCCTCGGCCTGATCGCGGTGCGTTACCGCAATGGCTGGGTCGACAAGCTGATCTCCGGACTGGCGCTCGCGTCGACCTCCTTCCCGGAATTCTTCATCGGCTATGTGCTGGTCTACTTCTTCGCCGTGAAGTGGCAGATCTTTCCCGGTATCTCGACTGTCTATGACGGCATGCCGTTCGGTGAGCGGATGCAGGCGATCGCGCTGCCGGCGACGGCGCTGACGCTGGTGGTGCTCGCCCACATGATGCGCATGACGCGCGCGGCGATCCTCAATGTCATGCAGTCGGCCTATGTCGAGACGGCGGAACTGAAAGGCCTGTCGGCCTTCAACGTCATCCGCAAGCACGCCTTCCCCAATGCCATCGCGCCGATCATCAACGTCGTCATGCTCAACCTCGCCTATCTGATCGTCGGCGTCGTCGTGGTCGAGGTGATCTTCGTCTATCCCGGCATGGGACAATATCTTGTCGATCACGTCACCAAGCGTGACGTGCCGGTGGTGCAGGCCGTCGGCCTGATCTTCGCCGCCGTCTACATCAGCCTCAACATCATCGCGGACATAGCGGCGATCATCGCCAATCCGCGCCTCAGACATCCGAAATAGGGGGCGGGCATGCTCGATATCAAACGCATCCCCATCCCCGCTCTGATCGGCATAATCCTGACGGCACTGTTCGTGCTGGCGGCGATCTTCGCGCCGTGGATCTCTCCGCATGACAATGCCGAGATCGTCGGCGATGTCTGGGAGCCGATGTCGGCGGCGCATTGGCTGGGCACCGACAATCTCGGCCGCGATCTCTTGTCACGCATGATCTACGGCGCCCGTATCACTTTGTTCATCGCGGTGCTGGCCACCGCGCTGTCGTTCTCGCTCGGCGCCATACTGGGCTTCTCGGCGGCGGTGTTCGGCGGCTGGTTCGACACGATCCTGTCGCGCCTCGTCGACCTCCTGATGTCGATCCCGACGCTGATCATGGGCCTGGTCGTGTTGTCGGTGCTTCCGACCAACCTGGTGACGCTGATTATGGTGATGGGCATTCTCGATTCGACACGCGTCTATCGCCTGTCGCGAGCGGTGGCCGTCGACATCAATGTCATGGACTATGTCGAAGCCGCCAAGCTGCGTGGCGAAGGCAGCGCCTGGATCATCTTCCGCGAAATCCTGCCCAATGCGCTGTCGCCGCTGGTTTCCGAACTCGGCCTGCGCTTCATCTATGCGGTGCTGTTCCTGTCGACGCTGTCCTTCCTCGGTCTTGGCGTGCAGCCACCGGATGCCGACTGGGGCGGCATGGTCAAGGAAAACAAGGACGGCATCGTCTTCGGCATCGGGGCGGCATTGATCCCGGCGGCGGCGATCGCCATGCTGGCGATCTCGGTCAACCTCGTCGCCGACTGGGTGCTTAACCGTACGACAAGCCTGAAGGGGGGACGCGGGTGATGGCCGACAGCAAAGCGAAGCCTGGCCTGCTCCTCGACATCCGCAATTTGCGCATCGAGGCCACCGTCTATCCGCCCGGCGAGCCGCCGAAGAACATCGTGCTGGTGCACGATGTTTCGCTGACGCTGGAAAAGGGCAAGGTGCTGGGCCTGATCGGCGAATCCGGTGCCGGCAAGTCGACCATCGGCCTGTCGTCCATGGGTTATGGGCGTGGCGGCGTGCGGATCACCGGTGGTGAGGTCATCCTCAACGGCCGCGATATCCTGAAGGGCGGCAAGGAAGGTTTCCGCAAGCTGCGCGGCCGCGAGGTCTGCTATGTCGCGCAATCGGCGGCGGCGGCCTTCAACCCGGCGCACAAGCTGATGGATCAGGTGGTGGAAGCCACTCTGCTGCACGGCACGGCGACGCGCGCCGAGGCCGAGAAGCGCGCCGTCGGGCTGTTCAAGAAGCTCAGCCTGCCAAACCCCGAAACCATCGGCGAACGCTTTCCGCACCAGGTTTCGGGCGGCCAGCTGCAGCGCGTGATGACGGCGATGGCGCTGTGCTCGGAACCGGACCTGATCGTCTTCGACGAGCCGACCACGGCGCTCGACGTAACGACGCAGATCGACGTTCTGGCGGCGATCAAGGATGCGATCCGCGACACCCATGTGGCGGCGCTCTACATCACCCACGATCTTGCTGTCGTCGCCCAGGTCTCCGACGAGATCATGGTGCTGCGCCATGGCCGACTGGTCGAATGGGGCGGCACAAGGCAGATCATCAAGGAACCACGCCAGGAATACACCAATGCGCTGGTCTCGGTGCATGAGATCGAACATGCCGAACAGAAACCCGGCACCACACCGTTCCTGTCGGTCAAGAACGTCACCGCTGCCTACGGCCGCAGCCACATCAAGGTGCTGAAGAACGTTTCGGTCGACATCTATCCCGGCCAGACGCTGGCCGTGGTGGGTGAGTCCGGCTCCGGAAAGTCGACGCTGGCGCGCGCCATCACCGGTTTGCTGCCGCCAGAGGAAGGCACCGTCACTTTCGACGGGCGCCCGCTGGCTAACCGGCTGGCCGACCGGCCGAAAGAAGATCTGCGCCAGTTGCAGATGATCTATCAGATGGCGGATGTGGCGATGAACCCGCGCCAGACCGTCGGTACCATCATCGGCCGGCCGCTCGAATTCTATTTCGGCATACGCGGTAAGGAACGCGACCGGCGCGTTGCCGAGCTGCTCGACAAGATCGAGATGGGCAAAGGCTTTTCGGACCGCTACCCGGCCGAGCTTTCCGGCGGCCAGAAGCAGCGTGTCTGCATTGCCCGTTCGCTCGCCGCCAAGCCCAAGCTGATCATCTGCGACGAGGTAACGTCGGCGCTCGACCCGCTGGTCGCGCACGGCATCCTGGAGCTGCTGCTCGAGTTGCAGAAGGAGGAGAACGTCGCCTATCTGTTCATCACCCACGACCTTGCCACGGTGAAGTCGATCGCCGATTCGATCGCGGTGATGTATCGCGGCGAAGTGGTGCGCTATGGGCCGAAGAGCAAGGTACTGACCCCGCCCTTCGATGACTACACCGACCTTCTCCTGTCGTCGGTCCCGGAGATGGAGATCGGCTGGCTGGAAAAGGCGATCAAGGGACGGCGCATGGCCAGCGCCGGGAACTAGCGACCGCTGGTCAGAGGCGGCTTTCGTCATCGGTATGCAACACTAAAGCGCCACACGTCCTTGCGGACGGGCGCTGCTCGTGACGTTGTTTTCAACAAGGGGTAGGACATGAAGACTGAACTCGACCATCTCGCCGATCTCGCCGGCCAGGGCCGGATATCGCGTCGCGATTTCCTTGGCCGCACGGCGGCTCTGGGTGTGTCGGCCGCACTGGCAACGACGCTGGCCGGGAAAGCCTTCGCACAGACGCCGGTCAAGGGCGGCATCCTCAAGGCCGGCCTGCAGGGCGGCGAGTCGACCAACAGCCTCGACCCGGCGCTGAACCTCAGCCAGGTCACTTTCAGTTTCTGCAAGCAGTGGGGTGAATTCCTGGTTCGCCTCAAGCCGGATGGCGGCGTGGAGAACCTCATCGCCGAGGAGATCGGCGCTTCCGCCGACGCCAAGACCTGGACGATCAAGGTGCGCGACGGCATTGAATTCCACAATGGCAAGACCGTGACCGCCGAAGACGTCGCGGCCACGCTCGAACGTCACGCCGACGAGAAGTCGAAGTCGGGCGCGCTGGGCGTGCTGAAGAACATCAAAGGCATCAAGCCGAGCGGCAAGGAAGTGGTCGTCACACTGGGCGACGCCGATGCCGACTTCCCCTATCTGATGGCCGACTACCATCTCGTCATCCAGCCGAATGGCGGCAAGGACAATCCGAATGCCGGCATCAGCGCCGGCCCCTACAAGGTCACCGTCAACCAGCCCGGCGTGCGCCATGGCGGCGAGCGCTTCGCCAATTACTGGCGCGGCGACAAGGCAGGCCACGCCGACCAGGTCGAGATCGTCGTCATCAATGACGCGACGGCGCGGCTGGCCGCGCTGCAAGGCGGCCAGGTGCACATGATAAACCGCGTCGAGCCAAAGGTCGTCGACCTGGTCAAGCGCATTCCCGGTGTCACAATCGAGAACGTCTCGGGCCGTGGCTACTATCCGTTCAATATGTTCTGCGACACGGCGCCGTTCGACAACAATGACCTCAGAATTGCGCTGAAGCTCGCCATGGACCGCGACGAACTGCTGGAGAAGATCCTGCGCGGCTACGGCTCGGTCGGCAACGACTTCCCGATCAACGAAGCCTATCCATTGTTTACAGCCATCGAGCAGCGCAAGTTCGATCCGGAAAAGGCGGCCGCGGCCTACAAGAAGTCGGGCCATAGCGGTTCGATCCTGCTGCGCACCTCCGACGTCGCTTTCCCGGGCGCCGTCGATGCCGCGCAGCTTTACCAGCAGAGCGCTGCCAAGGCCGGCATCAAGATCGAGATCAAGCGCGAACCCGGCGACGGCTACTGGTCGGAAGTCTGGAACAAGCAGCCCTTCTCGCTCTCCTACTGGGGCGGCCGGCCGACGCAGGACCAGATGTATTCCACCGGCTATGTCTCGACCGCCGACTGGAACGACACCCGCTTCAAGCGGCCGGAATTCGATAAGATGCTGTTCACCGCCCGCGCCGAACTCGACCAGGCCAAACGCAAGGCGATCTACCATGACATGGCGGTGCTGATGCGCGACGAAGGCGGACTGATCGTGCCGTTCTTCAACCAGTTCATCGACGCTGCCGCCACCAACAAGATCAGTGGCTACGTCAAGAACCCAAATGGCGAAATGATGGACGGCTATGCATTGAACGAATGCTGGCTAAACGCCTAGCTTCGAGCTGACACTGACAGGCGCCGCGTGTCCGTGCGACACGCGGCGCTCTCGTTTCAACGGACAATCGCGGGGAAACAGCCCATGGCGCTCCAATCCAAGCTTTTGCTGATCATCCTCGACGGCGTACCTTACCGGAACTGGCGCCGGCTGATGGGCAATCTCGAAGGCTGGGTACAATCGGGCGAGGCGCGGGTGTGGAAGATGCGCTCGGTGCTGCCGTCGACCTCGGCCTGCTGCTACGCCTCCATCCACACCGGCGTGTCGCCGCAGGTGCACGGCATCCTTTCCAACGAGAACCGTTTTCGCGTCAGGCAACCGGACATCTTCTCGGAGGTCAGCAAGGCCGGCGGCAAGACCGGGGCGGTGACCCACTCCTACTGGTCGGAATTCTTCCGGTCCTATCCGTTCGATCTGGTCGAGGACATCGAGTATGACGAGCCCGGCGAGCCGATCACGCATGGCCGCTTCCACACCATGACCGGCTACAACGCCCGCAACCAGATGACGCCGAGCGATGTCGATCTGTTCGCGACGCTGACCATGCTGACCAAACGCCACGGCATCGACTACGGCATCCTGCACACCTGCACGCTGGATTCGATGGGCCATCGCTTCGGTCACGACTGCCACGAGATGGACCATGCCGTCTATGCGATGGACGGCATGCTGGCGGCCTTCCTGCCGGGTTGGATCGCGGCCGGCTACGAGGTCATGGTCACCGCCGATCACGGCCAGACCGACCGCGGCCACCATGGCGGCCACGACGACGAGATGCAGGATTTCGCGCTGTATTATTTCGGCCCTGCGCAAGGTCCCGAGGGCAATACGCTGCTCGACCAGCTGCAGCTGGCGCCGACGGTGCTGAGCCGGCTGGGTGTGGCTATTCCGGCGACGATGAAGGCGAAGCCTTTCTTGAGTTGAGCCGGCGGCTCTGGCAACCTCCCCTTTCTTCGGTTAGCCTCCGCAAATTCCTTGGCGGAGGATGAACCTTTTTGGACCGATCAGCGACAGAGCAGACAGGAGCCAGGCGGCTCGACCGGCCATGACGGCAGCGACGGATACCGATCGCGCGCTAGTCGACCGGGTCGCGAAGGGCGACCGTGCCGCCGTTCGGCTCCTGTTCATGCGTCACCACGCGCGGGTCTACCGCTTCGTGGCGCGCCAGACGGGATCGGAAATGATGGCTGACGATATCGCGAACGAGGTGTTCCTCGAACTGTGGCGCCAGGCGCCAGGCTTCGAAGGGCGCTCCGAAGTCTCGACATGGCTGCTCGGCATCGCCCGGTTCAAGGCGTTGTCGCTGCTGCGCAAGAAGAAGGAAGACTGGATCGACGACGAGGCCGCCGCCGCGGTGCCCGACGGCGCCGACACGCCGGAGGTCGTCACGATGAAAGAGGACAAGGCCGCCGCCTTGCGCCGCTTCATCGACGCCTTGCCCGAAGAGCATCGCACGGTGATCGACCTCGCCTATTATCACGGGCAATCGGTGACCGAGATCGGCGAGGTGCTCGCCATCCCGGTCGCGACCGTCAAGACCCGGATGTTCTACGCCCGCAAGAAACTCGGCGAGGCCCTCAAGGCCGCCGGTTACGACAGGGGGTGGCCATGAGCGCCGCTGAAAAGATGTCGCGCCGCGACGAAATGGAAACGCTGCTCCCGTTCTATCTGAACGGCTCGCTGGAAGGTTCCGACCTCGAAGCTGTCGAGGAATGGCTGGCGACTGATCCGGCGGCGATGGCAGCCCTTGGGGAAGCCGAGGCCGAGTTCTCCGGCACGTCGGCCGCCAATGAAGCCATCCGCCCGCCCGCCGATGCGCTCAGCCGCTTCGCCAGGGCGCTCGATGCCGAGGCCGGACCCGCACGCAAGCCAGCAAGCTCGTCCTGGCTGACGCAGGCCTGGGGCCGCTTCATGGCGGTGCCGGTCGGCGTCGCCTGGGCAGCGGCCGCCGTCCTGCTGGCGCTGATCGCGGTGCAGTCCCTGGTTCAGCCCGGTGGCAAAGGCAAGGATTTCGAGATTGCTGGCGCGCAAGACGATCTGGCCAAAATGCCGTTCGCGCTGGTCAAGTTCAAACCGGATGCAAAGATATCGGACATTTCGGTATTCCTCGGCAGCAACGGTCTGAAGGTCATCGGTGGCCCGACCGCCGACGGCGTGTTCCGGCTCGGCGTTCCCGCGATCAACGCGGCCGATTACGCCAAGCAGCTTAGCCTTATTGCTGCCCAGCCGTTCGCGGACACTGTGATCGAGGGAAGGAAACCGGCTGATGGCGGCTGAGGCGGCCCTTCGATTTGCGGCAATCCTTGCGGCGGCGATGACAATCGCCGCCGTGCCTGCGTCGGCACAGACCAACGCCGCTAACAGCGACCAGACGAAAATCGACTGCCGCAACGGCACCAATGCCGCCGGCGCCAACTGCGCCAAGGACGGCAGCGGCGCCAGCGACAATGCCGGCGGTGCGGGTCCTGCCCAGGCCGGCACCGTCTTTCTTCCCGCCCTGATCGTCGACCTGTTTCCCAATCCGGTCGCGCCTCCGGCACCGGTGCCGACGCCACGGCCAGAACCGGCGACGCCACCCGGCAACAACCAGGCCGGCCCGCCGGCCGGCGGTCCGATCATCTCGCCGACCGATCTCTTTGCCGTTCAGCCGCCGCGCGCGGTGGCCGGCGAGTTCGTGCCCGACGAGGTGCTGGTGACCGTCGACGGCGATGCCGGTGCCGTGCAGCAGATCGCTGCCTCCTTCGGCCTTGAAGTGCGCTCGCAGCGCCAGTCCCGCCTGCTCGGCACCACTTTGGTGCGCTTCGGCATTCCCGACGGCCGTCCCGTCGGCGTCGTGCTGGCGCAGCTTGCCGCAGACGGGCGCACCCAGCGGCGCGAACCCAATCATATCTATACACTGCAGCAGGCCGCGGGCATCGTGAACTATGCCTTCGGCCGCATCGAACTCGATTCCAAGCAGGCCAGCGGCGAAAACGTCAGGGTTGCCGTCATCGACACCGGCATCGACGACGCCAATCCGGCACTGGCCGGCGTCATCGCCGCGCAGTTCGATGCCATGCCCGACGTGCCGATCGAGAAGCGCGACCACGGCACTTCGGTTGACGGGCTGATCGCCGGCGTCGGCACGCTGGAAGGCATGGCGCCGGGCGCCAGGATCTATCACGCCCGCGCCTTCGAGGGTGGCAAGTCGACCATGGATGTCATCCTGTCGGCGCTCGACTGGGCGGCGGAGCAAAATGTCAGCATTATCAATATGAGCTTCGTCGGGCCGAAGAACGATTTGCTCGGCGCCGCCTGCCGCAATGCAAGGGCACTCGGCATGGTGCTGGTCGCCGCCGCCGGTAATAACGGGCCAAAGGCGCCCTATGGCTACCCGGCAGCCTTCGACGGCGTCATCGCGGTGACCGCAACAGACGCAAAGGACGGATTGATGCCGCAAGCTAATCGCGGCGCCTATGTCTTCATCTCGGCGCCCGGCGTCGAGATGGTGGCGCCAAGCGGCGCCGGCTCGGACGTGGTCACCGGCACCTCGTTCGCAGCGGCGATTGTCAGCGGCGCCATCGCCAATCTCCTCCATGCTTCGCCCGACCGCTCGGCCGACGACATCGAGAAAGCACTGGCGGCAACGGCGAAAGATCTCGGCCCGAAGGGGCGCGACAATGATTTCGGCTATGGGCTGCTGGACATCAAGGCGGCGGACGCGGCGAAGTAGTTGTCTGCCGCTATCAGCCTGCCTAGCTACGCCGGCGCGCCGGCGACCGAGCCGCGCACCACCAGATCGACCGGCCAGACTTCGCCGCGAGCGCCTTCTTCCAGTCCCGATATCCGCGCGGCCAGCCGTTCGGCGACGCGGGCGCCGGCAAGGCGGATCGACGAGCGCGTCGTCGACAGCGGCACGGAAAAATTCTCCGGCTTCAGCCAGGGAAAGACGTCGTCATGGGCGATCAACGACACGTCGCCGGGAATCGTCAGGCCGAGGTCGCGCACCGCGCGCACGACGCCCAGCGCCATGATCAAGCTGGAACAGGCGATCGCTGTCGGCGCATCGCTCTCCTCCAGCAGACGCCTGGTGGCCCGATAGCCGTTCTCCTCGGTCATGACCACGGAGCAGACGTGGCGTTCGCCCAAGGTCAGCCCGCTTGCGGCAAGCGCCCGGCGCACGCCGCGCTCGCGATGGATGGCGAATGTCTCGCGGTCGTCGCCATTGATCAGCGCCAGCCGCCGGTGGCCGAGTTGCACCAGCAGGCGCGCCGCCTCGTGGAAAGCACCCTCATTGTCGATGTCGAGATAGGGATAGTCGAAGTCGAAGCCTTCGCTGCGACCATGGACGAGGAAAGGAATGCCGAGCGTGCTGACCAGCGACACCCGACTGTCCCGCGGCCTCGGCGAAGAGATGTAGACGGCATCGACCTGCCGGTTGGCGACGATGCGCCGATAGGTCGTCTCCTGGTCGTCAGCGTCGGCCGGCGACAGCACGAGATCAAGCTCGTGCGAGCGGGCATAGTCGCCGAGACCGGAGAGGAACTCGACGAAATGCGGGTCGATGTCGACGGCCGCCCCCGTCGGCAGGACATAGCCGATCATGCCGGATTTGCCGGTCGCCAGCCGCCGCGCGCTCGGATTGGGGCGATAGCCATGGCGCTTGGCGGCATCCATGACGCGCCTGCGCGTCTCCTCGTTGACCTCCGGATAGCCGTTCAGTGCCCGGCTTACCGTAGTCTGGGAGAGCGCCAGCATTTGCGCGAGCTGCTTGAGGTTCACAACGGCCTCCATTCCCTCAAAGCGCTTTTAAGTTGAATCGACCCAAGTGCCGCAAGGGCGCGACGGCATCGGGACGACCATAGTCGGGGTTGAGGCCGGTTTGAAACAGAAAATTGCTGTTGCGCTGCCAAAAAGCATGCTGCGCTGCACTTTTCAGCTCACAAATTCGCAAAATTAAATCGATTAGTTTACCGAGCCTCTTGACTTCCGGATGATTCAATGGCGTGATCGAAAAAGCCAAAGCGCTTTGGAAGACTCTTCGAAAGGTTGCGGTTCCCTTGCGACTGAGTCACAGTCCTGCGGCGTCGGCGGGCGGAATGGAGGTTCCGTCCGGTGTATGTGACCCACTGGGAGGAATACCGATGAAGAAAATGCTTTTGCTGGGTGTTGCGTTTGGTGCGCTCGCCCTTGGCGCCCCCGCGCATGCTGAACTGAAGTTCAAGCCGGGCGAGGATCCGAAGTTTCACTGGGCGAATTTTGAAGACCTCAAGAAAGTCGATCTCAAGGGCGAGACGCTGACCATCTTCGGGCCGTGGCGCGGCGAGGATGAGACGCTTGTCCGTTCGGTGCTCGATTATTTCTCCGAGGCGACCGGGGCGGAGGTGAAATACTCCTCATCCGAAAATTACGAGCAGCAGATTGTCATCGACACCCAGGCCGGCAGCCCGCCGAACATCGCCGTCCTGCCGCAGCCGGGCCTGATCCAGGACCTCGCTTCCAAAGGCGTGCTGACCCCGCTGGGCGACGACGTCGCCGCCTGGATCAAGGAGAACTACGCCGCCGGCGACTCCTGGGCCAAACTCGGCACCTATACGGGCAAGGACGGCAAGTCGGCTTTCTATGCCTTTCCCTACAAGATCGACGTGAAAGGTCTGGTCTGGTACTCGCCTGACAATTTCCAGGAAGCCGGCTACAAGGTGCCGAAGACCCAGGAGGAACTGGCCGAGCTCGAAAAGAAGATCATCGCCGATGGCGGCAAGCCATGGTGCATCGGGCTTGGCTCCGGCGGCGCGACCGGCTGGCCGGCGACCGACTGGGTCGAGGACATCATGCTCAGGACGCAGCCGCCCGAAGTTTACGACAAGTGGACAAAGAACGAGATTCCGTTCACCGATCCGGCAGTGGTCAACGCCATCGACATCTTCGGCAAGATCGCCACCGACGACAAGATGGTGGATGGCGGCGCCAAGGCGGTGGCCGCGACCGACTTCCGCGACAGCCCGAAGGGCCTCTTTACCGTGCCGCCGAAGTGCTACATGCACCATCAGGCATCGTTCATCCCCTCCTTCTTTCCGGAGGGCGTAAAGCTCGGCCAGGATGCGGACTTCTTCCCCTACCCGCCCTACGCCTCCAAGCCGGAACTTGGCACGCCGCTGGAAGTCGCCGGAACGCTGGTGATGATCACCAAGGATTCCAAGGCTTCGCGCGAATTCATCAAGTTCCTCGAGATGCCGCTCGCCCATGAATTGTGGATGGCGCAGAAGAGCTTTGTCACGCCCTTCAAGGGTGCCAACAAGGACGCCTATGGCAGCGATGCGCTGAAGAAGCAGGGCGAGATCCTGGTCGGAGCGACGACGGTCCGCTTCGACGGTTCGGACCTGATGCCCGGCAAGGTCGGCGCCGGCTCATTCTGGACCGGCATGATCGATCTGGTCGGCGGCAAATCCGCCCAGGATGTGGCCACCGACATCCAGAAGAGCTGGGACGCCATCAAGTAGCCAGCTGGCAAGTAAGCAGCCGCTTCGGCTGCGGTTGGAAACTTCCTGATCCACAGACTGGATCCGGGCCGTGTCGGCCCGGATCCGCCCGGCGCTGCACGCCGGACCGATTTGCGTTCGCTCGTTCCGATTAACTGAATCGGCGCATCGCCACATCGCCAAGGCCGTTCCAAGCCTGGCTGATCATGCGCAGGGAGAGGGACCCATGGCGGCTCAGATTTTCTCGGCCATATTCGTCATCATCATCGGCGTCGGCGGCTGTGTCGCCTATTTTTGGGGCGCCAACAAACTGCTCGACCTGACCTTCCCTTCACGCGGGGTCTCCGGCACGGCTGCCATCAACAATCTGCGTCGGCAGGGCCTGGTGCGGCCATGGCTGTTCGTCGGTCCGGCGCTGATCATTCTCACCATCTACCTGATCTACCCCGTGATCGCGACATTGTGGCTCTCTTTCCTCGACCGCGGCGGCACCAGTTTCGTTGGGCTCGCCAATTACGAGTGGGCTTTACGTGATCCAGATCTCCGACGCTCGATTCTGAACAATCTGCTCTGGCTGGCAGTGGTGCCGGCCGCCTGTACCTTCCTCGGCCTGATCATCGCCGTGCTCACCGACAAGATCTGGTGGGGCACGATTGCCAAGAGCCTGATCTTCCTGCCGCTGGCCATCTCGTTCGTCGGCGCCAGCGTGATCTGGAAGTTCATCTACGAATATCGCGGCGAGGGCCAGGTGCAGATCGGCCTGCTCAACGCCATCATCCAGCACTTCGGCGGCCAGCCGCAGGTGTGGATATCGCTGCCGTTCTGGAACAATTTCTTCCTGATGATCATCCTGATCTGGATCCAGACCGGCTTTGCCATGGTCATCCTGTCCTCGGCGCTGCGCGGTATTCCGGAGGAGACACTGGAGGCCGCCGTCATCGACGGCGCCAATCCGTTCCAGATCTTCTGGAAGATCATGGTGCCGCAGATCTGGGGCACCATCGCGGTGGTGTGGACCACGATCACCATTCTGGTGCTGAAAGTGTTCGACATCGTGCTGACCATGACCAACGGCCAGTGGAACAGCCAGGTGCTGGCCAATCTGATGTTCGACTGGATGTTCCGCGGTGGCGGCGATTTCGGCCGCGGCGCAACAATCGCCATCATCATCATGATCGCGGTCATCCCGATCATGGTCTGGAACATCCGCCAGGCGAACAAAGAGACGGGAGGACACTGAGATGGCCGTCGCGACCGGAAATTCCTTCGCCAGCCGTTTCGGCGTCCACATAGCGGTGCTGGTCTTCGTTGCCATCTGGACCATTCCGACACTCGGCATCCTGGTCTCGTCGCTGCGTGACAAGGACCAGATCGTCGCCTCGGGCTGGTGGAACTCGTTCTCCAGCTCCAGCCAGACCGAGGCCGGGCGCCTGCCGTCCGCCTCGGCGCAGACCCAGAAGGACGGCAAGTTCGTCCTCGAGGGCAACATCTTCGGCGACGGCGCCAAGCGCAATATCAGCGCCTTCGGCGTCAAAGCAGCGGCCCCCACACAATATCCGGCCGGCACATCGGCAGACCTCGGTGACGGCGTGACCCTGCAGGTCAATGCCGATGGCAGTTTCGTCATGGCCTCGCCGAAGGCGTTCGAAGGCGACCGCGGCCAGCGCCTCTACTATGCCTCGTCGGCGCCGCCGAAATTCACCACCGAGAACTACGATACCGTGCTGTTTTCGGAAGGCATCGGCCGCTCGTTCATGAATTCGCTGACCGTCACCATACCGGCGACTGTCATCCCGATCCTGATCGCCGCCTTTGCCGCCTACGCACTGGCCTGGATGCGCTTTCCCGGCCGGGCGCTGCTGATTGCGGTCATCATCGGCCTCCTGGTCGTGCCGCTGCAGATGTCGCTGATCCCGCTGCTCAAGCTCTACAACAATGTCGGTGCGTTCTTCGGCGTCCCGTCGAAGACCTATCTCGGCATATGGCTGGCGCATACCGGCTTCGGCCTGCCTTTCGCCATCTATCTGCTGAGGAGCTATATTGCCGGCCTGCCGCGCGAGATCATGGAATCGGCCCGCATCGACGGCGCCAGCGACTTCGAGATCTTCGTCAAGATCGTGCTGCCGCTGTCCTTCCCGGTGCTGGCCTCCTTCGCCATCTTCCAATTCCTGTGGGTATGGAACGATCTGTTGGTGGCGATGGTTTTCCTTGGTACGGCACCCGACCAGATCGTGTTGACGGCCAAGCTCAACGCGCTGCTCGGCTCTCGCGGCGGCAACTGGGAGATCCTGACGACATCGGCCTTCATCACCATCATCGTGCCGCTGATCGTCTTCTTCTCGCTGCAGCGCTATTTCGTCCGCGGGCTGCTTGCCGGCTCGGTGAAAGGAGGCTGAGACCATGCAATCCGCTTTGAAAGCCAGTTCGAACCCTGACCTCGCCATCGATCGCGACTGGTGGCGGGGCGCGGTGATCTACCAGATCTATCCGCGCAGCTACCAGGATTCGAACGGCGACGGCATCGGCGATCTCAAGGGCATCATTCAACGGCTCCCCTACATCGCCGCGCTCGGTGCGGATGCGATCTGGATCTCCCCCTTCTTCAAATCGCCGATGAAGGATTTCGGCTACGACGTCTCGGACTATTGCGACGTCGATCCGATGTTCGGCACGCTGGCCGATTTCGACGCGCTGACGGCGGAGGCGCACCGGCTCGGCCTCAAGGTGATGATCGACGAGGTGCTGTCGCATACGGCCGACAGCCATCCGTGGTTCAAGGAAAGCCGGTCGAGCCGCGGCAATCTTAAGGCAGACTGGTATGTCTGGGCGGACGCCAGGCCCGACGGCGCGCCGCCCAACAACTGGCTGTCGATCTTCGGCGGCTCGGCCTGGCAGTGGGACACCAGCCGCCAGCAATATTATCTGCACAATTTCCTGGCCGAGCAGCCCGACCTCAACTTCCACAACCGCGAAGTCCAGGACGCGCTGCTCGAGGTCACCCGCTTCTGGCTGGAGCGCGGCGTCGACGGCTTCCGCCTCGACACGATCAATTTCTACTTCCACAGCCAGGGCCTGGAAAACAACCCGCCGCTGCCGCCGGAAGAGCGCAACGACCAGACCGCGCCGGCGGTCAATCCCTACAATTACCAGGACCATATCTACGACAAGAGCCGCCCGGAAAACCTCGGCTTCCTCGAACGCTTCCGCGCGCTGCTCGACGAATATCCGGCGACCGCAGCGGTCGGCGAGGTTGGCGATTCGCAGCGCGGGCTCGAAGTAGTGGCAGCCTATACCGCCGGCGGCAAGCGCGTGCACATGTGCTATTCCTTCGACTTCCTGGCGCCGGAAAAGATCAGCGCGGACAAGGTCCGATCGGTGCTCGAAGCGTTCGGCAAGGTCGCCAGCGACGGCTGGTCGTGCTGGGCTTTTTCCAACCATGACGTGATGCGCCCGGCCTCGCGCTGGGCCGCCGGCGAAGCGGATCCCATCGCCTATCTCAAGGTTATCTCAGCCTTGCTGATGTCGCTGCGCGGCTCGGTCTGCCTCTACCAGGGTGAAGAGCTCGGGCTCGGCGAAGCCGAACTGCGTTTCGAGGATCTGCAGGATCCCTATGGCATCCGTTTCTGGCCGGAATTCAAAGGCCGTGACGGCTGCCGCACACCGATGGTCTGGGATGGCGACGCCAAGAATGGCGGCTTCTCCCAGGCAAAGCCCTGGCTTCCGGTGCCGGCCAAGCATCTGGCGCAGGCGGTCAATGTCCAGCAGGGCGATCAGGCTTCGCTGCTCGAGCACTACAGGCGCTTCCTGACCTTCCGCCGCGCCCATCCGGCACTGGCCAAGGGCGACATCACCTTCATCGAAAGCGAGGGCGACACTGTCGCCTTCACCCGCCGCGCCGGCAATGAGCAGGTCGTCTGCGTCTTCAACCTCGGCGCCAAGCCGGCCAAGGTTGACCTTGGCAACCGATCACTGCAACCTTTGCCAGGACACGGGTTTTCCGGGCAGGCGAGCCCCGGTCCGATCGAGCTCGGCGGTTACGGCGCCTGGTTCGGACGGATCGACTGAATTTTTGAGACATCACTGGGAGGAAACCAATGGCCGATGTCAATCTGAGACAAGTGAAGAAATCCTACGGCAACCTGCACATTCTCCACGGCATCGACCTCGATATCAAATCGGGTGAGTTCATCGTCTTCGTCGGCCCGTCGGGCTGCGGAAAGTCGACCTTGCTGCGGTCGATCGCCGGGCTTGAGGAAATCACCTCCGGCGAACTCAAGATCGCTGGTGAGGTCGTAAACGATGTGCCGCCGTCCAAGCGCGGCATCGCCATGGTGTTTCAGTCCTATGCGCTCTATCCGCACATGACCGTCTACGACAACATGGCGTTCTCGATGAAGATCGGCAAGGAGAACAAGGCCGAGATCGACCGCCGCGTGCGCCAGGCGGCGGAAATCCTGCAGTTGACCAAATATCTCGACCGGCTGCCCAAGGCGATGTCGGGCGGGCAGCGCCAGCGCGTCGCCATCGGCCGCGCCATTGTGCGCAATCCGAAAGTGTTCCTGTTCGACGAGCCGCTGTCGAACCTCGACGCCGCCCTGCGCGTCGCCACCCGCATCGAGATCGCGAAGCTGAAGGAATCGATGCCCGCCACGACCATGATCTACGTCACCCACGACCAGGTCGAGGCAATGACTCTGGCCGACCGCATCGTGGTGCTTAAGGACGGCCATATCGAACAGGTCGGCACGCCGATGGACCTCTACAAGAAGCCCGGCAATCTGTTCGTTGCCCAGTTCATCGGCTCGCCGGCCATGAACATCCTGCCAGCGACCATCGACAAGACCGGAAACCCGACCGTCGTCAGCCATGTCGGTGGGCGCAAGGCGACGGTGCCGATCACGACGCCCGCCTCGGCGAAGGGTGCGGCGGTCAGCTTCGGCGTGCGGCCGGAAGACCTCATGGTCGCCACCGGCGTGGACTATCTGTTCGAGGGAACGGTCGACTATGTCGAGCAACTCGGCGAGGTCCAGCTTGTCTATGTCGACATCGGCCGCGCTGACCTGCCGCTGGTGACCAAGCTGCCTGGCAATGTCGAGGTCAAGCGCGGTTCGACGCTGCGGCTGAGTGCCAATGCCGAGGACCTGCATATCTTCGATGCGGACGGACATTCCTTCGCGCTGCAGAAGCCGGAAGCAAAAGCGGCCTGAGGCCGCCAGTCTTGCTGGGTCGAGAGTCCTGCCGGGTCGAGGCGACACAAAAAGAGCGGCGGGCCAAGCCCGCCGCTCTTTTTTGGAAGATTAGCTTCAGCTCTTAGTGGTTGCCGAAGAGGTTCCGGTCGCTGCCCTGAGG
The DNA here is from genome assembly GCF_016756475.1 of Mesorhizobium sp. 113-1-2. Classification (NCBI taxonomy): domain Bacteria; kingdom Pseudomonadati; phylum Pseudomonadota; class Alphaproteobacteria; order Hyphomicrobiales; family Phyllobacteriaceae; genus Mesorhizobium; species Mesorhizobium sp. 113-1-2. The sequence goes on from NZ_AP023242.1 coordinate 429,266, forward strand.
CGCCGACTTCTGCGCGTCGCCCGACGAATTGAGCAACTTGTAGACGGGCGAACCGCTGTCGCGGATCGAAGCCGTACGCGAGTTGTCAACTGAAGTCGCGGCAGGCTGGTTGGCGGCATTGGAGCCATAATTGTCGCTGCCGGCGAAAGCACTGCCGGAGATGGCCAGAACGGCGGCGGTGGCAAGGATGATTTTCTTCATTTCAAGTCTCCTGAATTTCTGGATTTCGCCGGGACAGTGGGCACGCCCACCGTCCCGCTGCGAACCGGCTATTGGTTGTTGCCGAAAAGGTTGCGGTCAGCGCCCTGCTGCGCAGGCGCCTGAGTGGCCGGAGCCGACTTCTTGATCGAAGCGGTGTACGAGCTGTCGTTCGAAGCAGCAGCAGGCTGGTTGGCGCCATTGGAGCCATAGTTGTCGCTGCCGGCGAAAGCGCTGCCGGAAATGGCCAGAACGGCGGCGGCAGCAATGATGATCTTCTTCATTCGAGTCTCCTGAATTTCTTGAGGTCGGCCAGAGCGGCGAGGCGAAAAACCCGCCATTGGCCGGGATCGGCTGTTAGTTGTTGCCGAAGAGGTTGCGGTCAGCACCCTGGACCGGCGCCTGAGCAGCCGGCTCCGACTTCTTGGTCGAAGCGGTGTGCTGGCTGTCGACAGCCGTTGCTGCAGCGGCATTCGAACCATAGTGGTCGCTACCAGCGAAGGCGCTGCCGGAAATGGCCAGAAGGGCGACGGCAGTGAGAACAATCTTTTTCATTTTTGGTACTCCAGTATTTTTCTGTCCGTCTAGCGGCGTGTCTTGGGATTAAAATCGCGTCGTTCGGACAGGCCCGATGTGGGAAAGCCAGCTAGCCGTTTCCAATCACGAAGTTGTTTGCCGTGGACCAAGAATCCACCACTTGAAATTGTACCATGGCCTTCTACGTCAGATATTTCACTCTTTGATATCAGCATGTTAGGTGAAACCAGCGCTGCGATCACCAACTGTATCGAAGCCTCAGCGTTCACACCGTCCTGCACGCACCGTCAACAGAAACGAACCGTTCGGTTCGATTTTAGAATCTGCTAATAGTCACTTTTCGAAACCGTTAACCTTTTAGGCGCCCATTCCGGACCGATTCTGACGGCGGGCACTGCCGTCAACGAAAACGATTTTTCGTGACCGCTGTGCTTGACCCGATCATTGCGCATGCGTGTCGCGCCACATGGATGCGATGTCGCTTTCATGCCGATGTCGCAAACGCTGTCGTGATTAGATCATGGCATCTCAGGTGCCGCTTCGTGACGACGAGGCGGAGAATTGGGAAGCCGGTCAAAGTCCGGCGCTGCCCCCGCAACGGTGGTGGAGTTCAAGTCGCAACGGGAGACCACTGGGCGAGAGCCTGGGAAGGTGTCGCGACCGTCCGCAAGGACACTCCAGAGCCCGGAAACCAGCCCGAGATATCTAGACTCGACTGATCGCGGTGGGCGGTCAAGAGGCGGATGGCGCATGCCCGGCTTTCGCCGGCCTGCGTCCGATCCTTCCTCAATCACCACCATAGTCAGTCCTTAAATAGAAGAGGACAGGACATGGATGCGCGCAACGATATGCTGAGGCTCTTGAACAGCCGCAGAGAGGGCTTCTCGCTGGAGCAGCCCTTCTACACGGATCCCGATTTCTTCAAGCTCGACATGGAGCTGATCTGGTATCGCGACTGGCTGTTCGTCGGCCATGATTGCGAACTGCCGAAGCCCGGCAGTTTCATCACCGTGCAGATCGGCGACTATCCGGTCGTGCTGGTGCGCGATCAGCAGGGCAAGATCAACGCCTTCCACAATTCCTGCCGCCATCGCGGCAGCCGTGTCTGCAACACCGACAAGGGCACGGCCGCCAAGCTGGTCTGCCCCTATCACCAGTGGACCTATGAGCTGGACGGAAGGCTGCTGTTTGCCCGCCAGATGGCCGACGGTTTCGACAAGAGCCAGTTCAGCCTGAAGCCGGTCGCCTGCGAAAGCGTGGCCGGCTATATCTTCATCTGCCTGGCCAAGGTACCCGCCGACTTCGCGCCGATGCGGGCGATGATCGAACCCTATCTCAAGCCGCACCGGCTCGGCGAAGCAAAGATCGCCTTCGAGAGCACGATCGTCGAGAAGGGCAACTGGAAGCTCGTCTGGGAAAACAACCGCGAGTGCTACCATTGCGCCGGTAATCACCCGGAACTGTGCAAGACCTTCCCGGAAGCACCGACTGTGACCGGCGTGCAAGGCGCCGACAGCGATCCGGAGATGCTGGCGCACTGGGCCAAATGTGAGGCGGCCGGCCTGCCGAGCAAGTTCCGCATCGACCCGGCCGGGCAATACCGCGCCACAAGGGCGCCGCTGCTGCGCGACGCGGTCAGCTACACGATGAACGGCAAGCGGGCGGTGAAGAAGAACCTCTCCGACACGGTCTCCGCCGACCGTATCGGCACGTTGATGCACTATCACTACCCGACGACCTGGAACCATATCCTCATCGACCATGCCGTCACCTTCCGCGTGCTGCCGATCAGCGCCACGGAAACGGCGGTGACGACCAAATGGCTGGTGCACAAGGATGCGGTCGAGGGCATCGATTACGATCTTGCCGAACTCACCCATGTCTGGACCGAGACCAACGACCAGGACCGCCGCATCGTCGAGGAAAACGCCTTCGGCATCCTGTCGCCTGCCTATGAACCCGGTCCTTATTCGGAGCTGCACGAGGGCGGCGTGATCCAGTTCGTCGACTGGTACGCCCGTTTCATCGGCCCGCGCCTTGCCGACGATGGCCGGCCGGCCCTGCGCAGCGTTGCTTGAGAGAGGTTGAGGGATGAATGCGATGACGGATCTTGGGCTCTATCGCCATCTCGACCAGATGGCGCCCTGGAACGACAGGCTGCAGGTGCTGGAAGTGATCGGCGTCAGCGACGAGGCGCCTGACGTCAAGACCTTCACCTTTCGCTCCGATAACCAGACCTGGTTCCGCTACAAGCCAGGCCAGTTCGTGACGTTGGAACTGCCGACATCGGATGGGCCGCTGATGCGCACCTATACGCTGTCGTCCTCGCCGTCGCGGCCGTTCTCGATCGCCGTGACGGTGAAGGCGCAGGCCGGCAGTATCGGTACGCGTTGGATGTTCGATAATCTGAAGCCAGGTTCCCACGTCAAGGCCTACGGGCCGGCCGGCGATTTTTCGCTGCACAGCCACCCGGCGGCCAAATATCTGTTCATCTCCGCCGGTTCCGGCGTGACGCCGATGATGTCGATGCTGCGCTGGCTGAACGATTGCGCGCCATGGACTGATGTCGGCTTCGTCAACTGCGCGCGGCGCGCCGAAGAGATCATCTTCCGCAAGGAGCTCGAACTGCTCGGCGGCCATATGCCGGGCCTGTCGCTCGGCTTCATGATCGAGGAGCGGTCGAGCCGCGAGGGCTGGTACGGCCATATGGGCCGCATCGACGCCATCCGGTTGCCGCTGCTGGCGCCCGATTTCCGCGAACGCGAGATCTTCTGCTGCGGTCCGGATCCCTTCATGCGCGCCGTGCGCGGCATGCTGGACGCCGCCGGCTTCGATATGACGAAATACCACCAGGAGAGCTTTGCCGCGCCCGCGGTGGAGGAAATCCAGGCGCCGTTCGCATTGCCGGCTGAAGACGATGCTGCCGTTCCGGTCGAAGCCAAAACACCGATCCGCTTCGCGCTTTCGGACGTCGACGCCGAGTGCGTCGCCGGCCAGACCGTCCTGCAGACCGCGCGATCTTCGGGCGTGCGGATTCCGGCGGCCTGCGAGTTCGGCCTGTGCGGGACCTGCAAGGTGAAGAAAGTCTCCGGCGCCGTCGAAATGAGCCACAATGGCGGCATCCTCGATCACGAGATCGACGACGGCTTCATCCTCGCCTGTTGCTCGAAGCCGCTGTCGGCTCTCGAAATCGAGGCGTGAACGGTTCGCGATCCAGCTGTTCCCCCAAAACGGCCGACGTCTTGCCGGCACCGCTTGCCTTGCCAACGAAGAACCGAGCGTTTACAGGCGTTGTCAGTGGAAGCGTTCCTGCCGGAGGGCGGGAACTGCGAGGCGGGGCAACAATAATGCGCGATTCCGACGCCTATTCGGTTGCGAGCAGGGACATCGTCTTCGAATCCTTCGATGGCGAGGCCGTGGTGCTCAACCTTGCCAACGGCAAGTATTTCGGCTTCTCCGATTCCGGCAGCAGGGTCTGGCAGGCGCTCTCGTCCGGGGTCGATGCCCGGACCCTGATCGGGCTGAACGCTGGCGGTTCGACACTCGGCGCGGCTGAACTGGAACACTTCATATCGCAATTGCTCGAACTGGGGTTGCTGGTGCCTTCGGAAGCGGCGGCGCGACCGCTGCCGGGCGAGTTGCCTGCCGAGCTTGCCGCCACGAGCGAACCGCTCACGGTGAGCACTCACGACGACCTCGCCGATTTGATCATCGTGGATCCCATTCACGAGGTCGAGGAACCCCTCGGCTGGCCGGCAGTCAAGCAGGCATCCTGACGAGCCGGTCGCGTCTGGGACAGGGGCGCAGGATGCCGCGCGTCACGCTCGAAACCTTGCCGGATTACGCCCGGTATCTCATCACCGCCGCTGAAGAAGCCGCCACACATTATCCGGCGACGCGGACGGTCCGCCTGCCCAGGCTGGAACTGACCGCGCATGTCGCTCCCGGCGTGCTTGCGGATGCGCTTGGCGACGCCTTCGTGGAGGCCGAGGATGACCTGTCGGAGCCATCGACATGCCGCATCTTCACCGTTCATCCCGGCATCGGCGGCATCCCTGAGCCGGCGCAGTGGGGCGACGCGCATTTCACCGAATACGGCTTTGCCGAACGGCTCGCCGGGGTCGGGCTGCGCGGCCACTATTTTCACGATCTGGATTTCTGGCAGGTCTACGATCCGGAGCGCCGCATTGGCGTCCAGCTGATGACCTCGCCCGATGCCTTTCCGCCCTGGGAGCCGACAGCGCCGCTGCGAGCCTTCCTGCACTGGGAATATGCGGCGCGCGGCATGCGGCTGACCCATGCGGGCACGCTGGGCGCCAATGGCAAAGGCGTGCTGCTGGCCGGCGCGGGCGGTGCCGGCAAATCCGGCACCGTCGCCGCCGGCCTGCTCAACGGACTAGACAGCGTCGGCGATGACTATGTGCTGATCGATCTGGCCGGCGGCGTGACCGCGCGGCCGCTGTTTTCAACACTGAAGCAGGACCCGCAAGGTTTCGCACGGCTGGGCTTGAAGCAGCGACTGAGGATCGAGAGCCCCTTGAACTGGCAGGGCAAGCACACGTTTCACATTGCCGACATCGCGCCCCGGCCGGTGCCAGCAGCGCTGGACATCGTTGCGTTGGTGGTGCCACATATCGGCGGTGGCGAGATGAGTTCGATTGTGCCAGTGTCGCGTCGAGACGCCATGATCGCACTAGCACCGTCGGGCATCATGCAGATGCCGGGGGAACGCGAAAGCGGCTTCCGCTTCTTCGGTGATCTTACCCGCCAGTTGCCAAGCTACCGTCTGTCCCTGGGAACGCATCCCGAGGAGATCGCCGGCACGCTTGCGGATTTTCTGACGCGAGTTGTTTCGTGAAATTGAGCGTGATCATGCCTGTCTACAACCGCGAGCGCTATGTCGTTCCGGCCTTGCGCTCGTTGGTGCGCCAGCGCGATGCCGCCGATCTCGACATCATCGTCATTGACGACGGCTCGACCGACGGCTCGGCCGAGGCCGTGCGTTCGATGATGGTCGAGCACCCTTGCATCCGGCTGTTCCGGCAAGAGAATATGGGTGTCGCGAGGACACGCAATGCCGGGCTGAGGCAATTGCCTGCGGACGCCGAGTTCGTTTCGTTCCTGGATTCCGACGACATCTCGCTGGCCGGGCGCTTCAAGACCGATCTTGCGCGTTTCGGCGCGAGCCCCGGCTTGGAGTTAACCTATTCGCTGATGACGCTGGTCGAGCGGATTGACGACGAGAGGCTGGAGCCTGCGGTCGACAGCCGCACCATGACGATGCGGGGCATTTCGCTGAGCACTGCTCTGTTCCGCCGGAGCCTTGTCGAGCGAACGGGCCAATTCGACGAGGAGTTCGAACAGGCCGAGGACACCGACTATCTGCTGCGGGTTTTCGAAACGGGTCCGAACTACGAATTGCTGGACAACGTCGCGGTCTACTACCGGCGCCACGCCGGGAATATCACCAAGGAACATGACAGCCGGGTCCGCAACCATTTGCGTGCAATCCACAAGTCGATGCGACGGCGCAAGGCCGATCCGTCGCTGCGCGAGGTTCAGGGTATTTTCGAGCTGAAGAACCCATCTGCTGATTGGCGGATGATGTGATGCCGAGGCTGAGCGTGATCATGCCGGTCCATAACCGCGAGACCCTTGTGGGCCCGGCACTACGCTCACTGCTCAGGCAGCGTGGCGCCGCCGATCTCGACATCATCGTCATCGATGACGGCTCGACCGATGGATCGGCCGAAGCGGTGCGGTCGCTGATGGTGGAGAACCCCTGCATCCGCCTGTTTCAACAACCCAACATGGGCGTGACCCGGACGCGCAACACCGGGCTGGGACTGCTTGAACCGGAGACCGACCTTGTCTCCTTTCTCGATTCGGACGACATTTCGCCGGTCGGACGCTTTGCGGCCGATATCGAACTCTTCCGCAACGATCCGGGTCTGGATCTCACCTATTCAAGGATGATGCTGGTCGACAAGATCGACGACGAGCACCTGGAACCCACCGCCGACAGCCGTAGCATCACGGTTCGCGGCATCCATTTGTCGGCGGCGATCTTCACGCGCCGGCTTATCGCACGCATCGGCGTCTTCGACGAAGCCTTCAACCAGGCGGAGGACACCGACTACCTGCTGCGCACCTTCGAGAGCGGACCAAGATATGTCATGCCGGAGACCGTGGCCCTCTACTACAGACGCCACCCCGGCAACATGACCAGACAGACCGAGGTCCAGTCGCGTGAATTCATGCGTGCCATCTACAAGTCGATGACCCGCCGCAAGGCAGATCCGACCTTGCGGCGGATCGAGGGCATCTTCGAACTCAAGAAGCTCGCTGACTGGCGGTTCATGTGATGAGTGGCTACAGCGTCGTCATTCCAGCATTCAACGCAAGCGGTACCATCGCCGAGACGCTGCGATCGGTCGCCACCCAGACGGTTCGCCCGGACCTGGTGGTGATCGTCGATGACGGCTCGACCGACGATCTCGCTTCGGCGATCGGCGGAACAGACCTGCCGGTGCAGCTGATGCGCCAGGCAAATGCCGGACCTGGCAGCGCCACGACCAGGGGTATCGCGGCGCTGTCGACGCCGCTCATAGCGACGCTCGATGCGGACGATCTGTGGCTGCCGGACAAGATTGAAAGACAGCTCGCGCATCTCGAGAGAAGTCCCGCAACATCGGGCGTTTTCTGTCACTGGCGGAATTTCCGCAACGACCAGCTCGACGCGCCCGAGACCACGGCCGTGCCCGGCTGGTCGCGGACCACCATGATGATCCGCCGTGAGGTCGCCGAGACGGTTGGACCGATCGTCGACCCGCCGGGCGGGCGTGGCGAAATGATCGACTGGATCGCCCGGGCGCGCGAGGCGGGCCTTGCCCTCGACATGCTGGACGAGGCGCTGGCGTTGCGCCGCATCCGGCCGGGCAGCCTGTCCTATGGACGCGATGCGGCCCGCGACCGCGGCTATCTCGAAGTGGCACGGCTCGCCATGCTGCGGGCTCGCAACAAGGCCGGCCCGGCTGATGGCTGATATTCGCCGTATCGAGCGTCGCTTCCCGGACTATGGCTGGTCCTGGCCGACGGGCGGGCTCGACCAGTTGCTCAAGGCCGCGCTTCTTCCGGACGAGGATGCCGCCGCCGCTTGCGCCGGCCGCTGGCTGGACGAAAACGATATCGATCATGTCTCGTTTCGCGAGCACCGGCTGCTGGCCGCGATCTCCGACAGGTTCGGGAGGAAGCTCGCCGGCCATTCCGCTTATCCGCGCCTTGTCGGCCTGCAGAAGATGCTGTGGACCAAATCGCGCATGGCGATGCGGGAAGCAGAACCGGCGCTGAAGGCGATGACGGATGCGGGATGCAAGGTAATGCTGATCAAGGGCGCCAGCCGCATTGCCTTGAACGCCTCGGCACAGCGCGGCCGGGTGGCGCACGACATCGACATATTGGTGCGGCCGCAGGACATGCAGACGGCCTTCGACGTGCTGCGCGACGGCGACTGGCAGATCGCCACGGGTGTGAGCCCGCAATATCTGAGGACAAGGCTGGCGTCGCTGCGCTCGATGAACTTCTTCAAGGGTAATCTTGGCGACATCGACCTGCACCAGCTCGCCTATGACGGTTCGCAGCGCAGCGAGCAAGACGACCTGGCCATCTGGCAACGGGCCGATAGCGCCGAATTCAGCGGCGTCGGCGTGCTGGTGCCGTCACCGGCCGACCGCATCGCGCTTGCCATCGCGCATGGCGGGCTCGATGCCCACACACACAGCGACTGGCTGGTCGATTGCGCGGTGGCCATTCGCGGCAGCGATGTCGACTGGGATGTGTTCCTCGATGTTGTCGCCAGGCGCGGCCTTGCCGTGGCCTCGGCGGTGGCGCTCTCCTATCTGGCGCTCGAAACAGGTGTGGCGGTGCCGGACAGGGTGCTGGCGCGCGTGCTTGACATGGCCGACCGCAGCGGCCTTTCGCGCTGGTCGGCGGTGCTGCAGGCCAAGCCACGGACCGATTTCGGCAGGCTGGTCTGGCTGTCGCGCGGCCTTGCCAAGCAGTTGCGGCTGCGGCGTAAGAGCGGCCGGCTGCGGCAGGAGCCGCCAGCCAAGGCCTGGCGCGGCAGGCCAGCCCGCAACGAGCCGTCGCAAACGCTGCCGCCATCGGTGTTCTCACAGGCCATACCGTGCCCGCCAACGGCAGGCGAGATGATGCTGGACATCACGGTCAGGATCCGTGTTCCACCGGTCCGCCGCCGCATCGAGATGGAGATCAACGCCGATGACGACCATATTGCGCGCCTGCGCGCCATGGCCATCAGCCGATCCGGCGGGGAACGGGTGCTGCGTTTTCGCGGCAAGGTGACGCTTGACGGGCAAAAGCATGCCTTGACGCTGGAGGCGCGACCTTCCAGGCAATTTCGTCAATGGGACGATGAGGCGACAGTGGCTGCCTATGGCGCACTGCCCTTCCATCTGATCTCGGCGATTTTTTCGCCACTGCGCTGAGACGGAAGCACCGACCAAGCATCGCCCGGCCTGTTGCAACAGTCTTGCACGGACAACCAAGTTCTCGACGCGATGCTGACGAACATCGCAGACTGTAACGGCACGATTAACTGCACTTTAGGCAATCCCGGCTAGCTTGCGACGCCAGGCAGGCGCGGCTGTGCACCCGCCCATGATTTCGTCGTACTGCGTAAAATTGATCTTTGCTGGGGCGGTCCGATGAGCATGGGAAGTGTCCGAAACATCAGTACAACGACCGGCTTTGCGTCTTCGATTGGAAGCTTGTCGCCGGTCTGGCTCGTTGCGGCCGTGGTGGTGTTCTCTTTTTTCATGCCGTGGACAGCAGGCGACAATACCGACGTCAGCTGGCTCATCGTCATCTGCGAAAAAGTCCTTGATGGCCAGAAGCTCTATGTCGACATTCTGGAAACCAATCCGCCTTTCTCCGTTGCCCTCTATATTGGGCCGGTATGGCTGGCCAACAGGCTCGGCATCTCGCCGGAATCGGCAATCGAGTGCTTCATCTATCTGGTCTTTTTCGTTTCGATTGCGCTGTCGGCCATGGTCATCGAACGAGGCCGGATCTTTGCCGATCTGAAGACGCCATGGATCTATCCCGCGCTGGCTGTCTTGCTCCTCATCATGCCTGGGAATGTTTTCGGCCAGCGCGAACATATCGGCACGATGTTGTTCATGCCGATGCTGTTCCTGATGATGTGGCGGTTTGAAAACCGTGCCCATGCGCCGGTTCCTCTCGGCCTCGCCGTAGCGGTTGGCCTGGCTGGAAGCGTGCTGCTTTTGGTCAAGCCGCACTGGGCAACCGGCATTGTAGTCCCGTACCTCTTCATCGCTTGGCGCAGACGCTCGCTGATGGCGTGCCTGACGGCTGAAAACGTCGTCATCTTCACGGTTTGCGCTGCCTATCTCGCCAGCGTGTACATATGGTTTCCCGAGTTTCTCGGCACCTTCCTGCAAGTGCTGATGCGCTACTATGTCAGCCTGCGAGCCAACATAAATATCGTCGCCGCATTGCCGACTTTTGCGATCTTTGTCGTCTTCGCGGTTTTCCAGATGCGTAAATCTGTCTGGCGAGACGACGTCGCGCTGGCGATGGCGAGTGCCGGCGGCCTCTTTGTTTCCATGGTGTATCTTGGAAAATACTGGCCCAATCACCAATATCCCTTCCAGACCACGCTGGTGTTCGCGATGCTGCTGGCTGTGGCATCACGATGGCGAATGGCGCTTGGCCTGGCAAACGCCGAAGCCGCCCCTGAGATCACCAGCGTCAAGCTCCATGCCGCAGCCTGGCTGGCCGTGGTCGCCGCGCTTTCGGTAACGCACCACCAGTTCTACCAACTGCCCGAGAAAAGCCTGGTCGATGCCATCAAGAGCCGTTACGCCTCGCCATCGATCGTTCAGGTCAGTTCCGATCTTTCCGTCGGCAACCCACTGACAAGGATGAGCAATGGTCGCTGGCTGTCGGCCTATGCCCATGATTGGGTCGGCACCTATGCACTTTGGGGGCTGATGCGGGGTACGTACCAAGGTGAAGACGAGCGCATCGCACGGCAGGACCTTGATGATTATACGCGCTACGTCAATTCGCTGATCCGCGACAACAAGCCCGATATCATCCTGATGGATCGGATGAACAAGAAAAAGTCAGCGTGGTCGCTCACGGCGGACTTTCCGCCAATCTGGATCGTGTGGATGCGTCAGAACGCGGATTTCCAAACCCTGATGGAAGGCTATGAGGAAATCGCCAGCGGGGACTACATTGAAGTCTATGCACGGCGCTCGGACGCCCATTAGAGCAGTTCGCCGTTTTACGGAAACGGCGATCTGCTCTAACTCTTTGTTTTGACGCAACTCCCAAGGGAAAGCGCTCTGCGCTTTTCCCGGGAAAACCGTTTCACACTTTTCCTGGAATTGCTCTAAAGCACGTCGCGTTGAACCGGATCCATGCGACGCGCCTTAGATCTTTGTTTTTATGCATGTCGTTCTCCCAAAACCGAGGTCACTTTTGGGCGACATGCATTAGCTCGCTCACTCGGCTTTCGTCACCCGCCGCAGTGTCAGATTGATCCTGCCGCCGTTCTTGAGCAGTGCCGAGGTCGACGGGTAAATGCGGTCGACGCCGTGAAAGGCGAGCCGACCCTCGCCGCCGAGCACGACGACGTCGCCGCTCTTCAGCCTGAACGACTTGGTGGCTCCCTCGCGCGTCGTCTGGCCGACCCTGAACAGGCAATCGTCGCCCAGTGAGACGGAGACGACGGGTGCCGAGAAATCGGCCTCGTCGCGATCCTGGTGCAGGCCCATCTTGGCGTCGGCCGTGTAGAAATTGATCAGGCAGGCCTCCGGCGGATTCGCATAGCCCGAGACCTGCCGCCAGAGATCGAGCAGGCTCTCCGGGATCGGCGGCCAGGGCTCTCCGGTCAGCGGATGGGTCGGCTGGTAGCGATAGCCCCGCTCTTTGTCGGTGACCCAGCCGAGCGGGCCGCAATTGGTCATGCGCACGCTCATCTCCTTGCCGGTGCGCGGCATGGCCGGGACGAACAGCGGAGCCTGCTGGACGATACCCCTCACCGCCTCGACCAGAGCCTCCTGCACGGTGCGGGAGAGATAGGCCGGCATGTGGCGGACGCCCTTGGGCAGAACAAGCATGGAATAGCGCACCTTGAGATGGTTCGGCCCGCAAGGATGCCACCATCGAAGGAAAACGGCGACCCGAAAGCCGCCGCCGACCTCATAGCGGTTGTCGACGCGGCATGAGCGGTGAATTCACGCCTGGCATCGCGAAAGGCGGTTGACGGACAAATATGAATTCCATAGTCAAGTTTTTAACTTGAGTGTTTGACGCAACAATTTTGATGCCAGCGAGAGGGAGAGGTCGCCGGCGGCGAATGGCAAAGAGCGAGGCATGTCGACGTGACGTTTCATGAGGGGTCTAACGTGGTCAGAGGTGGCAGGGTTTGGTGCCGGGGATTGCTCGCCACGACGTGCCTGGCGGCGCTGCTTTGTGTTCATCAGGCGCTTGCGCAGCAAGCCACCACCCAGGCGCAAGATGGCACGCTCGAGCCGATCACGGTCAGCGGCAAGGGCGGCCGTGTCACTTCCCGGGATGGCGACAAGACGGTGGCCGCCAAGCGCAGCTCCGGCGCGACCAAGACGGATACGCCGCTCATCGAAACGCCCCGCTCCGTCTCGGTGGTGACGCGCAAGGAGATCGAGGAGCGCGGCGCGCAGGACATCATCGAGGCGGTGCGCTATTCGGCGGGCGTCAGCACCGGCGCCTATGGCTTCGATCCGCGCTTCGACCAGATCTATATCAGAGGCTACGACGCCACCACGCTCGGCGATTACAAGGACGGCCTGCGCCAGCCCTACATCAATTACGGCACGTTCCGCACCGACCCCTATTCGCTCGAACGCGTCGAGGTGATCAAGGGACCGGTCTCGGTGCTTTACGGCGCGGGAACGCCGGCCGGCATCGTCAACAAGGTGCCCAAGCTGCCGACCGAGGACAGGATCCGCGAAGTCCAGTTGCTCTATGGCACCAAGGACAGGGCGCAGGCGGCCTTCGATTTCGGCGGGCCCGTCACCGAAGGCAGCGACGAGTTCCTCTACCGCATCGTCGGCCTGGCGCGAAACGGCGACACCAATTTCGACATCGCCGACGACCGCTATTTCCTGCAGCCGTCGCTGACCTGGAACCCCGATGCCGCGACCTCCTTCACCATCTACAGCCTGGTGCAGGCCGACGAGACGGATACCAGTGTCGCCGCGATCACCGATCCGTCGGGCAAGGTCCATGCTTTGCGCTCAAGCGATCCGGACTACGACTATCAGAAGATCCGGCAGCAGCAGATCGGCTACAAATTCGAGCACGATTTCGGCGACGGCATCACGTTCCGCCAGAACGTTCGGTATTCCCATCTCGACCTGAGGTCGCGCTACCTTGCGGTCGCGAGTTGGACGGGCACCGTCGCACATCGGTATGCGAATTCGATCCGCGACGAAATGAACGTCTTCCAGGCCGACAACCAGATCGAGGCCAAATTCGACACTGGGGCGCTGGCCCACACTGTGCTTCTCGGCCTTGACTACACCAACCTGACCTCGTCCTTCGGCTATGGCGCGGGTCCCGTCAATCCTGCCTATGATTTCGACATCGCCAATCCGACATACGGTGTTTCCGGCCCGACGCCGGATTACAATGTCACGACTTCCGATGCGGATCTGCGCCAGACCGGCATCTACGCACTGGATCAGGTTGAACTGGATAAATGGCGTTTTACGCTCGGTGGCCGGCAGACCTGGGTCGAGCAGACGCGCGAATACGGTAGCGGCAGTTCCGAGGGCTTGAACAAGAACGCTTTCAGCGTCCAGGCCGGCGCCCTCTATCTGTTCGACAATGGCGTCGCGCCTTTCGCCAGCTATGCGACCTCGTTCGAGCCGGTCACTAACCAAACTGCGTCACACGAAATCCTTAAGCCGACGGAGGGGGAGCAGTTCGAGCTGGGCGTCAAATATCAACTGCCGGGAACCGACATCCTGCTGTCGGCGGTTGCCTATCATCTCATCGAGAAGAACAAGCCGGTCGTGGTCGATCCCAATGCGGGAACGTACCGAGCGTTGGGCGAAGTCACCAGCAATGGCCTTGAGCTGGAGGCCCGCGCGGCCATCACCGACGGGCTCGATGTGATTGCTGCCTACAACTACAACCACGCCGAGATCACTGACGACGTGGCTGCGGAGATCGGCAAGGTTCCAGCGGTCACGCCCGCGCATGTCGCGAGCCTGTGGGCCAACTACAAGTTCGACGAGGGCAGTGCCGCGCCTGGCCTTTCGGTCGGTGCGGGTGCAAGGCTGCAGAGCGCGACCTACACTGACACCACCAACACCGCCAAGAACGATGCGGCGGTTTATCTCGACGCCTCTGCGTCCTATGATTTCGGCGCCATCGACAGGAAGTATGAAGGTGTTTCCGCCGCCTTCGCCGTCCGCAACATCGCCGATGAACGTCCTGTCGTGTGCAACAGCGGCTATTGCTATTTGGGCCAGGGCCGCAACATCACGGCTTCGCTGAAGCGCAGCTGGTAGGGTCTGATGTGTTTGCGCGTCTTCTGGACGCGCAAATGCCCTTGTCAGACATGGTCGAGCACGCGCTTGGTCTGGTGCCTAATCGTTTTCCACCCGGCCGCGCAGCTTCTTGATGGTGCCGCGCCCTGCCTTGCTCTTCAGCCGCCGCTCGACAGCGCCTTTCGAAGGCCGCGTCTTCTTGCGTGGCGGCGGCGGCGGTTCGGCGGCCTTGGCGACCAGTGCCGTCAGCCTTGCCCGGGCATCCGCCCGGTTCTGTTCCTGGGTGCGGAAGCGCCCAGCCTCGATGACGATGACGCCGTCCTTGGTTGCGCGTTGGCCGGCGAGCTTGATGGTGCGCGCCCGCACGCGTTCCGACAGGCCGGCCGCGTTGGCCGCGTCGAAGCGCAGTTGCACCGCGGTCGCCACCTTGTTGACGTTCTGGCCGCCGGGGCCGGACGAGCGGATGAAATCCTCGTGCAGATCGCCCGGATGGATCACGGCTTCGTCCGATATGATGATGTTGTCGTCGATCGGCATGCCGCAGTCATGGCGCGGCGGCGGACAAAAGAAAAGGCCCGATCGAAACCGGGCCTTCAATGGTGCTGAGCGACGTGGCTATTACTCCGCCGCTTCCTGCATCCGGGGCGCCGCACCCATGACGGTTGCGTCGACATGCGGCTCGAACTTCTCGAAATTGACGGCGAACATGCCGACCAGTCTTGCGGCCTGGCGGTCATAGGCAGGCTTGTCGGCCCAGGTCGAGCGCGGATCGAGAATGGCGCTGTCGACGCCAGGCACGGCCACGGGTACCTTGAAGCCGAAATTGGCATCAGTGCGGAATTCGGCTGTCTTCAGCGAGCCGTCGAGCGCGGCGGCGAGCAGAGCGCGCGTCGCCTTGATCGGCATGCGCTTGCCCGTGCCGTAGGCGCCACCGGTCCAGCCGGTGTTGACCAGCCAGCAATCGGCGTCGTGGCTGGCGATGAGTTCGCGCAGCAGATTGCCGTATTCCGAGGGGTGGCGCGGCATGAACGGCGCGCCGAAACAGGTCGAGAACGTCGCTTCTGGTTCGGTGACGCCCTTTTCGGTTCCGGCGACCTTGGCCGTGTAGCCGGAGAGGAAATGATACATTGCCTGCGCCGGGGTCAGCCGGGCGATCGGCGGCATCACGCCGAAGGCGTCGGCGGTCAGCATGATGATGTTTTTCGGATGACTGGCGCGCCCGGTCTTCGAGGCATTGGGGATGAAGTCGAGCGGGTAGGCGCAGCGTGTGTTTTCGGTGAGCCGGCCGTCGTTGAAGTCCGGTACGCCATCGGCGTCGAGCACGACATTTTCCAGCACCGTGCCGAAGCGCTGCGTGGTGGCGAAAATCTCCGGCTCGGCCTCCGCTGACAGCTTGATCGTCTTGGCGTAGCAGCCGCCTTCGAAATTGAAGATGCCGTGCGGCCCCCAGCCATGCTCGTCGTCGCCGATCAGCGTGCGCGACGGATCGGCCGACAGCGTCGTCTTGCCGGTTCCGGAAAGCCCGAAGAAGACGGCGGCGTCGCCGGCCGGCCCCTCATTGGCCGAGCAGTGCATCGGCATTACGCCCTTCTGCGGCAGGAGATAGTTGAGCATGGTGAACACCGACTTCTTCATCTCGCCGGCATAGGAGGTGCCGCCGATCAGCACGATCTTGCGGCTGAGGTCGACGGCGATCACCGTTTCGGTGCGGCTGCCATGGCGGGCGGGGTCGGCGCGGAAGGACGGCAGGTCGATGATCGTCATCTCAGGCACGAACTGTTCGAGTTCGGCTTTGTCCGGGCGGATGAGCAGATTGCGGATGAACAGCGAGTGCCAGGCAAATTCGGTGATGACGCGCGTCGGCAGATTCAGCTCGGCATCAGCGCCGCCGACCAAGTCCTGCACGTAGAGATCCTTGTCCGCGGCGTGGGCCAGGAAATCGGCGAACAGCGTTTCGAACTGGGCCGGCGAGATCGCCTTGTTGTTGTCCCACCAGACATGCGCCTCTGTGGCGCCGTCGCGGACGACGAACTTGTCCTTGGGCGAGCGGCCTGTGTGCTGGCCTGTCTCGGCGACCAGCGCACCATGCGCGGTCAACCGGGCCTCGCCGCGCCGGATCGAGTCCTCGTAAAGGGCGGCCGCGCCGAAATTGTAGCGCACCACACCGGTGGTTTTCAGGCCGATACGATCGATCGGGCAAGCAGGATTGCGTTTGCCGACTTCCGACATTGGTGTCCCTTCTTGGATTTGCCGCATCTTTGCCGGCGTATTTCCGGCACACCCGCTGTGCGGGCTGAGATGGTCAAAACCAGAAAAGCCAAATGATATCAAATCATTAATCGATTTAAATATTTTGAAAGTTGTTTAAATCGTTTATATATGCGAAAAGTTTCACGGTTGCCCAAAGGATTGGCGCTGTTCGTTCGTCCAATCCATGTCGAGGTAGGATTGTGGCCTGCGGCACCCCGCGCGTGACAGCGGACAAGCCCTATGCCACATTTTGTACCTAATTTGTCCTGCAAAAGCCCCTTCTCTACGAAAGAAGGGACAGCTCATGAGGGAGCCGCTTGAAATGGCAACAATCGCGCTTGTCGATGACGACCGCAACATTCTGACGTCGGTGTCGATCGCCCTCGAATCCGAGGGATATCGCGTCGAGACCTATACGGATGGTGCGTCCGCGCTGGAAGGCCTGGCGGCACGTCCGCCGAACCTTGCCATCCTCGACATCAAGATGCCGCGCATGGACGGCATGGAGCTCTTGCGCCGGATGCGCCAGAAGTCCGACCTGCCGGTGATCTTCCTGACCTCCAAGGACGACGAGAT
Organism: Mesorhizobium sp. 113-1-2; assembly: GCF_016756475.1. Classification (NCBI taxonomy): domain Bacteria; kingdom Pseudomonadati; phylum Pseudomonadota; class Alphaproteobacteria; order Hyphomicrobiales; family Phyllobacteriaceae; genus Mesorhizobium; species Mesorhizobium sp. 113-1-2. The sequence goes on from NZ_AP023242.1 coordinate 446,416, forward strand.
CGATGAATTGTTCGGCCTCAAGATGGGCGCCGACGATTTTATCCGCAAACCGTTCTCGCAGCGCCTTTTGGTCGAGCGGGTGCGCGCCGTGCTGCGCCGTGCCAGCGCCCGCGAGGCTGCGGCAAAGGCGCCCAGTCAGCAGGCCCGTTCGCTCGAGCGCGGCCAGCTCGTTATGGACCAGGAACGCCACACCTGCACCTGGAAGGGCGAACCGGTGACGCTCACCGTCACCGAATTCCTGATCCTGCATTCGCTGGCGCAGCGTCCCGGCGTCGTAAAAAGCCGTGATGCGCTGATGGATTCAGCCTATGATGAGCAGGTCTATGTCGACGACCGCACGATCGACAGCCACATCAAGCGGCTGCGCAAGAAGTTCAAGGCCGTCGACGACGACTTCGAAATGATCGAAACCCTTTACGGAGTCGGATACCGGTTCCGCGAAGCGTAATTTGATGTATGTCGAGCAAACGCGGCCCCGGCCCAGGGGCTGCGGCATGCATCGAACCGAAGACTAAGCAGGGACTGCTATTCGATGGCAGTGGAAGCACAGCGAAGCAGGCCGACGGGCGCCAGGCGGCCGTCGCGCATCATGCCGTCCTTCGTATCGAAAATCACGGTGCCGATGCGCCGCTTCCTCGGTCACCACATCTTTTCCAGCCTGACGCGGCGCATCCTGTTCCTCAACCTTGCCGGCCTCGCCGTCCTGGTCACCGGTATCCTCTATCTCAACACCTTCCGCGACGGGCTGATCGATGCCCGCGTCGAAAGCCTGATGACCCAGGGCGAGATCATCGCCGGGGCAATCGCGGCGTCGGCGACGGTCGAGACCGATTCGATCAGCATCGACCCGGAAAAGCTGCTCGAGCTGCAGGCCGGCGAAAGCCTGGGGCCGGGCTCGGACCAGCTCGACAATCTGGATTTCCCGATCAATCCCGAACGTGTCGCGCCGGTGCTGCGGCGGCTGATCTCGCCGACCCGGACGCGGGCCCGCATCTATGACCGCGACGCCAATCTGTTGCTCGATTCGCGCCACCTCTATTCGCGCGGCCAGATCCTGCGCTACGACCTGCCGCCGGTCGAGGAGGAAGAGCCCGACCTTGTCGAGCGCGTCCAGAAATTCATCTTCGATTTCTTCCGCAACACCGACCTGCCTGTCTATCATGAACAGCCTGGCGGCAATGGCGCTGCCTTCCCGGAAGTTGTCAAGGCGCTGACCGGCAGCCCGTCGACCATTGTGCGCGTCTCCGAACAGGGCGAGCAGATCGTCTCGGTGGCGGTGCCGATCCAGCGCTTCCGCGCCGTTCTCGGCGTCTTGATGCTATCGACCGAAGGCGGCGACATCGACAAGATCGTCGCTGCCGAGCGCAAGGCGATCCTGCGCGTCTTCGGCATCGCGGCGCTGGTCACCGCTATCCTGTCGATGCTTCTGGCCTCGACCATCGCCAACCCGCTGCGCCGGCTCTCCGCCGCGGCGGTCCGGGTCCGGCGCGGCGTCAAGAGCCGCGAGGAAATTCCTGACTTTTCCGACCGGCAGGACGAGATCGGCAATTTGTCGGTCGCCGTGCGCGACATGACCAACGCGCTCTATGCCCGCATCGAGGCGATCGAAAGCTTCGCCGCCGACGTGTCGCATGAATTGAAGAACCCGCTGACCTCGCTGCGCAGCGCGGTGGAAACCCTGCCGCTGGCCAAGAACGACAATTCGCGCAACCGGCTGATGGACATCATCCAGCATGATGTCCGGCGGCTGGACCGGCTGATCACCGATATTTCCGACGCCTCCCGTCTCGATGCCGAGCTGGCGCGCGAAGATGCCGGGACGGTGGACCTGAAGAAATTCATCACCGACCTCGTCGCCGTGTCGCGCGAAACCACCCGCAACAAGAAGGCGGTCGAGATCGAACTCAAGGTCGCCAAGCTGCCACAGGGCGTCAAAGGCTATTTCGTCGCCGGCCACGATCTGCGCATCGGCCAGGTCGTCACCAATCTGATCGAGAATGCGCGCTCCTTCGTTCCCGAAGACCATGGCCATATCAGCCTGTCGCTGGCGCGCGCCGGCAAGTTCAACATCCTGACCGTCGACGACAATGGTCCCGGCATTCGTGCCGACAACATCGACCGCATCTTCGAACGCTTCTACACCGACCGGCCGGCCGGCGAGGCGTTCGGTCAGAATTCGGGCCTTGGCCTGTCGATCTCCAGGCAGATCGTCGAGGCCCATGGCGGCACGCTGACCGCCGAGAACATCCCCGGCACCAAGCCCGGCGAGATCAAGGGCGCGCGCTTCGTCGTGACGCTGCCGGCAGAAGCATGATCCCGCAAAGTGGAAACCGGTTTGCGGATAAGATCATGCTTCATCCAAAAGACATGATCCCGAAGTGGACACCGGTTTTCTCGGACGAACGGTTCCGTTCGTCCAGAGATCATGCCTCATCCAAAGACGTGATCGGGCATGATCGTGCCTGATCCTGTCGCTCCGCCTGAAAACATCCATGGAACCGCGATCCTGATCGGCGAGCGCGGCGTCCTTATCACTGGGCCGTCCGGTGCCGGCAAGACGACGCTGGCGCTGACACTCCTGGACCATTGTCGCGCGCGTGGGTTGTTCTCGCGGCTGATCGGCGACGATAGGCTGCTTGCCACGGCCCACGCCGGGCGGCTGGTCTGTCGCGTGCCGGCGACCATCGCCGGTCTCGCCGAAGTGCCTGGGTTCATGCCGCGTCCGCTGCCGTTCGAGCCGGGCGGGGTGATCGACCTGCATGTGAGGCTGGTGCCAAAGCCAGAGATGGCCCGTTTCCAGGAGGAAATCAGCGAGCCGGTCGCAGGCTGCCCGGTGCCGCGTATCGACCTTGCCGAGCGTAACGCCGCCACGGCCCTGCCCGCCGTGATGGCGCGGCTGTCGATCGCGCCTTTTCTATGATCCGCTCCCGATTTTTTGCTGCAATGCGTCAAAATGGCATGGGCCGGCGCAATTTTGGGCTTGTCAACGGGCCGCGCGTCGACAAGATAGCGCTCCCGCCGCCTGGAATGGCTGGCGAGCATAAAATGCGCCTGTGAAGCGGCGATGACGGGAGCCACCAAAGAATGATCGGACTCGTGCTTGTAACGCACGGTCAACTGGCCACCGAGTTCCGACATGCCGTCGAACATGTCGTCGGGCCACAAGACAATTTCGAAACCGTGGCGATCGGTGCCGACGACGATATGGAACAGCGTCGTCGCGACATCGTCGACGCCGTCGCCCGCGTCGACACCGGAACAGGCGTCATCGTGCTGACCGACATGTTCGGCGGCACACCGTCGAACCTCGCCATTTCGGTGATGGAGTCCGGCCGCACAGAGGTGATCGCCGGCATGAACCTGCCGATGCTGATCAAGCTGTCCTCGATCCGCAAGGGCGACAACATGGCGGCCGCGCTCGACGAGGCGCAGGCAGCCGGCCGCAAATACATCAACGTCGCCAGCCAGCTTCTGAGCAGCAAATGAACGCGCTATCCCCGGAAAAAGACCAGATTGTCCGGGAGTTTCCGATCGTCAACCAGCGCGGCCTGCACGCCCGTGCCTCGGCGAAATTCGTCCAGCTCGCCAGCGGCTTCGACGCCTCGGTGCATGTCGAGAAGGACGGCCTCAAGGTCGGCGGCACGTCGATCATGGGCCTGATGATGCTTGCCGCCAGCCCGGGCTACTCGATCCGCGTCACCGCCAGCGGGCCGGAGGCGCTCGAGGTCATGGACGCGCTGGAGCAGCTTGTCGCCTCCCGTTTCGGCGAGGAATGCTGATCCCGCACTCCGCCCGGGCATGCCCGGGAGACATGCAGGGATAAAGATTTCTTTATATCCCATTGTCGTCTCGATACCGATCTGCTAGTCAGGCCGGCAATTCGCGCCCTTCGACGCGACGACCGGCGCGGGCGCATCCGCAACCAATTCGCAAGCACATCAAATTGCACGGAGCACTGCCATGACGGGTAGCAAGGATTATGTGGTCGCCGACATCTCGCTTGCCGGCTGGGGCCGCAAGGAACTGGATATCGCCGAAACCGAAATGCCGGGCCTGATGGCCTGCCGCGAGGAATTCGGCGCCAAGAAGCCGCTGAAAGGCGCACGCATCACCGGCTCGCTCCACATGACCATCCAGACCGCGGTGCTGATCGAGACGCTGAAGGCGCTCGGCGCCGATATCCGCTGGGCTTCCTGCAACATCTTCTCGACCCAGGACCACGCGGCAGCCGCCATTGCCGAGGCCGGCATTCCGGTCTTCGCTGTCAAGGGTGAGAGCCTCGAACAGTATTGGGACTATACCGACCGTATCTTCCAGTGGACCGATGGCGGCCTCTCCAACATGATCCTCGATGATGGCGGCGACGCCACCATGTACATCCTGATCGGCGCCCGCGCCGAGGCCGGCGAGGATGTGCTGTCCAACCCGCAGAGCGAGGAAGAGGAATATTTCTACGCACAGGTCAAGAAGCGCCTGAAGGCTTCGCCCGGCTTCTTCACCAAGCAGAAGGCGGCGATCCGCGGCGTCACCGAAGAGACGACCACCGGCGTCAACCGGCTTTACCAGCTGCAGAAGAAGGGCCTGCTGCCCTTCCCGGCCATCAACGTCAACGATTCCGTCACCAAGTCGAAGTTCGACAACAAGTATGGCTGCAAGGAATCGCTGGTCGACGGCATCCGTCGCGGCACCGACACGATGATGGCCGGCAAGGTCGCGGTCGTCTGCGGCTATGGCGACGTCGGCAAGGGCTCGTCGGCCTCGCTCAAGGGTGCCGGCGCCCGCGTCAAGGTCACCGAAGTCGATCCGATCTGCGCGCTGCAGGCGGCGATGGATGGCTTTGAGGTCGTAACGCTGGAAGACGCGGCTCCGACCGCCGACATCGTCATCACCACCACCGGCAACAAGGACGTCGTCACCCTCGACCATATGCGGTCGATGAAGGACATGGTGATCGTCGGCAATATCGGCCACTTCGACAATGAGATCCAGGTGGCGTCGCTGCGCAATCTGAAGTGGACCAACGTCAAGCCGCAGGTCGACATGATCACCTTCCCGGACGGCAAGCGGATGATCCTGTTGTCGGAAGGCCGCCTGCTCAATCTCGGCAACGCCACCGGCCATCCGAGCTTCGTCATGTCGGCGTCCTTCACCAACCAGGTGCTGGCCCAGATCGAGCTGTTCAGCAAGGGTGAGCAGTACCAGAACCAGGTCTATGTCCTGCCCAAGCACCTCGACGAGAAGGTCGCACGCCTTCACCTCGACAAGCTCGGTGCCCGCCTGACCGAACTGTCGGGTGAACAGGCCGCCTATATCGGCGTCACGCCGCAGGGTCCGTTCAAGCCGGAACACTACCGCTATTAACCAAAGCTAAATTTACTACCAGATATTGACGCCGGGCGATTGACTTTTCGCCCGGCTTTATTTTTGCGCGCGATCGGCCTTCACGGCGATTCGGCGAGGGTTTATTGTCAGGTGATTCGCGACGCTTCCGGCCCGAGAGGGGATCAGAGAGGCGCGTTTCAGGGCGGTCTTGCATTCAGGCGGCGGAGAGGACCAAGACATGCCGGGGCAAAACCCGCACGGAGCGGGATCGGCCGTTTCCGGCGGCCATGACGATTCGGGGACCATAGGCTCGGCCACGCAGGGTGGGCGCCTTTCATGGCGTGCCCGCGCGGGACTGTTCCTGGCCAGTTCAGCACTTGCCTATCCGTTGGCCAGCGCCGTGGCGCATGCCGAGAACGCCGCCGTGGCGACGGCCGGCCTGTCGATCAGCACAGTCGAAGTCATGCAGCTTGCGGTGTTCGTGGGCGTGACGGGCGCGGCGCTTTTGTCGGCCATCGTTCTCATCCGTGAACGGGCTCGTACCTCGGCGGAAAATGTCGAACTGAGAAGCCGCGTCGCCGACGTCAACGCGGCGCTGCGCCGTTCGGAAGCGCTGCTCAATCTGCGCGACCAGCGTGTGGTCGTCTGGGCCTCGGAAACCAAGAAACCCGAACTCATCGGCACATTGCCGGTCGAAAGCGGCGCGCCGGAGGAGCGGGCAGCTTTCCTCGCCTTCGGCCGCTGGCTGATGCCGCGCTCGGCGGCGGCGCTCGAGCATGCCGTCGCGGGCTTGCGTGAAAAGGCCCGGCCCTTCGACCTGGTCATCGAATCGCAAGCCGGCGCACCGCTCGAGGTGCATGGCCGCAAGAGCGCCGCGCACATACTGGTGCGGTTCGTCTCGCTTTCCGAGACCCAGCGCAGCCAGGCCCGGCTGAAGATCGACAACCAGCGGCTGGCCGCCGACCATGACACGATGATCGGCCTGCTCGAGGCGCTGAAGATGCCGGCATGGCTGCGCGATGAGCACGGGCGCCTGAAATGGGTCAACCGGGCCTATGCCGACGCGGTCGAAGCCGAAAGCGCGGAGGCCGCCGTCCGCGACGCCAAGGAATTCCTCGGCGGCCAGGCGCGTGAGGCAATCGACACCCAGCACAAATCGCATCCCGTCTTCGAGCAGTCGCTATCCACCGTCATCGAAGGCGACCGCCGTGTCTTCGCGGTGACCGACTTCGCCGGCCCGGACGGTTCGGCCGGCCTTGCTTGCGACACCAGCGCCATTGAGACCATTCGCGGCGAATATGAGCGCACGGTGCGCAGCCACGCCGACACGCTCGACCAGCTCAACACCGCCGTCGCCATCTTCGACACCGACGAGAAGCTGCGCTTTTTCAACCAGGCGTTCCAGAAACTGTGGGGCCTCGACAGCGGCTTCCTGCACAGCGCGCCCGACAATGCGCTGTTGCTCGACCGGCTGCGCAGCGAAGGCAAGATCGCCGAGCAGCCCGAATGGCGCCGCTGGAAGGAAGGCCTGCTCGGTGCCTACCGCGCGGTGGAATCGCAGGAGCATTGGTGGCATCTGCCTGATGGGAAGACCATCCGCGTCGTCGCCAACCCGCAGCCCAAGGGCGGCGTCACCTGGGTGTTCGAGAACCTGACCGAAAAGATGGACCTGGAAAGCCGCTACCGGACCGCGGTGCGGGTCCAAGGCGAGACGCTCGACAATCTCGCCGAGGGCGTGGCGGTGTTCGGCCCCGACGGCCGGCTGCGGCTGTCGAACCCGGCCTTTGCCACGCTGTGGGGCCTAGGCACGGAGGCCGCCAAGCCCAATGTGCACGTTTCCACGATCCGCGATCTTAGCGACCGGCAGGCGGTCGACAGCCCCTGGCCCGGTTTTGTCGCCGCCATCACCGGTTTCGACGACGAACGCCGCGAACGCCACGGCCAGACCGAGCTCAACAACGGCACCGTGCTGCGTTATGCCGTGATTCCGCTGCCCAACGGGCAAGTGATGATGACCTTCGTCGACGTCACCGACAGCGTGCATGTCGAACGTGCGCTGAAGGACAAGAACGAGGCGCTGGAAAAGTCCGACCAGCTCAAGAACGACTTCGTCCAGCACGTGTCCTACGAGCTGCGTTCGCCGCTGACCAACATCATCGGATTCACCGAACTGCTTTCACTGCCCACCACCGGACCGCTGAATCAAAAGCAGCGCGAATATGTCGAGCATGTCAGCTCGTCCTCCTCGGTGCTGCTGACCATCGTCAACGACATACTCGACCTTGCGACCGTCGATGCGGGCATCATGCAGCTCGACATTTCCGAGGTGCATGTCGACCGCACCATCGCGGCGGCTGCTGAACTGGTTGCCGACCGGCTGCAGGAGCATTCGATCCGGCTCGAGGTCGATGCCGCCGCGGCACCGAAGACCTTCCACGGCGACGAGACCCGCATCCGCCAGATCCTCTACAATCTGCTCAGCAACGCCGCCAATTACGCGCCGGAAGCCAGCACCATCCGGCTCGCCTGCCGGCATCTGGCGGACGGGGTGGAATTCTCGGTGCATGACGATGGTCCCGGCATGCCACCGGATGTGCTCGATTCGGTGTTCCGCCGCTTCGAACCGCGCACCAATGGTGGCCGCCGGCGCGGTGCCGGGCTCGGCCTGTCGATCGTCAAGAGCTTCGTCGAACTGCATGGCGGCCACGTTCGCATCGAAACCGGCAAGGACAAGGGCACGACCGTCATCTGCACCTTCCCCGACATGCCGGGCATCCGCGCCGCGGCCGAGTAGCCCGCTCGATGACAGGCTTGGTGCTGGAGCGTTTGCTCACCGATGAGACACAGACAGCGCGGCTGGGTGAGGACCTGGCGCTGGCGCTGCGTGCCGGCGATGTGCTGGCGCTCAAGGGCGATCTCGGCGCCGGCAAGTCGACGCTGGCGCGGGCGTTGATCCGGGCACTGGCCGATGATGCCGGCCTCGATGTGCCGAGCCCGACCTTCACTCTGGTGCAGAGCTACGACACGCGCATTCCGGTGCATCATTTCGACCTCTACCGCCTGTCCTCGGCAGCCGAACTCGATGAGCTCGGCTTCGACGAGGCGCTGACGCAAGGTGCTGCTCTGGTCGAATGGCCTGAGCGGGCTGAAGGCTATTTGCCGAAGACGACGCTCTTGATCGAGCTCGTCCAGCATGGCGAAGGCCGGCTGGCACGGCTGTCGGGACAAGGGCCAGCCTTCGACCGCGCGGCGCGGTCGGTGGCGATGCGCGATTTCCTCGAGACTGCCGGCTGGGGCGAAGCGCGGCGCCGCCATTTCATCGGCGATGCCTCCGCCCGCTCCTATGAGATCGTGACGCTTGCCGGCCAGGAGCAGCGCGTTCTGATGAACTCGCCGCGACTGGTGCTCGGCCCGCCCGTGCGCGACGGCAAACCCTATGCGGTCATCGCTCACACCGCCCAGTCGGTCTCGGCCTTCGTCGCCATCGACCGCGCCTTGAAGGCCGGCGGCGTCAGCGTTCCGCAAATCCATGCCGAGGACCAGGACCAGGGTTTTTTGCTGCTCGAACATTTGGGCTCCGAGGGGTTTCTCGGCAAGGATGGCGAGCCGGTGGCCGAGCGCTATGCGGCAGCGGCCGAACTGCTGGCCATGATGCATGGCAAGACCTGGCCACGGCGCCTGCAAGCCGGCCCCGGCAGCTTCCACGAGGTGCCGCCCTTCGACCGCGACGCGATGATGATCGAAGCCGATCTTTTGGTCGACTGGTATGTGCCGGCGATATCGGGCGGCCCGGCCAGCGACGATCTGCGCACAGGTTACGCTAGGGGATGGAACGCGCTTTTCGACCGGCTGCAAGGCAGCGAATACACGCTGATGCTGCGCGACTTCCATTCGCCCAACATCATCTGGCGTGGCGACCGCGCCGGCCATGACCGGCTGGGCATCGTCGACTTCCAGGACGCATTGATCGGGCCTTCAGCCTATGACGTCGCTTCGCTGGCCATGGATGCCCGCGTCACCCTATCGCCCGAGATCGAAAAGCAGACGCTCGACGCCTATGTCGCGGCGCGTCATGCGGCCGGCGCTTTCGACGAAGCAAGCTTTCTGGAAGCCTATGCAATCATGGCCGCGCAGCGCAACTCCAAGATCCTCGGCATTTTCGTGCGCCTCGAAAAACGCGACGGCAAACCTTATTATCTGAAGCACCTGCCGCGCATCCGCGACTATCTGCGCCGGGCGCTGTCCCACCCGGCGCTTGCCAGCCTGCGGGATTTCTACGACACGCACGGGCTGCTTGAGGAACGAACACTGTGACAAGACCGGATACCGCCATCGTGCTCGCCGCCGGGCTTGGCAAGCGCATGCGGCCGATCACCGATACGATCCCCAAGCCGCTGGTCAGGATCGCCGGCAAGACCTTGCTCGACTGGGGGCTGGACAGCCTCGCCGCCGCCGGCGTCGCCAAGGCGGTGGTCAACGTCCATTATCTGCCCGAACAGATCGTTGCCCATGTCGCCGCGCGCAGCGCTCCGCGGATCATCATTTCCGATGAGAGCGACCGGCTGCTCGATTCCGCCGGCGGCATCGTCAAGGCGCTGCCGGAACTCGGTCAACAGCCGTTCTACATCCTCAACGCCGACACCTTCTGGATCGACCACGGCCCGCTCAATCTCGGGCGGCTCGCCCTTGCATGGGACGCCGCGAAAATGGATATTCTGCTGATGCTGGCGGATCTCCATCAGGCGACAGGACACTGTGGCAGCACCGATTTCCTGGTAGCGCCGGACGGCGGTTTGCGGCGTTCAAAAGGCGATCCGGCCGGCCTGATCTATGCCGGTGCGGCGATCATCCATCCGCGCCTGTTCAAGGACGCATTGGCCGAACCGCATTCGCTCAACGCTTATTTCGATAGAGCGATTGCCGCCGGCCGGCTGTTCGGCATGCCGATGCACGGCCACTGGATCACCGTCGGTACGCCCGATGCCATTCCACAGGCGGAAGCAGCGGTCGCCGGCGCGCTAACCGAGTCGCAATGAGCGGCTCAAGCCGCGTTTTCTCGATCCCGCCCGGAGCGCCGTTTCTGCCGACGCTGGCCGAGGCGCTGCTTGCCGGCCGCCTGGTCCCGGGATTTCGCTTTGACGGTGACCCGCTCGCTCTGGCCGATGTCACCATCTATGTGCCGACGCGCCGCGCCGCGCGCGCCTTGCGCGGTGTCTTCGTCGACAGTTTGAAGGCACGCGGCGGCGGCGGTTCGGCGATCCTGCCCGTCATCCGCCCGCTCGGCGAGTTCGACGAGGATGAGGCCGCGTTCGACGCCGAGCCATCGGCAGCGATCGATCTCGCGCCACCGATCGCGGCGACCGAACGCCTGTTGCTGCTGACGCCGCTGGTACGCGCCTGGAAACGCCGGCTGCCGGAGCATGTGGCGAAGCTCTTCGCCGAGGAAATCGTCATTCCCGCCTCCACCGCCGACGCGATCTGGCTGGCGCGCGATCTTGCGGGGCTGATGGACGAGATCGAGACGGAAGGCACCGACTGGGCGAAGCTTGCAGGCCTGGTGACCGGCAATCTCGCAGGCTGGTGGCAGGTGACGCTCGAATTCCTCGGCATCGTCACCGAGGCCTGGCCGAAATTCCTGAGCGAGAGCGACCGCTCCAATCCGGCCGCGCATCGCAGCGCGCTGATCCGCTCCGAAGCGGCGCGGCTGCGGCGCAATCCACCGGCCGGACCGGTCATCGCCGCCGGCTCGACCGGCTCCATCCCGGCCACGGCGGAGCTGCTTGCCGCGATCGCCCGCCTGCCCGGCGGCGCCATCGTGCTGCCCGGGCTCGACCGGACACTGGACGAAGCGTCGTTCCAGGCGCTTGTCGCCCCCGGCGCGCGCCCGGCCGTACTTGGCCACCCGCAATATGGCCTGGCCAGGCTGATCGGCAAGATCGGCGTGCTGCGCTCGGATGTCGAGGAGATCGGCGCTGCCGAGCCGTACCTTGCGCTTCGCGCCGCGCTTGTCGGCGAGGCGCTGAGGCCGGCTGAGACCACCGAATTGTGGGCCGAGACGCGCAGCGGGTTTTCGGCGTCCGATATTGCCGGCGCGTTCGCCGACGTGACACTGCTTGAAGCCGCCAGCGAGCGCGATGAAGCCGTCGCCATTGCCGTCGCGCTGAAGCAGGCCGTGGAAGCCCCTGGCCAAAGGGCAGCCCTTGTCACTGGCGACCGCGCGCTGGCGCGGCGCGTCTCGGTCGAACTGAAACGCTTCGGCGTGGTTGCCGACGATTCCGGCGGCACGCCGCTCGCCAACAGCCCAGCAGCCAGCCTGCTCCGGCTGGCGCTCGAGGCTGTATTCCGGCCGGGCGATCCGGTCGGCCTTTTGTCGCTGCTCAAGCATCCGCTGCTTGGCCTCGGCCTCGAACGCGCCGCTGTGCGCCACGCGGCGGAACTGGTCGAGCTGGTGGCGCTGCGCGGCGGCACCGGCCGTCCAGACATCGTTTCGCTGCCGGAATTGTTCGAAACCCGCCTCACCGGTCTCGGCGACGACAGCCGGCCGCCCTTCTGGCTTTCCCGCCTGACCGTCCGCTCTATCGAGGACGCTCGCAACTTGCTCGCACGCCTGACAGAAGCGCTGTCGCCGCTTTCGGCCTTTCGCGACCAGTCGGATGCCGATCTTGCCGCGCTGGTCAAAGCCAGCATCGTGGCCTTGGAAAACCTCGGCCGCTCCGCCGATGGCAGCCTGGGCGAGCTCTATGCCGGTGATGCCGGCGAAAAACTTGCCGAATTGCTGCGCGGGCTGGTCGCGGCGTCGGCACCGCTGTCGATCGCGGCGAGCGAATGGCCTGACGTGATGGACGCGCTGATCGCGCCCGAGACGGTGAAGCCGGCGCAAGGCACCGACAGGAACATCGCCATCTGGGGCGCGCTCGAAGCGCGGTTGCAGGATGTCGACACGCTGGTCATTGGCGGGCTCAACGAAGGTGTCTGGCCGCGCAAGCCGGAGAGCGACCGCTTCATGTCACGGCTGATGAAGACCGGCATCGATCTCGAACCGCCGGAGCGACGCATCGGCCTCGCCGCGCATGATTTCCAGATGGCCATGGGCGCGCAACACGTGGTGCTGGCCCGTTCGGCGCGTGCCGGCGACGCACCCGCCGTGCCGTCGCGCTGGCTGCAGCGCTTGCTCACCTTCATCGGCAGCGAACAGGCGGCAAGCCTTCGCCGGCGCGGCGACGAGTTGCTCGCCTGGGCACGCGCGCTCGACACCGGCCCAAAGCAGGATTTCGCGCCGCGGCCGCAGCCGAAGCCGCCATTGGCGGTACGCCCGACGCATTTCTCGGTCACCGAGATCGAGACGTTGCGCCGCGATCCCTACGCCGTCTATGCCAGACGAATCCTCGGCCTGATGCCGCTCGATCCGCTAATCCGCGATCCCGGTGCGGCCGAGCGTGGCACGCTGTTCCACGCCATCCTGCACCTGTTCTCGTCGCGCGTTGCCGATCCGCGTGCGCCGGAAGCGCTGGCCCGCCTCATCGCCGCCGGCCGCGCCTGCTTTGCCGAGGCCGCCCTTCCGGCCGATGTCGAGGCGGTGTGGTGGCCGCGCTTCGAGAAGCTTGCGGCCAACATCGTCGAATGGGAGCGCACGCGCGCCGATGCGGTGGTCCGGCGCCATGCCGAGGAGCGTGCCGGGAAGACCCCCGTCGGCCAATCCGGCGTGACGCTGTCGGGCTATGCCGACCGCGTCGACCTGCTGGCCGGCGGCATGGCCGATATTCTGGACTACAAGACGGGCTCCTCGCCCTCCAAGGCGCAGGCACACACGCTGCTTGCGCCGCAGCTGGCGCTGGAAGGCGCGCTGCTGCGGCGCGGCGCCTTCAAGGATCTGGGCACGCGCGAACCGTCGCAACTGGCCTTCATCAGGCTGAAGCCGAATGGCGAGGTGTTCGAGGAGTCCATTCTCGAGCACAATCGCCAGCCGCGAACCGCCGCCGATCTTGCCGAAGAGGCGTGGGCACGGCTGGAAAAGCTTTTGATCCACTATGCCGATCCGCAGACCTTCTATCTGTCGCGCGCGCTGCCGTTTCGCGAGGGCGAGACCGATGGCGACTACGACCATCTCGCCCGCGTGCTCGAATGGTCGGCCGGCGGCGATGCCGGCGACGAAGGAGGGGAGGCATGAAGAAGGCCTATCCCATCCCGAGCGACACCGCCAACAGCCAGGCCAGCGCCGCCGATCCGCGAAATTCCGCCTGGGTGTCGGCCAATGCCGGCTCCGGCAAGACCCATGTGCTGGCCCAGCGCGTCATCCGGCTGCTGCTCAACGGCACCGACCCGTCGAAGATCCTGTGCCTGACCTATACGCGCGCCGCCGCCGCCAACATGTCGAACCGGGTCTTTTCCACACTGTCGGACTGGACGGTGCTCGGCGACGCCGAACTGGCCACGAAGATCGAAGCCCTGGAAGGGCGGCGGCCCGACCGGGACACCATGCGCCGGGCGCGGCGCCTGTTCGCCGAAGCGCTGGAAACGCCGGGCGGGCTGAAGATCCAGACCATCCACGCCTTCTGCGAATCGGTGCTCCACCAGTTCCCGCTCGAAGCCAACATCCCGGCCCATTTCGAGATGCTCGACGGCCAAATGGAAGCATCGCTGTTCGCCGCCGCGCGCCGCGAGATGATTTCCGGTACGGCTGCCGGCAACCCGGATCTGGCCGACGCCTTCGCCACCGTGCTGGAGCGCGGCGGCGAGGCCGGTCTCGATGCCTTGCTCGGCGAAATCGTGCGCAAGCGCGACGGCTTGCGTCATTTTCTCGATGCGGTCGGGCGTGACGGCTTCCAGCCATTGTTCGATGAGTTCCATTTCCGCCCCGGGCAGACCGCCGAAGGGATAGCAGCATCGGTTTGGCCACTGCCCGGCTTCCTGCCCGACTATTTTGCCGGCTTTGCCCAAGCCGCCGAATCCACCGACGCCAGATCGGTGCTGAACAACATCCTGCCTTACGCGCGCCAGGCCTTTGCCGAGAACGATCCCATTCGCCGCCTGCAACTGCTGGCAAGAGCCTTCCTCAAGACCGATGGTGATCCCTACGACCCGGCAAAGGCCTTCAAGAAGGCGCTGACCGACCGATTGCCTGATCTGGCCGAGCGCTACCTCTCGGCGTCGAGCGCCATCATCGAAACCGTCGACCGGCTGGCGCTGTTCCGCATGCTGGAAGGCACACGCGCGGCACTGACCATCGCCGACTGGCTGATCGCCCGCTACGAAGTGCTGAAGCGCGGCCGGGGCTTTCTCGACTTCAACGATCTGATCACCCGCACGGTCAACCTTCTGGCGCGGCCCGATGCTGGACCCTGGGTGCAATACAAGCTCGACCAGGGCATCGACCACATATTGCTCGACGAGGCGCAGGACACCAGCCCGGATCAATGGGAGGTGGTGAAGCGGCTGGCGGAGGAATTTTTCGCCGGCTTCGGCGCGCGCGACCGGGTCCACCGCACGGTGTTTGCCGTCGGCGACGAAAAGCAGTCGATCTATTCCTTCCAGGGCGCAGCGCCGGACTCTTTCGCCGACAGCCGGCTGCTGTTCGCCGGCAGAGTGCGCGACGCCGAAGCGTCCTTTGCCGATCTCAAGCTCACCTGGTCATTCCGCTCGACCGACGATGTGCTGGCCGCCGTCGACCGCGTCTTTGCCGATCCCATCGTGCGGCGCGGCATCAGCCATGATCCCGATCCGCTGAACCACAAGGCGATCCGCACCGATGCGCCGGGCTATGTCGAGGTCTGGCCATCCATCGGCGCCGATGTCGTCGATGAGCCCGACGACTGGACGCAAGCCATCGACCACGCCCATGCGCCGGCGGTGCGGGTCGCCGAGAACGTGGCGGCGACCATTGCCGGCTGGATCGGCAAGGGGGAGATCATCGAAGGCCGCGGCAAGAGGCTGCGCCCGGGCGACGTGCTGGTGCTGGTGCGCAAGCGCGACAGTTTTGTCCATGCGCTGACGCGCGCCTTGAAACGCCGCGACATTCCGGTCGCCGGCGCCGACCGGCTGAGCCTGCCCGGCCATATCGCCGTCAAGGACCTGATCGCGCTCGGCCATCTGCTGATCCAGCCGCAGGACGATCTGTCGCTCGCCGCCGTGCTGCGCAGCCCGATCTTCGACCTGCCGGAGGAGGCGCTGTTCACGCTCGCCGCGCAGAGGCCGCCCGGCCTGTCGCTGGCCGCGTCACTACGCCAGCGTGCCGAAGGAGACGAACGCCTGGCGAAGATCGTCGCGCAACTCGACATCTGGACCGACGAGGCCGCTTTCAAGCCGGTGTTCGAATTCTATGCCGGCCTGCTGGCGCGTGATGGCGTGCGCAGAAAAATGATCGCGCGGCTCGGGCCGGAAGCCGGCGATATTCTCGATGAGTTCCTGAGTTTCTGCCTGGCCGAGGAACGGACCGGCCTACCCGGGCTGGAAGCTTTTCTGTCGACGCTGGAAAATGCCGGCCCCGAGATCAAGCGCGAGATGGACCAGACGCGCGACGAGGTCCGTGTCATGACCGTGCACGCCGCCAAGGGTCTGGAGGCGCCGGTGGTGTTCCTGGTCGATGGCGGCTCCGCCCCGTTCAGCGACCAGCATCTACCGCGGCTGATGCCTTTCGACGGCTCGGGCCGCAATTTTGACGGCAAGGGCTATCTCTGGCGTTCGGCCAGCGACGTCGCCAACGGCTTCTCGAAAACGGCTGCCGCTAGGGCGAGGGAACTCGCGGACGACGAATACCGCCGGCTGCTCTATGTCGGCATGACGCGCGCCGAGGACCGGCTGATCGTCTGCGGCTATCACGGCAAGCGGGCGCCGAACACCGGCACCTGGCATTCGATCGTCAGCCGCGCGCTGATCGGCGCGCCGGAAAGCGAACAGCGTGCGCACCCCGCCGGCGGCGAGCCGGTGCACCGTTTCCACGTCACCAGGCTGGCGCCCGTCGCGGCGAGCGCCGATGAACAGGCGCGGCAGGCCGATGCTTTCGAGCCGTTGCCTGGAACCCTGTTCCGGCCCTTGCCGCCTTTCGAGGATCTACCACGTCCGCTGTCGCCATCCGGCGCCTCGGCGCTGATCGACGAAGGCAAGGAAGCGGTCGTCGACAAGGCCTCACCGGTGCTGGACGCCGACGCCGAACCCGGCTTTGCCGTGCTGCGCGGGCTCGCTTTGCACAAGCTGCTGCAGATGCTGCCCGGCCTTGCCGAGGGTGAACGCCAGGGCGCGGCCGAGCGTTATCTCGCGCGAACAGGTGCCGCATGGCCGCCCTCAGAGCGCGAAAAGGCCCTGGCGTCGGTCATCGCCATTCTTGCCGATCCACGCCTCGGCCAGCTGTTCGCGCCATCGTCGCGCGCCGAGGTCGCGATCACGGGTAGCCTGCAGGTCAGGGGTAAAACGCGTTCGATTTCCGGCAAGATCGACCGATTGGCGGTGACCGCGGACACGGTTTCGATCGTCGACTACAAGACCAATCGGCCGGCCCCCGCCACGCTGGCCGAGATTCCCCCGGCCTATCTGTTGCAGCTGGCGCTCTATCGCGCCCTGCTGCAGCCGCTTTATCCCGGGCGTGAGGTCAAGGCCGCCCTGCTGTTCACTGAAGCGCCACGACTGATCGAACTGCCGGCCGGGGCCATGGATGACGCCCTTGCCCGACTCACAGGAGCGTGACACAAGACCTGCTTGAAGAAGGGCGCGACAGCCACCACATTTGGTGCGACAAAGAACTCTCGAAAGGAATTTTCCGCATGGGTGCCACCGTCAAGGTCGACAAGAACAATTTCCAGGCCGACGTGCTCAACGCCAAGGAGCCGGTCGTGGTGGATTTCTGGGCTGAATGGTGCGGCCCGTGCAAGATGATCGGCCCGTCGCTGGAAGAGATCGCCAACGAGCTCGGCGGCAAGGTTAAGATCGCCAAGCTCAACATCGACGAGAATCCCGAGCTTGCCGCGCAGTTCGGCGTGCGCTCGATCCCGACGCTGATGATCTTCAAGGGCGGCGAAGTCGCCGATATGAAGGTCGGTGCCGCGCCCAAGACTGCGCTGTCGCACTGGATCAATGGCAGCCTTTGATCCAACTGAACTTCACGATATCAAAAGCCCGGCCATCGCGCCGGGCTTTTTGTTGGCGTCATCGCTAACCCCCTCTGGCCCTCACATCGGGGCGCGCCATGTCTTCTGCTGGCAGCAGAAACAGGGAGAGCGATATGACCGGATCCGCCAAGGCCACCGTCTTCATCGACAATGAGCGCGTCATCGTCACCGAGTACCGCTTCCAGCCCGGCGACAACACCGGCTGGCATCGCCATGGCCACGACTATGTCGTCGTGCCGCTGATGGACGGCAAAGTGAAGCTCAAGACCAAGGATGGCGAGACCTTCGCCGAGATGAAGAAAGGCGCGCCCTATTTCCGCAAGGAGGGCGTCGAGCACGACGTCATCAGCGCCAATGACGGCGAATATGCTTTCATCGAGATCGAGCTGAAGTAATGCGCCAAAACCGTGCCCGGACTGGTGGGACCTGAAGTGCGGTCACCAGTCGGCGATGCGGTCGCCGCCGGTGAACTGCGCGCTTTTTGCCGTGTATTCGAACAGCTCGATCTTCACGCCGTTGGGGTCACGGATCCAGGCCTGAAAGGTGTCGTCGCAGGCATGCTTCTTGGCGGTCACGTCGATGCCCTTCGACTTGATATGGACGATCGCGGCGTCGATGTCTTCGACTTCCAGGCAGAAATGGTTGATCTGATTGAGCTCGTTGAAGCTCGTGCCGTCTTTCTGGAACACCTCGACATGACTTCGGCCACCGCAATCCAGGTAGAAGCCGAAAATCTTGCCGTCGCGCAGGAAATTGAACCTTGTGTCCATGCCGAGCACGTCGCGGTAGAAACTGCGCGTCGCTTCCAGGTCTTGCGCGAAGATGCAGACATGGGCGAGTTGCTTCACCTTGATCATCATGAGCTCCTCGTGCAGGCCAGGCTCTCTCAGGTCGGCGGCGTGCCGTTCTCAGCCAGCACGGCGCCGGCCAGATAAAGCGATCCGCCGATCAGGATGCGCGGCGCCGGGCCATCCCAGGTGTCTCGCAGCAGCATCAGTGCGTTGGCGACGGAACTCACCGGCTCGGCAGTCAGCCCGGCTTCCGTAGCGCGGATCGCCAGTTCGTCGTTCGGCACGCCGGCGTCGCTCAGGCTGACCGGCACGGTGTAGACATGCCGGACGAGGCCCTTGAAGGCGCGGAAATAGCCGCTCTGGTCCTTGGTGTTGATCATGCCCGAGATGAGGAAGAGCGGGCGCGGGTTCTTCTCCTCCTGCTCGGCCAATGCTTCGGCAACGACCACGCCGGCGCCCGGATTGTGGCCGCCGTCGAGCCAGATGTCGGCGCCCTTCGGCGCCAGCTCCGCCAGCCGGCCTTGCATCAGCTTCTGCATGCGGCCGGGCCAAGCAACATGGGTCATCGCCTTCTCGGCGGCGCGGTGGCTGATCTCGAAGCCGGCCGCCTTGACCGCGGCGATCGCGGCGGCCGCATTGGCGAACTGGTGGCGCCCGGGCAGGCGCGGCGGCGGCAGGTCCATCAGGCCGTCCTCGTCCTGGTAAACCATGCGGCCGTTTTCCTCGAAGGCGAGGAAATCCTGGCCGTAGACGAAGGTCGGGCACTCCAGCCGCTCGGCGGTCTCGATCAGCACCTGCAGCGCCGTTTCGCTTTCCTGCGCGCCGATGACCACCGGGCAGCCGCGCTTCATGATGCCGGCCTTTTCAGCCGCGATCAGTTCGACACGGTCGCCGAGATAGGCTTCGTGATCCATCGACACCGGCATGATCACCGACACCGCAGGCCTGGCGACGACATTGGTGGCGTCGAAGCGGCCGCCGAGGCCGACCTCGATGATGGCGGCTTCGGCCGGATGTTCGGAAAACAGGATGAAGGTGACGGCGGTGAGGATCTCGAAGACGGTGATCTTCTGGCCGTCATTGGCCTTGGCGACGCGGGCAATGGCCTCGGCGAAGGTCTCGTCGTCGACAAGCTTGCCGCCCCCCTCGGCGGCGAGCCTGTAGCGCTCGGCCCAGTTCACCAGATGCGGCGAGGTGTGGACATGGACAAGGTGGCCGGCGGCTTCAAGCAGGGCACGGGAAAAGGCGGCGCAGGAGCCCTTGCCGTTGGTGCCGGCGATATGGATGACCGGCGGCAGCAAGTCCTGCGGATTGCCCAGCCGCTCCAGAAGCCGCGTGATACGGTCGAGCGAAAGGTCAAAGCCTTTCGGGTGAAGCGCCATCAGGGCTTCGATTTCGCGGTCGGCGGCGAGCGTTGTCATGACAGAATCCTCGCGCATGGCCCGAGAGCCAGAATCGCTCCCGGAACGGCCATGGCAATCAAAAGGCTACAGCGCGCCATAGACATGGCGCAATCGCTGTTAGCGGCGAGCAAAGTCGTGTTTTGTGCATGTCGTTTTCCCAAAACCGAGGTCACTTTTGGGCGACATGCACAGTGTCGCGTCAGGCCTGCGGCCGGGCTTCGGCGGCGATCACCGCCGGCGGCAGGATTTCCGGCTCCAGCGGCTTTTCCGCCTCCGGTATCTTGAGCAGCATCTTCAGCAGGCGCGCGATCGTGGCCCGCATCTCCAGCCGCGACACAACCATGTCGACCATGCCGTGCTCCATCAGATATTCGGAGCGCTGGAAACCATCGGGCAGCTTTTCACGGATGGTCTGTTCGATGACGCGCGGTCCGGCAAAGCCGATCAGCGCGCCAGGTTCGGCAATGTGCACGTCGCCCAGCATGGCGTAGGAAGCCGTGACCCCGCCGGTGGTCGGGTTGGTCAGCACGACGATGTAGGGAAGGCCGGCTTCCTTCAGCCGGTCAACGCCAACTGTCGTGCGCGGCAGTTGCATGAGCGACAGGATGCCTTCCTGCATGCGGGCGCCGCCGGACGCGGCAAACAGGATCAGCGGCCGCTTGCGCTGCAAGGCGACTTCGAAGCCGTGCACGATAGCGTCACCGGCGGCCATGCCGAGCGAACCGCCCATGAAAGCGAAGTCCTGCACTGTTACCACCACCGGCAGGCCCTCGACGGTGCCCAGCGCGTTGATGATCGCGTCTTCGAGGCCGGTCTTGGCCTTGGCATCCTTCAGCCGGTCGACATAGCGCTTCTCGTCCCGGAATTTCAGCGGATCCTGCATGACCTTAGGATTGTCCAGGGTCTCGTACTTGCCGTCATCGAAAAAGAATTTCAGCCGCTCCTTGGCCGAGATCTTCATATGGTGGCCGGAAGACGGGATGACGAACTGGTTGGATTCCAGATCCTTGTGGAACACCATTTCGCCGGTCTCCGGATCCTTGATCCAGAGATTCTCGGGCATGTCGGTGCGCCGGCCGAGCATCGAATTGATCTTCGGGCGGACGTAATTGGTGATCCAGTTCATCGCTTCGGCTCCTGTCCTGACGAAGAGTTGGCTAAAAACGTAGGAAAACTATTCGGCAGCAGCAAGGCGGGCCGAGCGCACGCCTTGCGCCAGGCCGCTGACCAGTGTGGCGACGGCCTCCGCCGGGTCGGCAGTCTTTTCGCCCTTCGGCCCCAGCACATTGGCGACCGCGTTGACGATCGCGGTGCCGACGACGACGCCATCGGCATTGGCGCCGATGACACGGGCCTGCTCTGCGGTCTTGACGCCGAAGCCGACGCAAACCGGCAGGTCCGTGTGGCCCTTGATGCGCTTGACGGCGGCGGCGACCTTGCCGGTGTCGGCAAGTGCGGAGCCAGTGATGCCGGTCATCGACACATAGTAGACGAAGCCCGACGTGTTCTGCAGCACCTTGGGCAGCCGCTTGTCGTCGGTGGTCGGCGTCGCCAGGCGGATGAAATTGATACCGGCTTTCAGTGCCGGAATGCAGAGTTCCTCATCCATCTCCGGCGGCAGGTCGACGACGATCAGGCCATCGATGCCGCTGGCCAGTGCGTCTTTCAGGAAACGGTCGACGCCGTAGATGTAGATCGGGTTGTAGTAGCCCATCAGCACGATCGGCGTTTCGTTGTCACCGGCGCGGAACTCGGCCGCCATCTTCAGCGTCTTGACCAGCGTCTGGCCGCCTTTCAGCGCGCGCAGGCCGGCAGCCTGGATCGCCGGGCCGTCAGCCATCGGGTCGGAGAACGGCATGCCGAGTTCGATGATGTCGGAGCCGGCGCCGGGGAGCGCCTTCATGATCGACAGGGATGTCTCATAATCCGGATCGCCGCCCATGAAATAGGTGACGAGCGCCGGGCGGCCTTCGGATTTGAGCTTTGCCATGCGGCGGTCGATGCGGGTGGTCATAATCAAATCTCCATGCCCAGCATCGAAGCCACCGTATGCACGTCCTTGTCGCCACGGCCCGACAGGTTGACGATGACGATCTGGTCCTTGTCCATGGCCGGCACAATCTTGACCGCATGCGCGATGGCGTGCGCGGATTCGAGCGCCGGGATGATGCCTTCGACGCGCGTCGTCAACTTGAAGGCTTCCAGCGCCTCGTCGTCGAGGATCGGCACGTATTCGACACGGCCGGAGTCGCGCAGCCAGGAATGTTCCGGGCCGACGCCGGGATAATCGAGACCGGCCGAGATCGAATG
This sequence comes from Mesorhizobium sp. 113-1-2, assembly GCF_016756475.1. NCBI lineage: Bacteria > Pseudomonadati > Pseudomonadota > Alphaproteobacteria > Hyphomicrobiales > Phyllobacteriaceae > Mesorhizobium > Mesorhizobium sp. 113-1-2. The sequence goes on from NZ_AP023242.1 coordinate 468,340, forward strand.
GCCGTCCATGATCTGGCCGTCGGCATTCTGCAGGAGATAGGTGCGGTTGCCGTGCAGCACGCCCGGCGCGCCCGCATTCATCGAAGCGCAATGCTCGATGCCGTCGAGGCCACGCCCGCCGGCTTCGATGCCGATGATCTTGACCTCCTTGTCGTCGAGGAAAGGATGGAACAGGCCGATGGCGTTAGAGCCGCCGCCGACAGCGGCGATGATGGTGTCGGGCAGCCGGCCTTCCTGTTCGAGGATCTGCGCGCGTGCCTCGGTGCCGATGACCGACTGAAAGTCGCGCACCAGCTCCGGATAGGGATGCGGACCGGCGGCGGTGCCGATCAGGTAATAGGTGTCCTCGACATTGGTCACCCAATCACGAAGGGCTTCGTTCATGGCGTCCTTCAGCGTGCCGTGACCGGCGGTGACCGGTCGCACTTCGGCGCCGAGCAGCTTCATGCGGAAGACGTTGGGGCTTTGGCGGGCGACGTCGGTAGCGCCCATATAGACGACGCAGGGAAAGCCGAAGCGGGCGGCAACGGTGGCGGATGCGACGCCATGCTGGCCGGCGCCCGTCTCGGCGATGATGCGCTTCTTGCCCATGCGCTTGGCCAGCAGGATCTGGCCGAGGCAGTTGTTGATCTTGTGCGAACCGGTGTGGTTCAGGTCCTCGCGCTTGAAATAGACCTTGGCGCCGCCCCCGAGGCCCTTCGCCGAGGAAACCTCACGAAGATGCCTGGTCAGGCCTTCGGCAAAATACAGCTTCGACGGCCGCCCGGCATAATGGGTCGAAAGGTCGGTCAGCTCAGCCCTGAAATCCGGATCGTTCTTGACCTCATTCCAGTGCCGTTCGAGGTCGAGGATCAGCGGCATCAGCGTTTCGGCGACGAAACGGCCGCCAAAAATGCCGAACATGCCCTGCTCGTCGGGTCCGGTGCGGAAGGAATTGGGTGTCGCCGGCTTGTTCATCGCCGATCTCCTGCATCTTATGTTTTGAGCATGTCCTTGTCGGAAAACCGGTTCCCACTTTTCCGGGACATGCTCTCATTTAAGGCTTTAGGCGGCGCGGTCGTCGCGTGCTGCCCGGACGGCCCGGAAAAACTGTTCGACCAACGCCGGATCCTTGACGCCCGGCGCGCTTTCCACGCCGGAAGAAATGTCTATTCCGGGCGGATTCGCAAGCCGAAGGGCATCGCCGATATTGGCGGCGTTGAGCCCACCGGAAAGCATGTAATCGACGCCGGCGTCAAGGCCGGCAAGGATGCGCCAGTCGAAGGCGACGCCATTGCCACCCGGCAGCTCGGAGCCTTTCGGCGGCTTGGCATCGAACAGGAACCGGTCGGCAATGCCGATGAAAGGCTTGACCCGGCCGAGGTCGGCAGCCTCGCTGAGCGGCAACGCCTTCATCACCGGCAGGCCATAGCGGGCTTTCAGTTCGGCCACCCGCTCGGGTGTTTCCGAGCCGTGCAGCTGCAGCATGTCGGGCTGCATCGTTTCGACGATCTCACCGATGAACGCATCGCAGGCGTCAACGGTGACGGCGACCGCCAAGGCCTTGCCGCGCGCCGCTTCGCGCAGACGGCCCGCTTCCACCGGCTCGACGTAGCGTGGGCTCTTGGCAAAGAAAATAAAGCCGACGTGGCTGGCACCGCCGGCGAGCGCCGCGGCCATCGCCTGGTCGGTCTTCAAGCCGCAGATTTTGATGTCGAGCGCCATGGCGCGGGAATTGGCATGAAATCGCGACAGAGTCGAGAAAAAGCATGCTGTTTGCCGGCAAGGCCAAAGGCGCTACCTATTGATGGACGGGATTGACAGCAAACCGGGTGGGAGAACGATCATGGCCGACAGAACGGTTGCGGAACTCAAGCAGAAGGTCGCGCAGGCGCGCGAGGTGATCGCCCATCTGATGGATAAGGCCGCCTTCAACGGCGCCGAAGCGCATCGCGCATTGGATTATTTCGGCAGCGATGAATTCGACCGGAATTTCCTGCCGTGGCCGCACCATGGCGATGAGGGCCTGCGGCCGGATGAGCTCAATGCCGCGAATGACGACTGACTACTCGAACACGATCGCCTGCAGCGCGCCGCCATTGCGCTTCAGCCAGTCCTTGCAGCGGTCGGTGTCGGGGCAGAGTTTTTCGCACAGTTTCCAGAATTTCGGGCCGTGGTTCATCTCCTTGAGATGCGCCACCTCATGCGCCACGAGGTAGTTGATGATCGGTTGCGGCGCCATCATGATGCGCCAGGAGAAGGACAGATTGCCTTCCGAGGTGCAGGAGCCCCAGCGGCTTGACGTGTCCTTGTAGCGGATCGCCTTGGCGCGCTTGCCGAGCGCCTCGGTGTGTTTGACCACCAGCTTCTCGATCTCCTTCTTGGCCTCGCGCTTCAAGAAGTCGGCGATGCGGCGCGGCAGGTGCACACGGTCGCCATGGACGATCAGCAGCGGGCCGCGCTCGTCGCGCGATACCGTCACGGTGCCGCGCTTTGACGGCTCATGGACGATGCGGTGCGGCACGCCGCGGATCGGAATCTTGATGCCCGGCCGCACCTGTGGCCGCGTCGGCACTTTGGCGAGACGCTGCTCCAGCCAGTCCTGATGGCGGTCGAGGAACCTGTCCACCTCGCCGCGGCGCAGGCCGGGCGGCACGGTGATGCGCAGGCCCTGGCCGCCGGAATCGATGCGCAGCGTCAGGCGCCGGGCCCGGGCGCTCTCGACGATCTTGAGCGGGAGCGTGCGGCCAGCGACGCAATATTCGCGCTCCACGACTGGCGTGGCCTTGGGCTTCGTCAGATTGCGGAAGAATCCGATGGTCATGGCGGGACGATACGCGATTCGAGAAAAACGACTAGAACAAAAAAGAAACGGCGCCGCTCGCGCGACGCCGTTTTTTCACGATCGGGCCTGTCGCTCGGCCTCAGTCGTCAAGCAGGTTCGAGCCCTTGCCACGCTTGGTCGGGGTCGTGCCGGTGCTCGGATCGGTCTTTGCCGGAGCGGTCGACTTGTTGCGGTTCGCCATGAAGCGATCGAACTCGTCCTGATCCTTGGCCCGACGCAGTTCGCGGGCATAGTCGTCGAACTCGGTCAGCATGTCGTCGAGTTTGCGGCGTTCCTCGGCGAGGCGCTCAAGCTCCTTTTCGCGCCAGTCGTCGAAAGCGACGTTGCCGGTGCGGGCGGAGCCATTGCCCCAGCGCGCGGCCTTGTCGGAACCGCGGCGGCAGCCGGCGAAGATACCGTCGGTGGCGCGGTTGACGTCACGCTTGAAGCCGTCGAGCCGGTCGCCCCAGATGATGTAGGCGAGCATGGCGAAGCCGAGCGGCCAGAACACCATGAACCCGATCACCATCAACGCGATGGTTGCCGGCGTCCAGGCCGGGCGGATCAATGCAGATGTGTTCATTTTCTCCCATTCCTTCGGTTGGAGACAGCCAGGACCGGCTGCGTGGAATCGAAATGGGAAGGCAAAAACGGCGATTCAAGACAAGGTCCGCCAAAACCGGACAAGCGGCTGAAATGATTATCGCTTTTTGAGCCTGTCGAGGAAAAGCACGACCAGCCCGGCGATCAGCCCCCAGAATGCGGCCCCAACGCCGAACAGGGTCAGGCCGGAGGCGGTGACGACAAAGGTGACGGTGGCGGCCATGCGGTCGGCCTCGTCCTTCAGCGCGATCGCCAGCGCATTGGCAAGCGACGCCATCAGCGCAAGACCCGCCACCAGCACGATCAGGCTCTGCGGCAGGACGGCGAAGATCGCCACCAGCGACGCGCCGAAAATCGCGAAAATGAGATAGGCGAGCGCATAGAAGGGGCCGGTCTTCCAGCGCTCGGCAGGGTCGGGATGGACGTCAGGCCCGGTGCAGATCGCCGCCGAAATCGCCGCCAGGTTGGTGGTCGAGCCGCCAAACGGCGCCGACAGCAGGGAAAACAGGCCGGTGACGCCGATCAGCGGGCCGGGCTCCGGATGATAACCGGCGGCGCGCAGCACGGCGAGGCCCGACAGGTTCTGCGAAGCCATGGTGACGAGATAGAGCGGCAGCGCCAGGCCGATGATTGCCTTGACGGTGAAATCGGGCGCGATCAGCGTCAGAGTCGACAGTTCGGGTGTCGGCAGGCCGCCGACGCGGCCGGTAAGAAACGCGGCGAGACCGCCGCCGATCAGCACCGACAGCACCGACAGCGCCGGGTGGAACAGGCGGATCAAGAAGAAGGCCGTGATCAGAGGCAGGATCAGCCAGGGGTCGACAGGAACGGTCTTGACCGCATTGAGGGCGAAGGTGACGACGATGCCGGCGAGCATGCCTGAGGCGACGGAGGGCGGTATCCTGGAGATCAATTGCGTCAGGGGCCGGAACAGGCCAGTGGCGATCAACAGGATGGCGGTGACGATGAAGGCGGCGACGGCCTCGCCGATCGAAAAGCCGGTCGACGCCGCCATCAACGCCAGGCCTGGCGTCGACCATGCGGTGATGACAGGCATTTTCGTGCGCCAGGACAGCCACAGGCTCTCGATCGCCATGGCCAGGCAAATCGTCGTCACCCAACTCGCCGTCTGAATTTGCGTCGCACCGACCGCGTGGGCGGCGGCAATGACGATGGCGAGCGTGCCGCCGAAGCCAACGATGGCCGCGACGAAGGCGGAGATCGGGATCGAAAGGCGCATCGTCACTTGCCCCGCCCGGCCATGTCGCCGACCGCCCGCACCAGCATGTCGAGATCCTGCGGCCGCGACAGGCGATGATCGCCGTCAGGGATCAGCGACAGCGTGACGTCATCGGCCGGCAGCAGGCTGACCAGCTTCAGCGCGTGGCTCGATGGCACGTCCGGATCGGCCAGGCCCTGCAGAATGTGGACCGGGCAATGCGTGTCGATCGGCCCGGTCATCACCCTGTTGTCGCGACCGTCCTCGATCAGGGCGCGCGTGTAGATATACGGCTCCGTGGAGTAGTCGGAGGGCTCGGCGAAGAACCCCTTTTCGGCGAGGTCGCGCTTTTGCGCCGCGGTCAGCACCGGTTCGACCAGTTCGGCGGTAAAATCCGGCGCCGGCGCCAGCAGCACCAGGCCGACGACATTGGTCTCACCCGCCTTACGCAATTCCTGCACCATGCGCAGCGCGATCCAGGCGCCCATCGACGAGCCAACCAGGATCTGGCTGCCGCTGCTGAAGTGCCGGAACACGGCAAGGCTCTGCGAAAGCCACTTTGAAATCGTGCCGTCGGCAAAGGCGCCGCCGGATTCACCATGGCCAGAATAGTCATAGCGCAGGAAGGCGCGGCCTTCTTTTGCCGCCCAGTCCGACAGCGTCTCGGCCTTCGTGCCCAGCATGTCCGATTTGTAGCCGCCCAGCCAGACGATGCCGGGCGCCGAGCCCGCGCTATGGCGCACCGCGATGCGGGACCCATCGACATCGAGAAAGGTCGGGGGGAGAACGGTTGGGGGCGTGACGGTCATGGCTTTTTCCTCGGGCCCCTCTTCTGGCTCGGGGTTCTTGTGGCACAGCCACGGGCGTGGCGAAAAGTGCTCGTGCTGTTTCTTTGTTTGGTGCAGGCGGTGATCAGGGTGATTTTCTGTCAATGCTGTGCTATTGACTCCGCCCGCGCGCTCCCCACATTGGCGCGTCCACGCATCAAACCGACAAATCCTGAACGAAACGGCCAAGGAGACCACGACCATTCGCAGACCTTTCAAAGCAGCGGCGCCGACCAAGGATGGGCCGCGCTCCAACCGTGACATCCGGGTTCCCCGGGTCCAGCTTATCGACGCCGAAGGCCAGAACCGCGGCGATGTTTCCATCAACGACGCATTGCTGCTCGCCGAAGAGGCCGGGCTCGATCTCGTTGAGATATCGCCCAATGCGGTGCCCCCCGTCGTAAAGATCCTCGATCTCGGCAAGTTGAAATACGCCAACCAGAAGAAGGCGGCCGAGGCGCGCAAGAATCAGAAGGTCATCGAGATCAAGGAGATCAAGATGCGCCCGAACATCGACAGCCATGACTACGAGACCAAGATGAAGGCGGTGCGCCGCTTCTTCGAGGAAGGCGACAAGGTCAAGCTGACGTTGCGCTTCCGTGGCCGCGAGATGGCGCATATGGAACTCGGCATGCAGCTTCTGAACAAGGTGCGCGAGGAAGTGGCGACCATCGCCAAGGTCGAGGCGGAGCCGAAGCTCGAGGGCCGCCAGATGATGATGGTGCTGGCGCCGCGCTAAGGTGTGCTGAATATCAACACCACCTGAGATCACGATAAAGTCAGGCGTGGCCAGCGCTCCAAATCCGCCTGAATTGTCTTGCAGAGCGTCCCGGCGATCGGCGGGACGCCTGTTTCTCGGCTAAAGCTGCGATCGCCGGCTTTGTTTTTATGCATGTCGTCCTCCCAAAACCGGACCCACTTTTGGGCGACATGCAATTGGCTCTTCGACGATCGGACACCTCTTGGACAACGAACTCAAATACGGGCTGGGCAATTACCAGCAAATGCGTCGGCTGGTGCTTGCCGTGCTCGTGGTGGTGCTGTTTTTGGCGCTGCTGTTTGGCCAGTCGACCTTCCCGCCCGACACGCCGGTGCATGAAACGATCGAGATGTTCGGCGTGCTCTTGATTTTCCTCGGCATCGTCGGACGGCTTTGGGCGACGCTCTATATAGGCGGGCGCAAATCGTCCGAGGTGGTCACCGGCGGGCCCTATTCGATCACCCGCAACCCGCTCTATGTGTTCTCGACGGTGGCCGCGGCCGGCGTCGGCGCACAGATCGGCTCGTTTTCCGGCATCATCCTGTTCGCGGTGCTGTGCGCGGGCGCCTTCCATATCGTCATCCTGCGCGAAGAGAAATTCCTCAAGGAAGCGCTCGGCGCTCCCTATCAGGCCTATCTGAACAAGGTGCCGCGCTTCTTCCCGAAGCTCTCCCTCTACCAGGAGGGCGACACAGGCAGCTTCAAGCCACGCCTGCTGTTGACCACGCTGCTCGACGGCCTGGTGTTCCTGGTTGCGTTACCGGCCTTCGAACTGATCGACGGCGCGCAGCAGTCGGGCATGCTGCCGGTGTGGTTCACGCTGCCCTGAGTGGGGACAGAGCGTCGCACGGCTTCAGGTGTTGCGCACAGGCCGTCTTTGACGTATAGGACCGCCGTTCAAGAAAACCGCCCGGCAGGGCATGCCGTGGCGGTTTCATTTGCTTTTCGGGCTTTGGTCGGCCCGGAGCGAACAAGAAGCGCGATAGTGCGCCAACAATACGGAGTAGCAAAATGCCCAAGATGAAGACCAAGTCGGCCGCCAAAAAGCGGTTCAAGATCACAGGTACGGGTAAAGTCCTGTCGGCTGCGGCCGGCAAGCGTCACGGCATGATCAAGCGTTCCAACAAGTTCATTCGAAATGCCCGCGGCACGATGGTTCTGGCTGAACCGGATGGCAAGAAGGTCATCAAGAATTTTCTGCCGAACGGCCTCTGAGCATTCGGTCTGGACACGTATTAGTTTTACGCAATTCCGAACGGAAAACCGCAAGACACTTTTCCTGGAATTGCTTTTAAGGAGATCATGACATGGCACGCGTAAAGAGAGGCGTCACCTCGCACGCCAAGCACAAGAAGGTCCTGAAAGCCGCCAAGGGCTTCTACGGCCGTCGCAAGAACACCATTCGCATCGCCAAGCAGGCGGTGGAAAAGTCGCTGCAGTATGCCTACCGCGACCGCAAGAACCGCAAGCGCTCGTTCCGCGCGCTGTGGATCCAGCGCATCAACGCGGCGACCCACGAGCATGGCCTGACCTATGGCCGCTTCATTGACGGCCTCAACAAGGCCGGCATCGAGATCGATCGCAAGATCCTGTCCGACATGGCCATCCATGAGCCGCAGGCTTTCGCCGCGCTCGTGGCCAAGGCCAAGGTGGCGCTCGAATATCTGAAGAACACCACGCCGAACGCTTTTGAAAGCGCTGTCGCCTAAGACCAGCGCTTCCCAAGCATTCGCAATTCTGATTATGGGGAACCCGCGCTGGCACGGCTGGCGCGGGTTCTTTTTTGACCCTGATGTAACCAAAATGGTGACGACGAACCAAAATGGTGTCGGTCGCCCTATCGAGAGAGCTTCACTGTGAACGCCACCGCTGGAAATCTTGAAGCCCTGGAAGATTCACTTCTGGCCGACATCGCATCGGCCGCCGACGAGCCGGCCATCGAGGCTGTGCGCATCGCCGCCTTCGGCAAGAAGGGCACCGTGTCCGAAATGCTGAAAACGCTTGGCGCCATGACCGCCGAGGAGCGCCAGCTCAAGGGCCCGGTCATCAACGGCCTCAAGAACCGCGTCACCGAGGCGCTGACGGCCCGCAAGGCCGAGTTGAAGGACGTGGCGATCGCAGCACGTCTCGCCGCGGAAAAGGTCGACGTGACGCTGCCGGTGCGGCAGTCGCCGGCCGAGCGCGGCCGCATCCATCCGATCAGCCAGGTCATCGACGAGATCGCCGCGATCTTCGGCGATCTCGGCTTCGCCATCGCCGAAGGTCCCGATATCGAGACCGACTATTACAATTTCACCGCGCTGAATTTCCCCGAGGGGCATCCGGCGCGCGAGATGCACGACACGTTCTTCTTCCAGCCGGACGAGAAGGGCGAGCGCAAGCTGTTGCGCACCCACACCTCACCCGTGCAGATCCGCACCATGGAGAAGCAGAAGCCGCCGATCCGCATCGTCATTCCGGGCAAGACCTATCGGCAGGATTCCGACGCCACGCATTCGCCGATGTTCCATCAGGTCGAGGGTCTGGTGATCGACAATACGGCGAATGTCGCCAACATGAAGTGGGTGCTGGAGGAATTCTGCAAGGCCTTCTTCGAGGTGCCCTCGGTCAAGATGCGCTTCCGGCCGTCCTTCTTCCCGTTCACCGAGCCAAGCCTCGAGGTCGACATCCAGTGCGACCGCTCGCGGCCCGGCGAAGTGCGCTTCGGCGAAGGCTCAGACTGGATGGAGATCCTGGGCTGCGGCATGGTGCACCCCAATGTGCTGCGCGCCGGCGGGCTCGATCCGGACGAGTATCAGGGCTTTGCCTGGGGCATGGGCATCGACCGCATCGCCATGCTGAAATACGGCATGCCGGACCTGCGCGCCTTCTTCGACGCCGATGTGCGCTGGCTGTCGCATTACGGTTTCCGGCCGCTCGACATGCCGACTTTGTTCGGAGGCCTGAGCGCGTGACAGCGCCCCATCTCGGCGGCTGCCGCTGCGGCGCCGTGCGGTTCGAGGCTTCGGCTGAACCGCATCACGTCAGCTATTGCCATTGCGGCGATTGCCGGCGGGCGAGCGGCGCGCCGGTCTCGGCCTTTGTCGGCTTCCTGGTTGACCAGGTGGCGTTCACCGGCAAGGCGCTGAAGATGTATGAGAACGGCCCGGTGACGCGCTCGTTTTGCGGCGTCTGCGGCTCGCCCATCGCCTATGTCGACGAGCGGCTGGAGGATGACATCTACTTCATGCTCGGCGCCATGGACGCGCCGGCCGATTTCAAACCAAGGCTGCATGCCTATGTCAGCGAGCAGCTTCCCTTCCTGCATATGTCCGACGACCTGCCTAGACACCTGAAATCAAGCGTCAAAAGACCAGACGGAACAGTCCCATGAAATTCACCCTCTCCTGGCTCAAGGATCATCTCGAGACCGACGCCACGCTCAACGAGATCGTCGAACGGCTGACCTCGATCGGCCTCGAAGTCGAGCATGTCGACGACAAGTCGAGCCTGAAACCCTTCGTCATCGCCAAGGTGCTGACGGCGGTGCAGCATCCCGATGCCGACCGGCTGCGCGTGCTCACCGTCGACACCGGCGACGGCAAGCCCCCCGTCCAGGTCGTCTGCGGCGCGTCGAACGCCCGCGCCGGCCTGATCGGCGCCTTCGCCGCGCCCGGCACCTATGTGCCCGGCATCGATGTGACGCTGACGGTCGGCAAGATCCGTGGCGTCGAGAGCCATGGCATGATGTGTTCCGAGCGCGAGCTGGAACTGTCGGACGAGCACAATGGCATCATCGATTTGCCGGCCGACGCCCCGGTCGGCACCAGCTTTGCATCCTATGCGCATCTCGACGATCCGGTCATCGAGATCAATCTGACGCCGAACCGGCCTGATGCCACCAGCGTCTACGGCATCGCCAGGGATCTGGCGGCAAGCGGCCTCGGACGGCTCGTGGGTGGCGCGATCATGCCGCATGTCGGCGACGGGCTGTGCCCCGTGAAGGTCACGATCGAGGCGCCGGAACTCTGCCCCGGCTTCGCGCTGACGATGGTGAGGGGTGTCAAGAACGGCCCGTCACCGAAATGGCTGCAGCAGCGCCTGATCGCCATTGGTTTGCGCCCGATCAGCGCCCTGGTCGACATCACCAACTATGTCACTTTCGACCGCGGCCGGCCGTTGCATGTGTTCGACGCCGCGAAGGTGGCCGGCAACCTCGTGGTGCGCCGCGCCAGGGACGGCGAAAAAGTGCTGGCGCTGGACGGCCGCGAATACACGCTGACGCCGGAGATGTGCGTGATTGCCGACGACAACGGCGTCGAATCGATCGCCGGCATCATGGGCGGCGAACATTCGGGTTGCGATGAGAGCACCACTGACGTGCTGATCGAATCAGCGCTGTGGGACCCGATCGCAACCGCCCGCACCGGCCGTGCGCTCGGCATCATCACCGACGCCCGCTATCGCTTCGAGCGCGGCGTCGACCCCGAATTCATGGTGCCGGGCGTCGAACTCGCGACCAGGCTGGTGCTCGATTTCTGCGGCGGAACGCCGACGGAAATGGAAGTGGCCGGCTATGCCGGGCACAAGCCGAAGATCGTGTCCTTCCCGCTGTCGGAAGTGAAGCGGCTGACGGGCATCGAGGTGCCGAAGGCGGAAAGCCTCGACATCCTCACTCGCCTCGGCTTCGAGCCACAGGGCTCGGGCGACATCGTCAAGGTGAAGGTGCCCTCCTGGCGGCCGGATGTCGACGGCAAGGCCGATCTCGTCGAGGAAGTGATGCGCATTCACGGCGTCGACAACATCGCGCCGCAGCCGCTCGGCGCTCATGACGCGGTCAATTCGAAAATCCTGACCACACTGCAGGTCCGCACTCGCACGGCCAAGCGGGCGCTTGCGGTGCGCGGCATGATGGAGGCCGTCACCTGGTCGTTCATCCCGGCCAAACACGCCGAACTGTTCGGCGGTGGGCAGACGGCGCTGAAGCTTGCCAACCCGATCGCCGCCGACATGTCCGACATGCGGCCGTCGCTGCTGCCGGGGCTGATCGCAGCCGCCCAGCGCAATGCCGACAAGGGCATTGGCGACGTCGCGCTGTTCGAGGTGTCCGGCACCTATGAGGGCGACGGCGCCGACCAGCAGCGGCGCGTGGCCGCCGGTGTGCGCCGCGGCACCGCCAAGCTCGACGGCTCCGGCCGCAACTGGGCCGGCAATTCAGGTCCGGTCGGCGTGTTCGATGCCAAGGCCGATGCGATCGCGGCACTGGAAGCCTGCGGCGCGCCGGTCGAGCGGCTGCAGATCGAGGCGGGCGGTCCGGCCTGGTATCATCCCGGCCGTTCCGGCACGATCAAGCTCGGGCCGAAAACCGTGCTCGGCACGTTCGGCGAGTTCCATCCCAAGACGATGGAAGGTCTCGATGTGTCCGGGCCGCTGTGCGGCTTCGAAGTGTTCGTCGATGCCGTGCCGGAACCGAAGGCCAAGCCAACGAAGACCAAGCCGAAGCTGGAGCTCTCCGCCTTTCAGGCGGTGAAGCGCGACTTCGCCTTCGTCGTCGACAAGACGGTGGAAGCCGGCACGCTGGTGCGCGCCGCATTGGCCGCCGACAAGAAGCTGATCACGGGCGTTTCGGTCTTCGACATCTTCGAAGGCGCGTCGCTCGGCGCCGACAAAAAATCGATCGCCATCGAAGTGTCGATCCAGCCGGTCGAGAAGACGCTGACCGACGAGGATTTCGAGGCGCTGGCCAAGCGCGTCGTCGAGAATGTCGGCAAGCAGACCGGTGGCGTGCTGCGCGGCTGAAGCATTCCAGGAAAAGTGCTTAGCGGTTTTCCCACGGGAAACTACGGATTGCGAGCAGATGGCGAATCGCCCTCCAAAGGGTGATGGACCATCTGCGCTATTCCGGGCTGCCGTTCGAAGCACAGCGAGAGGCGTTTCTCGACATCGTGTCGGCGGACCCGCTGGTTCGCGACGCGCTGGTGCGGGCTCGCGCGCTGGCTCTGCCGGACTGGCTGGTGGTTTCCGGCGCGCTCTACAACAGCGTCTGGAACCATCTGACCGGCAAGCCGTCAGGTTACGGCATTAGGGATGTCGACCTGTTTTATTTCGACGAGTCGGACCTGTCTTACGAGGCTGAGGATGCGGTCATCCGCCGGGCGGCAGGACATTTCGAGGGGCTGCCCTTGCCCGTCGAGGTGCGCAACCAGGCGCGGGTGCATCTGTGGTATCCGCAAAAGTTCGGGCAGCCCTGCCCGCGCTACACCAGTTCAAGCCAATCCGTCAGCCATTTCGCCTCGAAGACGCATGCGGTTGGGGTGCGATACGATGCTGACGGGCAATTGGAGCTGGTGGCGCCGTTCGGGCTGAGCGACATTTTTTCGTTTCGCATCACGCCGAACCGGATGATGGACAACCGGCAGACCCATGAGGCGAAGGGGAAGCGGGCAAAGGAGAACTGGCCTGAGATTGAGTTGGTGCCGTGGTAGAGACGTAGGCGCGAGGCGCCCCCCTCTGGCCTGCCGGCCATCTCCCCCACAAGGAGGGAGATTGGCAGCTTGGCCGTGCCGCCCTTCCTTCAAGCGCTGGTGATTGGCGAAAGCCGCGACGACATTCAATCTCCCCCCCTTGTGGGGGAGATGTTCGGCAGGACAGAGGGGGCGCCTCGCGTTGGCGTCTCAACAAAATGGGGCGCCGAAGCGCCCCATTGCCTACCCATTCACCAGCGCCAGCAACTCCTCCGTGTAGCGCTTGCCGATCACCTTATCCGGCGACAGCGCATCGCCGATCGCCGCGATCTCGGCAGCACTCAGCTCGATACTCGCCGCCGCTGTGTTCTGCTCGAGATGACGAATTTTCCGCGCACCCGGGATCGGCACGATGAAATCGCCCTGGTGCAGCACCCAGGCGAGCGCCAGCTGCGCCGAGGTCACGCCCTTTTCCGCTGCCATCCTTTCCAGCGTGGCGATCACCTTGGCATTGGCTTCCATGGCCTCGGCCTGGAAGCGCGGCAAGGTGCGGCGCCAGTCACCGTCATCGAGCGTTTCGGGCTTGGCGATGGTGCCCGTGAGCAGGCCGCGGCCGAGCGGGCTGTAGGGAACGAAGCCGATGCCGAGTTCGCGGCAGACGGCAAACACCTCCTCTTCCGGGTCTCGGCTCCACAGCGAATATTCGCTCTGGACGGCCGCGATCGGATGCACGGCATGCGCCCGGCGGATGGTGGCGGCACTTGCCTCCGAGAGGCCGAGCGCGCGTACCTTGCCCTCGCGCACCAGCTCGGCCATGGCGCCGACCGTGTCCTCGATCGGCACGTTGGGGTCGACGCGGTGCTGGTAATAGAGGTCGATGACATCGGTGCCGAGCCGCTTCAGCGAGGCTTCGGCCACCGCCTTGACGTGCTCGGGGCGGCTGTCGACGCCGGCCATGCGGTCGAGGCCGGTGCCTTCCTCCAGGATCTTGAAGCCGAATTTGGTGGCGATCGTCACTTTGTTCCGCACCGATTTCAGCGCCCTGCCGAGCAGGATCTCGTTCTCGTAAGGGCCATAGACTTCCGCCGTGTCGAAGAAGTTGACGCCGATCTCGACGGCGCGGTGCAGCGTGGAGATCGCCTCTGCCTCCGGCTGGCCGCCATAGGCGAAACTCATGCCCATGCAGCCGAGGCCGACGGGATAGACGTTCAGTTCAGTTCCTAGCTTGCGGGTTTGCATCACGAGATCTCCTTGTTGTGATGCCGCTGATGTAGCGCCTTGCGCCATGCTCGATAATCGGCTCATCTGCGCACGGGTCGTTCTAAGAAATAGATCAATGAACCGAGCGCATCTCTCACAACTGGCCGTGCTGGCAACTGTAGCTCAATGCGGCAGTTTTCGCGGCGCGGCCAGGGAATTGGCCATCGCGCCATCGGCGGTCAGCCATGCGGTGTCCAGCCTGGAGGCGCGGCTCGGCGTGCGACTGCTGGCGCGCAGCACCCGCAGTGTAGCGCCGACGGAAGAAGGCGCGCAACTCTTGGAGCGGCTGCGGCCGGCCCTTTCCGAGATCGACCTGGCTCTGGAGACGGCGGTCGAGTCGCGTGAGCGACCGGCCGGGAATCTGCGGCTCAGCGTGCCGCGCACGGCGGCGCATCTGGTGCTGACGCCGCGGCTCGGCGCCTTTGCCAGGGCCTATCCCGACATCGTGCTGGAGATCGTCATCGAGGACCGCTTCACCGACGTTGTCGAGGGCGGTTTCGACGCCGGCGTGCGGCTTGGCGAGAGCCTGCAGCGCGACATGATCGCGGTGCGCATCGGGCCGGACATGCGCGGCGCGGTGGTCGGCGCGCCATCCTATTTCGCGGCGAACCCCAAGCCGCGCCATCCGCGCGACCTTGCCGATCATCGCTGCATCCGCTTCCGCTTTTCCAGCGGCATCCTCTACCGCTGGGAGTTCGAGAAAGACGGCGAGGAGATCGAGATATCAGCGCAAGGGCCGCTGATCCTCGACGAGGACCATCTGATCGCGCAGGCAGCGAGCGACGGCGCCGGGCTCGCCTTCGTCTTCGAGCCGTATGTCCAGGCCCCGCTCGCCGACGGAAGGCTGATCCGCGTGCTGGAGGACTGGTGCCCGCCCTTTGACGGGTTCTTCGTTTATTATCCCAGCCGCCGACAGATGCGGCCAGCGCTCAGGGCGTTTGTGGATTTTTTCAAGGTGAGTCGATAGGGAGCGCCCCTCACCCTCCCCCTTGTGGGGAGGGTCGGCTCGCAGTCGCAGCGAAGCGGAGATTGCGAGACGGGATGGGGGTCTCGTAGGGCGCTGCCCCACCCCGTCGCTTCGCGCCGACCCTCCCCACAAGGGGGAGGGTGGAAGAAAGCGCGGCTCTGCAACGTTCGCCTTCCATGCAAACCTCAATCACCAACACGCCAACCCGCTACGGCTGGGCGACGATCCTCCTGCACTGGCTGATCGGCGTCGTCTTCATCGGCCAGTTCGCCCTTGGCTTCATCATGGTGAGGACCCAGAGCCAGCGCACGGCCTTCGAGCTGATCCAGCTGCACAAATCCCTGGGCTTTCTGCTGTTGGGCCTCATCATCCTGCGCATCGCCTGGCGGCTCGGCAATGCGGCGCCGCCTCTGCCGGCTTCGGTCGGCGTTCTGGAGCGGCGGACGGCGCCGCTCGCGCATCTGGCGCTCTATGCCTTCCAGGTCGCCTTGCCCTTGTCGGGCTGGGCGCTGGTTTCGGTTTCGACCCTGGAAATTCCGACCATGCCGTTCAACCTGTTCGTGATGCCCAATCTGCCGCTCACCGAATCCGATGCCGCCGAAAGCTTCTGGGCGGCGGCGCACTGGTATCTCGCCTATGCCGGCATCGCTCTCGTCGCGCTGCATGCCGCAGCCGCGCTGCGCCACCACTTCCTGCTGCGCGACAGCGTGCTCAGGCGTATGATCACACCTTCGTCAGACGGGGAATAGAGCGGGCGGCCGGCGCGTTTGTGAGGTGAGGACGCGAACAAGCGTTGCCTCCAGGAAAGGAACAATCCCATGCATGCGCGCATCCTTGGATTCGCGGCTTTTGCCGCATGCCTTGCCGTGCCCGCAGCCGCGGCAGTGGCGTTGAGCGACGCCGCGGGCAGCTACACCGTCAGTCCGGCAGGCTCCAGCATCCGTTTCACCATCGGCAAGGCCGGCGGCGGCGGCTTCGACGGCGCCTTCGCCCGCTTCAAGGGCACGATCCGCATCGACAATGGTGATGTCGGGCGCTCGAAGGTCGATCTCACCATCTATCCGGAAAGCGTCGGCACCGGCCAGAGCCGCATCGACGCCTTTCTGCGCTCCGACGCGGTGTTCGATGCGGCCAACAGCCCGGAGATCCAGTTTCGCTCGACCAGCGTGACCCGCACCGGCGACACGTCGGCGCTTGTCACCGGCAGGTTGACGGCGCGCGGCAAGACGTTTGCGGAAAAGTTCACCGCAGAGCTCGACGGTTTGAAGGGCGGCACGATCAAATTCCACGTCACCGGCAAGGTGCTGCGGTCGCGCTACGGCATGGATGTCGGCACGCCGCTCTACTCCAACGTCGTCGACTTCGACATGACGCTGACGGGGAAACGGGGCTGACCCGGGTCTGCCTTCGGTCATTGGCTTTTCTGTCGATTTCGGGCAAACCTCGTCGCCTGTAAATCGACATGGAGAAGCGTGATGTTCCGATGGGGTGTGTTGTCGACGGCCAAGATCGGCCGCGAGCATTTGTTGCCGGCAATGGTCGAAGCGGAGAATGGCGTGCTTTCGGCGATCGCCAGCCGCGACCTGTCGAAGGCCAAGGCGCTGGCAGACCGTTTCGGCGCCCGCCATGCCTTCGGCTCCTATGAGGAGCTTCTCGCCTCCAAGGAGGTTGACGGCGTCTATATCCCGCTGCCGACCTCGCAGCATGTCGAATGGACGGCAAAGGCCATTGAGGCGGGCAAGCATGTGCTGGTCGAGAAGCCTCTGGCGCTCGACGTCAAGGATATCCCGCCGCTGATCAAGCTGCGCGATGCCAGGAAGGTGCTGGTTTGCGAAGCCTTCATGGTCATCTACCACCCGCAATGGATCAAGGTGCGCGACCTCATCGCCAGCGGCGCCATTGGCCGGCTGCGCCATGTGCAGGGCGCGTTCTCCTACTACAATGTCGATCCCAACAATATGCGCAACCAGCTCGATCTCGGCGGCGGCGCGCTGCCCGATATCGGCGTTTACCCGACCGTGTCGACGCGATTTTCGACCGGCAAGGAGCCGCTACGCGTGCAAGCGACAATCGAGCGCGATAAGAAATTCGGCACCGACATCTATTCCTCGATCCGCGCCGATTTCGGCGACTTCGAACTGTCCTTCTATCTGTCGACGCAGATGGCGGCACGCCAGGTGATGGTGTTCCACGGCGAGAAGGGTTTCATCGAGGTGTTTTCGCCGTTCAATGCCGGGCTCTACGACCATCACCGCGTCGAACTGCACAACCAGAACCACACCGAAGCACAAGTGTTCCGCTTTCCCGGCACACAGCAATACCGGTTGGAGGTCGAAACTTTCGCGCGCGCCGCACAGGGCGGCAAGGAGCGTGTCTTCACGCTGGAGGAGTCCGTGCTCAACCAGAAGGTCATCGACGCCATCTTCCGCGCCGGCGGCAGGGACGGCAACTGGGAGACCGTCTAACTGCCTGCATTAAAATAGCCGGCTAATCCTGGGAGGGAAAATGGCTGATGATGCGGACGTGATCATTGTCGGCGCCGGCCTGGCCGGGCTGGTTGCCGCCGCCGAGCTTGCCGAGGCCGGCAAGAAAATCATTATCGTCGACCAGGAACCGGAACAGTCGCTCGGCGGCCAGGCGTTCTGGTCGTTCGGCGGGCTTTTCCTCGTCGATTCGCCCGAGCAGCGGCGGATGCGCATCCGCGATTCGCATGATCTGGCGCTCGAGGACTGGATGGGCACTGCTGCTTTCGACCGGCCGGAGGATTTCTGGCCGCGCAAATGGGCGGAAGCCTATGTCGGTTTCGCCGCGGGCGAGAAGCGCTCCTGGCTGCTGCAGCGCGGCCTGAAATTCTTTCCCGTCGTCGGTTGGGCCGAGCGCGGCGGCGGCAATGCCATCGGCCACGGCAATTCGGTGCCACGCTTCCACATCACCTGGGGCACCGGCCCCGGCGTGCTCGAACCTTTTGTCCTGCGCGTGCGCGAGGCGCAAAAACGTGGATTGATCAGCTTCAGGTTTCGCCACCGGGTCAATGAACTGACGCGAACGGGCGCCGTCGTGACCGGCGTGCACGGCGATATCCTCCAGCCGAGCACGGTCGAGCGCGGCCATAAGAGCTCGCGCGACATATCGGGCGATTTCGAGCTGCATGCGCAAGCCGTGATCGTCGCCTCCGGTGGCATCGGCGCCAATCATCGACTGGTGCGGGAAAACTGGCCCAAGCGGCTGGGCGCCGCGCCCAAGCGCATGATCACCGGCGTGCCCGACCATGTCGACGGCCGGATGCTGGCGATCACCGAGGCTGCCGGCGGTTCGATCATCAACCGCGACCGCATGTGGCACTATGTCGAGGGCATCAGGAACTGGGCGCCGATCTGGACTGAGCATGCGATCCGTATCCTGCCCGGCCCGTCCTCGCTGTGGCTCGACGCGCAGGGCAAACGCCTGCCGGTGCCGCTCTATCCCGGTTTCGATACGCTCGGCACGCTCAGCCACATCATGAGCACCGGCTTCGACTATTCCTGGTTCATCCTGACCAAAAAAATCATCCAGAAAGAGTTCGCCCTGTCGGGCTCCGAACAGAACCCGGACCTGACGGGAAAAAGCTGGCGCCAGGTGCTCGGCCGCGCCACCTCAGGCATTCCGGGGCCGGTAAAAGCCTTCATGGAGAAGGGCGAGGACTTCATCGTCGAGGCCGATCTTTCGACGCTGGTGGCGCGCATGAATGCGCTGGCCGGCGGCGAGCCGCTGCTCGATGTCGCTGAGGTCGAGCGTGAGATCCGTGCCCGCGACAGGCAACTCGACAATCCGTTCTCCAAGGACATGCAGATCACCGCGCTGCGCGGGGCTCGGGCCTATCTCGGCGACAAGCTCATCCGCACGGCCAAGCCGCACAAGATGCTCGACCCGGCGAACGGCCCGCTGATCGCGGTGCGCCTCAACATCCTGACTCGCAAAACGCTGGGCGGCCTGCAGACCGACCTCGACAGCCGCGTGCTGGGCGCTGACGGCCAAGCGGTGGCCGGCCTCTATGCCGTTGGCGAGGCGGCCGGCTTCGGCGGCGGCGGCGTGCATGGCTATGCCGCACTGGAAGGCACCTTCCTCGGCGGCTGTATCTTCTCCGGCCGCAGCGCCGGCCGGGCATCAGGACGCTCGGTGGCGTGAGCCGACCTTGGTCCGTGGTGAGACGCGAATCCGCTCACCAGAGCCAGGTGCCCTTCCCTAGGGCGGCTACGGTATCGACGACACGCGTAAAACTTTCGCGAGCTCGGCCGACGGTGTGGCGGGCCCTGAGATAGCCGTGCACCAGGCCCGCCTCCTCGAACCAAGTGGCCCGCCCGCCCGCGTCGGTGATCCGGTCGCGATAGGTTTCGCCGTCTGAAGACAGCGGATCGCATTCGGCGGTGATGAGAACTGTCGGCGGCAGGTTGGTGAAGTCGGTGTCGGCCAACGGCGCCAGCGTCGCATCGCCGGCCCGGTCCGCGCCGCCAGTGCGGATGTGCTTGTAGAATTCGAGGTCGCGCATGGTCAGCATCGGCGCTTCGGCATGCGTCACATAGGAGCCTTGCGAGCGGTCGCCGCCGAGGCCGGGATAGATCAGCACCTGGCCGACCGGCCGCTTCGCGCGGCCGCGTGTGGCGTGCGCAACGGCGGCGCAGAGATTGCCGCCGGCACTGTCACCGCAGAGCAGGATGGGCCGATCGCGGCTGGACGCAGCCCATTCGTATGCGCTCATGGCGTCATCGAAGGCGGCCGGATGCAGATGCTCCGGCGCCAGGCGGTAGTCGACCGAGACAACCTCATAGCTGGTGCGGGCGCAAAGCTCGGCGCAGACATCGTCATGGCTGTCCAGCCCGCCAAGGATAAAGCCGCCACCATGGATGTAGAGCACCGTCGCCGCCGGTTGCGGGGCGCTTCGGTAGATGCGGATCGGGATGCCGTGCGTGGGTGTGGCAATGGTTGAGGTTTCGACCACAACACCTGCGGGATAGCCGGCAAAGAACTCCCGGCACATGCGGTCGTAGATTTCGCGCTGCTGCGCGATCGTGTAGTCGATCGTATCGGGCGGATAGTAGGAATTGGTCCGCTCGATGAAGGCCCAGGTCTCGGCGTCAATGAGGGTTTTGTAGTCGGTCATGCAGGGTGACCAACTTCAGGTGATGGCGCCCAGGCCCCCCTCTCTGTCCTGCCGGACATCTCCCCCTCAAGGGGGGAGATCGGATGTCGTGGATGCTTTCGCCAATCTTTTGCGTCGCAAGAAGAGTGCCGAGACCGAAGCTGCCAATCTCCCCCCTTGAGGGGGAGATGCCCGGCAGGGCAGAGGGGGGTGCTTCGCGCTGTCATTTCCGCAGAGTCACTTCCCTTTCCACACCGGGTCGCGCTTTTCGGCGAAGGCGCGGAAACCTTCCATATTGTCTTCCGAACCGTAGAGCGCATCGACCGTCGCCAGCTGGCGGCGCGTCACTCTGTTCATCGCGTCCTGGAAGGTCAGCGCTTCGGCCACCCGCGCGGTCTCCTTGATGGCGGCGAAGACCAGCGGCGGGCCGCTGGCGAGCAGGCGGGCGATCTCCCAGACGCGATCCTCGAGCTTTTCCTTGGGCAGCACCTCGTTGACTAGGCCCCAGCGATGCGCTTCGGCGACATCCATCCAGCGGCCGGTGAGCAGAAGGTCCATTGCGACGTGGTAGGGAATGCGCTTCGGCAGCTTGATCGTCGCGGCATCGGCCAGCGTGCCGGCGCGGATTTCGGGGAGCGCGAAGGAAGAGTGGTCGGAGGCGTAGATGAGGTCGCAGGACAGCGCCAGTTCGAAGCCGCCGCCGACCGCCATGCCGTTGACACAGGCGATGACCGGCTTGTTCATGTCGCGCAGCTCCTGCAGGCCGGCAAAGCCGCCGACGCCGTAGTCGCCATCGACAGCATCGCCGCCGGCAGCAGCTTTCAAGTCCCAGCCGGCGCAGAAGAACTTGTCGCCGGCGGTCTTGACGATGGCGACGCGAAGCTCCGGATCGTCGCGGAACGCCTTGAAGGTCTCGCCCATCAGCCGCGAGGTCTTGAGGTCGATGGCATTGGCCTTGGGCCGGTCGAGCGTGACCTCGAGGATCGAGCCTTCGCGGCGGGTCGAAATGACGTCAGACATTCTTGTTCTCTCCCAGCACCAGCAGCGCGTCGGCGATCCAGGCACCCTTGCCTTCGACGCAGACGATCAGCGGGTTGATGTCGAGTTCCTCGATCTCGCCGGCATTCTTCTGCACGAAGCCGGCAATGCCCGCGATGGCGTCGATGGCGGCCGCGACATCGGCCTTCGGCCGGCCGCGATAGCCTTCGAGCAGCGGGAACAGCTTGAGGCCGCGCAATGCCGCCTCGATGTCGTCGCGGGTCGCCGGCAGCATCAGCGTGACGCTGTCGCGCAGCAACTCGACCAGCACGCCGCCTGTGCCCAGCGTCATCACCGCTCCGAACATCGGATCCCTGGTGAAGCCGACGATCAGTTCGGCGACACCGTCGCGCACCATGCGCTCGACATAAAGCCCGGTGCCGAGCGGCAGCAGATCATGCGCCGCCGTGCTCACGGATTCGGCGTCCTTGAGGTTGAGCCTGACAGCGCCGACCTCGGATTTGTGGGCGACACCCAGCGCCTTCAGAGCGACGGGAAAGCCGAGCGCCATCGACGAGATCACCGCCTCGACCGCATTGCCGGCGCGCTCGCCCTTGGGCACCGGAAGACCGGCCTTGATCAACCTCGCCTTGGCCTCGGCCTCGTCGGGCGTGACATGCTCGCCGCCGGCAGCGCCGGAAGCAGACGTGTCGATCGGCTGCGCCTGCGGTTCAGCCCACGCCCAGCCGATGAAGGCCGCTGCGCCTGCGGCATCCATCGCCTCGGAAATGCCGAACAGGGGCACCATGCCACGCGCCATCAGTTCGGCGGTGTATTCCTCGGGCAGGTTTTCCGGCAGCGAGGAGACGATGGCGCCATGCGCCTTGTTGGTTTTCAGCGCCGATTCGAAGGCACGCAACGTCGCCCACCAGTCGGTGACCGAGCAGCGGTCGGGGCGCGGAAAGTCGAGCACCAGCATGTTGAGGTCGAAGCCACCCGACACCATGGCAGTGAAGGTGGCGGTCATCGCCGGCTCGTTGTTCCAGATGAAGGTGTGGTAGTCCAACGGGTTGGCGACCGCGACCAGCGGCCCGAGCGTCGATTTGACATGGGCGCGGTGCGTTTCCGTCAGAACCGGGAAATTGACCCAGCGGCCTTCGGCACTGTCGGCCATGACGGAGGCTTCGCCGCCCGAACAGCTCATCGACGACAGCCTGTAGCCGGGCAGCGGGCCGGTGATGTGCAGCAGCTTCAACGCCTCGATGAAGGCGGGAATGGAATCGACGCGCGCAATGCCAAGCCGCCTCAGGAAAGCGCCCGAGGCCGCATCCGAACCGGCCAGTGACGCGGTATGCGAGACGGTCGCTTGCCGCGCCTGCTCGGAACGGCCGACCTTCATGGCGATGATTGGCTTCTTCAGCTCGCGCGCCCTGGCGGCCAACCGTTCGAAGCCGGCTACCGAATCGAAGGCTTCGATGTGCAGGCCGAGCGACGTGACACGATCGTCTTCGATCAGGCCGAGCGCCATTTCGGACAGGCCGGTCTGCGCCTGGTTGCCGGCCGTCATCAGGAAAGCGATCGGCAGGCCGCGCTTCTGCATCGTCATGTTGATGGCGATGTTGGAGGACTGGGTGATGATGGCGACGCCCTTGCCGCCCTCGTCCAGCCTGATACCGCCATGCTGGTCCGGCCACAAAAGCGCGCCATCGGCATAGTTGATCAGGCCATAGCAGTTTGGGCCGATGATCGGCATCTCGCCGGCTGCCGCGACGAGCTCGGCCTGCAATCGTTCGCCATCGTCATCATAGGCCTCGGTCTCGAGGAAGCCGGCGGCAAAGCAGACGGCGCCACCGGCGCCGCGTTCGGCCAGCGCCTTGACGACCTCGATGGTCAGATGCCGGTTGACGCCGACAAAGGCGGCGTCCGGCGCACCGGGCAGATCGGCAACCGAGCGATAGGCCTTGCGGCCGGCAACCTCGTCCTTGGTCGGGTGCACCGGCCAGATTTCGCCGGCAAAACCCATCTTGATCGATTGCGCGACGACGGCGGCGGCCTGCACGCCACCGAAGACGGCGATCGATTTCGGGCGCAGGAGACGTTCAAGTTTATGCATGGTCATCTTTTCGTTTGAGCGCGATGTCTGCCAGAGCCGAATCCCGGCTTTGGCGCATCATGCTCTAAGCTCCGAACGGACGCAGCAGCGCCCGCGAAATAATATGTCGCTGAATCTCCGACGTGCCTTCCCAGATGCGCTCGACGCGGGCGTCGCGCCAGATGCGCTCCAGCGGCAGGTCGTCCATCAGCCCCATGCCACCATGGATCTGGATCGCTTCGTCGGCAACGTAGGCCAGCATTTCGGTGGCCTTCAGCTTGGCCATGGCCATGTCCTGGTCGGTGACGGTGCCCTGATCGTACTTCCAGCCGGCTTCGAACACCATCAGGTCGGCGGCTTTCAGTTCCGTGGCCATGTCGGCAAGCTTGAACGACACGCCCTGGAACTTGCCGATCTGCTGGCCGAATTGCTGGCGCTGCGCGGAATACTCGATGGCGTGGCCGAGCGCCCGCTCGGCCCGGCCGAGACAGGTGGCGCCAACCTGCAGGCGGGTGGCGCCCAACCAAGAATTGGCGACCTCGAAGCCTTTGTGCACTTCGCCGAGCACCTGGCTTGCCGGCAGCCGGCAATCGTCGAATTCGAGGATGGCGTTGGTGTAGCCGCGATGCGAGACATTGCGATATCCGTCGCGCACCGCAAAGCCCTTGGTGCCCTTGTCGACGAAGAAGGCGGTGATCTTCTTGCGCTTGCCGCGCGGCGAATCCTCTTCGCCGGAAGCCATGAAGACGATGGCGAAATCGGCGAGATCGGCGTGGGAGATGAAATGCTTGGTGCCGTTGAGCACCCAGTCGTCCCCATCCTGCACGGCTGATGCCTTCATGCCGCGCAGGTCGGAACCGGCGCCGGGCTCGGTCATCGCCAGGCAGTCCCATTTCTCGCCGCGGATGCAGGGGAATAGGTACTTTTCGCGCTGCTCCGGCGTGCCGGCGAGCAGGATGTTGGAAGGCCGCGCGACACAGGTCCAGTGCAGCGCGTAGTTGGCGCGGCCGAGTTCCTTTTCGTAGAGCAGCCAGGTCACCGTATCGAGGCCCGCGCCACCGACGTCCGCCGGCATGTTGGCGGCGTAAAGGCCCGCTTCGATCGCCTTGGCCTTGATCTCCTCGATCAGATCGCGGCGCAGCACGCCGGTGCGCTCGACCTCGCGCTCATGCGGGTAAAGCTCGTTCTCGACGAAGGCGCGCGTCGTCTCGACGATGAGTTTTTGTTCCTCCGAAAGACCGAAATCCATCGTCTCAGCCTTTCTTGCTTTTCTTCGCCTTGCCGCCCTTTGCCGGCTTTTCCACCTTCTTCACCGGCTTGGAGGCCTTGGCCTTCTCGGCGGCCTTGGAAGCCGCCGGCTTCTTCGCCGCCAGCTTGGCCAGCTGCTTGGTGTAATCCTTGTGCAAGGCGCCGGCGCCCCAGCCCTTGCCTTTGTTCTGCTTCGACAGCGCATCCATGATCGCGACCAGATTGTCGTCGCGGATCTTTTCCAGCTCACGGATCGACAGGCCATGCGCCTGGTCGTCCGACTGGGTGGCGATCAGGTCGACCAGTTCGTCATTGAACTCCGGCACGTCCATCAGCTTGGTCCACGGCCATTTCAGGCACGGGCCGAACTGCGCCATGAAGTGGCGCATGCCGGCTTCGCCGCCGGCGACGCGGTAGACCTGGAACATGCCCATCTGCGCCCAGCGCAGGCCGAAGCCGTAGCGCATGATGTCGTCGAGCTCCTCGACGGTGCAGATGCCGTCCTTGATCAGCCACAGCGCTTCGCGCCAGGCCGCTTCGAGCAGGCGATCGCCGACGAAAGCTTCGATCTCCTTGCGGATGACGACCGGCTTCATGCCGATCGAGCCATAGATCTCCTTGGCGACCTCGATGGCCTCGGGGAAGGTCTGATCACCGCCGACGATTTCGACCAGCGGCAGGAGATAGACCGGATTGAACGGATGGCCGACGACCAGCCGCTCGGGGTGCTTCTTCATCGCCACCTGCATGTCGGTCGGCTTGATGCCGGAGGTCGACGAGCCGACGATAGCATTGGCCGGGGCATGGGCATCGATCTCGGCCAGCACCTTGTGCTTGAGGTCGAGCCGTTCCGGCACGCTTTCCTGGATGAAGTCGGCATCGGCCACCGCCTCGGCGATGGTCTTGGCTAAGGTCAGCTTGCCCTCTTTCGGCAGACCGCCGGGCACCATCTGCTTATAGGCGCGGCGTGCACCTTTCATCACTTCCGAGACCTTGCGCGAGGCTTCCGGATCCGGATCGAAGATCGAGACGTCGATGCCGTTGAGCAGCAGCCGCGCCACCCAGCCGGCGCCGATGACACCGCCGCCAATGGCGGCCGCCTTGTTGATGATGCTCATGCTGAGGCTCCGGTTCTTGTCCTGGCAGTTTCGGGATCGATGAGAGGCACACGCTCGCCGGCGCGGATCACGGCCGGGTCGTAAGCCTTGCGGGCAAAGACTTCGAGCACGAAGGGCCGGAAGAAGTCGATCGGCAGCGTCTCATAATCGGGGTCGAAGCTCGACTGGTCCCAGCGTTCGCAAAACTGGTCGCAATCGTCGAAAAAGGCATGGCCTGCGAAGCGGTCGCGGGCATGGCGGTTGCCGCCAAGATGGTGGGCGTAATAGAGCCGCTGGAAATCGCCATGCTTTTCCACCACCCAGGTGCATTGCTCGCGCACGAAGGGCTTCAGGATCGAAGCGGCGTATTCGTCGTGATTGTAGGGCGCGTAGATGTCACCGATGTCGTGCAGCAGCGCGCAGGCGATCCAGTCGGTGTCGGCGCCGTCTCGCCAGGCGCGCGTCGCCGCCTGCAGCGAATGGCCAAGCCGGGTGATCTTGTAGCCCGACAAGCCTTCGTCGAGCTGCACCAGCGCGTCGAGCAGCCGCTCGCCGGTCTTGGCGGCATAGTCGATTTCATGGGCGGTCAGGAACTCGTAATCGTCCTTGTCGCCATCCTTCATCGCGGTGAATTTGACGGTAGCCATGGTGCGCTCCCGTCTTTATGCCGCGGCTGCGATCGGCGCTCGCTTGGTCAGGTTGAGCTTCTTGCGCACTTCCTCCGGCCCCAAAATCCTGGCGCCGAGATTGGTGACGATGCTGGCGGCGCGCTCGACCAGTTGCGCGTTGGTCGCCAGCACGCCCTTGTCGAGCCAGAGATTGTCTTCGAGACCAACGCGGACATTGCCGCCGGCGAGCACCGCCGCCGCCGCATAGGCCATCTGGTTGCGGCCGATGGCGAAAGCCGACCAGTTCCAGGTCGACGGGACATTGTTGACCATGGCCATGAAGGTGTTGAGATCGTCCGGCGCCCCCCACGGCACGCCCATGCAGAGCTGCACCAGCGCGTCGGGGTTGAGCACCTTCTCCTCGACCAGTTGCTTGGCGAACCACAGATGGCCGGTGTCGAACGCCTCGATCTCGGGCTTGACGCCGAGCGCCGTCATCATGCCGCCCATGGCGCGCAGCATGCCCGGCGTGTTGGTCATGACGTAGTCGGCTTCGGCGAAGTTCATGGTGCCGCAGTCGAGCGTGCAAATTTCCGGCAGGCACTGGCGCACATGTTCCATGCGGTTGGTGGCGCCGCCCATGTCGGTGCCTTTTTCGTTGAGCGGCAGCGGCGCCTCCGGCGAGCCGAATACCATGTCCCCGCCCATGCCGGCAGTGAGGTTCAGCACGACGTCGACATTCGCATCACGGATGCGTTCGGTCACTTCGCGGTAGAGATGCACATCGCGCCTGGGCTTGCCGGTCTCTGGATCGCGCACATGGCAGTGGACGATCGCCGCACCGGCTTTGGCCGCGTCGATGGCCGAATCGGCGATCTGCTTGGGCGAACGCGGCACATGCGGAGAGCGATCCTGCGAGCCGCCGGACCCGGTCACGGCACAGGTAATGAAAACCTCACGGTTCATCGCAAGCGGCATGGAATTCTCCTCCCAATTCGAACAGAGGCATAACATTGCGCGACTTGCGGGAGGTTGCTTTGCGCTTTACGAAGGCGACATGATAAAAAACGAAAAAGCGACAATCTTTCGCGCTGAGCAGTCGCCGCTGAAGGTGACGCTGCTGGTGTTTTCCGGGGCGTCCATCATGTGCGTGGCGTGCGCCGTCGATCCGCTGCGCGCCGCCAACCGCATCGCCGGCGAAACGCTGTTCGACTTCAAACTGGTTTCGGTGACCGGGGAGGCCCCGGTCACGACATGTGGGCTGCCCGTGGCGGTCAGCGGCCGGTTCGATGCGACGGAGCCTACCGACGTCCTGGTCGTGGTCGCGGGTTTCGGCACGCAGAACTATGCCACGTCAGCCTTGCTCGCCGGGCTGCGGCGCGCGGCACGGTCGGCCCGCGCCTGCGGCGGCGTCGAGGCGGGCACCTGGCTGGTGGCGCGCGCCGGACTGCTGGAAGGGCGCAGCGCCACCACCCATTGGGAAGACATGGAGGATTTTTCGTCGGCTTTTCCCGGCGTCGACGTGCGCCCCGATCGATACATCATCGATGGGCCGGTCTTCACCACGGGCGGTGCGTCGCCGACGCTCGACCTGATGCTGCACCTGATCCGCACCCGGCTCGGCATGGCTGTGGCGCTCGATGTGGCAAGCGCCTTCATCTACGACCAGGCGCGCGTGGCGACCGATGCGCAGCCGCTGGTCTCGCTTGGCCGGCTCGACGGCTACGATCCACGCCTGGCGCAGGCCATCCGGCTGATGGAAGCGCATGTCGACCAGCCGCTGACCATAGAGGCCATCGCCAAGCGTGCCGGGGTGACGGCACGCACCCTGGAAAGCATTTTTCGCAAGTCGATCGGCGAGACGCCAGGTGCCTATTATCTCAGGCTGCGCCTGGGTGCCGCGCGCAGGCTGGTGGTCGACACCAGGGTGGCCATGGCCGACATTGCCGGGCGGACAGGTTTCTCGTCCGCCGCGGCATTTTCAAGAGCGTTTTCAAGAGCGTTCGGCGAAGCGCCGGTCAGGCTGCGGCGCGGTTGAGTATCCAATCCGCCGCAGCGGCGAGATCGTGGACGATCGCCGTCGGGGGCGGATCGAAGCGTGTTTCATCGCCCGGGCGATACTTGCCCGTCCGAACGAGCAGTGCCGCGCCAAGTCCCGCACGCAGCGCGCCGGCGACATCGCTTTCCGCATCGTCGCCGACCATGACCGCATCGGCCGCCGGGCAGTTCACGTCGGCGAGCGCCGAAAGGAAGAAATCCGGCGACGGCTTGCCGAGCACTACGGGGGGACGGCGGCTGGCGAATTCGAGCGCCGCAACAAACGCGCCGGCGTCGAGGCTAAACAGGCCGTCCGCATCCTTGAAGGTACGGTTGGTGGCAAGCGCCACGAAATCGGCGCCGGCAACAAGTTCGCGAAACGCCCGGTTGAGACCAGCATAGTCGAAGGCGTCACCGGCATCGCCGACGACGACAGCACACCCGTTCCCGCCCTCCAGTCCGGAGAACTCGGCTTCCAAGTCAGGATGGACGAGCAAATGGGGCCGGCATTCATGGCGGCGCAGCCATTCGACAGCGGCACGGGCCGGCGTCAGCAATTCCGCATCGGTCACCTCGATTCCCAGAGCGGCAAGCTGCTCGATCATTGCTTCGCGCGGCGTGCGTGTCGTGTTGCTGACAAAGCGGAGCGGCAAGCCGGCCCGACGCAGGCGCTCGACCGCGGCCACGGCGCCCGCGATCGGGGTGTCGGCATCATAGATGACACCCAGAATATCCAGGAGCACCGCGCGTATCATGGGTGAAGGATGGAGAAACTGCCTCCGTTCGTCAAATCATTGGGATTATCAGGCGGCGTCGCGACTTTCGCCGACAATTCGCGAGCGCATGCTATTGGCCAGCACTGTTTCAAGTCGCGCGGCGACCGCGCGATCCCATTCATTTGCTTTGCGGGCACTGTCCTTCGAATGTGGCAGCGCCATCAGCCGATCGATGATCGATCCGGCCTCGCCAGGAGAGAGCAGGGCGTCGATTTCGCGCTCATGCTGCATGTGTTCGCCTCCTTCTTTCCTTCCCGCCACATGCCAACACTATACGAGGTACGTGACGGCTGTTTGAAGGCAAGAGCGGGGCGATTGAGGGGCAGTTCTGGGCAGAACCTTGTTGTAGGTCCGCCTCGTGCGCAAAGGCGTTCCGGGCGACGGTTTGGCCATCCCGCCGCCCGGGAAACGGTAGAAATCAGCGAGTCCGGCGTCAGACGTAGCGGTTGACGATGTTTTCCAGCAATTCCTGGCGGCCGGAGCGCGGCTGTGGCTCGATCTTCTTCTTCACCACGCGTTCGGCGATGTCCTCCAGCGTGCGTTTGCCCGACAGCATCGCCTTGCCCTCCGCCGTGTTCCAGCCGGCGTAGCGTTCGGCGAGCGGACCTGACAGCGCCTTGTCCTCGACCATCTTCGCCGCCGCCTTGAGGCCGCGCGCGCAAGAATCCATGCCGCCGATATGACCGATCAGCAGGTCCTGCGGATCGAGCGACTGGCGGCGCAGCTTGGCGTCGAAATTGGTGCCGCCGGTCTTGAAGCCGCCGGCCTGCAGGACCTGGTAATAGGCCAGCGCCATTTCCGGCACGTTGTTGGGAAACTGGTCGGTGTCCCAGCCCGACTGATAGTCGTTGCGGTTCATGTCGATCGAGCCGAAGACGCCGAGCGCATTGGCCAGCGCCAGTTCGTGCTCGAAGGAATGGCCGGCCAGGATCGCATGGCCCTGCTCGATGTTGAGTTTTACTTCCTTCTCCAGGCCGAAGCGCTTGAGGAAGCCATAGACCGTGGCGACGTCGTAGTCGTACTGATGCTTGGTCGGCTCCTGCGGCTTCGGCTCGATCAGGATGGTGCCCTTGAAGCCGATCTTGTGCTTGTAGTCGACGACGAGGCTGAGGAAGCGACCGGCCTGTTCCTGCTCGCGGGCAAGATCGGTGTTGAGCAGCGTCTCATAGCCCTCGCGCCCGCCCCACAGCACGTAGTTCTCGCCCTTCAGCCGCTTGGTGACGTCGATGCAGCTTTTCACCGTCGCCGCCGCATAGGCAAAGACATCCGGATCGGGATTGGTGGCGGCGCCCGACATGAAGCGGCGATTGGAGAACAGGTTGGCCGTGCCCCAGAGCAGCTTGACGCCGGTCTGCTTCATCTTGCCGGCAAAGTAATCGGCGATCTCGTCGAGGCGGGCCGCACTTTCGGAGAAATCCTTACCCTCGGGCCGCACGTCGGCGTCGTGGAAGCAGAAATAGGGTGCGCCGAGCAGCGAGAACATCTCGAAGGCGACATCGGCCTTGAGTTTCGCCAGTTCCATCGTGTCGATGCCACCCGCCTTGGGGAACCAGGGACGGTCGAAGGTCTGGCCGCCGAAGGGATCGCCGCCCGGCCAGGCGAAGGAGTGCCAGTAGGCGACGGCGAAGCGCAGATGGTCTTCCAGCCGCTTGCCGGCGACCACCTCGTCGGGATTGTAGAAGCGGTAGGCCAGCGGATTGGTCGAATCCGGCCCCTCATATTTGATCTTCTGGATGTCGCCGAAAAATCCGCTGCTCATGATTTCTGTCCTCTCTCGAATAGTTCGCCCTGATTACCTCAGGCGTAATTGGTTTCGCTCTGCCGTGGGGTGAAAAGGGTCGTGTCAAAGCCACTCAACGAAGGAGACAGACCATGACCGACCTCAACAAAATCGCCGAGGGCTACATCACCGCCTGGAACGAAAGCGATGCCAGCCGCCGTGCGGAATTGCTCAAGGCCGCTTTCACCGAAGACGTCAGCTATCGCGATCCGCTGATGCAGGGCGACGGCCATGAAGGCGTCGCGGCGCTCATCGACGGGGTGCAGCAGCGCTTTGCCGGCTTCCGGTTCTCGCTGAAGGGCACGCCGGACGGCGTCGCCGACAAGATCCGCTTCTCCTGGAATCTCGGGCCTGAGGGCGCCCCTTCGGTCATCGAAGGCACCGATATCGGCATCATCGAGAATGGGCGGCTCAAGAGCGTCACCGGGTTTCTGGACAAGGTGCCGGCGCAGTGAGGGCGTAGAGGCGGCGCGAGGCCCCCCTTTCTGGCCTGCCGGCCATCTCCCCCTCAAGGGGGGAGATCGGATGTCGCGTCGGCTTTCGCCAATCTCCTGCGTTGCAGAAATGAGCGGGGCACCCCCACTGCCAATCTCCCCCCTTGAGGGGGAGATGCCCGGCAGGGCAGAGAGGGGGGCCTCGCACATGCTCACGCGGTTACCGCCCTGATCGCCGGGTAGAGCGCCCGGTAGCGGTGATAAGCGTCCGCATAGGCGCTGCCGAGCTTGGCATCCGGTTCGATCGTGGCATCCGTCCTGGGCGCTGAGCAGACGGCCAACGGATCCGCACCCGTCGCCGCGATCAGGCCGAGCCTGGCAGCACCGAAGGCGGCGCCGAAATCGCCGTCGGCGGGAATGTCCACCGGCACCTGCAGCGCAGTGGCGATCGATTTCAGCCAGTAGCGCGAGCGTGAGCCGCCGCCGATCGCCGTGACGCGCGTCAATGTGGTGCCGGCTGTTTTCAAGGCTTCGAGGCTGTCGCGGAAGGCGAAGGCGACGCCTTCGAGGACTGCCTGCGTCAGCACCGCACGGCTCGATTCATGCGCCAACCCGGTGAAGGAACCCCGAATGGCCGAATCATTGTGCGGCGTGCGCTCGCCAGAGAGGTAAGGCAGGAAGGACACGCCGGTCGGCGC
Source organism: Mesorhizobium sp. 113-1-2 (assembly GCF_016756475.1). Taxonomy (NCBI): domain Bacteria; kingdom Pseudomonadati; phylum Pseudomonadota; class Alphaproteobacteria; order Hyphomicrobiales; family Phyllobacteriaceae; genus Mesorhizobium; species Mesorhizobium sp. 113-1-2. Next base: position 500,086 of record NZ_AP023242.1, read on the forward strand.
CTTCAGCGTGTCGCCGAGTTCCGATGTCAGGTCGCCGGCGCCTTTGCCCGTGATCTCCGACAGCCAGTTGAGCGAATCGGTCGCCGACAGGATGACGCCCATCTGGTGCCAGGTGTCGGGCAGCGCATGGCAGAAGGTGTGGACCGCACTTGCCGGGTTGGGCAGATAGGACGCGTTGGCTGCAAACAGCACGCCCGACGTGCCGAGCGAGACGAAGGCATGGCCGGCGCCGACGGTGCCCATGCCGCAGGCGGAAGCCGCATTGTCGCCGGCGCCGCCGGCAACCGGGATGCCGGCCTCGACGCCCCATTTCGACGCCAATTCGCTGCGCAACCCGCCGGCCTTCTCTGTCCCCTCGACCAGAGACGGCATCTGCTTTTCGTCAAGCAATGTAGCCGCCAGCAGTTCAGGCGACCAGCGGCGCTTGCCGACATCGAGCCAGGACGTGCCGGCCGAATCCGACATCTCCGAAATGTGCTCGCCGGAGAGCCAAAGCCGCAGGAAATCCTTCGGCAGCAGCACCTTGGCAACCTTGGCGAAGACAGCGGGCTCGTTGTTCTTCACCCAGGCAAGCTTGGGCGCGGTGAAGCCAGGGAAAACGATGTTGCCGGTGAGCGCGCGAAAGCGCGGATCGGCGTCGAGTGCCGCCGCCTCGACATGGCTGCGCGTGTCGTTCCACAGGATGCAGGGGCGCAGCACGTGATCGGCCGCATCGAGCAAGGTGGCGCCATGCATCTGGCCGGACAGGCCGATGCCTTTCACAGCCGCGAACTCTCTGGGATGGGAAGCCTTCAGTTCGGCGATCGCGTCTTCGCAGGCGCGTATCCAGTGCGACGGATCCTGTTCGGACCAGCCGGGATGCGGCCGCGAAACGTCAAGCGCGCCATGGCCGGAGCCGACGACATTCTGTCCGGCATCGATCAGCAGCGCCTTGACGCCCGACGTGCCCAGGTCGAGGCCGAGATACATGTTTTCCTCCCATGCCATTATTTTTTTCGGATCTCGAAAAAATCTGGCTGAGCCAGTTTTTAAGGCAAGATCCGCTTGCGGTCAATTCTCTGACAAATCGGCCGCGCGTCGTGCAAGCAGCGCCGACAGCGGACTGTCCGGCCGCGCCATCGAACGCTCCGCCGTGAGCGCCCCGGCGAACGCGCGGTCACCGGCCCGCAAGGCCGCTTCGATCAGCGTCAGGTCGATGACATCGCGCTGTGCGTGGCTGCCGCCGAAACGGCTGGCGATCGCCCGGATCGGCCGGATCAGCTGCACGGCCTCGGTGTATTTGCCCTCGCCGAATGCCTTGATCGCCCGTGTCAGCGGATGGCCGACATCGCGGGTGAAAGCGACGTTGTCGCCGCTGCCACGCATCGCCTCGCGCTGCGTCTCCAGCAAGGCAAGGGCGGGTCCGTCGAGGCCGGCGCCGACGAAGGCCATCATCGCGTGCGCATCGTTGAAGGCGTAGTCGCCGAGGCCGGCCTTGGGCCAATTGGCGGCGAGCGCGGTCCAGCGGTCGCCGACATCGACGCCGCCGAGATGGAGCCGCCACAGGAGTGCCGACGCATCGACCATGTTCAACGCCATCGCCGATGGCGTGCCATAGATCGGTCCGTCATAGAGCGCCAGCACCTGGTCGGTCTCGCCGAGATCGTAGTGGAACAGCGCCAGGTGCCACCAATTGTGCACCTGCAGGAAGCTCTCTCTTGTCCAGGCGTCGGGATTGGCCCGCATCCAGGCGATGCCGTCCCTTTGCCGGCTTTGCATTTCCATGACATGCGCGACCGCATGCTGCGCCCAACCGTCGCGCGGCTCGAGCTCGACCGCCGCGCGACCAAGCTTTTCGGCCCTGGCATAGTCGCCCATCTCCTCCAGCCCGAAGGCCTGCATGCCGAGGATGGCGTGGTAGCCAGGCATGCCGCTCTGCCAGGACGGCAAGGCGCGGGCGATGCGGTCGCGCAACATGCGGGCATTGCCGGTGAAGAAGTCGATCTGGTGCCCGACCTGCAGCGCCACGGCGTCGAGCGGGGTCTCGATGGCGATATCCTCAAGGATTCTGGCGGCGTCATGCCAGCGTCCATTGGCGAGATGGCCGAGGGCTGAGACATGCGCCGCTTCGCGCGCCGTCGCGGCAAGCGGCAGCGCCGCCTCATGGCAGGCCCTGGCCACCGCCGTCGCGTCGCGCTCGGTGGCGAGGCCAAAGAGATAGCCCTTGAAGACATGCGCCATGACGAAACCGGGATCCTCCGATATGGCACGGTCGACGGAGGCGACGGGATCGCCGATGAAGCACGCCAGTTCACGCACGGCCTGACTGTATGGCGTGAACCCCGCTTCGGTGGCGCCTGAAAATGTCAGGCCGAATGTGTCCCTGATTCCCATGCAACATCCTCTGATCGACCCGGGATGAGCCCCTCGGCCCTTCGGGCCAAGGCGATCTTAAAGCATGGGCCACAGACGTGCCAATCGCGCACTCTATAAGGTCTATTCCAGTAGCTTTCGCAGTTCATCAACCATTTAACGCAGATTAGGCTTTGTAAAACCGAACGAATTGTGGCTTCATTGCGGCGCGGCGAAGGGCTTGTAATCGCGATCTGAGAGAGGACGCGATGCGGCATTTTGAAATACAGCGTCCGAACGGCTGTTCGGAATACGCTAGTGACTCGATTTCTTTGTTGCGGCGAGGCCCACGGCAAATCCATCCATGGTTTATTAGCTTACTTGCAACTACAGCATTTGCGTTGCTGCCCAATTCCGCGGCCTTGGCGGCCTGTGTGCTGGTTCCGTCGGCGGGGAATACCACCTTCACCTGCGACAGCGGCGATTCGGGCGGCAGTCTTACCGATACCAGCGGCGACAATACGCTGACCTTTCCCGCCGGCGGCACCGGGCAGGTGAGCGGCAACGTCATCTTCGGCGCCGGCACGGACCGCATCAACATGCAGTCCGGCACCATCACCGGCACGGTCGACCAGGGCGACGGCACCGATTTCTTCACCATCGGCGGCGGCACTGTCACCGGCAATGTCCAGCAGGGCGCCGGCATCGACGATTTCAACATGAGCGGTGGCCAGATCGGATCGCTCAACCAGGGCGACGGACTAGACACATTCACTATGACAGGCGGGCGCATCGTCGACTTCTTCGACGATGGCGATCGTGCCGTGATGACCGGCGGCCGCATCGGCCGGGTCAACATGAAGCTCGACAAGAACTATTTCAACATGTCCGGCGGCACCATCGACCGCAACCTCGTCACCGGCTTCGATCAGGACACCATCATCCTGTCGGGCGGCACGATCGGTGGCAACATCAGCGTCAGCGGCGGCAATGACAGCGTCACGATCACCGGCGGTACCGTCGGCGGCGACGTACTGATGAGCTTTGGTTCCGACAGTTTCGTCTGGAATGGCGGCGGCATCATCTATGGCGCGGTCGATCTCGGCGCCGACAATGATACCGCCAAGCTCAGCAACCTCACCAACGCCAATCTCGGCGGCACGGATGCTATAAATGGCGGCCTCGGCACCGATGCGCTGACCTTCGACAACGTCAAACTGGACGGGATCGGCCGGGTTCAGAATTGGGAAAGCATCGGCGCCACCAACGACACACAGCTGACGCTCGACGGCAATCTCGTGCTCGGCGACAGCGGCACCGGCACGGGTTCGCTCAGCGTCGATGCATCGAGCACGCTCTATGGCGGCGGCTTCAACGCCGCGATCCAGGCTTTCACAGCGGGCCAGCTGGCGCAGGTCACCAATGCCGGGCGGATCGACCTGACCAACGGCACCACGGGCGCGACCGACCGGCTGACGATCTCCGGCAATTATGTCGGCGCCGGTGGCCTGCTGCTTGTCCAGACCGAACTCGGTGACGACACCTCCGCATCCGACAGGCTGGTCCTGTCGGGCGGCACAGCCTCAGGCTCGACCGGCATTTCAGTGGTCAATGTCGGCGGCGCGGGGGCCGCGACCGCGCAGGACGGCATCATGGTCGTCCAGTCCATCAACGGCGCCACCTCGGGCGCCACGACCTTCGCGCTCGACGCGCCGGTCGCCGCAGGCGCGTTCGAATATTACCTGTTCAAGGGCGGCGTCAGCGCCGGCAGCGAAGAAAACTGGTACCTGCGCTCGACGCTGACCACGCCGGCGACGCCGGCGGCAGCCCCGCCGGCGCTCGAACCCACGCCGCCGCCGGAACCGGTACCGCCCGCGGCGGAACCGCCGCCACCGCCGCCCTCGGAACTGCCGCCGACACCACCGCCGACCGAGGGCGACATCAACACCCCGCCGGTCGATCCGACACCGCCGGTGCAGGCCAGCGACCCGGAACCGGAGCCGCCACCGCCACCACCACCGGCGCCACCCGCCGATCCGCCGCCACCTCCGCCGGTGGTGCCGACCGCAGCGCCCGTGCTGCCGGTGCCGACGCTGCCCGGTCCGCCACCGGTCCAGCCGACGCCGCCGACACCGGGAGCGACCGCGGTGCAGGCAGCCGTGATCCCGCTCTACCGCATCGAGGTGCCGGTCTATTCGGCCTTGCCGCCGGTGGCCGAGCACCTGGCGATGACGACGCTCGGCACGTTCCACGAACGGCGGGGTGAGCAAAGCCTGCTATCGGACCCGGAGCTGTCGCCGGTCTGGGGCCGCATTTTTGGCCAGGACGCCAAGATGGGCTGGTCGGGAACGGTGTCGCCCTCCTACGACGGCACGCTGTTCGGCCTCCAGGCGGGGTTCGACGTGTTCGGACGCGAGACCGCCTCAGGCGGGATCGATCGCGCCGGCCTGTTCGTAGCCTATGCCAGCATGAAGGGCGATGTGCGCGGCCAGGCGCTGGGATGGAACGATCTGTCCGTCGGCAGCCTCGATGTCAGCGGCACCAGCGTCGGTGGTTACTGGACACGCATCGGCCAGGGCGGCTGGTACGTTGACGGTGTCTTGATGGCCACCTTTTTTGGCGGCGACACGACGTCGTCGCGCGACATCGGCATCGATGTCGGCGGAACAGGCGTCACCGCTTCGCTGGAAGGCGGCTATCCCATCGCGCTGGCGCAGGGCTGGACGCTGGAACCGCAGGCGCAGCTGGTCTGGCGGCATCTGTCGCTCGACGACACCAACGACCGCTTCTCGTCGGTTTCCTTCGGCACCGACAACAGCGTCAGCGGCCGGCTGGGTGCGCGGCTTCAGGGCGAGACCACGATCAATGGCATGGCGCTGCAGCCTTACCTCAAAGCCAACATCTGGCACGATTTCGGCAGCACCAGCCATGTCAATTTCGGCACCACCGACATCTCGACCGAGGGCCGATCGACCTCCTTCGAGTTCGGTGGCGGCGTGGTCGCCAAGCTGACCGACAAGGTCAGCCTCTTTGCCACCGGCGACTACACGACCAATCTCGGCGGCGACAAGCGCCGCATCCTCGAGGGCAATCTCGGGATCAGCGTCAAGTGGTGAACCAGATCATCCGAAACCGGAACCGGTTTCGGATGATCGAATATAGACGGGCTAGTTACCCGAACGCATCGCCACTGTGGCGATGCCAGCGCCGACCAGCAGCGTGCCGCCGGTGCGGTTGAAGATGCGGATTGCCTTGGGATTGCGCACGACATTGCGGGCGCGTGCCGCGGCCAGCGCATAGCCGAAGGCATTGGCGAAGGCGAGCGCCAGGAAGGTCGTCTCGAAGATCAGCATCTGCGTCCAGAAATTGACATGCCGGTCGAGGAACTGCGGCAGGAAGGCGACGAAGAAGGTGATGCTTTTCGGGTTGAGCGCGGTGACCAGCCAAGCATGCGCCATCATCTTGGCCGAGGATACCGCATCGGTTCGCGGTTCTGCCTTCAGCGCGCCGCCGGCGCGGAACAGCTTTACGCCCAGATAGATCAGATAGCCGGCGCCGATCAGCTTCAGGATGGTGAAGACACCAGCCGAAGCGGCGAGCAGCGCGCCAATGCCGAGCATCGACAAGGTCATGGCGGTGAAGTCGCCCAACGCCACGCCGACCGCCATCGGCAGGGCGGTGCGCCAGCCCTGGCCCAGCGCATAGGACACGACCAGCAGGATGGTCGGACCCGGAATGATGAGGAGGATGGTCGACGCGGCGGCGAAAGCGGCCCAGTTCTCGAAGGACATGTCTGTCTCCCTTGGGTTAAGGAAAAGGATAAATCCTCAGCCCAGGGAGAATGTAAAGAGGCCTGATTTTTGTTTTTACGCAATTCCGGAAGGCAACCCGCCGCGCCGGAATTGCCGCGATATCAATTGCGCCAAAGGCAGGTCGGCGTCAGTTCGCGCCGCCCAGCGTGCTCACGATATCGGCCAGGCTGACATCGGCACCGAGAACCAATGCGACCGCGGCAATGGCAGCGGCAAAAAGCGTGATGTCGGTTTTTAACGTCTTGCACATGGAGGCCCCTCGCTGATCGCCTGATGGGGTAGGAGAGGCCGGTGCCGGGATTATGACCCGAACTGGGTGTTTTTGTGCAGGAGCGCCCGGTTGGCGCATCATTCGCGACGGCCTGAGACTGCCAGGCAAGGCGCAAATGCAGGCGGCGCAAGGCATTCACGCTTTATCAACCATGAATGATGAAAATGCCCGCTATCCGGCCGGACCGTGCTTCCCGCCGACAGCGTAGGGTTTGGGTATATGCGTGAGTTGCCGCAAGGTCTGACGCCGCCACGAAACGGCGACGCAATCGATACCGATCATCTTCTTTCCCGCCGCGCCATCCTGTCCGGAGCAGGCGCGCTGGCACTGCTCAGCGCCGCCGGCTGTTCGACCTCGGGTGACGGCATGCCGGCGCTGGAACTAGACAATACGGTCACCGGTTCCGTGCCGCCGATGCGGCCGGCGATCAGCGTCGACAAGAACGTCACCAGCCCCGACCTGATGTATGCCGGATTGACGGACAACGGTTTCAACGTGCCCGAGGTGCCGTATCTGAAGGTCAAGCCGGAATTCCGCCGCCAGATCGTCGTCGACACCACCGGCGAGGCGCCCGGCACCATCGTGGTCCACCTCAAGGAGCGCATGCTCTATCTCGTCCAGCCGGGTGGTGACGCCATCCGCTATGGCGTCGGCATCGGCAAGGACGGCTTCCGCTGGTCCGGCCGCGCCAACATCCAGTACGGCAGGGAATGGCCTACCTGGACGCCGCCGCCGGAAATGATCCAGCGCAAGCCCGAACTGGTGAAGTGGCAAGGCGGCCAGCCCGGCGGCCTCACCAATCCGCTTGGGGCGCGCGCGCTCTACATCTACCAGGACGGCAAGGATACTGGCTACCGCATCCATGGCTCGCCCGAATGGTGGAGCATCGGCCAGGCGATGTCGTCGGGCTGCGTGCGCCTGATCAACCAGGACATTATCGACCTCTACAGCCGCGTTTCGAAGAAAAACCCGGTCGTCGTCATGTGATCCTTTGTCCCTCTGTTTCTCCCGTTGCGTGATGCGGCAAGACAGGCCAAGGTGCCTTGAAAACCATCGCTCGGGAGACGTCAGGAATGGCTGGAACTTTTGTTATCGCGCAAGGCGGCGGCCCGACCGCCGTCATCAACCAGACTGTGGTCGGTGCCACGCTGGAGATCCGTAAGCGGCATCCCGGCGCCAAGGTGCTGGGTTCCATCCATGGCGTGCGCGGCATCCGTGACGGCAATTATGTCGACCTCTCCGCCATCCCGGAAGACCGGCTGCGGCTGATTGCCGGAACGCCGAGTGCAGCGCTCGGCTCGACGCGCGACAAGCCGGATGCCGCCTATTGCGACGTGATCCTCAACGGGCTGAAGAAAGCCGGCGCCGATGCCTTCATCTATATCGGTGGCAACGACACGTCGGGCACGCAGCAGATCCTGACCGATGCCGCCGGCGGCTCCATCGCTTTCGTCCATGCGCCGAAGACGATCGACAATGATCTCGAGGAAAACGACCACACGCCGGGCTTCATCTCGGCGGCCGAGTTCGTCGCCGGCGCCTTCCTGTCCGTCGATCTCGATTTCCGTGCGCTCCCCGGCATCTATGTCGGCATCGTCATGGGCCGGCATGCCGGTTTTCTCACCGCAGCCGCCGCGGCCTGGCAACTCGATCCAGACAGCGGACCGCATCTGGTCTACGTGCCGGAACGACCATTCTCCGCGGCCGGCTTCATAGACGACGTGCGCGCCACGCTCGACCGCCACAAGCGCTGCATCGTCGCCGTGTCGGAAGGGGTGAGCACCGCCGACGGCAAGGCACTGGTCGAAAGCCTGGTGCCGCCGGAAAAGCTCGAGCGCGACGCGCATGGCAACGTCAAATTGTCGGGCAGCGACCTGCCGGCCGCACTCGAACGTGCATTGGCCGAGGGGCTGCCGGGCAAGCGGGCCCGCGTCGACGCACTCGGCTACATGCCGCGCGGCTATGTCGGCGCCATCAGCGCCGTCGACGCGCAGGAGGCATTCGATGCCGGCGCCTTCGCCGTCTCCGTCGCCGAACAGGGTGGCGGCTCGGTGGCGCTGCAATTTGACGGCACGAAAACCGTGCTGAAGAAGGTGCCGCTGAAAAACGTCGCCGGCAAGACCCGCCACATGCCGGACAATTTCATGAAACCCGACGTCAACCAGCTGTCGGAGGCCGGCATGGCCTATCTCAAGCGGCTGGTGCCGGAAAAGTACAAGGTCGGGAAGCCGTTCGTTTGATGTCAGGCTCACACCTGATGCCGGGCTCACTTGTGATGCCGGAATGGTTCAGCAAGAGCATCGTCGACGACAGGACGACGATGCTGACCGAGCCGTTCGTGCATGAGTATGTGCGTGCCAATATCTGGCATCTGCGCGGCCGCGACGCCGACCTCGTGGTCGACACCGGCATGGGCATCTGCCCGCTGGCGCCGGAGATCGAGATGCCTCGGGGCAAACCGCTGCTGGTTGTCGCCACGCACATCCATCTCGATCACGTCGGCTCGCTGCACGAATTTCCGTGGCGGGCGGGGCCGAAGATGAGTGCCGCGCATTTCGAGAGCATGGATGAGGCGGCGACCTACGCCTACATGTTCCATGATCTCGAAGGCGCTGTGTCGAAATTGCCGGCGCCGGGCTGGAAGGCAGCCGACTACAAGATCCCCTCGGCACCGCTGACGCGGACGCTTGACGAGGGCGATCTCATCGATCTCGGCGACCGGCAATTCCGCGTCCTGCATCTGCCCGGGCATTCGCCGGATTCGATCGCGCTTCTCGACGAGACCGACGGGCTGTTTTTCAGCGGCGACGCCATCTATGACGACACGCTGATCGACTCGCTGCCGGATTCCGACCGTGCCGCCTATATCAGCACCATGCAGCGGCTGCTCGACCTGCCGATCCGCATCGGCCATGGCGGCCACGGACCGAGTTTCGACGGCAAGCGCATGCGTGAGATCGCGACGGATTATCTGCGCCGGCATGACGATCCGTAAGCGTTCCCTGAATTAAATCTTCGTAAGGTCGCCCAAAAACCCTAATTCGGGCCGATCGGCACCCTAGATACCCTGGTGTCGATCCGGCCGGCCGCCATGTACGGCGAGACAGGCAATCCGGTCGTCGACACGCCGACGGGTGCTTCCTCCCAAGATACCCGCGGCGCCAGATCAACCCTCGCCCGGACAGAACGACCATGTCACCTCTTGGTATTCTTCGTAGGCATCGCGTCGCCGCCCTGCTGGGCGCTGCGCTGATCATCTCCCCCGTCGTCGTCTCGTTCGCCCAGAGCGCGAACAGCACCGGCGTCAGCAAAATTGTCGCGACGACCCAGACGCCGGTTGCCGGCATCACCGCCCCCAATGGCTCGTTCGCGCCGATCGTGGCGGCCGACAAACCGGCGGTGGTCACGGTCACAACCGTGATGAAAGCGCAGACGGCAAATGACGACGACGGCATGCCTCTCGGCAACTCGCCGTTCGACCAGTATTTCCGCCAGTTCTTCGGCGACCAGGGCATGCCCGCTCCGCGGACACCCCCGCAGCAGGCGCCACGGGCCGAAGCGCTCGGTTCCGGCTTCATCGTCAGTGCCGACGGCACGATCGTCACCAACAATCACGTCGTCGACGGCGCCTCCTCGATCAAGGTGACGCTCGACGACGGCACCGAACTTCCCGCCAAGCTTGTCGGGCGTGACGCCAAGAACGACCTTGCCGTGCTCAAGGTCAAGACCGACAAGTCCTTGCCGACGGTCAAATGGGGCGATTCCGACAAGCTTATGACCGGCGACCAGGTGCTGGCGATCGGCAATCCGTTCGGCATCGGCACCACGGTGACGGCCGGCATCGTTTCGGCACGCGGCCGCGACCTGCATAGCGGGCCGTTCGACGATTTCATCCAGATCGACGCGCCGATCAACCACGGCAATTCCGGCGGCCCGCTGGTGGATGTGAACGGCAATGTCGTCGGTATCAACACGGCAATCTATTCGCCCAATGGCGGCAGTGTCGGCGTCGGCTTCGCCATCCCGTCCGACCAGGCCCAAAAGGTCGTCGCCAAGCTGATGAAGGACGGCTCGATCCAGTACGGTTATCTCGGCGTCGAAATCCAGCCGGTGACGCCTGACGTGGCAAGCGCCATCGGGCTCGATCATGCCAGCGGCGCGCTGGTCTCCAAGGTCAATGACAGCTCGCCCGCCGCCAGCGCCGGCGTCGAAGCCGGCGACGTCATCACCGGCTTCGCCGGACAGGATGTGAAGGATCCCAAGGATCTGTCGCGCGCCGTCGCCGATGTCGCGCCTGGCGCCAAGGAGATGCTGGATGTCTGGCGCAAGGGCAAGGCGATGCAGATTTCCGTCGATGTCGGGCAAAACAGCGACGATGTGAAGACGGCATCGACCGATAATTCCGGCACGCCGAGCACCGAACAGGGCTCCCGCGCGCCGGCGATCGGCCTTGGCCTGATGGACCTCACATCAGACATTCGCCAGCAGATGAACCTCGCCGACAACGAGCATGGCGCGTTGGTTGCGCGCGTCAATCCCGACAGGGCGGCGGCCGCTGCCGGCATCCAGCCGGGCGATATCATCGTCGCGGTCAACCAGGCCCCGGTGAAGAGCGCCAAGCAGGTCACGCAGGCGATCGCGCAGGCCAGCAGATCCGGCCGCAAGTCGGTGCTGCTGCTGGTCGAACGCGACGGTGGCCAGATCTATGTCGCGGTGCCGTTCGCCAATGGCTGAGCCGCGACACGGATGGATATGAAGGTCGATGTGGCGGGCTTGTCGGTGACGAGCCCGCCACATCGGTGTCCGGCTAAAGTTTGCGCAGCGCCACTTCCTCGATCAGGTGGTCGGCGCCCTTTCGCAAAATGAGATCGGCGCGGGCGCGCGTCGGCAGAATGTTTTCGCGCAAATTCTTCAGATTGATGTTGGTCCACAGGCCTTCGGCGATGGCGCGCGCCGCTTCCTCCGAAAGCTGCGAGTAGCGGTGGAAGAACGAGTCCGGATTGCGGAAAGCGGTCTCGCGCAGCCGCATAAAGCGCGAGATGTACCATTCGTGGATCAGCTTCTCGTCGGCATCGATATAGATGGCGAAGTCGAAAAAGTCGGACAGGAAGGGCACGATCTTGCCGTCCTGCGGCAGCTTGCCCGGCTGCAGGACATTGATGCCTTCGAAGATCAGAATGTCGGGCCGGTCGATGGTGACGAACTCGCCGGGAATGACGTCATAGGTAAGGTGCGAATAGACCGGCGCGCGGACATCGGGCAGCGCCGACTTGATGCCTGACAGGAAGCGCAGCAGCGCCCCGACATCATAGCTGTCGGGAAAACCCTTGCGTTCCATCAGGTTTTCGCGGCGCAGAACCTCATTGGGCAGCAGAAAACCGTCGGTGGTGATGAGATCGACCTTGGGGCTCGATGGCCAGCGCGCCAGAAGCTCCTTCAGCACGCGTGCGGTGGTCGATTTGCCGACCGCGACGGAGCCGGCAATGCCGATGATGAACGGCGTCTTGACGATATCGACGGCGTTGAAGAAAGCCTGGCGCTGTCGAAACAGCAGTTGGCTCGCCTCGACATGGGCGGACAGCAGCCGCGACAGCGACAGGTAGATGCGCTTGACCTCCTCGAGGTCGACCGGATCGTTGAGCGATCGCAGCCGGCGGAACTCGTCCTCGCTCAGCGTCAGCGGTGTGTCGGCGCGGAATCGCGACCATTGCTCGGCGGAGAAGAAACGAAAGGGGGAATATTTCTCGGTTGGCGCGAGCTGATCCATCGAGATACCTGCCCTCCCTCGCGGTCAGCCCTTGGGCCGTGACGCCTTCTCGGCGATGCCCGAACGCCCGGTGCGGCCTTCGAGCTCCTTGAGCACGTCGCTTAACGGAACACCCGAGAGGCCGAGAACGACAAGCCAATGATATATAAGATCGGCACTTTCGGAAACGAGGCCCTGTCTGTCGCCCTTGACGGCGGCAATCACCGTCTCGACCGCCTCCTCGCCAAGCTTTTGGGCCGCCTTGTCGATGCCGCGCGCGAATAGTTTCGCTGTCCAAGAGTCCGGATCGCCGGAATGAGCGCGCTCATGGACGATTTTTTCCAGATCGGACAGCGAAAATTCAGCCATGGCGCCTGAGAGCCTTTTTCTTAGCCGGAAAGCCTCTAGGGCCGTTCGCCCGAGGAGTCCAGCCGCATCGGCAACCCCGCGGCGGCCATATGCGCCTTGGCCTGCGCGATCGTGTAGGTGCCGAAATGGAAGATCGAGGCCGCCAGCACGGCGCCGGCATGGCCGTCGCGAATGCCTTCGACCAGGTGATCCAGCGTGCCGACGCCGCCCGACGCGATGACCGGCGCGCGCACCGCATCGGCGATCGCACGTGTCAGCGCGATATCATAACCGGCCTTGGTGCCGTCGCGGTCCATCGAGGTCAGCAAGATCTCGCCGGCGCCGCGATCGACCATTTTGCGGGCGAATTCGACCGCGTCGATGCCGGTCTTCTCGCGTCCGCCATGGGTGAATATCTCCCAACGGTCGGCCTCGCCGGCGCCGGAGACCTTCTTGGCGTCGATGGCGACGACGATGCATTGATTGCCGAACTTATCGGCCGCTTCGGCGACGAAATCCGGGTTCTTCACCGCCGCCGTGTTGATCGACACCTTGTCGGCGCCGGCCAGAAGCAGCTTCCTGATGTCGGCGACCTGGCGCACGCCGCCGCCGACGGTCAGCGGCATGAAGCACTGTTCGGCGGTGCGGGCAATGACATCGAAGATGGTTTCACGGTTGTCGGACGAGGCGGTGATGTCGAGAAAGCAGAGCTCGTCGGCACCGGCGGCGTCATAGGCCTTGGCCGCCTCGACCGGGTCGCCGGCGTCGATGAGATCGACGAAGTTGACGCCCTTGACGACACGGCCGTCCTTGACGTCGAGACACGGGATGACGCGGGCTTTCAGCATCAGCGGCCCTCTATCGTGGCGATGAGATCGTTGAGCAGCTTGCCGACCTGCGGCGGAACGTCGGCCTGCGCGTCGAAAGCCGGATCGTAAGCGGAAACGGTGATGCCAACGACCGGTATGGCAAGCGCCATCGCACAGGCGGCGTCGCGCAACTGTTCGGGGCTCGGCCCGCCAGACGTGACATAGCGGTTGGCCTGCAGATCCTTGGGGTCGTGCACGTCGAGATCGAGGTGCATGTGCACGCTTTTGGCACCTGCGGCCTGCAGCTTTTGCGTCGCTTGCGCCACGCCGGCACATTCGGTGCGAATCACCGGCAAGGTGTTGAGGATCTGCTCCTCGGCCGGATCGAGATCACGGGCGTTGAGGAGCACGCAGCGTGACGGGTCGATCGGCTTGAAGCCAGGAATGGCTGACGCCATCGGGCGCCAGCACAGGCCAAGCACGGTCGCCAGCGCCATGCCGTCGAGAAAGCCAAATACCGATGTCTCGGGCGTGTTGAGGTCGCCATGCTGATCGGCCCAGATGATCGCATCGGCGCCCTCGCCGGCGACCGCGCCGGCTGATGTCAGGCAGTTTCCGGCCAGCACGATGGGGAACCGTCCCCTATCGATGGCAATGCGGACCTCGCCCGAGACGGCGTTGCAGACGGCAAAACCGGTGGCGATCTCGCGCTCCTGCTCGGCACCGACCCTGCCGATATCCTCGACCGCGACGTCGTGGCCGGCCATAGTCAGGGCGTCGACGAGACCGCCTGATATCAGCGCATCCGGACCCTGGCCCATGCCGCCGTGATAGTGGCCGCTGTCATAGGAGGCGAGGATAATGGTGATTTTCACGATTTTGCCTCCGCCGCCGACCGGCCCCGCAGGATCGCCAGTGCCTCGGCGGGATCGATGCGGCCGTCATAGAGCGCGCGGCCCGAGATGGCGCCTTCGAGCTTCTGCGCGTCAGGCATGGTCATGCGCACGATGTCGGCGATCGAGGCAAGGCCGCCCGACGCGATGACCGGGATCGAGACGGCGTCGGCGAGACCGATGGTTGAGTCCCAGTTGATGCCGGTCAGCACGCCGTCGCGATCGATGTCGGTGTAGATGATGGCGGCGACGCCGGCGCCCTCGAATTTCCTCGCCAGTTCGATGACGCCGAGGCTCGACGCCTCGGCCCAGCCCTCGACCGCCACCTTGCCGCCCTTGGCGTCGATGCCGACGGCCACCTTGCCTGGAAAAGCCTTGCAGGCCTGCCTGACCAGCTCGGGATCGCGCACCGCCACCGTGCCGAGGATGACACGGGCGAGGCCGCGGTCGAGCCAGTCCTCGATCTGCGCCAGCGTGCGGATGCCGCCGCCGAGCTGCACCGGGTTCTTCGTCGCCTTGAGGATGGCGCCGACCGCCGCGCTGTTGACGCTCTGGCCCTGGAAGGCGCCGTTGAGGTCGACGACGTGCAGCCATTCGAAGCCCTGATCCTCGAAGGCCTTTGCCTGCGCGGCGGGATCATCATTGTAGATGGTCGCGGTCGCCATATCGCCGTGCTTCAGGCGCACGCATTGGCCGTCCTTGAGGTCGATGGCAGGGAAAAGGATCACGATTCAGGCGCCCTCAACGAAAACCGGTGTCCACTTTTCGGGATCATGGTCTATGGCCTCCAACGGAGGAAATTGGTGATCAGCGCCAGCCCCAGCGCCTGGCTCTTTTCGGGATGGAACTGCGTGCCGACGAGATTGTCGCGGGCGACGGTCGCCGTCACCGGGCCACCATAGTCGGCGACTGCCAGAACCTCGTCCGCCTTGCGTGCATCGAGATGGTAGGAATGGACGAAATAGGCGTGCAGCCCCGCTGGTCCGGTCGGGATGCCGGCAAACAGCGGATGCTGGCGCCTGAGCTCGATCGTGTTCCAGCCGATCTGCGGGATCTTCAGCGCCGGATCGGCCGGCGTGATCTCCTTGACGTCGCCGGATATCCAGCCAAAGCCATGGGTGACGGTCTTTTCCAGGCCGCGCTGCGACATCAGCTGCATGCCGACGCAGATGCCAAGGAAGGGCCGGCCCTTGGCGATGGCGACATCCTCGACCGCTTCCCACATGCCGTCGACGGCGCGCAGGCCTGCCGCGCAGTCGGCATAGGCGCCGACGCCCGGCAGGACGATGCGGTCGGCGCTGCGCACCCGGTCGGCATCCGCCGTCAGGTCGATTTCGGCCGATATGCCGGCTTCGCGCGCGGCGCGCTCGAAGGCCTTGGTGGCCGAGCGCAGATTGCCCGAGCCGTAGTCGATGATTGCTACCCGCATGTCAGCGCCGTCCCGGTATGTGGGTCAGGCCCAGCGCCATGCCCGGCTGCGCCGGGCGCGCCAGGGCAGCGTCCGGAACGATGCGCGGCGCGGGAGTGGTCTCCTCGGCATGCCTCTCGACCTCCAGCGCATAGCGGATGTCGGCATCGTCGAGCCGGCCGGCCTGAACCACGCCCCATTCATGCCAGCCGCGCCGGCGCAGCGCCGCGATACGCAACCCCTGCCCTTCGAGGCCGACATAGAGCGATACCAGCAGCGACAGCAGCGAACTGGCCAATCCGAGGCCAAGTTCCTGGCCAGCCATCGAGAGCAGGCTCATGACGATGAAGGCAAGTCCTGCTTCGATCCACAGCCGGTGCCAGACGAGCCACAGCGGCGGCACCAGCAGGCCGAGCCAGGTGAAGCCGTCACGGATAAAGGCTGTTGTGTCGACCTTCTCACTGCGGCCGGGCGGTTCCATCACGACATAGGTGGCCATGACCTATCCCTTCAACGATCCCTTGGTGGAGGGAACCGCGTCCGGCTGGCGCGGGTCGGGCTCGAGTGCCGCGCGCAGCGCGCGCGCCACCGCCTTGAAACAGGTTTCGGCGATGTGGTGGTTGTTGGCGCCATAATGGTTGGTGACATGCAGCGTGATGCCGGCATTCTGGGCCAGCGCCTGGAAGAATTCCCGCACCAGTTCGGTGTCGAAGGTGCCGATCTTGGGCGACGAAAAGGACACGTTCCAGACCAGGAAAGGCCGGCCGGACACGTCGATCGCCGCGCGCGTCAGCGTCTCGTCCATGGCAAGGTCGATCGAGGCATAGCGCATGATGCCGCGCCGTTCGCCCAGCGCCTTGGTCAAGGCCTGGCCAAGCGCGATGCCGGTGTCCTCGACCGTGTGATGGTCGTCTATGTGCAGGTCGCCCTTGGCCCTGACCGTCATGTCGATCAGCGAGTGGCGCGAAAGCTGATCCAGCATGTGGTCGAAGAAGCCGACGCCCGTGGCGATATCGGATTTGCCCGAGCCGTCGACATGGACCGACACCGAAATGTCGGTTTCCTTGGTCTTGCGGCTGGCTTCGGCGGATCGGGGCGCCATGACCTTGTCCTTGTCTCAGGGTTTCAAAGCTCGAGAGACGAGCTTCGAGCATTCCCCGGCTTGAAAACGAAAGCCTTCTAGCAGCATGATCCGGCGATTGCCAGTTGCCATCCCGGCCGCTATCGAGCGGTTTGCAATCATTGGTCCCGTGCATACATATGGCCGATCGAAGTTACTCGTACCGCGCCAATCGCCTCTTTGGGATCGCGCGAATCGGAGCCAGGAATGTCAAATGAACTGACCATGCACGCCACGACCATCGTGACGGTGCGCAAGGGCAACAAGGTGGTGATCGCCGGCGACGGCCAGGTCAGCCTTGGCCAGACCATCATGAAGGGTAATGCCCGCAAGGTCCGCCGCATCGGCAAGGGCGGCAATGTGATCGCCGGTTTCGCCGGCGCCACCGCGGATGCCTTCACGCTGCTGGAACGGCTGGAAGCCAAGCTCGAACAATATCCCGACCAGCTGACGCGCGCCTGCGTCGAGCTGGCCAAGGACTGGCGCACCGACCGCTATCTGCGCCGGCTGGAGGCGATGATGCTGGTGGCCGACAAGTCGGTCTCGCTGGCGCTGACCGGCACCGGCGACGTGCTCGAACCCGAACATGGTGTCATGGCCATCGGTTCGGGCGGCAATTACGCACTGGCCGCCGCTCGCGCGCTGATGGACACCGACAAGGACGCCGAGGAGATCGCCCGCAAGGCGATGCAGATCGCGTCCGACATCTGCGTCTACACAAACAACAATTTCGTCATCGAAACGCTCGATGCCGCCTGAGAAGGTGGTGCTCTACGATTTTCGGCCGGTGACTGAAAAGGACCTGCCGATGATCGCCGGCTGGCTCGCCGAGCCGCATGTGGCCGAGTGGTGGGACGATCCGGAGACGGAAATCGCCGAGATTCGCGATCATATCGACTCGATTTCGGTCGAGCCGCTGATCGTCGAACTCGACGGCAAGCCGATCGCCTATCTGCAGAGCTACGACCCGCATCTGGAAGACGACCATCCCTATGCCGACCAGCCGTTCGGCACGCTCGGCATCGATTTGTCAATCGGCCGGCCGGAACTGGTCGGCATCGGCCATGGTTCGGCGATCGTGCGCCAGTTCGTCGAAGATCTGTTCGAGGAAGGTGTGCCCCGCGTCATCATTGACCCCGATCCGGCCAATCTCAGGGCCACCCGCGCCTATGAAAAGGCCGGATTCCGGGCCATAGACCGCAGGCAATCGGTCTATGGCGACGTCGTGCTGATGGCGATCGATGCCGACGATGATGAAGAGGGGAAATAACCAGATGAACACACCAGCCGCGGACGATGGCTATTCGGCCTATGAAGACAGCTGGCGCATGGGTCTTCTGCTCGTCCTTGGCCTGCTCATCTTCCAGGCCGGAGCTCTCTATGGCATGGGCCGGACACCGATCTGCACCTGCGGCTACGTCAAACTCTGGCATGGCGTGGTGAACAGTTCGGAGAATTCTCAGCACATTTCCGACTGGTACACCTTCTCGCACATCATCCACGGCTTCCTGTTCTATGCCTTGGCGAAGTTCCTGTTCCCGCGGTCGCCGGTCGGCTTGCGGCTGGCCTTCGCCGTCCTCATCGAGGGCGGCTGGGAATTGCTGGAGAACAGCCCGTTCATCATCGACCGCTACCGCGCCGGCACCATCTCGCTCGATTATTACGGCGACAGCATCATCAATTCGGTGTCCGACACACTGGCCATGGTGCTGGGATTTGTGATGGCGCGAAGGCTACCTATATGGGTGATCGTCAGCCTCGCCATCCTTTTCGAACTGGGTACTGGCTATCTCATCCGGGACAATCTGACACTCAACGTGATCATGCTGCTGCATCCGTTCGAGGCCATCAAGCAGTGGCAAAGTGGAATTTAGATTATGACGACATTTTCTCCCCGCGAAATCGTTTCGGAACTCGACCGCTTCATCATCGGCCAGAAGGACGCCAAGCGCGCCGTGGCCATCGCCTTGCGCAACCGCTGGCGCCGCCAGCAGCTGGTAGGTCAGATGCGCGAAGAGGTGATGCCGAAGAACATCCTGATGATCGGGCCGACCGGCGTCGGCAAGACCGAGATTTCGCGCCGCCTGGCGCGGCTGGCCGGTGCGCCTTTCGTCAAGGTCGAGGCGACCAAGTTCACCGAAGTCGGCTATGTCGGCCGCGACGTCGAGCAGATCATCCGCGACCTCGTCGAAATCGCCATCGGCCTGGTGCGCGAGAAGATGCGTGAGGACGTCAAGGCGCGCGCCCACATCAACGCCGAGGAACGCGTGCTGGAAGCGCTGGTCGGCAAGACGGCGAGCCCGGCGACGCGTGACTCTTTCCGCAAGAAGCTGCGCGACGGCGAACTCGACGACAAGGAAATCGAGATCGAAGTGGCCGACACTGGCAATGGCGGCATGCCTGGCTTCGAGATCCCCGGCATGCCGGGCGCCAATATCGGCGTGCTCAACATCAACGACATGCTGTCGAAGGCGATGGGCGGCAAGAAGACCAAGTCGCGCAAGACGACGGTGAAGGAATCCTACGATCTGCTGGTCAGCGACGAGTCCGACAAGCTGCTTGACCAGGACGAGGTGGTGCGCCGGGCGCTCGACGCGACGGAAAATGACGGCATCGTCTTCCTCGACGAGATCGACAAGATTGCGGCCAGATCCGACATCTCCGGCGGGCCTTCGCGCGAAGGCGTGCAGCGTGACCTGCTGCCGCTGGTCGAAGGCACGACGGTGGCGACCAAATACGGGCCGTTGAAGACGGACCATATCCTGTTCATCGCCTCAGGTGCGTTCCATGTCTCGAAGCCGTCCGACCTGCTGCCCGAATTGCAGGGCCGCCTGCCGATCCGCGTCGAGCTGCGCGCGCTGGAAAAGGAGGATTTCGTCCGCATCCTGACCGAGACGGAAGCCAGCCTGATCAAGCAGTATATCGCGCTGATGAAGACCGAGGGCGTCGACCTCACCTTCACCGACGATGCCATCGATTCGCTGGCCGGCATCGCCGTCGACCTCAACGCCAGCGTCGAGAATATCGGCGCCCGGCGGCTGCAGACGGTGATGGAGCGGGTGCTGGACGAGATTTCGTATGACGCGCCCGACCGCAACGGCACATCGGTCACCATCGACGCCGCCTATGTGGAAAAGCATGTCGGCGATCTCGCGCGAAACACAGATTTGTCGCGTTTCATCCTTTAAACGACGGTAGCGGGTCATTCCGGTGCCGGCTTAGGCAATATTCCGGCGAACAGAACCATGTGTGGCCAGATGGTACCATCTGGCCACCTTTCGTCTTGCCGGGTGAAGGGGCGCTCTCGACTCAACTCTGAGCTTTACCTAGTTTGCCCGCAAAATCTGCAGGCGGCGGCGCATGAAAAAACTCATCCTGGTCCTTCTCGGCTTGACGCTGGCGGCGACGCTGTTCGCCGCCGATGCCGCGACATTGGTGCCGCCGGGAAACCGTAATGCCGAGCAGCCCGACATTCCCGGTGCCTCGAGCCGGCGCACGCAGGCGACCAACACCACCTTCCAGGCGAAATACCGCAAGGTCTATGCCTTGCTGCAGAACGACCCCGATCTGCGCGGCAAGATCAAGAAGGCCGCTGCCGCCTATGGCATCGATCCCATGCACATCGTCGGCGCCATTGTCGGCGAACACACCTACAATGTCGACGCCTATGACCGGCTGCAGACCTATTACGTCAAGGCGATCTCCTACCTCTCCAGCAAGCTGTCCTTCGCCTATGAGGGCGAGGACATCACCGATTTCGTGCAGCGGCCGGAATTCAAGAAATGCGCTGCTATGTCCGACAGCTATGATCTGTGGGAATGCCGCGAGCAGGTGTGGAACCATGCGTTTCGCGGCAAGAATGTTGGCGGCGAGGACTTTCCCGACGACCGCTTCGGCGCCACCTTCTTCCAGCCCTATTATGCCGGCCAGACTTTCGGCCTCGGCCAGCTGAACCCCTTGACCGCCCTGCAGATGAGCGATCTCGTGCACAAGGTGTCGGGCTTGCCGAAGCTCGACGTCAGCGACCCCAATTCGGTCTACAAGACGATCATGGATCCAGACCTGACCTTGCCCTACGTCGCGGCGACGATCAGGAAATCGATCGATGCCTACAAGAGCATTGCCGGCTTCGACATTTCGGGCAATCCGGGACTGACCGCCACGCTCTACAATGTCGGCAACCCGGAGCAGCGCGCCTATGCACTGAAGGCGGAGAACGACAAGCGCCGCGCCGCCGGTGAGCCGGAAAAATTGCCGGAGGAGAATTATTACGGCTGGCTGGTCAACGACAAACTGCCGGAACTGAAAGCGCTGTTCTAGGCGCGCCTTAGGCCGCCAGCAACGACTTCAGCTTGACGGCCTGCGACCCCAACGCTTCCGGCGCCGGCCTTGCCTGCTTGCCGATCAGCATTTCGGCCAGCCTGATGTCGCGGGCAACCGCATTGCCGGGACCGATGCCGCTGGCGGCGACCAGCCTGCCGTCCCCAGCCAGATGGAAGAGGATGAAGGCGCCGTCGCCGAGATCGCGGCGCACGGTGCTTCGGCCTTCGTCCGAAAGGCCTGCGATCTGCAGCGACAAGCCATATTGATCCGACCAGAACCACGGCACCGCCGCATGCGCCTCGCGGGCACCGAGCATGTTTTTGGCGGCCAGCGCGCCCTGTTCCTGCGCATTGCGCCAGGCTTCGAGCCGCACACGGCGGCCGCCATAGACGGCAAGCGGGAAAGAACAGCAGTCGCCGGCGGCAAAGATGTCGGGATCGCTGCTGCGCAGCTCGGCATCGACCGCAATGCCGTTGTCGATCGTCAGGCCGGCTTCCGCCGCGAGCCCGGTCGCCGGCACGGCACCAATGCCGATAATGGCGAGATCGGCTGTGATTTCGCGTCCGCCGGCAAGCGTCACGCGCACCTCTTTGCCGTCGTCGGCGATGGACGCGATGCCGTCACCGCACAGTATGTCGACGCCTTCGGCGACGTGCGCCTGATGGATGATTTCAGCGATTTCGGCCGGAACGCCGCGCATCAGGATGCGCGGCTGCGCCTCTATGACGGTGACGGAAGCGCCGAGCTTGCGGGAAGCGGCGGCAAGTTCGAGGCCGATGAAACCGCCGCCGATGACGGCGATGCGGCTGCCGGCGCTGAGATGGGCGCGAATGGCCAGCGCATCGGCGAAAGTTCTGAGGTAGACGCAGCGCGCGCCGAGGCCAGGCATCGGCAGTTTGCGCGGGGTCGAGCCGGTGGCCAGCAGGAGCTTGTCGTAGGGCAGCACCGAACCGTCCGAGAGGCGCACCATATGCGCCATGCGATCGATCGCAACGGCCTGGACGGAACGGATATGCCGGATCGATTTCTCGGCCAGGATCGCGTCGCTGGCGAGCGCCTTGATTTCCGGCGCGTCGCTGACCATCGCCTCCTTGGACAGAGGCGGCCGTTCGTAGGGCAGATGCGGCTCGTCGCCGACCAGCGTCACCGGCCCGTCATAGCCGAGATCGCGCAGCGCAAGGGCTGCCCGCCCGCCGCATTCGCCGGCGCCGATGATGACCATTCCCCGCGCCATATCCATCACCCGATCTGAACGAGGACTTTGCCGGCGTCGACCTTGACCGGATAGGTTTTCAGGTTGACGCAGACCGGCGCGCCCCTGGCCGCGCCGGTCTTGTAGTTGAAGCGGCCATTGTGCTTGGGGCATTCGATGATGTCGTCCATCACCAGCCCGTCGGCGAGATGCACCTTCTCATGCGTGCAAAGCCCGTCGGTGGCGAAATATTCGTCGTCCGGGCTGCGATAGATGGCGAAGGTGCGCCCGCCATGATCGAAGCGCATCACATCCTCTTCATCGATGTCGTCGGCAGCACAGGCCTCGACCCAGTCGCTCATTCAGTCCTCCCAAAAGCAATTCCAGGAAAAGTGCGAGCGGCTTTCCGTCCGGAATTTCGTTGAAACAAAGGATCCAGATCGGATCGCCGCGATCATTCCGCCGCGGCGGCGACGGCATCGCTGTGGAATTCCTCGCGGTACGGCCTGGCGGTCGGCGGCAGTTCGCGCTTGAGGAAATAGTCCTCGTTGCGCAGCTGGCGGAGGAAAACCGGGATCATCTCGCGGTAGCCTGCCAGGATCGACGGCGTCGGCGCCGGCAAATCATGCTTGATCAGTTCATGCAGCTTCGGCAGCGCATGGTAGGGCACCATCGGGAACATGTGATGCTCGACGTGATAGTTCATGTTCCAGTAGATGAAGCGGCTGACCGGGTTCATGTAGACGGTGCGGCTGTTCAGCCGATGGTCGATGACATTGTCGGCGAGGCCGCCATGCTGCAGCAGGCCGACCATGACGTGATGCCAGGCGCCATAGAGCCTGGGCAGGCCAACCAGCATCAAGGGCAGGAACGAGCCGGTGTAGAGCGCCAGGGCGATGGTCGCGGCATAGATCGCGGTCCAGATGCGGGCAATGCGGATCGCCTTGGGCTGCTCCTGCTCGGGAATGAAAGTCTTTTCGGCCGCGCTGATGTTGCCGGCGGCGTTGCGCAGCATGTCCGACATAGCATGCCAGGCATCTGTTACACCGACAAAGCCGAGCAGCGCGCGCACCAGGTCCGGCGGCCGCATGACCGAGATTTCCGGGTCGCGGCCGACGATGATGGTGTCGGTGTGATGGCGCGTGTGGCTCCAGCGCCAGGTCACCGGGTTGCGCATGATCATGAAGCAGGCGATCTGATAGACCGCATCATTCATCCACTGCGTCCGGAACGCCGTGCCGTGGCCGCATTCGTGCCAGCGTGAATCCGTCGACGAGCCGTAGAGGACGCCATAGACGAAGAAGAACGGCACGCACCACCACGTACCCCAGAACCAGGCGCTGCCGGCGCCGCTGACGAGGAGGGCGGCGAGCCAGATCGCGGTGTCGCGGATCGCCGGGCCGTCGGAGCGCTGCATCAGCTCCTTCATCTGCTTGCGGGGAATGTCGGTGTGATACCACTCGGCCGCCGACAGGCCGTTTTCGACGGCGAGCTTGGCGTCGCGGCCGATCAGGCTGTAGTCACGCCGGGACGGCGCTGCGGTCATGATTGCCTCCCTCGGCAAGGCACCCGCCCAAGCGAATGCCGCTTGCCCATTGGCTTCGAGCGTGAAAATACCGCTGAGCCATGATAGACTCAATATCACAAAGATAGTTTCTATCATTTCCTATCAGAATGATGTACCCTTGTCCCGCAATCGAACGAGGGCGATCATGGCGAAACGGCCGACCATCACCGATCTGGCGCGCATCTCCGGCGTCAGCGTTGCCACGGTGGACCGGGTGCTCAACAACCGTCTGCCGGTGCGCGAAGAGACCGCGCGCCGCGTCTACGAGACCGCGACCGAGATCGGCTATCACGCGGCCGGGCTGATCAAGCAGCGGATGCGCCATGAACTGCCGGAGTACCGGCTCGGCTTCCTGCTCTTGAGAGGCAATGATGTGTTCTACACGGAGTTCGCGCGGCAGCTCGAACTTGCGGTGGCGCAGTCGCAGCGTTTCCGCGGCGTCGCGATCGTCGATTTCGCCAGTTCGCTGACGCCGGACGAAATCGTCGAGCGCACGCGCAAGCTGGCCGCCAAATGCAGGGCGGTCGCGCTGGTCGGTCCGGATCACCCGACACTGACGGTCACCGTCGAGGAGATGAAGGCGAAAGGCCTGCCGGTGTTTTCGTTGCTGTCCGACTTCGCCGCCGGCATCCGCGAGGGCTATGTCGGCCTCGACAACCGCAAGGTGGGCAGAACCGCGGCCTGGATGATCTCGAAGGCGGCGAGGCGGCCGGGCAAGGTGGCGCTGTTCGTCGGCAGCCACCGTTTCCACGGGCATGAGTTGCGCGAGATCGGCTTCCGCTCTTTCTTCCGCGAACAGGCGCCTGACTTCACCTTGCTGGAAACGCTGGTCAATCTCGAGGCCAACCAGATCACGCAGGACACGCTGCTCGAGCTTCTCGGCCGCCACCCCGATCTGGTCGGCTGCTATGTCGCCGGCGGCGGCATGGAAGGCGCGGTCGCCGCACTAAGGCAGGCGAGGCCAGCCGAGATGCCGGCAGTCGTCTGCAACGAGATCACGGCGGTTTCGCGTTCGGCGTTGGCGGACGGCATCCTGACGATGGTGATCTCGACGCCGCTGCCGGCGCTTTGCCGCGAACTGCTGGATCTGATGGCGCATGCCATCGAGACAGGTGCCGCGAACGCGCCGGGACAGACTTTTCTGCCGTTCGAGATCTACCTGCCCGAAAATATCTAGCGATCTCCAGTACTCCAGCCGCGTTCCGTCGGCGGATGAAAGAACCCATCACGGCTGATAGGTGCCGCATCGCCTGGCGATCCACCGCGGAATTGGCTGCGCAGCCGGCGTGCGACCGGCGGCTTCGCGCATGGCCTGTCTGCGTCGACATCAGAATCGCGCATCCGGTCTTGGAATCGCCCTTGACGTCTTGTGGCGAAATGGAATAAATATTTCACTAGCTGTACATTTTGGTTCTTTCGTTCCGGAACGTCTGTTTCAAACAGAGGGCTCGGCGTTCCAGCCAAGGCAGGGAATGCCGCGCGGGACGAAACGATATCAGGGAGAGATTCCCCGGGGAGATCGGGGATTCCGGATAGATCGGTGCAACCGGACACCAAAAGTGGAGGAGAGATACAATGAAGAAACTGCTTTTGGGCGTCGCCTTCGCGGCGCTGATGAGTTCATCGGCCATGGCCGCCAAGATCGGCGTATCGATGGCCAAGTTCGACGACAACTTCCTCACCGTGCTGCGCAACGGCATGATCGCGCAGGCCAAGGGCATGAGCGGCGTCGAACTGCAGGTCGAAGACGCACAGAACGACGTCGCCAAGCAACTCGACCAGATCAAGAACTTCGCCGCTTCGGGCGTCGACGCGATCATCGTCAACCCGGTTGACACCTCGGCCACCCAAGCGATGTCGGACGCCGCCGCGGCTGCCAAGATTCCGCTTGTCTATGTCAACCGCGAGCCGGTCAACGTGAACACGCTGCCGGACAACCAGGCCTTCGTCGCCTCGAACGAGGCCGATTCCGGCACGCTCGAAACCAAGGAAGTCTGCCGCCTGTTCAAGGAAGCCGGCAAGAAGGAAGCCAATGTCTATGTGATCATGGGTGAGCTTTCCAACCAAGCCGCCGTGCAACGCACCAAGGACATCGAAGAGGTGATCGCCACGCCGGATTGCAGCTTCATCAAGATCATCGACAAGCAGACGTCGAACTGGAACCGTGACGAAGCGCAGAACCTGATGACCAACTGGCTGTCGACCGGCAAGAAGTTCGACGGCGTCATCGCCAACAATGACGAAAGCGCCATCGGCGCCATCCAGGCGATGAAGGCAGCCAACATCGACATGAAGTCGGTTGTCGTGGGCGGTGTCGATGCCACGCAGGACGCGCTTGCCGCCATGCAGGCCGGCGACCTCGACGCAACTGTGTTCCAGGACGCGGCCGGCCAGGGTGCCGGTGCGCTGGATGCGGCGCTCAAGCTGTCCAAGGGCGAGAAGGTCGAGCACAAGGTCTACGTGCCGTTCCAGCTCGTCACCCCGGCCAACATCGACAAGTTCCTGAAGAAGAACTGAGCCACGGAATATGGAGCGGCGCGCAAAAGACAGCGCCGCTCCCCTTTCCCTCAGCGCCTGAAGGCGCGAGGAACGACCGCGGCTGACGGAGGATAGAAGATTGGCACAGACATCTCATGGCGTCGGAGGGCTCACCTACGATGCGAAGAAGCGCGCATGGCCAGCCGAATTCAACGTTTTCCTGGCGCTCGTCATCCTCGTTGTCATCTTCGAAGCGATCGGCCGCATCTTTCTCGGCGACAGTTTCCTGTTCAACACCCGCAGCGATGTCTCGGGGATCTTCAATGAGGCGCGCCTGCAGATCATTATCCTGCAGGTGTCGATCGTCGGCATCATCGCCATCGGCGTGACGCAAGTCATCATTTGCGGCGGCATCGACCTGTCTTCGGGTTCAATCGTCGGCGCGACGGCGATGATCGCCATGAGTTTCGCCCAGGTGGCAACCGTCAACGGCAATCCCAACCCGAAGGCGATGTTCCTGGCACAAGGCTGGACCGACCTGCCGGTCATCGTGCCGGTGCTGGTGGCGATCGGCTGCGGCTTGTTCGCCGGCCTCGTCAATGGCTCATTGATCGCTTACACGCGCATTCCACCGTTCATCGCCACGCTCGGCATGATGGTCACCGCGCGCGGCATCGCCAAATGGTGGTCCAAGGGGCAGCCGATCTCGTTCCCGACCGACGGTTTCGCGGCGATCGGCAAGGGGCTGATGCCCGTCATTATCTTCCTGTCGCTAGCGATCCTGTTCCAGCTGATCATGACCTACACAAGGTACGGCAAGCACTGTTATGCGATCGGCTCCAATGAGGATGCCGCGCGCATGTCCGGCATCAAGATCGCCAACCACAAGATCCTGGTTTACGTCATCGCCGGCATCCTCGCCTCACTTGCCGCGGTGGTGCTTTCCTCCAAGAACCTCACCGCTCAGTCCGGCATGGGCGTGATGTACGAACTCGACGCGATCGCCATGGCGGTCATCGGCGGCGTCTCGCTGTCGGGCGGCCGCGGCTCGATCGTCGGCACGGTGATCGGCTCGCTGATCTTCGGCGTCATCATCTCCGGCTTCACCTTCCTGCGCCTCGACGCCTATTACCAGGAGATGGTCAAGGGCGTGATCATCGTCGGGGCTGTCGTTCTCGACCAGTGGCGCCAACGCCTGCGGGCATTGAGGGCTTGACCATGTCAGACATCGTCCTGAAGACTGAAAACCTGACCAAGCGCTATGGCGGCGTGCATGCGCTGGAAGGCGCGAACTTCGAGCTGCGCAAGGGCGAACATGTCGCCATCATGGGCGACAATGGCGCCGGCAAGTCGACCTTCGTGCGCCAGATCACGGCTGTCGAGCAACGCACCAGCGGCAAGGTCTGGTTCGACGGCAAGGAAGTGAATTTCACCGGCCCGATCGAGGCCCGCACGGCGGGCATCGAGACGGTGTTTCAGAACCTGGCGTTGGCCGATGATCTCGACGTGCCGTCGAACCTGTTCCTCGGCCGCGAAAAGGTGCTGTTCAATCTGGGGCCATTCTCGATCCTCGACCGCAAATACATGCGCAAGGCGACCGAGGCGGCGCTGGTGCGCACGGCGGTGAAAATCCCCAATCTCTCCAACACCATCCGCCACATGTCGGGCGGCCAGCGGCAGTGCGTGGCGATCGCCAGGACGGCGACCTTCGCCTCCAAGCTGATCATCATGGACGAGCCGACGGCGGCTCTCGGCGTGCAAGAAACGGCGCAGGTCGAAAACATCATCCGCACGCTGAAGGCCAATGGCGAGCCGCTGATCCTGATCAGCCACAATATGCGCCAGGTGTTCGACCTGTGCGACCGCATCGTCGTCTTCCGGCGCGGCCGGATCGTCGCTAATCTGCGCAAGGAGAACACCGACGGCCAGGATATCGTCTCCTACATCACCGGCGCCAAGACCGGAGAGGCGGAACTCGCGGCCTAACGCCGGGCGTGGAGGCGGCGGTCATCGCCTCCTGTCGATCTTGTCTTGACCGGAAAATCACCCGCGCCCATGACCGGCGCCGACAGTTTCGAACCACCTTCAAAGGACATTCCATGACTCTCCGCTTCGCCCTCCTCGGTGCCGGCCGCATCGGCAAGGTCCATGCCCGCGCCGTTGGTTCCAATCCGCAGGCCAAACTGGTTGCCGTTGCCGACGCCTTCGAGAAGGCGGCAAAGGAACTGGCATCGGCCTATGGCGCCGAGGTGCGTACGATCGACGCCATCGAGAAATCCGCGGATATCGACGCCGTGGTCATCTGCACGCCGACCGACACCCATGCCGATCTGATCGAACGCTTTGCCAAGGCCGGCAAGGCGATCTTCTGCGAGAAGCCGATCGACCTGAGCGTGAAGCGCGTGGAAAAATGCCTGGCCGTGGTCGAGAAGGCAAAGGCGACGCTGATGGTCGGCTTCAACAGACGTTTCGACCCGCATTTCGCCGCGGTGCGCAAGGCGATCGACGACGGCGCCATCGGCACCGTCGAGATGGTCACCATCACTTCGCGCGATCCCGGCCCGCCGCCGCTGGACTATATCGCCCGCTCGGGCGGCATTTTTCGCGATATGACCATCCATGATTTCGACATGGCGCGCTTCCTCCTCGGCGAAGAGCCGGTGGCGGTCTCCGCGCACGCTTCGGTGCTGGTCGACAAGAAGATTGGCGAGGCCGGCGATTTCGACTCGGTCAGCGTCATCCTGGAGACCGCTTCGGGCAAGCAGGCCGTCATCTCCAACTCGCGCCGCGCCACCTATGGCTACGACCAGCGCATCGAGGTGCACGGCTCGAAAGGCATGGTCGCAGCTGAAAACCAGCGGCCGGTGTCGATCGAAGTGGCAAACGACAAGGGCTATACGCGCCCGCCGCTGCACGACTTCTTCATGACCCGCTATCTCGACGCCTATGCCATCGAGATCGCCTCGTTCATCGCCGCCGCGACCTCAGGCAAGAAAGCGGCTCCGAGCGGTGCCGACGGCCTGGTGGCGCTGAAGCTGGCGGATGCGGCGCTGAAGTCGGCGACGACGGGCAAGACCGTCCGCCTCGACAAGTAAGAACCGGACCCGAGCCACAGGAGCAAAGCGATGAGCGCATCAGCCGATCGCAATTCGACAACACGCGCCATCGTCACCGGCGGCGCCCAAGGCATCGGCTTCGCGGTCGCCGAGGCACTGGCCGACGAAGGCTGCCGGGCGCTGGCGCTCATCGGCCGCTCGCAGGAGAAGGGCGACAAGGCGGTTGCCACCCTCAAGAAGTCAGGCGTCGACGCCATCTTCATCAGCGCCGACGTTTCAAAGGTGGCCGATTGCAAGCGCGCGGTGGCGACCGCACTCGCGCATTTCGGTACGCTGAACGCGCTGGTCAACGCAGCCGCCACCTCGGCACGCGGCTCACTAGTTGAAACCTCGGAAGAGCTCTTCGACCAGATCTTCGACACCAATGTGCGTGGCCCGTTCTTCCTGATGCAGGGGCTGGTCGCGCATCTCCTGGAGCGCAAGGCACCGGGCTCGATCGTCAACGTGCTGTCGATGTCGGCACATGCCGGCCAGTCCTTCCTGACGCCCTATTCGACCAGCAAGGGCGCGCTGATGACGCTGACCAAGAACGTCGCCAGCTCGTATCGGAAGAACCGCATCCGCTGCAACGCCGTGCTGCCCGGATGGATGGACACCGAGGGCGAGGCGATCGTGCAGAAAAAATGGCATGACGCGCCGGACGACTGGCTGGCGAAAGCCGAGGCCGCGCAGCCGATGGGCCAGTTGGTCAAGCCGGACCAGCTCGCCCGGCTGATCACCTACATGATCAGCCCGCAGGCCGGTGTCATGACCGGGTCGCTGGTCGACTACGACCAGAACATTGCCGGAGTGATTGGCGAGTAGCAGCGTCCGAGCAGCCGCACGGCCAGAAGCATCTCGGCCATCTGTTGGCCGAGATAGCCGAAAAATATCAGCGACAGCGTGACTGGTTGCGGACCAGTCAAAGGCATGCTCGCTCCTTCCCTGTTGCCGCCTCATCGCCATTCTTATATAGTCAAGATAGTCAGAATGGTCACGGAGGTTGAAATGCGTCCTGAGACCAAAGAGGATACCAACTGGACGGTCGCCGGAGCAAAGGCCCGGCTCTCGGAGGTTATCGAGCGCGCGCAGTCGTCGCCGCAGACGATCACCAAGAACGGCAAGCCAAGCGTGGTTGTCGTCTCGGCCGAGGAATGGCAGCGGAAGACCGTGCGCAAGGGTACGCTTGCGCAGTTCCTGCTGGGGTCACCGCTGCGCGGCGCCGATCTCGACCTTGAACGTCAGCCCGACGAGCCGCGTGACCTGCCGCTGTGAGGCTGCTGCTCGATACGAATGTCCTGTCCGAGGTGACAAGGCCGGCGCCGGACGCAAGCGTTCTGGACTGGCTGGACGGGCTTGATGAGGACCGCTCATTCATCAGCGTCATATCGATCGCCGAGATCCGGCGCGGCGTCGCCCTGATGGATGAGGGCCGGAAACGCGAGGCACTCGCCGAATGGCTCGCTCGGGACCTGCCGCAGCGCTTCGAGCAAAGGGTTTTGCCGGTGGACGAACCGGTTGCCTTGGCCTGGGGCGACCTGATGGGCCTTGCCAAGCGCCGTGGGCGCGGCCTGTCATCGATGGACGGCCTGATCGCAGCCACGGCGATTGCGCGGCAGCTCACCTTGGCAACGCGCAATACCAGGGATTTCGAAGGCTTCGGAATAGAACTCTTCGATCCCTGGACGGCATGAGCCGCCCGGCGCAGCATGTCGGACCTCAGGGGTCATGCGCCTGTGCCACAAGAGAACGTCTCGATGCATCCATATTGGATCACGCTAAGCGGCTGTCTTGGTGTCGGCGTCACCGCCCGGTCGGAAGCCGACGCCCTGCAACTCTTCGCGCTCGCCTTCGGGTCAGCCGCGAAAATTGTCAGCATCGCGATCATCAAGGACATGAACGATCTCGACCAAAATCATGTCGTGCCCAATTTGGGCGGGGCTAGCTGGCTTCGACGCGGCATCTGGTTTCCCCAGGGCCACGAGCACATTTCAAACTGAAACGCTGGGACGTGACAAACGCCTCGGCTTCGATTATATGAGCCGGATGATCCACCTGTCCGCCACCTATTGGTACTTTAGCAGCTCGCTGGCGGCGGGAGGATTGCGCTCGATCTGAAGATTGCAGCAACAATATCCGAACAGCCGCCAGACCTGGCGGCTTTTTTGTTTCAGCCGGCAGGTCTCCTAACCAGGAGCAGAAAGCCGTGTTGACCACCACAGACGACCTTCGGGTCAAGGAAATCCGAGAACTGAGCACGCCGGACCAGGTGATGCGGGAAATCCCGCGCACGCTGACGGCGACGCGCACCGTGAGCGCGTCACGCAATGCCATCCATGCCATCTTGAACGGCACCGACGACCGGTTGCTTGTCGTCGTCGGCCCCTGTTCGATCCACGATCCGGTCGCGGCCGTTGACTATGCCAGCCGTCTGGCGGCGCTGCGCGAGACCCTGTCCGACCGGCTCGAGATCGTGATGCGGGTGTATTTCGAGAAGCCGCGCACGACGGTCGGCTGGAAGGGCCTGATCAACGATCCCGACCTCGACGGCAGCTTCAACATCGACAAGGGGCTGAGGATGGCGCGCAACGTGCTCTCGGCCGTCAACAATCTCGGCCTGCCGGCGGCCACCGAATTCCTCGATATGACCACGCCGCAATACATTGCCGACCTCGTGGCCTGGGGGGCTATCGGCGCGCGCACCACCGAGAGCCAGATCCACCGCGAGCTGGCCTCGGGCCTGTCCTGTCCGGTCGGTTTCAAGAACGGCACCGACGGCAATCTCAGGATCGCCGGCGAGGCGGTGAAGTCGGCCGCCCAGCCACATCATTTCATGGCGGTAACCAAGGGCGGACGCAGCGGCATCGCCACCACCACCGGCAATGAGGACTGCCATGTCATCCTGCGCGGCGGCGTCCAGCCCAATTATGACGCGGCAAGCGTCGAAGCGGCCTCGGTCGAACTCGCCCGCATCGGTGTCGCGCCGCGGCTGATGATCGATGTCAGCCATGCCAATTCGGCCAAGAAGCCGGAGAACCAGCCCAAGGTCGCTGCCGATGTGGCGGGCCAGGTGGCAGCTGGCGACGAGCGCATCATCGGCCTGATGATCGAGAGCAATCTCGTCGCCGGCCGACAGGACGTGGTGCCCGGCAAGCCGCTCGTCTACGGCCAGAGCATCACCGATGGCTGTATCGACTGGGCGACCACCGAGACCGTGCTGCACGGCCTTGCCGGTGCCGTCGAATGGCGCCGTTCGGCACGCCGCGCCATGCTGGAGAACCGGCAGGGCGCCGCCTGATCTGGTCGGAGACAAAGGCAGCGGCGTGATCCCCGTTTCAGTCGGGGATCACGCCGCCTTCAGCCCTTCCCAGGCGGTGAACACCGAGACCGCAAAGAGCAGCAGCCCGGCCGCCCGGCCGGCAAGGATGGTCGCCCGCGGATTGGCGATCAACAGGTTGCGGCTGCGACCGGCCGTGATCGCGAGCCCACCATAGATCGCGGCCTGGGTGAGGACCGTCAGCAGGCCCATGACAGTTGCCTGCATCCAGATCGGGCCGTAGTCCGGCTTCAGGAACTGCGGATAGACGGCTAGCACGAACAGATAGGCCTTCGGATTGATCAGGCAGGTCACCAGCCCCTGTCGAAACGCCTTCCATGCCGAGCGGCTGCCGACGGGTCCATCGTGACCGACGGTGATGGAGCTGCGCATCAGCGTGATGCCGATGAAGGCCATGTAAGCGGCGCCGGCGAGCAGCAGCGGCGTGAACAGGATCGGCACGAAATGCATCAGCAGGCCTACGCCGATCGCCCCGTTCAGCGTGTGCACCATGCCGCCGACCATGATGCCACCGGTCGCGGCAAGGCCCCTGTCGCGCCCGCCGGTCAGCGCATTGGCCAGCACGAACAGCATGTCCATGCCCGGAACGGCGATGATGCCGAACAGCAGGATAAAGAACAGCCAGAGATTTTCCGCGTAACCCATGTCAGTTGCCTGTCGCCTCGTTCCACCAAGTCGCAGCGGAACCTGTTGATTTTCAATTCGATAGGCAATCCTATAGGTAGACCCAACTGACAATGGTGTGTCAGTTGGGATGGGAGCCGGGTCAGGAAATGCGCAAGGCGTCACGCCTGTTCGAGATCATCCAGATTCTGCGGCTGGCGCGGCAGCCGGTGACGGCGGCCATGATTGCCGAGCGGCTGGAAGTGACAATCCGGTCGATCTATCGCGACATCGCGGCCTTGCAGGCGATGCGCGTGCCGATAGAGGGCGGACGCGGCATCGGCTACATACTGCGCCCCGGTTTCGACCTGCCGCCGTTGATGTTTTCGATCGAGGAGATGGAGGCGATTGTGCTGTCGCTGGCGCTGCTGGAGCGCACGGGAGACGACGAGCTCAAGCAGGCGGCCAAGCGTGTCAGCGCCAAGATTGCCGGCGCGGTGCCGCAGCCGCTGCGCCAGACATTCGACGCCAATGCGCTGCATGCCTGGGGTTTTGCCGCGCCTTCGGCCGGCACGATCGACCTTGCGCTGGTGCGCCGCGCCATCCGCGACGAGGAGAAGCTCGACCTCTCCTATCGCGACGAGGCAGGCCGGACCACGCAACGCATCATCCGGCCGATCGCACTGATCTATTACGCGGAGGCGGTGAACACGGTGGCTTGGTGCGAGCTGCGCCAGGCCATCCGTAATTTCCGCAGCGACCGCATCGAAGACTGTCAGCCGACAGGGCTGCACTTCAAGGGCGAAGGCGACCGCCTGCGGCAGGTCTGGGTCGACGGCTGGGAGACCCCGGCCGTCGGCGGTTAAGGCGCGCTTGTACTACCGCACATCGACCCAGCGCTTTTCCTGGAAGGAGCGCGCCATGGCGTGCACGGTGCGCTCGATCTCCAGCCCCTCGGCGAACTCGATCAGCCGCGCCGGTCTGCCGGCAAGCCGCGTCAGCAACTCGTGACACTCGATGGTCTTGAGGTCGTTGAAACCGAGGCCGTGCCCGGGTGCCGGCAGGAAGGCGTCGTAGGGCTTGTGGTGCGGCGCCACCAAGATGGTGCGGTAGCCCTGTTCGGTCGGGCGATCCGATGTGACATAGAGCTGGATTTCGTTCATCCGCTCCTGGTCGAACAGGATCGAACCCTTGGAGCCGAAAATCTGGATGGCGATGCGGCCCTTGCGGCCCCAGGCCGAGCGGTTGACCTGCAACGTGCCGGCAATGCCGTTTTCCAGATGCATCAGCACGCTGGCAATGTCGTAGGTTTCGACCGCGCGGCGCCCGCCGCTAGCCAGCTTGCGGTCGGCATACGGCTTGGCCATGTCGCAGATGACGCTGGCGATGCGGCCGAACAGGGCCGAGACCAGCGACAGCGGATGCACGGCAAAATCGTCGAGCGCGCCATAGCCGGAAGACGCCTCATGCTTCCAGAAGAACAGCGCCTCGGGATCGGCCATGAAATCCTCGTCCATCTCGATGCGCAGATGGTTGACCTCGCCGATAATCTTCTCGTCGAGCAGCGCGCCGATGTGACGGATGGCCGGGCTCTGGATGTAGTTATAGCCCAGCGCCGCGATCTTGCCCGATTTCTTCGCCGCGGCAGCCATGGCCTCGGCCTCGGCGAAGCTCGGCGCCATCGGCTTTTCGCACCACAGATGCTTACCAGCCTCGAGAATGGCGATGGCCATCTCGGGATGGAACTGGTTGGGCGTGGTCAGCGAGACGATCTCGACCTCCGGGTCGTTGACGACGGCGCGCCAGTCGCCGGACGCCCTGGCGAAACCGAACTCGCCGGCCTTGCGCTGGGCAAGCTCCTCATTGACCTCTCCGAGATGGACAAGCCTTGGCTTGGCGACATCGGAAAAGACGGCGCCGACGGCACTCCACGCTATGGCGTGACATTTGCCCATGAAGCCCGTGCCGATAAGACCGACGCCAACCATTTTCCGTTCTCCACCACATGAAGCGCTTGATGGATGAATTAGTCCATTTCTTCTTGAAATGGAATGTCTGCCTCATTTTTTATGGCGTTCTTGCGCAGGCTCGCTATGATGGGGCAGAGAGGACGTTTCCAATGCATGTCGCCCAAAAGTGCGCTGCGGTTTTGGGACAACGACATGCATGGAATCAAACGGTCTGAAGCGCGCTGACGCGCTTTGGACAAGCTTGGACGGGCCGACGATGGACGAACGGGTACCTCGCGACTTCGAGACGCTGCGCGCCACCATCCTGGACCGGCGCGAAAGCCTGCCCAAACGCATCGCGCAGATCGCCGCCTACGCGCTCGACAATCCCGACGACATCGCCTTCGGCACCGCCGCCAGCATCGCCGCCTCAGCCGGCGTGCAGCCCTCCACCCTGATCCGCTTTGCCCAGCAACTCGGCTTCGACGGTTTTACCAGCCTGCAACAGGTGTTCCGCGAGCGGCTGCGGGAGCGCAACTCATCTTATGACGAACGGCTGCAGGCGCTGCGCGCCAAGGCCGAGGGCGGCGCCGGACATCGCGCGATCTTCGACGGCTTCGTCGCCGCCGCCAGCACCTCGCTCAACGACATTTCGCGCGCGCTGGATGACGCGCATCTGGAAGACGCGATTTCGCTGCTGGCGAAGGCGCAGACCATCTATGTCTTAGCCAAGCGCCGCTCCTACCCGGTGGCGACCTACATCGCCTATGCGCTGGGCAAGCTGAAGATCCGTAACCAGCTGATCGAATCGGCCGCCGGCCTCAACGCCGAGATGATCGCCTTCGCCACGCCGGCGGACGCCGTCATTGCCATCTCCTTCTCGCCCTATGCGCCCGCTACCATCGAGGAAGCACGCACCATTTCGGAGCAAGGCGTGCCGATCGTCGCCATCACCGACAGCTCGTTTTCGCCGCTCGCCCAGTTCGCCAGCGTCTGGTTCGAGGTTGCCGAGGCGGACTTCGCCGGCTTCCGTTCGCTGTCGGCGACGATGGCGCTGGCCATGGCGCTGACCGTCGGCGTCGGCGAGAAGCGGCGCGACGCAGGCCGCAAGCGCAAGGCCTGATCGGCTATCCCAAAAGGTAATTTTAGGTCAGGGAATGCTCATTCCATATTGACTATGGATTGGAATTATTATTTCATATTGCCGGCACCACGCTGCCGCTCGCGCGTGTTACCCAAACAATGTTGTTCCTGACAACAAGACTGACGGGAGGTTCCAAATGAGCGAAGCCGTGGACGCCAGACAGGCGCCGCTCGACGTCATCACCATCGGTCGCGCTTCCGTCGACCTCTATGGCCAGCAGATCGGCTCGCGGCTGGAGGACATCACTTCTTTCGCCAAGTCCGTCGGCGGCTGCCCCGCCAACATTTCGGTCGGTACGGCGAGGCTCGGCCTGCGCTCGGCGCTGCTGACGCGCGTTGGCGACGAACAGATGGGCCGCTTCATCCGCGAACAGCTCAAGCGCGAAGGCGTCAACACAGACGGGCTGAAGACCGACAAGGAACGGCTGACGGCGCTGGTGCTGCTTTCGGTCGAAAGCGAAGGCGTTTCGCCGATGATCTTCTACCGCTCGGACTGCGCCGACATGGCGCTGGCGCCGGAAGACATCGACGAAGCGTTCATCGCTTCGGCGCGCTCGATCGTCGTCACCGGCACGCATTTTTCCCGGCCCAACAGCGACGCCGCGCAGCGCAAGGCGATCCGCATCATGAAAGCCAAGGGCGGCAAGGTCGTCTTCGACATCGACTACCGGCCCAATCTGTGGGGCCTCGCCGGCCATGCCGAAGGCTTCGAGCGCTATGTCAAATCGGACAGGGTCTCGGCCCAGCTGAAGACCGTGCTGCCCGATTGCGATCTCATCGTCGGCACCGAGGAAGAGATCATGATCGCCTCGGGCGCCGACGATTGCCTGCGCGCGCTGAAGACGATCCGCGCGCTGTCGGCGGCCACCATCGTCTTGAAGCGCGGCGCCATGGGCTGCATCGTCTATGACGGACCGATCAGCGACGATCTCGAGGACGGTGTCGTCGGCAAGGGTTTCCCGATCGAGATCTACAATGTGCTGGGCGCCGGTGACGCCTTCATGTCCGGCTTCCTGCGCGGCTGGCTGGGCGGCGAAGACCATGCGACCGCGGCGACCTGGGCCAATGCCTGCGGCGCCTTCGCCGTGTCGCGGCTGCTCTGCGCGCCGGAATATCCGACCTTCGAGGAGCTGCAGTTCTTCCTCAAGAACGGCAGCAAATACAGGGCGCTGCGCAAGGACGAGGCGATCAACCACATCCATTGGGCGACGACCCGCCGGCGCGACATCCCCTCGCTGATGGCGCTCGCCTGCGACCACCGTGTGCAGCTCGAGGACGTGGCGGCGAAGACCGGCGCCGATCCGGCGCGCATCCGCGATTTCAAGGTGCTGGCGGTCAAGGCCGCGGCGAAGGTCGCTGCCGGCCGCGACGGCTACGGCATGCTGATCGACGAAAAACATGGCCGCGAGGCGATGTTCGAATTCGCCAGGCATTCCCTCGCCTGGCTCGGCCGCCCGGTGGAACTGCCGGGCTCGCGGCCGCTGCGCTTCGAATTCTCGCAGGACATCGGCTCGCAACTGGTGGAATGGCCGGTTGATCACTGCATCAAATGCCTGTGCTTCTATCACCCCGACGATCCGGCGGCCCTGAAGGAAGAGCAGCAGCAGAAATTGCGCGCGCTGTTCGAGGCGGCGCGGAAAGTCGGCCGGGAACTGCTCATCGAGATCATCGCCGGCAAGCACGGCAAGCTCGACGACACGACGATCCCGCGCGCGCTGGAGGAACTCTATGCGCTGGGTATCAAGCCGGATTGGTGGAAACTCGAACCGCAGGCGTCTGCGGGTGCCTGGACCAAGATCGAAGCGGTCATCCTGAAGCATGATCCCTGGTGCCGCGGCATCGTGCTGCTCGGGCTGGAAGCGCCGCAGGATGAGTTGGAGGCGGCGTTTGCCGCCACCGCCAAGGCGCCGATCGTCAAGGGCTTTGCTGTCGGCCGCACCATCTTCGTCCACGCGGCCGAACAATGGCTGGCCGGCAAGATGTCGGATGACGAGGCGGTCGCCGACATGGCGACGCGCTTCGAACAGCTGACCGAAGCGTGGCTTGCCGCGCGTGGCCGTAAAGCAGCATAAAGGCGCGGCACAAGGACTGCGGAGGAAAACACCATGAGCAAGACAATCCGCCTGACGATGGCGCAGGCGCTGACCCGCTTCCTCAGCCGCCAGATGACCGAGATCGGCGGCAGAAAAGTGCCCATCTTCGGCGGCGTCTGGGCGATCTTCGGTCACGGCAATGTCGCCGGCATCGGCGAGGCGCTCTACCAGGTGCGCGACGAGCTGCCGACCTTCCGCGCCCACAATGAACAGGCGATGGCGCATGCGGCGATCGCCTATGCCAAGGCCAATTTCCGCCGCCGCTTCATGGCCGCGACCTCTTCGATCGGCCCCGGCGCGCTAAACATGGTGACGGCGGCGGCACTGGCGCATGTAAATAGGCTGCCTGTCCTGCTTCTGCCCGGCGATGTCTTCGCCAACCGCATTCCCGATCCAGTGCTGCAGCAGGCCGAGGATTTTTCCGACGGCACGGCGACGGTCAATGACTGCTTCCGTCCGGTGTCGCGCTATTTCGACCGCATCACCAGGCCTGAGCAGATCATCCCGGCGCTGAGCCGCGCCATGGCTGTTCTGACCGATCCGGCCGATTGTGGCCCGGTGACGCTGTCGCTCTGCCAGGATGTGCAGGCGGAGGCCTATGACTATCCCGAGAGCTTCTTCGCCGAGCGGGTCTGGCACCAGCGCCGGCCGCGCCCGGATCGCCACGAGCTTGCCGCCGCTGCGGCAGCGCTCAAGGGTGCCAAGAAGCCGCTGGTCATCGCCGGCGGCGGCGTTCTTTATTCGCAGGCCTCCGATGAGCTGGCCAAGTTCGTGGAAGGCGCCGGCATTCCGGTCTGCGAGACGCAAGGCGGCAAATCCTCGCTGCCCGACGATCATCCGCTCAACATGGCGGCGGTCGGCGTTACCG
This sequence comes from Mesorhizobium sp. 113-1-2, assembly GCF_016756475.1. NCBI lineage: Bacteria > Pseudomonadati > Pseudomonadota > Alphaproteobacteria > Hyphomicrobiales > Phyllobacteriaceae > Mesorhizobium > Mesorhizobium sp. 113-1-2. The sequence goes on from NZ_AP023242.1 coordinate 539,472, forward strand.
GCACCTCGGCCGCCAACCGGCTGGCGGAAGAAGCCGATGTCGTGCTTGCCATCGGCACACGCCTGCAGGATTTCACCACCGGCTCGTGGGCGCTGTTCAAGAATTCCGGCAAGACCATCATCGGATTGAACGTGCAGCCTTTCGATGCCGGCAAGCACCGCGCGCTGCCGCTGGTCGCCGACGCGGCCGAGGGCCTCGCTGAACTCGGTGCCGCGCTGAAGGGCTGGAAGGCGCCAGCCGCCTGGACCGACAATTCGGCCAAGGGCAAGAAGGCCTGGCAGACCGACGCGGCCAAGGTGACGGCCTCAACCAATGCCGCTTTCCCCTCCGATGCACAGGTGATCGGCGCCGTGCAGCGCGCCATGGGCTCCGGCGTGACGCTGCTGCATGCCGCCGGCGGCCTGCCCGGCGAATTGCACAAGCTTTGGCAGGCCGGCGCGCCCGGCTCCTACCATGCCGAATATGGCTTCTCGACCATGGGCTACGAGATTGCCGGCGGGCTCGGCACCAAGATGGCCAAGCCCGACGAAGAGGTCGTCGTCATGATCGGCGACGGCTCCTATCTGATGCTGAATTCCGAGATCGCCACCTCGGTGATGCTAGGCCTGAAGCTGACTATCGTGCTGCTCGACAACCGCGGCTATGGCTGCATCAACCGGCTGCAGATGGCGACCGGCGGCGCCAACTTCAACAATCTCCTGAAGGACTCGCGCCACGAGATCCTGCCCGATATCGACTTTGCCGCGCATGCGGCGAGCATGGGCGCGATCGCCGAAAAGGTGCCGTCGATCGCCGGTCTGGAAAACGCGCTGCAAAAAGCCAAGACAAACGACCGCACCACCGTGCTGGTCATCGACACCGATCCGCTGGTTTCCACCGATGCCGGCGGCCATTGGTGGGATGTGGCGGTGCCGGAAGTCTCCGCGCGGCCCCAGGTCAATGCGGCACGCAAGGCCTATGACGAAAAGCGCCAGATGCAGAGCGTCGGCGATTGATGTCGGCGCCGCCCCCCACCCCGCTGCTTCGCAGCGACCCTCCCCACAAGGGGGAGGGTGAACAAGAAACCGGAGTGACGACTTGAAAGCCAAACTGGGCATGTCCCCCATAGCGTGGTGGAACGACGATCTTGCCGAACTGAGCGATGACGTGTCGCTGGAAGAATGCCTGCGCCAATCGCGTTCGGCCGGCTTCACCGGCATGGAAATGGGCCGGCGTTTCCCCAACGATCCCGCCGTTATGCTGCCGATTCTCAAGGCGGCCGACGTGACGCTGTGCGGCGGCTGGTTTTCCGGCACGCTGGTCGATGAGGAGATGGGCAGGAACAAGGATCGCATCCAGCCGATGATCGACCTGTTCAAGGCGGTCAACGCGCCTTGCATCGTCTATGGCGAGGTCGGCCGCTCGATCCAGGGCGACCGCTCGAAGCCACTCGCCACCAAGCCGAAACTGTCGGGCGACGAGATGAAGGCCTATGGGAGGCGGCTGACCGAATTCGGCGAATGGTGCGCCGAACAAGGCATGCCGCTCTCCTACCACCACCACATGGCGGCTGTGGTCGAGACCGAGCCGGAGCTCGATGCCTTCATGCGCCATTCCGGCGAAGGCATTCCGCTGCTGCTTGACGCCGGACACCTGGCCTTTGCCGGCGGCGACGTGCTGCGCGCCATCGACAACCACCACAAGCGCATCAGCCATGTCCATGTGAAGGATGTGCGCATGGGCGTGATCGACGGGCTCGACCGCACCAAGCAGTCCTTCCTCGACGCCGTGGCGCTCGGCGCCTTCACCGTGCCGGGCGACGGCTCGCTGGATTTCGGCGCCATCGTGCAACGCTTCGCCGATTATGGCTATGAAGGCTGGTTCGTGGTCGAGGCCGAGCAGGACCCGAAGAAGAACCCGCCGCTCAAGATGGCTGAGGTCGGCCACAAGGAACTGATGCGGGTGATGACCGCCGCCGGCTACACGGTCGAGACGCAAGGCTTCCCGAATGCCTGATGCGATGGGTTCACGGCGAGCCAGGTTGCTGTAGATTGGCCCGATGAAAGATTACGAGCACCCCTTCTTCCGCCCGCTATGGCGGCGTGTCGCCGTCGTCGCGGTCTGCGTCATCTGGTCGATTATCGAATTCGCCACCGGCACGCCGTTCTGGGGCGTCATCGCGCTCGGCTTTGCTGGTTATGCCGTCTGGCAGTTCTTCTACCTCTACAAGCCGGCCGATGAGAACAATGCGACGGCCGAGGCCGAACCGAAGGAGTAACCCGATGTCGAAACTGCTCGTCAAGGCCGACAAGGGCCATGGCCGCGTCGCCCATGTGACGCCGAAAAGCGCCGGCTGGACCTATGTCGGCTTCGACCTGCATCGGCTGCAACCCGGCGAAAGCGCTTCGGGGAAGACGGACGACCGCGAAGTCTGCCTGGTGTTCGTGACCGGCAAGGGCACGGCGAAGGCAGACGGCAAGGATCTCGGCCTGCTCGGCGAGCGGATGTCTCCCTTCGAAGGCAAGCCGTGGTCGGTCTATGTGCCCGAGGGATCGGAGTGGTCGGTAACGGCTGATACCGAATTGGAGCTCGCGGTGTGCTCGGCGCCCGGCCTTGGCGGTGGTTTGCCGGTTCGGGTGATCGGGCCGGACGATCTCGGCCAGGAGGTGCGCGGCAAGGGCACCAACACGCGCTACGTCACCAACATCCTGCCGGAAGGCAAGCCGGCGGATTCCTTGCTGGTGGTCGAGGTCATCACGCCCGGCGGCCACACGTCGAGCTATCCGCCGCACAAGCACGACCAGGACAATCTGCCTGCTGAATCCTATCTTGAGGAGACCTATTACCACCGCCTCAACCCGCCGCAGGGCTTTGCCTTCCAGCGCGTCTATACAGACGCCGACACGGATGGCCATCGCGCGCTCGACGAAGCCATGGCGATCGAGGATGGCGATGTTGTGCTGGTGCCCAAGGGGTATCACCCCTGCGCCGCCTGCCATGGGTACGATCTCTACTATCTCAACGTCATGGCCGGGCCGAAGCGGACGTGGAAATTCCACAATGCACCCGAGCACGAATGGTTGATGAAGGCCTGAGCGCCGATGTCTTTCGAGTGAAGCCATTGGTCCAGCTGGGAAAAATCGTCGGCTAAGGACTTCTCAGGTCGATTTGCCATCGAAAACCCGTCAAAGCTTCGTCAATCCGTCATGGAAATCACCTATGGCAGCGAGACTGACGAGGACTTCCCATGCGTTATGCCATCTACTTCACCCCCCGGCAGGACGAACCGCTGGCGCGGATCGCCGCCAACTGGCTGGGCCGCGACCCGTTCGGCGCGGCGACAAGGCCGGTCGAGGCCGTGGCCGATTTATCGGCGGCGGAAGTTGCCTTCCACACCGCCTCGGCGCGCCGCTATGGCTTCCACGCGACGCTGAAAGCCCCCTTCCGCCTGGCGGCCAACGAGACGGAAACCTCGCTGCGCGCCGCAATCGACCATTTTGCCGAAGCGACGCCTGTTGTGACGATCCCGCGCCTCGTCGTCAGCCAGATCGACAGCTTCTTCGCGCTGGTGCCCGAGGGACCGTTCCCGCCGCTCAACCGCTTCGCCGACGACGTCGTGCGCGATTTCGACCGCTTTCGCGCGCCGCTGACCGAGGCCGAGATCGAACGGCGCAGCCCGGATTCGCTGAAGCCGGCCGAGTTCCGCAATCTCTGCCAGTGGGGTTACCCCTATGTCTTCGAGACCTTCCGCTTCCACATGACACTGTCCGGCCGGGCCGGGCCACAGGAAAGCCCTCGTCTTCGCCTAGCAATCGACAGCCTGTTCGCGGACGTGCTGCGGCAGCCGGTGCTGGTGGACGCGCTGACGCTGTTTGTCGAACCCGAACCCGGTGCGCCGTTCATGGTGCTGTCCCAGCACGCGCTGGGACGCCGCCCGGCCAGAAAAATCGCCTGAACAAACATTACCCAGACAAGGACTGCCCGAAATGACCGCCGAAACCGTTCTTTCCAACGCCCGCATCGTACTTGCCGACGAGATCGTCGAGGGGTCGCTGGTGCTGCGTGACGGCTTTATCGCCGGCATCGATGCAGGCTCTGGCCGGACCGGCGAGGACATGGGCGGCGACTATGTCATTCCCGGGCTGGTCGAACTGCACACCGACCATCTCGAAGGCCATTACGCACCGCGGCCGAAGGTGCGCTGGAACCCGATTGCCGCCGTGCTTGCCCATGACGCGCAGGTGGCAACGGCCGGCATCACCACCGTCCTCGACGCCTTGCGCGTCGGCATGGACGAGGATGCCGACCTCACCTTGGCCGATATCCGCAAGCTGGCCGACGCGATCGAGGACAGCGTCGCGCAGGATCGTTTGCGGGCCGATCACTTCCTGCATCTGCGCTGCGAGGTTTCGGCGCCGGACTGCCTGCAGGCCTTCGCCAATTTCGACGGGGACGACCGGGTCAAGCTGGCCTCGCTGATGGACCATGCGCCGGGCCAGCGCCAGTTCGTCAATCTCGAAACCTATGCCTATTACTACCAGCGCAAGCTGAAGCTGAGCGATCGCGACTTCAAATTGTTCTGCGAGAAGCGGATGGCGGAATCGGCGCGCAATTCGGCACCGAACCGCGCGGTGATCGCAGCCGCCTGCCATGAGCGTGGCATCGTGCTGGCCAGCCATGACGACGCCACATCGGGCCATGTCGACGAGGCGATCGAGCAGGGTGTGCGCGTTGCCGAGTTCCCGACCACCGAGGAAGCGGCGCGCGCCTCGAAGGCCGCGGGCCTCGGCGTGCTGATGGGCGCGCCCAACGTCATGCGCGGCGCCTCACATTCGGGCAATGTCTCGGCGCGCGCGCTGGCCAGTGATGGCCTGCTCGACATCCTGTCTTCGGACTACATTCCCTTCAGCCTGATCCAGTCCGCCTTCTTCCTCGGCGACATGGTCGAAGGCATTTCGCTGCCGCAGGCTGTCGCCATGGTTTCGAAGAACCCGGCCGAAGCCGTTGGCCTGACCGACCGCGGCATCATCGAACAGGGCCGCCGCGCCGATCTGGTGCGCGTGCGCGTCGACGACCATGTTCCGGTGGTGCGCACCGTCTGGCGGCAGGGACGCCGGGTCGCGTGATGGTGTCGGCCTTGATCGAGCGCGAACTGTCCGCTGAAACGTTTCCAATCCGCCATGGCGTCTTTGTCGCCGTCGTGGGGCCCAGCGGCGCCGGCAAGGACACGGTGATCGGCTACGCCCGCGCGCTGTTCGCCGACGAGAGCCGGCTGGAGTTCGTGCGCCGCGTCATCACCCGGCCGAGCGATGCCGCGAGCGAGGATCACGACACGCTGGCCGATGCCGCCTTCGTCGAGGCCGAGGCCGACGGCGCCTTCGCGATTTCGTGGGAAGCACATGGCTTGCGCTACGGCCTGCCGGCCGATGTCGACTGGTCGGTAGCCAATGGCCATGTCGCCGTGGCGAACGTTTCGCGCGCGATCATCCCGGTGTTGCGCGAGCGCTACGCCAATCTGGCCATTGTCGAGATCACTGCCTCGCCCGACGTGCTGGCCGAGCGGCTGGCGATGCGCGGTCGCGAGTCACGTGGCGAAGTGCTGGCGCGCTTGGCGCGCAGCGCCAATGTGACCCTGACCGGCCCCGGCGTCACTTCGATCGACAACAGCGGCCCGCGCGAAGCGGCCGGCGAACGCTTTGCCGAGCTGCTGCGCAAGGCGATGGCTTTCTCCGACATGTCTGGCCTGATCTGATCCAAGCGTGCATGCACGGACCTTAGGGTGTGCGTTCGACTGGCTCGAAGCACCGCCGGTTGGCGCTTGCTTTCCCGCTGCCTCCGGAGCGCTATGTGGTGCTGACCACGCAAGTGATTCCGGCTACGCTTTCCCGACTCATAAAACCCAGGTCGGACGAGACAGACAGGAAGCCTCGATGCAGACGCTGACGCCCATCCTCTCGACGGTCACGGCGGCCTTTCTCGCTTCTTTCGTCGAGGTCGTCGAAGCCTTCACCATCGTGCTCGCGGTCGGCGTGACGCGCAGCTGGCGCCCGGCGCTGACCGGTGCCGCCCTGGCGCTGGCGCTGCTGGCGGCGCTCGTGCTGGCGTTCGGGCCGCTGCTGGCGCTGGTGCCGATCACCACGCTGCAGTTCGTCGTGGGCGTGCTGCTGATCCTGTTCGGCATGCGCTGGCTGCGAAAGGCCATCCTGCGCAGCGTCGGCGTCATCGCGCTGCATGACGAGGAGGCGGCCTTCTCCAAGGAGACCGCCGCCCTCAACCAGCAGGCCAATGACCGCCGCGCCGACTACCTCGCCGGGCTGGCGTCGTTCAAGGCGGTGCTGCTCGAAGGTGTCGAGGTGGTGTTCATCGTCATTGCTGTCGGCGCGGCCCATGGGCAGACGCTCTATGCCAGCCTGGGCGCGCTGGCGGCGTTCATCCTGGTGATGCTGATCGGCCTGGCGGTCCACCGGCCGCTGGCGCGCGTGCCGGAGAATGCGCTGAAATTCGTGGTCGGGCTGATGCTGACCAGCTTCGGCATCTTTTGGACCGGCGAAGGCATCGGCGCCGACTGGCCGGGCGCCGACCTCGCTCTGCTCGCCATCTTCGCCATCGTCGCGCTGGCGTCGTTTGCCATGGTGCGCTGGCTGCGCAGCACCTATCCCGTATCAGCCGGCGGGCTAGCCCGATGAGCCTCATCCGTCTTGTCGCCAGGGAATTCTTCGGGATGTTCGTCGATGACGGCAATCTGGCGTTGCTGGCGCTGGTGCTGGTCGCCGCTGTCGCAGCAGCGGTGAAGCTGTTGGCCCTGCCGCCGCTGCTCGGCGGCGCGCTGCTGCTGGTCGGCTGTCTCGCCATCCTGCTGCTGAGCGTTCGCCGCGCTGCACGCGCGACCAATCGGTAAAGACAGTCCGAATAGTAGCTATCGTGGGCATCGTTTCGTCACCGGAACGACGCCGCCCAAGGTCGAGAAGAGGCTGGTTATGCCGGCGTCCCGAGCGACGCTGTCAGCCCTTGAAAGCCGGCAGGGTCAGGCCCTTGACGCCGACGTCGAGCGCGAACAATCCGCCAGGATTCTTCTGGCGGACGAAGTGGCTGGCCGGGCGCTTGAGCACAGCCGAGGTGACATAGAGGATGTCGAGGTTCTTGCCGCCGAATTCGCAGCAGGTCGGCAGGTCGGTCGGCAGAACCACGGTCTGCATCAATTCGCCATCAGGGTCATAGCGGCAGACCTTGCTGGTCACCGGGATGGTGACCCAGTAGCAGCCCTCGGCATCGACGGTGGCCCCATCGGCAACGCCGCCGGTCATCGTCATGTCGATGAAGGTGCGGCGGTTCTCGATGTCGCCGGTGGTGGGGTCGAAATCATAGGCCCACACCGCGCCGGCATGGCTGTCGGAGAAATACATGGTCTTCGAATCCGGGCTCCAGGCCAAGCCGTTGGAACAGCCGATGCCGTCGATCATCCTGTGCACGGAAAGGTCCGGATCGAGCCTATAAAGCGCGCCGATGAATTCGATCGGCTGGCCCGGCACCTCGAACATCGAACCCGACCAGAAGCGGCCCTGGCGGTCCGGCTTGCCGTCGTTGAAGCGCGTTTTCGGCATATGGGATTCCGGATCGACGATCGCCTCGAATGTGCCCGTCGCCGGATCGAAGAAATGGAAGCCGTTGGTCATGGTCAGCACCAGGCCGCCCTTTTCGCGCAGGCCGAGGCAGCCGAGATATTCCGGTGTCTCGAAGGTCTCGTCCTTGCCGGTCGCTGGGTCGTAGCGATGGATCAGCTTCTTCCAGATGTCGATCCACCACAGCACGCCGGCCTTGGGGTCCCAGAGCGTGCCTTCGCCGAGTTCGGCCCTGGCATCGACGACGCACGTGATTTGAACCATGGTCAGCCCTCCTTTCTGCGCAGCCTGCCGCCGAGGCCGGCGAAAGTCTCGCTGCCGATCGACACGGTGATCAGGATCACCGCACCATAGACGATGAGCAGCGCCCCGCTTGACAGGTTCAGCGCCGGCAAAAGACCAGTGAGGATGGTGAGCACCATGGCGCCGGCGACGGTGCCGAGATAATGGCCGCTGCCGCCGAGGATGGAGGCGCCGCCGATGGCGACCGCCGCGATCGAGGTGAACAGATAGGCGTCGCCCATGCCGAGATAGGCCTGGCCAGAATAGCCGGTCAAGAGCATGCCGGCGAAGGCGGCGGTAAGGCCCGAGATGACATAGGTCAGGATGGTGGTGCGCGCGGTCGGCACGCCGGAGAATTCGGCGACCGTGGCGCTGGTGCCGAGCGCGTAGAGATGGCGGCCGAACGCCGCCTTGGAGAGCAGCAGCGTCGCCACCAGGGTCAGCGCCAGCCAGATCAGTGCGACAACCGGGAAGCCGCCGATGCGCCCAACCGACAGGAACTGGATCAGCGCCGGCGCCGACGGGGTCGGCGAGCCGCCGGTCAGCACCAGGATCAGGCCTTGCAGGATGACGTTGGTGGCCAGTGTCATGATGATCGGCGGCACGCCGAACTGGGCGACGCCGACGCCGTTGATGAGGCCGATGAAGGCGCCGCCGGCAAGCAGCAGCGGCATGACCCAGACCAGCGGCAGATCCTGGCCGCCGCACAGCAGCGCCATGATGATCGCGGCTGAATTCAGCACCCAAGGCACCGACAGGTCGATGCCGCCGCCGATGATGACGAAGGTCTGGCCGAGCGCGACGATGCCGACGAAGGCGGCGAGCACGACGGTCGAGCGCATGTTGGAGACCGACAGGAAGCCCGGCGAGAACAAGGCCGTGACCAGGAGCAGCACGACCATGCCGGCATAGGCGAGCACGATGAGGCGGTTGCGGGCGAGGAAGGCGCTCATTGGACGCGGTTCCTTGCGGCTTTCTCGGCGACGGAACTGGCCAGCACCGAGAGCAGCAAGATAACGCCGGACGCGACCGGCTGCCAGTAGCTCGACACATGCAGGACGAAGACCAGATTGCCGATCAGGGTCAGCACGAAGGCGCCGATCAGCGTGCCAGCGAGATGGCCACGGCCGCCGAACAGGCTGACGCCGCCGATGACCGCCGCCGCGACCGAAGGCAGGATGTAATCCTTGCCGATGGTCGGCGAGCCGGCGCCGGTCTGCGTCACCAAGAACAGCGCCGCACCGGCCGCGAACAGGCCGGACAGGCCATAGGTGATGAGGTTGACCCTTGTGATCGAGACACCGGACAGGAAGGCCGACTTTTCGTTGGAGCCGGTCGCCTGGATGGCGATGCCCACCCGGGTGGCGCGGAACCACCACCAGAATATCAGCAGCGCCAGCAGCATCCAGACCGGGCTGGTCAGGCCGATGAGCTGCGCCGAGGCAAAGCCGACCCACCAGCCGGGAACGCTGCCGCCATCGGTCGGCAGGATGATCATGGCGACGCCGTTCAGGATCGACCAGGTGGCGAGCGTCACCAGGAAGGGCTGCAGCTTGAGCAGCGAGATCAGCAGGCCGTTGAGCGCGCCGATGAGGAAGCCGAGTGCGAGAATGATCAACGCCCAAAGGGCCGTGCTCGACGGATCATCGGTAAAGCACGTTGCCGCGATCACCGTGCCGAGACTGATCATGCCGCCGATCGACAGGTCGATGCCACCGCGCAGCAGCACGATGGTCTGCCCGGTCGCCGCCAGCATCAGCGTCATCGCCGCCGCCGTGTCGAGGTTGAGCTCGTCCAGCGTGAAGACGCCGGATTGCAGGCTGCCATAAATGCCGATGATCAACGCCAGCATCAGGCAAGCGACCAGGAACGGCGCACGGTCGAGCGCGCGGCCGCGCCAATCGATGCCTGGCCTTGCTTGTTTCTCTTCGGCTGGCCTTTGCACCATCTCCAATGGTCTCTCCGCAGCGGACATCACCATGCCTCACGCCGCCCTGGTTTCAAGCATGGCCGCACGCAGGATTTCCTCCTCCGAAATGTGATCTCCCTCCAGCGTCGCGGCAATGCGGCCGTTGCGCATCACCAGCACGCGGTCGGCGACATGGACAAGCTCCGGCATGTCGCTGGAATGGAACAGGATCGCGTAGCCCTTGGCGGCGAGATCGCGCATCAGCTGAAAAATCTCGCCCTTGGTGCCGACATCGACGCCGCGCGTCGGATCGTAGAGCAGGAGCACGCGCGCCTGTGTGAGCAGCATCTTGCCGAAGATCACCTTCTGCTGGTTGCCGCCCGACAGCGTGCCGGCAAGCTGTTCCGGCGTGCCGGCCTTGATGCGCAGGAAATCGACCATCTCCTTGACCAGCGCGGTTTCCTTTTGCCGGCTCAGCAAGCCGTTTTCGGTGAAACGCTTGATCACCGACAGCGTCAAATTCTCGCGCACGCTCTTGGTCAGCAGCAGGCCCTGACCGCGCCGGTCCTCCGGCACCAGCGCAATGCCGTCCCTGCCGGTCAGCGCCTGGCGCGGATTGCCGATCGTGGCAGGTTTGCCCCACAGTTCGATCGTGCCGCTCGCTCTGGTGGCGCCGAACAGCGCCTGGAACAGTTCGCGCTGGCCGTGGCCTTGCAGGCCGCCAACGCCGAGCACCTCGCCTTCGCGCAGGGCAAAATCGACGCCGGAGAGCCGGCTGCCACTGGAGAAATTCTTCACCCTCAGCGCGATGCGATCGGTCGCCGTCGCGATGCGCTCCGGATAGAGCCGGTCGAGATGCCGGCCGATCATCTGGGTGACGATCTCGTTGTCGGACACGGCGTTGGCCTCGTGCGCGGCGACGGTGCTGCCATTGCGAAAGATTGTCAGCCGGTCGGCGATGGCGCGCACTTCGGCCATGCGATGCGAGATGAAGATGACCAGCCTGCCTTCGGCGGCCAGCTGCCGGGTGAGTTTCAACAGCCATTCGGCCTCCCGCGCCGGCAGCGCCGAGGTCGCTTCGTCGAGGATCAGGATGCGCGGGTCCTTGGCCAGGCCCTTGGCGATCTCGACGATCTGCCGTTCGGCCAATGTCAGCCGCCGCAGTTCCTGGTCGGGGCGCAGCGCCGGGAAATCATACTTGTCCAGCAGCGCCAGCGTCTTGCGGCGCATTTCGCCGCGATTGACGGTGCGCAACAGCGTGCGCGGCTCGTGGCGGAACCAGATGTTCTGTTCGACGCTGAGGTCGGGGATCAGCGACAGTTCCTGGAAGACGGCGGCGATGCCGCGCGCCTGTGCGGCATCCGGATTGGCAGGGCGATACTCCTGGCCATCGACCAGGATCGAGCCACCATCGTGCTGTACCGCGCCCGACAGGATCTGGATGAAGGTGCTCTTGCCCGCGCCATTCTCGCCGAGCAAGGCGTGCACCTCGCCGGCGCGGGCGCTGAATGTCGCCTCGCTCAGCGCGATGATGCCGCCATAGCGTTTGGACAGGCCTTTGACGGTGACGAGGTCCATGCTTGCGCCTTCGAAAAGCGCTCCCGACATCTTGCGATGCCGGGAGACAGGGTCGTGGTCACTGGATGTTACTTGGTACCGGCAGCTTCCGCAGCGGTGATCTCGACCCAGTCGGGCGTGATCGGCAGCGTCAGGCCGGGCGCCTGGTCCGGGAAGGCATTCTCGCCAATCGCGATCTTGATCATCTTGGTGCCGGGATAGAGCTTGGACTCGAACGGATCGGTGGTGACGAAGTCGCCCTTGACCGAGACGGAACGCTCGGCCGGCTTCTTGCCGGTGTCGAGAATGTCGACCGCCAGCTTGATCGCCTCCGAAGAGAGATAGGCCGGGTTGGAGCCAAGGATGCACTTGGCGCCTTGTGTCTGCGCGCAGGTAACGGCGGCGACATTGTAGGAGAAGCCGACGACCGGGACGATCGGCCGGCCGGCATCCTTCAGCGCCTGGATGGCGCCGGAGCCATAGCCCTGCGTCATGATGCCGTCGATCTTCGGATTGGCGGCAAGCAGGGCCGCGACACCCGACTGTTCCGGCCCGAGCGCATAGTTGCCGTTGTAGTAGCCGACCACCTTGATGTCGGGATATTTGGCCAGCACCTTCTCATAGCCTCCCTGCAGCTGCGCCGAGATCGGCGCGCCGGCGAGGCCGCGGTCAAGGATGATGTTGCCCTTGCCGCCAAGCTGCGTGGCCATCCACTCGGCCATGACGGAAGGAATACGGTCCCAGTCGGAAGCGACAGCAAAGGCGCAGGGTTCGGTCACCACCTGGTCGAAGCTGATGACGACGATGCCGGCATCGCAGGCCTTCTTGATGGTTGGGTTGAGCGCCGAGTCCGAACCGGCATCGACGAGGATGGCGTCGGGCTTCTGGCGGATGATGTTGTTCAGCGAGTTGATCTGAGCCTGGACGGTGTTCTCGACATTCTCGATCTTGAGGTCGACGCGGCCCTTCAGCGGCCCTTTGTTGACCGACACGGTGGCGACACGCTCCATCTGTTGGCGCCAGTCATTGCCGACGAAATTGTTCGAGAGATAGATGGTGTAGGGCTTCTTGTCCTCGGCACGGCTCGGCGCTGTGCCGACGGCGATCGCGGAGATGGCAAGCGCTGCCAATCCGGCGCAAACTATCTTCAGTTTCATGATCTCTCCTCCTTCGTGTTTCCTGCATCAGCCGGTGACGGACTTTGCCATCTTGGTGGGTGCTGCATGTAAATGATACCGGTACCAATAGACCTTGTCAATTTGAGCCAAGTCGTATTGGAGAGGCCTGGAGCGACCATTTCGTCACCCTTCGCAGGCATCGTCATTTCGAGCCGGCGGCCTCGGCCGGGGTGATTTCGACCCAATCCGGGCTAACCGGAAGAAACAGGCCCGGTGCCATCTCCGGAAAGGCATTCTTGCCGACCTCGATCTTCTGCATGGTCGCATCGGGATACAATTCCGACGGAACCGGATCGGTGGTGAGGAAGGCATTGCGCAGCAGTATCTTCTTCTCCGCCGGCTTCTTGCCGTCGAGGATCTCCACCGCGAGCTTCAAGGCTTCGGCCGACAGATAGGCAGGGTTGGGTGCAAGGATGCACTGGGCGCCCTGGGTCTGAACACAGGTCGTCGTCGTCAGGTTGAAAGGACTGCCGGTGATGGGCACGATCGGACGCCCGGCATCCTGCAGCGCCTTGATCGCTCCGGCGCCGTAGCCCTGGACGAAGATGGCGTCGACTTGCGGGTGCGCCGCCAGCAGGCTGGCGACGCCGGCCTGTTCCGGCCCCAGCGCATAGTCGCCGTTGAAATAGCCGACCACTTCAATGCCGGGATATTTCTTGATGACTTCCTCGAAACCACCTTGCAACTGGGCGGAGATCGGCGCGCCGGCAAGTCCGCGGTCAACGAGGATCTTGCCCTTGCCGCCAAGCTTCTTGACCAGCCACTCGGCCTCGACACGCGGCGCCCGGCCCCAGTCGGACTCCATCGTGTAGGCGCAAGGCGCGCTGACGATCTGATCGAAGGCAATGATCAAGATACCGGCATCGCAAGCCTTCTGGATCGTCGGGTTGAGGGCTTCGCCGGAGCCAGCATCGATGACGATGGCGTCGGGCTTGTTGCGAATGATGTTGTTGAGGGAGTTGATCTGCGCCTGGACCGTGGTCTCGACCACCTCGACCTTGAGGTCGACGCGACCGGCAAGCGGCGGCTTCTTGACCGCGATGTCGGCGCTGCGCAGCATCTGCTGGCGCCAATCATTGCCGACGAAATTGTTTGAGAGATAGATGGTGTAGGGCTTCTTGTCCTGTGCGTTGGCCGGCTCGGCATCGATCGACAGCCAAGTCGCCGTGACCACCGCAAGCCCGGCGAAAAATGCGCCTGCTCTCATGATTTCCTCCTCCCGTGTTTGGTGTCGGGCCGCGCGAACGCCGCCGCCTTTCAAGTGCCTTCCAGGCACACCCCCAATCGACAGACCTTGTTCCTGTGCATGCCCCGGAGCCGCAGCGCATCCTGAGTGACATGCACCAGGCAAATGCTCAGCGTCGGATGAGGCTTCGCATCCACGTTGGATCGTGGTCCTCCGCGCAGCCTTCATCCTAGCTATGATGCTATTATAATTTTATAAGGCTGTCCATGGCCGAGACCAGGAAATCGGCGCACACCAATGCCGCCGACCGGGTTCAGGACAGGTCGTTGGGCGCGTCGTAGGTGATGCTGAAGATGTCGGCGGGGTGGCGGGCAACGGAGAACTCGATGCTGCGCTGGTCCGCCGACTGGTAAAGCATCTCCACCGTCAACACCGGACTGCCGAGCGTGATGCCGAGATCGGCCGCGACAGCCTCGTCGGCGATCTCGGCGCGCACCGTGACATGCGCCACGTCGAGCCGCAGGCCGAGATGTTTCTGCACCGAACGGAAGATCAGCACGTCGGAAAAATCTTCCCGCTTCAGGCGCGCGCCGATGTCGGGCGGAAAGTAGGTGGTGATCTGCGCCTTGCGCTGTTCGCCGATCGACAGCACGCTGCGCAGACAATAGCCGGCCTCGTCCTTGCCCATGCCGAAATGGCGCTGGAGCACCGGCGAAACCTCCTTGCGGTAGGATTTCACCGTCAGCTTGGCGTCCTTGGTGAAGGCCGCCATGTCGGCGAAGTTCTTGAACTTCCAGCTCAGATTGACCGATGGGCTGCGCGCCGCCACCACGGCCGGCTTGGCCGAGCGCTTCTTGATCAATCCGTCTGCCTCGAGATCGCGAAGCGCCTGGCGCACGGTGATCAGGCTGACGCCGAAATGCTCGGCAATGGTCGCTTCCTTCGGCAGTTCGCCGCCGACGGGGAAGGTGCCGTTGCCGATCGGCTCACGCAATATGTCGGCAAGCTGGCGATAGAGCGGGCCGTTGGCGCGGCCGAGCGTGCGCCTGGGAAGACTGTCGATGGTGGGGTGGTCCATGGGCCTCGTCACGCCTGTATCGAAGCTTTTATAATAGCTTCTTTCGCAAGAGGCTAGGCAAGGCTGCTGACGATCAACCGTCTCAGACGAAGAGCCGAAGCGGCTGTTCGATCGCCGATTTCAGGGTCGCCAGCCATTCGGCAGCGGCGGACTCATCCATGCTGGACGCATCCACAATCAGCAGGCATTCGGCATGATCGCCGGCCGTGTTGAGCGAGACGGCCAGCCGCATCGCGCGGCCAGGCAGCAGCGGCATCACGACCGGCCGGATGTCGGTGGTGGGCAGCCGCCGCAGGGACAGCGCCGCCGGTTTGCCCGCCTCGTCGCGACTGTCGGCCAATGCCGCAAGCCGCGTTGCGCGCAGCGATGTCAGGGACATTTCGGGAACCACCGTGAATACGATTTGCCGGCCCGCCAGTTCCAGCGCCACGGAAGCGTCGCCGACCTTGGAGGTATCAGGCATCTCGGCAAATGCTCGACCAGCAGCGCGCAGCAGCACGTCGTCGAGAGCGAACACATGTCCCGCGCTCTCAAGCGCCGCCAGCAGGTCTTGCAGCGCATTGAGGGCGACGGACGTGGCAAAGGCGGCGATGCGGGGCGTGGCCGGAGAGGGCGACACCGCAGGGGCGACGGCAGCGGGCGAAACGACCGTAGCGGCAGCCGCAACGAAAGCCTGCACATCGGCGGCCAGGATGCGGCCGCCAGGGCCGCTGCCGCGAAGTGCTTCGAGCGGCAGCGAACGCTCGCGCGCCAGCCGACGGGCATAGGGCGAAACCGCAAGACGGCTTGCCTGTGCGACAGCTGCATTCATTTCAGGAACTCTGAATTCACGCAGTTGGTCAGCCGTCCCTCCGTAAGATAGGCATGCACCACCTCGATCGATTTCAGCCTGAGGTCGCGCATCGATGCCGGGCTGTAGAAGGCGGCGTGCGGGGTGACGATCAGCCGGTTGGCGATCCAAGCTTCCCGGGCGCGCCATGCGGCGAGGAGCGGATGATCGAGATCGCCGGGCTCGTTCGGCAAGACGTCGAGGCCAGCGCCGGCGACGGTGCCGTTGCGCATCGCCGCTTCGAGCGCGTCGAGATCGACGATCGGGCCGCGCGCGGTGTTGATCAGGACAAGGCCTGGCTTGGCAGCGGCGAAGGCGTTGGCGCCAAGCAGCCTGCGGGTCTCCTCACTGAGCGGCGTGTGGATGCTCAACACATCCGCGCGCCCCATCAGGTCGGCCAGCGCATGGACGCGTTCGTAGCCGGTCGACAAATCGACACCGGAGAGAAGATGCGGGTCATAAAACACCACCTTCATATCGAAGGCGGCGGCGCGGCGCGCTGTGGCGAGGCCGATGCGGCCAAGCCCGACAATGCCGAAGGTGGCGCCCTTGTGCCGGCGCACCAGCGGTGCCTTGGAGAAATGCCAGCCCTCGGTGCCATGGCCGGAAAGCTCCGCGCCATAGGTCGAGGTGCCGCGCGTCAGCGCCAGCATCAGGCCGATGGCGTGGTCGGCGACCTCGGTGGTGCCATAGTCCGGCACGTTGCAGGCCGGAATTTTCCGCACCCCCCAGCCTGCTGTGTCGATGTTGTCGAAGCCGACGCCGGAGCGCACGGCGATCCGTGCCTTGGGAAAGGCCGACGGAGCGGCGGCGACATTGTGGGTGGGCGAATAGTTGATGACGGCGTCGACCGCCGCGCAAATGGCCGGATCCAGCGCGGCTGCCTTGTCGTTGGTCGAGCGGGCGAGGATGAACTCGATGTCGGGATAATGCTGCCGCTCGAGTTCGGCCTCGTCGGCGGCTTGCCAGTTGGCGCACAGGATCTTCATGCTGGCCCTTCGAATTCCATGAGTATGGTGGTTACTTCTTGATGCCGCCGATGCGGCCGCCCATCGGCACCACGGCGCCGACCGGCTGGTCGATGGCGCTGAGCGTGCCGCTGATGGGTGCCTCGATCTCGACCACGGCCTTGTCGGTCTCGATCTCGGCGATCAGTTCGCCTTCCTTGACCACATCGCCGACGGCCTTCAACCATTTGATGACCGTGCCTTCGCTGACGGTGAGATCGCCGAACGGCATCGTTATCGGCTCGTCGTCGCCGGTAGTAGCCGAGGCGGCAACTGGTGGCGCGGCGGGCTGCGGCTTCACCGGAGCAGGTACCGACTTAGCCGGCGCGGCATTTTTCAGACCGACCGTATACCAGTGATCCGGCACCGGCGGCTTGCCGGCAATGACATCGCAAGCGCCTTGGACAATGCGGGCGGTGTCGACCAGCATGGCGCGCTCCAGCACTGGCGCGAAGGGATGCGAGGTCGGCGCGGTGTGCAGCCTTCCGGGTGGCGCATCGAGTTCGTCGAAGGCGAGTTCGTTGATGGCCTGAGCGATCTCACCGCCAAGGCCGCACATCGCCCAGGCCTCATCGACGACGAGCAGGCGATGGGTTTTGCTGACACTGGCGACAATCGCGTCGATATCGAGCGGCATGATGGTGCGCGGATCGATCACCTCAGCCTCGATGCCTTCGGCGGCGAGTGCTTCCGCAGCCTCCAGCGCGCGTTGCACCATCTGGCCGGCGGCGACGATGGTGATGTCAGTGCCTGGCCGCGCAATGCGGGCGACACCGAACGGAACAAAATGCTCGCCGACCGGCACCTCGCCCTTGGAGGCGAACAGCGCCTTGGGCTCCAGCATGATGACGGGATCGCCGGCCCTGAGCGCCGTCTTCATCAGGCCCTTAGCATCGGCCGGGGTGGAAGGCACGCAGACGATGAGGCCCGGCATATGGGCGAAGACCGGGTGATAGATGCCGCTGTGATGCGGGCCTGAGCTGCGTAGCGCGCCGGCGCCGACGCGCACAACCATCGGCGCGCTCATCAGGCCGCTGGTCATG
This sequence comes from Mesorhizobium sp. 113-1-2, assembly GCF_016756475.1. Taxonomy (NCBI): domain Bacteria; kingdom Pseudomonadati; phylum Pseudomonadota; class Alphaproteobacteria; order Hyphomicrobiales; family Phyllobacteriaceae; genus Mesorhizobium; species Mesorhizobium sp. 113-1-2. The sequence continues at coordinate 557,139 of NZ_AP023242.1, forward strand.
TAGCGCAGCTTGGCCGCCTGCAGGAAAATCTGGCCGGCGGTTTCGAAGGCGAAGTCGGCAAACATCAGGTCGGAAACCGTGCGCGCGCCAGTGGCCGAGGCGCCGACGGCGGCAGCGGTGAAACCCTGTTCGGAGATCGGCGTGTCGACCATGCGCTCGGCGCCAAACTCCTGCCAGAGGTTCTTGGTATGAGCGAAACTGCCGCCACGCTCACCGGTGCCCTCGCCGAAGTAGAGGATCGCCGGATTGGCGCGCATCTCCTCGGCGATGCCGTCGCGCACGGCCTCGAGCCAGCCTTGTGTCTTCGTCTCTCCGACGGCACGCGGCTGCAACGCAGATGGCGGATTGATCGGATCGGCAAAGACATGCAAGCGCACCGTCTCCGGATCGGGCTCGGGCGAATTGCGGGCGAAGGCCAGCGCCTCCTCGACCACCTTCTCGATCCGCGCTTCGATCACCGCGAGCGCATCGGCATCGGCGATTTCATAGTCCTCGATCAGTTTCTTGCGGAACATGTCGATCGGATCGCGCTTGATCCAGGCGTCGAGCTCTTCCTGCGTGCGGTAGGTGCCGATGACCGGATCGCCCTCGTGGTGGCCGACGGTGCGATAGGTCTTGGCCTCGATCAGCGTCGGGCCCTTGCCGGCGCGGGCACGCTCGGTGGCCTCCTTCATGGCCAGCCAGACGGCGAAGACGTCATTGCCGTCCACCGCAACCCCAGGCATGCCGTAGGAGGCGGCCTTGGTGGCGATCTCTGGGTTCAGGGTGATCGACTTCAGCGGCGTGGCGGTGGCGTAGAGGTTGTTCTCGCAGATGAAGACCGCCGGCGCCCGCTGCACGGCCGCGAAGTTGAGCGCCTCGTGGAAGCCGCCATGGTTGGCGGCGCCGTCGCCGAAGAAGGCGACGCCGATATCGTCGCGGCCCTGCTGGCGGGCACTCATGCCGATGCCGACGGCATGGCCGATGCCGGCGGCGACAATGCCGTTGGTGCCGAACAGGCCAACCGAGCGGTCGTAAAGATGCATGGTGCCGCCCCGGCCGCCGCAAATGCCATCAACCCTACCGAACAGCTCGGCCATCACCCGGCCGGGATCGGCGCCCTTGGCCAGCGCATGGCCATGGCCGCGATGGGTCGAGGTCACCCAATCGGTTGGCCTGAGATGTGCGCAGACGCCGACGCCTGTCGCCTCCTCGCCGATATAGAGATGCAGGAAGCCGGGGGTTTCGCCCTTGCGGCAGGCGATCTGGGCGATGCTTTCGAAACGGCGCAACAACACCATGCGTTCGAACAGATCGAGCAGGATTTTTGGATCGGGCAGGTTTGGAGCGCCCTTGAAATCGTCGCGTGCGCGCGCCGCAGACATTGCCACCAAAGCCTCCCTGAAATGCGTCCGACGCCGGGCGGCAGGGCGCCGGCGGCGAGCTTGTTGGCCGCTCGCTTCGGTGCATCATAGATTATAATAGCATAATGTCTACTGGCTCCGAGCGGAGCCATGCGAGGTGTTAGATCTTCGTGATCCGCACGGTGGCGTCGGGCCGCCGGAACAGTTCCGGCCGCAGGCTGAGGCCGAGCCCCGGCCCTTCGAGCGGCGCGACATGGCCGTCCTTGGCCGGCGGAATGTCGGCGACGATCTCGGTGTACCAGCCGGTGAAATAGGCGCGCACGGCTTCCTGGTAATTGACGTTCGGCAAGGTCGCCGACAGGGCGCAGCTGGCGGCATAGACGATCGGGCCGGTGCAATCGTGCAAGGTGACAGGCAGTTCGCTGGCCTCGGCCATGTTGGCGATCTTACGCGCCTCGGAGAGTCCGCCACACCAGGCGAGGTCGATCATGATCACTGAAGCCGCGCGCTTGTCGATCAATTGCTTGAACATCTGCCGCGAGGCCAGCCGTTCGCTGGCGGCGATCGGGATCGAGGTGTGACGGGCCAGCTCGGCCATGGCGTCGAGTTCGTTGTAGCGGATCGGCTCCTCCAGCCAGGCAACGTCGTAGGCTTTCAATGCCTCGGCGATGCGCAGCACCGGCGGCAAGGTCCATAGCCCGTGCAGCTCGACCATGATTTCCATGTCGCGGCCGACGGCGTCGCGGATTTTCTGGAATGGCTCCAGCGCCTTGTCGAGATCGGTGAGCGAAATGCGGGTGCCGTTCGACGCCTCTGCGGCAACGTCGAAGGGCCAGATCTTCATCGCGCCGATGCCTTCCGATTTCAGGCTCCTGGCGAGGTCGCCGGCATTGTAGCGCCAGGCGAGCAGGTCCTCATACGGACCTTCGTTCGAATCGCCAGGCTTGAGCGACCAGTCCTCGCCGCGCTCGAAAAGGGCGTTCTTCTTGGTGGCACGGACATGTTTGTAGCCGGCGCAGGTGTTGTAGATCGGCACGCTTCTGTGGGTGCGCCCGCCGAGCAGCCGCCAGACCGGCTCGCCGAGCGCCTGGCCATAGATATCCCACAGCGCGATGTTGACGGCGGAATTGCCGCGCACCTCGGCGCCGGAATCGCGCGCGCCGACATAGACACTGCCGAGCGTGCGGTCATGCAGCTCGATGTCGCGCGGATCCTTGCCAAGCAGATAGGACGCGACATTGTCGTGGATGTAGGCGGCAACCGGCCCCGGCGCCCAAAATGTCTCGCCGGTGCCGATGAAGCCGGCATCGGTATGGACGCGCAGCCAGAACAGGAAGGGGAACTCGGCCAGCTGCAGCGTTTCGAGCGCAACGACTTTCATCTTTTTTCTCCCCATTCCAACCGACCGCACGGTCGATGGGACAGTAGCACATCGCCGTTGACAGCCATTTATGGTACCGGTATCAATTCCGTCAAGATGGTCACCGGGAGGGTGCTCGCTTGCCTGCCGAAAATCAAAACACCACACCAAAGAGAGCGCTGGTCACTGGCGCCGCCGGCGGCCTCGGCCGCGAGGTGGCGGTCCAGTTGGCCCGGCGCGGCTGTAGCGTCGCGGTCACCGACATCAATGGCGAGGGACTGGCCGACACTGCCCGACAGATCAAGGAAACCGGTGCGGAAACCGAAATCATAACAGGCGATTTCACGCTGGAGGACGCGCCAGAAGCGGCGGTGGAAAAAGTGGTGGCGCGATGGGGCGGCATCGACATCCTGGTCAACAATGCCGGCTATGGCGTGATCGAGCCGTTCCTCGACGCCACCTTCAAGGCGTGGACGCGGACGCTGGCGCTCAACGTCACCGCGCTGGCCATGGCCTGCAAGGCGGCAGGACGGGTGATGCGCGAGCAGCGTTCGGGGCGCATCATCAACATCACCTCGCCGGGCTCGCGCATGGCGCTGCCCGATTACGCCGCCTACACGGCAAGCAAGGCCGGCGTCGATTCCATCACCCGCGCCGCGGCCGTGGCGCTGGCGCCCTATGGCGTGCTGGTCAACAGCCTGGCGCCCGGCATGATGGACACCGAGATGCAGCGCTCGACCGAGGTCGACCTTGCCCGCGCCAATGGCCGCAACGATCTGCAGGCCTTCCTCGACGAGCGCACGCGCCGCATCCCGCTTGGCCGCCGTGCCGAAATTTCCGAGGTGGCCGAAGCCGTCATCTGGCTCTGCCTCGACGCGCCGAAATACATGACCGCCGAGCGGCTCAACATGTCGGGCGGGCTCGACAAGGACTGATCCGATGCTGCGAAATTCTCCACCCGGCAGCGCCGATATCGGCGCGCTCCAACGCAAGGCGACACGGCTGCGCCGGCACATGCTGACCATGGCGCGCGGTCAGGGCCAGGGCTATATCGGCCAGGGCCTCGGCATCGCCGATACGCTGGCCGCGCTCTACTTCCACGAACTGCGTTACGATACGCACAATCTCACCTGGGCCGACCGTGACCGCTTCCTGCTGTCGACCGGGCACTATTCCATTGCGCTCTGGGCAGCGCTGGCCGAGGCCGGCATCATCCCGGTTTCGGAACTGATCACCTACGGCGCCGACAACAGCCGGCTGGAGATGTCGACGCTCGACACCACGCCCGGCGTCGAAATCATCGGCGGCTCGCTCGGCCACGGCTTGGGACAAGGCGTCGGCCAGGCGCTGGGCCTGCGCGTCGACAAATCCGACGCACGCGTTTTCGTCGAACTGTCCGATGGCGAAATGCAGGAAGGCTCGACCTGGGAAGCGGCGATGTCGGCCAGCCATTTCAGGCTCGACGGGCTGGTGGCGCTGATCGACTGCAACGGCATCCAAGCCGACGGGCCGGTGGTGCTCGACATGGAACCGGTGGCCGACAAGTGGCGCGCCTTCGGCTGGCAGACATCGGAGATCGACGGCAACGACATGAAGGCGGTGGTCGGCGCGCTGGCCGATGCGCGCGAACGCAACGGCAAGCCGAAGGCGATCGTGCTGCGCACGCTGCCGGGCAAAGGCGTGCCGCGCATCGAAACCTCTGAGAAATCGCACTTCTTCCGTATCGACGTGGCGCAGTGGGACGGCATCATCGCCGAGTTCGAAAAGACCGTGGGAGCAGTCCAATGAGCGGCGCGGCGACGGAGGCCGGGCGCACGCTGGCCATGGGCCAGGACGAAGCGGTTGGCGGCAGCCGGCGGAGCGTGGAGGCGCCTTTCGGCCGGGCACTGGCGCGGCTTGGCCAGAGCCGTCCCGACATTGTCGGACTGACCGCCGATCTCGGCAAATACACCGACATATTGCCGTTCCGCGACGCTTTCCCGGAGCGCTTCTTCAATGTCGGCATGGCCGAACAGAACCTCGTCGCTGTTGCCGCCGGGCTGGCGCGCACCGGCAAGGTGCCGTTCGCCACCACCTATGGCGTGTTCGCGACACGGCGTGCCTATGATTTCGTCGCCATCGCGCTCGCCCACTCCAACCTCGACGTCAAGATTGTCGCCGGCCTGCCGGGCCTGACCACCGGCTATGGCGGCACGCATCAGGCGATCGAGGACCTTGCGCTGATGCGCATGATCCCCGGCCTGACCATCATCGATCCTTGCGATGCCACCGAGATCGAGGCCGCGACCGAAGCGATCGCCGCGCATCGCGGGCCGGTCTACATGCGGCTGCTGCGCGGTTCCGTGCCTGTGGTATTTGAAGCCGGCTATCGTTTCGAAATCGGCAAGGCGCGGCAAATTCGTGACGGCTCCGATGTCGGCATCATCTCGACCGGCTTCATGACCGAACGCGCGCTGGACGCGGCGGACGCGTTGCGAAAACAAGGCATCTCCGCCGGCGTGCTGCATGTGCCGACGATAAAACCGTTCGACGCCGGAGCCGTGGCCGAATTTGCCGCCGGCTTCAGCCATATCGTCACGGCGGAAAACCACGTCGTGGTGGGCGGTCTGGCGAGCCTGGTCGTCGAGACCTTGTTCGATGCCGGCATTGCGAAGAAAGTGACGCGCATAGGCCTGCCGGACCGCTACATCGAATGCGGCGCGGTGCCGACCTTGCAAGCAAAATACGGCCTGACGACCGCGGCCGTCATCGCGACAATTACTGGTTTAAGCTAGAGTTTCGCATGAAGATCACCGAAATCGAGACCTTTGCCGTCGGCGCCGGCTGGAAGAACTGGCTGTTCGTCAAAGTGCATACCGACAAGGGCATCCATGGGATCGGCGAAGGCACGTTGAACGGCTTCATCAAGACCACCGAAGCCGGCGTGCACGAGCTCAAGCATCTCGCCATCGGCCAGGATCCGCGCCGCATCAATGCGCTGGCTAAGCGCATGCTGGACAGCGTCTCGCTCGACGGCGGCCATATCCATCGCACTGTCATCGCGGCGGTCGAGGTCGCCTGCTGGGATATTTTGGGCAAGAGCCTCGGCGTGCCGATCCACCAACTGCTCGGTGGCCAGGTGCGCGACAGCGTGCTCGGCTACGCCAATGGCTGGTATCGCACCGAGCGCACGCCGGAGGCTTTTCTCGAAGCCGCCAAGGCGGTGCTGGCCAAAGGTTTTAGGGCCTTCAAGCTCGACCCATTCGGCACGGCGCAAGGTTTTATCTCGCGCGAGGAACTGGAGCTTTCCTATGCGATCTGCCGGAAACTGCGTGATGAACTGCCTGGGGACACGCGGATCCTGATCGATGTGCATGCCCGCTTCACCGAGATCGCCGCCCTGCAGGCAGCGCAAAAATTCGCCGATCTAGATATCTACTGGTGGGAGGAGCCGACCTCGCGCGACCGACAGGACACGGTGCACGAAGTGGCGCATCGCTCGCCGATCCCGGTGGCGACCGGCGAAATGTACGACACGGTCGGCCAGTTCTACACGCTGGCGGCGGGCGGCGGGGTCAATATCTTCCAGCCCGAGCCGATGTCGCTCGGCGGCATTGCGCCGTCGATGCAGGTGGCCAATCTGGCGCTCGCGCATGGCAGCTACATCGCGCCGCACCAGAGTGGCGGCCCGGTGGCGACGGCGGTGTGCCTGCAACTGGCCGCGGCGGTGCCGAACTTCCTCATCCAGGAGCATTTCGACGCCTTCAACGACCCCTGGACACGCGACCTCGTGACCTGGCACCCGACCGTCAATGCCGATAACGGCCATCTGTCACTGCCGGATGCACCGGGGCTCGGCATCGATCTCAACATCGATGCGATCAAGGAACACCCCTACGATCCCAACGCCTATCTCAACGTCCATGCGGAAGGTTGGGAGAAGCGGCTGGGGCGGCGGGAAGAGACGGGGAAGACGACGTCCTTAAACTAGCCGATGCTCCCCCTTCGTCGTCATCCTAGGGCGGAGCAAGGAGCGAAGCGACGCGGCGCAGACCCTAGGGTGTCCGCGACGCCGCTTCGCGGCTGCTCCGCCCTAGGATGACGAAGCTGGGGAAGGCTGCGGCCAACAAGGAGATTGTCAAGCACTCTCGCGGTCGACGATCTCGAAGCCGAGGCTGGTGATGGTCGGCACCTTGGTGTCGCCGCCGAGCCTTGCCAGCAATTGCCGCACCGCGCGCCTGCCCATCTCGTAGCGGTTGACCTTCACCGTGGTCAGTGGCGGAAAAAGCTGCGCGGCGAGATCCATGTCGCCATAGCCGGCGATGGCGATCTTGCCCGGCACCGCCCAGCGCCGGCGATGGCACTCCTGCACGGCGCCGACGGCCAGCGTGTCGCTGGAAAAGAAGATGGCATCGATATCCCTGTGGCGGGAGGTCAGCGTGATCAACGCCTCGGCGCCGCCCTGAGCGGTGATCGGCACCTCGACCTCCATGTCGGCATGGTTCTTGATGCCGAGTTCGGTGAGTGCGGCGTGATAGCCGGTGCGGCGCTGCTGCAGCCGGTCATTGCCGTGGATCGGCGTCGAAACGAAGCCGATGCGCTTGTAGCCCTTGGCCGCCAGATGCATGGTCATGGCATAGGCGGTCTCGAAGTTGGAGACGCCGACCACCATGTCGATCGGCTTGCGGCCCTTGATCTCCGATATTTCGACCACCGGCGCGCCGCTGCTCTTCAGAAGCGCACGCGCGGTCTCGCTTTGCACGAAGCTCTGCAGGATCATGCCGACCGGACGCCAGCCGAGCAGATTGCGGATCGAATGCTCCTCGGCCTCCTGCGTGAATTCGCCTTGCACCAGCAGCATCGAATAGCCGCTCTCATGGCATTCGTCGGACATGCCTTGCACCTGTTCGGCGATGCCCGAATTGATCAGCGGCGGCACCACCGTGCCGATCATGCGGCCATTGCCGCGCATGCTGGAGGCCAGCCGGTTGGGTACGAAGCCCGCCTGTTCGATGGCCTCCAGCACCTTGGCGCGCGTCTCCGGCGAGACCATGTCGGGATTGGAGAGCGCACGCGACACCGTCATCGGCGCGACGCCGACCCGCTTGGCGATCTCGCGGACGCCAAGACGCTGCCGCTTCTTCTCACCCGCCGGCGGTCTGTCGGTCATCACCATGCTCCAAGAGAGCGCAGCCAGCAAAGCAATGTTCTGCCTATCGCGCCGTAAGCGGTCATTCATAGCTGTTGTGGCGGACGGTTTCCAGCGACGGACCCGGCAGGGATAGCGAGCATCACGAGTTCAGAAATTGCGTCCATAACCTGCCGTCCATCCACCGTCGACGCTCAGCATCTGGCCCGTCGTGTAGGTGTTGAGCGGATCACAGAAGAACAGCACGGCCGCGACCGCTTCCTCGATGCAGCCGGCGCGCCCGACCGGCGTGTGGCTGAGCATCGCCTTGTCGCCCGAGACCATGGTTCCATCCTCGACCGCGCCGAAGCCAACGGCATTGACCAGCACTTTCGGGCCGAACTCCATGGCCAGCGTACGCATGCCGGCCAGGATCGAGGCATTTTCCATGGAAAAGCGCGGATGGCGGCGCATCGGCATGCCGGCGGTGGCCGAGATCAGGAAGACAATGCGTCCGCCGCCGCGCTCGGCCATGGCCAAGGCCGCCTTGCGCGCATCGGCATGCTGGCAGCGGGGATCCTGCGCCGTCGTTCCCGGGCGCAGCGGATTGGACATCAGCAGAATGTCGGCGGTATCAGTTGTTTCGACAAATGTGCCGCCATTGGCACGCAGCGCGGTGAACGCCGCGTCGACGATCGGATTGGTCTCGCCATCGAGAGCCACCGCGGCGCCATTGAGATCGATTTCCATCGCGTTGCTCACATCATGTATCCCGCCGTCCAGCCGCCATCGACGGCCAGCACCTGGCCGTTGATGTAGCTGGCGGCCGGCGAGGCCAGGAACAGCACCGCCTCGGCGATCTCCCGCGGCTCGGCCGGGCGGCCGAGCGGCACATGGGCGAGGAACTCCTGGGTGCGGCCGGCGAACTTGCCCTCGTCGCCATAAAACAGCTTGGCGGTCAGTGCCGTCATCACCGAGCCCGGGGCAATGGCATTGGTCAGGATGCCCTTGCCGCCGAGTTCGATCGCCATCGATCGCGTCAGATGGATGATGCCGGCCTTGGCGGCGACGAACGGGCTCTGCAGCCGCATCGCGGCAAGCCCGACCACCGAGGCGATGTTGACGATGCGCCCGCCTTTGCCGGCGGCGAGCATGGGCTTCAGTGCCGCGCGGCTCATGATGTAGAGGCCATCGAGATCGATGCCGGTGATGCGGTCCCATTCCTCGGGCGGAAATTCGTCCAGGGTGACGCGGTGCGCCAGCGTGTTGACGCCGGCATTGTTGATCAGGATGTCGAGGCGGCCGTAGCGCTGCATGATCGCGGCGATGGCGCCGTCGACCGAGGCGGCGTCACGGATGTCGGTGGCGCAGGCCATGGCATCGCTCAAACCGACCGCGACCTGGCTTGCGCCCTCGCCATTGATGTCGGCGACGACGACCGCGGCACCATTGTCGGACAAGCGTCTGGCGATGGAACTGCCAATGGCGCCCGCGGCCCCGGTGACCAGCGCTACCTTGCCTCGCAAATCGCAGCGCATGTACCGTCCACCCCCGAGCGTTGCCGGGTTATGCTATTATAATATCTATAGGAGTCGGGCAAGCGGCAGCGTCACCCTCACGGTTATTCCGCCGGTGCGCCGGCAACGTTTTTGCGAGCGGCATCGACCATCAATCGCCTGGCCCGGAACACGCCCCATTGCTGGTCGACCAGCACGCCGATGAGGATGACGCCGCCCATCACCGCGAAGTTGAGGGAGGACGGGATGCCGAGCAGATTGACGAGGTTCTGCAGCTCCTGCAGCAGCACGGTGCCGAGGATGACGCCGATCAGCGAACCCTCGCCGCCGCGCAGCGAGAAGCCGCCGAGCACGGCCGCGGCAATGGCGTAGAGCTCGTAGAACTGGCCGTGGCTGGCCGGCGAGATCGAGCGCGTGTACATGGCGAAATAGATCGCCGACAGCGCCGTCAGCACGCCGCAGATGACATAGGCAGCCATGACGATACGGCCCGTGCGGATGCCGGAATATTTCGCCGCCTCCTCGTTCTTGCCGATGGCGTAGAGATAGCGGCCGAACACCGAGCGGTGCAGCACCACCCACATGACGATGGCGATGACGATCAGCGCGATGAAGCTGTTCGGCACGCCATAGGAACGGCCCGCCGTGAGAAATTCGAGCTCGGGAAAATTCTGGCCGAAGGCGAAGCCGGCGGTGCCGTCGGCGGTGTAGAAGCGGGCGACGCCGCGATAAATCAAGAGGCCGCACAAGGTGACGACGAAGGGCTGCAGCTTCAGCCGCGTGATCAGCCAGCCATGCACCAGGCCGATGATGGCGCCAAGCACGATGATCAGCACGAAGGCCAGCGGCCAGTCCAATTCGCGCACGGCGATGAAGTCGATGAACAGCGTTCCCAGCAGCGCCACCACCGAGCCGACCGACAGTTCGATGCCGCCGGTGATGATGACGAAGGCCTGGCCTATCGACAGGATGCCGAACAGGCCGATCAGGTTCGAGGTGTTGGCGAGGTTGATCGGCAAGAGGAAGCGCGGATTGATGAGGGCAACGATCGCCCCGACCACCAGGATCAGGATCAGCAGGCCGAGATCTTTCTTGCTCATCGTCTTCTCCCCAATGCCTGCCTGAGCAGGTTGCGCGGTCTCGCGACCCCGGCGCAAAAACTATTTCGGCTGCTTGCCCACCGCCAGCAGCAGCACGTTTTCCTGGCTGAACTGGTCCTTGTCGAGAATGCCCGAGATCTGGCCCTCATGCATGACGGCGATGCGGTCGGACACGCCGATCACCTCCTCCATGTCGCTGGAGATCATCAGCACGGCGACGCCGGCATCGGCCAGCGCGCGCATCAGCCCGTAGATTTCCGCCTTGGCGCCGATGTCTATGCCACGCGTCGGCTCGTCGAGGATCATCACCTTCGGGTTCATGGCCAGCCATTTGCCGAGCACGACCTTCTGCTGGTTGCCGCCCGACAGCGTGCCGGTGCGCGTCTGAACCGAAGGCGCCTTGATGCCGAGATCTTTTTTCTGCTTCTCGGCGGTGGCGGTCTCCGCACTTGCGGACACCAGCGAGCGCTTCGCATGTGCCGGCAGATTGGGCAGCGAAATGTTCTGCGCGATCGACAGGTCGAGCAGGATGCCGGTCAGCTTGCGGTCTTCCGGCACCAGGAAGATGCCGTGCGCGACGGCATCGGCGGCCGAACCCAGCACAAGCGTCTTGCCGTCGAGTTCGATCGTGCCGCCAAGGCTGGAATCGATGCCGAAGAACACGCGAGCCAGCTCGGTGCGGCCGGAACCGACCAGACCGGCAAGGCCGAGGATCTCGCCGCGCCGGACATCGAGGTCGACCGGCCGGCCGGGATAGGTGGGGGTGCGGATGGCCTTGGCGGCAAGGGCCACGGCGCCAGGGGCGCGCGCGGCCTCGGAGGCCTTCTCGCGCTCCTTCAGCATGCGGCCGATCATCAGCTTGACCATCTGGTCGTGGCCGATGTCGCGCTTGCCCAGCGTGCCGGCCAGCATGCCGTCGCGCAGCACGACGACGCGGTCGGCGACGCGCTCGACCTCGTGCAGGCGGTGCGAAATGAAGATGACGCTGATGCCGTCGGCCTTCAGCGCCTTGATGACGTCGAGCAGTTTGTCGGTCTCGGCGATCGGCAGGCTCGATGTCGGCTCGTCGAGGATGACCAGCCGTGCCTTGATCGACAGCGCCTTGGCGATCTCGACCATCTGCTGCTGGGCGAGCGACAGGGCGGCGACCTGGGTGTCGGCGGAGAAATTGGCACCGACGCGCTTCAAGAGCGGCGCCACCATTTCCCGCAGCTTCGTGCGGTCGACAAGCTTGAGCGGCCCGGCGCGCAGCGGCTCGCGGCCGAAGAAGATGTTGGCGGCGACGTCGAGATTCTCGAACAGATTGAGTTCCTGGTGGACGAAGGCGATGCCCGAGCCCAGGCTGCCTTCGACGGTCAAGCTGTTGTGGGCGGTGCCGTCGACGGTGATGGTGCCGGTGTCCGGCGTGGTGACGCCGCCGAGGATCTTCATCAGGGTCGATTTGCCGGCGCCGTTCTCGCCGACGAGGCCGATGACCTCGCCCGGCCGGACCTCCATGGAGAAGCCATCCAGCGCGACGACGCCCGGATAGGTCTTGCGCACGTTCTCGAGGCTGAGGAACGGCGTCGTCGCTGCGATGGATGTATCGGAATAGTTCATCATGCCTGACAGCAGTTAGCGGGCCAATTCCAAGGCATGATCTTTTCCGAAAACCGGTTCCCACTTTTCGGGATCATGCTTACGGCTTCCGGCAGACTGACGATCCTCGAAGGGTTCGTCAATGCGCGCAGCCGGCTCAAGCGATGTTGAGCCGGCTGAACTGCCTGTGGTCTTACTTGGCGGACATCGCCTTGAGATTGGCGGCATAGGCGTCGACATCATCCTTGCCGATGATCTTGGTGGGGATGATGATCAGGCCGTTGGCCGGGATGCCCGACTTGTCGCCCTTTAGGTAGGCAGCCATCAGCTTCATCCCCTGATAGGCCCATTCGAAGGGCTGCTGCACGACGGTGGCGGCAACGGTGCCTTCCTTGACGCCGCCCAGCGTGATCGGATCGTCATCGAAGCCGACGACCGTGATCGAGCCGAGCTTGCCGGCATCGCGCAGCGCTTCATAGATGCGCGGCGTGTTGTAGGAATAGAAGCCGACCATGCAGGTGACGTCGGGGCTGGCGACCAGCGCGTCCTCGACATTCTTCTTGGCGCGCGCCTGGTCGATATCGTCGCCGCGCACGTCGACAAGCTCGATCTTGGTGCCGGCGAGACCATCCTTCATGCCCTGGATGCGCTCCTTGGCATTGTCGGCGCCGAGCAGGCCGACGAAGCCGAGGCACTTGCCGCCATTGGGCATCGCCTTCTTGGCAATTTCGGCCGCCTGCTTGCCGGCGTCGACATTGGACGAGCCGATATAGGCGACGCGCTTGGTCTGCGGCGCGTCGCTGTCGGTGGTGAACAGCGCGGTTTGCGAGGCGATCTTGTTCAGGCCATCGGTCGAGGTCTTGGGATCGACGGCCGAGACCATGATGCCCTTGACGCCGGCCGTCACCAGATCGTCCATCAGCCGCTGCTGGATGGCGACCGACGACTGCTCGGGATATTTGAGTTCGAGATTGTAGTCGGGCAGTTCGCCCTGCGCCTTCTTGACGCCGGCTTCGGCCGCTTTCCAGAAATCGGAAGCGCCGTTGACGACGAAGGCCAGCGTCGGCTTGTCGTCGGCGCGCGCGATGGCCGTCGCCGTCAGGCCGACAACCAGGGCCGCAGCGGCCACGGATGCATTGCGTATCAAGGATTTCATGTTCAACCTCCCTTTATGGTCCAGCCGTCGGGCTGACCGGTCTTGCTCACTAGAATTGCCTGCTTACCTGAATTTGCCGTTCGCGGCTTGGATGCCCCCTCCTCCTCAGGGTTTCCCGGCACTCACAAGAATGGCCTCGTTCCAGCCACGGTCACGGACTTTAGAGACTCATTCTCCGCTCGTAAATAGTCCGATTTGTCTGACATATCACATATCTGCTACAAGGCTCGCGGAGGCAATCTCCGCTCGCCATCGGGCCATCGACGTTCGCTTTCCCGCCGCCCCGGAACCCAATAGGCCGGACACGACGGATTGACGTTACAGCGCATCTTTGTATTAGTAAACACTATTAGTTTTGAGCCGACATCCGAGCACGCCGTGGCGCCACCGCGAACGATGATTGACGAACCCATGCCATGACTGGACGGCACTCAAAGCCCCGCAGTCAAAGCTTTCCCTGCACATCCGGAGCCTTATGATCGATGGACCGCGCGGCAACTAATAGATATAAACGTAACGACAGTTTCTATAAATCGACGCCGCCGCGCCATCTTGTCGGACCGGCACGCTGCCGCTAGACAGGCTGGGATTGGGGACACGAATGCCATGAGCGATACGACGGATCCGGCCATTGAGACCGCGAGGCGCCGCAAGGCGCCGGCCAAGCCCAAGGGGCGGGTCACGATGACCGATATCGCCCGGGCCGCCGGCTGTTCGCAGGCGACCGTTTCCTTTGTGCTCAACAATTCGCCCGGGATAAAACTGTCGCAGCAGACCCGCGAGCGGGTGATCGAGGCCGCGAGGGCGCTGGGCTACAGCGCGCCCGCTTTCTCGGCGCTGCGCAAGCCGGTTGCCGCCTTTGACGGGCTGGACGGGGTGATCGGCTTTGCCGTCGACCAGCTGGCGACCAGCCCGGAGGCGGTGGTGGCGATCGAAGGCGCGCGCCAGGCCTCGTGGAATGCCGGCAATGTGCTGCTGGTGGCGCAGACCATGGGCGACGCCGTGATGGAGCCGCGCGCCATCCAGGCGCTGACCAGGCGGGGCATTTCGGCGCTGATCTACATGACCATCTTCACCCGCGAGATCACGGCGCCCGACTTCCTCTACAGCCTCGACATTCCGGTGATCCTGCTTAATTGCTACACGGCCGACTACGCCTTCCCGGCCGTGGTGCCCTCCGAGATCGCAGGCGGGCAGAGCTCGACAAGGCATCTGATCAGCCACGGCCACCGCCGCATCGCCACCATCACCGGCGAGCCGTGGATGCAGGCCGCGCAGGACCGGCTGAAAGGGTATCGGCGCGCGCTCGCCACCGCCGACATCCCCTTCGACCCGGAGCTGGTGGTCGAGGGCGACTGGTCGGCCAGCGCGGGCTATGCCGCGACCGTGAAGCTGCTGGCGCTGAAAGACCGCCCGACCGCCATCTTCTGCCAGAACGACCGCACCGCGATCGGCTGCTACGAGGCGCTCAAGGAGGCCGGCCTGCACATTCCCGGGGATATTTCCGTGGTCGGCTACGACGACGAGGAAATCGCCCGGCATCTGTTCCCGCCGCTGACCACCTCGATCCTGCCGCATATGGCGATGGGCCAATGGGCGATCGAACAGCTCGAGGCGCCGGCGGCGCCCGGGCAGGGACGCTACCCCATCACCAAGCTGGAGTGCCCGCTGGTGGAGCGGGACAGTGTAAGGGCGGTGGCGGGGGGCTGAGGTTAGGCGGCCGAGCCAATCCGTTGCGCGGAAGCGGTGGCATTCTTTCACCGGCCGCCAAAGCCATCGTCATTCCACTATGTCGCCCGCCAGTATGCGGCCGGGCAATTGTCGTCCATACTCGGGCCATGACGCGTCCGGGCTTGCGCTGTGTGCAGGTGTTCGCGGCCTTGCTGGCCGCGAGTTGCCCGCGCGCCGAAGCAGGCGGGATCTTCGAAGCCGGCGCCTACTCCTTCTCCGACGAACGCGGCGGCTTCCGGATCCTTTCGGCCACGGGCACCGGGACCCGCGCCGACCCGATCGTGGTGACCGAGGAACTGGACACCGCCGACCCGGTGACGCTGACCATCCGTGCGGCGCGGCCGATCCAGCCGTTCGGATCGTCGGGCAACTATGCGACCGGCTTTCTGCCGCTGAAGATCGTCGCCCGCAACAACAGCGGCGACGCCTGGATTGAATTCGGCTTCGAGCTGCAGTCGATCCTGAACGTGCCGAGCGACTATGGCGACGGGCTGTCCTTCGACCAGGCACAGCGCGTGGACAACATGATCAAATCCGACAGCTTCGCCGAATTCAAACGCGACTTCGAACCCTATGACCGGCTGCTGTTCAGCAAAGGCAAGGTCGACCCGCTGGAGAGCGCGTCGTTTTCGTTCCTGGTGACGGATTTCTCGCCGAAGGACCGGTTTTATCTGGTGGAGGAGCCGCGGGTGCCTTCGACTTGAGGGGGGTGCGGCGGTTGGTAGGGCGGCTGCTCCTAGCGCTTCATCGTTGCCATTTAAAGACTCGTGGTCTTTAGTCTCCCCGGACTGATTTGGGGGTACTTGTAGTTGAACCAGCAAGCATTGTCGGCATTCATCTGGTCCGTCGCGGACCTGCTTCGAGGCGACTACAAGCAGGCCGACTACGGAAAAGTCATTCTTCCCTTCACAGTGCTGCGGCGTCTGGACTGCGTATTAGAGCCGACCAAGGAAGCCGTGCTGGCAGAACATGCGGCCAAGACTGCCCAAGGCATGAACCCCGAACCCTTCGTTCTGCGCAAGGCCGGGCAGACCTTCTACAACACGTCAAAACTCGACATGCGCAAGCTGATGGGCGATCAGGACAACATCGCCCAGAACCTGTTCGCCTACATCCAGGCCTTCTCGCCGGATGTGCGCGACGTCTTCGAGCGGTTCGAGTTCGCGGTACAGGTGGACCGCCTCGCCAAGGCAGGGCTGCTCTATCAGGTCACCGAGAAATTCGCCCGCATCGATCTGCACCCTAGCAAGGTCGACAACCACCAGATGGGCCTCGTGTTCGAGGAACTGATCCGCAAGTTCGCGGAACTCTCGAACGAGACCGCTGGTGAACACTTCACGCCGCGCGAGGTCATCCGCCTGATGGTGAACCTTTTGTTCGTCGAGGACGACGCCATCCTGTCGAAGCCCGGCGTGGTGCGGACCATCTACGACCCGACCGCTGGCACCGGCGGGATGCTGTCGGTGGCCGGTGAGCATCTGGTCGAACACAACGATAAGGCCTCGCTTGTCATGTACGGGCAGGAGCTGAACCCCGAGTCCTACGCCATCTGCAAGGCCGACATGCTGATCAAGGGGCAGGATGTCGCCAACATCGTCTTCGGCAACACACTGTCCGACGACGGCCATCCGCACGAAAAATTCGACTACATGCTTTCTAATCCGCCCTTCGGCGTCGAATGGAAGAAGGTCGAGAAGGCCGTCCGCACCGAACACGAGAGCCAAGGCTTCAACGGCAGGTTCGGCCCCGGGTTGCCCAGGGTGTCCGATGGCTCGCTGCTGTTCCTCATGCATCTCCTCTCCAAGATGCGACCGGCGGTCGATGGCGGCAGCCGCTTCGGCATCGTGCTGAACGGCTCGCCTCTATTCACCGGCGGGGCTGGCAGCGGCGAGAGTGAGATCAGGCGCTACGTGCTTGAGAACGATCTGGTCGAGGCCATCGTCGCGCTGCCCACCGATATGTTCTACAACACCGGCATCTCCACCTACGTCTGGGTGCTGTCCAACCGCAAGCCAGCCCACCGCAAGGGCAAGGTGCAGCTCATCGACGCCTCCAGCTTCTGGCGCAAGATGCGCAAGAGCCTCGGTTCCAAGCGCAAGGAGATGGGAGACGACGACATCGCAACCGTCACGAAACTGTTCGGCGGTTTCCACGCGGCGAAGCTCGCGACCGTGCTGGACGCTGATGGCAACGAAACGGCGCGGCGGGTGGTGCTGGAGGGCGAGCAGTCCCCTGGGGCTCCCGAGGGCGGCAAGGTCAGGCTCGCGCCGCTGTCGCTGGTCTTCCCTAACGAGGCGTTCGGCTACCGCACGATCACCGTCGAGCGCCCCTTGCGTGACGACAGGGGGCGGATCGTCCTCGGCGAGCGTGGCAAGAACAAGGGCAAGCCGCAGGCCGACAGTGCGCTGAGGGACACCGAGAACGTGCCGCTGTCCGAGGATGTCGTCGCCTATTTCCGGCGCGAGGTGCTGCCCCATGCCGGGGATGCCTGGATCGATCACGAAAAGACCAGGGTCGGCTATGAGATCCCCTTCAACCGGCACTTCTATGTCTTCGAGCCGCCGCGTCCGCTTGCCGAGATTGACGCGGACCTGAAGCAAGTCACCGACCGTATTCTGACGATGATCCGGGAGTTGTCAGCATGACCGAACCTGGTGGGGCGGATCTGGAGTGGGGCGAGGTTCTGCCTCCCCACTGGCGCGTTCGGAGGCTCAAGCAAGTATGCGAGGTCTTCCCGAGCAACGTGGACAAGAAGTCCTACGAAGGGGACCCTTCGGTCCTCCTCTGCAACTACACGGACGTTTACTATAATGACCGGATCACTCGTGGCCTTCAGTTTATGGAAGCAACCGCAACGCCCGACCAGATTGAACGCTTCGGCCTCAGGGCAGGCGATACGATTATAACTAAAGACTCAGAGACCGCAGACGACATAGCCATAGCTGCTTACGTGCCCGAGGACTTGCCCGGGGTCGTCTGCGGCTATCACTTGGCGATGGTGCGGCCAAGTGGCAAGATGGACGGTGCCTACGTCGTGTGGTGGTTTGGCTCGCGTTCATTGAAAGCGAGTGTTCAGGTTCGAGCGAACGGGCTGACCCGCGTTGGACTTGGCCAATACGACCTCGACAATCTCGTCTTGCCGGTGCCACCTCTCCCCGAGCAAACCGCCATCGCTAACTTCCTCGACCGCGAGACGGGCAAGATCGATGCGCTGGTGGAGGAGCAGAGGCGGCTGATCGACCTGCTCAGGGAGAAGCGTCAGGCCGTCATTTCCCATGCGGTCACCAAGGGGCTCAACCCCGATGCCGCGATGAAGGCCTCGGGCGTCGAATGGCTGGGCGAGGTGCCGGAGCATTGGGAGGTAAAGAAACTCAAGGCTCTTACCCCGCAGATCACCGTAGGTATCGTCGTTGAACCATCCAAGTACTACGCGGAAAGTGGCGTGCCCGCTTTGCGATCACTCAACGTAAGGCCAGGTCGGATCAACAGCGAGGGATTGGTATATTTCGGTAGAGGCTAACGAAGCTCTGGCCAAGTCGCAGATCAAGGCAGGAGATCTCGTTGCTGTTCGGTCAGGGCAGCCAGGAACGACTGCGGTGGTCCCCGAGGAGTTCGATGGCGCCAACTGCATTGACCTCATCATAATCAGAAAGCCGACTTTCGGCTCCGAATGGTTCCTGTGCTGGTCTCTCGCGTCTGACGTTGCCGTCCGCCAGTTTGCTGAGGGGTCGGGAGGAGCTATTCAGCAGCACTTCAACATCGGAACGGCTATGAACTTGGTGGTCGCGGTACCCCCGCCCGACGAGCAAACTGAGATCGCCAACTTCTTGCGGGAGGCAACTAGCAAAATGGATCTACTGATTGGCGAAGCCGAGCGGGCGATGGAACTCCTACGTGAGCGTCGCACCGCAATCATTTCTGCTGCCGTTACCGGCAAGATCGAAGTACGTGACGTCTCACGGACAAATATTGCAGGCGCAGCGAGCGCCAAGAAAGTGGCAATGGCATGAGTGTCGACGCAATTCTTGCCGCCATTCCAACCATGGACGCACAGAAACGGGCGAACATTCGCAACAACGCCGAGGCTAGGCTCAGCCATCCCAGTAGCGGAGAGGATGCTCGTCGCGTAATCAACGCACTGGATGCCCAGATCGAACTTGACGCCCATGTCCTCTCCGAGCAGGTCTCTCGGTTGCCAATCGCGCGGCGCGTGATCGAGGCCTTCACTCATCAGCCAATGTCCGAAACGGAACGCAAGATCATCCAGGTCCTTCTGGATAACCCTGGCCTGTCGTCGGAAGGCCTGAGCCAGAAGCTCGGTTGGGGCGCTCAAAGCTGGCACATGCACTTCGGTGAGATGTGCAAGAAACGAGAGACCCGGCTCTGGCCAGCAGAGAACGCTGTCGTGCGCAACGCTGCTTTCTTCAGCGGTATTCTTGCGGAGTGGGCCGAGCAAAGCGGCTGGAAGATGAAACCCGACGTCGCTGAAGCATTTTCGGGACTGGGGCTCAAGGCAAAGTAATGAGCCTGCACAAGGAGATCAGCTTCGAGGCGGAAGTCTGCGCTCACCTTGCCGCGAACGGCTGGCTGTATGCCGAGGGCGATGCCGCCGCTTATGACCGGACCCGTGCGCTGTTTCCCGCCGATGTCGTAGCATGGGTTCAGGCAAGCCAGCCGAACGCCTGGGCATCGCTGACCAAATCCCACGGCGCTGCCGCCGAAGCCACGCTGCTCGACCGCATCCGCAAACAGCTCGACGAACGCGGCACGCTCGACGTACTGCGCCATGGCGTCGAGATGATAGGCCTCAGGGCACCCCTGGCGCTCGCCCAGTTCAAGCCAGCATTGGCGATGAACGCCGACATCCTTGCTCGCTACCAGGCCAACCGGCTGCGCGTCGTGCGGCAGGTGCGCTATTCCCTTGCCAACGAGAACGCCATCGACCTCGTGCTGTTCCTCAACGGCCTGCCGGTCGCTACCGTGGAACTCAAGACCGACTTCACGCAATCCATCACTGATGCAGTGGACCAGTACAAGTTCGACCGCCTGCCAAACCCCAAGGGCCAGGCCCCTGAGCCGCTGCTGACCTTCCCCAGCGGGGCGCTGGTTCACTTCGCCGCCAGCAATGCCGAAGTAATGATGACGACAAGGCTGGAAGGCCCGCAGACGCGCTTCCTGCCCTTCAACAGGGGCAATGACGGCGGCAAGGGAAACCCGCCGAATGCCAATGGTCATCCGACGGCCTATCTGTGGGAGGACATCTGGCAGCGGGACTCGTGGCTGGAAATCCTCGGACGCTACATGGTCGCCGAACGCGACGCCAAGAAGAAGATCAAGGGCCTCCTATATCCGCGTTTCCATCAGCTCGACGCTACACGCAAGCTTCGAGCCGCCGTTCTGGCCGAGGGCGCTGGCGGCAAATACCTGATCCAGCATTCGGCGGGCTCCGGCAAGACGAACTCGATTGCCTGGTCCGCGCATTTTCTTGCCGATCTGCATGACGAGAAACATCAGAAGGTCTTCGACACGGTTCTGGTGGTGTCCGACCGCAACGTCATTGACACGCAGTTGCAGGAAGCGATCTTCAACTTCGAGCGGACCACCGGCGTCGTCGTCACCATCAAGAGCGACAGCGGCGCGAAAAGCGGGCAACTGGCGGAGGCGCTGGCTGGCGGCAAGAAGATCGTCGTCTGCACCATCCAGACCTTCCCTTTTGCCCTCAAGGCGGTGCAGGAGCTGGCAGCATCGCAAGGAAAGCGGTTCGCGGTCATTGCCGATGAAGCGCACAGCAGCCAGACTGGCGAGGCGGCGGCCAAGCTGAAGGCCGTGCTTTCCCCCGAGGAACTTTCCGATCTCGGCGACGGCGGAGAGATCAGTTCCGAAGACATTCTCGCAGCCCAGATGGCTGCCCGGGCAAGCGACAAAGGGATCACCTATGTTGCCTTCACTGCCACGCCCAAGGCGAAGACCCTTGAGCTGTTTGGCCGTCGCCCCTTTCCAGATCAGGCTGCCAGCGAGACAAACCTGCCGGCGGCCTTCCACGTCTATTCCATGCGACAAGCGATCGAGGAGGGTTTCATCCTCGATGTGCTGCGTAACTACACGCCCTACAGCCTTGCCTTCAAACTTGCCCATCAGGGCAAGGAGATTGACGACACCGAGGTCGAGCGCAGTGCTGCGGTCAAGTCGCTGATGCGCTGGGTGCGGCTCCACGACTACAACATCAGCCAGAAGGTGCAGGTGGTGGTCGAGCATTACCGGTCGCTTGTACAGCCACTGCTCGACGGCAGGGCCAAGGCGATGGTGGTGGTGGGCAGCCGCATCGAAGCCGTGCGCTGGCAGCTCGCCATCAACAAGTACATCAAGGAAAAGGGTTACAAGTTGGGGACGCTGGTGGCGTTCTCTGGCGAGGTCAACGATCAGATAAGCGGGCCTGACCCTTTCAGCGAAACCAGCAAGGAGTTGAACCCGGGGTTGAACGGGCGCGACATCCGCGAGGCCTTCAAGCTGCCCGAATATCACATCCTGCTAGTGGCCAACAAATTCCAGACCGGGTTCGATCAGCCCCTTTTGTGCGGCATGTATGTCGACCGGCGGCTGGCGGGCATACAGGCGGTGCAGACACTGTCGCGGCTCAACCGTGCGCATCCCGGGAAGGACACGACCTATGTCCTCGACTTCGTCAACAGCAGCGACGACATCCTCAAGGCTTTCCAGACCTACTACGAGACTGCCGCGCTGGAGAATGTGACCGACCCCAATCTCGTCTTCGACCTGCGGGCCAAGCTGGACGCCTTGGGGTACTACGACGATTT
Source organism: Mesorhizobium sp. 113-1-2 (assembly GCF_016756475.1). NCBI lineage: Bacteria > Pseudomonadati > Pseudomonadota > Alphaproteobacteria > Hyphomicrobiales > Phyllobacteriaceae > Mesorhizobium > Mesorhizobium sp. 113-1-2. The sequence continues at coordinate 578,846 of NZ_AP023242.1, forward strand.
CGAGGTCGAGCGTGTGGTCAAGGTCGAGTTGGACTCGGCATCAAAGCAGGGCGACCTCGTCGCCGCTATCACGCCTGTCACCGACCGGCTCTTGCGCTCCTACAGGGATGCTCAGGAGCGGTTACGCATAGCCAGATCGAAAGATGACGCTAAGGCAGCCAAGGACGCTCAGGACACGATGGACGCTCTCGTGTTGTTCCGTGCCGACATGGGCGCGTTCGTGCGCCTTTATGCGTTCCTGTCCCAGATATTCGACTACGGCAACACCGCCATAGAAAGCCGCCATATCTTCTTCCGCCGCCTCATTCCCTTGCTTGAGTTCGGGCGCGAGCGGCAGGAGATCGACGTGTCAGGGCTGGTGCTGACCCACCACAAGCTGGCCGATAAGGGGAAGCGTACGCTGGCATTGGGTGGCTTCGGAGAACCGTTGCAGCCGATCTATGACGCGGGTTCCGGATCACTACAGGAGAAGCAGAAGGCGCTGCTGGCGGAGATCGTCGCCAAGCTGAACGACCTGTTTCAAGGCGACGTGACCGACGATGATCAACTCATCTACGTCAACAACGTCATCAAGGGTAAGCTGATGGAGTCCGAGACGCTGGCCCAGCAAGCTGCCAACAACACCAAGGAGCAGTTCGCGAACTCACCAGACCTGTCGAAGGCGATCCTCGATGCCATTATCGACGCCTTCGAGGCACACACGACGATGAGCAAGCAGGCGCTGGACTCGGCCAAAATCCGTGAGGGTCTCAAGGATGTGTTGTTAGGGCCGGGAAAGCTGTGGGAGGATTTGCGCTCTCAGCAGGAAGAGACCGACGCTTCATAAACCCAATGTTTTGAGTTTCGAACCTACTCGGAGAGCCTTGGCGCACCCGACAGGATTCGAACCTGTGACCTCTGCCTTCGGAGGGCAGCGCTCTATCCAGCTGAGCTACGGGTGCTTCCCGGGAAACCGGAAAACGAACCAGCCGGTGAACCGGCAAGTCACGGCTTCTTAGCGGAAGCCGGCGCGGGCTTCAACGGGCAATTGGCGATTGGGTGGCGTCCGGTGAGGTGGATGGTCCTCTGAGGGGTGCGCTTGTTGGATATGGCGCTCCCCCTCTCCGTCTCGGCTTCGCCGAGCCACCTTGCCGGGGCGAGCCACGGGTCTCGCCCGTCCTTCGGACCCCCCGCTCCCGTGGGGGCGAGGAACCCAAGCGTCACTCTCCCGCCTCACTCTTCACGGTACGCCTTCCGCGCACCGCCCGCTTCACTTTCTTCGTCCCCGCCAGCTCGTTCATCGCGTCGAGCTGCATCTGCTGCATTTCGGCCAGGCGCGTCCATTGGCGGGAGATGAGGTAGTCGAGCTTTTCGTGCAGGTGGCGCACTTCGAGCTCGGCTTTGAGGTTGACGCGGTATTCGTTGAAGGAGCGCAGGCGGTCTTTCACCTCCTGGCGCTTCTGGCTCATCATGATGACCGGCGCCTGGATGGCGGCGATGCAGGAGAGCAGCAGGTTGAGCAGGATGAAGGGATAGGGGTCGAAGGCGCCGCCCATGCCCTCGAACAGGTTGATGCCGATCCAGACCAGGAGCACGGTGGCGAACGAGATCAGGAACCACCAGCTGCCGCCGAAGGCGGCCATGTTGTCGGAGACGCGGTCGGGGAAGGTGCGGTGCTCCTCGAATTCTTCTTCCGAGTTTTCGGAAATCGTGTCCTGCCTGGCGATCGATTCCACCACCTGGCGGTCGAGTTCGGAGAATTCGCCGTGCTCCTGCTGCAGCAGCTCCTCCATGTAGCGCATGCGGTAGCGGCCAAGCTCCTCGCGGCTGATGCGGGCGCCCCTGGGCAGATCGGGATGGTCGGAGCGGATGCGGTCGGCCAGGCTCGGACGCAGCGTGTCGATGCGCACCAGGTCGCGCTTGTGGAATTTGCGGCCGGAGATCGCCGACGGTTTTTTCTTCGGCTTTATGCGCGAGGCGCCGAGGCCGGAGGGTTCTGAGTCAGGCACTTCGGGCGTGTCGAAATGCTCGTCCGAAACCTCGTGCAAATCCTCCGGCGAGATCGGCGCCTCGAAATATTCGCTGCCGCTGTCGTGCTCATTGTCCGCCGCCTGCTGATCGGATGCCTTGGGGACGGTGCTCATGGTGCGGGCTCCTGCTGTGGCGCTGCTGTATCTGAGGATACGCCAAGGCGACGGGGCATATCCACTGTCGGATTGCGCTGCCTATGCCATGGCTTCCCAACGATTGCGTGACAACAGGATAACAATAGCCGGCTGTGGGGTTTTGGCAGTGCTTCGCGGGTTGGCCGAGGCGCCCTCGACGTCGTCATCCACGGGCGGCGCAGTCGCGAAGCGGCGTCGCGAAGACCCGAGGATCCATGCCGGGACGGCGACCGCAGAGTGCAGCGGAGCGGAATTCTGCACCGCTACGGCGCATTGAGGTCCCGGCATGGATCCTCGGGTCTGCGCCGCGTCGCTGCGCTCCTTGCTCCGCCCGTGGATGACGAATCGAGGGAGGCTCCGCTGGCCCTCTCTCGCTACTGCTGTTCGGCGAACATCAGCCTGGTCTTGGTGCCGTCCATGGTCGGCGACAGGCTGCGCTGGATCAGGGCTTCGACATGGTCGTTGCGCTGGCGGGCTGAGTCGGCGCCCATCACCACCACGATCAGTTGGCGGCCGTCGGCATTGTAGGAGGTGACGATGTTGAAGCCTGAGGCTCTGATATAGCCGGTCTTGATGCCGTCGACGCCGCGCACGCGGCCGAGCATGTCGTTGTGGCCGCGCACCAGCCTGCCGCGGAACATGAAATCGCTTTCGGAGAAATAGTGGAAGTGCTGGGGGAAGCGCTGGCGCAGCGCCATGCCGAGCACCGCCATGTCGCGCGCCGTCGTCATCTGGCTGTCGTCGGGCAGGCCGGAAGCGTTGCGGAAGGTGGTGCTGGTCATGCCGAGCGCGCGCGCCTTGGATGTCATCATGGCGGCGAACTGGTCCTCCGAGCCGCCGAGATACTCGCCGACCGCCACCGCCACGTCGTTGGCCGATTTGACGACGATGGCGCGTATGGCGGAATCGACATCGATCGTCTCGCCGCGCCGGAAGCGCATCTTGGTCGGCGGCTGCGAGGCGGCGTGGTCGGAGACCGGGATTTGCGTTTCCTTGGTGACGCGGCCGGACTCCATCGCCTCGAACAGGAGATAGAGCGTCATCATCTTGGTCAGCGAGGCCGGATAGCGCTGCGCCGTCGAGTTGACCTCGAACATCTGCTTGCCGGTCTTCACATCGACGACGATCGCCGCATATTTCTGCGGCGGTGCCGGCACTGCCAGCACCTGGTCCGGTGGGGTCGTGGTCGAGCAGCCGGCGACCAGCAGCAACAGGCCGAGGGCGACGAAAACTCTCTGGAGGAGCGGAAAGGGACGCAATTTGGACAAGGGCGGGACTGTTCTGGCGATGCTGTTGCTGAGATGAGGCGAAGCTAACGTAACGCGCTTGATGCGTCCATTTGGTTAATGGCGGTTAGTCCCAGGATTGTCGAGCCCGACCTGCTTCCTCGCCCCCGCCAAGGGCGGGGGAGAGGTGGCCGCGAAGCGGCCGGAGAGGGGGAATTCGTAGGACGCGGCTTGGCAACCAGATCCTAACCGGTATCCGTCGGCGCAGCCCCCTCTCCGTCTCGGCTTCGCCGAGCCACCTCTCCCCCACTCACGTGGGGGCGAGGAACTTGAGCCTTTATCTGCCCCGAAAAGGCCTGTTTTTGTGTCTTTCCTTGCCAGAACCGCGTTTCCTGTGGGAAGGGGCGTGGCATTGGCTGGCTTGGGGGGTGACATGACGGACATCGGGGCCGGGGGCGCAGCGCCTTCGCTTATCAAGGCATCGCTCAGCCGCACCGGCAAATGGGCCGGCAGCGTCGCTTTCATCAGCGGCGCCGTTGGCGATGTGCTCAATCCGCTGGCGCCGTTCGCCGCCTATATCGCGCTGGTCGCGGCAATCGCCGCGGTCATCATCGCCATCGCCATTGTGCTCAAGCTGGTGCTGGCGACCAAGGCGCTGCCGGCGCTGATATTCGCCACCAGTGCCGCGGCCGTCGCCGGCGGCGTCTATGCCGTGCAACAGGAGACCAATTCGCAGAACGGCGTCATCGCCAGCCTAGTGCCGGCGATCGCGCAGCTGCAGCAATCGATGGGCATCGTCTCCGAAAAGGTGGCCAAGATCGAGCAGACGGTGACGCAGACGCAAAAGACCGTCGAAGAGGTCAAGAAAACGACCGACACGGTGGCGCAGAAGACCGACCAGATCGCCTCCACCCAGCAGCAGCAGACGCAGCAGGGCGCTGAGACGCAGAAGACCGTCGAAGCGGTCAAACAGACGACCGAGACGCTCGCCGCCGGCCAGCAACAGCAGCAGGCCCAGGCGGAAAAGCTGCAGGCGACGACCGAGCAGATCGCCGCCTCGATCGACACCATCGCCAAGGGGTTTGCCCAACTTGCGGCGCAGGGCGGGGCGATCGCCGAGCCGAAGCGGCCGGACGAGTTCTATCACAATGCCCGCGTCTATGAATTGTCCGGCGACATGCTCAATGCAAGGCGCTCCTACCTCGCCTTTGCCGGCTTCGATGTCGACGCCATCGATCCCTATACGCGCTTTGCCACGCTGCTCAGGGTCCAAGACGGCAAGGCCGGCGCGCGCGAAGTGTTCGGGCAGCTGGCCGACAAGGGCAAGGCGCTGTCGATCAAGCTGGTGCATATATTGCAGTTCGAGGACGTGCAGCGGCTCGACAAGCTCAACGCCTTCATCGCGGCCAATCCCGACTACGCGCCGGCCTATTTCCTCAAGGCGCAGGAATTTTCGGAAGACCGCCTCGGCAGCCAGACGCTGGCCGACAAGCGCAACGAAGCCCAGGCGCTGACCAAGTTCGTGTCCTATGAAAGGGATGGCGGGCTGCTCAAATATTTCGTCGACCAGACGCAGCTCGCCGACTGGCTGGACCGCAGCCGCAGCCGGCTGGTAGCGCTTGGCGACGTGCTCGACCCCGCGCGGTTCGCGCCTTCGCTGACGCCGATGCGCTCCAACCAGGGCTGGTCGATGACCATTTCGCTGCCCGAGCCGGCGACCGCGATTTCCTGGCGCCTGGGCACCAGCGGTCCCTTCACCGACACCGGCTTCCTGGCGATGAAGGACCAGACCACCGGCAAGCCGATGGCCAATCCGAGCTTCGAATTGCCCGACAGCACGGCGGCGACCACGATTGCGATAAAGTATCTCGACATCAGGGGCCGCGAGACCGGCCCGTTCGACATAAGCTTCGACCCGGATGCCGCGCTGCAACAAGGTGACAAGCAGATCCTCGACCAGTTCTGGACGTCGTGGATTGCCTTCGACTCCGGCGGCAATCACGGCCTGGTCTATTTCACCCAGATGCTATCCTACCGCTGCGCCATCAAGGAGGTCCATTACAGCTTGAACGGTGCCGCGCTCGACAAGTCGCTCGAGATACCGCCTTGCGACAAGAAGGACCCCTACGCCATCCCCTACGACGCCAAGGGCTATTTCAAGGTCGCCGACAGCGTGAAATCGATGTCGGTGCAGGTCACCTACACGGACGGGACGAAATCGCCGGTGCGGGAGTATAAGCGCCAGTAGCTCTGCTTACCCTCCCCCTTGTGGGGGTCCGAAGGACGGGCGAGACCCGTGGCTCGCCCGGGGTGGGGGTGACGCCGGCGCCAGACCCCCACCCCGTCGAACGATCTCCGCTTCGCTTCGACCGCTCGCCGACCCTCCCCACAAGGGGGAGGGTGAGGCAAGCTGATGCGAAATGCGCGACATCACGCTTGCGCAACTCGCGCCAAACAGTTCTGTTTGCGCCTTCAGAATCGGTGACCACGCAATGACCATCAGCACGACCAAGGCCAAGGGCATTTCGGTTTCGCTCGACCTCACCGTCGGCCACATCGCCGACATGGTCGTCGAAAGCGGCGGACGCCAGCTCAAGCCGCTGCACCGCGCGCCCTGGGTCGATGCCGGCGAGACACTGCCGAAGGACCTGCCGCAAGGCACGGTCCGGCTGTCCGGCGATTTCCTCTGCGCGCCGTTTTCGCGCAGCGATGTCGAGGACGCGCCGCTGCATGGCTGGACCGCCAACAGCGCCTGGGATGTCATCGACAGCGCCGCCACGGATGGCGGCTGGCGCGCGGTCTTCCGGCTGCGGCACAAGGTCATGGGCGCCAGCGTCGACAAGATCTTCACGCTGCGTGACGGCCATCCTTTCCTCTACCAGGAACATGTGTTTTCCGGCGGGTCCGGCGCGATTTCCGTCGCCCATCACCCAATGACGGTGATGAAAGGCGGCGGCAGGCTGGCCTTTTCGCGCAAGCGCTTTGCCGCGACATTGGCCGATCCGCTGGAGCCCGATCCCGCGCGCGGTCGTTTCATGCTGGCCTACCCGGCGCGCTCGGCCGACCTCGCCCATTTTCCCGCCGCCGACGGCGGTACGGCCGACCTGACGCAATACCGCATGGAGGATCGGCGCGAGGATTTCATCACCCTGGTCGAGGCCGACCATGGCGGACCGGGCTGGACGGCGCTGGCACGCCAGCCCGAGGACGATCTGGTGCTGGTGCTGAAGAACCCGGCCGAGCTGCCGATCACCATGCTGTGGCTGAGCAATGGCGGGCGCGACTATGCGCCCTGGAGCGGCCGGCATCTCGGCGTGCTCGGCATCGAGGACGGCCGCGCCGCCGTCGGCCATGCCGCCTCGATCGGCGACAACTGGCTGAAGCGCGAGGGCGTGGCGACCGCCTTTGCGCTCGGCGAAGGTCGAAGCTTTTCGTTCCGCCATGTCATCGGTGCGCTGCCCGGCGGCACCCCGCCGCAGGAGATCATCACGGCCGACGGCCAGATGCGGCTCTCGGCCGGCGGCGCCACCAAGGGAGTGCCGTTCGACAGCGCGTTCCTGCGCATTGGCCAGCCTGTCGCCGCCTGAGCGGGGATTGTGCGAGCGCGGGTTTGAAATTTCTATCGACTGCCGCCAAGATAGGACGAAAATACAGTGCCTATCCTTCAGGCAAGTGAGGCCCCCATGTCCGAGATTGCTCACCTCGCCGCCACCATCTTCAAGCGCGCCGGCAAGGCAAAGCGCTTCATCGTCGCCATTGCAGGACCGCCGGGGGCGGGAAAGTCGACATTGTCGGCCGGCCTGCATGACCTTTTGCCGGAAGGAGCGGTGGAGGTCGTGCCGATGGACGGCTTCCACTATGATGACATCGTGCTCAACGCGCGCGGCCTGCGCGCGCGCAAGGGCGCGCCGGAAACCTTCGACTTTGCCGGTTTCGAGGCCCTGATGAAGCGCATCCGGGCCGGCGAACCCGACATCGCCATTCCCGTCTTCGACCGCAGCATGGAGCTGTCGCGCGCCGCCGCGGCGATCATCGGAACCGAGACCAAGTTCATCCTGGTCGAAGGCAATTACCTGCTGCTCGACGAAGAGCCATGGTCGCGGCTGGCGCCGCTGTTCGATTTCTCTATCTTCGTCGACGTGCCGCGCAATGAACTCGAGCGCCGCTTGATGGAGCGCTGGCACGGCCATGGCCGTTCGGATGAGGACGCGCGCGCCTGGATCGCCTCCAACGACATGCCCAACATCGAACGCGTGCTGGCCCGGCGCCGGGCAGCCGACCTGGTCATTGGTTAACACGCTTAATTTTCGGTATTTTTGGACGGGAACCTTAAGAGTTTCACGCCGTTATGCCTGACAACCCGTTTGTCCGGCGTAAGGGATTTTCCAATGGCAACCAAGGCAAAAAAACCCGCAAAGACGAGGCCTGCGAAGGCAACTCAGGCGAAGGCCGGTGCTGGCCCGGCGATTGCAGAACGTTCTAAAGACGCCAAGGGCGCTTTCGGCAAGGCCGCACCCAGAAAGGTCGTCCCGGCCGCGAAGACCGCCAGCTCGCGGAAAACGGCGCCGGCCAAGCCCGGTGCGGTTCGGACGGCGGCGAATGTCGCCGCCGGCGCGGTGGTCGCTACCGCACGTGGCGCCGTCTCGCTGGCCGCCTCGGTGATCGGCAGGGGCGGTTCGAAGGCGAAGGCGAAGTAGAAAAGGGCCTGCAGCGTCCGCCAAGGCAATAGCCCTACGGGCTCGTTTCAGCCCCTTGCCGGAATGGTCAGGCCCTTCTGCACCGCCGGCCGCGCCAGGCCGCGCTCCAGCCATGCCGCGACATTGGCGAAATCATCGAAGCCGACGAGGTCGCGCGCTTCGTAGAAGCCGATCAAATTGCGCACCCAGCCGAGCAGCGAGATGTCGGCGATGGTGTAGTCATTGCCCATGATCCATTTGCGGCCCTTCAGCCTGCCGTCGAGCACACCGAGCAGCCGCCGTGATTCGTCGCGGTAGCGCTCCAGCGGGCGCTTGTCGGCGATCTCGCGGCCGGCGAATTTGTGGAAGAAGCCGAGCTGGCCGAACATCGGCCCGACGGAGGCCATCTGGAAGAAGACCCACTGGATGGTCTCGTAGCGCCGCGCCGCGTCCGCCGGCAGCAGCAGGCCGGTCTTTTCGGCGAGATAGAGCAGGATGGCGCCGGATTCGAACAGGCCGATCGGCTTGCCGTCCGGGCCGTTGGGATCGATGATCGCCGGGATCTTGCCATTGGGATTGAGCGACAGGAATTCTGGCGTCCAGCTTTCGTCCTTGCCGATGTTGACGGCATGCGGCTCGTAGGGCAGGCCGATCTCTTCCAGGGCGATCGAGACCTTCACCCCGTTGGGCGTCGGAAATGAATAAAGCTGGATCTGGTCCGGATGCTTGGCCGGCCAGCGTGTTGCGATCGGAAAGGCGGACAGATCGGCCATCGAAAACTCCTGAGCGGGGATTTTGGCGCCGAGAGGCGCGGTGTTGGCGGGTTGGCCAAGAATTAGGCGCTCGGCCAGGCAGGATCAATATAGCGGCGCCAGTTTCGCCACGCACGAATAGTCAACCGAATCGTGGACGGACGTTAATTCCTCGGGCGACCGCCTGAGCAGGTATAACCGCCCGGGGCGGTGGTTACCGCCCGGGGCAGGTACTGACCGCCCGGATTCAAATGGCCTTGAATGCCAGCACCGCGTTCGTGCCGCCGAAAGCAAAACCGTTGCTGATCGCGGCGCGCACCTTGCGTTCGCGCGCGACATTGGGCGTCACGTCGAGATCGCAATCGGGATCGGGTTCGCGGTAATTCGCGGTCGGCGGCACGACGCCCTCGCGGATCGCCATGACGCAGGCGATCATCTCCAGCCCGCCCGACGCGCCCAGGCAATGGGCATGCATCGACTTGGTCGAAGAGATCGACAGCGAACGCGCGTGCTCGCCAAAGACGCGCTTGATCGCGTTGGTCTCGATCTGGTCGTTGGCCTTGGTGCCGGTGCCATGCGCGTTGAGATAATCGATGTCCTCGGGATTGAGCCCGGCATCGGCCAAGCAGAAGCGCATCGCCGCCTCCGGCCCCTCGATGGTCGGAGCGACGATGTCGGAGGCATCGGCTGAAAGGCCGGCGCCGGCGATTTCGGCGAGGATGGTGGCGCCACGCGCCATGGCGTGGTCGTAGCTTTCCAGGACCGCCATGCCGGCGCCTTCGCCGAGCACCAGGCCCTGGCGGTCGGCCGAGAACGGCCGGCAGGTGTCGGGCGACAGCACGCGCAATGCCTCCCAGCCCTTGAGCACGCCCCAGACCAGCGGCGCATCGGTGCCGCCGGCGACCATCACGTCGGCACGGCCGAGCCTGATCTGGTCGACCGCCGTGGCGATGGCGTGGTTGGCCGACGAGCAGGCCGACGTGACGCCGAAGACCGGTCCGCGCAGGCCAAGATGCATGCTGACCTGGCCGGCAGCAGCGCCTGGCATGACCCTGGGCACGGTGAAGATGCCGGCGCGATTCTTGCCCTCGACCAGGATGGCGCGATAGTTCTCCTCGACGGTCTCGAAGCCGCAGACGCCGACGCCGACAATGGTTCCCATGCGATAGGTGTTGTCGGCATGCGGGGCCAGGCCGGACTGCTGCATGGCCTCCTTCGCAGCGATCACCGCCAGCAGGCTGAAGCGGTCCATCGACACCAGTTGCTTGCGCTCGATGCCGTGATCGGGCAGCGCCTTGATCTCGCAGCCGGTCTTGACCTTCAGGTCATGCAGGAAGGGATTGTCGATCGGGCCGATGGCCGAACGGCCGGCCCGCATTTCGGCCCAGATGGCCGGCGCATCGACGCCAAGTCCGCACAGCCCGCCAATGCCGGTAATGACGACGCGTTTCAGCATTCGGTCAGGCTTTTTTCGCGATCAGCGCGCGAACGGCCTCGACCATGTCGCCAACATTCTTCAGATTGCTCCAGGCATCGACGGTGTTCATCTCGATCTCGATGCCATACTGCTCCTCGAGGTCGAAAATGATCTCCGTCAACTCCAGCGAATGGATGCCCAGCGACGTCAATTCGGTGCTGGTGGTGATTTCTTCACCGCCCGGCTCGGCATGGGCCTTGATCTTTTCGATGATATCCGTTGCCAGTTGGTCAGCCATTCGGTCTCTTCCCCACTTTGTCGTTTCCCGACGCCAACTGAACAGCGCCTTCTTGTCCTCGATATCAGGCCGCGATCATCGCCTTCTACCCCCGCCAAGCATCGCCTGACCGTACCGAGGTGGCTCCCTCTATAGAAACGGAAACGCCATCAAGCAACAAGCTATATATCGACAAAACCGCCGCAGTGCTTAACCTGACGGCGTGGATACGATCGAATATACCAAGTTTTCGGCCCCTTTGGCCCAGCGCGCCGCGGGTCTGGCGCAGCTGGGCTGCGCCAGCGCGGACGGCCGCACGCGGCTGCGGCGTCTCTATCAGGACGGTTCCGCCAAGATAAGGCTGCCGGCCGTTCCGGCCGACCCGCTGGAGGCGGTGCTGATCAACACCGCCGGTGGACTGACCGGCGGCGACCGCATCGGCTGGGATGTGGATGTCGGCACGGAAGCCTCGGCGTCGATAACGACGCAGGCCTGCGAGAAGGTTTACCGCGCCGCATCCGACCAGGCCGAGGTGCGGGTCAGGCTGAGCGTCGGCGAGAACGGCCGCATCGCCTGGTTGCCGCAGGAGACCATCGTCTTTGACCGGGCGGCCTTTGCCCGCACATTGGATGTCGAGCTTACCGTGGGGGCCGAGGCGCTGGTGCTGGAGGCCACCGTCTTCGGCCGCCTGGCCATGGGCGAACGCGCCGCGCAAGGCACTTTCCGTGACCGCTGGCGTGTTCGCCAGGATGGTTTGCTCATCCATGCCGAGGATTTCCGCATCGGACCCGATATCACTGGTGCCCTGGCACGTCCGGCGGCCGGCGGCGGCGCGATCGCGGTGGCAACGCTGCTGCTGGTGTCGTCACGGGCCGAAGCTCTGCTCGATCCGGTCCGGGAGATCGTTGGCGACCAGGGCGGTGCCAGCGCCTGGAGCGTGAGAGCATCTGGCAAGCTTCTTGCGAGGCTTTACGCCGAGGACGGCTACCAACTGCGCCAGCGGCTGGTTCCGCTCGTCGGATTGCTCAACGGAAAGGCGGGGCTGCCCAAATTATGGTCACTGTGATCCTGTCTGCCTCATCTCTGGAAACCGCATGAACCTGACGCCAAGGGAAAAAGACAAGTTGCTGATCGCCATGGCGGCGATCGTGGCGCGCAAGCGGCTGGAGCGCGGCGTCAAGCTGAACCATCCGGAAGCCATCGCGCTGATCACCGATTTCGTCGTCGAGGGCGCCCGTGACGGCCGCCCGGTCGCCGAACTGATGGAGGCCGGCGCCCATGTCGTCACCCGTGCGCAGGTGATGCAAGGCATCGCCGAGATGATCCATGACGTGCAGGTGGAAGCGACCTTCCCCGACGGTACCAAGCTGGTGACCGTGCACGAGCCCATCAGGTGAGGAGGCAGAGATGCTCGAGCTGCGCCCAAACTGCGAGTGCTGCGAGAAGGATCTGCCGCCCGAGGCGGCGGATGCGCTGATCTGCACCTTCGAATGCACCTTCTGTGCCGATTGCGTTGAAACAGTGCTGGGCGGCGTCTGCCCCAATTGCGGTGGCAATTTTTCGGCCCGGCCGATCCGCCCTGCCGCGATGCTGAAGAAATATCCGGCTTCGACCAAGCGCATCCTCAAGGCCGAGGGCTGCGGCCCGCGCAAGGCCGCGTGAACACCGTGACACCGGAAACGGAAGGCAAATAGAAATGATCCCTGCCAAACGACTGTCCCTCTCAGCCATCCTGTTTCTGGCCGCGGCCATGCCTGCCTACGCCCATGTCGGCGTCGGCACCACCTCGTCCTTCACAGCCGGCTTCATGCATCCCGTGTCCGGCCTTGATCATATGACCGTGATGGTCGCCGTTGGCCTGTGGGCGGCACTCAAGGGCGGCAGAGCGATCTGGGCCTGGCCGGCCGCCTTTGTCGGCGTCATGCTAGGCGGCGCGGCCCTTGGCATAGCGCATGTGCCGGTGCCCTTCATCGAACCGGGTATACTGGCCTCCGTCGTGGCGCTCGGCTTACTGGTGGCGCTGGCGATCGATCTGCCCGTCTCGGCCGGCGTCGCCATTATCGGCCTGTTCGCGCTTTTCCACGGTCACGCGCATGGCACCGAAGTGCCGGAAAATGCCGGTGGGCTCGAATACATGGCCGGCTTTGCCGTCGCCACCGTGCTGCTGCATGCCGTCGGCATCGCCGCGGGGCTGAGCCTTGGCATGAGGTTCCGGGGTCTGGCCCGCGCCGCCGGTGCGGCCTGCGCGGCGATCGGCGTCGGCCTCGCCTTCGGCGTCGTGTGACATCAGATGATCCCCGGCGAAATCATCTCCGTCCAAGGCGACATCGAGCTCAACAAGGGCCTGCCGACCGTCACCCTGAAAGTCGCCAACAGCGGCGACCGGCCGATCCAGGTCGGCAGCCACTACCATTTCTTCGAAACCAATGAGGGGCTGAAGTTCGACCGGGAGCGGGCACGCGGCATGCGCCTCGACATCGCCGCCGGCACCGCCATGCGCTTCGAGCCGGGCCAGGAACGCGACGTCACACTGGTGCCGCTCGGCGGCAAGCGCGAGGTCTACGGATTCCAGCAGAAGGTGATGGGCAAGCTGTGAGACCGGTGGCGTCTCATGTGCATCGCGCAAGGATGGTAACCGGCTTTGCGGCAAGCAGTGCTTTCGACTCAGTTCGACGGCTTGGCAGCCGCATAGATGACGATCTTTCCGGGATCGTCGAACTCGACGGCGAGGACATCCTGCGCAGCCAACCGCCGCGAATCGATGGCGTTGTAGAGCAGGGCGTTGGCCTCGATCTCCTTGCGCAGTTCCGCGACATCTTCCTTGTACTGCCGGACCTTGTTCTCGATGGCCGGCGGCGGGCCGCCTTCGCTGCGTGCCGCGTCAGTCAGGAACACGATATCGACCGTATCGAGCTTGGAAGTCTTGCGCACCGTGCTGATGTTTTCGCGCGTGCGGTCGATCGCGGAACTGACTTTTCCGATTTCAGCTGTTGTTTTGGCCTGTTCCTCGTTGACTTGCGAGCCGACGATCCGGTCGACGGTCTCCGGGCTTTCAAGACCCTGCGCGTTCAGCGCTGCCTGGGGGGAGCTCGCGGCCAGAAACACGGCCGCCGCAATGGCATGCAGCCATCGGGCGTCGGCCAAGGTGGTGGAGTTCATCGTTCGCTTTCGCAGTTTGTATCAACAATCAGTAAGCGAAACGACTCCAGCCCTGCCACGGTTCCCTTCACGATTCAGTCGGCGGACCGGGCACCGGCCCGCCGAGCTGCGTCCTCAGCTGGCCTTCTTGGTGATCAAGGTCAGCGCGCCATTGGGCTCCATGCTGGCCGCGACCACCTGCGCCGAGGTCATTCCCTTGGCCTCGAGGGCAGACTTCACCTTGGGGGTGGCGTCGATCGAGCTGCGCAGTTTCTGCAGACCGGCGTCACCGCGCTGGGCGATCACCTGATTGACCTGCGTCTGGGTGTCCTTCGGCAGCTCGGTGATGTCGACAATGTTGACGCTCTGGATCGCCGGCGCGGCCTGCTGACCGCCGGGGGTGGGTGTCGTCGCCTTCGGGGCAGGCGCGGCCGGAGCGGGTTGTTGCTGGGCACTGGCGGCACCGGCCAGCATCAGGCTGGCGGCGGCTGCAAGAATTATCGTTTTGCGCATGGATTTTCCTTCCATCGATTTGGCAAACGGTCGTTTTGGGGTGACCTGCCAACCTCAACCGCCAAATGGGATCAGAAGGTGTCGCCGAGCGGGTCATTGCGTGACCATTGGATGGCGGCAATGTGCAGCCTCGCTTCAACCACACCGCATTTCGGGAGCAATCGCTGATGGCCAGAATCTCGCGTGCCGCCTACGCCCAGATGTATGGGCCGACTGTCGGCGACAAGGTCAGGCTGGCCGACACCGAACTCTTCATCGAGGTTGAAAAGGACCTCACCATCCACGGCGAAGAGGTAAAATTCGGCGGAGGCAAGGTCATCCGCGATGGCATGGGACAGAGCCAGGTGTCCCGCGCCCAGGGCGCGGTCGACACCGTCATCACCAATGCGCTGGTGATCGATGCCAGCGCCGGCATCTTCAAGGCCGATATCGGCCTCAGGGACGGCCGCATCGCGGCGATCGGCAAGGCCGGCAATCCGGACACGCAGGACGGTGTCACCATCATCATCGGTCCCGGCACGGAAATCATCGCCGGCGAGGGCAAGATCCTGACCGCCGGCGGCTTCGACGCGCATATCCACTTCATCTGCCCGCAGCAGATCGAGGAAGCGCTGATGAGCGGCATCACCACCATGCTCGGCGGCGGCACCGGCCCGGCGCATGGCACGCTGGCCACCACCTGCACGCCAGGACCATGGCACATGGCGCGCATGATCCAGTCCTTCGATGCCTTTCCGATGAATATCGGCCTGTCGGGCAAGGGCAATGCTTCCTTGCCTGCCGCACTGGAGGAAATGGTGCTGGGCGGCGCCTGTTCGCTGAAATTGCATGAGGATTGGGGCACGACGCCGGCGGCGATAGACTGCTGCCTGTCGGTGGCCGACGATTACGACGTGCAGGTGATGATCCACACCGACACGCTGAACGAGTCAGGGTTTGTCGAAAACACCGTAGCGGCGATCAAGGGCCGCACCATCCACGCCTTCCACACCGAGGGTGCCGGCGGCGGCCATGCGCCCGACATCATCAAGGTCTGCGGCCTGCCCAACGTCATCCCGTCCTCGACCAATCCGACCCGGCCCTACACGGTCAACACGCTGGCCGAGCATCTCGACATGCTGATGGTCTGCCATCATCTGTCGCCGTCGATCCCAGAAGACATCGCCTTTGCCGAAAGTCGCATCCGCAAGGAGACGATCGCGGCGGAAGACATCCTGCACGATATCGGCGCCTTCTCGATCATCTCGTCCGACAGCCAGGCCATGGGGCGTGTCGGTGAGGTGGCGATCCGCACCTGGCAGACCGCCGACAAGATGAAGCGCCAGCGCGGTTCGCTGCCGCAGGAAACCGGCGACAACGACAATTTCCGCGTCCGCCGCTACATCGCCAAATACACGATCAACCCGGCCATCGCGCATGGGCTGTCGAAAGACATCGGCTCGATCGCCGTCGGCAAACGCGCCGACCTGGTGCTGTGGAACCCGGCCTTCTTCGGTGTGAAACCGGACATGGTGCTGATCGGCGGCATGATCGCCGCCGCCCCGATGGGCGACCCCAATGCCTCGATCCCGACGCCGCAGCCGATGCATTACCGGCCGATGTTCGGCGCCTATGGCAAGGCGCGGACCAACTCATCGGTGACCTTCGTTTCCAAGGCGGCACTCGAGTCCGGCCTGCATGGAAGGCTTGGTGTCGACAAACAGTTCGTCGCCGTCGAAAACACCCGCGGCGGCATCGGCAAGCATTCGATGGTGCTCAACGACGCCACGCCGCATGTCGAGGTCGATCCCGAAACCTACGAGGTCCGCGCCGACGGCGAGCTCTTGACCTGCGAGCCGGCGACGGTGCTGCCGATGGCGCAGCGGTATTTTCTGTTCTGAGGTCGGCCGGCCAAATTCCGTTGCGGCTGGCATGCATAGGCCGCAATATGCGGCCGAGCTGAAACCGCATCATGATCAGGCATGGCCACCGAACTCGCCTCTCCCCACGACATTTTCCCGCATATCCGCATCGTCATGGGCATGGTGATCGGGCTTGGTGTTGCCCGCCTGCTGTCGGGGGTGGCGCGCATCGTCCAGCATCCGGGCCAATACCGGCTCTATCCCGTGCATCTGGCCTGGGTCGCCTCGGTGCTGTTGATGCTGGTGCACTTCTGGTGGTGGGAGTTCGGCCTCTACGCCATCGAGACCTGGACCTTCGGCAAATACCTGTTCATCATCTTCTACGCGATCACGCTGTTCCTGCTCTGCGCGCTGCTGTTTCCCGACTCCATGCTGGACTACACCAGCTACGAGGATTTCTTCTATTCGCGCCGTGCCTGGTTCTTCGGCCTGCTGGCGGCGACCTATCTGCTCGACGTCATCGATACGCTGCTGAAAGGGCCGGAGCATTTCGCCCGCTTCGGCAATGAATATCTGTTCCGCACGCCGGTCTTCGTGGCGCTGTGCATCGCCGCGATCGTGGTGAGCGACCGCCGCTTTCACATCGCCTTTGTCGCGGCGGCGCTGATCTACCAGATATCGTTCATCCTGCGGCTCTTCGACACGATCGTATGACTGTGTCGGATGGTCTAGAGTCCAGGAAAAGGTAGGGTTCAACCATGTACAAGGCCGTCGGATCACGGGGATCCCGGGTCAGTCGCGTTCTCTGGATGCTCGAGGAACTCGGGCAGCCCTATGAATTCGTCGAAGTCAAATTGCGCTCGCCGGAAGCCTATGCGCTCAATCCGTCGGGCAAGGTGCCGATCCTCATCGATGGCGAGCTGACGGTGACGGATTCGGCGGCGATCTGCGTCTACCTGGCCGACAAGCACGCCGACAGAGGGATGGGCGCCAATCCGGGTGTCGCCGGCCGTGCCGAGATGGATTCCTGGATGCATTTTGCCCAGAGCGAGTTCGAGGCGCCGCTGTGGAACAAATTGCGCCACCGCTTCCTGCTGCCGAAGGAGGTTCGGGTCGATGTCGGCCCTGCCGCGGCCTATGATTTCGCCTCGGAGGCCAAGGCGCTGGACCGCCGGCTGGGCGACAGGCCGTTTGCGCTCGGCGACCGGTTTTCCGCCGTCGACGTGCTGCTCGGCGACATGGGCGGCTGGGCCCGCGCCGGCAAATTCCCGATCGAGTCCGACCGCGTCAACGCCTATTTCGACCGCGTTCTGGCGCGGCCCGCCCGTGCGCGGGCACAAGCCAACGGAGGCTCCTTGAAATGAAGCTCAACCTCAACACCGACTTCACCAAATTCCCGCGCGCCGTCTCCGTGCTGCCCGCTGGCAGTGTGGGATCCACAGCGCCCTCCGGCCAAGCGGTTCTCCCTCACGACGAGCGGCATCTGCGCCGCCGTGCCATCGAATTGTCCGACGGCAGCAAGGTACTGGTCGACCTGCCCGAGCCCGTCGCCCTGAACGACGGTGACCGGCTGGTGCTGGAGGACGGCCGCCACATCGAGATCCTGGCCGCGCCCGAAGAGGTCTACGACATCCGCGCCCGCGACGCCGTGCATCTGACCGAGTTGGCCTGGCATATCGGCAACCGCCATCTCGCCGCAGGCATCGAGGCGGATCGCATCGTCATCCTGCGCGACCACGTCATCAAGGCGATGCTGGAGGGGCTCGGCGCCACGGTGCGCGAGGTTTCCGAACCGTTCAAGCCGGTGCGCGGCGCCTATTCCGGGCATGGCGGTGGACATGGCCATGATCACGGCCATGCGCACAGCCACGCGGAAGCGCATTCGCACGCGCACAGCGAATCGCATTCCCATTCGCACAGCCATTCTCACGACGGCCATCATCACGATCATGACTGACCAGCCCTCGAACATCGCCCTGCTGCGGCTGATGGCGTGGCTGTCGCCGGCCTTTCCGGTCGGCGGCTTTGCCTACAGCCACGGTCTCGAACGGGCGGTGCATGACGGGCTGGTTGCCGATGCCGGGAGCCTGGCCAACTGGTTGGGAACGCTGGTCGAGATGGGCTCGGGCTGGAACGATGCCGTGCTGTTTTCCGAGAGCTGGCGCCGCGCCCGCAACTCCGGCGATCTCGAAGAAATGGCCGCACTGGCCGAGGCGCTCGCCGGATCGCGGGAACGCCATACTGAGACCATGCTGCAAGGTGCCGCCTTCCTGAAAGCGGCCGCCGCCTGGCCCAATCCTGTGCTGGAACGCTTGCCGGCCGAATGCGCCTATTGCGTCGCCGTCGGCGCCATTGCCGGCGGCAACGGTATCGCGCTGCAGGACGCGCTGTCCGCCTTCCTGCAAGCCTTCTTCTCCAATCTCGTCCAGGCGGCGATCAGGCTGGGTGTCGTCGGCCAGAGCGAGGCCACCACGCTGCTGGCCGGTTTCGAGCCGCTGGCGCTCTCGACCGCCGACCGCGCGTCCCGTTCGACAGTGGACGATCTCGGCGGCTGCGCCTTCGTCTCCGATGTCATGGCGATGAAGCACGAAACCCAGTATTCGCGATTGTTCCGCTCATGATCGCCCTCGCCTTTGTCCTCTCCTTCGTCCTGCTGCTGATCACGGCGCTGCATGTCTATTGGGGCATTGGCGGCATCTGGCCGGGCAGCGATTCCCCGTCCTGCGCCCGCGCGGTCGTCGGCTTTCGCGGCGTCGACGAGATGCCGACGCCCTTCGCCAGTTTCGCGGTCGCCGCCTGTCTCGGCCTGGCGACGCTCTGGCCGCTGGCGCTGATCGGCTTCTTTGCCTCGCCCTTCCCCAGGGAAGGCCTTGCCGCCACCTCGCTGCTCATCGGACTGGTGTTCCTGGGACGCGGCATTGCCGGCTTCACGCCGTGGTGGCGGCGGCTGGCGCCCGAGCAGCCTTTCGCGCGGCTCGATGTGCGTTACTATTCGCCGCTGTGCCTGCTGATCGGGCTCGGCTTCGCTATCCTTGCCATCATGGAGTTCCCGACATGACCCAAACCAACGGTCCCCTTCGCATCGGCATCGGCGGCCCTGTCGGCTCCGGCAAGACGACGCTCACAGAGAAACTCTGCAAGGCGCTGCGCGACGAGTTCTCCATCGCCGTCGTCACCAACGACATCTACACAAGGGAAGACGCCATGATGTTGGCTCGGCTGCAGGCGCTGCCGGAGGAGCGCATTGTCGGCGTCGAGACCGGCGGCTGTCCGCACACCGCCATCCGCGAGGACGCATCGATCAATTTGCAGGCGATCGCCGAGCTCAACCGGAAATTCCCCGATCTCGACATCATCTTCATCGAATCCGGCGGCGACAACCTTGCCGCCACCTTCTCGCCGGACCTCGCGGATTTGACGCTCTACGTCATCTCGGTCTGCCAGGGCGAGGAAATCCCAAGGAAGGGCGGGCCGGCGATCACCCGCTCGGACTTCCTCATCATCAACAAGAGCGATCTCGCACCCTATGTGAACGTCAACCTCGACGTGATGGAGAGCGACGCCGGCCGCATGCGCGGCAAGCGGCCGTTCGGTTTCACCGATCTGTCGCGCGGCAAGGGGTTGCGGGAGGTCATCGATTTCATCGTCGAGCATGGCGGGCTCAGGGCCGCGACCGCCGCCAGCACGGCGGCCTGACAGTCAGCGGCTTCTGCCTGCACCAACCGAAACCCGTTGCGGGCCGCTGTGGGTCACGGCATTCTGGCCAAAACCGGAGGATTTTCGATGAGCATCACCCGCCTGCACAAGGAGCCGCTGAGCAACCTGCCTTACTACGAAGAGCGCGTCGATCTCGCCGCCGCTTTCCGCTGGACAGCTCGGCTCAACATGCATGAGGCAGTGGCCAATCATTTCTCGCTGTCCGTCAACGACGACGGCACCAAATTCCTGATGAACCCGAACCAGGTGCATTTCTCGCGCATCAAGGCGAGCGATCTGCTGCTGATCGACGCCAACGATCCCGAAACGCTCTCCGGCCCCAACGCGCCCGACCCGACGGCCTGGGGCCTGCACGGCGCCATCCATCGCAACGTGCCGCATGCGCGCTGCGCCATGCATGTGCATTCGATCCACGCCACGGTGCTGGCCTCGCTCGCCGATTCGACTTTGCCGCCGATCGACCAGAATTCGGCGATGTTCTTCAACCGCCACGTCGTCGATGCGCATTATGGCGGGCTGGCCTTCGAGGAAGAGGGCGAGCGCTGCTCGCAGCTTCTCACCGATCCCAAGGTCAAGGTGATGGTGATGGGCAATCACGGCGTGATGGTGATCGGCGACACGGTGGCCGATGCCTTCAACCGTATGTTCTATTTCGAGCGCGCCGCCGAGACCTACATCAAGGCGCTGTGGACCGGCCGGCCGCTGCGCACGCTGTCCGATGCCATCGCCGAGAAGACGGCGAGCGAGATGGATGATTATCCCGGCCAGGCCGAGCGTCACCTCGCCGAATTGAAGGCGATCCTCGACGAGCAGGAACCCGTCTACCGCAATTAGAGCCCGAGCTGAGCCCGCAGTTCCTCGGCGCTGTTGATGACGGTGGCGCCGGGCGGTCCTTCCATCGGCTTTTCCGGCCAGAAGATCGTCTTCATGCCCGCCGCCAGACCCGCCATGGCGCCCGGCCAGCTGTCGTCGACCGCCACCGCGTGCGCGGGATCGACATCGGCCAGATAGGCGGCGCGCAAGAAGGGTTCGGCGTGCGGCTTGCCATCGCGCACATCGTTGCGGCTGACCGTCTTCATGCCGGGATAGACAAGGCCGACCATGCGCAGATTGGCGTCGACGATCATCCGGTCCGAATTGGAGACCACCGCCTGCTGCACGCCAAGCGCTCGTAATTCGTTGAAGACCTCGATCGCGCCGGGGCGCGGCTTCAGGCCTTCGACCAGCGGCAGATAATGCTCGTATTTGCGCATGATCCAATCGTCGAAGGGAAGATCGAGGCCGAACTCGTCGCGCATCATCTCGTAGACCGGCCAGGCGGCGACACCGAGCACACGCTCATGCAGGTCGGCGGGCGGCTTGAGGCCGACATTGCGCATTGCCGCCACAAGGGCCGCCTCATGCAGCGGTTCGCTGTCGACCAGCGTGCCGTCCATGTCCCAGAAAACCGCCTTCGGTGTCATGCAGTGCTCCTTTTGCGATCCCCTTAAAGGGTTTGCGCCGGGAGATAAACCGTCAGGATCACAGAAGGCGGCCGTGACTGGAACCGAAGCCGGCTTGCTCTACGCGGTCAGAGATTGTCGGTGGGACAATCTCAATCTCGCAGCTGCGAACAATTGCTCTTGATATTGACAATTGCGCAGGACGCCGTTCCCTGCGAAACTGAGAGTGGACCGCCTTGATAACCGGCGGCCTTGGGAGGCAGGACGTGAATACCCGGCAGGATGGCGGCAGCAACAGGCTGGACGACGCGGCGCGCGCCGGCTGGCTCTATTATGTTGCCGGCAACACACAGGACCAGATCGCCGCCACGCTCGGCATTTCGCGGCAGACGGCGCAGCGCCTGGTGTCGCTGGCGGTGTCGGAAGGCTTGATCAAGGTCCGTGTCGATCATCCGATCGCCAACTGTCTCGACCTCGCGGCCCGGCTGAGATCGCGCTTCGCGCTCGATTTGGTCGAGGTGGTGCCGAGCGATCCGAATTCATCCTCCACCACGATCGGCATCGCCGAGGCGGCGGCCGCCGAGATCGAGCGGCGGCTGCGCTCTCCGACGCCGATCGTCATGGGCATCGGCACAGGACGCACGCTGAAGGCGGCGATCGAGCAATTGCCGCCGATGGAATGTCCGCAGCACAAGGTGGTGTCCTTGACCGGCAACATTTCGCCTGATGGTTCGGCCGCCTTCTACAACGTCATCTTCACCATGGCCGACCGGGTCAAGGCGCGCTCCTTCCCGATGCCGCTGCCGGTCATCGCCTCCTCGCCACAGGAGCGAGAGATGCTGCTCAACCAGCCGATGATCCAGCCGACGCTGGCGCTTGCGGCGGAAGCCGACGTCACCTTCATCGGCATTGGCGACCTCGGTCCCAAGGCGCCGCTCTATGAGGACGGCTTCATCTCCGAAAGCGAGTTGAAAGCCTTGCAGAAGGCAGGCGGCATCGCCGAGATCGTCGGCTGGGTTTTCGATCGCGATGGCCGCATGATCGAGGGCATCACCAATGACCGGGTGTCGTCGGCATCGCTGCCGTCGCGTGAAAAGTCGCTGGTCATCGCGCTGGCCATGGGCGAGCGCAAGCTGCCGGGAATCCTGGCGGCCGTGAACCGCAGGCTGGTCAATGGGCTCATCACCGATGAGCGGACGGCGACCGCCCTGCTGGCCAGCATCTGACCGCAGACCCTGCCAGGTGCGGCAGCGGCGACTGCTTTTTGCGATAAAGCCGACAAGTCTATCGGTGCCGGCCGAAAGGATCATTGCCATCGAGGAAACCGACGTCGCGCTGCAGATGCGGCGACAGATCCCTGATGTCGAGATGCGCCCTTTTTCTGATCGCGAACCAGCCGAATCCGTCCGTGAGCCACGAAATCCAGCGGTGATCTGGAGCGGGAGTGCATTTTTGCTGCGCCATGGTCATGATCGTCAACCTTCGCTATCCTTGAACCCGAATGACGGGTTGACCCTGAATGTCGGTCTTGCCGGCCGGCTTTGCCAATCGAACGTCGATAAGGACCCATAAGGAGGCCTTATGCCGGATCTGAGCTCGCCACAGCTTTCGCAACTCCCGCCGCTGCAGGCGATCCGGGTGTTCGAAGCGGTTGCGCGGCATCTTTCCTTCACCAAGGCGGCGGTGGAACTCGCCATGACACAGGCTGCCGTCAGCTATCAGATCAAGGTGCTGGAAGAACGTGTCGGGTCACCGCTGTTCCTGCGCCGGCCGCGGCAGATCGAGCTGACCGAAGCCGGCCAACGCCTGGCGCCGGCGGTCAGCGAGGCCTTTGCCATTCTCAGTCAGGCCTATGCCGCCGCGCGTGGCGGCGCGGACGGCCTGTTGTGCGTCACCACGGTGCTGACCTTCGCCTCGAACTGGCTGGCGCATCATCTGGGCTCGTTTCAGATGGCTCATCCCGCCCTTGCCGTGCGGCTCGAAACATCGAGCCGGCTGACGGATTTCGCCCGCGAGGATGTCGATCTCGCCATCCGTTCGGGCGGCGGCAAATGGCCAGGACTGGAAGCCCACAAGCTGCTCGATGCCGATTTCACGCCGATGCTGAGCCCGAAGCTCGCGGCGAGCATCGGCGGCATCAAGGAGCCGGCCGACCTGTTGCGGCTGCCGATCCTGGATCCGGGCGATGTCTGGTGGACGCAATGGTTCGAGACCGCCGGCGTGCATGCGCACGACCTTGCCAAGCGGCCCGGCAGCAGCATGGGCGCGCAGGCCTATGAGGCCAATGCCGCCATAGCAGGCCACGGCGTGGCGATCCTGACCAGGGCGCTGTTCAAGGCGGAACTTGCCGATGGCCGCCTGATCCAGCCTTTCGACCTGGTCGGCGACGATGGCCATGCCTACTGGCTGGTCTATCCCGAAGCGCGCCGCAACGTGCCGAAGATCCGCGCCTTCCGCGACTGGCTGCTGGCCGAGATCGCCTGCTGAGAGGCGCTTTTCACTCGATCCAAGCCTCCACGCCCTCCCTATCCCGTCGCCTGATATCCGGCACGCGGACTGCTTGTCGTCGGTCTATCGGCTGGCCGAGTGCTGCGCTGCAGCATCGAATCCGGCTTGACATAATTCACGGCAAGTGAGTAATTGCTCATAGCCAAGGCAAATGCTCATCTTGGTTCATGGGAGGAATTTGATGAAACTGCGCACGCTCACCCTGGGCTTGTTGTCGGCCAGCGCTCTCGCTTTTGCCGCACATGCCGAATCCATCACCATCGCCACCGTCAACAATGGCGATATGGTCCGCATGCAGAAGCTGACCGAAGACTTCACCAAGGCGAACCCCGACATCCAGCTCAACTGGGTCACACTCGAAGAGAACGTGCTGCGCGAGCGCGTTACCACCGACATCGCCACCAAGGGTGGCCAGTATGACGTGATGACCATCGGCACATACGAAGTGCCGATCTGGGCCAAGCAGAGCTGGCTTTTGCCGCTCGACAAGCTCGGCGACGACTATGACGCCAAGGACATCATCCCGGCCATTGCCGGCGGCCTTTCGGTCGACGGCAAGCTCTATGCCGCGCCCTTCTACGGCGAAAGCTCCTTCGTCATGTACCGCAAGGATTTGATGGAAAAGGCCGGGCTGAAGATGCCCGATGCGCCGACCTGGGACTTCATCAAGCAGGCCGCCGACAAGATGACCGACCGCGCCAATGGCGTGAACGGCGTGTGCCTGCGCGGCAAGGCCGGCTGGGGCGAGAACATGGCCTTCCTGACCGCCATGTCGAACTCCTTCGGCGCCCGCTGGTTCGACGAGAACTGGAAGCCGCAATTCGACCAGCCCGAATGGAAGAACACGCTGCAGTTCTATGTCGACCTGATGAAGGCCGACGGCCCGGAAGGCGCGTCCTCCAACGGCTTCAACGAAAACCTGGCGCTGTTCCAGCAGGGCAAGTGCGGCATGTGGATCGACGCCACCGTCGCGGCGTCCTTCGTTTCGGATCCGAAGAACTCGACCGTCGCCGACAAGGTCGGCTATGCGCTGGCGCCCGACAATGGCCTGGGCAAGCGCGGCAACTGGCTGTGGGCATGGTCGCTGGCCATTCCGGCCGGCACCAAGAAGGCCGACGCCGCCGAGAAGTTCGTGTCCTGGGCGACCAGCAAGCATTACGCCGAACTCGTCGCTTCGAAGGAAGGCTGGGCCAACGTTCCTCCGGGCACGCGTTCCTCGCTCTACGCCAATGCCGAGTACCAGAAGGCGGCTCCGTTCGCCAAGATGACGCTGGACTCGATCAACGCCGCCGACCCGACGCATCCGACCGTCAAGCCGGTGCCCTATGTCGGCGTCCAGTTCGTCGCCATCCCTGAGTTCCAGGGTCTTGGCACCACTGTCGGCCAGCTCTTCTCGGCGGCTCTTGCCGGCCAGTCGAGCGTCGACGATGCGCTGAAGCAGGCCCAGGACGCTGCCACCGCGGCAATGACCGAAGGCGGGTATATCAAGTAAGGCTCCTCCCGGTGCCGAATGCCGGTCGCGCACCATGACCGGCAGTGGCCGCCCGAGTCCCAGTTCGGGCGGCCATCTTCACAATCCTGGAATTTCTGGCACAACTCTAAAAATCCAGCTGACCTTTGGAGGGTGACCGTCATGGCTACTCAGCAGACCCGTTCGCTTGCCCGTTTCATGATGGCGCCATCCGTCGTGCTGCTGTTCGTCTGGATGATCGTGCCGCTGGTCATCACGCTGTGGTTCTCCTTCCAGCAGTACAATCCGCTCAACCCGATCCGCGACGGCTTCGTTGGTTTCTCCAACTACGCGCTGTTCTACTCCAACCCCGCCTTCCTGCAATCGATCCTCAACACTTTGATCCTGGTGGTCAGCGTGCTGTTGATCACAGTGATCGGCGGCATCCTGCTGGCGCTTTTGATCGATCAGCCGATGTGGGGACAGGGGATCGTGCGCATCCTCGTCATTTCACCGTTCTTCGTCATGCCGCCGGTGGCCGCATTGGTTTGGAAGAACATGATCATGCACCCGCAATACGGGGTGTTCGCCGACATAGCGCGCTTCTTCGGGGCGCAACCGATCGACTGGTTCGGGCAACATCCGATGACGGCGATCATTATCATCGTCGCCTGGCAGTGGCTGCCTTTCGCGACATTGATCCTGTTGACCGCGCTGCAATCGCTCGACGGCGAACAGAAGGAAGCCGCCGAAATGGACGGCGCCGGCTTCATCAGCCGCTTCATCTATCTGACGCTGCCGCACATGTCGCGCGCCATCACCGTGGTCATCCTGATCCAGACCATCTTCCTGCTCTCGGTCTATGCCGAGATCCTGGTCACCACCAATGGCGGCCCCGGCTATGCCTCCACCAACCTGCCCTTCCTCGTCTACCAGAAGGCACTGCTGGAGTTCAAAATCGGCCAGGCATCCGCGGGCGGTGTGATCGCCGTCATTCTCGCCAACATCGTCGCCTTCTTCGCCATGCGCGCGGTCGGCAAGAACCTCGACAAGTAAGGGAGGATAAGATGGCACGTGCAGTCACCACCCAACACAAGGTCATTGCGACAGGCGCCGCCTGGATCGTCGCCCTGCTGATCTTCTTCCCGATCCTCTACACGATCATCACCTCGTTCAAGTCGGAACAAGAGGCGATCCAGGGCTTCGCCCTGATCCCGTCGGGGACATTCGAGAGCTATACAGAGGTCCAGGCGCAGAGCGGCTACTTCAAGTTCTTCTTCAATTCGGTGCTGCTCTCGGTCGGCTCGACCATCCTGGCCCTGCTGGTCGCCATACCGGCGGCATGGTCGATGGCGTTCTCGCCGACCAAGCGGACCAAGGACATATTGATGTGGATGCTGTCCACCAAGATGATGCCGGCGGTCGCGGTGCTGTTCCCGATCTACCTCATCTTCCGCGACACCGGCCTGCTCGACAGCCGCGTCGGCCTGATGGTCATGCTGATGCTGATCAACCTGCCGATCGTGGTGTGGATGCTCTACACCTACTTCCGCGAGATCCCCGGCGAGATCCTGGAGGCGGCGCGCATGGACGGCGCCTCGCTGTGGAACGAGATCATCTATGTGCTGACGCCGATGGCGGTGCCCGGCATTGCCTCGACCATGCTCTTGAACATCATCCTGGCCTGGAACGAGGCGTTCTGGACGATCCGCCTGACCACCACGGATGCCGCTCCGCTCACCGCCTTCATCAGTTCGTTCTCCAGCCCGCAAGGCCTGTTCTGGGCCAAGCTTTCGGCCGCCTCGACGCTGGCGATCGCGCCAATCCTGATCATGGGCTGGTTCAGCCAAAAGCAGCTGGTGCGCGGCCTGACCTTTGGCGCC
Source organism: Mesorhizobium sp. 113-1-2 (assembly GCF_016756475.1). Classification (NCBI taxonomy): domain Bacteria; kingdom Pseudomonadati; phylum Pseudomonadota; class Alphaproteobacteria; order Hyphomicrobiales; family Phyllobacteriaceae; genus Mesorhizobium; species Mesorhizobium sp. 113-1-2. The sequence goes on from NZ_AP023242.1 coordinate 605,830, forward strand.
GTGAAATAATACCGCCGCACGCAACCGACGACGGACAATAACCCCTCGGGGAGGAAACCATGGGAAACATCACGCTCAAGAACGTCTCCAAGTCCTTCGGGGCGACGTCTATCATCCCCGGCCTCGACCTGGTGATCGAGAATGGCGAGTTCGTCGTCTTCGTCGGCCCGTCGGGTTGCGGCAAGTCCACGCTGCTGCGGCTGATCGCCGGGCTGGAGGACACCAGCGGCGGCAGCATCAACATCGATGGCCGTGATGTCACCGGCGAAGCGCCGGCCAAACGCAAGCTCGCCATGGTGTTCCAGTCCTACGCGCTCTATCCGCACATGACGGTGGCCAAGAACATCGGCTTCCCGCTGAAGATGGCCGGTGAAGACAAGGCCACCATCGACAAGAAGGTGGCAGACGCGGCGCGGGTGCTCAACCTCACCAACTACCTGGAACGCCGGCCTGGCCAGCTTTCCGGCGGCCAGCGCCAGCGCGTCGCCATCGGTCGTGCCATCGTGCGTCAGCCGACCGCCTTCCTGTTCGACGAACCGCTGTCCAACCTCGACGCCGCCTTGCGTGGCACGATGCGGCTGGAGATCAGCGAGCTGCATCATCAGCTCAAGACCACCATGATCTACGTCACCCACGACCAGGTCGAGGCCATGACCATGGCCGACAAGATCGTGGTGCTGAATGCCGGCAATATCGAGCAGGTCGGCTCGCCGATGGAACTCTACAAGACGCCGAAGAACCTGTTCGTCGCCGGCTTCATCGGCTCGCCAAAGATGAACCTCATCGAAGGCGCGCCGGCGGCCAAATACGGCGCCAAGACCATCGGCATCCGTCCGGAACACATGGAAATCTCGACCACGGCGGGCGAATGGAAAGCCACCGTCGGCGTTGCCGAGCATCTGGGCTCCGACACGTTCCTGCACGTTCAAACTGACGGCGTCGGGCCGCTGACGGTGCGCGCCGATGGCGAGCTCGCCGTCCATCACGGCGACACCATCTACCTGACGCCCGACAAGGCCAAGCTGCATCGCTTCGGTGCCGACGGAAAGGCAATGTGAGCATGCGCCTGGCCGGCAAATCGGCGCTGATCACGGGTTCGGCCCGTGGCATCGGCAAAGCGTTTGCCGAGGCCTATGCGCGCGAAGGTGCCACGGTTGCCATCGCCGACATCAACCTTGAGGCCGCGCAAAAGACCGCCTCCGAGATCGGCGCCAATGCCTATGCCGTCAAACTCGATGTTACCGATCAGGTCTCCATCGACGCCGCGGTGAAGGCGGTGGAGAGCAAGGCCGGCGGCCTCGACATCTTGATCAACAACGCCGCCTTGTTCGACCTGGCGCCGATCGTCGAGATCTCGCGGGCAAGCTACGAGAAACTGTTCTCCGTCAATGTCGCCGGCACGCTGTTCATGCTGCAGGCTGCCGCCCGCTCGATGATCGCGCGGGGCAAGGGCGGCAGGATCATCAACATTGCGAGCCAGGCCGGACGGCGTGGTGAGCCGCTGGTGGCTGTGTACTGCGCCACAAAGGCCGCGGTCATTTCGCTGACCCAGTCGGCGGGGCTCGACCTGATCAAGCACCGCATCAACGTCAACGGTATCGCACCCGGTGTCGTCGACAGCGATATGTGGGATGAGGTCGATTCGCTGTTCGCCAAATACGAGAACCGGCCGAAGGGCGAGAAGAAGAGACTGGTTGGCGAGGGCGTGCCTTACGGCCGGATGGGCAAACCGGAAGACCTCGCCGGCATGGCGGTGTTCCTGGCCAGCGCCGACGCCGAATACATCGTCGCCCAGACCTACAATGTCGATGGCGGCCAGTGGATGAGTTGAGGGGGGACGGCCTCTGCTTCTCGTTCCTCCGCGGGGAGCAGAGGCCAACATCAGAGGCATGTGCCGTCCCTTAGCCTCTCCCGACAGAACGGGGAGAGGCGGAGTTAAAGAGGCCGGATCCCGGCCAAAGGGTAAAACAGATGACCGTGAAACTCTCTTCCGCCACTCTCGCCAACCTCCCCGCCAAGGTCGCGGGTCCGAAATACGACCGTGCCAGGCTGAAGGCCGGCATCGTGCATTTCGGCGTCGGCAATTTCCATCGCTCGCACCAGGCCGTCTATCTCGACGATCTGTTCAATGCGGGCATCGGCCATGACTGGGCGCTGGTCGGCGCCGGCGTGTTCGAGGGCGAGAAGATCGGGCGCGGCAAGCTGGAAGCGCAGGACTGGCTGACCACGGTGGTCGAGCAGGATGACGGCCATATGAGCGCACGCGTTACCGGCGCGATGATCGACTTCCTGATGCCGGGCGATGCGGCCGGCATCATCGATCGCCTGGCCGATCCTGCAATCAAGATCGTTTCGCTGACCATCACCGAAGGCGGCTATTTCATCGATCCGGCGTCGGGCAAATTCAACCCGGCCCATCCGGATATCGTTGCCGACGCGCAGCCCGGCGCGACGCCAAAGACGGTGTTCGGCATCATCCTCGCCGGACTGGTGCGCCGGCGCGACGAAGGCACCGTGCCGTTCACCGTGATGTCCTGCGACAACATCCCCCACAATGGCCATGTCACCTCGGACGGCGTCATCGGTCTGGCGCGGCTGATCGACGAGGATCTGGCCAGCTGGGTCAGCGGCCATGTCGCCTTTCCCAATGGCATGGTGGATCGCATCACGCCTGCCACCACCGACCGCGAGCGCGGCATCCTGGCCAAGGATTTCGGCGTCGAGGACGCCTGGCCGGTGTTCTGTGAGCCGTTCCGGCAATGGGTGCTGGAGGACCGTTTCACCGATGGCCGTCCGCCGCTGGAAAAGGTCGGCGTGCAGTTCGTCAAGGACGTCGCCCCCTACGAATTGATGAAGATCCGCATCCTCAATGGCGGCCATGCCACCATTGCCTATCCGGCCGGGCTGATGGACATCCATTTCGTGCATGAGGCAATGCAGGAGCCGCTGGTGCGCGGCTTTCTCGACAAGCTCGAGCATGACGAGATCATCCCGACGGTGCCGCCGGTGCCGGACACGGTGCTGGAGGATTATTACCAGCTCATCGAGAAGCGCTTCTCCAATCCCAAGATCGGCGACACCGTCCGCCGGCTCTGCCTCGACGGCTCCAACCGCCAGCCGAAATTCATCATCCCGACCATCGCCGACCGGCTGAAGGCCGGAAAAGGTGTTGCCGGCCTGGCGCTGGAATCAGCACTTTGGTGCCGCTACTGCTTCGGCACGACCGACAGCGGCGCCGTCATCGAACCCAACGACCCGAGCTGGGACCGGCTGCAGGCGACGGCAAGGGCGGCAAAGGACGCCCCCGCCGCCTGGCTCGCCATGGAGGACATCTATGGCGATGTCGGCCGCGCCACAGCCTTCGTCGAGGCCTTCGGCCATGCGCTCAACGTGCTGTGGGCGAATGGCGCGCGCGCCACGCTGACCCGCTACATCGCCGGCAAGCTCTGAGAGCTATCAGCCATCATGACGCCTGAACTGGTCATCTTCGACTGCGACGGCGTGCTGGTCGACAGCGAAGCACTTTCCGTCTCGGCGCTGCTCGGCATGATCGAACTTGCCGGCGGCAGCGTCAGTGAGGACGCCGCCTACGAGCATTTCCTCGGCAAGAGCATGAAAAGCGTGCGCGAGATCCTTGGCCGCGACTTCGGCCTGGAGATCACCGATCAGCATCTGACCGCGATGCGCGTCGACCTGATGCAAAAGTTCCGCGAGGAGCTGAGGCCGATTCCCGGCATCAAGGAAATGTTGCCGAAGCTTGGCCTGCCGTTTTGTGTCGCCTCCTCCGGCACGCTGGAACGCATCCGCTATGCGCTCGAGGTCACCGGCCTGCTCGGGCTGATGGAACCGCATCTGTTCAGCGCCGCCATGGTCGCCAAGGGAAAGCCGGCGCCCGACCTTTTCCTGCATGCCGCCGCCAGCATGCGGGCGCATCCGCGCAAATGCCTCGTCATCGAGGACAGCCCGGCCGGTGTCGCGGCGGCGCGCGCGGCGGGCATGCGCGTCTTTGCCTTCACCGGTGGCGCACACGCCGGCAACCCCGCACTGAAAGCGCGGCTTGCGTCGAGTGAACCGGACTTTATATTCGCTGACATGCTGCAATTGCCCGATCTGATTGCAGGCCTGGGAGCGAGAGTTAGAGCATCTTGACGAAACAGTTTGTTTGCGCGGTCGATGTCGGCACCGGGAGCGCTCGCGCGGGCATTCTCGACGCCAGTGGTACCTTGCTCGGCCGCGCCGATCGGCCGATCGCCATGAACCAGCCAAAGCCCGATCACGCCGAGCATGATTCGCGCGATATCTGGTCGGCCGTCTGCGCCGCCGTGCGCGCCGCCCGCGAAAAGGCCGGCGTCGCGACACAAGACATTGTCGGCATCTCCTTTGATGCCACCTGCTCGCTTGTTGTCCGAAACCGGCAAGGCGATCAGCTCAGCGTCTCGACCACCGGCGACAAGCGTTGGGACACCATCGTCTGGCTCGACCACCGCGCCATTGCCGAAGCCGACGAATGCACAGAGAGCAGCCACGAGGTGCTCAACTATATTGGCGGCGTGATGTCGCCGGAGATGGCGACGCCGAAGCTAATGTGGCTGAAGCGCAATCTGCCTGATACCTGGAAGGAAGCCGGCTATCTATTCGACCTGGCCGATTTCCTGACCTGGCAGGCAACCGGTTCGCTGGCCCGCTCGCAATGCACGCTGACCGCCAAATGGACTTATCTGGCGCATGAGGAAAGCGCCTGGCAGCGCGATTTCTTCGAAATCGTCGGTCTCGGCGATCTCTTCGAGCACGGCAATCTGCCGGAGCGGGCCAGCCCGGTCGGCGCCGACATTGGTCCGCTGACGGCGCAAGCGGCGGCGGAGCTCGGCCTGAGCGAAAACTGCCGGGTCGGCGCCGGGGTCATCGATGCCTATGCCGGCGCGCTTGGCGTGCTTGGCGGCTTTGCCGGCGACGAGCAGGATATCGGCCGGCATCTGGCGCTGATCGCGGGCACGTCGAGCTGCGTGATGGCGATGTCGCCCGACCCGCAGCCTTTCGCCGGGGTCTGGGGTCCCTATTACGGCGCGGCGCTGCCGAAGCTGTGGCTGTCGGAAGGCGGCCAGTCGGCCACCGGCGCCCTGCTCGACCACATCATCCGCTGGCACGGCGCCGGCGGCGAGCCGGATGCCGCCATGCATGCCAAGATCGCCAGGCGGGTTGCCGAACTGCGCGCCACCGAGGGCGAGAACCTCGCCGCACGGTTGCATGTCCTGCCGGACTTTCACGGCAACCGCTCGCCGCTTGCCGACCCGCATGCCGTCGGCGTCGTCAGCGGGCTGACGCTGGATTCCTCCTTCGACAGCCTGTGCAAGCTCTACTGGCGCACCGCCGTCGGCATCGCGCTCGGCGTGCGCCATGTGCTGGAGGCGCTGAACGAGAACGGCTATCTGATCGACACGCTGCATGTCACCGGCGGCCACACCAAGAACCCGCTGCTGATGGAGCTCTATGCCGACGCCACCGGCTGCACGGTGGTCGAGCCGCTGGCCGACGAGGCGGTGCTGCTCGGCACCGGCATGGTCGCCGCCACCGCCGCGGGGCTTTTCCCCGACCTCAACGCCGCCTGTCTTGCCATGCAGCAGGGCGGCAAGACGCGTGCCGCCAACAAGGCCGCCGGCGTTCGATTTGATCGCGACTACCGGATTTTCCTGGAAATGCACCGCCAGCGCCAGGCGCTCGACGCGATCCGTTAGGTCTTTGCGCTATTGCTTGCGCAGCGACGCGCCCGACGTCGCATCGAACAAATGGATGCTTTCTTCCTCGAATGTGTAGCGGACAGGAGCATTCAGCACCGGGCATTCGCGGGCCGGAACCAGCGCGCTGACCTCCTTGCCGCCGGAGCCGAACGTCACCAGCGCGTCATTGCCGTGAAATTCGATGAGATCTGCCGTGCCTTGCAAGATGCCGGCGGTCCCGGCGCCGGCCGTCTTCAGGTCCGGCGGCCGGATACCCAGCACGGCGCGGTGGCCTGCCTCAAGATGAAAGCCCGAGCCATCTATCGAAAGCACCGTTCCGGCGCCAGTCAATGTCCAGCCATTGCCGGCCCGGCTGACCGTCACATCGACAAAATTCATGTTCGGCGTGCCGATGAAACCGGCCACGAACATGTTTCCGGGCCGACGGTAGATTTCCGCCGGAGAGCCGATCTGCTCGATTACACCGTCCTTGAGCAGCACGATGCGATCGGCGAGCGTCATCGCCTCGAGCTGGTCATGGGTGACATAGACGGTGGTGGTCTTCAGCGACTGGTGCAGGCGCGCGATCTCGACACGCATATGGTTGCGCAGCTTCGCATCGAGATTGGAAAGCGGCTCGTCGAACAGGAACACTTTTGGCGTCTTGATCATCGCCCGCGCGATGGCGACGCGCTGCTGCTGGCCGCCGGAAAGCTCGGCCGGCTTGCGGCCGAGATAGGGCTGCAGCCCGAGTGTCCCCGACACCGCTTCGACCCGCTTGTGGATCTCGGCCGCCGGCACCTTCTGCCGGCGCAGCCCGAAGGCGATGTTGTCGAAGATCGTCATATGCGGATAGAGCGCGTAGTTCTGGAACACCATGGCGATGCCGCGGTCGCCCGGATCGAGATCGTTGACCACCTTGCCGCCGATCGAGACCTCGCCGCCGCTGATGTCCTCCAGCCCTGCCAGCATGCGCAGCAAGGTCGACTTGCCGCAGCCGGACGGGCCGAGGAACACGACGAATTCATGTTCCTCGATCGAGAGGTTGAGGTCGCGGATGACCGTGGTGGCGCCATAGGCCTTGTCGACATGGGAGCAAACGATCGCGGACATGATCATCCCTTCTCGCCGCTGAGCAGGATCTGCAGCTTGACGTCTTCCGGATTGCCTTGGGCGGCCCGCTCGAAGGCCTCGATGCTGTCGGCGAAGTCATAGGTGCCGGTGATCAGCGGCTTGAGGTCGACCTTGCCGGAGGCGATGAGCTGCAAGGCGCGGTCGAAGATGTTGGCATAGCGGAACACCGTCTCGATGCGTACTTCCTTGGAGATCGCCGCAGGCACGTTGAGGGCCACCGGCTCAACCGGCAGGCCGACCAGCACCACAGCGCCGCCCGGCCGCACGACATCGAACAGGTCGGCGAAGGCTTTCGGGCTGCCGCTGGCCTCGAAGACGATATCGGCACCCCAATTGTCGGTCGCCGCCGCGACCGCGTCGACCAGCGACTGCTCGCCTATGTTGACCGGCACGATGCCGGCATATTGCGCGGCGATCTTGAGCTTGGGCGCGGAGAAATCGGAAATCAGCACTTTCGAGCAGCCACCGGCCAGGGCGGCAAGCGCGATCATGATGCCGATCGGGCCGCAGCCGACGACGACGGCGACGTCGCCGGGGACGATGCGGGCACGGCTTGCCGCCTGCATGCCGATGGCGAAGGGCTCGACCATCGCGCCCTCGGCGAAGGAGACATTGTCCGGTAGTTTGTAGGTGAAGGCGGCGGGATGCACCGCATAGGGCGCCAGCACGCCATGCACCGGCGGCGTCGCCCAGAAACGGACGTCGGGGTCGACATTGTAGATGCCGAGCTTTGTCGCGCGCGACGACATGTTCGGCACGCCCGGCTCCATGCAGACGCGGTCGCCGACCTTGAAAGTCACGACATTGGCGCCGGTCTCGACGACGGTTCCCGCGGCTTCGTGGCCGAGCACCATGGGTGCGCGCACGACATAGCTGCCGATGGCGCCATGGGTGTAATAGTGCACGTCGCTGCCGCAGACGCCGACAGTATGGATGGCTATCTTGACGTCGTCCGGCCCGACATCGAGCGGCAGCGCGACCTCGCGCAGCGACAGTTCGCCTTTTTTCTCAAGCACCAGTGCCCGCATCGGGAAATCCTCACATCAACTCTTTTTTTGCCGGAAAATGGAATTCAGGAAGCCGCTGAGCACGCCAAGGAACAGCAGCGGCGGCAGCGACAGCAGCACGACCGAGGCGTTGAGAATGCCCCATGGCACATTCATGCCTTGCTGGGAGAGTTCGGAGGCGACGATCGGCAAGGTCTTGGCGTTGGAGCTCGACAGCATCAGGGCGATCAGGAATTCGTTCCAGACCAGCACGAAGCTGAAGGCGACGGCGCCTGCCAGGGAGCGGGCGGCGACAGGCAGCGCGATGCGCCAGAACACCGAATAGGCGCCGTAGCCATCGACGAAGGCGGCTTCCTCGATCTCCTTCGGCACGCCTTGGAAGGCGGGGATGGCGAGCCACATGATCACCGAGATGGTGAGCAGCGAATAGGTGATGATCAGCGCCGGCAAAGTGTCGTAGAGGCCGACCTGCAGCCAGATCACCATCAGCGGGATGGCGACCGCCACCGGCGGCAGGAAGCGCAGCGACAGCACGAAGAACTGTATGTCGCCGGCCCAGCGGTTGGGATAGCGCGCCACCGCGTAAGCTGCCGGCAGGCCGAGCACGACACCGATCAGCACGGCCGAGCCGCAGGCGACGACCGAGTTGTAGAGCCCGGTGAGCACGCTGTCGCGGCCGAGGATATAGCCGATATTGGCCCATGTCGGCGTGAACACCAGGCGCGGCACGCGGGTGATGATGTCGACATTGTTCTTCAGCGCATTGAGCGCCGTCCACAACAGCGGGAACACGGCCATGAAGCCGGCAAAGGCCAGCACGATCCTGCCGATGAGCCTGCCGGGCTTCATGCCTGCACCCGCTTCCACAGCATGGTGAAGGTGATGACCGTGGCGATCATCATCAGCACGGCCATGGCCGAGGCGTAGGAGACCTTGCCGGACTCGATGAAGCCTTGCGAGAAGGCGTACATGTCGAGCGTTTCGGTGGCCACGCCCGGTCCGCCGCGGGTCATCACATAGATCAGGTCGAAGGAGCGCAGCGATTCGATCATCTTGACGAACATCAGGCTGATCAGCGGCGCCTTCAGCATCGGCAAGGTGACATAGGCGTGGATCTGCCAGCGTTTTGCGTGGTCGAGCCGGGCCGCCTCGATCGGCTGCGGCGGCAGGGTTTCGAGCAGCTTCAGCACGATGACGGCGAAGAACAGCCCCCATTGCCAGACATCGACCGACGCGACGGCGAACAAGGCCGTCGCCGGCTTGGACAGCGGGTCGAAGATCAGCCCGCCGGTAATGAGCCTGTAGGGATAGGTGGCGATGCCGTAGAGCGGATGATAGGCGAACTTCCAGACGAAGGCGGCCGAGACGCGCGGCAACAGCACCGGAATGATGAACAGCAGGCAGTAGGCATTGCGCAGACGGGGGCTGGCGACCTCGAACATCAGCACCCCCAGCCCGATCGCCACCACCATGGTCGCGACGACGGTGACGATCTCCCATTTCACCGACACCCAGACCGCGTTGAGAAAGCGGCGGTCGAGGAACAGGTCGCTGAAGTTCGACAGCCAGACCCAGGAATAATCAGGCGTGCTCAACTCGCGATTCTGCAAGGCGATGACGATGGCGTAGAGCGTCGGCACCATCGACAGCACCAGAAGGATGGCGATGGTCGGAACGACGAAGGTGACAGGGAGCGACGTGCGTCGGGCCATTGGCATCTATCCTCGCTTGCGTCTCGATCGTGTCGGCATGGTTTCTCCTAGAGTTTTGACGCAATTCCGGACGGAAAACCGATCACACTTTTCCTGGAATTGCTCTAGGGAGCAAAGTCCCCGCGGCGCGCAGGTCCCGGCATTGCGGACAATGTCGCGGACCGCGCGCCACGGGCGGGAGGATGGGCTCTATTTCTTCTTCGCCAGCTCGGTGGCATAGGCCTCGAGCTCGTTGAGGCCGCCCTTGATGTCGGTGCGGGTGCCGGTCACCAGTTCCTCGAGGATGATGCCCCAGCGGTCGCCGAGATCGGGCCAGCGCGGGTCCTGCCAGAAGTTGACCGCAGTGACCTTGCCGGTCTCTGCCAGCGCCTGGCCCAGATCGGCGCCGTAGATGTCGGCGAATTCCTTGCTGGACAGGATGCTGGTGCGGTTCAGCTCGCCGAACTGGTGGGCATCGAGCCGGCGCTTCTCATTTTCCTTCGATGTCGCCCAGGCGATGAACAGACCGGCGCATTTCTTCGAGGCGTCGTCGGCATTGGCCTTCGCCGCAATGGCAAGGCCATGGCCGTAACCGCCGCCGGGCAGCGGCGAGGGCGGTGGCAGGAAGCCGATCTTGCCGACCACTTGCGAGGTCTTCGGATCGACCGCCATGCCCGACAGCGGCGTCGATTCGACGAGGATGGCGACCTGGCCCGACAGGAAAGCGCCGGTCGATTCATCCCAGCTGCCGGTCTGCGTGCCGGGCGCCGAATCCTTGAACAGCTTGAGGTACGTCTCGGTCGCCTTGATGGCGGCGTCCGAGTTGAAGACCGGCTTGTCGCCATCGAACCACTGGCCGCCATAAGCCTTGAAGAAGGGCATCCAGCGCCAGACATTGGCGCCCGAACCGCGTGCGCCACGCAGCGCGATGCCATACATGCCCTTGTCCGCATTGGTCAGCTTCGGCACGTCGGCGATCAGCTCGTCCAGCGTCTTGGGCGGCTGGATGCCGGCGGCCTCTAGCACGTCCTTGCGGTAGACCATCAGGTCGCCGCCGCCGGTCAGCGGCGCGAACCAGACCTTGCCGTCATAGGTGGCGACCTTCTGGCGGCCGGGATCGAAGTCGGCATAGTCATAGTCAGCCGGATAATAATCGGTCAACGGCACGATCCATTTCGACGAGGCAAACAGAGCGACGTTGGCTTCGTCGACATAGTAGACGTTGTAGTTGCCGACGGTGGACGCATCGGCGCGCGATTTTGCCCGGCGGTCGTTCTCGTTGAGATAGTCGATCTGGAAGCCCGCCCCGGCGAGCTTCTCGAACTCGGCCTTGGAGTCCTCCAGAAGCGTCAGGCCGTCGCGCGGCTGCGCCAGCACCTTGACCGGCGCCGAGCAGACCGGCGCCTGCGCCAGCGCGATGGTTGATACGGTAGCGGAAAGCATGAAAGCTGCGCCCAAGCCCGCAGCGAGCCGAATTGGTTTCATTGATTTTTCTCCTCCAGGAACACTCGCAGGAAGCGGAAGTCCTCGGGGTCTGCGATCCTCACCATCGCCCGAATGACATGCCACCCATCGCCAAAATGCGGCGTTCAACCGGGGCAAGCTAGAAGCCCCGTTGCAGCAAACATGTACTTTTATGCATTGTGCAGCGCAAAATACGGCAACCATCCACGGCTTCCGTCACATGAGTATCGATTTTGTCCAAGCCGCTGATTTAGGGTGTGCTTATGCGCGCATCGTCAGCCGCTGCCGCGACAGCTTGCGATAGGAGGACGGCGTCATTTTGTGCTTGCGCAGGAAGGCGCGGTTGAAGTTGGAGATGTTCATGTAACCGACCTGGAAACAGATGTCGGTGATCGCGATATCGGTGTCGGCCAGGAGCTTGCAGGCCTGCCAGAGCCGGAGCTTGGCGAGGTGGTCGCTGAAGGCGTTGCCGGTGTTCTTCTGGAAGAAGCGCGAGAATGTGCTCTCGCTCATCCCGGCGCGTTCGGCCACATCAGGCAGCTTCAGATCCTCGGCGAAATGCTGGAAGAGATAGGTCAGCGTGCGCTGGATGATGTCGAGCGAGGCGGCGTCGAGGACCGGCGAGAAATCCGGCGATGACAGGAGCTCGTATTCGTCGGTCCTGGCCAGGAGGTCGACCAGTTCGAGGAAGAGGCAGAGGCGGGCGAGCCCATGCACCGTTCCCATCCGCTCCATCAGCTCGGCGCCTTCCAGCGCCGTGCGGCCATGAAAGACCATGCCGCGCAGCGACCGCTCGAGGAACGGCTCGAGTTCGCGCAGTTCCGGCAACAGGCCCGCCGAGCCGCGCAACCTCTGCGCGTCGAATTGCAGGACGATGTCGCGGCCTTCGATCAACTCGCCCGGCTGCACCGCCGTCACCCAGTCATGCGGCAGGCCGCCGCCGACGATGGTCAGATAGCCCGGCCCGAATTCGCCGATGTGATCGCCGACCAGAACCACGCCGGAGGATTTCCGCAGCAGATGGATCTCGTATTCCGGATGGAAGTTCCAGACATTGCGCTCCCAGGGATAGTCATCCAGCCGCCACAGGAAGCTGTCGCTGGCCTCGGTGACGATATGTTCGAAGGCCGGCGCCGTGCGCGGGATCGCGGCCGTGTTCTTTCGCTGTCTGAACGCCATCCATTTCTCCCGGCGGGTCCGCTGGCTGCCGATCTCCAAGGCAATCCGTAGCAGCCCATTGCCGGCAAGGGAACGCGGCAACGGCCCCCCTGGAAGGGCGCTGGCTCAATCGGTGCCCGCTCCTCCTCCCTTGCCTTCATGTCGCGTTTCGTCCAAAAGCTGACGCAAACGCCGCGAAACCGAAGGTTTCGCCGTTTGTCATGCGGCTTCCGGCTCTTTTGCCGACGTGCCGCGCCTGGAAAGAGCGGAACAATGTCTGCGATCGAAGCCGGCGCTCGCGCGCCGGAAAATCTTTGGCGTCAGGAAATCAGGGCGACGCTGGCGTTGGCCTGGCCGATGGTGCTGACCAATCTCGGCCAGACCGCGATGACGGCCACCGACGTGATGATGATGGGCAGGCTCGGGCCGGACACGCTGGCCAGCGGCGCGCTTGGCGCGAACCTCTATTTCATGCCGCTGATCTTCGGCCTTGGGCTGATGCTGGCGACATCGCCGATGATCGCCACCGAACTTGGCCGCCGCCGCCATTCGGTGCGCGATCTGCGCCGCACCGTGCGCCAAGGCCTGTGGCTGGCGATCCTGATCTCGATCCCGATCTGGCTCGTGCTTTGGCACGGCGAGGCGATTTTGTTGGCCATGGGCCAGGAACCCGCGCTGGCGCACCAGGCCGGCATCTATCTGCGCTGGCTGGAATGGGCGGTGCTGCCTTTCTACGGCTATATCGTGCTGCGCTCGTTCATCTCGGCGCTGGAGCGGCCGGGCTGGGCGCTGATCATCGTTTTCGTCGCCGTCGCCTGCAACGCCGTCTTCAACTGGGTGTTCATGTTCGGCAATCTCGGTTTCCCGGCCATGGGCATTGCCGGCTCGGGCCTTGCGACATCGCTGTCCAGCACGCTGATGTTCATCGGCATGGCTGCGGTGGTGATGCTGGAGAAGAAGTTCCGGCGCTACCGCCTGTTCGGCCGCTTCTGGCGGTCCGACTGGCCACGCTTCAAGGGCCTGTTGCGGCTTGGCTTGCCGATTGCCGGCATCCTCGCCTTCGAGGTGACGATCTTCAACGCGGCTGCCCTGCTGATGGGCCTGATCGACGCGGATTCGCTGGCCGCGCATGCGATCGCCATCCAGATCGCCTCGATCTCCTTCATGGTGCCGCTCGGCCTCAACCAGGCGGTGACGGTGCGCGTCGGGCTGGCGCATGGCGCCGGCAATCCGGAAGGCGTATCGCGCGCCGGCTGGACGGCCTTTGTCCTCGGCGTCTCCTTCATGGCGCTGATGGGGCTGGTGATGATCCTGTGGCCGCATCCGCTGATCAGCGCCTTCATCGATCTCGCCAACCCGGCCAATGCCCGGGTGATCACGCTTGCCGTCTCGTTCCTGGCCTTCGCCGCCCTGTTCCAAGTCTTCGACGGTGCGCAGGCGGTTGCCGCCGGCATGCTGCGCGGCCTGCACGACACCAAGGTGCCGATGATCTACGCCGCGATCGGCTATTGGGGCGTCGGCCTGCCGCTCGGCGTGCTGCTCGCCTTCCATTTCGGCTTCCACGGCGTCGGCATCTGGATGGGCCTATCGACGGGGCTGGCCGTGGTGGCGGCGCTGCTCCTGGCGCGCTGGCTGCGGCGGGATCGCATCGCGCCGCAGCTGGCGTTCGGGCATTGAACCTAACGGCCGTCGGTTTGCGGTCGTCATGTCCTGAAGTTACATCTCGTTAAACGGAGCCTTTTCGGAGACTGACCAATAGCTAGCCGGGTGCGCCCGCAGCCGCAATCTTGACCTCAGCTCCATGCAGCCGGCCGGCCATACGCATGGACCGGGGCGTGGACCGCATTGATGATTGGGGAACCCGGTTCATGCGAAGCCGTTGTGGGCTATAGATCGAGGTCCTGCGCTTGAACGAACCAGTCCCAGATACCGAGCGTGGGCGCCTAGGGAGTCACCGGCCTCGCCCGCCGTGCCGAATTAGCAGTGCGTCCGCGCAAGGCAAGAACAGGCTTGTTGCGGGGATGCTCGTATCGTGCCCCGTTGTCGGCTTCGGGGTGCTCGCCGAGGACGTCCTGGAAGGCGACACGACCAAATTTGACCTTGCCATTATGTCGGCTCTTCGCGCGACCGATCCGGCCTCTCCGATAGGTCCACCATGGCTTCAGGAAGCGGCCAGGGATGTGACCTCAGTCGGCAGCGTGGTGTTTCTTAGCTTCGTGTTGCTGGCAGGAGTTGTCTATCTTCTTCTCATCCACAAGCGGGCTCTCGCCATCTGGATGGCGGTGGCGGTGGTTGGCGGCGAACTGCTCGGCACAATCCTAAAGCTGAGCTTCAACCGGCCCAGGCCGGAGATCCCTCATGTCACGCGAGTATTCACGGCAAGCTTCCCGAGTGGACATGCAATGCTTTCGGCTATCGCGTTCCTGACCGTGGGCGCACTCCTTTCACACGCAAATCAGGAGCTGCGTCTCAAAGCGTATTTCATGTCGATCGCCGTGTTTCTGACGGTGGCCGTTGGGATAAGCCGGGTCTATCTCGCGGTCCACTATCCCACGGATGTCTTGGCCGGGTGGTGCATTGGTTCTGGCTGGGCGATCCTGTGTTGGACAGTCGCGTTATGGTTCCAGGAAAGGCCCAAACGGGGGCCGGAAACTTGAAGGTTCTGACCCTCATCAACAAAAATGCCGGCGCTGCGGCACGCAAGGGCGACATAGAGAGAGCCGTACGGGATGGGTTCGCCGAACGTGGCATTGAGGCGGATGTGCGATTGGTGGACGGACGAGAGGTTGGAGAGCTAGCTCGGCGCTTTGTTAGCGAAAACAAGTCGAGGTCCGGTCGTGGATCAATATTGGTCGTGGGCGGTGGCGACGGCACCCTCAGCAGCGCGGCCTCGGCGTTGGTGGGGACTGATCTGTTGCTCGGTGTTCTTCCGCTCGGCACATTAAACCACTTTGCCCGGGATTTGGGTGTGCCGCTCGACCTCACAGCGGCGATCGATACAATCGCGACAGGTAAGCCTCTCGCAGTCGATGTCGCCGAGGTCAACGGCCGCGTCTTTCTTAACAACTCATCGATTGGGATCTATCCCTTCTTTGTTGCAAAGCGTTCAGCCGAGCAGCGGCGCCGCGGGTTCGGCAAGCTCGCCGCCATCGGACCCGCTCTCATGAGAACGTTGAGATCCGCCTCGTGGCAGGCTGTCCACGTCGCTGCTCAGGGCACCCGCGAAAGACTTCGGACGCCCTGTGTGTTTGTTGGCAACAATTTCTACGACATCGCTGATCTTGGCCGCCGCCGCAGCCTGTCGTCAAAAGAGCTGTGCGTTTACGTCGTCAAGCAGCAGTCCTGGTTTGGACTGGCATTGCTTCCGTTCAAAATCGCGTTTGGCATGATCGACTCCACACGAGATCTTGAAATCTATCGGGCTAGTTCACTCCAAATCACATCGCATCGCCACGCCATGCTGGTTTCCCTGGACGGCGAAGCCGTCAGTATCGACATGCCCCTGAACTTTCAGATTCGACCAGCGGCCTTGCAGGTCCTTGCACCTGCCAAAATGACCAGAACTGGTGGACGTGGCTGAAAGCGGAGAACCTCAGTGAAAACCCTCGTGCACCTTTCGGATTTGCACTTCGGAAGAACAGAGAGCCAGCTTGTGGTAGCGATCGCGGCCGAGGTTCGCGCCGTCGAATCTGATCTGCTCGTCGTATCCGGGGATCTGACGCAGCGCGCCCGGAAAGACGAATTCCTGCAGGCGCGGGCCTTCCTTGATTCCCTTCCTGGCCCCCGCATCGTAGTGCCCGGCAATCACGATGTGCCGCTTTGGAATGTCCTCGCGCGCGCATGGACGCCTCTATCGCGTTACAAGCGCTACATCGAGGCGGACACCGAGCCGTTCTATGCCGACAGCGAAGTCGCTGTCGTCGGGATCAACACAGCACGATCCCTGACGATCAAGGATGGCAGGATCAATGTTCGCCAGCTCGAGGCGGCGACAGAGAAATTCTCAAATATGTCCGACGACATTACCCGGGTAGTGGTCACTCATCATCCTTTTGAAGGGCTGGATTTGGAAAGCGACGAAGGCATCGTTGGCCGCGCGGATCTGGCAATGGATGCCTTCTCGCGCAGCGGCGTAGACATCATATTGTCTGGCCACCAGCATCTTCACCGCACCGGCTCGAGCGCAAGGCGTTACCTTATCGACGGCTATGCCGCGCTGCTAATTCAAGCGGGAACGGCGGTTTCATCGCGGCTTCGCCACGCTGCAAATTCGTTTAACATCATTCGCATCGACCACCCAAGGATCTCCGTCGAATGTCGAGCCTGGCAGCCTTCGAGGGCCGGGTTCGAAATCTCAGCCAGTTATTCCTTTCGGCACGGTCCAAGCGGGTGGGAAGCTGCTTGAAGGGCGATCAGGCACAGCGTCTTACTCATCCGCAAGGGAGACACCGCGTTATGTCGCTGCCCCAGCCCTGAGAAGGCTCGCGTACAATCTCCAACCGACTTGCGAGATGTCATAGCGCTGACAATCTTCGCGCCATCCTTGTGACGCTCAATACGACTTCGACTGCGGCTGAACGTGCATGGCGCGATCCCCGACAAGCTTCGGGCCATAATTCTTTCCACTCCAACGGCAGCTATCGGGATTGCCGTAAGCCGCTCTGAACGGCCGACAAGAGGCGCGAAGCCGCTGTTGGGTGAGGACCTCACGAAGTTCGCCTATGGATCGGGACCTGCCATTCGCCAATGTCCGGCTCCGACCCAGAGAACGCATTTGAGCCCTAACCGTGGAGACAGCTACCTGGTTTGCAGTGGCCGCCGATTCCAGTCAATGCGATATCCTCGTGGCTCAGCGGGTCGCCGCGCGCCGTTCGAGTGAACGGGCATATTGCGTCAGCGGGAAGCACATGAGGAAGAAGATCAGCGCCACCAGCCCATAGACCTTGAACGGTTCGAAGGTGGCGTTGTTGATGGCGTTGGAGGTCCGCACCAGCTCCTCGAAGCCGATGATCGAGGTCAGCGCCGTCGATTTGATCAGCTGCACCAAGAAGCCGACTGTCGGCGCGCGGGTGATCGAAAACGCCTGCGGCAGGATGATCAGCCTCAGTTCCTGCAGATAATGCAGGCCGAGGCTGGCGCCGGCATCCCACTGGCCGCGCGGCAAGGCATCGACGCCGGAGCGCCAGATCTCGGCGAGATAGGCGCTGGCGAAGAAGGTGAGGCCGAGCACCGCCGCGGTCCATGGCTCGATGCGCAGACCGAGCATCGGCAGGCCGAAGAA
Source organism: Mesorhizobium sp. 113-1-2 (assembly GCF_016756475.1). Classification (NCBI taxonomy): domain Bacteria; kingdom Pseudomonadati; phylum Pseudomonadota; class Alphaproteobacteria; order Hyphomicrobiales; family Phyllobacteriaceae; genus Mesorhizobium; species Mesorhizobium sp. 113-1-2. Next base: position 623,279 of record NZ_AP023242.1, read on the forward strand.
CATCAGGAAGAGCTGCATCAGCAGCGGCGTTCCCTGGAACAGGGCGATGTAGCCGGAGGCGATGCGCCGGCCCCATGTATTCTTGGCGATGCGGAAGAACAGCACGACCATGCCAACGATGCCACCGCCGATGAAGGCAGCCAGCGACAAAAGCACGGTCCAGCGGGCAGCCAGCAGAAGGTTGCGCACGATATCCCAGAAGGTGAATTCGATCATGACACGCCGGCTCCGAGCGCGCGGCGCCCGCCGGTGACCAGAAGCCGGCGCAAGGCCATCGACATTGCGAGGTAGACCAGCGTCACGACGAAATAGGTCTCGAAGGACCGGAAGGTGCGTGCCTGCAGCATGTCGGCCTCATAGGTCAGCTCGCGCACCGCGATCTGCGAGACCACGGCCGATTCCAGCATCATGATGACAATCTGGCTGGTCAGCGCCGGATAGATGATCTTGAGCGCCTGCGGCAGCACGATCTTGATGAACACCTGGCGGGGCCTGAGTCCCAAGGCCAGGGCGGCTTCCGTCTGCCCGCCCGGCACGGCGTCAAGGCCGGCGCCGACGATCTCGATCGTATAGGCCGCCATGTTGAGCGTCATCGCCAGCATGGCGGCCAGGATCGGGTCGAGCCTGATGCCGAGGCTCGGCAGGCCGAAGAAGATGAAGAACAGCTGCACCAGGAACGGCGTGTTGCGCATCACCTCGACATACCAGGCGATGGCCCGCTTGAGCAGCGCGGGGCCGTTTCGCCGTCCGGCGGCGCCGAGGATGCTGAGCAGCGTCCCGGCCAGCGTGGTCACGGCGATCAGCAGGATCGTCGTGACCGCACCATGCGCGATGTCGCCCAAGGCACCCGGGAGCCAGGCAAAGGCCACGGAAACTCAATCCTTGAGGTTGTCGGGGTTAAGCGGCGTCTTCAGCCAGGCCTTCGAGCTTTCGTCCAGCTTGCCGTCGGCCAGCATCTTGGCGATGGCGTCATTGACCGCCTTCTTCAAGCCGTCCTCGTTCTTGTTGAGGCCGATATGCGAGGGCGAGGTCAGCAGCTGGAATTTCTGCTCCGGCTTCAGCGCATCCTGCTTGGCCAGAACCTGGGCGCCGACGTCGTTGCCGACGACCATCAGCTGGGTCTGGCCGGAGATGAAGGCCTGGATGACCGAATTGTAGTTGTCGAAGCGCTTGATGTCGGCCGAGGCAGGTGCGGCCTCGGTGAGCGAGGTGTCCTCGAGCGTGCCGCGATTGACGGCGATCGACTTGTCGGCAAGGTCTTCCTTGCCTTTGACCGTCATCGCAGCCGGCCCGATCACCGCGATGTAGTAGGGCGCGTAGGCGGCGGCAAAGTCGATGACCTGCTCGCGCTCCTTGGAGTAGCCGACGCTCATCAGTATGTCGACGCGATGGTCGTTCAGATAGGGTATGCGGTTCTGGCCGGTGACGGCGACCGGATTGAGCTTCACCTTCAGCGTGTCGGCGATGTATTGCGCGACATCCATGTCATAGCCCTTGAGGCTCATATCGGCGCTGGCCGAGGAGAAGGGCGGGAAGTCGGCGAAGACGCCGACATTGATGGTGCCGGCCTTGGTGATGTCGGCCAGCGCGTCGGCATTGGCCGCCTGGGTGGCGATGCCGAGGCCGGCGGCGCCGACCACCAGGATGGCGGCGATGGACGATTTCAGTGTCGAGTGGATTGTCATTGGTATTCCCCTTCTGGAAGCTTTTGATCGTTTGAGGCGGCCGCCGGCTCCAGCGCGGCGGCTGCCTTTTCGTTTCAGCTGTCAGGCGCCCTTGCCCGTGATGGCCGGGCTGAACACCATCAGGCTCAGGATCTCGAACAGCACCTGCGCGCCGGCATGCGCCGTGTTGGTGGTGGCGTCATATTGCGGCGCCACCTCGACGACGTCGCCGCCGACGATGTTGAGGCCCTTGAGGCCGCGCAGCAGCTCAAGCACTTCGCGCGTCGTCAGCCCGCCGACTTCCGGCGTGCCGGTGCCCGGCGCGAACGCCGGATCGACGCTGTCTATGTCGAAGGAGACGTAGGTCGGGCCGTCGCCGACGATCTTGCGCGCCTTCTCGATGATGGCCGGGATGCCGAGACCGGTCACCTCCTCGGCGTGGACCACGGTCATCCCGGACTCGTAGGTGAACTCCCAGAGGTACTCGGCCGAGCCGCGGATGCCGATCTGGATGGTGCGCGTCGGGTCGAGCACGCCGTCCAGCACCGCGTTGCGGAACGGGCCGCCGTGGTGGAACTTGGTCATGTCGAACAGGCCGCTGGTGTCGCAATGGGCGTCGATGTGGATGAGGCCGACCGGAGCCTTCTTGCCGACAGCCTTCAGGATCGGATGGCTGATCGAATGGTCGCCGCCGACAGAGAGGGGAAGCACGCCGGCATCGACGATCTGGTTGGTGCGGCGCTCGATGTCCTCATGGCTGGTTTCCAGCCGATAGCGGCTGCGGAATGGCGTATCGCCGATGTCGGCGACGCGAAGCTCATGCGTCGGCGCGCATTCCAGCACGTGATTGTAGGGGCCGATGCGCTCGATGGCGCGCAGCGCCCGCGGCCCGAAGCGCGAGCCCGGCCGGTTGGTGACGCCCAGATCCATCGGCACGCCGATAATTGCCACCTGCAAATCGCCGAAATCCGGATTCTCGGCCGCGATTTCGCGGTAGGGCGCGGCGAGGAAGGTCGGGATGCCGGAATAGGGCGCCAGCCTGGTGCCCGACTTGGAAAAGATCTTGTCGGCGACCTTGCGGAATTTCGGGTCGAACATCTCGCCGCCATGGCTCTCGCCATATTTGCGACGCAAGGCGTCGAGCTTGCCGCGATCGTAACCCATATCCGTCCTCCTCGATTGATGCCGCCAGCCCACCGTTGACGTTTGGCGAACCGACCGTCATCCGGCCGGGTCGCTGTCCCGCTGGCTGCCTGCAGATTTCAAGTCTTGATGCTATTTTCCACCGAAGTGTCCGGCAGCCGCATTGAAAAATCAATTGATATTGTTAGGGTGTTTCCTGTGAGAAAATCTCACAACGAAGCCGGGCATCCATGGTCAAGCGCCTGCCACCCCTGAACCCGCTGCGCGCCTTCGAGGCAACGGCGCGCCATGGCTCGCTGACCAAGGCGGCGAGTGAGCTCAATGTCACGCATGGCGCCGTCAGCCACCAGATCAAGGCGCTGGAGCAGTCGCTCGGCGTCAAGCTGTTCGAGCGCGTCGGCCAGCGGGTCAGGCTGACGCCGCATGGCGCGGAGCTGTTGCCGGCGGTATCGACGGCCTTCGACGGCATCGCCGCCGCCACGCAGCGGCTGACGCGGCCGGCCAGCAGCGGCGCGCTGTCGGTGTCCTGCGTGCCGGCGCTGCTGCTTTTGTGGATGACGCCGAGGCTCGGCAGCTTCACCGCGCAATATCCCGATATCCAGCTGACGCTCATCCCCTCCAACGACCCCAAGGATATCCGCGCGCCGCATATCGATGTCTGCGTGCACTATGGCGATGGCAGCTGGGCCGATTGCTGGATGCGCAAATGGTCGGGGCTGGAGCTGTTTCCCGTGGTCAGCCCGACCTTGATCAACAACCGGCCGATCCGCAGCGTCAGGGACCTTGCCGACCATGTCTTCCTGCATGGCGACGATGGTCGCGAATGGCATACCTGGCTGGCGGCCGCCGATGCGCTGGACCTCGAGCGCGGCCGCCGCCATCATCTGGGCGACGCGCGCATGGCGACGGAGGCCGCGGTGCACGGCCATGGCGTGGCGCTGGGCGATTCCGTAACGGCAAGCGCGCTGCTGGCCAGAGGCATGCTGGTCGCGCCGTTCAGCCTTTCGGTGCCGGCGGTCGACGATTTCTACGTCGTCTGCCGCAATGAAATGCGCACGACGCCGATCGTGCAGGTGTTCATCGACTGGCTGTTCGCCGAGAAGGCCGGGGATGACGGCCGCGCCGACGCTCCGGTCGCCGGCCGCATCATCAGCCGCCGCAAGCGCCCGCAACTCAAGGTCATCGGCGCGAAGACCGCGGGCTGAGGCTGGCCACTCCTGGCCATGCGCAGGCCGTTCTTTTTGTCGGGCCAGCCTGAAAGCGGGAAGCGTTCCGGCCAATTCGATGCTATGAGGCCTGTCGCGATTGTGGACGGCAGGCAGCGAAGGCGGTGTTGAAACATGGCTAAGACCGATATTGCGCGGCGCGTCTACAACCACACCTGGAAGCTCGATCCGATCGTGCGCAGCTTGCTCGACACGGATTTCTACAAGCTTTTGATGCTGCAGATGATCTGGGGCATGTACCCCAAGGTCGATGCCACCTTCTCGCTGATCAACCGCACCACCTCGGTGCGCCTTTCCGACGAGATCGATGAGGGCGAACTGCGCGAACAGCTCGACCATGCCCGCACCTTGCGCTTCTCGAAAAAGGAGATGATCTGGCTGGGCGGCAACAATTTCTACGGCCGCAAGCAGATCTTCGAACCGGAATTTTTGGCCTGGCTGGAAGGTTTCCGGCTGCCGGACTACGAACTGTCCAAGCGCGACGGCCAGTACGAACTGACCTTCCCCGGTCCCTGGATGTACACCACGCTGTGGGAGATCCCGGCGCTCGCCATCATCAACGAACTGCGATCCCGCGCGGCCATGCGCGCCTTCGGCCCCTTCGCGCTCGATGTGCTCTATGCCCGCGCCAAGGCCAAGATGTGGGCCAAGACCGAGCGGTTGAAGGCGCTGCCCGGCATCCGCATTTCCGACTTCGGCACACGCCGGCGCCATTCCTTCCTGTGGCAGCGCTGGTGCGTCGAGGCGCTGAAGGAAGGCATCGGCGAGGCCTTCACCGGTACCTCCAACGTGCTGCTGGCCATGGACAACGACCTCGAAGCGCTCGGCACCAACGCGCATGAACTGCCGATGGTGTTTGCGGCACTGGCCACTTCGGAGAAGGAGCTGAAACAGGCCCCCTACAAGGTGCTGCAGGACTGGCAGCGCTACTATGGCGGCAACCTTTTGATCGTGCTGCCCGACGCCTTCGGCACCGCCTCTTTCCTGCGCGACGCGCCGGACTGGGTGGCCGACTGGACCGGCTTCCGCCCCGACAGCGCGCCGCCGATTGAGGGCGGCGAGAAGATCCTGTCCTGGTGGCGCGAGAAGGGCAAGGACCCCAAGCAGAAGCTGCTGATCTTCTCCGACGGTCTCGAGGTGGAAACCATCGAGGAAACCTATCGCCACTTCAAGGGCAAGGTGCGCATGTCGTTCGGCTGGGGCACCAACCTCACCAATGATTTCGAAGGCTGCGCACCGATCGAAACCAACAGCCTCGATGCCATATCGCTGGTCTGCAAGGTCACGGAAGCCAATGGCCGGCCGGCGGTGAAGCTCTCCGACAATCCGGCCAAGGCGACGGGGGACGAGGAAGAGATCGAGCGGTATCTTCGGATATTCGGGCAAAAGGATCGTGTGGAGCAACTGGTCAAGGTGTGACGGGATCGGCGGGTTTCTTGGACAGGTCGAGTTCCTTGGCGCCCCCCTCTGTCCTGCCGGACATCTCCCCCACGAGGGGGCTACAGTACCCGGCAGAGGCTCCTTTCCTCTCCCTCCGGAGGGGGGAGAGGTGGCGCCGCGAAGCGGCGACGGAGTGGGGGAACCACCTGGCAACCGCCCCACCGGACATGGGAAAGAGAACCACGCGCGACCCGCGCCAGGGTCGCCCCCCACTCCGTCGAGCTGCGCTCGACACCTCTCCCCCGATCGACGGGGGAGAGGAAGGGCGCCAGGCTGTCCGAGCAGGCGCCAGTCCTCAGCGACAGAGGCTCCCTTCCGAAGATGACAGCATGATCTCCCCCCTTGAGGGGGAGATGTCCGGCAGGACAGAGGGGGGCCTCGTAGAGCGCCTTCCTTCGGGACTTCTGCCTGTAAGCATCGCCGCTGCGCTCGCCCTCCCCACCCCCGCCTTCGCGCACGCCTCCGACCGTGGCCACGTCCTGCTCCTGCCGACCGGCTACTACCTGATCGGCGGCGCATTCGCCGTGGCCATCAGCTTCCTCGTGCTGGCGCTGCTGCCGGCGGCTTCCCTCGACCGTTTCTGGCGCCGGCGCCTGCCGCTGTTCACCCTCGGCGACAGCTCCCGCACGGCCATCAGCCTGATCTCCTTTGCCGGCTTTGCAATTCTCGTTGCCGCCGGCTTGTTCGGCAGCCGCGACCCGCTCTCCAACCCACTGCCGCTGGTGATCTGGACGCTGCTGTGGGCCGGCGTCACCTTGCTGCAAGGCGTCTTCGGCGACCTCTGGTCGTGGCTCAACCCCTGGTATGGGCCGTGGCGCCTCGTCTCGCGTCTGCTCAGTACAAGCGATGCGGAACCATGGCGCCTCCCCCGATGGCTCGGCTGCTGGCCGGCCGTCATCCTGTTCTTCGCCTTTGCCTGGTTCGAACTGATCGATCCGGCGCCCGACGATCCGGCACGGCTCACCTATGCCGCCGGCCTCTATTGGCTGTTCTCTTTCCTGGCCGTGCTGGCCTTCGGTTATCGAGGCTGGAGCCGCAGCGGCGAGTTCCTGACGCTGTTCTTCTCGATGGTGGCGCGTTTTGCGCCTGTCGAGCGCGACGGGAAGGGCCGGCTTGCGCTATGCTGGCCAGGCGCCAAGCTGCTGGCGGCGGAGCCGCTGCCGCCCAGTGGGATTGCCTTCCTGCTGCTGGCCCTCTCCTCGGTGTCCTTCGACGGCCTGTCTAAAACATTCTTCTGGTTCGGCCTGTTCGGCGTCAATCCGCTCGAATTCCCGGGCCGCACGGCGGTGATCGGCAGCGGCACTTTCGGGCTCGTTTTGACATTCGTTCTGCTGGCAGCCGTGTTCCTTTTCGCGGTCTGGCTCGGCCAGCGTTTGGCCGGCAGCGATCAGCCGCTCGGACAAGCGGCCGGCCTGCTGGTCTGGTCGATCGTGCCGATCGCACTTGCCTATCATATCGCGCATTATCTCACGGCGTTGCTGGTCGACGGCCAATATGCGCTTGCCTCCCTGTCCGACCCGTTCGCGCTGGGCTGGGACCTGTTCGGTACCGCCGACATCCAGGTCGAGGCCGGCATCGTCGCCGGGGCGGAGTCGGCCTGGTGGCTATGGAACATCCAGGCCGGCGCCATCATCCTGGGCCATGTGCTCGCCGTGCTGGTCGCCCATGGCTTCGCCTGGCGCCTGCATCCGCAGCCTGCCCGCGCCGCACTCAGCCAGTCTCCGCTCACCCTGCTGATGATTGCCTACACGGTCTTCGGCCTCTGGCTGCTTGCCACACCGACCGTCGGATGAGAAAAGGGCGGCCCCGATGTCGTTGGGGAAAGCTCGCTTGCCACATCAAGGCTTTGGTGATTTAGTTTGTACACATGCAATTTTCCGCCTCCTCCGAGCGAGGGGGCCGAAGCCGCCTTATCGTTGGTCAAGACTGAAAAAACAGGGGAACGAACATGGCTGACAAGAACGGATTTTTCGACCTCTCCAAGACTGCCTTCGCCTCCAAGACTGGCCTCACCCGCCGCACCGCGCTGAAGGGCCTGGCCGCGGGCGCCGGCCTTGCCGTGGCGCCTGGTTTCGTCCGCTATTCCCAGGCGCAGAGTTCGGCGCCGATCAAGATCGGCTTCCAGTCGCACCGCACCGGTATCGGTGCCGCCTATGGCCGCTGGTACGAGAAGACCACCGCTGCCGCGGTCAAGGCGATCAACGCCGCCGGCGGCATCAATGGCCGTCAAGTCGAGGTCATCATCGAGGATGACGGCACCGATCCCGGCCGTGGTGCCGAAGTGGTCGGCAAGTTCGCCACCCAGCACAAGACCGACATCGTCTACGGCACGCTGTTCTCGCATGTCGTGATCGGCTCGGCGCCCGCCGCCGGCGAAAACAAGATCCCCTATTTCGTCGTCAGCGAAGGCCACCACGTCGCCTCGACCAAGCTCAACCGCTATGTCTTCCAGCCCGGCATCACCGACGTTAAGAGCCAGATCCAGTCGATGGCGCCATGGATCGCGGCCAATGCCGGCAAGAAGGTGACGCAGATCTTCCCGGATTTCGCCTTCGGCTACGACCACCGCGACTACCTGCCGCCGGCGCTGAAGGCGCAAGGCGCCGACGTCATCGCGCAGATCGCCATCCCGCCGACGGAATCCTCCTTCACCAAATATTTCCCGCAGATCCCGCCGGAGACCGAGGTGATCTACCATGTCATGGTCGGTCCGGCGGTGCTCACCTTCGTCAAGGAGCTCGGCGAGTTCTACGGTTCAAACCGGCCACAGCTGTTCGGCTTCATCGATTCGCTTGAGGCCACCGACATCAACAGCCCCGGCCTGGAATTCTTGGACGGCAGCCATTTCTGGGAAGGCTCGCCGCGCTACGCCCAGCCCGATGATAGCGCCGCGCAAAAGGCCTATCGCACCGCTGTCGGCATCGACGACAATGGCGCGGCCGTCGGCGACCCCAAGGACGTCTCCACCGCCGCGCACATGTTCGGCTGCTGGGAAACGCTCTACGTCGTCAAGAAGGCCATGGAAGACGCCGGCTACAAGGGACCGGAGGACCGCGCCAAGCTGGTCGAGGCGACCGAGGCACTGACCGCCTTCGCCGAAGGCCCGGAGCATCCGCAAGGCGCGAAAACCTTCAACGGCAAGATCCACCAGTGCTTCGGCATCCAGAACATCTCCAAGGTCGAAGGCGGCAAGCTCAAGGTCGTGCACAAGACCAAGATCGAGGATGGGCTCTACGAGGCCGAGGGGGATTATACGACGCAGGCGCTTTAGGTTTAGCCATCTGGCAAGCGTGAGCGCCAAGGCACCCCCCTCTGTCCTGCCGGACATCTCCCCCTCAAGGGGGGAGATCGGATGTCGTCTTGGGTTTCGCCAATCCCCAAGGTTGGGGGGTGGGCGCCTTCGCAGAAACTGCCAATCTCCCCCCTTGAGGGGGAGATGGCCGGCAGGCCAGAGGGGGGTGCGCTTGGCACCTGCCTGCGTTTAGACCATGCACTTCGGTCCCCACCTCCTCCTCGCCGCCCTCGAAGGCCTTGTCACATCAGCCGTGCTTGCGCTGACCGCACTCGGGCTGTCGCTGGTGTTCGGTGTGATGCGGGTGGTCAATGTCGCGCATGGCGAGTTCTTCATGTTGGGCGCGGTGCTCGCCTGGGCGATCTCGACGGCGATATCGGGCCATCCGGCGCTCGGCTTCCTGGCGGCGCTGGTAATCGCGCCGCTGATCGTCGGCGCGATCGCGCTGGTCGCCGAGCGGCTGGTGCTGCGCCGGCTCAACTACAATCCGGAAGCCACCATCGTTGCCACGATCGGAATGCTCTACATCATCCAGCAACTGGCACTGAGCTTCTATGGCCCCGAGGCGCGGCCCGTGGAGCCACCGTTCAACTACCGCATCCTTTTGCCGTGGTTCGGCTATTCCGGCTATAAACTGTCGATCATTGCGGCTTCCGCGCTTCTCTTGATCGTGACATGGCTGGTGCTGACGCGCACCAGGATCGGCCTCGTCATGCGCGCCACGCAATATGACAGCGAGACGGCGCAGGCCTTCGGCATCGCGGTCGGCCGAGTCTATGGGGGCGTCTTCGCGCTTGGCGCGATGCTGGCGGCGATTGCCGCGGTGCTGATCGTGCCGATCAGCCAGGCGCATTATCTGATGGGGCAGGATCCGCTGCTCTTGTCCTTCATCGTCGTCATCATCGGCGGCCTCGGCTCGCTGCGCGGCACTGTCGTCGCCGCCGTGCTGATCGGCCTCTCCGACGGCATCATCTCGATGTTCTTCTCGCCGACCTTGGCCAAGATCATCGCCACGCTGCTGGTCGCCATGGTGCTGGTGTTCCGGCCGCAAGGCCTGTTCGGGACGGCGTCGCGATGAGCGAAGCTTCGCCGGCAAAGGCTTATTCGCTGCATCTCGGCGTCATCGCCCTGCTCTTCATGCTGAGCTTCGTGTTGCCGGACTATTATCACGGCCTGCTTGCCCGCATCATGGTGCTGGCGGTGTTCGCCATGGGCTACAACATGCTGTTCGGCTATGTCGGCCTGCTCAGCCTCGGCCATGCCATGTTCTTCGGCGCCGGGCTTTACGGCGCCGGCCTTGCCATCATCCAGCTCGGCTGGAACGTGCCACTGGCCTTCCTCGGCGGGATTGCCTGCGGCGCGGTGCTGGCGTTGGCGATCGGCCTGCTGGCGCTACGCACCACGGGTGTCGCCTTCATGATCGTCACCATGATGTTCGCGCAGGTGTTCTATCTCTTGATCCTCTATTTCGCGACATGGACCGGCGGCGATCAGGGCCAGGTCGTGCCGCAGCCGGCGCGCGTCCTCACTTTCGGCGCGACCTCGCTCGACCTCACCAATCCGACGGTGCGCTACATGAGCGCGCTGGCGCTGTTCTCGCTCGTGCTTCTGGTCACGCTGGCCGTCGTCCGCTCCCGCTATGGCCGCGTGCTGGTCGCCATCCGCGAGAACGAAGAGCGGACGAAGATGCTGGGCTACGACACCTTCACCAACAAGCTCATCGCCGTTGTCGTCTCCGGTACGATCTGTGCGGCCTCGGGTGCCGCCTACGCGCTGCTGTTTGGCTATGTCGGCTCAAGCTTCGCCTCAGTCCAGTACTCGATCCTGCCCCTGCTCTGGGTCTTGCTCGGCGGTGCCGCCACAACGCTCGGGCCGCTGATCGGCACGGTCTTCATGTACTATGTCATCGACGTCACCAGCGGCTACACCTCGGCCTATCTCCTGATCGTCGGCATCGCGCTCATCCTGCTGGTTTTGTTTTTCCCCAAAGGCATTCTCGGCACCATCCGCCAGCGCTGGCTCGGGTGGTTGCCATGACGCCGCTTTTGACCACCAAGGGCCTGTCGCGCCATTTCGGCGGCCTGCGCGCCGTCGACAACGTCGACTTCACCTTGATGCCGGGCGAGATCCGCGCTGTCATCGGCCCCAACGGGGCAGGGAAAACCACCTTCGTCAGCCTGGTCAGCGGCCGCATCCAGCCATCTTCGGGGGCGATCGTCTTCGACGGCGCCGACATCACCGGCCAGCCGGCCTATGTCAGGGTGCGCCAGGGCATTGCCTACACGTTCCAGATCACCAGCGTCTTCGCCAATCTCAGTGCCTATGACAATGTCGCGCTGCCGGTGCAGCGCACGCTGAGCGATGGCCGATCGAAAGGCGCGGTGCGTGCCGGCGTCATGTCGGCGCTCGAACGCACGGGCCTGGCCGACCGCGCCCATATGCCGGCCGGGCAGTTGTCCTATGGCCACCAGCGCCTGCTGGAGGTGGCGATGGGCCTGGCACTGAAGCCACGCCTGCTGATCCTCGACGAACCGACGCAAGGGCTGGCCGACTCTGAGATCGACAATTTCATCACGCTTGTGTGTGACATCACCAGCAGCGCCACCGTGCTTCTGATCGAACACAACATGCCTGTCGTCATGCAGCTCGCCGACCGCATCACCGTCTTCAATGCCGGCAAGATCCTGGCCGAAGGCACGCCCGAGGCCATCCGCGACAACGCGGCGGTGCAGGAAGCCTATCTGGGGACCGCCCCATGAGTGAGACAAGCAAGGCCGAGACGGGCAAGGCGGAAGCATTGCGGATCGCCGGACTCGACTGCTTCTACGGCGAGGTCCAGGTGCTTTACGGGCTCGACCTCGTGCTGAACGAGGGCGAGGTGCTGTGCCTGTTCGGCCGCAACGGCGCCGGCAAGACGACGACACTAAAGGCGATCATGGGCCTGGTTCCTTCAAGCGCCGGCTCGATCAAACTCGCCGGCAAGGAATTGACCGGCCTGCCGGCGCACGAAGTGCCGAAGGCCGGCGTCGCCTATGTGCCGCAAGGCAGGCGGCTATTCGCCGAGATGACGGTGGCCGAAAACATCGAGATCGGGCTGATGGCACGCGGCAAGGGCAAGGCCGTGCGCGAAAACGTCCTCGACCTCTTTCCGCTGCTGCGTCAGCGGCTGCGGCAACGTTCGGGCACCTTGTCCGGCGGTGAGCAGCAGATGCTGGCGATGGCGCGCGCGCTCTGCCTCGAACCGCAAGTGCTGCTGCTCGACGAGCCGACCGAAGGGCTGATGCCGCCGATGATCGCAAAGATCCGCGAGACGGTGTCGAAGCTGCGCGACATGGGTGTCTCGACCATCCTGGTCGAACAGCGGGTCGATGCCGTGCTGTCTGTCGCCGACCGCGTATGCTTCATCGAAAATGGCCGCAATCGCGAGACGGTGAATGTCGAGGAACTGCGCGCCGACCCATCGGCGGTGCGGCGGTATGTGGGGGTGGGATGAGGATTACCCTCCCCCTTGTGGGGAGGGTGGCTGCAAAGCAGCCGGGTGGGGGTGCGGCGCCAGACCCCCACCCGGACCTGCGGTCCGACCTCCCCACAAGGGGGAGGTAAGGCTCCGCGCCGCCTCAGCTAAAGAAAAGAAAGCCCGCCGCCAAAAAGGTCGGGATCAGCACCGCTCCCGACCACGCCATATAGCCGAAGAAACCGGGCATCTCGACGCCGCGCTGCCGGGCGATGGCATAGACCATGAAGTTGGGCGCATTGCCGATATAGGTGTTGGCGCCCATGAACACGGCGCCGGCCGAGATCGCCGCCAATGTCGAGGCGAATTCGGTCATCAGGTGGTGCGGGTCGCCGCCGGCAAGCTCGAAGAACACCAGATAGGTCGGCGCGTTGTCGAGGAAGGACGACAGCGCTCCGGTCAGCCAGAAATAGGCGAGATCGTTGGGTGTGCCTTGTGCCGAGGTGACGAGCGCGACCAGCGGCGCCAGCGCGCCCTCGTGGCCGGCCCTCAAAATGGCGATGACCGGCACGATGCAGATGAAGATGCCGGCAAACAATTTTGCCACCTCCGCGATCGGACCCCAGTTGAAGCCGTTCGCCGCGCGGTATTCCCGGCGCGAAACCGCCAACGACACGAAGGCGAGCACGAGGATGATGGCGTCGCGCACCAGGTTCTGCAGTTCCAGCGTCACGCCTTGAATGGAGAAGGTGACGTCAGGTTTCCACGTCGCCGACAGCAGGATGACGGCGATGACGCCGGCCAGCAGCGGAACGTTGGGCAGGCCGCGGATGCGAACCTTCGAATCCGGCGTCGGGTCCTTGATCTTCGGCGCTCCGGCCTCGCGCCGGTGCAGGATGATGTCGATCGCCAGGAACACCGCCAGCACCACACCGCCGACGAACAGCGTCTCCCGGTAGAGGTTTGCGGTCGTCCAGAAGAAATCGACGCCGCGCAGGAAGCCGACGAACAGCGGCGGGTCGCCGAGCGGCGTCAGCGAGCCACCAATGTTGGACACCAGGAAGATGAAGAAGACGACGACATGGGCGTTGAACGGCCTGTTGTCATTGGCGCGGATGATCGGCCGGATCAGGATCATTGAGGCGCCCGTCGTGCCGATGACCGAGGCGAGCAACGCGCCGACCAGCAGCAGCCCGGCATTGACCAGCGGCGTGCCGTGGATGTTGCCGGCGACCAGGATGCCGCCCGAAATGGTGAACAGCGCGAACAGCAGGATGATGAAGGACATGTATTCGGTGAGCAGCGCATGCAGCACCGCCTCGGTCGCCGAAGGGATGCCGAAGGCGACCGCCAGCGGCACGACCACAAACGCGGCCCAAAGGGCTGCGATCTTGCCGTAATGATGCTCCCAGACATGGGGAAACAGCAGCGGGCCGGTGGCGATCGACAACAGCAAGCCGGCGAAGGGCAGCGCCCACCACAGCGACATCGAGGCGCCGGGCAGGGCGTGTTCATCAGCCGCGAAGGCTGCCCCCGGAAACAGCATGGCGAAGGCGATCGCCGCAGCCGCCATGATGCCTGCGCTGATCCGCGAAAAGCCCCCCTGATGCCCCACCGTCGGTTCAGTCCGACAGATGGTCTTCAAGCGTCACGCCGGCGTCGCGCATGCGCCGCAGCATGGCATCAAGCGAGCCGTTGAGGTCGATGCCACGGCAGGCATCGAGCCGGACGGTGGTTTTGAAACCCTGGCTGACGGCATCCAGCGCCGAAAAGCCGACACAGAAATCGGTCGCCAGGCCGACCAGGGTGATGGCGTCGATGCCGCGCTCCCTGAGGTAGCCACCGAGGCCGGTCGGCGTCGTGTGGTCGTTCTCGAAGAAGGCCGAATAGCTGTCTATTGCCGGGCGAAATCCCTTGCGGATGACGAGTTCGGCCTTGGTCCAGGCAAGGCCGGAATGGAAATCCGAGCCGAGGCTGCCCTGGATGCAATGGTCCGGCCATAAAGTCTGCTGGCCATAGGGCATTTCGATCATGGTGAAAGGCTGTGCGCCCGGATGGCTGGAGGCAAAGCTGGAATGGCCGGCAGGGTGCCAGTCCTGCGTCAGCACGACATGGTCGGCGTGCCGGATCATATCATTGACCAGCGGCACGATCTCGTCGCCGCCGGTCACGGCCAACGCGCCGCCCGGGCAAAAATCGTTCTGCAGGTCGATGACAACAAGCGCTTCGTCGGCCATTGGGCCTCCTTCTTCTCTGCGTTGGGCTCAGGCTCCAGTAGAAAGATGCCGCTGACGCGACCGGAGGCAGAAACTTGACCAGATGGCCGGCCGCGTCAACCTCCGATGGCGTAACAATCTTGTTGCCTGCATCCCGGTAAGCACGACAGCCCAAACTCTGGCTTTGACAATTTCACCCGGCTTGATATCATTTGCATACGAATGAATTTCCGGTTTTGCGAACCGGCAAGATCATGCCTGGGGTAAACGCCCCGGGAGGGCCATTTCGGGGAAGGCCCACTCTCTGGGAAGGCAAAGCGTGATCCGTTACGCGAAACCCACCACAGTCGACGAGGCGCTCGCGCTGCTTGGCGAGGGCGCGTGGCGCGTTCTTGCCGGCGGTACGGATTTCTATCCGGCGCAAGGCGCGAAGCCGTTCCGCGACAATGTCCTCGACATCAACGGCCTCGCGGCGCTGCGCGGCATCGCCGAGACGGATGACCATTTTGTCATCGGCGCGCGCACGACGTGGACAGACATCATCCGCCATCCCTTGCCGCCAGCCTTCGACGCGCTGAAACAGGTCGCGCGCGAGGTCGGTTCACCGCAAATCCAGAACGTCGCTTCCGTCGCCGGCAATCTCTGCAACGCCTCACCGGCCGCCGATGGCGTGCCTGGCCTGCTCGTGCTTGACGCCGAGGTCGAGCTGCGTTCGGCAACGACGACGCGCCATCTGCCTTTGCCGGATTTCATTCTCGGCAACCGCCGCACGGCCATGCAGCCTGGCGAAATGGTCACAGCCATCCGCGTGCCGAAGCCTGCCGCCAGCGGCACGTCCGCCTTCGTCAAGCTCGGCGCACGGCGCTACCTCGTCATTTCCATTGCCATGGTGGCGGCGCGTCTGGTCGTGGAGAACGGCACTGTCATTGAAGCGGCGATTGCCGTGGGATCATGTTCGGCTGTCGCCAAGCGGCTTGCCGGCGTCGAGGCCGCGATACGCGGGTTGCCGGCCGATCATGGGTTCGCCGATGCGATCCAGTCCGCGCCGATGACGGAACTGTCGCCGATCGCCGATGTGCGTGGCAGCGCTGAGTATCGGCTGGATGCCGTGCGCGAGATCGTCGCGCGGGCCGTGCTGACGGCGGCCGGACCGACAAACGATCATATGGTGGCGGCGGCATGAGACAAGCTCAGCCTGACATGAACCAGGTTCTGCCTGAAGTGGATGAAGCTCAGCTCGAACTGGGTAGGGTCCCGCCTGGCCTCGGCTTTGAACGAACAGACATTGCCTTCGCGGTCAATGGCGCCGCCGTCTCGATCAACGTGCCGCCGCTGCGCCGGCTGTCCCAGGTGCTGCGTGACGAGTTGCGGCTCACCGGCACCAAGGTTGGCTGCGACGCCGGTGATTGCGGCGCCTGTACGGTGCTGGTCGACGGCGATCCGGTCTGCGCTTGCCTGATGCCTGCGGCCTCGGCCGCCGGTGCTTCGGTGACAACAGTGGAGGGGCTCGCCAATGGCCGGCTGTCAGCGCTGCAGGCCTCTTTCCTCGCCCATGGCGCGGCGCAATGCGGCATCTGCACGCCGGCGCTGCTGGTCGCGGCAACAGCGCTGCTGGATACGAAATCCAGACCGACCGAGACCGAGGTGCAGGATGCGCTGGGCGGTATTTTGTGTCGCTGTACCGGCTACCGGAAGATCATCGCGGCGGTGATGGAGGCTTCCTCGCAAGTGGCAGGTCTCGATTTCCGCCTGCCTCAGTCCGGTCATGCGATCGGCGCGTCGCCCGTCAGGCTCGACGGCCTGCCAAAGGTGACCGGGGCTGAGAAATTCGGCAGCGATTCCTTCCCGGCCGATGCGCTTGCCGTGCTGGTGGTCCGTTCGCCGCATTATCACGCCAGCTTCGCCTTCGGCGATCTCGACGGCTGGGCCAAAGCGCATCCCGGCGTCGTTGGTGTCTTCACCGCGGCCGACATTCCGGGCAAAAACTGTTTTGGCGTGATCGGTCCATTCGCCGACCAGCCGGCGCTGGCCGAGGGATTTGCGCGGCTTCGCGGCGAGGCGGTGGCGCTGGTTGCCGGCGAGCGCGAGGCGATCCTCGATCTCGATTTGTCGGATTTCCCGATCCGCTGGACCGAACTGCCGCACTTTCTCCAACCCGCCGACGCGCAGGCCAGCGGCGCTGCCCTGATCCACGGCAACCGCCCAGCCAATTTATTGACCAAGGGCTTCGTCGAGCGCGGCGATCCCGAGGCGGCCCTTGCCAATGCAGCCGTGACGGTGACCGGCGCGATCGACACGTCCTATGTCGAGCACGCCTATATCGAGCCGGAAGCCGGCTATGCCTATCTGGACGGCGACACGCTGGTCGTCGTCGCCTGCACCCAGGCGCCCTATATGGACCGCGACGACACCGCGAAAGTACTCGGCCTGCCCGTCGACAAGGTGCGCATTGTGCCGACGGCGACCGGCGGTGGTTTCGGCTCGAAACTCGACGTTTCGCTGCAGCCGCTGATAGGCCTTGTGGCGCTCAAGACCGGCCGGGCGGCGGCGCTCACCTACACCCGCAACGAATCGATGATGTCGACCACCAAGCGCCATCCGGCCGAGATGAAGGCGACCATCGGCGCGGATGCCGAAGGCCATGTCACCGGCATGATCTTTGCCGGCGATTTCAACACCGGCGCCTATGCTAGCTGGGGGCCGACCGTGGCCAACCGCGTGCCGGTGCATGCCTCCGGCCCTTATGCGACACCGAACTACCGCGCCGAGGGCCGCGCCATCCACACGCATGGGCCGATCTCCGGTGCCTTCCGTGGCTTCGGCGTGCCGCAAGCGACGATCATGCAGGAGACGCTCTATGATGAGCTGGCCGGCAAACTCGGCATCGACCGGCTCGATTTTCGCCTGAGAAACTGCCTTCGGAACGGCTCCGAAACGGTTACCGGGCAGAGGCTGGAGTCCGGCGTCGGTATTGCCGAATGCCTCGAGGCGTTGCGGCCGCATTGGGCGCGTGCGACGGCTGACGTGGATGCTTTCAACAGTGCTCATGTGGACAAAAAGCGTGGCGTTGGCGTGGCGTCCTGCTGGTATGGCTGCGGCAACACTTCGCTGCCGAACCCGTCGACCATCCGCGTCGGCATCGTGGCTTCGGGTGACGTCATCCTGCACCAGGGCGCCGTCGATATCGGCCAGGGCTCCAACACCGTCATCACCCAGATCTGCGCCGACGCGCTTGGCCTGCCGCTGGAAAAATTCCGGCTGAAGAGCGCCGATACGGCGATCAGCCCCGATGCCGGCAAGACGTCCGCCTCGCGCCAGACTTTTGTGACCGGCAAGGCGGCCGAAAAAGCCGGCCGCGCCTTGCGCGACAAGATCCTGCGTTTTGCCAATGTCTCCGAAAAGGCGTCTCTGCAACTTGACGGCGCGGCGATTGTCATCCGCGAGGGCGAGGCCATCCGCCGCATCGATCTCGCTACGCTCGATGTGGACGCCGACGGCTTCGTCTTCCGTGCCGAGGAGACCTATGACCCGCCGACACTGCCGCTCGACGCCAAGGGCCAGGGCAAGCCCTATGCCCTCTATGGCTACGGCGCGCAGATCGCCGAACTCGAGGTCGATCTCAAGCTTGGCACGGTGAAGCTGCTGAAAATCACCGCCGCGCATGATGTCGGCAAGGCGATCAACCCGCTGCTGGTCGAGGGCCAGATCGAGGGCGGCATCGCCCAAGGCATCGGCATGGCGCTGATGGAAGAGTACATTCCCGGCCGCACCGAGAATTTGCACGATTATCTCATCCCGACCATAGGCGACGTGCCGCCGATCGAGACCATTCTGGTCGAGGTTCCCGATCCCGAGGGGCCGTTCGGCGCGAAGGGGCTGGGCGAGCATGTGCTGATCCCGACGGCGCCGGCGATCCTCAACGCCATCCGCCACGCCACCGGCGTGCTGGTCACCAAGGTTCCGGCGACGCCGACGCGTATCCGCGCTGGCATCCGTGAAAAAGATGGTATCCGCGAAAAGGAGGCACGCGCATGAGCGAGCTTGCCGAGCGTTTCGAGACCCATGATCCCGGCGAGAAGCAGGTGGCGGAGAAGATCCGCTGCGATGCCTGCCCGGTCATGTGCTACATCGCCGATGGCCGCACCGGCGCCTGCGACCGCTATGGCAATTCCGGCGGCCGGATCGTGCGCATGGATCCGCTGACCATTCTCGACCATGCGGCAGAAACCGGCGCGGCAATCGTGCCTTTCGTTGCCGAAGGTGAGGCATGGGATGGCGAACTGGTCAACACCGGGCGCCGCTTCGTCACGGCAATAGGCGCCGGCACCACTTATCCGGACTACAAACCGGCGCCGTTCATCGTCAGCCAGGAAGTCGAGGGCGTCGATCTCGTCACCGTCGTCACCGAAGGCATTTTTTCGTATTGCGGCGTCAAGGTGAAGATCGACACCGACCGTCATCTTGGACCCGAAACGGCTGTCGTGCGCTCGCAGGGCGAGGCGATCGGCCATGTCACCACGGGCGAGTATGGTTCGCAGATGCTGTCGCTGGGCGGCGTGCATCATTTGACCGGCGGCTCCAAGGCGGAAGGCCGCGCCACCTGCGACGCGCTGCTCAATCTGTGCAACCGCAAGCCGGTGGAACTGACCATAGACGGCGGCGCCACCATCATCGTCGAAGCCGGAAAACCACCTGTCATCGACGGCAAGCAGGAGCACCGCATGCGCGTTGGCTGCGGCTCGGCCACGATCGGCATGTTCGCCACGCAATGGCGCGGGCTGGTCGACGAGGTGGTGGTGGTCGACGACCATATCACCGGCGTCGTCTCCGAGCATCAGGCCGGCAAGGTGCTGGGTTGGCAGGATACGGGGATCAAAATCATTGGCCGCCGCTCGACGCCGGGCCGCTATTTCAAGGTCTCCGAGCCCGGCCTCGGCTGGGGCGGCACCTCGATTTCCGACCCGCTGTCGATCCTCGGGGAATGGAACGCCAAGAAGGGCGCGCGGCCGGGCCTGTCGCTGCTGATGGTTTCGACCACCGGCGAGCAGTTCGCCTACTACGAACTCGACGACGAATTGAAGCCGGTCGAAAAGCCATTTCCGGAGCGGCTGCAGAAGTCGGTCAATCTGATCGAGGACAATTGCGAGCCGGCTTTGTGCACGGTGCTGTTTATCGGCGGTGCCGGTGGTTCGCTGCGCGCCGGCGTCACCGAAAACCCGGTCAATCTCACCCGGTCGGTGCAGGGCCTGAAGACCTATGTGACGGTCGGCGGCGCGCCGGTCTATGTCTGGCCGGGCGGCGGCATCACGCTGATGGTCGACGTGACGCGCGTGCCGGAAGGCGCCTTCGGCTATGTGCCGACACCGGCGCTGGTGGCGCCGATCGAATTCACTCTGCGCCGCGACGACTATGTGAGGCTGGGCGGCTACGAGGCCGAGATCCGCAGTGTCGAGGATATCGTCGCCAAGGGTGGCGAATACCTCAACCCGCGCCGCGGCACCGGCGCGCCGTCCGACAATCCCTGGCCGCCGCTAGCGCAATTGCGGCGCGCCCTGTCGAACGGAGCCTGACGATGGACGGCCCGCAGGCGCATTGGCTGCAGGACGGCAAGCGGCTGCATCTCAACCATGGGCCGATCGACCTGATCGTCGAGGCCTTCGGCGAGGCGCGGGAATGCCGCCTGGCCTATGAGCAAGCCATCGCACGGTTCCAGACGATCCTGATCGAGCTGGTCAGAGAGCTTCCCGAATTGCGGCTCCCGGCATTTTTCCTGGCGCCGCGCGCCTTCGACGGGCCGACAGCGCGCCGCATGGAAGCGGCCGTCATGCCGCTGGCGGAATGTTTCATCACACCGATGGCGGCCGTTGCGGGATCGGTAGCCGACGAAATGCTCGCCGCATTGCTTGCCGGCCGCAAGCTCGAGCGCGCCTATGTCAACAATGGCGGCGACAGCGCCCTTCACATCGGCAAGGGCCGATCGATGGGCCTGGCGGTCGCCGGCACCGGCAATGGCATGGCCGACCGGATCACGATCCGCGCGGAAGATGGCGTTCGCGGCGTCGCCACCAGCGGCTGGCGTGGCCGTTCCTTCTCGCTTGGCATTGCCGACGCCGTCACCGTGCTGGCGCGGACCGGCGCCGAGGCCGATGCGGCGGCGACGCTGATTGCCAATGCGGTGGACCTGCCCGGCAATCCCGCCATCAAGCGCATTCCCGCACGTGAACTTTCGCCCGACAGCGACCTCGGCGCGCGGCTGGTGACGCAGGGCGTCGGGACGCTTGCGCCTGGCGAGGTGGCGCGGGCGCTGGACAATGGCCTTGCCGTCGCCGAAGATTTTCGCCGGCGCGGGCTGATTGCCGGATCGGCGCTGTTTCTTGGCGGTGAGGCCCGCATCAGTGGCTCGGTTGCGCTTGCCGCGCCCAACAAAAATCCGAGGGAGGACGTTGCCCATGCCTGAGTTTCCGATCCGCAAGATCGCGGTGCTGAGCGAAGAGATCTTTCATGAGGGCGGGCCGGTGGCGCAAGTGCCGCGCCGGCGCGCGGCGGCCATGGCCGTGGTCAAGAACCCGTTCGCCGGGCGCTATGTCGAGGATCTGCAGAGCGCCATGGACGATCTGAAGCCACTTGGCCTGCTGCTTTCCGACAGGCTGATCGCCGCCTTGGGCGGCGACGTCAAGCAGATCGATGGCTACGGCAAGGGCGCCATCGTCGGCACGGCGGGCGAGCTGGAGCATGGCGCGCTCTGGCATGTGCCCGGCGGCTACGCCATGCGCGAGCGGCTCGGCGACGCCAAGGCGATCGTGCCGTCGGCCAAGAAAGTCGGCGCCTTCGGCTCGAAGCTCGACGTGCCGCTCGGCCACATCAACGCCGCCTATGTGCGCAGCCATTTCGACGCCATGGAAGTCGGCATCAGCGACGGTCCGCGCCCGGACGAGATCCTGTTTTGCCTCGCCATGACCTGCGGGCCGCGGGTTCACAACCGCATGGGCGGGTTGGCGGCAGCCGACATCAAGGCCTGGGACGGGCTGCGGTGAGCGGCGGGGAGCTCAAGCTGGTCGAGGCCGAGGAGCCCGAGGAGCAGGATTACCTCCTGCAGGAGCAGGTCGGCTTCATCCTGCGCAAGGCGCACCAGCGCCATGTCTCGATCTTCGCCGCGCATATCGGCGACCTGACGCCGCCGCAATTCGCCGCGCTCGCCAAGCTGCGCGATGTCGGCGAGACCTCGCAGAACCAGCTCGGCACGCTGATCGCGATGGATGCCGCGACGGTGAAAGGTGTTATCGACCGGCTGAAGGCGCGCGGCCTGGTCGAGCTTTCCAAGCATGAGGTCGACAAAAGGCGGCTGCTGGTCAATCTGACCGCCGAAGGCCGCGACGCCATCGAACGCCTGATCCCGCTGGCGCGCGAGATCACCAGGGAAACGCTGGCGCCGCTCTCGGCCAAGGAGATCGCCACCTTCATGAAGCTGCTGGCCAAGCTGGCGTAGGGCCGATTGGTGATCCGCAATTCGTGCCGGCCGCTGGGGGCAATCGCGCAGAGCGTGAGCGCTTAAACCGCGAACACCCCGGAACAAAGCGCCTGCAGCTTCGAAAAGACGCCCTTGCCGCCCGTGATGACTTGCGTCCCGCTCTGCAGCACCGTCCTGGGATCCGCCTTCAGAACGGTACCGCCGGCCTCCTCGATCAGCAGCATGCCGGCCAGGCAGTCCCAGGCATTCATGTGTTCCTCGACATAGCCAAGCAGCCGGCCCGAGGCGACATAGGCCAACATCAGGGCGCCGGACGCATTGCGGAAGAAGACGCCGCCTTCGGCGAGGATCTTCTTGATCAGCACGGCGATGTTCTCGGCCTCGGCCCGGTTCGAGAATCCGGTCCCCACCGAGCCTTCTTCCAGGCTGGTCGCGGCACTTGCCTTGATCGGCCTGCCGTTGACGAAGGCGCCGCCGCCGAGCCTGCCGTGAAAGGTCTCGCCGGTCGACGGTTCGTGGATGACGCCGACGACCGTCTCCCCGTCCTTTGCGCAAGCGATCACCACACACCAGGCCGGAATGCCGCGCACGAAATTGGCGGTGCCGTCGATGGGGTCGATGACCCAGGCATAGCCGGTCGAGCCGGCAACCGAGGCATGCTCCTCGCCGACAATGCCGTCTTGCGGATAGTCCTTGGCGATCGCCGCGCGGATGAACAGCTCGACCTCACGGTCGGCTTGCGAGACCAGGTCCTGATGGCCCTTGCTCTCGATGGCCAGGCTTTCCAGATCGCGGAAATATTCGAGGCCGAGTTCGCCGGCGCGTCGCGCCAGATCGATGGCAGACTGCGTGCGGGCGTCAAGATCATGTGTCACGGGAAGGCTCGCTCTTGCCTGGGGATGCGCCGCACTTAGCAGAGCATCGCTGCAGGCAAAAGCACCTGGCGGATAAATGTCAGGCCGCCTGCGACAGCGATTTGTGAGCGTCAGCCAGGATCTCGAACGACCGCACCCGCGCCGCATGATCGAAGATCTGCGCGGTGACCATCAGCTCGTCGGCGCCGGTGCGGCGCACGAAGGCGTCGATGCCCTGGCGGACCGTCTCGGGAGAGCCGACGACGGCGCAGGACAAGGCCTGGCCGAGCATGGTCTTGGCCATCGGGTCGAGATCGCGGTCATAGTTCTCGACCGGCGGCGGCAGTCTTCCCGGCCGACCGGTGCGCAGATTGACGAAGGCCTGCTGCAGCGAGGTGAACAGCAGCCGCGCCTCGGCATCGGTGGGCGCGGCGAAAACGTTGAGGCCGAGCATGACATGCGGCTTGTCGAGCTGTTCCGACGGCTGGAAACGCGAGCGGTAGATGTCCAGCGCGTGATCGAGTTCGGCCGGCGCGAAATGCGAGGCGAAGGCATAGGGTAGGCCGAGCATGGCGGCGAGCTGCGCGCCATAGAGGCTGGAGCCGAGTATCCAGATCGGCACGCTCTGGCCCTCGCCCGGCACGGCGCGCAAGCGCTGGCCTTCCTCGGCGGGGAGGAAATAGCCCATCAGCTCGACGACATCCTGCGGGAAATTGTCGGCGCCGGCCTCGAGGTTGCGGCGCAAGGCGCGCGCGGTGTTCATGTCGGTGCCGGGAGCCCGGCCCAAGCCCAGATCGATGCGGCCGGGAAACAGGGCGGCCAGCGTGCCGAACTGCTCTGCGATGACCAGTGGCGCATGGTTGGGCAGCATGATGCCGCCGGCGCCGACGCGAATGGTTTTGGTGCCGCCGGCGACATGGGCGATGACGACCGATGTGGCGGCGCTCGCGATGCCCGGCATGTTGTGATGCTCGGCCAGCCAGTAGCGCTTGTAGCCCAGCTGTTCGGCACGGCGGGCGAGATCGAGCGAGTTGGCCAGCGACTGCGAGGCGTTGCTGCCCTCGACGATCGGCGACAGGTCGAGAACGGACAGTTCGGTCATGCGTTGGTCTCCACGATCTTTTTCTCACGCACTTTGGCCTCGAAAGCCGTGCGGTCGGGAATGATGATGCCGAGCTGGGCTTCCAGCGTGTCGGCGAGTTCGGCGGCGGTGGCTATCTCTGTCTGCTCGGTGCGGCCGCCAAGGTGATGGATCGACAGGCGGTTGCCGCGCAACGCGTAACGCCGGTCGGGCGCGGCGCGCGCCGCGATGACAGTGCCTAGGAAATGTGATGTCGGGCTGGTCGACAGGAAGTAGTTGGCGATGGAATAATCGACCTCATATTGCGGCTGCAGGTCGAAGCGGTAGAGCGAGCGCCAGTCGCCGCTGATGGCGGCCTGCAGGCGGAAGTGATCGCCGGCCTCGACGATGCGGAAGGTCTCGTGCGGTGTCGCCTGTTCGAGGCCCGGCTCGAGCAGCAGCGGCGCGGTCAGGGTCAGGCCGCCGAAGCCGACATCGGCGATATAGGTTCGGCCATGGAACTCGATCCGCAGCAGCATGTGGCTTCGCGCGGTGATGGCGTCCTCGCCATGGCCCCAAAGCACACGCGCGGCCAGGCCGCCGACCTCGAAACCAAGCGCCTTCAGCGCGTGCATGAGGAGCAAATTGTGCTCGAAGCAATAGCCGCCACGCCCGCCAAGGACGATCTTGTCCTGCAGCGAAGCAATGTCGAGCCGAACGGGCTGGCCAAGAAACGAATCGATGTTCTCGAAGGGGATCGCCTGCGGATGCAGGAAATGCAGCGCCTTAAGCGTATCCAGCGATGCGTCCCGCGGACCGGCGTAACCGATGCGAGCGAGATAGGCGTCGAGGTCGAAGGAAACGTCGTTCATCGGGAAGGGGCACCGGCCATTGTCCGGCCGGATATAGGCATTCGGTCCGGGCGCCGCAAACACAGCGAGTTGGCTACGCGGCGGCCTTGTTGTTCTCCTCGACGGGTTCGTCTTCCACCACGGCGGTTTGCTGCGCGGCGAGGAAATTGCCGACATGGCCAAGCCCCTCGAAATGGTCGCAGAACACTTTTATGACGACCAGCAGCGGCACCGCCATCAGCGCGCCGACGAAACCCCATAGCCACGACCAGAAAGCGATGGCGATGAAGATCGCCACGGCGTTGATCTCCAGGCGCCTGCCGACCACCATCGGGGTCACGAACTGGCCTTCGACGACATCGCACAACAGCACGAAGGCCGGCGCCAGCAGTGCGTAGGAAATGGTGTCGAAGCTGATCAGCGCCATCACCGCGACCAGCACGATGGTCAGCAACGCGCCGACATAGGGCAGGAAGTTGAATAGGGCGGCGGCGACGCCCCAGACCAGCGGGTTGGGCATGCCGAGCGCCCACAGGCCAAGGCCGATGACGGTGCCGAGACCGGCATTGATGATGGTGACGGTGAGCAGATAGTGCGAGATTTCACGCTCGACGTCATAGACGACGCGCAGCGCCCGCTTCTTCTCGCTGAGGCTGGCAAAGGACTGGATGATCTTCTCGTAGAACATCGTGCCCGAGGAGAGCAGGAACAGCGACAGCACGAAGATGATGGTGAGGCTTGTCCCCGCCGACAGGATATTGCTGGCGGCCGACGACAGGATGCCGGACTGGGCGACCGCGACTTTCTGGATGCCCGGCTCCTGCGAGGTCTCGGTCATCTGTTCGACCTGATGCGAGATCTGCATGATCCTTTCCAGCGGACGCCGCAATTGCGCCAGCCGCTCGGTGAGCTGCTGGCCGATCGACGAGGTGTTGTTGAGGAGATCGATGACCGGACCACTGAGCAGGTAGCCGGCACTGGCAAAGAGGGCGATCGACAGCAATACCAGCAGGGTCGCCGAAACCACTTCGGGAATGCCGCGCTTGCGCAGCAGCCGCACGATCGGCGTCAATGTCAGCGCGAGCAGGAAAGCCAGCATGACCGGCATGAAGAAGGCGCGGGCGAAGTAGAGCGCATAGACAGTCATGAAGATGAAAATACCGACCAGCAGCGAGCGCATCAGATGGGTATCGGCTCGCGCCACGGCGCGCGATTCGGCCGCTTCGGCAACGCCTGCGGCCAACGCGTCGGGTTCGGTTTTCATCATGGTCCCTCGACGGCGCACCGCAATCGGCGCAATCCGCCGATCGAAAACGCTGGCGTGGCCTCAAGGTTCCGTTAGCCAGCAGGCCCAGCCGCGCAGGCATGCCGTTGTCTCATCTGGTTCAAGCAGCAGGCGCAGCGGCCACAGCCGGCGCGGATTTCGCCGTCTCCTTGCGCACGATCGGCGCCACTTTGGTGCCGTAGAGTTCGATCGCCTTCATGATCTTGGCGTGCGGCATGGTGCCGATCGCCATCTGCAGCAGGAAGCGGTCATTGTTGAAAATCCTGTGCTGGGCGACGATCTTTTCCGCCACCTGCTCCGGACCGCCGACGAACAGCGCGCCGTTCGGACCACGCGACTGGTCGAAATGCGCCCGCGATGTCGGGCCCCAGCCGCGCTCGCGACCGATGCGGTTCATCACTTCGGCCTGCGGGCCGTAGAAGTCGTCGGCCGCCTGTTCGGTCGTCTCGGCAATGAAGCCATGCACGTTGATGCTGGTGGCGAGACCCGCCGGGTCACTGCCGGCGCGTTTGGCGGCCTCGCGGTAAAGGTCGAACAGCGGCGCGAAGCGCGCCGGCTCGCCGCCGATGATGGCAAGCGCCAGCGGCAAGCCGAGCGCGCCCGCGCGGGCGGCGGACTGTGGCGTCCCGCCAATGGCGATCCAGACCGGCAGCCTGTCCTGGAAGGGTCGGGGATAGACGCCGCGGTCGTTGATCGGTGCACGCAGATTGCCGGACCAAGTGACCTTCACCTGATCGCGAATGGCAAGCAGCAGGTCGAGCTTCTCGGCGAAGAGCTCGTCATAGTCCTCGAGATTGTAGCCGAACAGCGGGAAGGATTCGATGAACGAACCGCGGCCGGCCATGATCTCGGCACGGCCACCCGACAGGAGATCGAGCGTGGCGAACTGCTGGAAGACGCGCACCGGATCGTCCGAGGAGAGCACGGTGACCGCGCTGGTCAGCTTAATACGTTTGGAACGCTCGGCGGCCGCGGCCAGCGCCACGACCGGCGCGGAAGCGGCATAATCGGGCCGGTGATGTTCGCCCAGACCAAAGACGTCGAGACCGACCTGATCGGCCAGTTCGACCTCCTCGATCAGGTTGCGCAAGCGCTCATGTGGGCCGATGGCGCCGGGGCCGGGCTGCGGGCTGACGTCGGCAAAAGTGTAGAGACCGAGTTCCATGTGATGTCATCCTGGTGTTGGGTTTTGTCACTAGACGTAGCGACCGTATCGCCTCGCCGCCAGAGAGGCGGACGGTGAACAGTGCATGTCGGTTTGGGTGGAAAGGCGTCTCCCGGCTGCAACATCACGGAATTTCATGGCTGGCATACCGTTTTGGCGCTTGAACTCTCGGCATTCGCGCGTATGTAAGCCTCGCGAATTGACTTCAGGGAAGTGGACTTGGCTATCTACAGGGAAAAAGACATTTTCGAGCGGCGCAATGCCGCGAACGAGGCAAAGAAGGCGCTTCTGGAGCGCTTCAAGTCAAAGCCGGCGGCAGACGATCCCGCAGTGCTGGCGCGACAGGCCGAACGCAAGGCGATCCTCGAGGCCCGCGAAATCCGCGAAGCCGAGAAGGCAAGGCTGAAGCAGGAGAAGCTGGCACGCGAGGCGGTCGAGAAGGCCGAGCGCGAGGCAGCGGCCGAAGCGGCACGCATTGCGGCCGAAGAGGCGGCACTGGCTGAAGCGAAGATCAAGGAAGCCGAAGAGACCGAGCGCATCGCCCGTTTGCTGGCTGACGAAGCCGAACGCAAGGCGAAACGCGACGCACGCTATGCGGCGCGCAAGCAGCGCACCGGCAGGACGCCCCCAGGCTTCTCAGCCCGCTAACGCCTTAGCGGCCAAGCTTCGAAATTTGGAATCAGGGTCGCCTTGCAGCGGCCCTGAAGGCGTTTGCGTGAAAACAACGCGTTGAGCCTCTGAGGCAGGTCGTGCCAGCGGCCGCGCCCTCGGGCCAAGTTCGAGCGCGCGGACGCTTGGACGCATTCAGGCCGCGAACTTTAACCCCATGATACCGCAGACGATCAGCGCGATGCAGGCGAGCCGGATCGCGGTGGCGGGCTCGCCGAGCAGCCAAATGCCGAGCAGCGCCGTGCCGACGGTGCCGATGCCGGTCCAGACCGCATAGGCAGTGCCGACGGGAAGCGCCTTCAAAGCCAGGCCGAGTAGTGTAAGGCTGACGATCATCGAGGCGACGGTGAGGACCGTCGGCACCAGTTTCGAGAAACCATCTGTGTATTTGAGACCGATCGCCCAGCCGATCTCGAACAGGCCGGCGAAAAACAGAAGAATCCAAGACATCGGGAACGCTCCATCCAGCATCGCGCCGGAGACAGGATCCGATCCTCAGATGCTGATCATTGTGGCGGGTCGTCCCGACCGAATTTTCGGGGGAAGCGCGGGGTCGTCCCCGCGCCAGGAACATAGGCGTGTCCAAACGCCCGATCAACCCGGCGGCATTGTCTGACGCCGCCGGTGGGATTTTGCCGCACCTGACTTGCCGAGGCCTACTTTTCCTTGATGCGCATCGCCTTGACCGGCGGTGCCTTCAGGGCGGGAGCGGGTGCCGGCTTCTTGGCATCCTTCTTCGGCTTGCGGGCTTCCTTGCCTGCCTTCATCGCACCTTTAGCCATGATTCGTTCCTCCAGTTGCGGGGCGTGAAGTGAAACAAGAGAAACGCTTTGCCGCAAGGGGGCAGCGCGCCTGTCGTAGCCTCGGTCTGGCTGCTTTCAACCGGTTTCTAATTTGCTCGTAAACCATGGCCGTCCGTGTCATGTTCATCTTCGCACTGCAGCATCGACCCGCGCATTCGCCGGGTGATCGTCGGGCAGGCCGTCAGGACGACAATGCGGATCCACATCGGCTGCGAGATGAGTTTCGACTTCCCGCAGGAAACGCCGCTCATCGCGATGCTCAATGTCCACTATTCCCGCGCCTCCGATCTCGAGCGCCCGGATTTCCTGACTTCGAACCCGCCGGTGCCGATCGAAAGCTATCGCGACAGTTTCGGCAATTGGTGCAACCGCTTCGTGGCTCCGCCCGGCCGGTTCACCTTCGGCACGGATGCGGTGATCCGCGCCCCCGGCACCTTCGAAATGGGCGAGCTGATGGCCTGGCAGCACGAGGTGCGCGACCTGCCGGCGGAAACGCTGCTGTTCCTGCTGCCCAGCCGGTTTTGCGAGAGCGACCTTTTGGCCAGCGAAGCGTGGCGGCTGTTCGGCCATACGCCGCTCGGGATACCGCGCGTGCAAGCGGTGTGCGATTTCGTTCACAACCACATCGTCTTCAATTACGGCAACGCAAGGCCGACGCGCACCGCGGCGGAAACCTATCGCGAGCAGAGCGGCGTGTGCCGCGATTTCGCGCATCTCGCCGTCACCTTCTGTCGGGCGCTCAACATCCCGACGCGCTACTGCACCGGTTACATCAGCGATATCGGCATGCCGAAGCCATGGTCGAGCATGGATTTCGCTGCCTGGATGGAGGTCTATCTCGGCGGCCGCTGGCACGTCTTCGACCCGCGCAACAATGCACCGCGCATCGGCCGCATCCTGATCGCCTCAGGCCGTGACGCTGCGGATGTGCCGCTGACCCATATTTTCGGCCCGGGCACGCTCGCCAGCTTCAAGGTCTGGACCGACGAGATCGTCGAATAGCGTCCCGGCCCATTCGAAGACTTTGAACGACCCGGCGATTGGCGCGTTGTGATGGCTGTGGAGCTTCGGCGGCTGCGCCGCTACAACTTTATGCCTTGAAGGGGACAACACTGCATGGCCGGGCATGGCGGCTCCAAAACGGTCATCTATGCGGCGCTCGCCGGCAATCTGGCGATCGCTCTGACCAAATTCGCCGCCGCCTTCTTCACCGGCAGCTCGGCGATGCTGTCGGAAGGCGTGCATTCGCTGGTCGATACCGGCAATGGCGGGCTGCTGCTTTACGGCATGCATCGTGCCGCGCGCCCGGCCGACCGCACGCATCCGCTCGGCCATGGCCGCGAACTCTATTTCTGGAGCTTCATCGTCGCGCTGCTGGTTTTCGCGCTCGGCGCCGGCGTGTCGTTCTACGAGGGCATCGTCCACATCATGGCGCCGGAGCCTGTCGCCAACGTCAAGGTGAACTATGTCGTTCTGGGCCTGTCCTTCCTGTTCGAAGGCAGCTCCTGGATGGTGGCGCTGAAGGAGTTCCGCCGAGAGAAAGGCACGCAGGGCTGGCTGCAGGCGGTGCAGTCGAGCAAGGACCCGAGCGTCTATACCGTGCTGTTCGAGGACAGTGCCGCGCTTCTCGGCCTGATCGTCGCCTTTGCCGGCATACTGGCGGCGGAGCTGCTGGAGATGCCGGAGCTCGACGGCGCCGCCTCGATCGGCATCGCGTTCATCCTCGGCGCCACGGCGATTTTCCTCGCCCGTGAAAGCAAAGGCCTGCTGATTGGCGAACCGGCCTCGCCCGAGGTGCAGAGAAAAGTGCTGGCGATCGCCCAGCAGGATCCGGCGGTGCAGCGGGCGAACGGCGTCCTGACCGTCCACTTGGGACCGCAAGAGATCGTTGCCGGCCTCAGCATCGAATTCGAGGACCATCTGGCGGCGCCGGAGATCGAAGCCTGCGTCGAACGCATCGAGGCACGGCTGAAGAGGGAGATGCCGGAAATCACGCGGCTGTTCGTCAAGCCGCAGACCACGGGCACCTGGGAGCAGCGGCGCAAGCTGATCGAAACCGCATCCTAACTCTTTTTTGCGCAATTCCGGACGGAAAACCGCTCACACTTTTCCTGGAATTGCTAATCCTGGACCAGCACTGCACCGTTGCCCCGTCGCATTGCCTTGCTAAGATTGGCGACGGATTTCGGAGGAACGACCATGAAGATCGACGGCGGGTGCCATTGCGGCGCCATCACTTATGAGGCGGAGGTCGACCCGGCAAAGACCTCCATCTGCCACTGCACGGACTGCCAGCAGCTGACCGGCACGGCCTTTCGCGTCACCGTTCCCGCGCCCGAGGATCACTACCGGATCACCCGGGGCACGCCAAAAATCTATATCAAGACCGGATCGAGCGGCGCCAAGCGCGCCCAGGCCTTCTGCGGCGAGTGCGGTTCGCATCTTTACGCCACTTCGGTCGGCGACGGCCCGAAGGTCTATGGGATCAGGGTGGGCACGGCGCGGCAACGCGAGGATCTGGTGCCGACACAACAGAAGTGGCACCGGTCGGCCTTGCACTGGCTTCCGGAATTCGATGGCATAAGCATCGTGGAAGACCAGTAGCACCCGCCTCTCGGTCGAACGCGACCCAAACCACCAATTATGTGCTAGCCTCGCTCACCATCAAAGGGCGGGTGATAGCGATGTTGGAAACGGACAAACTGTTTGCCGGCTCGATCCCGGAAAACTACGACCGCTACATGGTGCCGCTGATTTTCGAGCCGTTCGCCGTGGACCTCGCACAGCGAGCGGCGTCCTTCTCGCCCAAAGCTGTTCTGGAAGTCGCCGCCGGCACCGGGGTCGTCACCCGCGCCTTGGCGCCAAAACTGTCCCCTGACGCAAGCTATGTCGTGACCGACCTCAACCAGCCGATGCTCGACTATGCCGCTTCGCGACAGGCTCCCGACAGTCGCATCCAATGGCGCCAGGCCGATGCCATGGCGCTGCCGTTTGAGGACGCGGCCTTCGATCTCGTTTGCTGTCAGTTCGGCGCGATGTTCTTTCCCAGCCGCCCCTCCGCCTACCGCGAGGCCAGGCGGGTGCTGAAGCCCGGCGGACATTTTTTGTTCAACGTATGGGATCGCATCGGGGAGAATGTGTTTGCCGATGATGTGACCAACGCGCTGGCCAGGATTTTCCCGAACGATCCGCCGCGCTTTCTGGCCCGCACGCCGCATGGCTACCACGATACGGCGCTGATCCGCGGAGACCTTGAGGAGGCCGGCTTCTCCGATGTGGCGATCGAGACGAGAGCCGAACAGAGCCGTGCGCCCTCGCCGCGCATTCCGGCGGTTGCCTATTGCCAGGGAACGGTGCTTCGCACCGAAATCGAGGCCCGGGATCCGGGCAAACTAGACGCCGCGACGGATTATGCCGCATCCGCGATTGCGGCCAGGCATGGCAACGGCGCGGTTGCCGCCAAAATTCAGGCACATGTCATCGTGGCCGTCGCCTAGATCAGTCGTCGCCTTCGACGACCCGCAGCCTGAGCTGCCCGGTCTTTGAATCGGCGACGCGCGGGCCGGGCTCGAGTTTGGCGGCCGGTGCCCGTGACGCCGCGTCCGGGGCGGCATCGCCTTCGGCCTGCGCGCCGAACTCCAGCGCCTCGATCTTCTGGCCGCGCTTGGTCACCTTCGATGTCGAGACCAGAATATCGTCGATGTCCTTGGCCGACTGGCCGAAATGCACCTGCAGCTTGCGCACGCGCTCGTCGACACGCGCGACATCCTCCATCAGCCGGATCACCTCGCCCTGGATCAGATGCGCCTGTTCGCGCATGCGGGCGTCCTTGAGGATCGCCTGGATGACCTGGATCGACAGCATCAACAGCGACGGCGAGACGATGACGACGCGGGCGCGGTGCGCCTTGTGGACGATTGCCTCGAAATTTTCGTGGATCTCGGCGAACACCGATTCCGACGGCACGAACATGAAGGCGGTGTCCTGCGTCTCGCCCTGGATCAGGTATTTCTCCGAGATATCGCGGACATGTATCTCGATGTCGCGGCGGAAGGCCTGCGAGGCGACCTTCTGCAGGTCGGCGCCATCGGCGGCGCGGATGGCGTTCCAGGCTTCCAGCGGAAACTTGGCATCGATGGCCAGCGACGGCGCGCCGTTCGGCATCTTCACCAGGCAATCCGGCCGGCTGCCATTCGACAATGTCGCCTGGAATTCGTATGCGCCCATCGGCAGGCCGTCGGCGACGATCGCCTCCATGCGCGACTGGCCGAAGGCACCGCGCGTCTGCTTGTTGGAGAGGATCGCCTGCAGCTGCACGACCTGGCCGGCAAGCGACTGGATGTTGCCTTGCGCGACATCGATGATCGCCAGCCGCTCCTGCAGTTTGGCCAGGCTCTCATGCGTGGATTTGGTCTGCTCGGTCATCGTCTGGCCGATGCGGCCGGTCATGGCGTCGAGGCGTTGGCCAATCGACTGCGTCAGCTCTGCCTGGCGGGCGCCGAACACTTCGGCGATGGCCCCCATGCGGCCCTGCATCTCGGCCTGGCTTTGCAAGATGCCGGCCATCCGCGCCTCGGCGTCGCG
This sequence comes from Mesorhizobium sp. 113-1-2, assembly GCF_016756475.1. Taxonomy (NCBI): domain Bacteria; kingdom Pseudomonadati; phylum Pseudomonadota; class Alphaproteobacteria; order Hyphomicrobiales; family Phyllobacteriaceae; genus Mesorhizobium; species Mesorhizobium sp. 113-1-2. The sequence continues at coordinate 656,453 of NZ_AP023242.1, forward strand.
GGCATGGTCGGCGGCTTCCGCGGCCGCGACCGCGCGCGCCTTGGCCGACCGCCACAGCGCGACGACCAGCGCTACGAACAGGCCGAGAAACAACAAGACGGCGAAAGCCAGCGCGTGGCCAAGCGTGATTGTCGAGGCGCCAAGTCGTGCGACGGGCTCGGAAAGGATGGTGCTCAGATCATTCATGTGGACAGCATAGCCGATTCGGCCTGATGGCACAGATCAAAACGTGAACGAGGCTCAGGTGCACCGGTTGACGCTTTTCGCTGAACGTCTTACGTGGGACGCCATGCCGATCAAGCCGCTCATTATCCTTCCCGATCCCATCCTGCGCCAGGTTTCGAAGCCGGTGGAGCGCGTCGACGCGCCCTTGCGTAAACTTGCCGACGATATGCTGGCGACCATGTATGACGCGCCCGGCATCGGGCTGGCGGCAATCCAGATCGGCGAGCCGCTGCGCATGCTGGTGATCGACCTGGCCAAGGAAGACGAAACGCCGGCGCCGCATGTCTTCATCAACCCGGAGATCCTGGAAAGCGCCGAGGCGCGCTCCGTCTACGAGGAAGGCTGCCTGTCGATCCCCGACTATTACGCCGAGGTCGAACGCCCCGCTTCCGTGCGGGTGAAATATCTCGACCGCGACGGCAAGCTGCAGGAGATGGAGGCCGAGGGGCTGATGGCGACCTGCCTGCAGCACGAGATCGACCATCTCAACGGCGTGCTGTTCATCGACCACATCTCGAAGCTGAAGCGCGACATGGTGTTGAAGAAATTCAAGAAGCTCGCCAAGGACAAGGCACCGGGCAAGCTGGTGGGATAGCATTTACTCCAGCAACCCACGCAGAACCCATTCCTTGCCTATCTCGATTCCTTTCGCGCCGATTTCAATTGCGAGCGCACGAGACTCTGGTGAGAAAATCAAAACTATGATGATCGCCCCTGCTACCAGAGGCGTGACGTAGACGGCGAAATTGCTTTCCCTTCGCCTCGACAGTTCGCCTTTCTCGTATCGTTCCTCAACTGTTTTGAACTCGGCGAAGGGGGCTCTGCGTTTCCCAAAAGGCTTTTGATCGCGCTGCATATGAGGCTCCTAGGGATAGGTGCTCGAATTATGCGCCCAAACTATTGGTGATAGAGTTAACGAACTCTCTAGGTCACTGCAGCGAAGGGATCGGAGTTATTGTTGATCACAGGTCGCCGAGATGATATCAGTGATATCAATTCGTGGAGATGGCTATGGGCGATATCCTGATCAGAGACATTCCCGAGCCCTTGAAGCGCGAAATCGAACAAGCGGCGCGCAAAGGCGGCCAAAGTCTGTCGAGCAAGGCCATCGATCTTTTGCGCAAAGGCATGGTCGCGGAGAAAGAAGCCAAGCCGGGACCAGGGCTTTCAGCCTGGGATGCTATTCGTTCGGCGTTCGCTGCCGAAAATGCAATTGGCGATGAATTTTCCGAGATGATGGACGACATCGAAGCGGACAGGAAACGCGACTTCGGTCGTCCCGTTGAGGGTTTCGAGTGATTGTCCTCGATACCAATGTCGTTTCCGAAGCCAGCAAGCCTGTGCCCGACTCGAATGTCTCCGCCTGGTTCCGAAAGCAGGATCTGCTCGCGCTCTATATGTGCGGACCAGTCATCATGGAGCAATCTTTCGGTGCCGAACGGTTCTTGAACAAGACCGGATCGGACCGCTATGTTCGCGTGCTCGATCAGCTGATTTCGCAGCAGTTCGCCGGCCGTATCGTGGAATTTTCGGGTTCGATCCCTCGACTTGCCGGCAGGCTGCGTGCGGCACGGGAAAGGATCGGGCGCCCTATCAGTCTTTCCGACGCTATGATCGCCGCGATCTGCCTCGCCCATGATGCGACGCTTGCGACGCGCAATGTCCGCGATTTCGACGGGCTTTACCTGAAGCTGGTAAACCCGTTTGAAGCGGGGGCGTGAGCCGGCACACGGTGCGCAGAAAGAAACAGGAATCGGAAGAAAAATGCCCCTTCGCGTCATCTTCATGGGCACGCCTGAGTTTTCGGTGCCGACGCTGCGCGCGATTGCCGAGGCCGGACATGAGATTTCCGCCGTCTACACCCAGCCGCCGCGCGCCGCTGGCCGGCGCGGACTGGAACTGACGCCTTCGCCGGTGCAGCGCGAGGCCGAGCGGCTGGGCATCGAGGTGCGGACACCGACCTCCCTCAAGGGCGAGGCCGAGCAGGCCGCTTTCGGCACCTTGCAGGCCGATATCGCCGTGGTCGTCGCCTATGGTTTGCTGCTGCCGAAGGCTGTTCTCGACGCACCCCGGTTTGGCTGCATCAACGGCCATGCGTCGCTTCTGCCACGCTGGCGCGGTGCCGCCCCCATCCAGCGCGCCATCATGGCTGGAGACCTGGAAAGCGGCATGATGGTGATGCGCATGGAAGAGGGTCTCGACACCGGCCCGGTGGGATTGCTTGAAAAATGCGCCATCGAACCCGATATGACAGCCGGCGATCTGCATGATCGGTTGATGCGCGTCGGTGCAGCCTTGATGGTGGAAGCGCTGGCGCGGCTGGAAGAGAACACCCTGACATTTACCGCGCAAGCGGCGGAAGGGGTGACTTACGCCAGAAAAATCGATAAATCCGAGACGCGCGTGGACTGGACGCGGCCTGCGGCCGAGGTCCATAACCACCTTCGCGGCCTGTCGCCCTTTCCCGGCGCCTGGTCCGAAATTGACATTGGCGGCCGCATGGAACGGCTGAAACTGCTTCGTTCGACGCTTTCCGAAGGCCCGTCGCTTTCGGAAGATTTGGGCGAGTCGGGAGGAATTCTCGATGACCGGCTGACGGTCGCCTGCGGTTCAGGCGCGGTCAGGCTGGTCGAAGTTCAACGTGCGGGCGGAAAGCCCGCCGCCGCGTCGGAATTCCTACGCGGAGCCAAGATCGTAAAAGGAATGAAGTTCTCATGAGCATGATGTCGATACGCGCGGCGACGCCGCGGGATCGCGAGGCCATTCGCCTCGTCGAGGAACACGCCTTCGGCCAGCAGGCGGAGGCCGGGCTGGTCGACGCGCTGGTGACCGGCGGCGACGCCGTCGTCGAACTGGTAGCGGAAGAAGACGGCCAGGTGGTCGGCCATATCCTGTTTTCGCGGCTGTTCGTCCAGAATGGCGGCAAGAGCCTCGCGGCCGTGGCGCTGGCGCCGCTGGCGGTGGAACCTTCGTTCCATGGCTCAGGCATTGGCGGCGCGCTGATCCGCGAGGCGCATATCCGCCTCAAGGATGCCGGCGAGACACTGGCAGTGGTGCTGGGCGACCCAGCCTATTACGGCCGTTTCGGCTACAGCCATGCACGGGCCGAAAAGTTCGAGAGCGAATACCAAGGCGAAGCGCTGCAGGCGCTGGCCTGGGGCGACGCTCCGGAGGCCGGCAAGCTGGTCTACGCCTCCGCCTTCACCGCTCTCGCCGCGTAGGCGAGAACGTATAAGCTGCCGGCATGCCGCGTTTTCGCCTCGACATCGAATATGACGGCAGCCTGTTTGCCGGCTGGCAGCACCAGGCCGACCAGCCTTCGGTGCAGCAGGCGATCGAGCAGGCGATCGAGAAATTCTGTGGCGAGGCGGTGCGGCTGCGCGCCGCCGGCCGTACCGATGCTGGCGTGCATGCGACCGCCCAGGTGGCGCATGCCGACCTCGCCAAGGCTTGGCCTGGCGACAAGGTGCGCGATGCCATCAACGCCCATCTGCAGGCAGCCGGTGCGCATGTCGCCATCCTGAAGGCGGCGATCGTCCCGGACGATTTCGACGCGCGGTTCTCGGCCACAGGCCGCCACTATCTCTACCGCATCCTCAATCGTCGCGCGCCCGCCGCCCTGGAAAAGGGCAAGGTGTGGTGGGTGCCGAAGCGGCTCGACGCCGGCGCCATGCACGAGGCGGCTAAAATCCTGCTCGGCCGGCATGACTTCACCACCTTCCGCTCGACGCAGTGCCAGGCCAACAGCCCGGTCCGGACACTGGAGCGGCTCGATGTGAGCCGGGCGGGCGACATGATCGAAGTGAGAGCCTTGGCCCGTTCCTTCCTGCACAACCAAGTGCGCTCCATGGTCGGCTCGCTCAAGCGCGTCGGCGATGGCGGCTGGACCGAGGCCGATCTCAAGGTAGCACTCGAAGCGCGCGACCGCGCCGCCTGCGGCCAGGTGGCGCCGCCCGACGGGCTTTTCCTCATTGGCGTCGATTATCCCTGAATAGAGTCCTCTATTCGGGAGAGAGTCCGGAGGCTTTACCCCGGGAACGGTCCCGAAAGGCTCTGTGCCCCGATATCGTCCGGCACGGAGATGCCAAGCAGCATCTGCAGCCCAAACAGCACCAGCAGCGAAGCGATGAACATGCCGACGAAAACGGCGGTTCCGATCGCCGCGCCCTTGCCGATCGTGGCGTTGGTCATACGCCAGGTCAGCGCCATCGACAGGGCAAACAGCAGCAGAGACACGATGCTCGATATCTGGCTCGCGGACGACAGGAAAAGCCTGATCAGCGCCGAGGGCAGCATCAGCCAGGCGGTGATGGCGGAGGCCCAGTTGCTGGCCACGACATAGTGGACGAAGCGGCCACCGATGCCGGCGCGCGGTGCGACCACGGCGAACACGACCAGCGGCAGCACCCAGGAGCCGATATCGACCGTTGCCAGGCGCAACAGCATACCGAAACGGCCCACGAAAGCGTTGGGATCGCCGATCTCGTTGGCGATGCCGACCCAGCCGACGATCAGCGCCGGCGCGGCAACGACAATGGCGAAGAAGGAATTCCAAAAGCCGTCCGCCGACAGGTCGAGCAGGCGCAGGCCGTCGACCTTGCCGAGCATCAGCCGCCAGGCACCGGTCAGCGAAGCTTGGGTTTCATCCGCCGAAAGCATGCTGCTCAGCCCTGCCCGAACCAGTCTTCGATGAAGCGTTGATAGATCCGCGTCAGTGTTTCGAGATCGGCAAGGGCGACGCGCTCGTCGACCATATGCATAGTCTTGCCGACCAGGCCGAACTCGACCACCGGGCAGTAATCCTTGATGAAGCGCGCATCCGACGTGCCGCCCGACGTGGACAGCGCCGGTTTTTTGCCGACCGTCGCCTTGATCGAGCCGGCAAGCGTGTCGACCAACTTGTCGTCGCGGGTCAAGAAGACATGGCTTGGCCGGTCGCGCCAGACGAGGTCGTAGTCGACCGACGTCTTCTTGCCCGGCCGGTACTTCTTGCGCTTCGCCGCCTGGTCGAGGCGGTTGTGGATTTCGGCCTGAACGGTCTCGGCCGTCCAGGTGTCGTTGAAGCGGATGTTGAAGGTCGCGGTGGCCTTGGCCGGAATCACATTGGTGGCCGGGTTGCCGACATCGATGGAGGTGACCTCCAGATTGGTCGGCTGGAAATCCTTGGTTCCCTTATCGAAGACGGGATGCAGCAAGGCGTCGACCAGGTTGATCAGCCCGCGCACCGGATTGTCGGCAAGCTGCGGGTAGGCGGCATGGCCCTGGCGGCCATTGACCGTGATCGAACCGGACAGCGAGCCGCGCCGGCCGATCTTGATCATGTCGCCGAGCGCATCGGGATTGGTCGGCTCGCCGACGATCGAGGCATCCCATTTCTCGCCCCTGGAAGCGGCCCATTCGAGCAGCTTGACGGTGCCGTTGATGGCCGGACCTTCCTCATCGCCGGTGATCAGCAGCGAGACCGAGCCCTTGGGGCCGCCATTGCTCTCGACATGGCGCGCTATCGCCGCAATGAAGCAGGCAATGCCGCCCTTCATGTCGACGGCGCCACGGCCATACATCTCGCCATTGGCGATCTCGGCGGCGAAGGGCGGGTGCGTCCAGGCGGCCTCGTCGCCGACCGGCACGACATCGGTATGGCCGGCGAACATCAGATGCGGGCCGTTGCCGGACCGCCTTGCATAGAGGTTCTCGATATCGGGCGTACCGTCTTCCGAAAAGACTGGCCGGTCGACCAGGAAGCCGAGCGGTTTCAGCATCGTTTCCAGCGCGCTCAGCGCACCGCCTTCGGCTGGTGTCACCGAGGCACAGCGGATGAGGGTGGCGAGGTTTGCGGCGGGATCGGTCGGCAGCGTCATGGCAAAAGCGATAGTCGAAAGCGGAAGGCCTGTCACGGCCAGACATGGGGGCCAGCCCAATGGCAGGCGATGGCGCCGACATTATGGTTTTCATGTCGTATAGTCCGGCCGGGCGGGAGTAAGAAATGGCAAACGGGGAAAAACGGATCGTCATCGCCGGTGCCGGCAGCATCGGCTGTTATGTCGGCGGCTGCCTGGCGCTTGGCGGGCGGCAGGTTGTGCTGCTGGTCCGGCCGCGCATCGAGGCAGCGCTGCGGCAAGGCGGATTGCGCATCAGCGACCTTGAAGGCCGCGATCGCCTGGTCAAGCCGGACGGGCTCGAGGTAACCGCCGATCCCGCCGGCGCTCTGCCGCAGGCGGACGTAATTCTGGTCACCGTCAAGAGCGGCGCGACGCAGGAGATGGCGGCGTTGATCGACGCTCATGCACGCCCCGATGCGGTGGTGGTCAGCCTGCAGAACGGCGTCGACAATGCCGACAGGCTGCGCGCCGGGCTTGGCCAGCAAACCGTGCTGGCCGGCATGGTGCCGTTCAACGTGGTGCAATCGCCTGATGGCGAGCTGCCGCTGCGCGTTCACCGCGCCAGCGAGGGCAAGGTGATGATCGAGGACGGCGGCCTTGCCGGCCTTCTCGATGTCGCCAGCATCCTTGATGTCGAAGGGCTGGCGGTCGAGACGCATGGCGACATGAGGGCCGTGCTGTGGGGCAAGCTTCTGATGAACCTCAACAACGCGCTGGTGGCGCTGTCGGACCTGCCGCTGGCGCGCGAACTCGCCGATCGCCGCTGGCGGCTGATCCTGGCCGGCCAGATCGACGAGGCCTTGCTGGCGATGAAGGCCTCCGGCATCGCGCCGGCGCGTATCGCCGGGCTGCGGCCGGCGCTGCTGCCGAAGGTGCTCCGGCTGCCGGACTGGCTGTTCAAACGGCTCGCGCGGCGCATGCTGGCGATCGACCCCGAGGCGCGCTCGTCGATGTGGGACGACCTGCAGCGCGGCCGGCCGACCGAGATCGGCGAACTGCAAGGGGCGGTGCTCGGCCTTGCCCAGAGAACGGGGACGCCGGCGCCGTTCTTGAAAAGCGTTACCGCTTTGGTGCGCGCCGCGGAAGCGGCGCGGCTTGGCCCGCCGGGCCTGGCGCCGGAACAGGTTGTGCCGCCGGATGGTTCTCGATCAGCGTGATCTTCTGCCAGATCTTGCGCGACAGGTTGGACGCCAGGTTCTCGATGTCGTTGACGCCGTCGATGACGACGTCGTCATTGACCGACTGCGCGAACAGGGCGGCGATCTTGCCGGTGATCGACAGCATTTCGGAGCAATAGTCGAGGTAGCGCGCGAGATCGGCGGCATTGGTGATGCGGGCCGGCGAATGCGCCGTCGGCTTGAAACTGGCCGAGAGCGCCGCCGGATCCTTGGTCAACTGGTGCATGTCGATGACATGGATCAGCGAGCGCAGCCCGTGCAGCTGACGAAACACCCGCTTGCGCTTGATGCGCTCCTCGGTGCGGACCAGCGCCAGCAGGCCGAGCACGGCAAGGATGATCATGTTGATCGTTGCTTCGATGCCTTGCACCGATTGCACCGCATCGTCGGCCTGGGAGATGTGAATGAGCGGCAGGATGGTGCCGACGAACAGGAAGATCAACGCGCCGGCGAGGACGGCGGCGATGATGAGGCCGCGCAGCCACCAGATCGGTTCCTCGAGCCCTTTCGCCGCCTTGGCCAGATCGCGCGACAGCGACACAAGTTCGGCGGCGACGCCGCGCAGTCCGGCGTTGGGAAAACGCTCGGCGACACGGCCTTCCAGCCGTTCGGCGGTGTCGATGATCAGTTTCGGATCAAGCGTGCGGTAGCGCATGTCCGATCGGTCCTCAGGGTTGCGCCGGCTCGTTGGTGCGCCGGCCATAACGGTTGGGCCCAGGCTGCCCTGGAAACAGGCACAACACAAGAAAGGCGACGATCGAGACGACCGGTACGAACAGGATCAGCGCGGCAATGCCCGGCTTGTCGAGGTCGTGCAGGCGTTTCACCGCCAGCGCGATGTTCGACCATAGCGAGGCGATAAAGGCGATGAAGAAGATGAACGACCACATATTGCTCTCGGCCGAGCCTTCCGGCACCAGCGTGAAGCGGTAGAGCGGGAAGGCCTGGATGATGGCGACGAGCAGGCCACCAAGAAAATAGGCCGCGCGGCTGACGCGGCCCGATGTCTTGAAGAAAAGCCAGGTGAGATTTGAACTGTCAGGCAAGCGGGTCCCGTCCGTATTGATTGGCGCCCCTGGCGCCTTCGAGAATGCCGCATTCCACCAGAAACCAGATCGCGCCGATGAAGGGCACCAGGATGATCAGGCTCCACCAGCCGGACTTGCCCCGATCATGCCAGCGCTTGGCGTAGACGGCGAAGACCGAATAGAGCATGGCGAGCGAGTAGATTACATAGATAAAGCCGTAAGGCATTTGGTTGAATGTCGTGCCCAGTATGTTGTCAAGGATCATCGCGATCACCGCGCCGACGAAAATGACGCCCACGCAAGCCCAGAATTTGGCGCGGTTGATGCGACCCTCATAGCTGGTCAGCAGATATTTCCAGTCCATGTCACCCCTCCATGTTGAACCAGCGCGACGGATTGTCGCGCCGGCGGAAGGTGCGCCCGCCCAGCGGAAAGATCAATCGCGCAGCAATTCGTTGATCGAGGTCTTGGACCGGGTCTTGGCGTCGACGCGCTTGACGATGACGGCGCAGTAGAGGCCGGGGCCAGGCTCGTTGTTCGGAAAAGGCTTGCCCGGCAGCGAGCCGGCGACGACCACCGAGTTGGGCGGCACTTCGCCGTAGAAGATCTCGCCGGAGGCGCGGTCGACGATCTTGGTCGACTGGCCGATGAAGACGCCCATGCCGAGCACCGAGCCCTCACGCACGATGCAGCCCTCGACGACTTCCGAACGCGCGCCGATGAAGCAATTGTCCTCGATGATGGTTGGGCCGGCCTGCATCGGCTCCAGCACGCCGCCGATGCCGACGCCGCCCGACAGGTGCACGTTCTTGCCGATCTGGGCGCAGGAGCCGACGGAGGCCCAGGTGTCGACCATGGTGCCGGTATCGACATAGGCGCCGACATTGACGAAGGACGGCATCAGCACGGCGCCCGGCGCGACATAGGCGGAACGGCGCACGATCGATGACGGCACGGCGCGGAAGCCCGCCTTCTCGAAATCGACGGCGCTCCAACCATCGAACTTCGACGGTACTTTGTCCCACCACACGGCCTGGCCGGGGCCGCCCTTGATGATCTCCATCGGGTTGAGCCGGAAGGAGAGCAGCACCGCCTTCTTCAGCCACTGGTTGACGTGCCATTTGCCATCGGGCTGGCGCTCGGCGACGCGCACCGTGCCGCGGTCGAGCAGGTCGAGCGCCGACTGAATGGCATCGCGGGTTTCGCCGCGGGTCGCGGTCGAAATCGTGTCGCGTTCCTCGAAGGCCTTCTCGATGGTCTTTTCGAGGCTCGCCAGATCGGGCTTCGACATGAATTCGCTCCATTACCAAGCTGTTAAGGGGCTGCGCCTTAACCTGTTTCGAAAGTCGCGCGACCCCGGGCATGCTTCGCCTGCTTGGGTCTTTGCATGCAGCAGGTTCTTGTCGCAAAACCGCCGGACACGTTTGCGGAACCTGCTTATGTTAAGGCTCAATGGGGGTCAATCGCACCTGCGTCATGGGACGGCGCAGTCAAGGGAATTTGGACGGGTAATTTGATGACACCTATGGAAAAGGCGGGGTGGACGCCACTGCCGCATTCGGACGAGGATCTGGAGCGGTCGAGAAGCGTGCCGGACACGCCGCAGACGCGGGCCGAGACCTACCGGCTTGCCTGGAACGATCCCGACTTCATGACGCGGCGCGAATTGCGCGCGGTGCGCCTGCAGCTCGAACTCTTGAAGCCGGAGATGATCCTGGCCGAGCGCGGTATCCGTTCGACGGTAATCCTGTTTGGCGGCGCGCGCCTGCCGGAACCCGGTGGTGAAGCCTGGGCCGCCAAGAACGAGACGCAGAGGAAGAACCTCGAGGAAAACAGCAAATATTACGAGGAGGCGCGCAAATTCGCCCGCCTCTGCTCGCAGCAGTCGGCCGCCTCATACTACCGCGAATATGTCGTGGTGACCGGCGGCGGCCCGGGCGTGATGGAAGCGGGAAATCGCGGCGCCGACGATGTCGGCGCGCCGTCGATCGGGCTCAACATCGTGCTGCCGCACGAACAGGCGCCGAACGCCTATGTGACACCGGAGCTGTGCTTCAACTTCCACTATTTCGCCATCCGCAAGATGCACTTCGTCATGCGCGCCAAGGCGGTGGCAGTGTTTCCCGGCGGCTTCGGCACGATGGACGAGTTCTTCGAGACGCTGACCCTGATCCAGACCGGGCGCATGGAGCGCGTACCGGTGATCCTGTTCGGCAAGTCGTTCTGGAAGCGCGCGATCAACCTCGACTTCCTCGCAGAACAAGGCACGATCAGCCCCGGCGACCAGGACATCATCGACTTCGTCGACACCGCGGATGAGGCGTGGGGGATTATCAGCCGGTTCTACAAATTAGGGGAGTAAGGCCGGGAACTGGGGAATTGGGGAATTGAGGAAAAAGGAGGGCCGGATCGTTCCTCCGTTCCCCAGTTCTTCAATTCCTCAGCTCTTCAGTTCTTCAATTCCTCTACCCCCTCCACAATCGCAGTCAGAAACCCCGCCAAATCGTCGGTGACGAAATCGACGTCATCCTCCTGCGCGGGGTCGCGTTCCCAGATCTCGGCAAAGGTCGGCTCGAAATTGCGCGGCACCACCAGAACCGTGGTCATGCCCAGCGCCTTCGGCACCTCCAGGTTGCGGGCGAGGTCCTCGAACATCACCGCATTGTGGCCGGTGACGGCGTGCAGCGCGGCGAACTTCTCGTAGGTCTGGCGCGCGGGCTTGGGATTGAGGCCGGCGGCGACGATATCGAAGATGTCGTCGAAATGATCGAGGATGCCGAGCTGGCGCGCGGTGCGCTCGGCGTGCCTGCGGTCACCATTGGTGAAGATGAACTTGCGGCCAGGAAGCTGGCGGATGGCGGTGCCGAGAACAGGGTCGGGCACCAGCCAGGAATAGTCGATGTCATGCACCTTCTCGAGGAAATCGTCGGGATCGATGCCGTGGCGCGTCATCAGCCCGTTCAGCGTCGTGCCATATTCGAGATAAAGCTCCTTCTGCAGCTTGCGCGCCTCCTCGCGCGGCAGCGCCAGCAGTTCCCCGACATAGGCCGTCATCTTGACGTCGATCTGCGAGAACAGATTCGAATGATGTGGATAGAGCGTGTTGTCGAGGTCGAACACCCAGTCGGTGACATGGGCGAAGCGGGCGGGATCAGGCAGCGTGGTCATGCGCTCCTTATGGCATGAAACGGGGAATCTGAAAGAGACTTTATCCACAACTTTCGCGCGCTTTGAGTGGCGGAAATGGCGGCACAATTCAAATTTTAAGCAACCGGGAAAGGTGGCCTTCAGGGCTTGCTGGCACAGAGACAGTCCTGTGGGGAGCCCGCGATGAACAGCATCATTCTGAAATCCGCCGCTATCGCTTTCGCCTCCGTCGCCGCCTCTCTTCTCCTGACGCTGATCATCGTTCCGGCCCTGGGATTCCCGATCAACCGGACGATCTGGCTGACCTCCACCCTCTGTCCGCTGGTGCTTGCATGGGTGGCCTGCGCCAGCACCTTCTGGCAGAGCGACAGGTTGAAAAACGCCCACCGCGAACTGGCCCGGGCGCACGCCCAGCTTGCAGCGGCGCACCGCCGCCTGTCGGAGAAGGCGAGCCGCGACGACATGACCGGCATGCTCAACCGGGAAAGTTTCTTTGCCGCGCTGGACGGCTCGCGGCGCAAGTCCGACCGCGGCGCGCTGCTGATCATCGACGCCGATCATTTCAAGAAGATCAATGACAGTTTCGGCCACCTGACCGGCGACGACGCGCTGCTGCTGATCGCCAGCGCCATCGAGCGCGGTGTGCGCAGCGGCGACGTGCTTGGCCGCATCGGTGGCGAGGAGTTCGGCGCGTTCCTGGTCGGGGCCACCGAGCAGGAAGCCAAGCGTGTCGCCGAGCGCATTCGCCGCGAGGTCGAGCTGATCCGCTTCCGGCCGGTCGATGAACGGACCATTCCGCTGACCGTCAGCATCGGCGGCACCGTCTGCGGCGAGGACGTCAACGTCTCGGAACTGATGCGCGCCGCGGACCGGCGCCTCTACCAGGCAAAGCATCGCGGTCGCAACCTGACGATCCTCGATACGGACATTTCCGCGGCCGCGTGAGCCGCCAGTCCGATACACCCGGCCTGTTAAGGAATTTCTAACCCTGTTTGCATTCGGTTGTGCCGCCTGGCCGGCTTTTCACTGCTTCGAGGCCCGGCTTGGCACGATACTGGCCTCTGTGACGAGGCGTGTGCCGTTCGGGGAATGTCATGCGCGCATCGAAGCCCTATCCGAGAGACCTGGCATGAGTTTCTTCAAAAAAATGTCGCGCCGCACGCTCGTGCAGGCGCTGATCGCCCTGCCTGCCCTGTCCCTGTTCCGCAAGCTGCCTGAGGCCGACGCGGCCCATACTGGTCCATCACGGGCCGGTTCCTCCCGGGTCGATCCATCCCATGGCGACCCGAATGAGATCGTCGAGGTCAATGGCTGGATCCTGAAGCGGAGCGACCTGGCATGATCTTCGACAGCTATGAGGCGTATCGCGCCGCCAACTTCAAACCCAGGGTATGCATCCTCGGTTCCGGCCCGGCTGGCACCACCATTGCCCGCAAGCTGGGTGCCGCCGGCATCCCGGTCGTGGTGCTCGAGGCCGGCTCGCGGGACTTCAGCGACGAGTCGCAGGATTTCTACCGTGGCACCACGGTCGGCGATTTCTATTTCGATCTCGACATCACCCGGCTGCGCTATATGGGCGGCAGCTCCAACCACTGGGCCGGCTGGTGCCGAGTGCTCGACAAACAGGATTTCGAACCGAAGGCCTGGGCACCCGACACTGGTTGGCCGATCCGCCGCGCCGACATCGAGCCCTATCTGCACGAGGTGCACGACATCCTGGAGCTTCCCGATTTTCGGCCCGACGTGCCGATCTCGGACGACATACGCTGGGTGCAGCTGATCAAGAGCCCGGCGGTGCGCTTCGCCGAGAAATTCGCAGACGAACTCGACAAGAGCCGGAACATCGCCGTCGTGCTTAACACCTATGCGACCGAGCTTGCCGGCGACGGCAAACGGGTGACCGGCGCCAAACTTTGGTCCAACGGCCAGGACGCCGGCTCGTTCAGCGCCGACTATTTCATCGTCTGCACCGGCGGGCTGGAGAATTCGCGGCTGCTTCTGTGGTCGAACCAGCGCTCCAATGGCGGCGTCGTGCCGAACGCCATGGCACTTGGCCGCTACTGGATGGAGCACCCGACCTTCGAGGGCGGCAATGCCATCCTGGCTGATTACGGCGCGTTCGAGGTCGATGCCGTCAACGAGGCTTTCTTCTCGCCGACGCTTGCCGCGATGGAGCGGCTGCAGATCATGAATTTCGGCATCAGGCTGATCGAGACGCCCTATGCCGGCGTCAAGCATGTGATTGCGGACCTCGCCTGCACGGCGCCCGACATGGCCGAATGGGTCGCCTATCAGCTCAGCCAGAACCTGCGCTGCGCGGCCCAGCTCTACGTCGCCTGGGAACAGGCGCCGCTGGCGTCCAACCAGATCGAACTGTCCAAGACCGATGTCGACCATGCCGGCGTGCCACGCATCGAGCTGCACTGGAAGAAATCGGAACTCGAACGCCGCACGCTTGTCGAAGGTCTAAAACTGTTCGGCAAGACACTGATCGAGAAGGATCTCGGCCGGGTTCGTCTGATGGATTGGATCGCCAATGGCGAGGATTATCCGACCGACGAGGAGACCGCCGGCCACCATCACATGGGCGGTACGCGCATGGGCACCGACGTCACCAGGAGCGTGGTGGACGCCAACTGCAAGGTGCACGGCATGGATAATCTCTATGTCGGCGGCTCCTCGGTGTTCTGCACATCCGGTCAAGCCAACCCGACGACGACGATCACCGCGCTGGCCTGCCGGCTGGGAGAGCATCTGAGTAAGGTGGTCGCTGTCTGAGCGGCCGGGAATATCCGCGACGGGTGCGGTTGCCGGTCAGATCGATGGTTTTTCGAGCGGCGCCAGGTCGGCACGGTAACGCGTCATGGCGCGGGTCGTGCGCGAGCCGAAGCGGATGAAGAAGGGTAGCATCAGGTCGCGCAGGAACAGGGCGACGCGGCCTTTTACCTGTTTTTGCGAACCGATGCGCCGGCTGACCTTGACGATGTGCTCGACGCGGTCCTGGCGCAGCGCCTGAAAGGCGGCGAAAGCCTGCGTCGGCAGCGGTGTCGTATCCAGGCACGCGGTGAGCACCACGGCATCCTCGATGGCCATCGACGCGCCCTGCCCGGAATGCGGCGAGACGGCGTGCGCGGCATCGCCCAGTAGAATCACTCGGCCGGTGTGCCATTGCGGCAGATGCAGCATGTCGAACACGGGATAGGCGCGCGGAATTTGCGTGACGGTGTCGACGATCTGGCGGATCGTTCTGGGGTCGCCGGCATGCAGCTGGCGAACGGTTGCCGCCAGACGCAGGGGATCGGGTCTCGCTAGGGCGGCATCCTCGTCCAGCGGGAAGGACGAGAACCACAACACCGGCCCGTCATCCGGCTTCATGTAACCGAAGAAGGCTTTCTTGCCGAACACCATATGCATCAGGCCGTCGGTCGGCGCGACAAAGGGCAGTTCCGCCACGCCGCCGACGCCGGTCAGTCCGGTATAGACAGGATCCGGGGAGGCCGGGAAACAGACGCGGCGGACGCGCGACCAGACACCATCGCAACCGGCCAGCCACGCGGCATCGACCGTGGCACCGTTGCCGAAGGCAAGGCGTACACAATCGGCCTGGTCCTCGATGTCGGCGAGCGCATAGCCAAAACGGATGTCGGCGCCAAGTGCCAGCGCTTCATCCAGCAACGCGCCGAGCAGGTCCGCGCGCCGCAGTGTGACGCTTTCGGCGCCGGCCTCGCGCATCGACTGCCGCTCGTCGAGATGGATGAGACGGCGCCCGGCGGCGTTCATGATCTCGAAGCCAAGCGTGCGAATGCCCAGCGCGCTCACGCGCTCGGCAAGCCCAAGCGCGCGCAAGGCATTGATGCCGTTGGGCGCCAAGGTGAGGAAGGCGCCTTCGCTCAAGGTCTCGCGCGATCGTGCCTCGAACAGGCAGACGTCAAGCCCTTGCCGGCGAAGCATGACGGCAAGGGCCAGCCCGGCAACGCCGGCGCCAATGATGGCAACCGGCAAGGCCTCGTTGGTGGTGACGGCCATCGTTAAAAGCCGTAGATGGCGATGCGCACCAGCACGGCCGCGGCGGCAAGCGCCACGAGCAGGATGCCGAGGCCGATGGGAGAGCCCCAGCCATACCATTCCATCGCCAGCTTGGCGTATTTGAATTCATCCTCGTGCGAGAGAGGGGTGCGTTGTTGAATCAAGCTCATTTTTCACTCCTTGTCGGCGGCCGGCTCTTGCCTTGTCCAGGCGGTGGTCGCATATTTCTGCAATGGTCTAAATGTTAGACAGATTGATAGTTAGATGATCGAAATAAATTCGTCAAGCGGGCTCCGCGACGAAATGACGGCAGCGATCGGCCTTGCCATCATGCAATGGCAGGACGCCACGCAGGCCTATGACGAAGCGGTAGGGATGCGGCTCGGGCTGAACATGGCCGAGCGTCATTGTCTCGGGCTGCTCTATGGCGGCCCGCAATCGGCGGGCGCGGTTGCGACCGCGACCGGGCTGACGCCGGCGGCGGTGACGGCGCTGATCGACCGGCTGGAGGCGCGCGGCTACCTGACGCGCACGCGCAGTCTCGAGGACCGGCGCAAGGTGGTGATCGAGGCGACCGAAGCGACGCGGGAACTGTCGGCGCGCTATTACGGCGCCATCGCCAAGGAGGGCGAGAAGGTGATCGCCACCTTCAGCGACGCCGAACTCGCGACCATATCACGCTTCGTCAACGCCGCGCTCGACCTGCAGCGCGCCCAGCTTGCGCGGCTGAAGGCCGAGGGGGCGGACACCCCAGTGCGATAGGGCGCCGTTATGTTCGCGGCGTTACCGCGAATGTCGGCGGGACCGAGACTATTTCGGCTTGACCCCATAGATGACAAGAAACGCCTCCACCGAGGCGTCCGCGTGCCGTTCCAGTTCGGCCTTGGAGCGCCGGTTGCTTCCCGTGAACATGGCCTCGTTCATGGGGATCCAAAGAAGCATTCCAAAAAGATGGCTGGCTGCCAGATAGGGATCGCTGGTTTGTATCAGTCCTCGACTGGTGAGCTTTTGAAAGCAGGACGCGGTCGAGGCAAGCATGCGCTCAAAACCTTTTTCGTACCAACCGCGGCCAAGCTGCGGCATTCGATCCGCATTGGCGATGATCAAGCGCCGCAGCTTCAACAACTCTTCATCCATGAGAACCGCTATCAGACGCCGGGCAAGCTGCTGCAGGCCGCCTTCCATGAATTTCGCCTCGGAAAGCAGCGTCGTCACGGACTCGATGATGTCGTTGACCTGGCCGGCGGTTGACAGAACGACTTCGCCGAACAGCGTCTCCTTGTCGGTGAAATGCTTGTAGACGGTCTGCTTGGAAGCCCCCGCCTTGGTGGCGATTTCCTCCATGCTGGTCCCGTCATAACCCTTGCTGATGAACGCCGCCGTGGCCGCCTGGATGATCTCACGATCCTTGCGTGCCGACCTGGTCTCACCGTCGATTTTCATGGCGCCCTCCCAACCAGTACTAGACGGTACCGTTCTCGCATGCTAGCCATGAAAACGGTACTGGACTGACTAGTACCTGTCAACGAAGGCAAGGCTTAGACCGATGACCAGGATGATCTTCATAAATCTGCCGGTGCGCGATCTGCAGGCGGCGACCAACTTCTATCTCGCGATCGGGGGCACGCTCAATCCGCAGTTCTCGAACGACCAGGCCAGCTCGATCATGTTCTCCGACTCGATCGGGGTGATGCTGCTGACGCACCAGCATTACGGCCAATTCACAACGCGCCAAATCGGCGACGCCAGGCGCGACAGCCAGATGCTGATCGCACTCACCGCCGGCAGCAAGGACGAGGTCAATGCCACAATCGAGAAGGGCGTGGCGGCCGGCGGCCGCGCCGATCCCAACCCGGCGCAGGACCTCGGCTTCATGTTCAACCGCCACATCGAGGATCCCGACGGCAACGTCTGGGAGTTCCTGTGGATGAACCCAGCCGCCATGCAGTAGCCCGGCGGGATCAAGCATCCAAAGCGCGTCGCGTCGAAACGGATTTATGCGGCGCGCTTTGGGTTTCATGCATGTCGTTCCGGGCGGAAACAATTCTCCTGGAATTGTTTAGACCGTCGCCGGGTCGAGTGCCGGCTGGCCCTTGCGGCGCGCGACGATGGCCTCGAAATCAGCGGTCTGGAAAGCATCGCGCAAGGCGTCGAAGGACGGCAGCACGAAATAGGCGCGCTGGAACTTGTCGATCTCGTAGCCGGTGCGCATCACCGTTTCGAGGTCGAAGGGCACATGGTGGGCGTCCTTGCCCTCGACGGCGAACTGCAGTTCGGTGAAGGACGACATCAGGCCGGCGCCAAAGGCCTTCAACGGCTGGCCGGCCTCCTGCATCAGGCCGTACTCTGCCGTGTACCAGTAGAGCCGGGTGATCATCTCGTCGCCACCCAGTGCGATGATGTCGCCCGCCTTCTTGCCATACATCTGCATGAAGTCGGCGAAGACCGGCTGCGACAGCACCGGCACATGGCCGAAGAAATCGTGGAACATGTCCGGCTCGACGATGTAGTCGAGCTCCTGCCTGGTGCGCAGCCAGTTGGTGACCGGGAAGCGGCGGTTGGCGAGATGGTCGAAGAAGGGGGCGGCGGGAATGAGGCCCGGCACGGCGACGATCTCCCAACCGGTCAGCTTGCGCAGCTTGGCGCTGACCTCGTCGAAGTCGGGAATGCGGTCGATGAGGCCGAGTTTTTCGACACCATCGAGATAGGAATGATGGGCGAGCTTGCGCGTCAGTTTGGTCTGGCGGTCGCACAGAGTGCGCCACACCGCCTGTTCCTCGGCGCTGTAGTCATAGCCCTGCGCCACGGTGAAATCGGCACGGCAGACCGAATAGTCGCCGCGCAACCCCTGCGCCGCGCAGTCGCGGGCATATTCGGCAACACTCATCGTCGTCATGGTCTTTCTCCTCGCAAATCAGAAATGGCTGATATGCCCGGAGGGTAACCGGATCTGCCGAGGCAATTCGGTTTTGATGATGGTTCATCAGCGATATTCGGGATAATATTCACTCACAATCCGCATCGGAGGAGTGAAAATGCCTCAATTCGACGATTTCGAGATCAAGATGCTCGATGTGCTGCAGCGCGACGGGCGCAAGCCCGTCTCCGAACTGGCGCAAGAGATCGGCCTGTCAACGACCCCATGCGCGCGACGCTTCGAAGCGCTGCAGGATGCCGGCATCATCAAGGGCTTTGCCGCGGTGATCAGCCGCCGCGCGGTCGGGCTGATGGTCGAGGTGTTCATCCAGGTGCGCCTGGTCAGCCACAGCGACGGCTCGCCGGAAAGCTTCATTGCCGCGGTACAGCGCATGGACGAGGTGTCGTCGTGCTGGACGATGACCGGCGACCACGACTTCCTGCTGCATGTGATGGTGCCGTCGGTCGACGAGCTCAATGCCTTCGTCATGCACCGGCTGATGCGGCTCGACGGCGTGCGCGACGTCCACACGCAGCTGGTGCTGCAGAACATCAAGGGCCCCGGCCACGTGCCGCTCGCGCATCTCAGGCGGTGACATCGCTTCACTTCGGTACCATAGGAAGGCGACGACGTATTTGACAGACCCGGCCAGCTCGAAAGCCTTCTTCCTATGCTGTAGCCGGTCCGGTAGCTTAGCTGGATGGATGTTCTGGATTGGCTCGGCCGCTGGTATGAAGCTCAATGCGATGGCGATTGGGAGCACGAGTTTGGTCTTTCAATCAACACCATCGATAACCCGGGCTGGTCCTTAAAGATCGACCTTGCAGGGACAGACTGCGACGGGCGGACCCTTGATCTGATCTCGCACAACTACGAGCACGAAACCGACTGGTGGGCCTGCTGGACGGAGGAAAACGTGTTTCATGGCGCTGGCGGCCCACTCCACCTTCGTTCGCTTCTTGAAAACTTCCGAAAGTGGGCTGCGCAAAAGCCCTAGCTCTGTGGAAACGGGCGTCGGTACCTGCGGAAAAGCTGCACGCAAACTGCTGAAACGGGCCAATCGGGCGTCCACATCGCCGACCAGCATACGCGGACCAACTGCCTAAGAGGTCCGCCATGAAAATCGTCCTGATCAATCCGCCGCACACCGCCATCGGCAGCCGGGTGCCGGATGACCACCTGCCGCCGCTTGGCCTGCTGGCGATCGGCGGCCCGCTGATCGATGCCGGTCATCAGGTGCGGCTGGTCGATGCCGAATTCGGGCCGATGCCGCTCGACAATGTGGTGCGCGACGCTCTGCATGACGTCCCGGACTTCGTCCTGATCGGCCATTCCGGCTCGACCTCGGCGCACCCGACCGCCTTGCTCATCGCCAGAATGATCAAGGAGCGTGAGCCGGCGACCATCATCATCTATGGCGGCGTTTTTCCGACCTATCACTGGCGCGACCTATTGGCGGCGACCGACGTCTTCGACTTCATCGTGCGCGGCGAGGGCGAGGCGACCGTGGTGGCGCTGGTCGAGGCGCTGGAAATGCATCAGCCGCCGGCAAGCGTCGCCGGCATCGCCTTTCGCGACGATCTGCGCCGCCCCTTCGCCACGCAGCCAGCCATGACGATAGCCGATCTCGACGCCTACCGCGTCGGCTGGGAGCTGATCGACCACCGCCGTTACAGCTATTGGGGCGGCAAGCGCGCCGTGGTGATGCAGTTTTCGCGCGGCTGTCCCCATCTGTGCAATTATTGCGGCCAGCGCGGTTTCTGGACCCGGTGGCGGCATCGCGATCCCAGGAAATTCGCACAGGAGATCGCCTGGCTGCACCGCGAACACGGCGTCGAGCTGATCAATCTCGCCGACGAGAACCCGACGGTTTCGAAGAAGGCGTGGCGCGCCTTTCTCGACGCGCTGATCGCCGAGAACGTGCCGGTGCTGATCGTCGGCTCGACCCGCGCCGACGACATCGTGCGCGATGCCGACATCCTGCATCTCTACCGCAAGGCCGGTGTGATCCGCTGGCTGCTCGGCATGGAAAACACTGATGAGCAGACGCTGCAACTGATCCGCAAGGGCGGCAGCACGTCATCCGACCGCGAGGCGATCAGGCTGTTGCGAAAGCACGGCATATTGTCGATGGCGACCTGGGTGGCCGGCTTCGAGGATGAAGGGTTTCGCGACCTGTGGCGCGGCTTTCGTCAGCTGATCGCCTATGATCCCGACCAGATCCAGGCGCTTTACGTGACGCCGCATCGCTGGACGCCGTTCTTCCGCATCGCGCGCGACCGCAAGGTCATCCAGAAGGATGCCCGGCTGTGGGACTACAAGCACCAGGTATTGCACATGACGCGGCTGAAGCCGTGGATGCTGTTCTTCAGCGTCAAGCTGATTGAACTCGCCGTGCAGTCGCGGCCAAAGGCGCTGGCGCGCATCCTGTTCCACCCCGACCCCGAGCAGCGGCATTCGATGCGCCGGTACACGAAGATGGGCCGCCGGGTCTGGTTCCGTGAGGTTTGGGGCTTTCTCGCCCGCGACATCAGGGTGCAGGATGGGCCCACGCTCGCCGAATTCTGGGGCGCGCCGCAGGACGCGGAAGAGGAATCGATGATCGCCGCACGTCCGCCGCGCAAGCCGGCCGAAGCCGCCGTCGCGATTTCGCCGGGCGCCTGACCGGCTCTCGGCCATCTCACAAAATACGCGGCGTATGCATATTGACATACGCAGCGTATGTACCCACATCCGACATACGGGGCGTATGTAAATTGCCCCGACAGTAGAGCGCGGGTCGCGATCGCCGGGAGATCGGGCCTGCTTTTGTTTGAACGGAGTGAAAATGACCAAACGCGACGCGATCTTCCCCGCCGGCCGGCAGGCTCTCTATGACATCAACCGCTATTCGGCGGCGATCCGCTCGGGAGACCTTTTGTTCGTTTCCGGCCAGGTCGGCAGCCGCGAGGACGGCTCACCCGAGCCTGTCTTCGAAAAGCAGGTCCAGCTTGCCTTCGACAATCTCGCGGCCGTGCTGAAGGCCGCCGGCTGCACGTTCGACGACATTGTCGACGTCACCACATTCCACACCGATCCCGCCGCGCAGTGGCAGGCGATCGACGCCGTCCGGCTGAAAGTGTTCGGGAAACCGCCCTATACGAATTGGACCGCGGTGGGCGTCAACTGGCTGGCCGGCTTCGACTTCGAGATAAAGGTCATCGCGCGCATCCCCCCAGCCCGCCTGATCTGCCGGCTGTGGGCGACGCACGCGTCGCCTCAGGGCACGATCAGCGTGCCGGCGCCGTGTTCGGTGAAGAGTTCGAGCAGCACCGCATGCGGCGTCTTGCCGTTGAGGATGACGACGCCTTCGACGCCGCGTTCGAGTATCTCGTGAACGCCATGCGATTGGCTTCACTTTCCCGCCGGCGCAACAGGGGCCTCCGCGCGTTTTTTTATTATCTCCTGGAGTATCTTTGTGTCCTCATCGGTCCAGCCGCTGACATAGGGAGCTGGAATTTGCTCTGAAGAAATTGAAACTTTATTGAAAGGCAACGTACCGTTCAGCGCCCAATCTTCGATTGTCTTCTGATCAATTGGGACTCCAGAGTATTTACTTAGAGCCTTTATAGCAAATGTTCTCGCATTTACACTTCTATCGTCTTGATCTCCCTTCAATATAGACAGAGATATCTCCACCATCTTTATGTCAAGTTCCCTGTCTCGATTTGCGTAGTTCGTTATTGCAACAAAGACTGAGGCAAGCGCGCCGGCGACAGCTCCTGCGAGGCCGCCGCCCAAGACAATGCCTAGTAAACCTGCTGGCGCGACATGGGTTTTCCCTTGGGTTTCGCGAGATTTGGATTTTTCAGATTCTGTCATCTGACTCCCCCATCAGATAAACTTCGAGTTTTCTCCTTTTTTATCAAATAGTCTAGCCCCAAGATGTATGGACATATTCTCGCTGACATGGCCATTCAACAACGTCGATCTGATCGACGTTGCCGACGAAACCCAATGGTTCAAAGAAGATCTGGCACCCTTTTCGCGGTGCATTTGTCGCCGAGAATGTTCCCGTGGCGATCGTCAAGCTGATCGACCTGACGGTGGCGCAGTCGAGATCACGCGCGTCCTGTTCATAGGATTCCGGGCAGCGGCACTCGATGCGAGGTAGCGCAGATAGACCGCCACCTCTGGTTCCGCAAATTCAGGGCCTTCTGCTGAGGCGCCATCGCCTTCCGACTGAGCCGAGAGCGGAGAAGGCTCCCCTCAGGGCACGATCAGCGTGCCGGCGCCGTGTTCGGTGAAGAGCTCGAGCAGCACCGCATGCGGCGTCTTGCCATTGAGGATGACGACGCCTTCGACGCCACGTTCGATCGCCTCGATGCAGGTCTCGACCTTGGGTATCATGCCGCCCGAGACCGTGCCGTCCTTGATCAGCGCCCTGGCCTCGGCGACGGTCAGCTCATCGATCAGCTTCTTGTTCTTGTCGAGCACGCCGGGCACATCTGTGAGGAACAGCAGGCGCGAGGCCTTGCAAGCGCCAGCAATGGCACCTGCAAACGTGTCGGCGTTGATGTTGTAGGTGTGGCCGTCGCGGCCGGGCGCCACCGGCGCCAGCACCGGGATCATCTCGGAGCGCGCCAGGAGGTCGAGCAGCGTGCGGTCGACCTCGACCGGCTCGCCGACGAAGCCGAGATCGAGCACGCGCTCGATGTTGGAATCGGGATCGATCATCGTCTTGCGCGCCTTTTCGGCGAAGACCATGTTGCCGTCCTTGCCGCACAGGCCGATCGCCCATTCGCCCTCGGCGTTGATCAGCGCGACGATCTCCTTGTTGATCGAACCGGCGAGCACCATCTCGACGATCTCGACCGTCTTCTGGTCGGTGACGCGCAAGCCGCCCTCGAACTTGGATTCGATGCCCATCTTGGTCAGCATGGCGCCGATCTGCGGCCCGCCGCCATGAACGACGATCGGGTTGACGCCGGATTGTTTCAACAGCGCGATGTCGCGGGCGAAAGCCTTGCCGAGCTCGATATCACCCATGGCATGGCCGCCATATTTCACCACGACCGTCTTGTGTTCGTAGCGCTGCATGTAGGGCAGAGCGCGCGACAGCAGGGCGGCCTGCATTTCGGCGGTGGCGGCGATGTCCGTCATCGGGCGGTTCCCTGGCTTTTTAGTTTATGCATGTCGTTGCCCCAAAACCGCTGGGCACTTTTGGGCGACATGCATCAGGTAAAGACGGCGGCGTCTTAGCGGGAATTGGCGCGGGGGGCAAATGGCATTGCTGTCATATTCGAACCTCTCACGACGTCGTCATCGCGAAGGAACCATCAAGGGCGCCCTATGGCCGAGCCAGCCCGAGAGCTTCTCCATCTGCGCGGCGAAGGACAAAAGCGTCTCCTCATCGCCCGGGCGGCCGGCGGCCTGGATGCCGAGCGGCAGGCCGGCGTCGGTGACGTGGACGGGCAGCGCGATCGACGGCTGGCCGCTGACATTGTGGATCGCCGGCCAGTGGGTGAACAAAAGGCTCTTGTCCATCAGCTGGCCGAACAAGGGTTTCAGCTTGAGCAAGGGCGTGAGGTGAAGCTTGTCTAGCAGGTTTTCGATCAGTTCGTCGGCGCCTTTCGGATCCATGGCGCCGCAGGCGAGCGGCGGGTGCGCGATGACAGGCATCAGCACGGCGTCATACTGCGCCGTTTCCTCGATCATCCGCCGCGAGGCGGCATGCAGCCGCTGCAGGGCGGCATAGATCTCGCCCGCCGAGAGCATTTCGCCCAACCGGCAGAGCACCCGGGTGGCGCGCTCGACATCGCCGGTAACGGGACGACCGACGCGCAGCGCTTCGGCCCGCAGCATGCCGGCGACGGCTGATGCAACCGTCCTGCAGAAATCGGCCAGGAAATCGCGGCCGATGAAGGGCAGGTCGATCTCCTCGACGGTGTGGCCGCCCTCGCTCGCAAGCGCCACAGCCGTGTCGAGTGCTTTCAACGTCTCGGCCGAGATCGGCAGGCCAAGCGGCGACTTGCGGTAGACGGCCAGGCTGAGCTTGCCCGGATCGCGCGCCGCGGCGGCGACGAACGTGCCTTTTGGCGGCAGCGCTGCATAGGGCGACAGAGGATCGGGACCGTGGGTGAGGTCGAGCAGCAGCGCGCAATCGCGCACCGAGCGGGTGACGGCATGGTCGACCACCATGCCGTACCAGCTCTCGCTGACCAGCGGCGTCAGCGGGATACGGCCGCGCGAGGTCTTGAGGCCGACCAGGCCCGTGCAGGCGGAAGGCACGCGGATCGAGCCGCCGCCATCCGAGGCATGCGCCACCGGCACGACGCCGGCGGCGACCAGTGCCGCCGAACCACCCGAGGAGCCGCCGCTGGTGTGGCCGGTGTTCCAGGGATTGCGGGTGATGCCGAAGGCTTTTGATTCGGTCATCAGCCGCAGCCCGTGTTCCGGCGACGTCGAGGTGACGATGGGAATCAGTCCGGCGGCGAGGTAGCGGTCGGTCATCACCGAATTGACGTCGGGCACCGAGGCCGGAATGCGGCTGCCGCCATGCGACGGAACACCCTTGATGGCGATGCCGAGGTCCTTGATGGCAAAGGGCACGCCGGCCAGCGGCAGCGCGCGGTCGATCGTCTTGGCCCTCGCCCGCGCACTTTCATAGAGCGGCTCGGCCGTAGCATTGATTTCTGGCCGCGTGGCCTCGGCGCGGGCGATCGCGGCTTCGGTCAGCTCGATCGCCGACAGTTCGCCCTTGCGCACCAGACTGGCGAGGCCGGTCGCGTCTTCTTCCCACAGGATCCGTTCGACCGACATGGCGCGCTCCCCCACTCCAGCCAAGCTAGCCAGCGGCGATTCCCTTGGCAATCCAAGCCTGCGCCTGGACACCGGGGCTTTAGGTGCACAGAATATTTCCGGCGTTGCAAATACAACGTAATCGCCTAATTTGACCCGCATGACGCCGCAGGACATCACCAAGCTGATCGTCCGGACTTCGATGAAGGATCGGGCAGCGTTCGATCTGCTCTACCGGCAGACCAGCGCGAAACTTTTCGGCGTATGCCTTCGTGTATTGAACGACCGGGGAGATGCTGAAGAAGCGCTGCAGGAAGTCTTCGTCAAGATATGGACGAAGGCGGATCGTTTTGCTGTCTCCGATCTGAGCCCGATCTCCTGGCTGGTGGCAATCGCACGCAACCACGCGATCGATCGCGTCAGGGCGCGACGCAAGCCTGCCGCCGATATCGATGCCGCGCTCGACGTGGCCGATCCGGCACCGGGACCTGAAGCGATGGTGGTGGCGGGCGACGAATCCGAGCGCATCCATCATTGTCTCGAAGAGCTGGAGAAGGACCGGGCGGCGGCCGTCCGGGGCGCTTATCTCAAGGGCGAAAGTTATGCCGAACTGGCGGAACGCCACGGCGTGCCGCTGAACACGATGCGTACCTGGCTGCGCCGCAGCCTGATGAAACTCAGAGAATGTCTGGAAAGATGACACTGGCAGAGGACAATGGACCGGAACGTGGAGGCGACGACCTGCTCGCCGCCGAATACGTTCTCGGCGTTCTGCCGGTGGAAGAGCGGCAGATCGCATCCAGGCGCATCGACACCGAGGCCGATTTCGCGCGGCTCGTTGACGGCTGGGAAGTGCACTTCTCGCCGCTGGCCGTTGCCTATGCGGAAATCGAGCCGCCGCCTTCGGTGAAGCCGGCGATCGACCGCCGCCTGTTCTCGAGCACCGCTCAAACCTCTGCCGCACCAAGCGCCGGAATTTGGTCCAGCCTCGCCTTCTGGCGCGGCCTTGCCGTCGCGGCTGTTGCCGCTCTGGCTCTCTATGTCGCCGTGCCCTATGTCAACCGGCCGGCTGAACAGCCGCAGGAGCGGCTTGTCGCCTCGCTGGCCGCCGACGGCAGCGATGTAAAATATCTCGCCGTCTATGATTCCGAGCGGCATGAGGTCAGCCTTTCGCATGTTTCCGGCACGCTCGCTTCCGGCAAGGATTTTGAACTTTGGATGATCGAGGGCAAGAACGCCCCGGTCTCGATGGGCGTCATCCCGGCCGGCGTGACCGCGCATATCGGGGTCTCACCCGCCACGCAGCAGAAGCTGGCGCAGGGTGCGGTGCTGGCTGTCAGTCTGGAGCCTTCAGGCGGTTCGCCGACCGGACAGCCGACCGGGCCGGTGGTTGCCGCGGGCGATCTGAAGGGCATCTGACCGGATTCTCCTCACGGCGAAGCCGTCGCCAGAATAATCCAAATCTATCTTGTGGCACGCATGTCTAAATAACCACGTCAGCCGGCAGACCGTTACGCCGGATAAATCTCTTCGCCCGGACGAATAAAATAAAAATTCAAAAATAGTCTGAAACTCCCGCGTTTGTGTTCCGTATCTCCTCACGTTCCCAAAGATGGGAAGAGAAACCCGAGGAGTTTGAACATCATGCGTAGATACGTCACCCTTTTGCTTGCCGGTACGATCGCCGTTTCCGCACTCGCCACCGCTGCCTATGCCGAAAACCCGATGGTCGGCGGCGCCGCCATGTATGCCCAGAAGAACATCGTCGAGAACGCCGTCAATTCGAAGGACCACACGACGCTGGTCGCCGCCGTCAAGGCGGCCGGCCTTGTCGAGACGCTGCAGGGCGCCGGTCCGTTCACCGTATTCGCGCCGACCAACGAGGCCTTCGCCGCACTGCCGGCCGGCACGGTCGACACGCTGCTCAAGCCCGAGAACAAGGACAAGCTCACCAAGATCCTGGCGTGCCATGTCATCGGCGCCAAGGCGATGGCGGCAGATGTCGCCTCGATGGCCAAGGCTGACGGCGGCACGCATAAGGTCAAGACGGTCGGCGGCTGCGAGTTGTCGCTAAAGGCCGAAGGCGGCAAGGTCACCGTCACCGACGAGAACGGCAACGTCGCCAATGTGACGATCGCCGATGTCGAGCAGTCCAACGGCGTCATCCACGTCATCGACAAGGTTTTGCTCCCGAAGATGTGATCGGCCCTGGAATGTAACAAAGGGCTTGCCGCGACGAACCTGCAGCAAGAGCCCTCCGTCGGTTGCATGATCTCGCTCCCGCGACCTGCAAACGACACGCGTGCTCCGCGCCGCCCACGGTCAAGCGTGGACCGGCGCGGAGTGTCGTTGAGGGCCACCGTCACTGGCTTTTGACGTCTGCGTGGCAGTATAGTTTGGCAAAAAGAACAACCGGAGGAACTGGTCATGAACCGTCGCGACTTTCTTTTGAGCGGTGCCGCCGCCATCGGCGTCGTCGGTGCCGCGGCAACCATGCTACGCATGGGTAGTCCGCAGGCGGCTCAGGCCGCCGAGAAATTCGAGATCACCAAGACGGACGACGAATGGAAAGCCATCCTGTCGCCCGCCGCGTTCGACGTGCTGCGCAAGCAAGGCACGGAGTATCCCGGCACCAGCCCGCTGCTCAACGAGCACCGCAAGGGCATTTTCGCCTGTGCGGGCTGCGATCTGCCGGTCTATCCTTCGGAGACGAAGTTCGATTCCGGCACCGGCTGGCCGAGCTTCTGGCAGGAGATCGCCAACGGCATCGGCAAGACCGAGGACCGCTCGCTCGGCATGACCCGCACCGAGGTGCATTGCCGCCGTTGCGGCGGGCATCTCGGCCATGTCTTCGACGACGGCCCGGCGCCGACCGGCCTGCGCCATTGCATCAACGGCGTGGCGCTGACCTTCAAGCCCGCGAGCGCCTGAACCAGCTATAAATGCAAAAAACTCCGGGTCTTGCGGCCCGGAGTTTTTTTGCGCGGTCAGAGCTTTTCGGGCGTGGACTGGAGGAGCTTCCCGAAACCGCTGCCACGTCTGGTATCAGTGTCCGCCACCCCCGCCACCACCGGGCGCGGCCGGCTTGTTGATCAGCATAGTGAACAGGCCGAGTGTCGCGAACAGCACCGTCAGCATGTAGAACACGTCCATGAAGGACAGCAGCGCCGCCTGCTGCTGGACCATGCCCGACAGCTTGGAGATTGCCGCACTGGCCGCGTCGAGGCCCGTGGTCTGCTCGAAGTTGAGCGTCATGTTCTGCAGCTTGGTCTGCGCGGCGGCACTGCCCCACTGCACATGCTCGGCGAGCCTCGCATAGTGGAAGGCGTTGCGGTCGATCAGCACGGTGTTGATGAGCGCAAGGCCGACGGCGCCGCCGAGGTTGCGGGTAAGGTTGAACAGGCCGGACGCATTCTTCAACCGGTCTGGCGGCAAGGTGCCGAGCGCGATGTTGTTGATCGGCACCATGCACAGCATCATCGAACAGCCGCGCAGGATCTGCGGGATGAGCAGCTCATAGAAATCCCAGTCGGCGGTCAGATGCGTCATCCACCAGGTGCCGGTGGCGAAGCCGAAGAAGCCGATCATCATCATCAGCCGCAAGTCTATCTTGCTCGACAGGATGCCGGAGATCGGCGCGGTGACGAACATCGCCAGGCCGCTGACGAACAGCGCCTCGCCGATCATCATCGAATCGTAACCGCGGATGCGGCCGAGGAAGACTGGATAGAGATAGGTCAGGCCGTAGAGGCCGATGCCGATGACGAAGGAAAACAGCGAGCCGAAGGCGAAGTTGATGTTGCTGAAGGCCCGCAGGTCGACGATCGGCTCCTCGGCGGTGAAGACGCGCCAGAAGAAGATCACCGCGCCGATGGTCATGACGATGGCGCAGATGAACACGCCCTGGTCCTGCAGCCAGTCATTGTTCGGGCCTTCCTCCAGCACATATTCCATGCAGCCGAGGAAGGCCGCCATGCCGGCGAGGCCCCACCAGTCGAACTTGTTGAACAGCTTGAGGTTGGGCTTGTCGAAATCGATCAGCGACCAGGCCGCGGTCGCCACCAGTATGCCGGGCACGACATTGACCAGGAACAGCCAATGCCATGAGAAGGCGTGACTGATATAGCCGCCGACGGTCGGGCCGATGGTCGGCGCCAGCGTCGCCACCAGGCCGATCATCGGCGAGACGATGGCGCGCTTCGAGGGTGGGAAGATGGTGAAGGCCGCGGCAAAGACGCTCGGGATCATGCCGCCGCCGATGAAGCCTTGCACGGCGCGGTAGACGATCATCTGGTCGATGTTGGTGGCGGTCGCGGCGAGCGCGCTGGCGGCGGTGAAGCCGGCGGCGGCGATGGTGAACAGCACGCGCGTCGATAGCATGCGGCTGAGGAAGCCCGACAGCGGGATCATCACCACTTCGGCGATCAGATAGGCTGTCTGCACCCACGGAATTTCATCGGAGCTGGCGCTGAGGCCCGCCTGGATCTCGGCCAGCGAGGCCGAGACGATCTGGATGTCCAGGATCGCCATGAACATGCCGAAGACCATCGCCAGAAAGGCGATGACGCGGCGTGTGGAAATGGTGTCGGGAACTGCCGGTCTTGCCGGCGGCGCTCCTGCGGTGATGGTTGCGGTTGCCATTGCATGGGCCTCCTTGAGGCAGGCCGGGCGGCCTGGTGCTTTAATCAGCCACCGAGCCGCCCTCCGAAAAGCGCTTAGTTGGTCGTGGCGGCAGGCGCGGTGCGGCTGTCAACATTGACGACAACGCTCAGGCCAGCGCGCAGCTTGCCGGTCTTCAGGGCATCGGCCGGGACGTCGATGCGGACCGGGACGCGCTGCACCACCTTGGTGAAGTTGCCGGTGGCATTCTCCGGCGGCAACAGCGAGAAGACCGCGCCTGAGGCCGGAGCGAGCGACGAGACGGTGCCCTGGATGGGATGGCCGTCAATGGCGTCGACCGAGATGTTGACCTTCTCGCCGGGAACCAACCGGGCAAGCTGGGTCTCCTTGAAGTTGGCGACGATGTAGAGCTTGTCCATCGGCACGACGACGGCGAGCTTCTGGCCGGGGCTGACGAGGTCGCCCTGTTCGACCGAACGGTTGCCGACGACGCCGTCATAAGGCGCCTTCAGCACGGTGAAGGACAGGTCGCGCGCGGCCTTGTCGCGGCTCAGTTGCAAGGAGGCGAGCGTGCTCGCCGACTCGGCGCGCTGCGCCTCGAACACACCGATATTGGCCTGCGCGGCGGCGATCTGGGCGTCGGCGCCGACCAACGCGGCATTGGCCTGGTCGAGCGCGGTCTGGGCGTCGTCCAACTGCGCCTGCGTGCCGACATGCGTCTTGAGCAGTTGCGCGGCGCGCTGCTGGGCACGGCCGGCATTGTCGGCCGCGGCCTGGTCGGCAACCTTCTGCGCCTGGGCCTGCTGCAGGGAGGCCTGCGCGGCCTTGGTCTGCGCGTCGATGCGGTCGAGCGTCTTGGCCAGCGTAGCGATCTGCGCCTCGGCCTGGGCGACGGCGATCTTGTAGTCGCCGTCATCGATCGTCAGCAGCGGGTCGCCGGCCTTGACCAGTTGGTTCTCGCTCACCTTGACCTGGTCGACATAGCCGGAAATCTTGGGCGAGACGAACGCCATGTCGGCCTGGACATAGGCGTCGTCGGTCGAGATCATAAAACGACCGGTGGTCCAGTAGTCGTAGCCGTACCAGGCGCCGCCGCTCAGCAGGGCAAGGCCGATGATCGGCAGCAGGAAAGAGCGCACCGAGCGCTTCTTCTTGGCCGGAGCTTCGGCTGCCGGCGGCGGGGCGACCGGCAGGACGGGAATTTCTGGCACTTCCGTCGCCGGAGCGACTTTGGCGTTGGGGAAGGGGCGGACTTCGGCGGTGTTGGGTGCGTTCGAGGACATGACATCTCTCTAAAGTAATAATACTGAACCGTTCGGTTCGATCTGGCCGTTGACATAGCGTGAAAAGAGGACCATATCAAGGGGCAATCGAACCGGTTGGTTCGAATTATTTTCGAGGTGTGACTTTTATGGCCGAGACAACGCCTGACGTCGAAACCGATAAATGCAATGACTTGCTAGACAGTTTGCGGCGCGGACGCCCGGCGGCCGGACAGGATCCGGTCAAGCGCAGCCAGATCATCGATGGCGCCCGTCGTGTCTTCATCGAGAAGGGCTTTGAAGCCGCCTCGATGAACGACATCACGCGTGAGGCCGGCGTGTCGAAGGGCACGATCTACGTCTATTTCGCCAACAAGGAAGAGCTGTTCGAAGCGCTGATCGAGGAAGAGCGCGGCACCATCTTCAAGAACATGTACGACATGCTCGACCGCGCCGACGATCTGCGCCAGACGCTGGTGAAGTTCGGCAAGGTGCTGTCGATGAAGATCACTTCGGCCAGGGTCATCCAGGCGCAGCGCACGGTGATCGGCGCCTCCGACCGGATCCCCGACATGGGTGCGCGGTTTTACGAACGCGGCCCCAAACGCGGCCATGACAAGATGGTGGAATTCCTCAATGCCGCCATCGAACGCGGCCTGCTCAAGATCGACGATGTCGATCTTGCCGCCTATCAATTCACCGAACTGTGCCTGGCCGGCCTTTTCCGCCAGTGCATCTTCGCCTACCGCACCAAGGCTCCGAGCCAGGAAGAAATCGATCACATCGTCAGATCGGGCGTCGGCATGTTCCTGAAAAACTACGGCACCGAAAGGCTTGCCGAGGATGAAAGCCACCAGATGATTGCCCTGGAGGCAAAGGCCTAGCCTCCATTGGCAGCAAGCACGATCGCTGCCTGCAATTCCTCCATGCCCTCGCCCTTTTCCGACGATGTCGCCAGGACGAACGGAAACGCCGCCGGGCGCTTCTTGATCTTGGCCAGTGTCTCCTCGATCAGCCGCGGCACGCCGGCGACCTTGATCTTGTCGGTCTTGGTCAGCACGATCTGGTAGGACACCGCCGCCTTGTCGAGCAGCGACAGCACCTCGTCGTCCTTGGCCTTGATGCCGTGGCGGGCGTCGATCAGCACATAGACCCGCTTCAGCGTCACCCGGCCCTTGAGATAGTCGAAGACCAGCTTGGTCCACTCGTCGACCTTCTCCTTGGGCGCGGTGGCGTAGCCGTAGCCCGGCATGTCGACCAGCGCCATGGGCGGCAGGTCGGCGCCCTCGCCCGAAAAACCGTCCGGCACGAAATAGTTGAGTTCCTGTGTGCGCCCCGGCGTGTTGGAGGTGCGCGCCAGCCCCTTCTGGTTGACCAGAGCGTTGATCAGCGACGACTTGCCGACATTGGAGCGGCCGGCAAAGGCGATTTCCGGCGGCCCTTCCGGCGGCAGGAATTTCATGGCCGGCACGCCGCGGATGAAGATCCACCCGCGCGTGAACAGGTCGGTGCTGATCACAGTACTGTTCAGAGCGTTCAAGCTGCTGCCTCCAGAAGAGAGATATTGGCGCCCCTGATGGCGTCGAGATTGCGGCCGATCTTGTCCACCGGCCAATGCCACCATGCCAATGCCAGCAGCCGCCTGATCGTCCTGTCGTCGAAACGCATCTTCACCACCTTGGCCGCGTTGCCGGCGACAATGGCATAGGGCGGCACATCATGCGTCACCACCGATTTGGCGGCGATGATGGCGCCATGGCCGATTTCCACACCGGGCAGGATCACCGGCCTCCATGCCGATCCAGACATCGCTGCCGACCACCGTGTCGCCGCGCACCTCCTTCGACCATGTCGCCGGGTCAAAGCCCTTTTCCCAGCCATGGCCGAAAATGTTGAACGGATAGGTCGAAAAGCCGGACATTGCGTGGTTGGCGCCGTTCATGATGAAGCGCGCGCCTTCGGCGATGGCGCAGAACTTGCCGATGATGAGCTTGTCGCCGATGAAGGGATAGTGGTGCAGAACGCATTTTTCAGCGAATTTGTCCGGCCCCTCCGGGTCGTCATAATAGGTGAAGTCGCCAATCTCGATGTTCGGCTCCGTCACCAGCGGCTTCAGGAAGCCGACGCGGGTGTGCATCGGGATCGGGTGCTTGATGTCGGGGTTGGGTCCGTCCATGTCGGTTCGTCCGGGATTGGCAAGCGGGCGCATCCGCAACCGGAGCGCCTGGTCAAAATAACGTGATCCGCCCTATAGCACCAATCGGCTGAGGAGCGAGCCTTCCTTGGCGCACAAGCTCATTTGTTGCCGCGGCAGATCACGATCGGATTGGACAGAGCGCTGTCGAAACCGCTGCCCTGGTAGATCGTGACATTCGAGGCTCCGGGCGGCAGCAGGAAGGTGCCTTCGACAATTTTCTGATCGCCCGCCATCGTGTGCAGAGCCCAGCTAAACGTGCAGAATTGCGCCGGTGCCGCGGGTTGGACGTGGCTGCAGTTCAGCTGCGCGCCACCCAGCATGGCGGCGCCGCCGCAGCTCACCGCTTCCTTTGCAACAGCGATGCCGGGGCATCCGACGAGAGCCGTCAC
Organism: Mesorhizobium sp. 113-1-2; assembly: GCF_016756475.1. Lineage (NCBI taxonomy): Bacteria > Pseudomonadati > Pseudomonadota > Alphaproteobacteria > Hyphomicrobiales > Phyllobacteriaceae > Mesorhizobium > Mesorhizobium sp. 113-1-2. The sequence goes on from NZ_AP023242.1 coordinate 690,101, forward strand.
GGCTGCGATCCTGATCCAGTTCATCGTCGAAATCCTTGCCGGAAAACGCTCGCCACCAGGGCGGCTTTTCCGCGCCGTGGCCCATGCGATTTTTGTTCCAGGCGGCTTAATCCGTCTTGCACGCGCCGTCCAGCAGGATTATGTGCATGATGATAATAAGCATGCTCACGAAAGTTTGTTCCCTAGATCCTGATCTCCTGCCATGTCCTCCTCGCCCAATATCAGCTTCATGCTGCACGACGTCGCGCGCCTGCTTCGACAGAGATTTGAGCAGCGTTCGCTGCCATCAGGGCTGCGCCGACCCCAGCCCGCCGATCGCAGGGCCTGGCTGCTTTACCTGACCCCGCAGGCCCACCCGCTGCTCGAGATCATGCGCGGCAACGGCCGGAAAACACGAGACGGGGCCTTTTCCGGTCTCTCACCTGAAACACAGCAGCATCTGCTGCAAACCCTAAGCTTGATCAAAACCAATCTGCTCGCGGCTTGCATCCAGCCGGCCGTCGACCGGGAGAAAGTCCATGGCTGAATCAGCATCCCCCAAGAAGCCTGCCGAAGACGACCCTTCAACGGGTCGCACCGGCGACCAGGTCATCCGGCTGGACAGCGAACGCGAACAGCGGCGTGGCAATGTCGTCATCGACAATGACGGACTGGAAGCCCCGGCGGCGCTCGAAGCTCCGGCCAAGGAGCCGCGTGCACAGCCGGCCCCTGTCACCGTTGCCCCTCCTGCCCCGGCCAAGCCGAAGCGCAGCCTGACGCGGCCGGTGCTTTTCGCCCTGCTTCCCGTCGCGCTGGTCGTCGGCGGCTATTATTACGTCACCGGCGGCCAGGTGATGACATCGGACAATGCCTATATCCAGGCGCAGTCGCTCGGCGTGTCCACCGACGTCTCCGGCACCGTGCAGGAGATCGACGTGCACGAGAACCAGGCGGTGAAGAAGGGCGACGTGCTCTTCCGCCTGCGGCCGGACTCTTTCGAAACCGCGCTTGCCGCCGCCCAGGCCCAGCTCGGGACCGTGCGCAATCAGGTGCTGACGCTGCAGGCGAGCTACCAGCAGTCGCTGGCGCAGATCGAACAGGCTGAGGCCGACATTCCCTATTACGAAGCCGCCTTCCAGCGGCAGCAGGACCTGCTCAAGACCTCCACCGCCTCCAAGGCGTCTTTCGACAGCGCCCAGCACGACCTCATCGCCGCGCGCCAGAAAGTGGCCGTCGCCAAGTCGCAGGCGCAGGCCACGCTTGCCCAGTTGGGCGGCGACGCCGACCAGCCGGTGGAGAAGAACCCGTTCTATCTGCAGGCCCAGTCGGGCGTCGACGATGCGCAGCGCAACCTCGGCGATTCCGTCGTCAAGGCGCCGTTCGACGGCGTCGTCACCAATGTCGACGCGCTTCAGGTGGGCAAGTATCTGCCGGCTTCGCAGCCGGCCTTCAGCCTGGTGTCGTCGACCGATCTGTGGATCGAGGCGGAGCCGAAGGAAACCGAACTGACCTATGTGCGGCCGGGACAGACGGCGACGATCAGCGTCGACACCTATCCGGGCGCCGTCTGGCACGGCACGGTTGCCTCGATCAGCCCGGCCTCGTCGTCGAGCTTCTCGCTGCTGCCGGCGCAGAACACCACCGGCAACTGGGTCAAGGTCGTGCAGCGCATCCCGATGCGCGTGACGGTCGATGATATCAAGGGCAAACCGCCACTGCGCGGCGGCATGAGCGTGGTGGTCGACGTCGAGACCGGCCATGCGCGCGGCCTGCCGGACTTCGTCACCAACCTCCTGAACCGGTTCGGACAGAAATCATGAGCAGCGCGACCGCGGCAGGTGCCACACCGGTGGTCGCCAATCGCGGCGCCATCACGGCCTGCGTGATCCTGGCCGTCATCATGCAGGCGCTGGACACGACCATCGCCAATGTGGCGCTGCCCTACATCCAGGGCAGTGTTTCGGCCAGTGCCGACCAGATCAACTGGGTGCTGACCTCCTACATCGTCGCGGCGGCGGTGATGACGCCGCCTTCGGGCTATCTTGCCAACCGTTTTGGCCGCAAACGCATCCTGTTGACCTCGATCACTGGTTTCGTGGTCGCCTCGGTGCTGTGCGGCTTCGCGCAGTCGCTGCCGCAGATCGTCGGCTTCCGCCTGCTGCAAGGCCTGTTCGGCGCAGCGCTGGTGCCGCTGTCGCAGAGCATCCTGCTCGACATCTACAGCGTCGAAGAGCGCGGCTCGGCGATGGCCCTGTTTGGCGTTTCGGTGATGGTCGGCCCGGTGCTGGGACCGGTCATCGGCGGCTGGCTGACCGAGAATGTCTCCTGGCGCTGGGTGTTCTACATCAACGTGCCGATCGGCGCGCTGGCCTTCGCCGGCGTGTCCCTGTTCGTCCTGGAAACCAAGCTGGACATCAAGGCAAGGCTGGACTGGCTGGGTTTCGGCATGCTCAGCATCACCATCGCGGCGCTGCAGATGTTTCTCGATCGCGGCGAGCAGCTCAACTGGTTCTCGTCCTCCGAGATCATCGTCGAGGCGCTGATTTGCGCGTCGGCCTTCTACATCTTCCTCGTCCACACCTTCACCGCCAAGAACACCTTCGTGAATCCGCGGCTCTTCCTGGACCGGAATTTCGCCGTCGGCATGATCTTCATCTTCATCATCGGCATCACCTATCTCGCCTCGCTCGCGCTGATGACACCCTATCTGCAGACGCTGATGGGCTATCCGGTGGTGACGGCCGGCATCGTCATGGGCCCGCGCGGCCTTGGCACGATGGCGTGCATGTTCCTGGTCGGCAGGCTGATCGGCAAGGTGGATACACGATGGCTGCTGTTCATCGGCCTCGCGATCACCGCCTGGGCGATGTACGACATGACCGGCTGGACCCCTGACGTCTCGCAATGGACGATCATCAGCACCGGTTTCATCCAGGGCGCGGGGCTCGGCTTCCTGTTCGTGCCGCTGACCACCATCACCTTCGCCACGCTGGCGCCGGAGCGGCGCGCGGAAGGCACCGGCCTCTACAATCTGTCGCGCAACATCGGCTCCAGCGTCGGCATCTCGGTGGTCACCGCGCTCTTAACGCAAAATGTGCAGATCAACCATGCCAACATCGCCACCTATGTGACGCCGTTCAACCAGGCGTTCGGCAATCCGGCGATCGCGCAGGCGATGAGCCCCTACACCGCGGCCGGCCGCGCAGCACTTGATGGCGTGGTGACGCTGCAGGCGACTGTCATCAGCTACATGGACGATTTCAAGCTGATGATGATCCTGTCGCTGGCCGCCATCCCGCTGGTGCTTCTGCTGCGCAAGCCAGGCACGCCGGCCAAGGTCGACCACAGCGCCGTGATGGAATGAAGGCCGGAAGCGGTCGAGGTTGGACTGCTGAACCCCAGCCGCCTTCACGATACGCAAAATGAAACCGGGGCCCTGTGAGGGACTTACAGGACCCCGGCCTCGCCGAAAACGACTTCCCCAAGAAATATGGCACCTCGTCATGAGGCGGGGATGGCAGACCGAGAAAGCCCCAACCGGCTGCCACTGCCCCCTTTCGCCGGAAGTCGTTACTTCGGCAACAGCACCTTGTTGACGACATGGATGACGCCGTTCGACTGGTTGACGTCGGCGATGGTCACCTTCGCCTCGCCGCCGGCCTCGTCCATGACGTAGAGCTTGCCCTTCTTGACCTCGGCGGTGAGCGTGTCGCCAGAGACGGTCTTCATCTCGTATTTGCCGCCCATAGCCTTGGCCTTCTTCATCATCTCGGCGCCTGAAATCTTGCCGGCCACGACATGCGCGGTCAGCACCTTGGTGAGCTTGTCCTTGTTCTCGGGCTTGAGCAGCGTGTCGACCGTGCCGGCCGGCAGTGCCGCGAAGGCCTCGTTTGTCGGCGCGAAAACGGTGAACGGACCGGCGCCCTGCAGCGTGTCGACCAGGCCGGCGGCCTTGACGGCGGCGACAAGCGTCGTGTGATCCTTCGAATTGACGGCGTTCTCGACGATGTTCTTGGTGGTGTACATCGGCGCGCCGCCGACATTGGGGTTCTTGGCATAGGCAGGGGCGGCAATCGCCACGCCGGCGACGAGGGCGGAAATGGCGATGGTCCTGAATGACGGCAAGCGCATGTGGTCTTCCTCCGGGTGAGGGCTGATCGGAATTGATAGCCTTTGGAAATGCACAAGCAGTCACGCCGCCGACGGCGCGCTAGTTTCGCTGATCACGGGAACGTGAACGACATTCCGCCCAAAGAAAAAGCCCGGACGAGCCGGGCTTTTCGCGAAGAGAGAGTTCTATTCCGCCGGTGACGGTTTCTTTTTGAACAGGGCCACCAGATTGTCCCACAGCTCGATCTTGGCGCCCTGGCGCTTCATGATCACGCCCTGCTGCAGGATCGACAGCGTGTTGTTCCAGGCCCAGTAGATGACCAGGCCGGCCGGGAAGCCCGCCATCATGAAGGTGAAGATAACAGGCATCCAGGTGAAGATCGCGGCCTGCGTCGGATCCGGCGGCGTCGGGTTCATGCGCATCTGCAGGAACATGGTGACGCCCATGATCAGGGGCCACACGCCAATCATCAGCATGTGCGGCAGCGTGATCGGAACCAGGCCGAACAGGTTGAAGATCGACGTCGGATCGGGCGCGGCCAGATCCTGGATCCAGCCGAAGAACGGCGCGTGCCGCATCTCGATGGTGATGTAGAGCACCTTGTAGAGCGAGAAGAAGACCGGGATCTGCAGCGCCACCGGCCAGCAGCCGGCGAGCGGATTGATCTTCTCGGTCTTGTACAGCTCCATCATCGCCTGCTGCTGCTTCATCTTGTCGTCCGCGTATTTCTCGCGGATTTCGAGCATCTTGGGCTGCACCTTCTTCATGTTCGCCATCGACGCATAGGACTTGTTGGCGAGCGGGAAGAAGAGGGCCTTGACGATGACGGTGGTGGCGAGGATCGCCAGGCCGAAATTGCCGAAGAATTTGTAGAGCGTGTCGATCAGCCAGAACATCGGCTTGGTGATGAAATAGAAATACCCCCAGTCGATCACCAGATTGAACTGGCGAATGTGACGGTCGGTCTCATAGGCGTTGATCTTGGCGACTTCCTTGGCGCCGGCGAAGATCTCTGTCTCGACCGTCGCGGACTGGCCGGCCTCGACATTGATCGCATCGGTGAGAAAGTCGGACTGGTAGCGGTGACGGCCATCCTCGAAGAAGGCGTAGCGCGGCTGGAAAGGCTGCTTCTCGGTCGGCACGAGCGTGACGGCCCAGTATTTGTCGGTGATGCCAAGCCAGCCATCGGTCGACTTGCCCGGCGTGACCTGCTTCTCGGATTCGATCTTGGCGTATTTGTACTCGGCCAGTCCCTCTGTGCCGGTAACGCCGATCAGACCCTCATGCAGCACATAGGTGCTGGCCACGGCCGGCTTGTCGTAGCGCGTGACGCGGCCGTAGTTGAACAGCGAAACCGCGCTCGAGCCGGAATTCTGCACCGTGTCCGACACCGTGAACATGTAGTTGGCGTCGACGGAGAAGATGCGCTTGAAGGTCAGGCCCTTGTCGTTGGTGTAGGTGAGCGTCACCGGCGTCGACGGGGTCAGCGTCGGATTGCCGTCCACGCTCCACTGCGTTTCGGCACCCGGCACCGTGCCGGTCTTGTCGTTGCCGACGAAGCCGATCTCGGCGAAATAGCCGGTCGGCAGGGCCTGCGGGTTGAGCAGTTCGATCTCGGGCGAATTCTTGTCGACGGTCTCGGTGTAGTGCTTGAGCTTGAGGTCGTCGAGACGCGCGCCGGTCAGGTTGATCGAGCCCTCGAGGCTCGGCGTGTCGATCTTGACGCGCTTCGAAGCCGCCAGCGCCTGGTCGCGGCCGGCCGCGGTGACGGTGTCGCCGCCAGGCGCGTTGGGGATGGTGCCCGGCGCCGGGGCCGGTGTTCCAGCACCCGGATTGGCCGCCTCGGCCGCCTTCTTCTGCTCTTCGACACGCTGCTGCTCGATCTTGGCCGCCTCGCGCTGCTGCTCGACGCGCGGGTTCATGTAGAAAACCTGCCACAAGGTCAGGATCAGCACCGACAGCGCGATGGTGATGAAGAAGTTCCGGTTGTTTTCCATCGAGAGCCCTTGGCCTATCGTGTTCCGCGAAGTCGGCGGGAGAGTTCGGCCTTCAACTGGCCGAACGGGGCGCGCAGCGCATCATCGCGCCCGACGATGACATAGTCATTGCCGGGCACCATGTCATCTGCGGCATGGACGCGGACGGCTTCTTTAAGCCGCCGCCTGACGCGGTTGCGCACAACAGCGTTGCCGACCTTCTTGGTGACGGTGTAGCCGACGCGCGGCACGCCGCCATCGCCGCGGTCAAGGACCTCGACGAGGAAAAACCGTCCGCGTCGCTTTTCACCACGACGGACGGCCAGGAATTCCGCGCGTTTCAGAAGCCGCTTGGGATTTTGCCCCACTGGCTTGCCGGTTGCGGGCAACGATCTCGTCTCGCTTAGGCGCTGAGCCGCTTGCGGCCGCGGTTGCGGCGAGCTGCGACGACGCCACGACCACCCTTGGTGGCCATGCGGGCACGGAAACCGTGCCGGCGTTTGCGGACGAGTTTGGACGGTTGGTAGGTACGCTTCATTTGTTTTAATACCGCGGGGTGCGGCCCTTCTTGATTCTGTCACTTTGTAACAGGAGCTTTGCCGGGCCGGCTTTGGCGCGATCGAAACCGCGCCGGGACGAATGGCCCGAGCGTGAGCGGGCTTATAGAAAGAAGGGTTTTGGAAGTCAATCCGGGGTCGTCGCGCCGCGGACGCAGGTTTATGACGGTAATTTAATGTTCGGACCAAAGGATGAAATTGGCAAAAAAGGCATAATCGCCTAATCTTGGCCGATCAAGTGATTGTGAAGAACAGAGTCGCATGAGCGAAGCCAGCCAAGCGGGGGAAGGGATCGGAACGGCGCCAGCCGCCGTCCGCAGCGTACCCTTGTCGCGCGGCCTGTCGACGAAATTGCTGCTGCTCACCATCGTTTTCGTGCTGTTGGCCGAAGTGCTCATCTTCCTGCCCTGGATCGCCAGCTACCGGCTGAGCTGGCTCAAGGAGCGGCTGAGCACGGCCGCGGCCGTGTCGATCGTGCTGGTGCAAGGCGAGTCGACCTCGCTTTCGCGCACGGCCCAGAATGACGTGCTGATGGCGATCGGCGCCAAGGCGATCGCGGTGCGCGATGGCGGCGTCTCGCGGCTTCTGGTGGTGGCCGACATGCCGCCGCAGGTCGACGAGCATATCGACCTCGCCAGCGTCGGCATGATCAAGGGCATGACCGGCGCGCTCGACACGCTGTTCTTCGGCGGCGACCGGATGCTGCGCGTTTTCGGGCCAGTCGGTGACAGCGACAAGGAATTCGAGCTGATCATGCCGGATTACTCGCTGCGCAAGGCGATGCTCATCTATTCGCGCAACGTCGCCTTCGTCTCGCTGCTGATCTCGCTGTTCACCGCCATGCTGGTCTATGCCGCGATCGACCTGATCATGATCGGGCCGATCCGCACCATGACGCGCTCGATGCTGTCCTTCTCCGAAGCCCCCGACGACCCCGGGCGCATCATCCATCCCGCCGCCCGCTCCGACGAGATCGGCGTTGCCGAACGCGAGCTGTCGCAGATGCAGGAGCGGCTGCAAAAGATGCTCTCCGAGCAGAAGCACCTTGCCGATCTCGGCCTGGCGGTCTCGAAGATCAACCACGACATGCGCAACATCCTGGCCTCGGCGCAGCTGATTTCGGACCGCCTGCGCCTGGTCAAGGATCCGACCGTGCAGGCCTTCGCGCCGAAGCTTTTGCGCGCGCTCGATCGTGCGGTGTCCTATTCCGAAGGCGTGCTTCACTATGGCCGCACGCAGGAGCCGCCGCCTTCGCGCCGCCGGGTGCGGCTGCGCCAGCTGGTCGAGGACGTGCACGGCCTGCTCGACATCGAGGAGGGCATCGAGTTCATCAACGCCGTCGAGGCGGCTTTCGAGGTGGACGCCGATTCCGACCAATTGTTCCGGGTGCTCACCAATCTTTGCCGCAACTCGGTGCAGGCAATGGCCGCCGACACCGAGAGCGCCGTGGTGCGGCGGCTGGCGGTCTCGGCCGAGCGCATGGGCAGCGTCAGCCGCATCGCCGTCACCGACACCGGCCCAGGCCTGCCGCCGAAGGCGCGCGAAAACCTGTTCGCGGCATTCCGCGGCTCGGCGCGCAGCGGCGGCACCGGCCTTGGCCTGGCCATCGCGCATGAACTGATCCGGGCGCATGGCGGCTCGGTGGAACTGGTCGAGTCGATTGGCGGGCGCACCACTTTCGCCGTCACCATTCCCGACCAGCCGGTGCGGCTCGACCAGGCCCGTGGCAGCCTGCGCCGCCCGGCGTGACGGCCTCGGCGCTGTTTTCCTCCGGGTACTAACCCTTCCGGCCTGACGCGTTCGATGACCTTCGCCGGGATTTTCCCCCGCTCGGCCTGAAATCGGACCGGCTCCCCGGCAGCTTCAAAGCCTTGGGATCGGGGCCATCATCACGCGATGACACACTCGCGACAAAACTTTTGCCGGATCGACTTGCTTTTCGCAAATTCAGTCGTTAGGGAACTGCACACATTCGCGGCCGGTCCTTGGGATCGGATCGTGGGGCCGTTGACAACATGGCCTGATGCGCGCCCGTAGCTCAGCTGGATAGAGCACCAGACTACGAATCTGGGGGTCAGGAGTTCGAATCTCTTCGGGCGCGCCATCTCACCGATCTAGACAACCTCAGAGATAACCTCGCAAAAGATCTGGTCGCGCCGCCAATGGCGACGATTCGAGGCGGATCGATTCAAGATTGCGGGGATTTCCTCGGAGCCGCCTGCGGCATGCTCGAAATGAATTCACTCGCTGCGAGATCGGGCGGCGGAATCGGCGCTTGGCGCCTACGGCTGAAGTCGAGAGCTCTGGAGACCCGACTTCACTGCGTTGATTTCTGCTGAAAGCACCGTTATCGCGCGGAACGGTAGGTCAGAGATAAGCCGTTTGATTACGATCAGGCACGACTCGCCAGAAATCCTTCGGCCATCAACCGGAACGCCTCGATTGCCTTCGGTAGGATGATGTGCGGCTCGTCGCTGGCGGCGACCCATAGCGCGGCATTGAATGCCGTGCCGCTTAGAAGACGTGACGCCGCCTCGATGTCGACGGGCTTCATGATACCCTCGGCGATCAAATCGGCGAGCGCCTGCTTCGTGACGGTCAGGCAGGCATTCTGGCTGGGCCACCTCGAAGGGTCGCCCAAGAAGGCAGGCCCGTCCAACAGGACGATCCTTTGGACCTCATGGTCGAGCGCCATCTCGATATAAGCCTCGCCTTCCGCCAGCAGCCTTTCCCACGGATTTGCCGCGGTTGCCCCCGCCTGATGCGCGCGCGCGGCCATCTCGCCATCGACTTGGGCGACGACTGCAGCCAACAGTCCCTTCTTGTCGCCGAAGCCATGGTAGAGGGCGCCGCGGGTGAGGCCGACCTGCGCGGTGAGATCGTCCATCGACGCCGCGGCAAAACCCGATGCGGCAAACGCCTTTCGCGCGGCCCCGATCAGCCTCAGGCGATTTTCCTCCATCGTTTCGGCGCGACGCTTTGCAGCCAAAGCAAAAGCCTCCTGTTTCGCATACGATGCGTATATGGGGTTGACGGGCAGTCCGCATCCGTGCTTTCACATACGCCACGTATGTGGCTACGCTGGCTTGGCGGAAATGTCCAGCGAAGCTGGTCTGGCGTGTTCGCCCCTACATGAAAAGGACGATGATATGGCCAGGCGCGAAGCTGTGTTTCCAGCCAATCGACAGGCTCTCTACGAGCAGCACGGATATTCCGCTGCCATGCGATCGGACGACCTTTTGTTTGTGTCGGGTCAGGTAGGCAGCCGCCCCGATGGTTCGCCGGAACCCGATTTTGAAGTTCAGGTTCGCCTAGCCTTCGCCAATCTAGAAGCCACGCTCGCAGCAGGAGGATGCGAATTTGACGACATAGTCGACGTGACGTCGTTCCATACGGATCCGGAAAGGCAAATGGCCACCGTCATGGCGGTGAAAAAGGAGAAGTTTCCGGAAGCCCCCTTTCCGAACTGGACTGCTGTCGGTGTAAACTGGCTCGCGGGTTTCGACTTCGAGATCAAGGTCACCGCGCGCATTCCATCTCGCGGATCAGCGTCGGTGAGCCGTCGCAACCCGAAAACGATGTGGGATATGGCGTCGCTCGGGTGGTCGCACATCAGTGTCGCGGAACCAGGCCGCCTCGCCTTCCTATCCGGCCAGATCGCAGCCACACCTGGCAGTGAAGGCGTGCCCGAAGACCTCGCGGGCCAGGCAAAGCTTGCGGTTGCCAGCCTCGCTGCCGCACTCGAGGAACTGGAGGCGTCTGCGCAAGACATTGTCATGCTACGCGTCTACGTCGTGAATGCCACCAGCGAAGCGTTCGGACAGGCCGTCGCCCCTCTACGTGAACTGGTCGGAGACGCGATGCCCAGCGTCACGACGATTGGCGTCCAGGCACTTTACAAGCCAGAAATCCTGGTCGAGATTGAAATGGTGGTGCGTCTCCCCTGAAGAGGCGCGGCTTGCCCGGGATGTCGTGCATACTAGTGGCGGCGCGGGTCGTCGGGCCGCTGCTAGGGTGCGCGATGCATCAGAAGGTCCGGTTACGGTAGATCACATAGACCGCGACCAAAAGAACCAGAACGCTGAAGACGCCGTTGAGCAGGTTCTTGTGCGCGGACAGCTTTGTCGAGAGCAGCATTCCAAGAACACCGCCTGCAAGGCCTCCCGCGATGAACTCCATGGCGACCAACCCGTCTACGAGGTCCGCCCGAGCGTAGTTAGCGTCCTGGCGCCGCGGTTCCATCTCGCGACAGGAGCACCAAATCGGCCGCTTCCTCGGCGTCTTTGAGCAGCACCTTGCGCGGCGCACCCATCTGCGCACGCATCGTGAGGCCGCGGCCAAGGTCCATGACCTGGCTTGCGCGTATAGATGCAGGAAAATCAGACGGGAGCTCGCCCGCGCTGATCGCATCGCGAAAGCGGCGCTCTACTTGCGCCGCTGCGGCGGCAGCGACGTCCTGCGCGAACTGTCGGACCTCGGCATCATTCACAAGCGGCGCGACGCACACCATCAGGCACCCCGGTGCCGACTCTTCCTCGGTAGCAACTTCTACGGCATGCCTCAGGAAGCCGGTGAGCGAGTCACGAAGGGCGGGCGGCGAGAAGAGCGCCTTCGCGGCAAGAGCGCCCTTCTCTTCCGCGTAAGCTCTAAGGGCGCGCATGAATATCGTCCGCTTGTCGCCGAAGATTGAATAGAGGCTTGGCCGTCCCACGCCCATTCCCGTGACAAGATCGTCGATTGTCACGCCGTCGTAGCCCTTCGACCGGAACACCAAGGTCGCCTTCTCCAACGCCTGCCTCTCATCGAAGCTGCGAGGTCGACCGCGCGACCGAGCATCATTCTGTATCATTCAGTTCAAAAACCATTGACCGCGACCATCCCTCGAATATATAACTGCGTGGTACGAAATTAGCAAGACGGCGCCAGCCTTAGGGCAGCCGTAGTCGCGCGAGTTTCCCCATCACCAAGTCGGGGCCCATGGAAAGTTCGATCGTGCTCGTCACCGGCGCCACCTCCGGGCTGGGCTATGCGGCCGCTGGCGCGCTTGCCAAAGCGGGCTGGCGCGAGATCATTGTCACGGGGCGCAATCCCGCTCGGGCGGAGGAAGCAGCCGCTAGGCTCACGGCGGAGACTAAGACGCAGGTCTTTACGCCCCTGGAGCTGGATCTGGATACTCCGGCCAGCATTCAGTTCGCGCTCGCAGGGCTCGTCAGTCGCGGGCAAAGTATTGACCTCCTGCTGCTCAATGCGGGGTGGATCGGGGGCAGCAAGCGCGTCCTCACCGCAGCGGGCATCGAGGTTACTCAAGCCCCCCTGGTCGGCCACCACCAACTGGCTGTCGGCTTGCTCCGCGCCAACCTGCTGAGTCCCAACGCGCGGATCATTATCGCCGGCTCGGAAGCCGCCAGAGGGGACGTACCCATGTTCAGCTACACCGACGTAATGGCGCTTGCGACCAAGCAGTACAAGGGCGACCGAAGTGCCGCAGTCGAAGCCGTTCTTCGGGGCCGTACCTTAAAGTACAAACCGAACCGAGCACACACCGACGTGAAGCTGTTCGTCGCATGGTGGGCTGCGGCGATGTCGCGCCGACTTCCCCACGGCATGGCCGTTTACGCCGTCTCACCCGGTAGTACACCTGACACCAAGGGGCTGCGAAACGCCGGCCCTGCTTTGAAGTGGCTGATGCTTCCACTGGTTAAGCTTATTCCCAGCATGTCTCAGACCCCTGAGACCGCTGTCCGTCGGTACCTCCAGGCGTCGGAGTTTGGAGCCGACGTCTCCGGTCAATTCTTCGCCTCGGCGCCCGGGAAAATGACCGGGCCACTAGTGGCGATGCGACAGCCGCACTTTCACGATCGCGCCAACCAAGAGGCCACGTGGCAGGCCCTCGTCAGAATCTCGGGCGCTGACTTACCTAACTCATAGCCTAAACGGCGCCTTCTACGCCAAAGCGCAATTGGAGATTCATGCAAATGAATGCAGAAATAGCCATTTACCTCGCCCAAGCACTAAACATGGTTGCGTTTATTGCGTTAGCGATATGGTTTGTTGTGCCGAAATTAAGAAGTGTCGGCCGCGCCAAAGCCCTCATGGCTTTGACCAGCGTTCATCTGGGGCGGACCCTGTGCCTGGAGATCTATTCCTCGCAAGACGCCGGCATGAAGATGGCCAATAATATACGCGATCAGATTGTCGTCGGTGACCTTCTAGGGTGGGCGTTGGCGCTGATCATCCTTTTCTGTCTGGCTTGGCGTCTGCGGCTTTCAATCGTCCTGATATGGCTGCTCGCCATCGAAACTGTCGTGGATATGGGGTCAGGTACTATTGCGCTGATCCGGGCCGGCACAATAGGTGACGTCAACGGAACATCATGGCTGATCGTTGCCTTCTACCTGCCGGTTGTGCAGGTGGCCGTTGGGCTCAGTATTTGGCAACTTATTACAAGGCGCGGTGAGCCGCTGTTTAAGGCTGAGGGGCCACGGTAGTCGTCTCAGGTTCGAATCCGCACACTCGCGCCACAGCCCGCGAGGACAAGCCGAGCGTCGAGATCATGTTTTCCGATGACGGCGTCCGCTTGCGGTAACTTGGTTTGGGGTATCGACATCCGAACCGTCAACACAGCTGTCACAGAAATACTAGTGGCAGAACTGGTGCCGCCTAGCTTCCCCCAAAATTGTTGAGCGCGGCGCCATGCCGGGGCGCCGATCCCAGTGGCCAGGATCAGAAAGCAAGCACGGAGGCGCCCTGCGCCTACAGCGTCAGATTATTACGAACCAAATTGTTCTAAAATCTCTTGACCGCAACTCACTGCCTCAATACCGTACATAATAGTTCAGAAATTACGCGACGCCGCCAGCGTCGCCTGGAGAGCGCGCATGCAGCGGTACAGAGACAAAAAGGTCATCATCATTGGGGGCACGAGCGGCATAGGGCTCGCGACGGCGAAGTTGCTCGTCGATGGGGGCGCACGCGTGCTGATCACCGGTCGCTCCCAAGCCGGGTTGGACGCGGCGCAAAAGGCGCTTGGCGAGAGTGTTTTCGTGGTTTCGAGCGACGCGAGCTCACTGACGGATATCGACGCTCTCGCCGGTCGAGTGAGAGCCGAGTTCGACACAGTCGATTTCCTGTTCGTCAACGCCGGCGCGGGCCTCTTCGCTCCCTTCGAACACACAACCGGGGACATGTACGACCAGGTTTTTAGCGTGAACACCAAAGGTCCCTTTTTCACGGTGCAGAAGTTCGCGCCGCTGATCTCTCGTGGCGGCTCTGTCGTCTTCACAACCGCAATCTCCAATGCCAAGGGAATGCCGATGCTCGCCGCGGCTGGCGCGACCAAGGCGGCACTGCGATCTCTGGCTCGGACGTTCGCCGCTGAGCTGCTTTCCCGGGGAATTCGCGTGAACGCCGTATCGCCTGGCCCGATCGACACGCCGACATGGGACAACGCATTTCCCGACAAGGATATGGCAGCCCAGATAGTCGGACAGATGAGCGAAGCCAATCCGATGAAGCGCCTGGGGACAGCTGAGGAGGTCGCCAAAGCCGTCCTCTTCCTCGCGTTCGATGCGACCTTCACGACCGGTGCCGAACTAACGGTGGACGGGGGGCAGTCGCAACTCTGAGGAGCGCGCGCCGCCACGGATTCGATCAACCGGGAGTACTGAATGGCAAACTTTCCCTATCGCTGCGCCTTAATCATCGGCGCCGGGCCGGGTATCAGCGCCTCCCTGGCGAGGCGCTTGTCAAAGATCGGCGTACGGGTCGGCCTCGCCGCTCGCGACGTTCAAAAGCTCCAGCCGCTTGTGGAGGAGATTGCCGCTGCCGTTTTCGCCGTCGACGCATCCCAACCGGACGCAATGGTTCAGCTGTTCCTAGACATGGAGCGCCAGGTCGGGGAGCCCGATATCGTGATTTATAATGCCAGCTCGCGCGTCGCAGGTCCGCTCGCGAGCGTCGATCCCGCCGCGGTCGAGAAGGCAATGTCCATTACCGCGTTCGGCGCATTTCTGGCTGCCCAGCAGGCTGCCAAGCGGATGGAGACGAAAGGGCACGGCGCGATCTTGTTCACCGGCGCGAGCGCGGGCGTTAAAGGTTTCGCGCAGTCGGCGGCCTTCGCAATGGGCAAGTTCGGATTGCGCGGTCTCGCTCAGAGCGCGGCGAGAGAGCTGGGCCCGAAGGAAATACATGTCGCGCACTTCAACATCGACGGCGGTGTCCGCTCATCGCGCCGACCGGATCCGAGTGGATCGCCCGACAGCACGCTAGATCCTGACGCGATCGCCCAGACCTATGTCGACATCCTTGCACAGCCGAGAAACGCTTGGTCACACGAAATCGACCTTCGGCCGTGGACCGAACGATTCTAGGCGTTGCGGCGACGGCCCCGGGTACATTTTTGCCAATGAGGAGCTTTCGATGACAGACGCAGCGAACCATAGGCTCCCGGAGCAGGGTGCATTTCGCCGCGTCCTCGCCGCCGCCGGCGCTTTCCTGCAGGCGCTGGATTATACCAGCTTAGACTATACTCTCGATCGCATCGAATGCTTGGAAAGGGAGGTAGGACGACTCAAGGAGGAACTGCGCAAAAGCCGGGATCCGGCGGCGGTCGATGCTCACGACGCTAGCGCCGCTGCGCTCGAACATTGACTCGGCCGCTGGCGTATCCCTGGAAGCTCACATCGATCGTGCGCCACTGAGGCGATCTGATGTGTCTACCCGAGACAGGGAACTGAGTTGTGAGTGTCGAGCTTCGAGATCTACGATGGGCTATTGTGGCAGCCCAACGCACGCAGTTCGTGGCTAGAAAAAATGTGTTTCGCTGGCGTGGCTGGCTTCGACCCAGGCATAGCGCGACCCTCCTTTGACGCCGCAGCCGTTTCGCGAACGTTAGGTTGCCCGTCCCGCCGGGCGCAGAAGGTAGCTCGCAATATCGGAGATAGGTCGCGCCTACGCTGCCAAGCGCTCCTGCCCGTTGCTCCCACGATCTTCCGCGCCTTCAGCCTTCTGAAGGCGAAGGCCACACGTTCGAATCTCTTCGGGCGCGCCAATTCTTGAAACCGCTCATTCTATTCGATCGTCGAACCGTTCGTAGCTGCGGCGTCTGGGACGTTTCCGTCGGCAACGCGGCCCAGCGATCCCTCATCGCCGGGAGAGTCAGATCGGTCAGGAAGCTTGATCGCGAGACGTTCATGCGCACTCCAAAAACCAATTGCGAGATAGGTTCAGTCCATCTAAACTGATTGCATAACGCAATCAGAAGCGCGCGGATGTGCCGTGTGAGGAAAGGGGGAAGTTGTGGCCAAGCTCGTGTTCGGAATGAACCAGTCCCTGGACGGCTACGTCGACCATATGGCATTTGCGCCACCCCCCACGCTCTTCCGCCACTTCATCGAGGAGGCTCAGAAGCAGGCGGGCAGCGTGTACGGTCGCCAAATGTATGAGATCATGCGTTATTGGGACCACGACCATCCTGAATGGGGTGCGGAGGAACAGGCCTTCGCGGCGGCGTGGCGGAACCAGTCGAAATGGGTCGTTTCGCGCTCGCTGAAGTCGGTTGGCCCCAAAGCCAGGCTGATTGAGGATAATCTCGAAGGCGCGATCCGGGATCTGAAGGCCAGGAGCGACGGGGAGATCGAGGTTGCTGGTCCGACCTTGGCGCAAAGCCTTACAGAGCTTGGCCTGATCGATGAATATCGAATCTACCTGCACCCCGTCGTGCTTGGTCACGGCAAGCCATATTTCGCCGGACCTCGGCCGCGGCTCCGCCTCCTGACTCACGATCGGATTGGCGAGGACGTGATCCGGCTGACGTATGTTCCTGCCTGATCGTGCGATGTGGCCCGTGCCGTTCCACCGCGTCGACAAGGAAGAATAAGCCTCGCAGCCGGGCGAGGGCCCGCACAAAGCAGCACGTGCAAGCGGTAGCGTTCATCACGCGGTACGGCGCCAACCTCCTGATGGATTGTATGGTTCTGCTGATACAGCCGATACTGTCCGTTTGCGTGCGGCAGGCACAGCCTTGGAGTAGATCCGACCATGACCCTTCCCGGCATCAAACGTGCCCTGATCACCGGTGCCGGAGCCGCCGACGGCATCGGCTTCGCCATTGCCCGCCAGCTTAGCCAAGCCGGCCATGCCGTGTTCCTCACCGGCGCCAGTGCACGCGTACTTGACCGCGCCGCCGCGCTTCGTGCTGAAGGCATCGATGCCAGGGCCGTGGTCGCCGATCTCACCAAGGCCGCCGATGTCGCGCGGCTGCGGGCTGAGATCGGCGCCGTCGACATCCTGGTCAACAATGCCGGCATGGGCTCGTTGGCATCACCCTCGGCCGACAAGGCGTTTGTCGCCATGACCGAAGCCGATTGGGATCAAGGCATAGACGTCAGCCTGAAGACGGCGTTTCTGGCTACCCATGCGTTCCTGCCGGCAATGATCGAAGCGGGCTATGGGCGCATCGTCAATGTGGCGTCGGTCACCGGGCCGCTGGTGTCTTTCGTGGGCACATCAGCCTATTCCGCCGCCAAGGCCGGCATGGTCGGCCTGACGCGCACGCTGGCGCTCGAAGTGGCCAGGAGCGGCATAACCGTCAACGCCGTGGCGCCCGGCTGGATCGAAACGGGCTCGTCGAGCGAGATGGAGCTGAAAGCGGCCCTGCATACGCCACCGGGGCGGGCCGGCCGGCCCGATGAAGTGGCCGAAGTGGTGGTGTTCCTCGCCTCGGCAGGCGCCAGCTATGTCAACGGCGCGCTTCTGGTGGTCGATGGCGGCAACAGCCTCCAGGAGCTCAAGGGCTGAGGCTCTGTCGGCTTGGTGCCTGCGCCAATCAATGGGAACCAAACCGCCCGGCGGCGGTTTTCCTCTTGAAGGGACGCAGACCTCAAAGGTGCGGAACAATGTACGACCATCTGGAATTTGAACTGGCGAGAGCCAGGCTGCGCGTCAAGCGTGCGGAACTCTTTCTCACGCGAGCGAATGAAATGCTGGACGAGGAGCGGGGCGTCGGCATCAGCATTGCCTTGTGCTGCAGGATCAGATCCGAGCAAAGACGTGTGGCTGACGCGCGCTCTCGCCTCCGCCACATCGATCCCACAACACACTGATCGTGCCATGGCTATGTCCTTCGCATCTCCCGAAAAGAGTGCGGCATATCGCGCCGCAAAGCTCGCTGTGCTGCGAAAGCTGATGGTGAAGTATATCGAGCGCACCGATGCTCAGGCGCGGAATGTCGAACAGGCGCTCGCGGTGTTGGCTGAGGCAAATGCTCGGGCCCGCGGCCCGCATTAGTAGCATCAGGTGGTCCTCACGACGCCTTCGCCAGAAAACTCTGGTAGTCCGACTTCGCCTGCAACAGCCTCAGCACGTTTTCGCGCGAGCCGCGCACATGGGCGCGGGCCAGGGTGCCGGCGCGGGCGGCGTCGCCGGCGCAGATCGCTTCGACGATCTCGGCATGCTCTTCGCGGGCGATCTTCCATTCGTCGAGCCACAAGAGTTCCGTCCAGACATAGTGCTGGCACTTGTCGAGGATGCCGCACAGCATGCCGTGCAGCATGGCGTTGCCGCTGATCTCGGCGATGACGCGGTGCAGGTCGATGCCGACCTCGAGCTCCTGGAATTTTTCCTTTGTCGTGCGGTCGGGAATGGCGGCCAGCCGCTCGCATCGACGCGGTGCTGGCGCTGGTGCGGCGGCTGGCTGTGGAGCGCGGGTGCTATGGGTGAGGGGGCAGACTGAGCCATGTGGGGGCTGCCTGCACAAGATCATTGACCGGCAGGCAGTGCTCGAACGCCTCGAAAACAATCCTTGGAACGACGCGTTCAGCCACCCTCAAGCCCCGCCTTGTCGACCAGATAGAAGATCGTATTGGCCTCGCCGCCCGGCCGCGCCCGACGCGGCGAATTCGTAACTCTACTCGGCGGCCGTCTCGGATGGCGCCTCTGCCGGCCCCGAAGGCTCGGCCTCGGAACGGGGCTTGCGCCGCGAAAATAGCGACCTGAGCGTGACGTAGAACACCGGCGTTAGGAACAGGCCGACGAAGGTGACGCCGAGCATGCCTGAGAACACCGCGGTGCCGAGCGACTGGCGCATTTCTGCGCCCGGGCCCGTTGCGATCATCAGCGGCACGACGCCGAGGATGAACGCGAAGGCGGTCATCAGGATCGGCCGCAGCCTCAGCCGGCAGGCTTCGACGGCAGCCTCGGCGGCCGACAGGCCGCGTTCCTGCGCCTGCCGCGCGAATTCGACGATCAGGATCGCGTTCTTGGCGGCAAGCCCGATCAGGACGATGAGGCCGATCTGCACGAGGATGTTGTTGTCCAGCCCTCGGAAAGACACGCCGAGCAACGCCGCGAGCACGCCGAGCGGTACCACCAGCACAATGGCGAACGGCAGCACCCAGCTTTCATATTGCGCCGCCAGCGCCAGGAACACGAACAGCACCGACAGTCCGAAGATATAAACAGCGGCATTGCCGGTGTTGCGCTCCTGATAGGCGAGCTCGGTCCATTCATAGGAGGTACCGGCCGGCAGCGTCTTTGCCGTGATCCCTTCCATCAATGCCAGCGCCTCGCCCGTGGAAACGCCGGGGGCGGCGTTGCCCTGCAGCGGCACCGAGACGTACATGTTGTAGCGCTGGACCAGCGCCGGGCCGGTGACGTCGCGGATCTCGATCAACGTGCCGAGCGGAACCAGCGCGCCGGTCGCCGAGCGCACCTTCAGCTTCAAGATGTCGGCGCGATCGAGGCGGAACGCCTGGTCGGCCTGCGCCCGCACCTGGTAGACGCGCCCGAAAGCGTTGAAGTCGTTGACGTAGGCGGTGCCCAGATTGATCGACAGCGTCTCGAAGATGTTGGGGATCGGCACGTTCAGGATGCGCGCCTTGTCGCGATCGATCGCCAGGAAGAATTGCGGGCTCGACGCGGAGAACGTGGTGAACACGCCCGTTAGCCCCGGCGTCTTGTTGGCCTTGCCGGCGATTTCATAGGCAAGCGCCAGGATCTGCCGCATGTCGGCGCTGTTGCGCTCCTGGATCTGCAGTTTGAAACCGCCGGCATTGCCGACGCCACGCACCGGCGGCGGCGGCAGTGCGATAATGAAGGCTTCCTTGATGCTTTGCAGGCTGCCGAACAGATTGCCGATGACCTTAGTTGCCGACTGGCCGGCCTTCAGCCGCTCGTCAAACGGCTTGAACCTGGCGAAGATCACGCCCGCGTTGCTGGCGTTGGTGAAGGTCGCGCCGGAGAAGCCGGCGAAGGCGACTGCGTAGTCGACGCCTGGCGTTTTCTGGATGATCTGCGACGCCTGCTGGATGACCGCATCGGTCCTCGACAGCGAGGCGCCGTCCGGCAACTGGACGACGACGATCGCATATCCCTGGTCGAGCGACGGAATGAAACCGCGCGGCACCGTCTGCACCATGTAGACCGTGGCGTAGATGAGGGCTGCGAAAACGGCCAACATGGCGGTGATCGCTATCCGCGAGCCGACCAGCACGCGGATGATGCTCGAATACCAGTGCGCGACCCTGTCGAAGCCGCGATTGAAGCCGTCGGCGAGCGCCCGTCCGAACCGCGCCAGGAAAAAGCGCGACGGCGCCGCCGCGGAGTGGTGCGGCTTGAACAGCAGTGCGGCCAGCGCCGGCGAAAGCGTCAGCGAATTGAATGCCGAGATCGCCGTCGACACCGCGATGGTGATCGCAAACTGCAGATAGAACTGCCCAGAAATGCCGGGGATGAAGGCTGTCGGTACGAACACGGCTATCAGCACCAGCGAGATCGCGATGATGGCCGTTCCGACTTCGTTCATAGTCAGGTGCGACGCCGGATTGGGCGCCAGCCCACTGGCGATATTGCGCTCGACGTTCTCGACCACGACGATCGCATCGTCGACGACGATGCCGATCGCCAGAACGAGGCCGAACAGCGTCAGCATGTTGAGCGAGAAGCCGGCGGCGTACAGCACCGCCAGCGTGCCAATCAGCGACACCGGGATCGCCACGATCGGCACGATCGCCATGCGCCACGATTGCAGGAAGACGATGATGACGATGATGACCAGCAACATCGCCTCGAGGATCGTCTTGTAGACCTCCTGGATCGACTCGGCGACGAACTCGGTCGGATTGTAGACGATGTCGTAGCTCAACCCCTTCGGGAAGTCGCGGGAAAGCTCCTTCATCTTGTCCTGGATCTCCGCGGCTGCGGCGAGCGCATTGGTGCCCGGCCGCTGGAAGATGGCGAGCGCCACTGCCGGTTTGCCGTTGAGATAGGAGTTGGTGACGTAATCCTTGGCGCCGAGCTCGATGCGCGCTACGTCCTGCAGCGAGATCAGGCGGCCGTCGTCAGTCGATTTGACGATCACGTATCGGAAGTCGCGTGCGTCGTTGAAGCGGCCTTGAGTGGTGACCGTGTACTGGAACGCCGTGCCAGTATTGGTCGGCGGCGCGCCGATCGAGCCGCCCGACACCTGGACGTTCTGGTCGCGCAGCGCCTGCACCACATCGCCCGAGGTCATCCCCAGGGCGGACAGTTTTTCCGGATCGAGCCAGATGCGCAGCGAATATTCGCGCTCGCCGAAGATGATGAGGTCGCCGACGCCGTCAAGTCTGAGCAGTATGTCGCGCACCCGCGAGCGGGCGTAGTTCGAGACGTAGAGCTGGTCGTAGGTATTGTCGGGCGACAGCATGTGCACGACCATCATCAGGTCGGGCGAGCTCTTGGTCGTGGTGATGCCCAGGCGGCGGACTTCTTCCGGCAGGCGCGGCTCGGCGACCGACACGCGGTTCTGCACCAGCACCTGCGCCTTGTCGAGATCGGTGCCCAGCTTGAAGCTGATGGTCAGCGCCATCGCCCCGTCGCCCGACGAATAGGACGACATGTAGAGCATACCCTCGACGCCATTGATCTCCTGCTCGATCGGCGTCGCCACCGTCGCTGCGACCGTCTCGGCGTCGGCGCCCGGATACTGCGCGCGAACGACGATGGTCGGCGGCGCAATCTCGGGATATTGCGCGACCGGCAGCTGGGTATAGGCAATCCCGCCGAGGATCAGCAGGACGATCGAAACGACCGATGCGAAGATTGGGCGGTCGACGAAGAAATGTGCGAACCTCATTGCTGCAACCCGGCGGTCTCGACCTTGGGCGGCAACGCCACCATCTCGACCTTCACCTTGGTGCCGGGCCTGGCGTGCATCAGCCCGTTGACGATGATCGTCTCGCCGCCGGTCAGGCCCGAGCGGATTACCCGGTAGCCGTCGAGAAGCGGGCCGGTGCGCACGGGCTTCGCCGACACCATCCCCGCCTCATCCACCAGGAACACGATGCGGCGATCCTGATCGGCGCCGATCGCCTCGTCGGGCACCAGCACGCCGCTATGCGGCAGCGACCCCGGCACGTTGATGCGCCCGAACATGCCTGGCTGGAGAATGCCGTCGGCGTTGGGAAACCTCGCACGCACCCGCATGGTGCCGGTCGCGTTGTCGATTCGGTTCTCGGCAAAATCGAGCTTGCCCTTGAATACCGCCTCCGCGCGGTCGGCGACACGAACCTCCACATCGAGCCCGCCGGCGCCTTCCTGCATGGTGCCCCCACGCGCCTTCGCGTCGCGGGCGTAGCTGAAATACAGGCGCTCATCGACGTCGAAATAGAAGTCGATCGGGTCGCGCGTAACGATGGTCGTCAGCAAGGTGGAATCCGGCTGCACGAGGTTGCCGACCGACACCAGCCGGCGGTCGATGCGGCCGGACAAGGGTGCCTTGATCTCGGTGAATTCCAGATTGAGGCTCGCTGCCGTCAGCGCAGCCGTCGCGCCCTGCATCTGCGCCTGCGCCGAAAGGTATTCCCGCCGGCGGTCGTCGACCGTGGCGGTTGAGATATTGCCGGTCTTGGCGAGTTCGTCGGCGCGATCCAGCTGCATCTTGGAGAATTCGAGCAGACTCTTGGCAACGTCCACTTGCGATTTGGCGGCATCAAAAGCCGCCTGGTACGGACGCTGGTCGATGGTGAAGAGCAGGTCGCCCTTGTTGACCAGTGCGCCGTCCTGGAAGCTGACCTTGTCCAAATAGCCGCTGACGCGCGAACGGATGGCGACCTGGTCGACCGCTTCGAAGCGCCCGACGAACTCGTCGTCTTCGACGATTTCACGGACCACCGGCTTGGCCGCCGTCACCACGGGCAGCTGCTGGTCCTGCGCAAACGCAGTGCTGCTGAAAGCCATGCCGAGCAGGAATGCCCCCGACACGGCGGCACGGGCAAGCCAGCCGGCCGATCGACGGGGTCGACCGCCCGCGTCGCGATGCAATTGCCTATTCTCTGGGGTGTCCATTTGCGTCCCCGCTCACTGGACCCGGAGGTCGGTTGATCCGCTTCTACGCTCAGGCTTTTCGTCGAGATCAGAGCACTGCAGTGTTGTGCATGGCAACATGATCATTTTCCATGTGGGCTGAAATGTCCACCCTGTGGCTGCCTCGCCACTTGGCTAGAGCAGTCGCGATTTAGCGGCCAAGTTGGGGCGCCAGCGGAATGGCACCTTTTCTGGCTGGTTCGTCCCAGAACCGGACCGTCCGCTTCCGGCCCACCTCAAGACATCTGCACATCGGCGCAGATTTCGCCTTGCCTCATGACGGCGATGCGGTCGCGGCCTACCACCGGCAGATCGTGGCCGATGAACAGCATGTCGCCTGCTGCCGGTCCTTCAACAGGTTGAGAATCTGTGCCTGGATGGAGACGTCGACCGCAGCCGGCCGGCGCCGCCTTCGCTAAGCGGCGTTGCCGGTCTGAGATTTGCGCAGCAAGCCCGCCGCCGGATCGAACAAGGCCTTGGCGGCGACGGGGCTGTTGACGCGGGCTGCGTCGAAGGCCAGTGCATCATGCATGGGAAGGGCTGGCGAGAAGAGAAAGCCTTGCGCGATCATGCAGTCGAGCGACCGCAGGATCATGCGGTCCGCGTCGGTTTCGACGCCCTCGGCGACCACCTCTATTCCCAGCGTTCGTCCGAGATCGATGACGGCCTTGACCAGGGCCTGGTCTTCCACGGAGCTGGCGAGATCGCGAACGAAGTCCTTGTCGATCTTGATCTTGCGGATCCGGCTGTCCTTCAGCGAAACCAGCGTCGAAAAGCCGGTGCCAAAATCATCCAGCACAATGGATATGCCGGCATCCGCCAGGTGCTCCAGCTTTTCGTCGATCCTGTCGCGATCGACGGGCGCTTCTTCGGTGATCTCGATCTCGAGCATCGCCACCGGGACATTCTTCGTCTTGAGGCTGTCGAGGATCATGTCATCGACATTGCCCGCCTCGAGCTCGCGCGGCGACAGGTTCATCGCGACTCGGACATGCTGACGGCCGTTTTTCACCAGCTCTTCGATCATGGCGCAACAGTTGAGAAACACCGTTTCCGTCAGCAGGGAAAGCAGCCCGGTTTCACGCGCCGCGGTGACGATTTCGGGCGGGGAGATGGCGCCATGAACCGGATGTCGCCAGCGCAGCAGAGCCTCGAAGCCGACGACGGCATTGGTGTCCAGCCGCACCAGAGGCTGGAACCATGAGCAAAGCGTGCCGGTTTCGATCGCCCCGCGCAGATCGCGCTCGATGCAGTGCTTGCGTTCGAGCCCGCGGTCGAGCCCGGCATCGAAGAGGCGGTATTCATTCCTGCCACTGCGCTTGGCCGCGTAAAGCGCGAAGTCCGCACGCAGCAGCATCTGCGTCAATTGCGGTCTGTCCGACACATAGATGCCGACCGAAGCGCCGACACGCACCGAATTCAACGCCGGATCCGGATTTGCGATTGCCGCGATGATCGAGGAGGCCAGTTGGTCGGTCGAAAGCACGGATTTGCCGGCGGGAAAGAGCAACACGAACTCGTCGCCGCCGATGCGCGAAATGGTCGCCCCTGGCGGCGCATGGTCCTCTATTCTGCGCGCAACCCTGACCAGCAGGCCGTCACCGATATTGTGACCATAGGTGTCGTTGACGGATTTGAAGCCGTCCAGGTCGATCAGCATGGCCACGAACGGACCGTCGGCAAGTCCGAGCTCGCGGATGGCCTGCTCGAGCCCGTACCTGTTGAGCAAATTCGTCAGCGGATCGCGCCTGGAGTTTCGCTCCATCTGGGTGGCGAAGTCCTTCGCCTCGTATTTGAGGCGGCTTGTTTCCCGGAAGCGGGCCTGTCCAAGAAGTGCGCTTCTGATCATGCCTACGAGAAACAGCAGGACCGTGAAAGCCAGGACGTAATTTTCGATACCGCCTTTCGCCAAGAGGCAGCCGATGGCGATCAAAAGCGGCAGCGTCATGAAGTTGATCGAGGCCGGGGCGTATGATGTGCCGTAGGTGACCGAACCGGCCGTCGCGCCTGCCAGAACGATCAGGTAGATCGGCGCCTGGGGGGTGGTGTAGCCGTCGGTCAGCACCGCCAGGAAAGACCAGGCGACGCCCGACGCCAGGGCCAGCATGCCATAGGAAGAAAGCCGCGCGCCGATCGGCTTCAGCCAGTTGCCTTCTGTGCCCGATTGGGAGAGAGCGAGCGCTATGCGTGCGCCATTTATCGTGGCGACCGCCGCAAACCACAGCACCGCCGCAAACCCGCCGCCCGCAAGCAGCTGCACGGCCAGGATCAGGGCCGAAAGCACCGTGCCGATAGGCATCGAAATGAAGACACAAGCCCGCAGATCGGCGAACTGATCCCGGAGAATCCCAGCGTCCACGGATTCGCCCTGCCCCTGAGGGGCGGACCCTTGAACAGGCTGCATGGAGTGCGTCATAGGGGCAAGTAGCTAGGCTAGTCGGGTGAAAATCACGTTAAGGATTTCAGCACCTTACAGTGCAATCGCTCGATTGCCGGCCGGTGACGCCCGGTTCTTGCACTCGCTGGAGCGCGGCCGGCCCGAGCCTTGACGCGCTCACGCCCTGCCCAACATATCGTGGGCCCGCCCTCACTCCCAATCCGAGAAGGCGTGGCGAAACCGACATGTCCTAATTCGCATTCATCAAGGAATCCCCCATGCACCGATATGCCTGCCTTCTCGGAATTTCAGCCATGACAGCGGCTCATCCCGCGATGGCACAGAGCGACGCCGAAATGAAAGCGTGCATCGACCGGTCCGGCGGCGCCACCTCGGAAATGCTGGATTGCGGGAAGGCCGAGATTGACAAGTTCGATGCCAGGTTGAACGCGGCTTACAACACCCTGATGCATCGCGAGCATGGCGCCGAACGCACCCGGCTGCAGCGCGAGCAGCGCGCCTGGCTGAAACATCATCTGCGGGAAACGCACCGTCTTGCCGCCGATCCCGACAACGGATCGGCGGCCTTCCTTTCATCTCAAGGGTTTGAACTGGACGATTTGAGCGCACGCACCGCCGAACTCGAAAAGCGTGTCGAGCAGAATCCGTAGTCACTCAACCGGGATCATCGGCGCAATCGTGGATTGCTCCTCGCGTTTGCGCCTCAAGCCTCCAAATCGGCCGCTTGACTTGAACAAACACGGGACGGGCCGATCTCACAAAGTGGTTGTGTTCGACCCGGGCGACCGGTTACTAAAGGGCCGATGTCGCGGCACTTCGAGATCCTGAGTTAGTCTTCCCCGTTTGCCAGCCGTGCTGGGCTGGATGAGGTTGTCTCAGGGTTTCGATCCGTTGAAATGGAGCAAACGGGCATGGGCATTCTGGACTTTATTTCCAAACAATTTATCGACGTCATCCAGTGGACTGCCGACGAACCGGGCGTGCTGGCCTCTCGTTTCCCAATGTCTGGCACAAGTCGGACGTGTATTTCTTCGACACCAAGGACCAGATCGACCGCAAATGGGGTACCACACAGCCGCTGACAGTCCGCGACAAGGAATATGGCCCGATCCGCCTGCGCGCCTTCGGCAACTATTCCTATGCCATCGGCGATGTCGAGATGTTCTGGTCGCGCCTGGTCGGCACGGCCGAGCGATCCACCTCCGAGATGATCGAAGGGCAGCTGCGCGGTGTCATCCTCATGGCCATCGCCACCACGCTTGGCCAGAGCAGCGTCGCCTTCATCGACATGGCGGCCAATCAGGAAGCATTCTCGCAGAAGCTGGCGGAGGCGATCGGTCCGGCGCTGCGAGCCTACGGCATCGACGTCAAGAGCTTCTACGTGCAGAGCCTGTCGCTGCCCGACGAGCTGCAACGCGTCCTCGACAAGGTGAGCTCGATGAACATGCTGGGCGACCTCAATCGCTACGTCCAGTTCCAGACCGCGGAATCGATCCCGATCGCCGCCGAGAATCCGGGCGGCTTGGCGGGGGCGGGAGCCGGTCTCGGGGCAGGGCTGGCGATCGGCCAGACCATGGCGCAGGGTTTCGGCCACGCCCCCGCTCCGGCAGCGCCGGCCCAGGCGGCGCCGTCCCAACCGGCCGAAGATCCGATCCAGCTGCTCGAAAAGCTCGGCGGCCTGCTCGCCAAGGGAATCCTGACGCAGCAGGAATTCGACGCCAAGAAGGCCGAACTTCTGTCGCGAATCAAATAGGCTCCGAAGCGAGCCCAGCTTTCCAAACCTTGCGGTGCCGGGGGGCCGGCGCAGCCAACCGCCAACTCAGGGTTTTCATGCGCAAGTTCGCCTGTCCGTCCTGCGGCGCGGACGTCACTTTCCAATCGGCGCAGTCGGTCTATGCCGTTTGCGCCTATTGCCAGTCCATGGTGGTGCGCACGGATGTCGACGTGAAGTCGATCGGCGTGATGGCCGCCCTGCCGGACGACATGAGCCCGTTGCAGCTGGGCAGCGGCGGCTATTTCGAGGAGCAGTCCTTCACGCTGATCGGGCGGCTGAAGATCGGCTGGCGCGACGGGCTGTGGAACGAATGGCACCTTCTGATGGCGGACGGCCGGCGTGGCTGGATCGGTGAGGCGCAAGGGTCCTTCTCCATCAGCTTCGAACTGGACGGCGCCCTGCCCCGCGACGTCGAGGCGACCCTCGCCCACTGTCGGGCGCTGCTGACAAGCGGCAAGGCCGCCGAGGCAAGACCCGGCTTTGTGGTCGAGCTCGGCGGCGTCACGCTGCGCGCGGTCGACATCAAGCTGGCGACCTGCCTGGGATCGGAGGGCGAACTGCCCTTCGCCGCGCCCAAGGGCCGCCGGACGGTCGCGATCGACTGCATCGGCAGGAAGGGCGAGTTCGCGACGCTCGATCATGATGGCCGCGAGGCCCATGCCTATGTCGGCCGTTATGTGGAATGGGATGACTTTCGCTTCACCAATCTGCGACCACTGGAGGGGTGGTGATGGGCGAGCCTTCGATCCTGCCGTCCGCCGCGCCGGCGCCGCCGCCGCGCGCGCCGGGCAAGCCGCGCACCTTCGCCTGCCCGAATTGCGGCGGATCGGTCACGCTCCGCGCGGCCGGCCAGTCGATATCAGCCACCTGCAGCCAGTGTTCGTCCGTGATCGATGTCGCCGACGAAAATCTGGACATCATCGAGACGGCGCAATCGGCGATGCAGGACGCCGAGATCCCGATCGGCGCGCGTGCCCGGCTTGGGGATATAGAATGGGAAGTCGTCGGCTATATGCGGCGCAGCGATGGGCCCGGCGACTTCCGGTGGACCGAATACCTGCTGTTCAACCCCTATCACGGCTATCGATTCCTCGCCGAGGAATACGATCACTGGACCCTGGTGAAGATGCTGAACCGCGACGTCCCCGGCGCGGGCGACCAGGGCTGGATCGATGCGAATGGGCGCAGCTACCAGTTCTTCGGCAAGGGCTTTGCCCGCACAACCTACGTTGCCGGCGAATTCTTCTGGCGGGCATCGACCTCGGACGTCACCGCCGTAACCGACTATATCGCGCCGCCCTACAGGCTGATGGTGGAGAAAAACGACGAGGAGATCGTCGTCTCCGAGGGCGAATATCTCGACGCAAGCCTCGTCGCAGCCGCCTTCAAGCTGCCGCTGCGCGTGCCCTCGTCCTTCTCGGCGGGCGTCAGTCAGGTCAATCCCTACAAGGCTTCCTTCAACGTCATCATGGCGGCGGTGGTTGGTGCCACGCTGCTGCAAGTCGTCTCGCTGGCAATGTCGGAAAACGCGATCGTCAGTTTCCAAACCTACGATCTGAGCGCCGCCGACAAGGGCAAGACCCTGTCCTCCAGGCCGTTCCGATTGGAAAAGGAGGGTAATGTCGAGATCGAGACCACCTCGTACCTCAGCAACGACTGGCTTGAGCTCAACATGGCGCTGGTCAACACCGACACCAACCAGGGCTATCCGGTGTTCCAGGCACTGGAGCATTACAGCGGACAAGATTCCGACGGCAGCTGGGAGGAGGGCGGCTATGACACGACTTCGCTGCTGCCGCCGGTTCCACCGGGCACCTATCAATTGCTGGTCGAGCCCGATGCCGGCGTGTTCTCCAGGGCGCCGTCACCGGCGCAGCGTGTCGTCATATCAGTCCGGCACGGCGTGCCGGTCTGGTCGAACTACCTGATCGCCATGGTGCTGCTGCTGGTCGTGCCGGCGTTCGGCCTCGTCAAGCGGTCGATGTTCGAGAAGTCGCGCTGGGAAAAGGGCGGCGTTGCCGATTGATGCGAGAGAGGAAGAGATGAGCAAGCTGCAGATGATCTATGCCATGCTGGTCGTGCTCGGCATGTCGGCGGCCAACTTCAACGGTTATGCCGTGACCGCGATGTTCAACGGCAAGCAGGCCGCCAACCGCGGCGTCAACGAATATCACAAATAGGGGGCTTTCAATGGATGTGACCGGCCTGATCGATTTGAAACTCGTCATTGCCTCTTTGGTCTATTCGAGCCTGGGCCTCGTCGTCTTCGTCATCGCCTTCGTCTTGCTTGACCTCTTGACCCCGAAGGTGCAGGTCTGGAAAGAAATCTGCGAGAAGCAGAACATGGCGCTGGCGATTTTCCTGGGGTCGGTGGTGATCGGCATCGCCCTCATCATCGCCTCGGCCATTCATGGCTGACAGGCGATTCCCGGGCGAGTTGGCGTAAGGCGCTTTCGTGGAAATCCTGCTGCTCTTTTCGGCCTTCGTCATCGCGACCTGCGGGCTGGTCTACGAATTGATCGCCGGCACGCTGGCGAGCTACCTGCTCGGCGATTCCGTCACGCAGTTCTCCACCATCATTGGCGCCTATCTCTTCGCCATGGGCGTTGGGTCTTGGCTCTCGCGCTATATCGACCGAAACCTGCTCGCCTATTTCGTCCGCATCGAGCTCTTGATCGGAGCGATAGGCGGTTCCTCGGCCGCGGCGCTGTTCATCCTGTTCGACCAGGTCGCCTCCTTTCGCCTCTGGCTCTATGTCCTGGTCGGCGTGATCGGCATCCTGGTCGGCGTCGAAATTCCCCTGCTGCTGCGCATCCTGGAGGGGCGGCTCGCCTTCAAGGACCTGGTCTCCAAGGTCTTTACCTTCGACTATATCGGCGCGCTTTTCGCCTCGCTGCTCTTCCCGCTGGTGCTGGTGCCGCATCTCGGCCTGATCCGCTCGGCCTTCCTGTTCGGCATCCTCAACACCATGGTGGCGATCTGGATGCTCTATGCCATCAAGGCCGATATCATACCCAGGCGAGGGGCGCACAAGACCGCGGCCTTCACCGTGCTGACACTGCTCATCGCAGGCTTCGTCTGGTCGGAACGCATCCAGTCTATCTCGGAGGCGAGCATCTATCCGGGCACGGTGATCTTCGCCCAATCCACGCCGTACCAGCGCATTGTGGTCACCCGCCAGCAGCGCGACATCCGCCTCTTCCTCAATTCGAACCTGCAATTCTCGTCGCTGGACGAATATCGCTACCATGAGGCGCTGGTGCATCCGGCGATGAGCGCGCTGAAGGCGCCACGCAAGGTGCTGATCATCGGCGGCGGCGACGGCCTGGCGCTGCGGGAGGTGTTGAAATATCCGGCAGCCGAGGCCGTGACCATGGTCGATCTTGACCCCGCGATGACGCGCCTGTTCTCCAGCAACGAGTTGATGACGGCGCTGAATGGCGGCGCCCTGTCCTCGCCCAAATTGACACTGATCAATGCCGACGCCTTTCTCTGGCTGCGGGAACGGAAGCCGGCCGATCAGCGCTTCGATGCGGTGATCATCGATCTGCCCGACCCTTCCAATTTCTCGATCGGCAAGCTGTACTCGCTGACCTTCTACCGCCAGCTGAAATCGGCGCTGAACGATGACGGCATCGTGGTCATCCAGAGCACCTCGCCGCTCATCGCGCGCAAATCCTTCTGGTGCGTCGACAACACGCTTGCCGCGGCCGGTTACGAGACCGCCGCCTATCATCTCTTCGTGCCGTCCTTCGGCGAATGGGGCTTCATCATCGGCTCCTTCTCGCCCTATCGGGTGCCGGAGCACCTGCCCGAGGGGCTGCGCTTCCTCGACCTGCCGACCATGAAGGCGATGTTCCAGTTTCCGCCCGACATGGCGCATGTCGCCACCGCCATCCAGCGGCTCGATGACCAGCCGCTGGTGCGCTATTTCGACGAGGAGTGGGGCGATTACCTCATCTATTGAAAGCCGGAGCGCGGGGGTGGCCTCGCCATGAGCCGGATCACCCGCAAGCAGTTCCTGGCGCTTGCAGCCGCCTCGCTCGGCCTCGCCGGTTCAGGGTTGGCCGGCAGAGAGCTGCTGGCCGGAAGTATGCTGTCCAGCGGCGTTGAGGGCGGTGCGGTGCCCGGTGAACTCGTCGGCGCCTCCTCCGCCATCGGCCACAGGCTGCGAGGCGGCACCTTTGCCGCGCCGGGCCAGATCCTGCGGACCGATGTCGTCATCGTCGGCGGCGGCATCGCGGGCCTGGGCGCCGGCTATCGTCTCGCCAGAGCCGGTTATGATGATTTCCTGCTGCTCGATCTCGAAGCCGCTCCCGGCGGCAATGCTGCCAGCGGGAAGAACGACGTCTCAGCCTTTCCCTGGGGCGCCCATTACGTGCCGTTGCTGACCCAGGAAGCCAAGGCGGTGCGGGCACTGTTCGAGGATTTCGGCATCATCACCGGCTACGGCCCTACCGGCGCGCCGGTCTACGACGAATATGCGCTGTGCGCCGACCCTTCCGAACGCCTCTACCGCTACGGGCGCTGGCAGGATGGCCTGGTGCCGGCGATAGGCCTCACCGCGCAAGAGGAGACAGAGACCAGCCGCTTCTTCGCCACGATGCGCCACTTTCGCCGGCGCGTCGGCAGCGATGGCAAGCGCGCCTTTGCCATTCCGCTCGACCTCAGTTCGCAGGACGCCGACCTGATGGCACTCGACGCCATCGCCATGACGGCGTGGATGGAGCGCGAAAACTATCGCTCGCCGGGGCTCGCCTGGTATGTCGACTATTGCTGCCGCGACGACTACGGCACGCGGTCGAGGGATGTCTCGGCCTGGGCCGGCATCCACTATTTCGCCTCCCGAAACGGCAGGGCGGCCGATGTCGACGAGCAGGGGCTGGTCACCTGGCCCGAAGGCAACGGCTATCTCGCGCGCCGCCTCGCCGCGGTTCTCGGCCCGCGCGTGCGGCCAAGGGCGCTGGCCTTTGCCGTCGAAACAGGAGGCACGGGCGTGGCGGTCGATGTCTGGGACGCGGCGCAGGACAAGACCTTCCGCGTCGAGGCGAAGGCCGTGGTGCTGGCGACGCCGCATTTCGTCACGGCGCGGCTGATCAAGGATGCGGCCCTTGCCGCCGGCTTTTCCTATGCGCCCTGGGCGGTGGCCAACATCACGCTCGACAGCCTGCCGGGCGGCACGGGCGCCGGCCTGAGTTGGGACAATGTCGTCTTCGACAGCCCCCTGCTCGGCTATGTCGTGGCCACCCACCAGATCACACAGATGCGCCCCACCAAGACGGTGCTGACCTATTACTGGCCGCTCAGTCACCTGCCGCCCGAGGAGGCCCGCCGGGAGGCCCTGGCGCGGCCCCTGCAAACCTGGCAAGACATCTTCCTCAAGGAGCTTCTCGCAGTCCACCCCGAGCTCGAAGGCCATGTCCGGCGGGTCGATGTCTGGGTTTGGGGCCATGCGATGATCCGGCCGGTGCCGGGCTTCATCTGGGGCGCGCAGCGGCGCGCCAGTCTCGCGCAGAAACCGCCTGTCTTCACCGCCCATTCGGACATGAGCGGCGTCTCCATATTCGAGGAGGCCTATACGCATGGGGTGCGTGCGGCCGAGAATGCCATGGCCTATCTCAGCCATCCCTTCGAGACGGTGCTGTGATGGCGCATTCCCTCCTCAAGACCCAACCCTGGATATTCTCCGCCCGCTTCGACCTCGGCTTCATCCTGGCGCCGGCGCTGGCGGTGACGCTGGCCGCCCTGGCCTGGTCCCAGTTCGGCGGCGTGGCAAGCGATATGTCGCCCTTGGTCTGGCTGGTGCTCGTGGTCGGGGTCGACGTGGCGCATGTCTATTCGACCCTGTTCCGCACCTATCTCGACCGCGCCGAGCTTCGCGCGCGCCCTTGGCTCTATGGCTTGACGCCGCTGCTGGCCTGGCTGGGCGGCTGCCTGCTCTATTGGTGCGGCAGCCTGGTGTTCTGGCGCGTGCTTGCCTATGCCGCCGTGTTCCACTTCGTGCGCCAGCAATACGGGTTCATGATGATCTATGCCCGCCGGGAGCACGGCTTGCCATCGCTTTTCCGCCGCATCGACAAGGCGGCGATCTACGGCGCCACGCTCTATCCGCTGATCTATTGGCATTGCCACCAGCGGCAATTCTCCTGGTTCGTCGAAGGCGATTTCATCCGCCTCGACCTGCCGCTGCTCGCCACCATCGCCGGCCTCTTCTATGGCGCCATCCTGGCCGCCTACATCGTCAAGGAGTTCGCCCTGCTTCGCCGCGGCATCGGCTTCAACCTGCCGCGCAATCTGCTGCTCGTCGGCACCGCGACGTCCTGGTTCATCGGCATCGTGCTGTTTGACAACGACCTCGTCTTCACCGGCACCAACATCATCGCCCACGGCATCCCCTATATCGCGCTGATCTGGGGCTATGGCCGCAACCAGGCGCGGCTGCAGGGCGGGCGCAGTTCCTTCCTGGCGCCATGGATCGCCCATCTTTTCACCTGGCGGGCCGTGCCTGTCTACATGGCCGCCCTCTTCGGCCTCGCCTATCTGGAGGAGGGGTTGTGGGATGGCTTCGTCTGGCGCGAGCATGGCAGCCTCTTCGGCGCCTTCGGGACCCTGCCGTCGCTCAGCTCTTCCGACGCATTGATCTGGCTGGCGCCGCTGCTCGCCTTGCCCCAGGCCACCCACTACATCCTCGATGCCTTCATCTGGCGCATGCAGACCAAGGACACCAATTGGAAGCGGGTGCTGTTCGCGCAAGAGACGGGGCGGTCCTGATGGATACCCGCGTGACCGATCAGGCCCAAACCGAGCAGGCCCAGCCCTTTGCCCCCGGCCTGCATCTGCTCGTCGATTTCTGGGAGTGCCGCGGGCTGCGGGATGCCGAGGGGATCGAGCGCGTGCTGCGCGAGGCGGCGGCGGCCTGCGGCGCCACGGTGCTGAGCGTCATGCTGCACAATTTCGGCGAGAGCGGCGGCATCACCGGCGTCGCCTTGCTCGCCGAATCGCATATCAGCATCCACACCTGGCCCGAGACCGGCTACGCAGCCCTCGACCTCTTCATGTGCGGCCGTTGCGACCCTCGAGGAGCCTTGCCCTTGCTGGAGGCGTGGTTCTCGCCGGGCAGCACGAGGATGACGGAGCACCAGCGGGGATGAGGTCGGTCCGCCGCCTGCGCGGAACGATCAACCGCGTCCGGTCGGTCTGGAGCCGATCAGTGGCTTATTGTGCCGCCGTGTCCGTTTGCCCCTATATTAGTCAACAGTATGGACTCGACCGTCTGAGTGGCACCGCTTAGATTGCGTATGGACCGCTAGCCTTCCACGGGGAAGCCAACTGAGATATCAGGATGGCTTAGGCAATGAATACGTCGATAACCGCTATTACTGTAACGCATAACAGCGCGCATACCGTGCGTGGTGCGCTTGCTCGCCTGCCCGCAGGGGTGGAGATCGTATGCGTCGATAATGCAAGCACCGACGATCTTTCCGCCGCGCTATCCGGCTTTGCCGTTCATCGTATTGATAATGCTGTAAATCTCGGCTTTGGGCACGCCTGCAACATCGGGGCGGCGGCGGCATCGGGGGAGTATCTGCTGTTCATCAACCCTGACGTGCGTCTTGAGACAGACGCCGTCGATGCGCTTATGCAGGCGGCGGAACGCTACCCAAATTGCGGCGTCTTCGTGCCGCGCACCAACACGGTGGATGGGCGGTTGTGGTTTCGCGAGCAGAGCGAAATCGATCGCCTTTCCGGTGTGTCGCTGCCGACACGTATTCGGCAGGTCTGGGGAGATTGTTGCGTCCGCTTCGTCAATGGCGGCGTGTTCATGATCAAACGGACGCTCTTCCTGGATACGGGCGGGTTTGATGAGGATATCTTTCTGTATTTCGAAGATGACGACCTCTCACACCGTCTGCTGCAGCGTGACGAGCCGATGATCCTTGTCAGTGGCGCGCATGCCGTCCACGACATTGGCACTTCGGTTGCGCAATCAACCCGGTCGCGAATCTTCCGGTATCGGTCGAAGATGCGATCGGAGATCCACTTGCGCAAAAAGTACGGCATCGCCTATAGCCCATCCGTGGACATACTCCGTTATTCGACGAAAATAGGCTTCTATTGCCTGACGCTTAATCGAAACAGACTGATCAATTCCTTGGGCCGACTGATAGGTATATTTGACAGCATCCTTGACCGATCGCGCGCGAATCGGAACGGCGGCTATGTCGCCTGACGCTGCCGACACGCGAGTTGCCCTGCCTGATGTCCTGCCCCGCGAGCCGCGAAAAGGCGAGGCATGCGGCGTCGACCGAAGCAGTGCCTGGAGCGAAATCCACATCCACGCGCCGGGGCGCTATATCGTGGAGCTTTCGCCAACGGACAGGCGCATGCCGTTTCTTCGGCTCAATGTTCGGCTCGCACGACATCCGGACAAGGTCGTCTTTGTGCCGGCTATCCAACGGACTCCATACCTGCTTGAAAGCACCGAAGGCGGTCTGGTGTTGCAATTTGAAAGAAGTGACATTCTTGCGGCGAGCGTTCGACCGTTAAGAATCAGGGATATTGGCGCGCTGTTGACTCGGCGCCATCGTCACAAGCGATTTCAACTCCCGCTTGGCCGAGGTGTCGTCTTGCAGCCCCTCTTGCACATTGCAGGAACGGAAGGGCGCGAATTGGCTCGCGCTCTCGGGAGCCTTCACGGTTGGGGCTTTGGCACCGCGAGCGACAATCTGCAGAAGTCCCTGTCGAGGCACTTCGACGGTCCACCAGCCGAGGCTCCCGAACGCCGGCCCACCGCCGAGCCGAAGATCGCCGTCGCGCTTCACCTGCACTACGCAGATCTCTGGCCCGAATTCGAGGCGCTGCTGGAAGCGATCGATCGTCCGTTCCACCTCGTCCTCACGCTGACCCGGCCTGACGCGGCACTCGCGGAACGCGTTCAGGCGAAATTTCAGGATGCCGAGATCTTTGTCTATGACAATCGCGGTCGCGACGTCGGTCCGTTCATCCAACTGCTCCGCGAAGGTAAGCTCGATCCCTTCGATCTCATCTGCAAGCTGCATGGCAAGAAGTCGGGGCCGAGCGGGCCGCGTATGGTCCTCGGTGAGATCTGGCGCCAGGCGAGTGCCTTCGACCTGATCGGATCCCGTGACGTGGTTGACCGCATCATCGCCGAGTTCGAGCGTTCGCCCGACACCGAGATGATTGGATCCAGACGCTTTCGGTTGCCCAATGAATGGAAGGGGGAGAAGGCTGCGTGGGGCGAGAACAGGGCGATGGTCCTCAATTTGCTGGAGACAATGGGTAAACCCTCCAGTTCTCGCCTCGACTTCTTTGCCGGGACGATGTTCTGGGTTCGCCGCAGCGCGCTGGAGCCCCTCATGCGGCTTGATCTGCCTTTGGCAGTCTTCCCCGAAGAGGCAAGCCAACAGGACGGCACATTGCAACATGCCCTCGAGCGTGTGCTTGGAATGATCTGCACAGAGATCTCCGGCGTTGCCTGGGATGATGACACGACGCCGGATTCCCGCGAGGCAGACCCGATTGGATAGATCCGAATTTTTGATCTTCGTAGGATCGTTGACCAGCAGAAGGCGATGGAAGAGATTTCGGCTCCGGCAACGAATTCGAGCCAGCGGGCTGTTCGATGTGTCGTGGTATCTGGTTCAAAATCCGGATGTAGTCAGGAGCGGGAAAGACCCGATCCTGCACTACATCAGGCACGGTGTCGCCGAGTCCCGGAATCCAAGTCCGAACTTCGACAACGAGTACTACTTGGCGAAATATCCCGACGTGGCTGTCGCGTCGATGAATCCGTTGGATCACTACATTCGTTTCGGCAAGATTGAGGGGCGCAGCACCCGACGTGCTCCAGGCACAAATGCCGGCGACATCGAGAGACCCGCCACCTATGTGCCGCGATCCAGCGAGGAACGGCCGGCCGCTTTGAGGGCGCGCCTGATTGCATTCTATCTGCCGCAGTTCCACCCGATCCCCGAAAATGATGCTTTTTGGGGCAAGGGCTTCACGGAGTGGGCAAATGTGACACGTGCGGTGCCGCAGTTCGACGGTCATTATCAGCCCCGGCTGCCGGGAGACCTCGGCTTTTATGACCTGCGGGTGAAGGACATCCAGAAGGAGCAGATCGAGATCGCCATGCAATATGGCATTTCGGGGTTCTGTTTCCACTTCTACTGGTTCAACGGCAAGCGCGTCCTTGAGATGCCGATCGCCCAGTTTGTCGAAAACGATGCGCACGAGATGGGCTTCTGTATCAATTGGGCAAACGAGCCTTGGAGCCGCCGTTGGGATGGGCGCGACCAGGAGGTGCTGATCGCGCAATCGCACTCGCCCGAGGACGACCTGGCCTTCATCGAACATGTATCCGGCTATTTCCGTGACCGGCGCTACATCCGTGTCGGCGGCAAGCCACTCCTCATGATTTACCGGCCCGGATTGTTTCCGTCAGCGATGGAAACGGCGCAGCGCTGGAGAGCTTATTGCCGGGAAGCCGGCATCGGTGAGATTTTTCTTGCCTATCCGCAGTCGTTCGACACGAGCGATCCCGCCGAATTCGGATTCGACGCGGCCGTCGAGTTTCCACCGAATCTTGGAAGATTCCCCGAGGTCAACGACAGCATCCCAACGCTCAAGAGCGACTTCAGGGGAAAGATCTACGACTGGGCAGAGCTCCTCAATCGCAGCCGCGCCTACCCGCGGGTTCCTTACACGCTGTTTCGCGGACTTTGCCCCTCCTGGGATAACACCGCACGGAGAATGGAGGCAGCCTACATTCTGGTGAACGCATCGCCGTCCCGCTACAAAGAATGGCTCACCAACGCGGTCGTCGATACATGCAATCGTTTTGCCGATTTCGACAGCCGGCTGATCTTCGTCAATGCCTGGAACGAGTGGGCGGAGGGAGCCTATCTCGAGCCCGATGCCCGCTACGGCTATGCCTATCTGCAGGAGACGCGGCACGTCCTGTCGGCTCCGGCAGCGGCCGGCAAACTGCCCAGGGATCCGTCCTGGAGCGTCTTGTTCGTGTCGCACGATGCGGTTCTCGGTGGCGCGCAGGCGTCGTTGCTCGACATCGTCAAATGGCTCCAGGCGCACACAGACCTGGAGATCAAGGTGCTGTGCCTGGCGGGCGGTGAACGGCTCGAAGAGTTTCGACGCATCGCCGATACCGTTCTTCTGGATGATCTGGTTTCGAGGACCGGGACCACCGCTGCAAGGCTGGCACGCATAACCGCCTGGTTCGGCGGCAGGCCGGACCTCATCTATTGCAACAGTCTGGCCACCGGCCGCGTGCACGCGATGCTTGGTGAACTGGGCAGTCCTATCCTGACGCACGCCAGGGAATTGGCAACGAGCGTCGCCCGATACGCCAAGGACGACATGGGGGACGTCGTTTCCCACACGCAGAGATTCATAGCGTGTTCCCCAAGTGTCCGGGACTATCTGGTGACCGACCACAATGTCGAAG
Organism: Mesorhizobium sp. 113-1-2; assembly: GCF_016756475.1. Lineage (NCBI taxonomy): Bacteria > Pseudomonadati > Pseudomonadota > Alphaproteobacteria > Hyphomicrobiales > Phyllobacteriaceae > Mesorhizobium > Mesorhizobium sp. 113-1-2. Next base: position 728,719 of record NZ_AP023242.1, read on the forward strand.
CGAACGCCATAGACGTCATTCCAAGCGCGGTTCCGCAACCCCCCGATCACGGTCGGACGGAAATCCAGCGCCTTGAACGTCACCGGCTGGCCGGCTGGCCAACGGACAAGATCATTATCGTGGGATCCGGCCTCGGAATGCCCTTCCGCAAGGGCGCCGACCTTTTTATCGAGGTGGCCCGACTTCTTCGAGCCCGCGGGGTCGAAGACTATCATTTCTACTGGCTCGGCTCGTTTCCCGAGCAGGAACGGGATGAGGCTCTTGGTACGTGGTCTCAGCAACTCGCCAGGTTGCGGGCGGACGGATTGAACGAAAAGGTCACATTTCTGGGCGATGTCGAGGATGTGCGCGGTCATCTGCGTGGTGCCGATCTGTTTCTTCTGACATCCCGCGAAGAGCCGTTCGGCCGTGTCATGCTGGAGGCGGCATTCGCCGAGTTGCCGGTGATCTGCTTCGCAGGGAGCGGCGGGGCACCGGCTTTCGTCGAAGACGATGCCGGCATCGTCGTCGAATGGGCTGATCCCGTCGCTATGGCCGATGCCACGCTGAAACTGATCCGGGACCAACCGTTGCGGTCGAAGCTCGGCAGGCAAGCGAGCGCCAAGGCACAGCGGCATTTTTCCACCGATCGGGTCTTTCCGCGGCTGCTGTCGACCATGCGGAAGGTCGCAGGCAAGCCGCCCGCGGTCTCGATCATCGTGCCCAACTACAATTACGCCCGCTTTCTACACGAGCGTATGGACAGTATCCTGGGGCAGTCCTTCCAGGACTTCGAGCTCATCATCCTGGATGACGCCTCGACAGACGATAGCCAGTCGATCCTGGATTATTACGCCGGCGTCCATGGCACCCGCGTCATCGTCAATGAAAGCAATTCCGGGGCGCCCTATCCCCAATGGTTCAAGGGCATAGAGCTCGCAAGGGCCGATTTGATCTGGATCGCCGAAGCCGACGACATATCCGACCCGGGTTTCCTCGAAACCCTCGTGCCCTTGTTTCGCGACCCAAGCGTGAAGTTTGCCTTTTGCGCCTCGAAGATCATCAATGATCGAAGCGAGGCCGTCGGCGACTATCTGTCCAGCCCGTACCTCGCCGATCTCTCCAGTTTCAAATGGAAGCGCAGCTATCAGGTTTCGGCGGAACAGGAGGTCAACGAGGGGCTGGGCGTCAAGAACACCGTCATCAACATGAGTGCGGCGGTCTTCCGGAAATTCGACATCACGCCGGATTTCGTCGAGCGCGTCTTGTCGCTGCCGGCCGGCGGCGACTGGTACTTTATCCTCGAGGCTATCCGTAACGGCTCCGTCGCCTATGAGGCCGCATTGCTCAATCATCACCGCCGGCACGAGGACAGCGTGACCAGAGTCATCACGACCTCCCATTCGGAGGCGCTGCTGCGCACACGGCAGATGATCCATCAGCATGTGTTGGATACATACGCAACGGATTCGGCGATCAAGCTGAGAATGGCCGAACACATCGTACAGCTCTGGGACCAGCTCTTTCCCGGCCGCCCGGCCGAAGAGATGGAGAGCCTGTACTCGCTCAGCAAATTGGGCGAATTCCCTGCGAGGCTGCCGGAGAGCCGTTCGCCGGCGGTGTGAGCTGGCGAGGTGCTCCGCGCTCAGCTGCCGGCCGCGACGAGGTGGCCGTTGCCGACATCCTGAAGGGCCAGCTTCAGCGGTGCCTCGCCGATCCTGCGGGTGGCGCTCGGGATTTCCTGGTCGAGGCGGGCGAAGCGGCTTCTGCGCTGCGCCGGGTCCGGCACCGGCACGGCTTCGATCAGCCGCCTGGTGTAGGGATGGCGCGGGTTGGAAAACACCTGGTCGCGCGTGCCCATCTCGACGATCTGGCCGAGATACATGACGGCAACGCGGTCGGAGATATTCTCCACCACCGCCATGTCATGCGAGATGAAGAGATAGGCGACGCCGAATTCGCGCTGCAATTCCTTCAACAGGTCGAGCACGCGCGCCTGCACAGAAACGTCGAGCGCCGACACGCTTTCGTCGGCGATGATCAGCTTCGGCCGCAGTGCCAGCGCACGGGCGATGCAGACGCGCTGGCGCTGGCCACCGGAGAATTCGTGCGGATAGAGCTCCATCTGATCGGCCGACAGGCCGACGCGCTCGAACAGCGCCGCCACGTGCTCCCTGCGCTCTTCCCTTGAGGCAATGCCGTGGATGACCAGCGGCTCGGCGACAAGGTCGCCGACACGCATGCGCGGGTCGAGCGAGGCGAAGGGATCCTGGAAAATCATCTGCACGTCGCGGCGCACCGCCTTGCGTTCGTCGCGGCCGAGGCCCGACAGATTGCGCCCGCCAATGACGATGTCACCACTGTACGGCACCAGCCCGGCCAGCGCCTTGGCGGTGGTTGACTTGCCGCAGCCGGATTCGCCGACCAGCGCCAGCGTCTCGTTGGGGGCGATCGAGAAGCTGACGCCTTCGACCGCATGGACATGACGGTTGACCCGGCCGAAAACGCCCCCACGCAGGTCGAAGCGAACATGCAGGTCTTTGACGTCGGCGACATGAACCGGCGCCGCCGTCTCGACGTCCCTGGATTTCTGCCGGCCGGCACCACTGCCGATGCGTGGCACGGCGGCCAGCAGTTCGCGTGTGTAGCCGGCCTGCGGCCGCGCAAAAATGTCCGACGTTTTGCCTTCCTCGACCATGCGGCCGTGCCGCATGATGATAACGCGATCGGCCATTTCTGCGACCACGCCCATGTCGTGGGTGATGAGGATGACGCTGGTGCCGTGCTGGCGCTGCAGGTCGCGCAACAGCTCCAGCACCTCGCCCTGGACGGTGACGTCGAGCGCCGTCGTCGGCTCGTCGGCGATCAGCACGTCGGGCTCGAGCGCCAGCGCCATGGCGATCATGACCCGCTGGCGCATGCCGCCGGACAATTCATGCGGAAACTGCTTTAGCCGGCTTTCGGCTTCGGAAATACGCACCGCCTTCAGCGCCTCGATGGCACGCTGGCGCGCCTCGGCTTGCGACAGGCTGGTATGCGCCTCGATGGATTCGGTGAGCTGGCGGCCGATCGACAGCACCGGGTTGAGCGAAGTCATCGGCTCCTGGAAGATCATGGCGACGCGGTCCCCGCGAATACGGCGCATCCGGCGCTCGTCGAGAGTGGTCAGATCGGTATTGCCCAGATGGATCGTGCCTGACGATATACGGGCGGCAGGCTGCGGCAGCAATTGCATGATCGCCAGCGCCGTCATCGACTTGCCGGAGCCGGATTCGCCGGCAATGCAAAGCGTCTCGCCGCGCGCCAGCGCCAGCGACAGGTTGGACACGACCTCGCGCTCGCCATCCTCGCCGCGCACGCTGACGGATAGGTTGGCGATGTCGAGCACCACTCCGGCCGCCACCGGGGCGGTTGCCCCGGACCAGTTTTTGTCGACGCTTGCGTTCATTCAAACACGCAGCGCGGGAAGTAGAACGACACCACCCAGTTCGGCATGTCGACGATCTCGCTGATCCTGAGATCACCGCAGACCGAGGCGAGCATATAGGCCTCGACCGGGTCTATCTGGTAGCGTCCGGCGAGCAGGTCGACCATCTGCGCAACTGCTTCCTTCGCACCCGTCATCAGGTCCGGCCCGATACCGGTTGTCACCTCATAGCCCTTGGCGTCGAGATGGCGCGTCACCGGGCCCGGCGTGTTGAAGCGTGGCGTCTTCAGCCTGGCATCCTTGACCAGGTCGAGCTTGAGCACGACATCCATCGGGCTTTCGATCGCCGTGCCGCAGACCTCGCCGTCGCCTTGCGCGGCATGGGTGTCGCCGACAGAAAACAGCGCGCCCGCAACTTCCACCGGCAGATACAGCGTGGTGCCGGCGGCGAGATCGCGGATGTCGAGATTGCCGCCGACACGCCGGGGCGGCACGACCGAGTGAAGACCCATCTCAGCCGGCGCATTGCCAATGGTGCCGGCGAAGGGTTTCAACGGCACACGCGCGTTTTTGCCGAACAGCGCCGGTTCGAGCGAGGCGGCGTCATACTTCCAGACGTTCAGCGCCGGCTCCTTGAAGTCGTCGGCGAGCAGGCCGAACCCCGGGATGTTCCCCGTCCAGCCGAAGCCGGACGGTTTGAACAGCTCGATCGTCACCTTCAGCGCGTCACCGGGCTCGGCGCCCTCGACGAAGATCGGCCCGGTCACCGGATTGATCCCGGCGAAGTCGAGCTTGGCGATGTCGGCGACCGTGCTGTCGGCTTTCAGCTGACCGCCGGAGGAATCGAGGCACTGGAACTCGATGGTCGAGCCGGGCGCCACCCGCTCGACCGGGGCAAAGGAATTGTCCCAGCCGAAATGGTGATGGCGCCCGTGGATGGTGTAGTCGCAGTTATTGCACATCTTTTACGTACACATTGTCATAGTTGATCGGAACGTGGACCGGGTCGACATAGAGATTGTCGGCGCCGCCCATGCGCGCGGATTTCATGGTGAAGCGCTGCTCGTTGAAGACCGGCGCCCAGGGCGCGTCCGCCATGATCTTGGCGTAGATGTCGCTCCACATTTTATAGCGCTCATCGGACTTCGCCGGATCAACGATCGAGTCGGCTTCGGCGGCCTTGGCATCGAGATCCTTGTTGCAATACCACGACCAGTTCCAGCCGCCCGGCACCGCGCCGGCGCAGCCAAGGATCGGACCGTAGAAGTTCGAGGGATCGGGGAAATCCGCGATCCAGCCCATGCCGCCGGACCAGATCATCGGTGCGCCGGCCTTGTCGCCGCCGGCGGCGATGACGTTGGCCTGTGCCAGGGCCTGGATGCTGGCCTTGATGCCGATCGCCGCCAGGTCCTGCTGGATCGCCTGGGCAATGCGCGGGTTGGGGTCGGTGTTCATGGCGAACAATTGCGTGTCGAAGCCATCGGGATGGCCGGCCTCGGCAAGCAGTGCCTTGGCCTTGGCGACATCATAGGGATAGCCCTTGTATTCCTTGTCGTAGGCCGGCATCGACGGTGGCAGCGGCTGGTTGGCCGGCACGGCACGGCCATTGATGATCTGGATGATGCGCGCCTTGTTGATCGCCATGTTGACGGCCTGGCGCACCTTCACATTGTCGAAAGGCGCCATGGTGGTGTTCATGGTGATGTAGCCGGTGTGCAGCTGGCCGCCCTCGACGACGCGCGCCTTTTGTTCGGGATCGGACATCACCTCCTGGAATTTTGCCGGCGGAATGCCGTCGAGGGGCAGGTCGATCTCGCCCTTCTGCAGGCGCAGCAGCGCCACGATCGGCTCCTGGCCGACCTCGAAGGTGATCTTGTCCAAATGCGGCAGGCCCTTGTGCCAATAGTCCGGATTGCGCACGAAGACGATGCGCTGGCCGAGCGTCCATTCGGCGAGCTTGAAGGCGCCGGTGCCGATGGGGTGCTTGCCGAAATCGGCGCCATACTTCTCGACCTCTTCCTTCGGCACGACATGCGAGAAGTTGATGGCCATGACATGCAGGAAGGTGGCGTCGGGCCGGCTTAGTTCGAACTTGACGGTGTAGGGATCGACGACGGTGACACCCGCGAGGCTGTCCGCCTTGCCGGCCGCGACATCGTCATAGCCCTTGATCGAGCCGAAGAAGCCGGCGCCCGGGCTCTGCGTCTTCGGGTTGGTGACGCGGTCGAGCGAATATTTCACGTCGTCGGCCGTCATCTCACGGCCATTGTGGAATTTGACGCCGTGGCGCAGCTTGAAGGTGAAGGTCTTGCCGTCGGGCGAAATCTCGTAGCTTTCGGCAAGGTCCGGCTTCAGCTTGGTCGTACCCGGCTCGTAATCCATCAACCCGTCGAACAGGCTCTTGATCATCGACCAGTTCTGCCAGTCATAGCCGATGGCAGGGTCGAGCGTGGTGACGTCGTCCTTGTAGGTGGCGATGATCTCTCCGCCCTGCTTGGCGTTGGGATCGATGGTGTCCTCGGCGCGGGCGCTTGCCATGCCGAGCATCAGCGCCAGCGCCGATGCCGCCACGGTGGAGGCCAGAAATTTCTTCATTTCGAGTTCCCTTTCTCTGTTTGTTTTCTTGGTTTCATCCGAGCTTGATGCTCATCTGAGTTTGATGCGGGGGTCGATGAAGGGCGCGATGATGTCGGCCAAGAGATTGCCAAGCACGATGGCGAAGGCCGAGACCAGCGTGACGCCCATGATGATCGGGATGTCGACGCGCTGGATGGCTTGCCAGGCGAGCTGGCCAATGCCAGGCCAGCCGAACACGCTTTCGACGACGACGATGCCGCCCATGAAGATGCCGATGTCGATGCCGATCATGGCGATGACCGGCAGAATGGCGTTGGGCAGCGCATGGCGGAAAATGATGGCGCCCCGCGCCAGACCTTTCGCACGCGCCGTGCGGACATAATCCTGGCGCAGCACGTCGATCATCGACGAGCGCATCATGCGGGCGTACCAGCCGGCGCCGAGTATGCCCATGGTGAGCGACGGCAGCACGAGATGGCGCCAGGTGCCGTAGCCGCCGATCGGAAACCAGCTGAGCCTGACCGCAAAGACGTAGAGCAGCAAAAGCCCGACGACGAATTGCGGCGCCGAGACGCCGACGAAGGAGGCGACCATCAGCGTCTGGTCAGTGGCCGTACCACGCTTGACGGCGGCGATCAGGCCCATGGAGAGGCCGATCAGCAGCTCGCACAGGATGGCGCCGACCATCAGCAGCAGACTGGCCGGCAGCCGCGAGACGATCAGTTCGGTGACTTCGGAGCGCTGGATATAGGAGCGGCCGAGATCGCCGCTGACGAGCTTCGTCAGGTAGCGCCAATACTGGACGACGAAGGGCTGGTCGAGGCCGAGCTGCTGGCGGATATTCTCGACCGTCTGCGGCGTGGCGCTGCGGCCGGCGATCTGGCGCACCGGATCGGCCGGCAGGAGATAAAGCAGCGCGAAGGTGATCAGCGAGACGCCGAGCAGGATGAGCAGCGACTGGATGAGGCGGCGGCCGAGATAGGCGATCATGCCCGGCCCCTTTGCGTCGGATCGAGGATGTCGCGCAGCGCGTCGCCGATCAGGTTGAAGGCCAGCGCCAGCGCCAGGATCGCGGCACCGGGGAAGAACACCAGCCAGGGTGCGGCCTGGAAATAGGTCTGGTTCTCGAAGATGATGTTGCCCCAAGAGGCCGTCGGCGGCTGCACGCCGATGCCGAGGAAGGAGAGCGTCGCTTCGAGCAGCACCGTCGTCGAGATGCCGAGCGTACCCCAGACGATGATGGTCGGCAGCAGATGCGGCAGGATGTGGCGAAACAGGATGCGCGGCGCGCCGGCGCCGATGGTGCGTTCGGCATCGATGAACTCGCGCTCGGCGAGCGAAGAGGTCTCGGTGTAGATGACGCGCGCGGTCTGCACCCAGTTGACCAGCGCGATGACCATGGCGACGATCCAAAGGCTCGGCTGGAACACCGCCGCCAGGCAGATGGCCAGCAGCAGCGCCGGAAACGCCATCATCAGATCGGTGAAACGCATCAGCGCGCCGCCGATCCAGCCACGGAAGTAGCCGGCGGTGACGCCGACCAGGGTGCCGATGAACAGCGCCACGCCATTGGCGACGATGCCGATGATCAGCGAGGTGCGGGCGCCATAGAGGATGCGGGTCAGAAGGTCGCGGCCGAGCAGGTCGGTGCCGAGCCGGAATTTGGCATCCGGCGGCAGCGGCGAACCCTCTATGGTCAGGCCGTCGAACATCTGCTCATTGGGATCGTAGCCGGTCAGCCAGGGCGCCAGCACGGCGCCGGTGACGACGATGGCAACGATCACCAGTCCAAGCATTGCGAGACGGCGCCTGAGCAGCCGGCGCCAGACGCCTGCGCGCGGCTTGACCGGCATGCGCGCGGGCGCCGCGAGATCAGGCGCGATGGGACTGGTCATCGCCGCCTTCCGTTGCGTCTTCGCTTGTCATCGCCACGATGCGGCGCGCGGCATCCTCGACGCTGATCTGCCAGCTCATCGCCAGCGAGCGCAGCTGCGCATAGGCGCGTTCGTCGTCCGTGCCTTTCGACAGCGCCGCCACCGCGCGCACGATGGTCTGGCGCTCGGCGACGCGTTGGCGCAGCGCGGCAATTTCGCCGGCTAAATGTTTTCGAGCCTCGAAACTTTGCCTGGCGATCAGCAGCGCGCTGTAGACGCCGGCAGTGCCGACCGGCTTCAGGAGTTGTGCGTCGGCCTTGTGCGACAGCGCCCATTCGATGCGGCCCGGCGCCTCCGAGCCGATCAGCGCCACCAGCGGCATCGGCGCCTCGCCGGCTTTCCACGGAAATTGCTCGTCAAAGCCGAGATCGGCATCGAAGAAGACGAAATCAGCGGCGAGCGCCTCGGGCGGCAGTTCCGGCCAGCAATCCAACGTGACCAGGCCGATCGCCGACAATTGCCTTGTGATCGCCTGCACCGTCGGATGCGGGCGATGCAGGATAAAAGCCCTGGCGCCGCCGAGATTGGGGATGCGTGGCGTTCTGGTCACGACACCACCCGCAGGCGCGGACGGCCAAATGTTTTTGCGGGGTCGTAGCGCGACAGATAGGGATCCGGAGCGACCTCATCCTCGCGGCTCACCACTTCGAAGAAGCCGTCGGCGATCCGGCCGATGATCACCGGCAGCGTCGCATGCTGGGTATGAGCGTCAATGGCGATCGGTCCGAGCCGGGTGGAAAAGCGCCGTTCGGCGAAAATCTTCGAGAATTCCACCGGACCAGCCTCCGGATCGCGCGCAAGCACGTCAGCCATCACCTGCACCGAGGCATAGGCGGAGGCCTCGAAGGAAGACGCGAAGGCGGCCGGCCGCGGCGCGAAATACGGGCCGACGGACAGATGCCCTCTTCCCGTCTCGCCGATCGCCGGCAACTCGCCCTCGGTGAGATTGCAGGAAATGACCGGACAGCTTTCCGGGCTGAAGGCGGAATCTTCACGGCCCAGATCGCGGTAGGCGGCCAGGAAGGCGTAGGACGAGGTGCCGATCAGATTGTTGAGGATGAAGTTTGGCCGCGTCGCCCGGATTTCCCCGATCAGGCGCGACACGTCGGTCTCGCCGATGCGCAGATAACGTTCGCCCAGCACCTTGCCGCCGGCGTCGGCGATCAGGTCGCGCGCGACGCGGTTCATTTCCCAGCCCCAGATGTAGTTCGAGCCGAGCAGGAAGCCGTTGGCGCCGAAGCGCGGCACGACATGCGCCATCAGCGGCACCAGATGCTGGTTGGGGCAGGCGTGCATGTAAACGACATGCTCGTTGGCCTCGAACCCTTCATAGGGGCAGGCGTACCAGAGCATGCCGCCGGCCTTCTCCAGTACAGGGATGGTCTCCTTGCGGCTCCAGGAGGTGACGCAGCCGACGACATGGCGCGCGCTGCTGGTCTTGAAAATGTCCTCGCACAGCGTCGCGTAGCGGTCGGCATTGCTCTGCGGATCGCGCTCGACCGGCACCAGTTCAATGCCTGAACCACGGTCGGCATTGATGTCGGCGATCGCCCGCATGGCGCCGATACGGCACGCATCGGAGACGAGCTGATAGCTCCCCGAACGGGAATAGAGGATGCCGATCTCGATGCGCCGTTTCAAACAGGACCCCAGAAATGAAAATGCCCCGCAGCCAGCGCCGCAAGGGCGAGGCATACGAGGCATACTTGCCGCCCGGCGATCAGAGCCGGTATTTGGCCTTAAGGTATTCGGTCCGGCTGGTCAGTCAAGCGGGAAAGTGTGGCGCCTGACGGCGGGATCCGGGTGACCCCGCTCATTTTCGAATGATGTCCTCGAAGCTGAGGTCGAAGCGCCTGAGGTATTTGCGCAGCCGGTCGGCATCGTTGCCGCTGGTCTTTTGCAGCCGCGAGACGGCAAACAGTTTCCGGCCGGCGGCACTGATCGAATTGCTGTCGCGGCAAATGGCCAGCACGGTTGCCAGCTGCGCGCGATCGAAGACGTCGATCTGACTCTGGCGCTCGGGGCCGAGAACCTCCGCCAAAATGGCCTCCCGGTCGTCTGCCTCACCGGCGCGCCAGAGCGCGGCCAGACGTTCGATCTCGTCGCGCACGGTTTCCTCGTTGATGCGGCCGAGCGGCGCCAATGTCGCCATGCGGGTGACGGAGGCCGAGAGATCGCGGAAATTGGCCCGCCACATCGCCTCCGGCGCCACGGCGAATTTCAGATAGAGGTCGCGCGCCTCCTTGTTGAAGGTGGCGTTCTGTCCTTCACGCTCGCTGAAGCGGCGCAGCTCGAAGTCGAGGTTCGGCTCGATGTCTTCCTTGCGGTCGCGTAGCGCCGGCAGCTGGAAGGTCCAAAGGTTCAGCCGGGCAAACAAATCCTCGCGGAACTTGCCCTCCTTCACGCCGATCGACAGATCGCGGTTGGTGCCGGCGAGAAGCTGGAAATCCGACATCACGTCCTGGTCGGCGCCAACCGGCAGAAAACGCTTTTCCTCGATGGCGCGCAGACACATGGCCTGTTCGTCGGGGCCGAGTTCGCCGATCTCGTCGAGGAACAGCACGCCCTTGTTGGCCGATTTCATCAGCCCGGCGCGCTCGTTCTGGGCGCCGGTGAATGCACCCTTGACGTGGCCGAACAGGGTCGACATCGCCTGGTCGCCGCGCAACGTCGCGCAATTGACCTCGATGAAGGCGCCGGAAACCTGCCGCTGTGCCTTCTTGAGCTCGTAAATGCGCCTGGCCAGCTGCGACTTGCCCGCGCCCGTCGGGCCGGTCAGCAGCACCGGCGCGCGCGAGCGGATCGTCACTTTCTCGATCTGGTCGATCATCTGGTTGAAGGCGGGATTGCGGGTGGCGATGCCCGATTTCAGGAAGGACGTCGCCTCGTCGCGCTCGGCGGTAAAGCGCGTGGCGATGGCGTCGTAACGAGACAGATCGAGATCGATGATCGAATGGCTGCCGGAGACGTCCTCGTCACGTCCCTCCTTGCGCGGCGAAAGCTGCAGCAGCCGCGCCGGGATGAAATGCGCCTCGGTGAGCAGGAACCAGCAGATCTGCGCAACATGAGTGCCGGTGGTGATGTTGACGAGATAGTCTTCCTTCTCGGGATCGAATGTGTAGGCGCGGGCGAAGTCACGCAGACCTGTATAAACCTCGCTGAAATCCCAGGGATCGCGCATGCTGATGAGATGCGGCCTGACCTCGGTGGCAGGCGAGACTTGCTCGATGTCGGCAATAATCTGCGTGGCCAGCTGTCGCGACTGAGTGCCGTGGATGAGCTCCAGCCGATCGATGAACAATCCCGGCTGCTGGCACAGCGCAACCGTTGGCCGCCACTTCCGCCAACGGTCTTCGGTGCGGCCCGCATCAAGCGTTGTGCCAAGAATGCCAATCGCAACGCGTCTCTTCATATTATCCCATGATATAAGTTCCGAGATTTTTGGATCACTATACAGGTTCTTCCTTGGACAAGGCCAGAGGGGGCATAGCTGTTGGCTTGTTTTTATTTCCTCATTAAATCAAATAGCTAGCTGACTTTGAGCGAGCCGATATGCGCTCATCCTTCAAACTGGCACGCCGCCTGCACTGATGCTGGTGTGAAAATGAAGGATGAGAACAATGGCGAACAAATCCGTGTTTGCGACGAGTGCAGGAAAGCTGCTCCCGCCGGCTGACGCCAGGAACCATGAAGGCGCCCGGGCTTACCGCCTGTCGCCGCATCAGGCTCTGGCGCAGCTGGCGGCGACGGGCACGTTCAACGCGACCTTCTATGCCGAGCCGCGCGAGCAGCTGGACGAGGTGCTGAAGCTCGCCTGGCAGGTCGAGCCGGGATTCCTGGCACGCACCGCCGTCCACGCTTTCGAGCAGGGCTACATGAAGGATATGCCGGCGCTGCTGCTGGCCGTTCTGTCCTGCATGCAGGGCGATGAGTTCAACCGTGCTTTCGGGCGCATCGTCAGGAACGGCAAGATGCTGCGCAATTTCGTGCAGGTCATGCGTTCGGGCGCCACCGGGCGCAAGTCGCTCGGCACGCGGCCGAAGCGGCTTGTCCAGGCGTGGCTCGAGCAGGCGGCCGACTTCGAGATCATGCGGGCAGCGGTCGGCAATGATCCGTCGCTGGCCGATGTCATCAAGATGGTTCACCCGAAGCCGAAGTCGGCCTCGCGTGAGGCGCTTTATGGCTATCTGATCGGCAAGCCGTACGACGCTTCGGTGCTGCCGGACGTGGTCAAGGCGTTCGAAGCGTTCAAGCGCGATCCGTCGCTGCCCGTGCCGGAAGTGCCGTTCCAGATGCTGACCTCGATGCCGCTTTCGCGCGAGCATTGGGTGCAGATCGCGGCGACGGCCGGATGGCAGATGCTGCGGCAGAACCTGAACACTTTCGCCCGCAACGGCGTGTTTGAAGTGGACGGGTTCGGTGAGGCGCTGGCGGCGCGACTGCGTGACCCGGAAGAGGTCCGGCGTGCTCGGGTGTTCCCGTATCAGCTGATGGTGGCGTTCACCATGGCCGGTGCGGAAGTGCCTGGCGTGGTCAGGGATGCGCTGCAGGATGCGATGGAAATCGCGCTCGGCAACGTGCCCCGGATCAAGGGCAAGGTGGTCGTGTGTCCGGATGTTTCGGGCTCGATGAGCTCGCCGGCGACCGGGTACCGCAAGGGCGCGACGTCGGCCGTGCGTTGCATCGACGTGGCTGCCCTGGTGGCCGCCGCGATGCTGCGACGCAACCCGACGGCGAGGGTCTTGCCGTTCGAGAACGATGTGGTGGATATCCGCCTCAACGCTCGCGATACGGTGATGACCAACGCCGCCAAGCTTGCCGCCATCGGAGGTGGTGGAACCAACTGTTCGGCTCCGCTGGCACGGCTGGTGCGTGAGAAGGCCGATGTCGACCTGGTGGTGTTCGTGTCGGACAACCAGTCCTGGGTGGATGCGTCGGCGCATGCGCATCAGGGCACGGCGACGATGCAGGAATGGCAGAAGCTCAAGGGGTTGAACCCGGGGGCCAAGCTGGTCTGCGTCGACATCCAGCCCTACGCGACGACGCAGGCCAAGCCGCATGCCGACATCTTGAATGTCGGTGGCTTCTCCGACCGCGTCTTCGACGTGGTGGGCACGATGCTGTCCTCGAGCGGCGACCCGGACCATTGGGTGCGCATGATCGAGGCGGTGGAACTCTGAGCAATGGTCCCGGCGATGCATTCGCCGGAACCACAGGAATACAATTCAGGGCATGACGAATGCCGATGGAACTACAGGCTGTTCACCTCCAGGTCGCGGGTTCGAATCCCGTCGGGTCCGCCACTATGGGCCCGTAGCTCAGCGGATAGAGCGGGACGTTTCGTCAAACCTTGTCGTCATGCCCGACGATCTTGCGCGACTTCGGTCGCAACCGGACAGAAAAGGAACCGAGCACGAGGCGTGACGAATGCGTGTGGAACTACATCCTAACTTTCGGGTCGCGGGTTCGATTCCTGCCGGAGCTGCCAATCGGCTCCGTAGCTCAGTCGGTAGAGCAGAAAGGCAGTTTCACAACAGACTTGTCGTCGCACCTCGTATGAAACAGCCGTGGCGAATGCCCGATGGAACTACAGTACCAACCAAGCGGGATGCTCCGTGAGGTTCGACTCCTCACCTTGCTGGCGCTCTCTGGCACGAGCGGGACTCCCGGGTTTCATCATCTTTTTGTCGCCGCGGCGACGCGAATACATGGCGAATGCAGGCAGGACTACAGGTAGCGCGCCCGTCGGAAGACGGGAGGTCGGGTGTTCAAATCACTCTCCCGCTCCACGGGAGCGGGGTGGCGCAGTCAAGCGTTGTCTTGCCGATCCTTGTCGCCAGCCGATTGAACAGGGCGAATGCCTGCGGGAATACATTGGTATCTGGCGGTTCGAATCCGCCCGTCGGTCGGTTGATCGATCGGTTTCTCGCATCGACTTGTCGCCCGCCGAAGAAAGGGAAAAGAATGGCGAATGCAGGCAGGACTACAGGGATAGAGCGTCCGCGGCGAAAGTCGCGGAAGGTCGGGTGTTCAAACCATCCCTTCCGTCCCAGGATGGAAGTAGCTCAGTCATTGTCTTGCCGACCCTTGTCGCCAGACCGAATGAATAGGACGAATGCCTGCGTGACTACAGGTAGACGCGGCCGGCTTCAGGCAAGCGGGTGCCGAAAGGCGTGAGGGTTCGTGTCCCTCCTTCGCGGCTTCGCGAAGTGGCGGAAAAGATGTCTCGCATTCCCTTGTCGTCCGCCCGCAATACCCAGTGCTTGATATGACCGAAAGTGAAAGACATGACCGAGATTTTGAGTGGACAGGATTTGATCGACGCCGGCATGCCGCAGGGCAAGTGGTTCGGCAAGGCGCTCGCCGCCGCCAACGCGGTGCTGGACGGCGGCGGATCGCAGGGCGATGCGCTGGAGGCCGCGCGTGCTTTCGCGCCGCCGCCGGCGATGCCGCTGCAGTCGGCTGCCGCCATGCCGCTACACCTCAACATCGAGGCTGAAACGCCTGATGAGGCCGCCAATGTCGAAGCGGTGATGCGCAGCATGACCGAGTTGATGCGCACGCCGGTGATCCGTGCCGGCGCCATCATGCCGGATGCCTGCCCGGCCGGTCCGTCGGGCACGATTCCGGTCGGCGGCGTTGCGGTGTCGGAGGCGATCCATCCCGGCATGCATTCGGCCGACATCTGCTGCTCGATGGCGATCTCGGTGTTTCCCGGCGTGGCGCCGGCGGCACTGCTCGATGCCGTGCATGGGGTCACCCATTTCGGCCCGGGCGGGCGTCCGCGCGGCCAGCAGATCCGGCCAGGCAAAGAGGTCTTCCAGCGTTTCGAGGCCAACCCCTTGCTGCGTGATCTGACCAGTGCGGCGATCGAGCATTTCGGCACGCAGGGCGACGGCAACCATTTCGCCTATGTCGGCACGGTGAAGTCGAGCGGCCAGACGGCGCTGGTCACGCATCATGGCTCGCGCTCGCCGGGTGCGCGGCTCTATGCCAAGGGCATGAGGATCGCCGAGGGTGTGCGCAAGACGCTGTCGCCGGAAACCTTGCCGCAGAACGCCTGGATTCCCGCCGACACGCGGGAAGGCGATGAGTATTGGGAGGCCCTGCAGACAATCCGGGAATGGACCAAGGGCAATCATATGCTCATCCACGACCTGGCGGCCGAAAAGCTGGCGGCGAAGGTGTCGGACCGGTTCTGGAACGAGCACAACTTCGTCTTCCGCCGCTCGGACGGGTTGTTCTACCACGGCAAGGGCGCCACGCCGGCCTTCGACAACTGGGCCGACGACGCGACCGACCTGACGCTGATCCCGCTCAACATGGCGGAGCCGGTGCTGATCGTGCGTGGCAAGAACGCGACGCACGGACTTGGCTTCTCGCCGCACGGCGCCGGGCGCAATTTTTCGCGCACCCAGCACCGGCGCATGCAGGCGGGACGCAGCGACGCCGATATCTTCGCGGAAGAGACGAAGGGCATCGATGCCCGCTTCTTCTCCGGCGTGACGGATATTTCGGAGCTGCCGAGCGCTTACAAGAACGCGGCCTCGATGCGTCGCCAGATCGAGCACTTTGGTCTGGCGGAAATCGTCGACGAGGTGCTGCCCTATGGCTGCATCATGGCCGGCGACTGGGAAGCCAATGCGCCCTGGCGCAAGAAGCGGGAAGCGCGCCAGCAGCAGGGGCGCTAGCCCGTCACAAACCGGATGCGGGCCGCAAGGTCCGCATCCACCACCGCCTGTCAGTGCCTTTGCAACTGCTTCCGCCGCCAGGCGGCGGGTGCCTCGCCTATCCGTTTGCGAAAGAAGCGTGAGAAATAGGCGGGATCATCGAAACCGATCTCGTAGGCGATGTCCTCGACCGTGCGCACGGTGAACAGCAGCAGTCGCTTGGCCTCCAGCAGCCGGCGCTCGCTCACCACACGCTTGACGCCGCTGCCCAGCACCGCGCGGCTGGCCTTGTCGAGAAGATGCGGCGTCGTGGCGAGCGCTTCGACGTAACGGTCGACCGGCCAGTTGTCGCGGAAATGCGCATCGACGAGGCGGCGCAAGCCTGTCGCCAGCGATGCATCGGAAGACGGCGCCGCGGCGACAGTCGCCGGCGCGAGACGTGCGATGTGGGAGAGTGCGACGGCGATCAGCGACTGCAGGATCTTGTCGTTGCCGGCCCGCGCCTCGGCGTATTCGGCGGCGATCATGTCCAGCACCGTCGCCAACCGCTTCCACGCGGCCCGGTCCGGAAGGCCGTCGGTGAAGACCGGCCGGTCCAGGGGCAGCAGGCTGTGGCCGGCAATCGCGGCCAGCGCATCATCGGCGATCGAGACGACGATGGCGTCGGTGCCTGGGCCGATAGAGAAGCCATGCACGACATTGCTCGGCACGAAGCTGACGGCCGGCGCCGAAAAGTCCCAGGACCGGTCCTCGATACGGTATGTGCCGGAGCCGCTGGTCCAGTAGGTGATCTGGCCCATCTGCGGATGCTTGTGCGCGGCGACCTGACCGAGGTGGATATTGCTGCGGGCAAGCACTGTCTCAACATGCAGGAAGCCGATGTCGAGCGGCCGCACCGGCTCGCCATAGACGAAGAAATCGGGAATGGAGCTCTGGCTCATGGCGCCGGAAAAAGTCCAATCGGTTTTGCCGTTCCGTCCATAACCCATCCTCAGGCCTGACGCTAGGATCGCTATATCAAGTGGAGGAACAACATGCGGTCAGAAGATTTTCGTGCGGACAAAGCGCGCCCGTTCACCGGCGCCGAGTATCTGGAGAGCCTGCGCGACGGCCGCGAGGTCTATATCAACGGCGAGCGCGTCGTCGACGTCACCACGCACCCGGCGATGCGCAATTCCGTGCGGTCGCTGGCGCGGCTCTACGATGCGCTGCATGATCCGAAGCGGCGCGACATGCTGACCGCGGCCACCGACACCGGTTCGGGCGGCTACACGCACAAATATTTCCGCGTCGCCAAATCCTCGGGCGAACTCGCCGCCCAGCAGACGGCGATCGCCGAGTGGTCGCGCATGTCCTATGGCTGGATGGGGCGCACGCCCGACTACAAGGCGGCGCTGATGAACACGCTCGGCGCCAATGCCGACTGGTACGGGCCGTTCAAGGACAATGCGCTTGCCTGGCACAGCAGAGCCCAGGAAGCCGTGCTGTTCATGAACCATGCCATCGTCAACCCGCCGATCGATCGCCACAAGCCGGCCGAACAGGTAAAGGATGTCTTCGTCCACATCACCAAGGAGACGGATGCCGGGATTTATGTTTCCGGCGCCAAGGTGGTGGCGACGTCGTCGGCGCTGACGCACTACAATTTCCTGGCGCAGGGCTCGGCGACGGTCACAGAGGATCCGTCGCTGTCGGTGATGTTCATCGTGCCGATGAACGCGCCGGGGATAAAGATGTTCTGCCGCGTCTCCTACGAGCAGACGGCCAACACGGTGGCGGCGCCCTTCGACTATCCCTTGTCGTCGCGTTTCGACGAGAACGACGCCATCCTGGTGCTCGACAATGTCTTCATCCCCTGGGAGGACGTGCTGGTGCTGCGCGACGCGCAAAAAATCCTGTCGTTCCATCCGGCGTCCGGCTTCATGCACGGCTACTGCTTCCAGGGTTGCACGCGTTTTGCCGTCAAGCTCGACTTCCTTGCCGGCCTGCTGGCGAAGGCGCTCAGGGCCACTGGCGGCGACGCCTTCCGCGGCAACCAGGCGGCACTCGGCGAAGTGATCGCGCTCAGGCACATGTTCTGGAGCTTTTCCAATGCCATGGCCTACAATCCGATCCCGTGGGCGAATGGCGCGGTGCTGCCCAATCTCGACGCCGCACTCGCCTACCGGACCTTCATGTCGGAAGCCTATCCGCGCGTCATCGACACGGTGCGCCGAGTGATCGCCTCGGGGCTGATCTACCTGCCGTCCTCGGTGCGCGACTTCAACAATCCCGAGATCGACAAATACCTGGCGCAGTATGTGCGCGGCTCCAACGATATGGGCCACATCGAGCGCATCAAGATCATGAAGCTGCTGTGGGACGCGACGGGCACCGAGTTCGGCGGCCGTCACGCGCTTTACGAGCTCAACTATGCCGGTGCGCCGGAAGAGGTGCGGCTGCAGGTGCTGAAGGGCGCCGAACGCGGCGGGCGGCTGAAGGCGATGGAGGAACTCGTCGACACTTGCATGGCCGACTATGACGAGCATGGCTGGACAGGCGATACCTGGCTCAATCCACTTGCTTCGGCGGCTGAGTAAACTCAGATGGCCACGCAGATTTCGAAAACCGATTTCCGCGACGCCATGGCAAGGGTCTGCGCACCGGTCAACATCGTCACGACCGACGGCCCGGCCGGGCGCGGCGGCTTCACCGCCACCGCCATGTGCAGCGTCTCCGACGAGCCGCCGACGCTGCTGGTCTGCATGAACGGGCGTTCGACGCAGGCCGCCATGTTCCTCGCCAACCGGCGCTTCTGCGTCAACGTGCTGACGCATGACCACATGCATCTGGCAGGAAAGTTCGCCGGCGCGACCCGGGACATGGAGGCGCGCTATTCAGCGGCGCGCTGGCAGACGCTGACCTCAGGCACGCCGGCACTGTCGGACGCGATCGTCAATTTCGACTGCGAGATCGAGGACGTGCATATCGTCGGCACGCACAATGTCATGATCGGCCGCGTCATCGATGTGCGCCACGGTAGCGGCGGTTCGGCGCTGCTTTATGTCGATCGGAATTATACGCAGCCGACTCGGCTGGGGAGTTTTGGTGGGTGAGGCTCAGCTCTCGCCGTCGATCAGCGTCTCCAGCAGGTCGAGCAGCTGCTCCAGCCGCTCGTGGCCGAAGCGGCGCTCGATGTCGTCGTAGATGACGCGGCGTTCGGGCGACAGGGCGTCGATCAGGGCGGAACCGGCCGGGGCGATGGTCAGGACGACGCGGCGGCCGTCGCCTTCCGCCTTGTTGCGGGTGATGAATTTTCGGCCTTCGAGCGCCTTGATGATGCGGGTCAGGCTGGGCGGCAGCACCGAAGCGCGATCGGCCAGCTCCGTCGCCTCGACCGAGCCGGCTTCGCTCAGCACGCGCAACACGCGCCATTGCTGTTCGGTCACGTCATGCGCGGCGAGCATCGGGCGAAACCGCGCCATCACCACTTCGCGGGCGTGAAGCAGCGCCATTGGCAAGGAGCGGCGGGTGTTCTCGGGCAGCAAGTGAAATTCTCTCCAGCGCTGGCTTGCGATCGGCGGCAGGCTTTGCCCAGCAGCGCTGGCCGCCAAAGCCCGTCACCGTCATCCCGTATCGTCGCCTCAGTCCTGATGCAAGGCTTGACTTCGGCCACACCGCATGTAATTAACGCGTTAACTACAACAATACAAGCGACCAGGGAACGAAACGCGGTGCCTCACTTCTCCATCGAGTATTCGGCCAATCTCGATGCCAAGCTCGACATGGGCGAATTGTGCGCGCTGGTGCTGCGCACCGTGCTCGACACCGGGTTGTTCGAGACCGGCGCGGTGCGGGTGCGGGCCTTTCGCGCCGAGGCCTATGCCATTGCCGACAGAATGCCGGAAAACGCCTTTCTCGACATGTCGTTTCGCATCGGCACCGGCCGCAGCGCCGAGGACAAGAAGCGGACCGGCGAGGCCGTGTTTGCGGCGGTGAGCCAATATCTGGCCACGCTGTTCGAGACCCCGCATTTCGCTTTGTCGCTGGAGATCCGGGAAATCGACCCGGTGCTGAGCTGGAAGAAGAATGCAATCCACCCGCGGCTGCGCGGCAAGTGACGGAAGACTGACATGTCCGACCTCGAAGGCAATCTGAAAAAGGCCGAGGCGTATCTCGCCCGC
This sequence comes from Mesorhizobium sp. 113-1-2, assembly GCF_016756475.1. NCBI lineage: Bacteria > Pseudomonadati > Pseudomonadota > Alphaproteobacteria > Hyphomicrobiales > Phyllobacteriaceae > Mesorhizobium > Mesorhizobium sp. 113-1-2. The sequence continues at coordinate 748,469 of NZ_AP023242.1, forward strand.
TTCAAGAAAGACGGCGTGCTGAACCAGATCGGTGGCGAGGCGGTGCCGGCCGCCGACGGCTCGACTTTCGAGACGCTGTCGCCGGTCGATCTGAAGCCGCTCGCCAAGGTCGCACGCGGCAACGCAACCGACATCGACCGTGCCGCCAAGGCGGCGAAGGCGGCATTCCCGGCCTGGGCCGCCATGCCGGGCGAAGCGCGCAAGAAGCTGCTGCACAAAATAGCAGACGCGATCGAGGCGCGTGCCGAGGAGATCGCCTTCGTCGAATGTATGGACACCGGCCAGGCGCTGAAATTCATGGCCAAGGCGGCGTTGCGCGGTGCGGAAAATTTCCGCTTCTTCGCCGACCGAGCACCGGAAGCGCGCGATGGCGAGACGCTGCGAACCACGGGGCAGATCAACCTGACCACGCGGGTGCCGATCGGCCCGGTCGGCATCATCACGCCGTGGAACACGCCGTTCATGCTGTCGACCTGGAAGATCGCCCCGGCGCTGGCCGCCGGCTGCACCATCGTCCATAAGCCGGCTGAATTTTCGCCGCTGAGCGCCCGCTTGCTGGTCGAGATCGCCGAGGAAGCCGGCCTGCCGAAAGGTGTCTGGAACCTGGTCAACGGCCTCGGCGAGCATGCCGGCAAGGCGCTGACCGAGCACCCCGACATCAAGGCGATCGGCTTCGTCGGCGAGAGCCGCACCGGCTCGATGATCATGAAACAGGGCGCCGACACGCTGAAGCGCGTGCATTTCGAGCTCGGCGGCAAGAACCCGGTGATCGTCTTCGCCGATGCCGACCTCGAACGCGCCGCGGATGCAGCGGTGTTCATGATCTACTCGCTGAATGGCGAACGCTGCACGTCGTCGTCACGGCTTCTCGTCGAAGCCTCGGTCTACGACCAGTTCACCGATCTGGTGGCGAAGAAGGCAAAGCGCATCACAATAGGCCATCCGCTCGACCCGAAAACCGTGGTCGGGCCGCTGATCCATCCGGTGCACGAGGAAAAGGTGCTGTCCTATATCGAGATCGGCAGATCGGAGGGCGCGGTGGTTGCCGCCGGCGGCGGCAAGTTCGCGGGCCCGGGTGGCGGCTGCTATGTCAGCCCGACGCTGTTCACCGGCGCCACCAACAGGATGCGCATCGCCCAGGAGGAGATTTTCGGGCCGGTGCTGACCGCAATTGCCTTCAAGGACGAGGCTGAGGCGCTGGCGCTCGCCAACGACACGCAATACGGCCTGACCGGCTATCTCTGGACCTCCGATGTGACCCGCGCCTTCCGCTTCACCGATGCGCTCGAGGCCGGCATGATCTGGGTCAATTCGGAAAATGTGCGGCATCTGCCGACGCCGTTCGGCGGCGTCAAGAATTCCGGCATCGGCCGCGATGGCGGCGACCATTCCTTCGACTTCTACATGGAGACGAAGAACGTAGCCTTCGCGACGACGGCGCACGCGATCCAGAAACTCGGCGGCTGACCGGAGGAGATCAGAATGCCTTTGCCCAAACCCAACCTCTATCCCGCCTTCAACATCGTGCGCCTCAGCCATGTCGAACTGGCGGTGACCGACCTTGCCAAATCCCGCGCCTTCTATGTCGACACGCTCGGCCTGCAAGTCACCGACGAAACCTCAGGCGCCATCTACCTCAGAGCCATGGAGGAGCGTGGCCATCACTGCATCGTGCTGCGCAAGGCGACGACGCCGGAAGCGCGCGACCTCGGCTTCAAGGTTTTTTCAGACGAGGATCTCGACAAGGCCGAGCACTTCTTCAAGGCCAAGGGCCTGCCGGTGGAATGGGTCGAGCGGCCCTACCAGTCGCGCACTTTCCGCACCCGGGATCCGCACGGCATTCCATTGGAATTCTATGCGCAGATGGAAAGGCTGCCGCCGATCCATCAGAAATACGCGCTCTACAAGGGCGTGAAGCCGCTGCGCATCGACCACTTCAACTGCTTCTCGCCCAATGTCGACGAATCCGTCGCCTTCTACAACGAGCTTGGCTTCCGCGTGACCGAATACACCGAGGATGCCTCGAGCGGAAAGCTGTGGGCGGCCTGGACGCACCGCAAGGGCGGCGTGCATGACATCGCCTTCACCAACGGCGTCGGGCCGCGCCTGCACCACGTCGCCTTCTGGGTGCCGACGCCGCTCAACATCATCGACCTGCTCGATTTGATGGCCACGACCGGCTGGCTGCCGAACATCGAACGCGGCCCCGGCCGGCACGGCATCTCCAACGCCTTCTTCCTCTATGTCAGAGACCCGGACAACCATCGCATCGAGATCTATTGCTCGGATTACCAGACGGTCGATCCGGACCTCGAGCCGATCAAATGGGACCTCAAGGACCCGCAGCGGCAGACGCTGTGGGGCGCGCCGGCGCCGAAAAGCTGGTTCGAGGAAGGCAGCACCTTTGCGGGTGCCACCGCACGCCAGCCGGATCTGACGGCATCGCCGATCATTGCGCCGTGAGCAGCACCATGAACCGGCTCGCCACCTTCACCATCAACGGCAAGACCCGCTATGGCGCGGTCAGCGACAAGGGTGTCATCGACCTGTCGGCTCGCCACAGCCAGTGGTCGACATTGCGCGAAGTGATCGAGGCCGGCGCCTTGCGGCGGCTGGCGGAAGAGGCCGAGGCCTTTGCCGTCGATTTCCCGCTCGACGCCGTCGCCTACGACATCCCGATCCCGTCACCGGAGAAGATCATCTGTGTCGGCGTCAACTATCCCGACCGTAACGAGGAGTACAAGGACGGGCAGGCGGCGCCTGCCAACCCGTCGCTGTTCATCCGCTTTCCCCGTTCCTTCGTCGGCCATGGCGCTGCACTGGTGCGGCCGCCGGAATCGCCGCAGCTCGACTATGAGGGTGAGATCGTCATCGTCATCGGCAAAAGCGGGCGGCGCATCGCCGAGGCGGATGCGCTCGGCCATATCGCCGCACTGTCGCTGTGCAATGAGGGCACCATCCGCGACTGGGTGCGGCACGCCAAGTTCAACGTCACGCAAGGCAAGAATTTCGACCGCACCGGCTCGATCGGCCCGTGGCTGGTGCCGTTCACGGACGAGGCGCAGATCGCCGACATTTCGCTCTCCACCCGGGTCAATGGCGAGCTGCGCCAGCAGGATCGCACCAGCCGGATGATCTTCTCCTTCCGCAAGATCATCAACTACGTCTCAACCTTCACCACGCTGGTGCCGGGCGATATGATCGTCACCGGCACGCCGACCGGCGCCGGCGCCCGCTTCGACCCGCCAATCTGGCTGAAGCCGGGCGATGTGATCGAGGTCGAGGCCGACGGCATCGGCGTGCTCAGGAACAGCGTCGTCGACGAGGCAGCTTCATGACCCCGGAGCAAGTGGAAGACGCCGCCAACCGGCTGTTCGAAGCCGAACGTTCGCACCAGCAGATCCGGCTGCTCAGCCTGGATTATCCGCAAGCGACCATGGAGGACGCGTACCGCGTCCAGGCGGCTCTGGTGAAACGCAAGACCGATGCCGGACTGAAGCCGAAGGGCTGGAAGATCGGCCTGACCTCCAAGGCGATGCAATATGCGCTGGCCATCGACACGCCGGATTCCGGCGTGCTGTTCAACGACATGTTCTTCAACGACGGCGCGACCATTCCCGCCGGCCGCTTCATCCAGCCGCGCGTCGAGGCCGAGATCGCCTTCGTCATGAAAGCGCCGCTCAAAGGGCCAGGCGTCACCATCTTCGACGTGCTTAACGCCACCGACTACATCACGCCGGCGCTGGAAATCCTCGACACGCGCATCGAGCGCGTCAATGCCGAGACGAAGAAGGCGCGCAGCTTCTTCGACACGATCTCCGACAATGCCGCCAATGCCGGCATCGTCATCGGCGGCCGGCCGCAGCGGCCCGATGAAGCCGACATGCGCTGGATCGGCGCCATCGTCTCGCGCAATGCCGAGGTCGAGGAGACGGGCCTCGGCGCCGGCGTGCTCAACCATCCGGCCATGGGCATCGCCTGGCTGGCCGACCGGCTCGCCCGCTACGGCCTATCGATCGCGGCCGGCGAGGTGGTGCTGTCAGGGTCGTTCGTACGCCCGGTCGAGGCACGGCCGGGCGACACGATCGTCGCCGACTTCGGCAGCTCGGGAACGGTCAGCATCCATTTCGCCAAGAGCTGACGGCTCGGCAACTCACGCGCCGCGCAGATAATCCGCCACCACGCCGGCGGCGATGGTCGAGATGCGCATGCCGGCCTCGCGGGTGATGTCGCCCTCGACGCGGCTCTGCACCCAGCCAAGGAAGGCAAAGGCCCGCAGCGCGGAAAACAGCGGCAAGGCCGCGACGTCCTCTCGTGTCAGGTCGCGCTCCTGCCGGTAGCCGTCGAGCAGCGACGCCTCGATCAGCGGATAGAGCGCCTCCTCGCGGTTCTGGTAGAGCGCGACAGCAAGATCGTAGGCGTGCCAGCCATGGCCGCAATCGTCGAAGTCGATAATCTGGATGCTGTCGCCGTCGAGCAGCACATTCTCGCGCACCAGATCGGCATGGATCAGGCCGAAATTGCGCGCGCTGCGCTCATGCCGCGAGAGTGCTGTGACCGCCTTCTTGTGGGCACGGTGGACCAGCTCGCGATTGGCATCGTCGAGAAACGGGCAGGTCTCGAACCGGCCCCATGTCGGGTTCGTGCCGAAGAAACCGTCGAAATTCCAGGCATGGCGGGCAAAGCCGGGCGGCGGCGTCCAGCCGGCGGCGGCATTGTGCATGCGCGCGATGGTTCGCCCTATGGCGGTGAAGACGTCTCGCGCGCGTAGCGGCGTGTGGCCGAGCGGCACGCCGCGCGCGCCGACGGCGTGGCCTTCAAGCCAGCTCAGGCAATCGACCTGGCGCGGCGTGGAAGTGCCGAGGCCGACCGGCACGAACAGATCGCCGGCTAATGTCGGCACCGGGGATGGCGTGGCGACACCGGCGGATTGCAGGAAGGCCATCCATTGCAATTCCGAGCGCAGCGCGGCGTCGGAGTGGTAGCCAAGTCGATGAATGCGCAAGGCGGCCGGCCGGCCATCGGCCAGGCGCACGCGAAAAACCGCATTCTCGCGGTATTTCAGCAGCTCTGGCTCGCCGCCGTGGACACCCCAATGGGCGAGCGCGTGCCTGGCAAGCGCTGTGACATCAGCCGCCGTCTCAGGCTCGGATCGCGCGGAAACCGCGTTCACGCCGCCACTCCACCGACTTCACCGAGCACTTCGTCGAGCGTGCCGATCAAAAGGTCGGCATTGGCGCGGGAAAACGGCATGGGCGGGCGGATCTTGAGCACATTGCCGTGGATGCCGGTCTTGCCCATCAGCACGCCACGGTCACGCATGGCGTTGATGACGCGCCCGGCCATGTCGGGCGCGGGCTCGCGCGTCTGGCGGTCGCGGACCAGCTCGGCGCCGAAGAACAGGCCGGCGCCCCTGACTTCGCCGATGCAGTCATGGCGATCTGCCAGCGGCTGCAGCAAATCGAGCGCATAGGCGCCGACATCGCGTGCGTTGGCGACAAGCTTCTCCTGTTCCAGGACATCGAGGACGGCGTTGGCCACGGCGCAGGAAACCGGATTGCCGCCAAAGGTGTTGAAGTAGCGGAAGGCGTTGCGAAAAGTGGCCAAAACCGCCTTCGTGGTCACCACGGCGGCGACCGGGTGGCCATTGCCCATCGGCTTGCCCATGGTCACGATGTCGGGAACGAAGCCGGCGCGCTGATGCCCCCAGAAGTGGCTGCCCGTGCGGCCGAAGCCGGGTTGCACCTCATCGGCGATGACCAGACCGCCGGCGTCGCGCACGGCTGCCACGGCGTCGTCAAAAAAGCCGCTGGGCAGCGTCGGAAAGCCTTCATTGGCGAGCAGCGGGCACAGGATCATGCCGGACAGGCCGATGCCGTCCTTTGCCAGCGACGCGATCGCCTCGCGTACGGCGTCGCCGAACGCCTTGCCGTTGGCCATCGTGTCGGGGTGGCGAAAACTGTCGGGCGCCGGCACCAGCCTGACATAGGGAGCGCGGCCACCGACCGGAGGCATGCGCGTCGAGAGCTGCGAAACCGCGGATGTGTTGCCGTGATAGGTGGCGTCGGTGGCGATGATGCCCATCCGGCCTGACGTCGCCTGCGCCATGCGCAGCGCGATGTCATTGGCCTCGCTGCCGGTGCAGGTGAGGATGGCGGTGGAGAGACTGGCGTCGAAACTCGCCGTCAGCCGCTCGACATAGTCGAGGATGGCGGTGTGCAGATAGCGCGTGTGGGTGTTGAGCAGGCTTGCCTGCCGGCACAGCGCCTCGACCACATGCGGATGGCAATGGCCGACATGGGCGACATTGTTGTAGGCGTCGAGATATTTACGGCCATCGGCATCGTAGAGCCAGACACCTTCGCCGCGCACCAGATGCACAGGCTCGTCATAGAACAATTGCGATTTCGCACCGAGCAGGCGACCGCGCCGGCTAACGAGCGTCTCCTCGGTCATTTTCTTCTGCGATTGTGTCATCTGTAGGTACCTGAACCTCGTTGTATCTGCCGGCTCATCAGACCTTCGACAGGCCTGCGCCGATCGCCTCACCGATCTTGGCGACATCGGCGGCGCTGATGATCAGCGGTGGTGACAGGATGATGTTGTTGCCGGACACACGCAGCATGACGCCGGCTTCGTAGGCCGCCTCCGAAACCACGGCCATGGTCTTCTTGTCGGCAGGTTTTTTAGTCGCGCGATCCGAGACCAGCTCCAGTGCGGCCATCAGGCCCTTGTACCGGACATCGCCAACGATGGCGTGCTTAGCCTTGAGCCCCTCCAGCACGGCCGCCAGTTCGACGCCACGTGCCGCGGCGTTCTCGTTCAGGCGAAGCCGTTTGGTTTCAGCAAGGGCCGCCAGTCCCGCAGCGCAGCCGACCGGATGGCCGGAATAGGTGTAGCCATGGCCGATCGCGCCAAAACTTGTCTTGTCGGCCTCGAACACGTCGGCGACCTTGGCGCCGATCAGTGTCGCGCCGAGCGGGAAATAGCCCGAGGTGATAGCCTTGGCGATGGTCATGAAATCCGGTTTCACACCCGTCAGCCGCGAACCGGACCAGGCGCCGGTGCGGCCGAAGCCTGTCACCACCTCGTCGGCGATCAGCAGGATTTCGTGGCGGTCGCAGATCTCGCGCACCAGCGGCATGAAGCTTTCGTGCGGAACAATGACGCCGCCGGCGCCGAGCACCGGCTCCATGATGAAAGCGGCGATGGTGTCGCCGCCCTGGAAGGCGATCTCGTCCTCCAGCGCCTTGGCGCAGAGCTTGGCCAGCCGCGCGGGATCGGTCTCGTCGAACGGGTTGCGGAAGGTCCAGGGTGCGGGGATGTGAAAGACACCGGGCAATAGCGGCTCATAGTTGCGGCGGAAATTGGCGTTGCCGTTGACCGAGGCGCCGCCGAAATGTGTGCCGTGATAGCCCTTCTTGAGCGCCAGGAATTTGGTGCGGTCGCCCTGGCCGCGGATCTTCCAATATTGCCTCGCCAGCCGAAGTGCTGTCTCGACCGAATCCGAACCGCCCGACGTGAAGAAAGTCCGCACCATGCCTTCCGGCGCGAACCATTCAGCGAGTTCGTAGGCGAGCTCGATCGACGGTCCGGTCGAGGTGCCGCGAAAGCCGGAATAGTATGGGAGAGCGCTGAGCTGGTCGGCGATCGCCTTCTTGATCGGGTCGCAGCTGTAGCCGAGATTGACGTTCCACAGGCCGCCGACGGCATCAAGCACGCTCTTGCCGTCGATGTCGGTGACGGTGACGCCCTCGCCCTTCATGATCACCTTGGGCGGATTGGCCCGCATCTCGGCCGGATGCGCCATCGGGTGCCAGATCGGCTTGGCATTGGTCTCGGTGAGGAAATTGATGTCGCGCATCACAAGGCTCCGCAAATGGTCTCAGGTAGCTGGGACGAGGTCGAAATGGGCAAGGGCTTCGGCATAGGAGAGTGCTGGCCGCGCAACGTCGAAATGCACCGTGCGCATGCCGGCGGCACGGCCGCCATCGACATTACGCTGCTGGTCGTCGACGAAGACGCAAGCTTCGGCGGGCAGGCCGAGCGCCTCGGTGACGAAGCCATAAGCGCGCGGGTCGGGCTTGAGGATGCCGGTGTAGGTGGCGTCGATGATGGTGTCGAACAGGCCGAGCAGCGGCAGCCGCCGTCGGAAATCCGCGCCGTAGAACAGGTCGAGTTCGTTGGACAGGATCGCCAGGCGAAACCCGGCGGCATGGACGGCGCGGATGGCATGGTCGGCCTCAGGCCGCACCACCTTTTCCGGCTCGGCGCCGCGCGCGCGCTGGACAAAGGTTTCCATCGCCTGCCAATCCTCGCCGACGAGCCGGCCGACCTCGCTGGTGCGGGTGCGCCAATAGTCGCGCTCGCTGATCTTATCGGCCTGCATCGAACGCCACAGCGGATCGCTGCCCGGATCGAACGGCCCACGCCATTGCAGCGTTCCGGGCGTCAGGCCGAGCGCCTGTTCGGTCAAGGCATGGGTCTCGAACAGCGTCCTTGTGACGACGCCGCCGAAATCGAGCACCAGCGCCTGGGCCACGGGAGCGCTCACGCGGCCTCTCCCTTGGCCGGCAGGCCGCGCGGAACGATGCCCTCCTCGACCCAGCGGTCGAAGATTTCCAGCGCCTTTGCGACGAAACTGTCGCTGTTGATGTGGGCATCGATCTCGTGGAACTCGACTCCGGCGGGAATAGCCTTGCGCGTTTCATCGACGAAGGCGGCAAGCGCTTCCGGCTCATAGAGCGGCTCGCCCTCCGTGTCCCATTCCTGGATCCCTCGGGACGGCAGGATGAAGGCGGAGCGGCCTTTCGAGGCGCCGAGCTTGGCGGCGATGGTCCTGGCAACCTCGCGGCGATCATCCGCATCGACGGTGATCGAGGCGATCAGCCTGTTGTGAGCATGAAACGGGCGTTCAGAAAATTTAGCCGGCAAATCCTGCCAGGTCGGCAGGTCGACCATGTCGACCGCGCCGGGGGCGGCGATTTGCGGAATGCCGCGGGCGCCGGCATTTTCCAGCCGGTCTTTGCCGGAGGAGACGACGGAGCCGGCCAGATGATTGGTGATCTCCTGCAGGCTGAAGTCGAAGACGGCGCAGAAATGGTCCTGGCCGGCGATCGATTCGAAGGCGCGGCCGCCCATTCCGGTGGTGTGGAAGACGGCGACATCATAGCCGCGCCGCTCCAGCGCGGGCTTCAGCGTCTTCATGTAGCGCAGGCAGGAGCTGCCGAGCGAGGTCACGCCGATGGTCGGGCCGATTGCCGGGGCAGAGGCGCGGCTCTCGAGCACGATTTTCGCGGCGCCGACCACGGCGCCGCAAGCCTGCGACAGGACCAGCTTGCAGATCGAGTTGAGGCCGTAGAGCCCGCCGGCCCAGAGGATCATCATCAAATCCGGCGCGACGCGCTCGGGCGGGATGAGGTGCGAATAGGCGATGGTAGAGACGACGAATTTCGGCACGCCGAGCGGCAGGGAAAGCGCCACGTCGAGCGCCAGATCGGTGCCCATCGAGCCGCCTATGGCGATGAAGGCGTCGATCTCGCCGTTTTGATGCAGCTTGCGCACCAGTTGCACGGCGCCGCCGGCCATCAGCGTCATGGCGGTGTTCTCGTCACCGCTGGCGACGATCTCCTCGATCGTCACGTCGACGGCCCGGGCGACGGCATGCTTGTCGTGATCGGGACTGTAGGGCGGATTGCCGAGCACGCTGACATCCATCATCACGGCGCTGCCGCCGGAGGCCTCGATGCAGGCTTTCATGAACAGCAGCTCGTCGGCCTTGGTATCACCGGTACCGATGACCAGGATGCGGGGCGCTGTCGCGGTCTGTGCAGACATCAGGCCTGCCTCCTCAGGGTTTGCAGGTTGTCGCCGTTGAGGCGCATCGAAATCTCCCGTGCCGCTTGCATGACCGCAAGTCCCCGTTGCGTGATGTCGGCCGTCGTCGTCCTGGCCTTCGGCGCCGCCACCGCAATGGTGCCGAGCGCGAAACCGTCCGCCGCCAGGATCGCCGCCGCGACGGATATGACGCCTTCTTCCAGGCCCTGGTCGCAGATCGAATAGCCGCGCTCGCGCGCCTCGGCCATGGAGCGCGAGATGGCGGCGGGATCGATCAGCGTATGCGCCGTGAAGGCTTCGAGCGGACCCGCCAGACATGCCTTGACGGCCTCATCCCCAGCGAAAGCCAGATAGGCGATGCCCGACGCAGTCGAATGCAGCGGCAGAAGCTGGCCGATGTCGATGTTGACGCGGTTCGCCCAGGCGGGATGCTCGACATGGACAGTGACCAGCCTGTCGGTGCCGAATTCCGACAGATGCACGGTCTCGGCCGTAGCACTTGCCAGATCTCGCACCAGCGGCACCGCGGTCTGCAGGAAGGGGAAGCGCGCCTCGCGGATGCGCGCCAGCCGCGACAGGCCGGCGCCAAGCCGATAATGCCGCGTGCCGGCGTCCTGCTCGACGAAGCCATGGCCGGTCAGGGCCACCAGCAGCCGCCGCGTCGTCGCCTTGTCGAAGCCCGACCGGCGCGCCAGATCGGTCAGCCCGAGTTCGGGCTCAGCCACGGTGAAAAGCTCCAGAAGTGAAATCGCCTTGCCGACCGTACCCACATTTGCCTCCAAGCACGGGCCAATCAATTAACGTGTGAATTAACTTGACAGGAAGCCGCTTTGTTTGCAAGTCTATATTCAAAATAAGGGTTCAAATAATGAACCGACATCCAGAGCGTATGGGACAGGCCAAGCGGCCGGCGGACCGACTCCCGGTTTGCAAACAGGAGGGACCAATGTCAGCAGTTTCGGAACAGGCGCCGGCCAACAGGCTGCGCAAGAACAGTCTTGGTGTCGGCGCCATCACCTTCATGGTGATCTCGGCGGCGGCACCCCTTACGGCGGTCGCAGGCGGCACGCCGCTCGGCATGCTGATGGGCAATGGCGCGGGCTTTGCCGGTACCTACCTGATCGTGACGGTGCTGCTTCTCCTCTTCGCGGTCGGCTATGTCGCCATGTCGCGCCATGTCGGCAATGCCGGCGCCTTCTATGCCTACGCCGCGCGCGGCCTCGGCGGTCTTGCCGGCGGCGCCACGGCGCTGATCGCCATCCTGTCCTACAATGCCATGCAGATCGGCGTCATGGGGCTGCTCGGTGCCGCGACCTCCGGGCTTTTCGCCGGCTGGGGCATCAACCTGCCCTGGTGGGTGTGGAGCTTCACCGCCATCGCCATCGTCGCCGTGCTCGGTTACCGCCAGGTCGACCTCTCGGCGAAGATCCTGACGGTTCTGGTTCTGTGCGAATACGCCGTGGTGCTGATCCTCGATCTGACCATCCTCAAGACCGGCGGTGACAGCGGCCTGTCGGCCGCACCGTTCAGCTGGAGCCAGATCACCTCGGGCGCGCCGGCCATCGCCATCCTGTTCTGCTTCGCCGCCTTCATCGGCTTCGAGGCGACGACGATCTATGCCGAGGAGGCCCGCGACCCGAAGGTTACCATTCCGCGCGCCACCTATTTCTCGGTGCTTTTAATCGGCGTCTTCTACATGGTCACCGCCTGGCTGATGGCGGTCGGTGCCGGCGTCGACAAGTTGCTGCCGGCGCTGCAAGGCCTGCAGGACCCGACGACCTTCCTGTTCGGCCTGTCCGACCGCTATGCCGGAACGCTGCTCACGCACGCCATGAGCATCCTGTTCGTCTCGAGCCTGTTCGCCGGCGTGCTGGCCTTCCACAATGCGGTCGCGCGCTACATCTATGTCTCGGGCCGCGAGAAGCTTTTGCCGCAGTCGATCGGCGTGACGCATTCGGCGCATCAAAGCCCGCATGTCGCCTCGGTCATCCAGAGCGTTCTGGCGGCGGTTGTCGTCGGCCTGTTCGCCGTGCTCGGCCTCGACCCGGTGCTGGCGCTGTTCTCCTGGCTGACCAATGTCGCGACGCTCGGCGTCATCGTCATGATGGCGGTCGCCTCGCTCGCCGTGGTCATGTACTTCCGTGCCAACCCGTCGGCGCAGGAGAACGCGGTGAAGACCACCATCCTGCCCGGGCTGACCTTCATCGCCTTCGTCGTCATCATCTACCTGATCGTCATCAATTTCGGCAGCCTGTCGGGGGCCGGCGGCTTCCTCGGCGTGCTCCTGCCGGGGCTGGTGCTGATCGCCGCGGTGGTCGGGCTGCTGCTGGCCGGCGCCTTGCGCGGCCGCGACCCGGTCGCCTTCGAGAGCCTCGGCCTGCCGCTGAAGGATTGAGCGAAACATCGTATCGAGACCGACGCAGGGCGGCGCAACACGCTGCCCTGCAATCCATTTACCTCAGGCGAGACAATTATGATCAGCCAGAATGCCATCAACACCCTGCGCAACATAGAAATCGGCGCGCGCGGCCTGTTCATCGATGGCGCGCAGTCCCAAGGAATAACAGGCGCGACGCTGCCCGTCATTTCGCCGATCGACGGTCGTGCCTTCGCCAGCATCGCCGACGGCAATGCCAGTGATGTCGACCGCGCGGTGACATCGGCGCGCAAGGCGTTCGACAAGGGTTCGTGGTCGCGCGCCGCCCCCGCCTTCCGCAAGAAGGTGCTGACAAAGCTCGCCGAGCTGATCGAGAAGCATGTCGACGAGCTGGCGGTGCTTGGCGTGCGCGACAATGGCACCGAAATCGGCATGGCCTATAAGGCCGAGCCGCTGTCGGCCGCCGGCACCATCCGCTACTACGCCGAGGCGATCGACAAGGTCTATGGCGAGATCGCGCCGACGGCCGAGAACGTGCTGGGGCTGATCCACAAGGAGCCGCTTGGCGTCGTCGGCGTCATCGTGCCGTGGAATTTCCCGCTGATGATCGGCGCCTGGAAGATCGCACCCGCCCTTGCCGCCGGCAATTGTGTGGTGGTCAAGCCGCCGGAGATCGCCTCGCTGACGCTGCTGCGGCTGGCGGAGCTGGCTGCCGAGGCCGGCCTGCCCGCCGGCGTGCTCAATGTCGTGACCGGCCGTGGCGCGGTCACTGGCGAAGCGCTTGGCCTGCATATGGATGTCGACGCCATTGCCTTCACCGGTTCGGGGCCGGTTGGCCGCCGGCTGCTCGACTATTCCGCCCGTTCCAATTTGAAGCGCGTCTTCCTCGAACTCGGCGGCAAGTCGCCCAACATCGTCTTTGCCGATGCGCCTGATTTGAAGCAGGCCGCGGTCGTCTCGGCCAATGGCATTTTCCGCAATTCCGGCCAGGTCTGCGTCGCCGGCTCGCGCCTGCTTGTGCAATCGTCGGTCTATGACCGCTTCATGGAGGAACTGCTTTCGGCAACGACGCGGCTCAGGGTTGGCGATCCGCTCGATCTCTCAAGCGATATCGGCGCGGTGTCGAGCGCCGAGCAGCTCGACAAGAATCTTGGCTTCGTCACCAAGGCAAGGGAAGAAGGCGCAAGGCTGGTCACCGGCGGCGAGCGGATCCTGGCCGAGACCGGCGGCAGCTACATGGCGGCGACGATCTTCGAGAATGTGACGCAGGATATGCAGCTTGCGCGCGAGGAGGTGTTCGGGCCGGTGCTTGGCGTCATGCGCTTCGACACCGAGGAAGAGGCCGTGCGGCTTGCCAATTCGACCGTCTACGGTCTGGCCTCGGCGGTGTGGACATCAAACCTGTCCACGGCGCACCGCATGGTGCGCGCCATCCATGCCGGCGTCGTCCACGTCAACACCTATGGCGGCGCCGACATCACCGTGCCGCTCGGCGGCGTCAAGCAGTCCGGCTTCGGCCGCGACAAGTCGCTGCACGCGCTGGAGAAATATCTCGAATTGAAGACCGCCTGGATCGCGCTTTGAGACCGGCAGCAGTGTCGGGCTCCAGCCGAATCTGATCTTCCCGTCCAAGGCGACCGGATCGCAGCGCAGCGCCGCTGCGGTCAGTCCGGTGCCGTCTTGTGCTCCATGTCTTGGAATTTTTGAGAGAATATTCCCGGCATCGAGGACAAAGGCGAAACACGTTCTTTGATAAAATCGATAGAATTTCTGACGATGTGTCCAAGCCTAGGCAATCCGCCTTGCTGCCATGACTTCACAACCGCAGAGATTCAGACATGTCCGACGTCAACAACACTTTGCCCTCTTCCCTTTGGTCAACCATCAACCGGCGCAGCGGCCTTGCTCTGTTGTTCGCATCGGCGGTCGCGGTCGGCAGCCTGATGGCGCCGCATGCGTCCTTCGCCGAGGACAAGAAGGCGATCAAAGTCGGCATCATCAGCGGCGAGGACGAGGATGTCTGGCGCGTCGTGGTCGCCCAGGCTGCCGAAAAGGGCCTGACCATCGAGACCGTGGTGTTCAACGACTACACCCAGCCCAACGAGGCGCTCGAGCGCGGCGAGATCGACGCCAACGCCTTCCAGCACCAGCCCTATCTCGACAACCAGATCAAGACTCAAGGCTACCACATCGTGCGTGTCGGCTATACCGGCGTCTGGCCGATCGGCCTCTACTCCAAGAAGTACACGAAGGTCGCCGACCTGCCGGAAGGTGCAGTGATCGGCGTACCGAACGACCCTTCCAATGAAGGCCGGGCGCTGCGCGTGCTGCAGAACGAAGGCGTGATCAAGCTGAAGGACGGCACCGGCATTCTCGCCACCACCGCCGACATCGCGGAAAATCCGAAAAAGGTCGAGATCAAGGAACTCGACGCCGGCATCGTCGGCCGCTCGGTCGAGGATCTCGACGCCGCCGTGGTCAACACCGACTGGGCACTGAAAAGCGGCCTGACGCCGGACAACCGCATCGCGCAGGAGCCGATCGCAGACAATCCTTACCGCAACTTCATCGCGGTGAAAGTCGGCAATGAGAACGAAGCCTGGGTGAAGACGCTGGTGGCTTCGTACCAGAACGACGCGGTGAAGGCCGAGTTCGACAAGGTCTACAAGGGCACCGGGCTCAGCGCTTATTGATCCGACCGGATCGAGAGCAAATGCGGTCCGCGCCTGAGCGCGGGCCGCAATTGCGTCTTGCGATGGCGAGAATAGGGAACCGCATGAACCAGCATATAACGGCATCCCAGGAGATCGCCGATCCGACCCACGCCCGGCCCGACGCGTCGCAGGACGTGGTGCGCCTCGTCGACCTGAGGCGCCGCTTTGGCGCCACGCCGGCGATCGACGGCATCTCGCTGACGGTGCGCAAGGGTGAGATTCTCGGCATTATCGGCCGCAGCGGGGCCGGCAAGTCGACGCTGATCCGCTGCCTGAATGGGCTGGAGCGGCCGGATTCCGGCGAAGTGTTCATCGAGGGCCGCGAGATCAGCCGGCTCGGCGAGCGCGACCTGCAGCCGTTGCGGCGGCGCATCGGCATGATCTTCCAGCATTTCAACCTGCTGTCGGCCAAGACGGTCGAGGAGAATGTGGCGCTGCCGCTGAAGATCGAGGGCCGCCCGAAGGCCGAGCGTCTGGCGCGGGCGGCAGAGCTGCTCGAGCTGGTCGGCCTGTCGGAGAAAGCCAAGGCCTATCCGGCTTCGCTGTCCGGCGGCCAGAAGCAGCGCGTCGGCATCGCCCGGGCGCTCGCCGCACGGCCGGCGCTGCTTCTGTCGGATGAAGCGACTTCGGCGCTCGACCCCGAGACGACCCGCTCCATTCTGGCGCTGCTGAAAGATATCAACCGGCAGCTTGGCCTGACCATCCTTTTGATCACGCATGAGATGGAGGTGATCCGCTCGATCGCCGACCGCGTGGCGGTGATCGATGCCGGGCGCATCGTCGAGCAAGGGCCGGTCTGGTCGGTGTTTGCCGATCCGCAATCGGACATCACCAAAAGCCTGCTCGGCGCCATCCGGCCAGAGCTCCCGGCCGAACTGGCGGCGCGCTTGCTGCCGGCTTCCGGCGCCGAGACGATCCTGCGCGTGGACGTGGCGGGTGAAGCGGCAAGCGGCCCGCTGCTGTCCGACCTTGCCACTTCTGTTCCGGGCGCCTTCCGCCTCGTCCATGGCGGTATCGACCATATCCAGCAGCAGCCCGTCGGCACGCTGTTTCTGTCCGTTCCCGGCAGCGATGCAAGCCATCTCGCCGAAGTGATTACATTCCTGAAGGCCCGCCAGGCGCGGGTGGAGGTGCTTGGCCATGTCGCCAGTCCTGTTTGAGCTTCTGCTGCGGTCGATCTGGGAGACGGTGCTGATGACGGCCGCCTCCGGCCTCATCTCGCTGGTCTTCGGCCTGCCGCTCGGGCTCGCTCTGATCGCCACCGAACGCGGCGGCATCGCCGAGAGCCTGTGGGTGAACCGCGTGCTCGGCGCCATCATCAACGGCTTCCGCTCGGTGCCCTTCATTATCCTTCTGGTGGCGCTGATCCCGCTGACGCGGCTGATCGTCGGTACCTCGATCGGCACCTGGGCCGCCATCGTGCCGCTGTCGATCGCCGCCACGCCTTATTATGCGCGCATCGCCGAAGTGTCGCTGCGCGAGGTCGACCACGGCCTGATCGAGGCGGCGCGGGCCATGGGCGGCAACCGCTGGACGATCATCCGCGAGGTTCTGGTGCCCGAGGCGCTTCCCGGCATCGTCGCCGGCTTCACGGTGACGCTGGTGACGCTGATCGGCGCCTCGGCCATGGCCGGCGCGATCGGTGCCGGCGGCTTGGGCGACCTCGCCATCCGCTACGGCTATCAGCGTTTCGAGACCTCGGTGATGGTGGCGGTGGTTATCGTGCTGATCGTCCTGGTCTGTGGCATCCAGTGGGCGGGGGATCGATTGGTGGCGCGGCTGGATCGGCGGGGGTGATTTACAAGCCAACGGACGCTTCGCGGCGTTCGGGCGAAGCCCTTCAGTACTTGTCGCAGTCCGCGTCGGAGCGCCGCTAGGGACTATTCTCATCGAGACCGGTCGCCGCGCCGTAGGCCTTCCAGGTCGCTGAGGCATATGCCTCGGTTATACGACACAAGAAGCAACCCAGACGGAACTTCGGCCGCTTCAAGAGCCTCTTCTTGAGAGTCCCGCCCGCCTTTCCCAGAACCTCTGTGACGACCGACATTGGTGTTTCCTCTCAGATGTTGTTTAGTTGCGAGAGGCAGCATCGAATTCGGGGCGTGAGACGGCTGTGAAAAGCCTCGTGAAAATCGCGGAAAAGGCTGAAATTCAGGGTAAATCGCGATGAGCTTGGCGCGGCTCGATCTGCTGGGTGGTTTTCGCCTGACATCCCATGACGGGGAAACCCTCGAGGTACGCGCGAAGAGGAGCCGGGCGCTTCTGGGCGTCCTCGCCGTAGCGCCGAAACAGGAGGCGACGCGTCACAAGCTGGCTGCTCTTCTATGGAGCGATCGAGGTGAGGAGCAGGCCAGGGACAGCCTGCGGCAGGCCTTGGGCGCTATCCGCAAGGACTTTACCGGGTTGGGGGCGGATGCCTTGGCCCTGGTCGGGGATCGTGTCGCGCTCAATCCGAAATTCTTCACCATCGACGTGACTGAATTCGTGGCTGCATCCGCGAGCCGTGACACGGCTGAGCTGCGGCGGGCTGCCACCCTCTATGCCGGCCCTTTTCTCGATGGTTTGAGCACGTTTGACAACGCTTTCGAGGATTGGCTTCGCGAGGTGCGTGCCGACCTGTCCCTGCGGGCAATCGATGCGTTCCAGCTTCTGGCGGAATCGGAGAGCGGCATCGAGCGCGTTGCTATTTGCGAACGGCTGGTTGCTCTTGATCCGCTGCGGGAGCCGTCGCATGTCGCGTTGATGCGGGCGCATATCGCCCTGGGTCAGGCCGCGCTCGCCATCAAGAAGTATGAGACCTGCAAGTTGTTGCTGAAGCGCGAACTGGACCTGGAGCCTGGCGACGAGCTCCGGCTGTTGCGCAGGAGCATGGACGAGGCGCCCAGACCGCAGACCGGTGGCGCATCAAGCCGCGGGCCAGCCGTTGCGGTACTTGCATTCGAGAATATGAGCAGCGATCCCAACCAGGAGTATTTCAGCGATGGGGTCACCGAGGACATCATCACCGAACTGGGACGATTCGGCGAACTTCATCTGATAGCCCGCAATTCCTCCTTTGTGTTCAAGGGAAAGGTTGTCGATGCCGTCACGATCGCGAAGCAATTGTCCGTCGACTACCTGCTTCGAGGCAGCATTCGCCGTGCCGGCGACAGGGTCAGGATATCATCGCAACTCATAGAGGCCAGATCCGGCAATCAAATCTGGGCCGATCGATTCGATCGGGAGCTGATCGATATTTTTGAGCTTCAGGAAGAGATCGCCAGAAGTGTCGCCATCACCGTCATCGGCACAATCCGAACTTCGGGTGTGGAGAAGATACGGCGCCTTCCGATCACCCAGCTCGATGCCTACGATCTGTATCTTCAGGCTCGCGTTCTGATGGTTCGCTATGACACTACTCTGGAAGCAGAGCCCTACCTTGCCAGGGCGATCGAGCTCGACCCGAATGTCGCTACCATCCATGCAATGATGGCGACTGTCCTCACAAGCAAATGGCTACTCGAGGGGGACGGGAACACGCTCAAGGTCGCTCTTAGCCACGGTCTGCGTGCTCTAAAACTTGAGCCGAAACAGGCATGGAGCCATACAGCGGTCGGTCACACGCTCATCTTCATGGGACAATTGGAGGAGGCGTTGCTGCATCTCGAGCAGGGTGTGAACCTCAATCCGAACGAAACCCGAGCGAGAGCGATACGGGGCTTGTGCTGGAGCTATCTCGGTCGGCATGAGGAAGCTTTGTTCGACCTGGACGTCTGTATCGCGCGTGATCCGCTAAATTACGATTGGTTCTGGGATCTACGCGGACAGGTTCTCCTGGTACTCGGACGCTATCCCGAGGCGATAGCCTCCTACCGGAACCTCCATTCTTACGCATTTTGGGCACATGCGTTTCTGGCGGTCTGCCATTGGAGAATGGGCAACGAGCAACTCGCCGCTCACGCAGCCGGACAGTGTCTGGCGGCAAGGCCCGATGCGACCGTAAGCGCCATCTTGATCGATCCGTATCGTGACCCAAAGATCCTTGAGGATCTTCGCAGAGACCTGCTTGCCGTCGGCATACCCGATGGATGAGCGAGGATCTTCAGTAAGCCGCGCTAGCCTCTCAACCTAATCCCTTCCGGGTCGAAGAAGGGGATCGGTGCCACGACCGCGCGGGTCGGCTTGCCAGCGATATCGATACTCAGCTCAGTGCCGACAGCGGTGAACGGCAGCCGCAGATGCGCGGTCGCCAGCATCTTGCCGAGAGAATAGCCGTGGTCGCTGTAGGTGACGATGCCGGCGTCTTCGCCGTCAGCCATCACCCTTGCACCTGTAGCCGCCGGTGTGTCGCCGTCGAGGATCAGGCCGGTCCAGCGTTCGTCGAGGCCCTTGTCGCGGATTTTGAGCAGCGCTTCTCGGCCGACGAAATCGCCCTTGTCGAACTTGATCCAGCGGTCGAGGCCGACATGGAACGGCGTGCGGCTCTCGTCCATATCGATGCCATGTGCCGGATAGGCCTTTTCCAGGCCGAGCGTGAACATCGCCAGCACGCCATAAGGTTTCAGGCCGAAGTCCGCCCCTGTCCGCATCAGCGCGTCCCAGACCGAAGCCGCCTCGTCGGCCGGCACGAACAGTTCGAAGCCGAGCTCGCCGGTCACACCGGTGCGCGAGATCAGGACCCTGGTGCCGTTGACATGGCCTGATGTGAACGCCCAGCGCTTCAACCCGTCGAGATCGGCATCGCCGATCATCGCCTTCAGCAGTTCGCGCGAGCGCGGGCCCTGGATGGTCGGGAAGGCAATGGCGGCGGTGATGTCGGTGACATAGGCTTTCCGCCCCTGGGCATGATGCTGCAGCCAGGGCAGCATCTTCAGCCGGTTGACCGAGCCGGTCACCAGCATGAAATGCTCAGGCGCCAGGCGGAAAACGGTGAGGTCGTCCATGATGCCGCCATCCTCGCGGCAGACCGTGGAATAGCGGACCTGGCCCGGTTTCATCGCCGCGGCATCATTGACGATGACATGGTTGACCAGCGCTTCCGCTTCCGGCCCCTTAATGTCCATCTTGCCCATGGTGCTGAGATCCTGCACGCCGACATTTGCGCGGGTGTTCAGGTGCTCGTCGGCGATGCCGGAGTAGTATTTGGCCGAGATGAAATCACCGCCGACCCGACCCATGGCCGCGCCGAGCCCGACGATGCTGCTGTAGAAGGGGGAACGCCGCTCAGCCAAGAAGGTCTCCATGATCACGAAAAACGGCGGCGACGACCGACACCGCCGAGGGCGTTTGTTGTCGGTCTCAGTTGCCGTAGACGTCGAAGGCAAAATATTTGTCGTTGATTTCCTTGTATTTTCCGCTGGCGCGCAAGGCGTCGATGGCGGCATTGAACTTGTCCGCCAGTTCCTTGTTGCCCTTCTGCAGGGCGATGCCGACGCCGGGGCCGTGAATGGCCGGATCGGCGGTCAGCGTGCCGAGCAGCTTGCAGCAGGCGCCGTCGGGCTTCTTCAGCCATTCGGTCAGGATGATCGAGCCATCTATCATCGCGTCGAGGCGGCCATTGGCCATGTCGGTGCGGGCGTCGTCGCCGGTCGGGTAGGCCTTGACGGTCGAGCCCGCATATTTCTGCTCGGCGAATTTCTGGTGGATGGTGGCGGTCTGCACGCCGAGCGCCTTGCCTTTCAGATCGTCCGGCGAAGTGCCCGCGATGGTCGAATCCTTCGGTACGGCGATGGCCGGCGGCGTCTGGTAGTATTTGTGGGTGAACTCGACCTTCTCGGCCCGTTCCGGCGTGATGGTGATGTTGATGATGGCATCGAACTTGCCGGCCTGCAGTGCGGGGATCGAGCCGTCGAAATCCTGCACGGTGAACTCGCACTCAACCTTCATTTCGGCGCACAGCGCCTTGCCGAGATCGATGTCGAAGCCGCCCAGCGTGCCGTCGGCATTGGCGTAGTTGAAGGGCGGATAGGCACCCTCGGTACCGATCCTGAGCTTTTTGTCCTGGGCGCTGGCAGCACCGGTGGCAAGCGTGAGAGCGACGGAAGCGGCAAGCACGAAACGACCGAAAAGACGCATGTTCCAGATCCCCGTTGAGGACGAGAAGTCTACGGGCTTCCATGCGTGCGGCGGAGACGGAAACGACATGCGCTGCGGCGATCACGGCGCGGTGGGCGATCCGCGCCGTGACGGGTGGCGGTGCGCTAGCCGGCGCGCTGCCTGTCCGTTGCCTTGCGGTCAACGCTGAGATCGACCGCCGACAGGACCACACCGAATTTCTCGTTGGCTTCCTCTGAGGTGTAGTATCCCAGCGCCACGTCACGCTGCACTTGATCGGCATCACGCTCGCGCGGATCGCCATAGCCGCCGCCACCCGGCGTGCCGACCCGCACGCGGTCGCCGGCCTTCAACGGGATGTCCTGCTCCTTGGACAGATGCGGCGGCACATGCTCCTCGCCGTTGCGGAACACGGTCACCGTATTGACGGCGCCATCGCTGCCGCCAAGCGCGCCTTGCGGGCCGAAGCGGCCGTGATCCATGACGAAGGAGGCTCGGGCATCGCCGCGCAGGATTTCGACCTCATAGGCGAGGCCGAAGCCGCCGCGATGCTTGCCGGCGCCGCCCGAGCCTTCGCGCAAGGCGTAGTGGCGATAGAGCACCGGAAAGGCCTGCTCCATGATCTCGACCGGCGGCGACTTGGAAATGCCGATGGTCGAGCAGCCATTGGTCAGCCCGTCATGGCCCGAATTGCCGCCATAGCCGCCGCCGGAGATCTGGTACATGACGTAATCGCGGCCGCGCGCCGGATCGTTGCCGCCGAGCGCGAAATTGCCGCTGGAACCCGCGGGCGCGGCCGTCACCTTGTCCGGCAATGCCTGCACCATGGCCGCGAACACCGCCTCGGCGATGCGCTGCGACACTTCGGCCGCACAGCCGGACACGGGCCGCGGGTACTTGGCGTCGAGGAAGGTGCCTTCCGGCCGCTTGACGATCAGCGGCTCGAAAGCGCCGGCACTGATCGGTACATCCGGAAAGATATGACGCATGGCGAGGTAGACCGACGACAGCGTCGTCGCCAGCACGCTGTTCATCGGCCCGGCGCAGGGTTTCGACGAGCCGGTAAAATCGAAGGTCAGCGTATCGCCCTGCTTTTCCACCGCGAGGGCGATGGTCAGCGGCTCGTTGACCACGCCGTCGGAATCGACAAAGGCCTTGGAGCAATAGGTACCATCGGGAATGGCCGCGATGTTGGCGCGCATCTGCTCGGCGGCGCGGCGGCGCAGCTCGGCGATTGCCTCGACGACAGTTTCGTCGCCGTAACGATCCAGGATTCCATTGAGCCGGTCCTGGCCGATCAGCAGCGCTGCGGCCTGTGCCCTGATGTCGCCGATGCGCTGGTCGGCGACGCGGATGTTGGAACAGATGATGGCGTAGATCTCCGGATCGAGCATGCCCTTCTTGAACAGTTTCACCGGTGGCAGCCGCAGGCCTTCCTGCTCGACCGCGGTGGCGGAAGCCGAAAAGCCGCCCGGCACCGAGCCGCCAATGTCCGGCCAGTGGCCGGTGTTGGACAGCCAGCAGAAAATCTTGCCGCCCCTGTAGACCGGCATGGCAAAGCGCACATCCATCAGATGCGTGCCGCCGAGATAGGGATCGTTGACGATGTAGATGTCGCCCGGCTCCGGCGGCAGGCAACGGCCGTCGGCGATCATCTCGATCACCGTTTTGGTCGAATATTGCATGACGCCGACGAACACCGGCAGGCCCTGGCTGCCTTGCGCGATCAGCGAGCCGTCGACGGCCGAATAGATGCCGTCGGAACGGTCATTGGCTTCGGCGATGACCGGCGAGAAGGCGGCACGGGAAAAGGTCAGGTCCATCTCGTCGCAGGCCTGCTGCAGAGCCGCCTGGAGGACCGAAAGCGTGATGGCGTCGAGCTTTGCCATATCAATGTCAGGCATATCAGACCTCGCCAATGTCGATGATGATGTTGCCGTCGGCGTCGCTGCGGGCGCGGTCGCCGGGTTCGAGCACGGTGGCGGCATCCATCTGTTCGAGGATCGCCGGGCCTTCGACAACCGCGTCGAGCGGCAATTTTTCGCGTGCATACACCGGCGTGTCGTGCCACTGGCCCGCATACCAGACCGGCCGGATCTCGCGCCGCGCTTCGTCGAGCGTCTCGGCGCGGCCGGCCGGATCGATCAGTCGCGACAGGTCGATCGCCGGGCGCACGCCGGTCACCGAGGTGTTGAGGTTGACGAGGTTGGCGCGGATTTCCGGCAGTTCGACCTTGAAGCGGGCGAAATAGGCCTTTTCGAACAGCGCCTGCAGCTCCTGCCGGGTCACCGATGACGAGGGCAGCGGCACGTTGATGATGTGGGTCTGGCCGACGAACTGCATGTCGGCGGAGTGGGTGACGCGGATCGTCTCCGGCTTCACCGCTTCCTTGCCGATCAGCTCTTCGCCTTCGTTTCGGTGCCGTTCCAATACATGGTGAAGCTGGGTTTCGTCGAGAACCGCGACCGGCTGGTTGATGGTGTTGACGAAGTCATGGCGCAGATCGGCGACGACGCAGCCGAGCGCGTTGGTGATGCCCGGACGCGCCGGCACCAAAACGCGGGGCAGGCCGAGTTCGCGCGCCAGCGCGGTGGCATGCAGCGGCCCGGCGCCGCCGAAGGCAAACAGCGCGAAATCGCGGGGGTCATGGCCGCGCGACACCGAGACCATGCGGATGGCGCCGGCCATCTTCATGTTGCCGAGCCGCAGAACCGCGCCCGCCGCCTCGACGCCCGACAGGCCGGTCGCCTTGCCGATTTTCTCCTCGAATATGCCGGTAACGCGCTCCGATGTGACCGGGTTTTCGACGGCCAGCAGCTTCTTCGGTGCCAGCCGGCCGAGCACCAGATTGGCGTCGGTGATGGTTGGCTCCAGGCCGCCGCGGCCATAGCAGATCGGGCCGGGATTGGCGCCCGCACTTTCCGGGCCGATCTGGATCAGGCCGGCGGCATCGACACGGGCGATCGAGCCGCCGCCGGCGCCGACCGTGTGCACCGCCACCATCGGCACATGGATCGGCATGGCATATTCGATCTCGATCTCGTTCGAGACCGCCGGCTCGGCGTTGCGGATCAGCGCCACGTCGGTCGAGGTGCCGCCCATGTCGTAGGTGACGAGGTTTTCGAAGCCGGCACGCTTACCGGTATAGGCGGCGGCGATGACCCCCGAAGCAGGCCCGGACATGACGGTCTTGGCCGATTCACGTGTGACGAAGCGGGCCGAGATCATGCCGCCATTGCCGTTCATGATCAGGAAGTCGCGGGCATAGCCTTTTGCCGCCAATTCCTTGCGTAGCCGCTCGACATAGCGCTCGAGGATTGGCTGCACCGAAGCGTTGACGGAAGCCGTCACCCCGCGCTCGAATTCGCGCGCTTCCGACAGCAGCGCATGGCCCGTGGTGATGTAGCCGTTCGGCCAGAACTCGGCGGCAATCTCGGCGGCGCGCCGCTCATGCAAGGGGTTGGCGTAGGAATGCAGGAAATGGATGACGAGGGATTCGCAGCCGTCGGCGATCAGCGCCTTCACCGCCTCGCGCATTTCGGCTTCGTCGAGCGGCGTGCGCACCGCACCCGAGGCCTCGACGCGCTCCGACACTTCGAGCCGGAGATTGCGGGGGATGATCGGGACGAAGCTGCCGGTCATGCCATAAGCTTGAGGCCGCGTGCGCCGGCCGAGCTCGATCACGTCGCGAAAACCGCGCGTGGTGATCATGCCGGTCTTGGCCAGCCGCCGCTCCAGCACCGCATTGGTGGTGGTGGTGGTGCCGTGGACGATGAGGTCGATGCCGTCGATCGCAAATCCGGTGACGCCAAGTGCCGAAACCACGCCGAACGCCTGGTTGTCGACCGTGGTCGGGGTCTTGGCGATATGCACCTTGCCGCCGTCCTTGCCGTCGATCAGAAGCAGGTCGGTGAAGGTTCCGCCGACATCGATGCCGGCAACGACATTTCCCCGGGAATCGCGCGCTTGCGCCGGAAAATTCTCTTTCATCGTCGAAACCCGAAATGCTGGGACTACGGATATGCGTCAGTTTGGAAAGGTGTTTTAAGGTAGCATCTTGACGCAAATATCGTTTGTATACTAATAAATTCCGGACACAAGAGCTTACCGCTTTGGAGTGTGCGAACGGCACGCCGGGATCTGAACGGTCCGGGCGCGCAGGTGAAAGTTTGGCGCCCGCGTCCCTTGTTGGGCCAGAAAGTTGGATTTGATGAACACCACATCCGCTCTCGACACCGCCGGCGCCCGCCCGCTGCAGTTTCCAATTCCGGCGAATGTCTATGCCGAGACCGTCGTCTCGGTGAAGCACTACACCGACCGGCTGTTCTCGTTCCGTATCACCCGTCCGCAGTCGCTGCGCTTCCGCTCCGGCGAGTTCGTCATGATCGGCCTGCCCAATGCCGAGAAGCCGGTGTTCCGCGCCTATTCGGTGGCCAGCCCGGCCTGGGACGAAGAGCTGGAATTCTTCTCGATCAAGGTGCCGGACGGCCCGCTGACCTCGGAACTGCAGAAGATCCAGGTCGGCGATACCGTCATCATGCGCCAGAAGTCGACCGGCACGCTGGTGGTCGACGCGCTGACCCCGGCCAAGCGGCTGTTCATGATCTCGACCGGCACCGGCATCGCGCCCTTCGCCAGCCTGCTGCGCGACCCCGACACCTATGAGAAATTCGACCAGCTGATCCTGACCCATACCTGCCGCGACAATGCCGAGCTGACCTATGGCCAGGAATTGGTGGCAGCACTTGAAAGCGACCCGCTGATCGGCGAGCTGACTGCCGGGCGCGTCACGCTCTACAATTCGACGACCCGCGAAGAGTCGGCCCGCATGGGCCGCATCACCGCGCTGATCGGTTCCGGCAAATTCTATTCCGACCTCGGCATCGAGAAGCTCAATCCCGAGACCGACCGCATCATGATCTGCGGCTCGATGCATATGCTCAAGGATGTCAAGGAACTCGCCGAAAGTCTCGGCTTCCAGGAAGGCTCGCTCAGCCATCCCGCGACTTTCGTCGTCGAGCGCGCTTTCGTCGGCTGAGGCCTGCTGCCCAGAACATGCTGCCTTTCCAGGCGAATACTCAAGTCTGGATAGGCTGCTGCAATAGCTCGGGCCACTCCATCCCAACCGCAAATGCGGCAAGCGCGCGCCTCCCGTCGCGTACCAGCCATATCTGATTTCGGGCCAGGCAAGATTTGCCCCGGAACGGCACCGACGACGTCTGCCGCGTCGACCGGGCCGGCATAGCCATGGGCGGTCGAACCCTCGCTCAGAGGGACCATAGAAGTCACTTTATTGCGATACAGCATTCAAGGCAGCCTCACGCATCCTTGAATGCTGCGGCGCAACATGACCGACTTGTAACCTGACAGGGCTGGGTCATCGGGACTACTCTTCCGGTGATCGACACGGTCGGTCCTAACCCCCAACCATCCTGAAAAGGCTTGATATTCTTGCCCGCAGGTGGACGGCATCATGACCATTTCCACAACACAGCAAGTCAGGCGAAACCGACCCATGCGTTCTCGGCGTATCGTCCTATTGACCACAATCCTCCTCCTGAGCGGCGGCTACGGGATTTGGCGCAACCACGCCGGCGGCGTGGCAAGCGCAGCCATCCAATCGACCCAATCCGCGCCCAAGGTCCCGGTCACCGTGGCCACCGTGCAAAAGACCGATTTCCCGCTTTACCTCTACGGGCTCGGGACGGTGACGCCGCTGAACAGCGTCAGCATCTCCAGCCGCGTCGCCGGTGTCGTCAACCGGGTTCCTGTCGAGCAGGGACAGATGGTCAAGCAGGGTGACCTGCTCGCCGAGATCGACCCTCGCCCGTATCAGGCGGTGCTTGACCAGGCGAAAGCCAAGCAGGCGGAGGACGAAGCGACGCTGAAGAACGCGCAGGTCGTTCTCGATCGCCTGTCCACGCTCCTGAAAAAGACCTTCGAAACCCAGCAGGATGTCGACAACCAGCAGGCGGTGGTGACGACTGCCGCCGCCACGATCGAGGGTGACAAGGCGGCGATCGAGGCGGCGCAGCTCAACCTCGATTTCACCCGGATCACGGCGCCGCTGAGCGGCAAGACGAGCTTCCGCACCATTGATCCGGGCAACATCGTGCAGGCCGGGCAGAACCCCGGGCTTTTCACGGTCGTGCAGCTTCAGCCCATCTATGTGTCGTTCACGCAACCGCAGGACGAGGTTTCGACCATCAACAAGGTTTTCGCTTCTGGCCCGGTTGCGATCGACACGCTGGGCGCCGATATGAAGACCGTGCTGGCGAACGGCAGGCTGGAGGCGATCCAGAACGCGGTCGACCAGGCGTCCGGCACGATTTCGCTCAAGGCAACGTTCACGAACCAGGACAATGCGTTGTGGCCGGGCCTGTCCGTCAACACACGCATCCGCATCGGCACGATGGCAGGCGCGATCGTGGTGCCGGACGAAGCCGTGCAGCATGGCCCCGACGGGCTCTTCGCCTATGTCGTCGGCGACGACGGCAAGGTCCGTCGGCAAGCCGTAAAGACCGGCCCTTCGGACGGCGGCGAAACGGTCGTCACCGACGGCCTCGGTGCGGGACAGCGTGTCGTGGTTGCCGGCCAATACCGGGTGGTTGACGGCGCAAGCGTCGACGCCACGACGGCTCCCGGCGCCGGACAGGCGCAGAACGGTGCCGCGCAGCCCGGGGGTGCAAGCTGATGGCAGCCATCGGTGTTTCCACGCCTTTCATCCGCTATCCCGTCGCCACGTCGCTGCTGATGATCGGCGTGCTGTTCGTCGGCGTGGTCGCCTACCTCAACCTGCCGGTCGCGGCGATGCCAAACGTCGACTTCCCGACGATCCAGGTATCGACCAGCCTGCCGGGCGCCGACCCGATCACCATAGCATCGTCGGTGACACAGCCGCTCGAGACGCAGTTCGCGCAGATCCCCGGCATTGCCGAAATGACGTCGAGCAGCCTGTCCGGTTCCAGCCAGATCACCTTGCAATTCGCTCTCGACGTCGACATCGCATCGGCCGCCGGGCTGGTGCAGTCGGCCATCAATGCCGCCGGCGGACAGCTGCCGAAGAACCTGCCCAATCCCCCCACCTACAGGGAGGTCAACCCGACGGATTCGCCGATCATGCTGATTGGCGCGAGCTCGACCGACTTGCCGCTGACGACGTTGAGCGACGACGTCTACACCAAGCTGGCGCAGGTGATCAGCCATGTCGACGGCGTCGGCCAGGTGCTGGTCGGCGGCCAGCAGACGCCTTCGATCCGTGTCCAGCTCGATCCGGCCAAGCTCGCGGCAAGGGGCCTGTCGCTGGAGGCAGTGCGCACCCCGCTGTCAATCGGCACGGTGGACCTGCCCAAGGGCAACATCCAGGGCCAAGTGCGCTCCTTCACCATCTTCTCCAACGACCAGATGACGGCGGCCGATGACTGGAACAACGCCATCATCGCCTATCGCGACGGGGCGCCGGTGCGGGTCAAGGATGTCGGCCGGGCCGTGCTCGACGCGCAGGACTACACCCAGGCCGGCTGGACCGACACGACGCGCGGCGTCGTCCTCGTCATTTTCAAGGAGCCCGGCGCCAACATCATCGACACGGTCGACAAGATCAAGGCCGAGCTGCCGATGCTGACCGCCTCGATGCCGGCGTCGCTGAAGCTGCAGGTGCTTTCCGACCGGACCCAGACCATCCGCGCTTCGGTGGCGGACGTGCAGTTCACGCTGATGCTCACCATCGGCATGGTGGTGATGGTGATCTTCCTGTTCCTGCGCAATGTCTGGGCAACCGCAATCCCGGCCTTCACCGTGCCGCTGGCGCTGCTTGGCGCATGCGCCCTGATGTGGTCTGCCGGTTACAGCATCGACAATCTGTCGCTGATGGCGTTGACGATCTCGATCGGCTTTGTCGTCGACGACGCCATCGTCATGCTGGAAAACATCGTCCGCTACATCGAGCATGGCGAGAAACCGATGGATGCCGCGATCCGCGGCGCCAGCGAGATCGGCTTCACCATCATGTCGATCTCGATATCGCTGGTGGCCGTGCTGATCCCGCTGCTCCTGATGAGCGGCATTATCGGCCGCCTGTTCAAGGAGTTCGCGGTGACGCTGGCCATGACCATTCTGGTCTCCGCCTGCGTCTCGCTGACGCTGACGCCGATGCTGGCCTCGCGTTTCATCAAACCGGCCAACGAGGAGCACCACGGCAGGCTCTACCGGTGGAGCGAAAGCGTCTTCGACGGCATGCTGCGCGCTTATGAGCGCGGCCTCGACCGGGCGCTCGGGCATCGTTTCATCACGCTGCTGGTGTTCCTGACCTGCGTGGGGCTGACCGGCTATTTCTTCACGCTGGTTCCAAGCGGCTTCTTCCCGCAGCAGGACACCGGCCTGATTTTCGGCCAGGTGATCGCAGGCCAGGATGTCTCCACCAGCCAGATGCAGTCCTATATGGCGCAATTTGCCGGGATCGTGTCCAAGGATCCGGCGGTGGCGCATTTCGCGGCATCGACGGGCGGCAATGGCAACACGCAGAACACCGGCCGCATGTTCATCCAGTTGAAGCCTCGTGACGAGCGCGACGTTTCGGCCGACCAGATCATCCGGCGATTGCAGCCGAAGCTCTCGGCCGTCCAGGGCGCGCGCCTGTTCATGCAGGCCTCGCAGGACGTGCGTGTCGGCGCCAGGCTGTCGGCGTCGCAATATCAGTACGTGCTGGAAAGCAGCGACCTCGACACGCTCGACGATTGGGCGCCCAAGCTGTTGACGGCCTTGCAGCGCCTGCCCGAATTGCGGGACGTCTCGACCGACCAGATGAGTTCCGGCACGACGCTGACGCTGCAGGTCGATCGCGACCAGGCCGCCCGCTATGGGCTGACGGCGAACGACGTCGACAACACGCTCAACGATGCCTTCGGGCAGCGCCAGATCGAGCAATATTTCACGCAGCTTTCGACCTATGACGTGATCCTGGAGGTGCTGCCGTCGCTGCGCGGCGACCTCAAGGCGCTCGACCAGATCTATCTGACGACATCGAACGGTTCGCAAGTGCCGCTCTCGGCCATCGCCAAATGGACGACGAAGCCGGTGCAGCCGCTGGTCATCAACCACGAAGGCCAGTTCCCGTCGGTGACGATCAGCTTCAACCTGGCGCCCAACGTGGCGCTCGGACAGGCCACCGCCGCGATCGACAGGGCCGCCGCCGAGATGCGGCTGCCGGCG
The DNA here is from genome assembly GCF_016756475.1 of Mesorhizobium sp. 113-1-2. Classification (NCBI taxonomy): domain Bacteria; kingdom Pseudomonadati; phylum Pseudomonadota; class Alphaproteobacteria; order Hyphomicrobiales; family Phyllobacteriaceae; genus Mesorhizobium; species Mesorhizobium sp. 113-1-2. The sequence goes on from NZ_AP023242.1 coordinate 778,640, forward strand.
ACCATCCAGACCAACTACACCGGGACGGCGCAAGCCTTCCAGCAGTCGCTGTCTTCGGTGCCGGTGCTCATCCTCGGCGCCCTGGTCGTGGTCTATTTGATCCTGGGCATCCTCTACGAAAGCTACGTCCACCCGCTGACCATTCTGTCCACGCTGCCATCCGCCGGGCTTGGCGCGCTGGGTACGCTGCTGGTCTTCCATATGGAATTCAACCTGATCGGCCTGATCGGCGTCATCCTGCTGATCGGCATCGTCAAGAAGAACGGTATCATGATGGTCGACTTCGCCATCGCGGCGGAAAGGGATCAGAACCTCAGTTCCCTGGAATCGATCCGCCAGGCCTGCCTGCTGCGCTTCCGGCCGATCATGATGACCACCATGGTCTCCATGCTGGGCGCACTGCCGCTGATGCTGGAGAACGGCACGGGGGCGGAAATCCGCCAGCCGCTCGGCTACACCATGTTCGGCGGTCTGCTTGTCAGCCAGGCGCTGACGCTGTTCACCACGCCGGTGATCTATCTCTATCTCGACGACCTTTCGCATTGGCTCACTTCATTGCGTAAGCATGAGCAGGATGACAGTGAACCCGAGCGCGTGGAGGTTGAAATCGGCGCGCCTCAGCGCAAGCTGGCGGCCGAATAGGCGCCCTCAACGCTTAAGGCCGGCATCAGACAGGACAGGCTTGTGGCCTCGGTCCAAACGATCGTGTAAGTATCGCCCTAAGGCGCGTCGCGTCGAAACGGATTCACGCAACGCGCTTTAGGTTTTTGTTTTTATGCATGTCGTTCCCCCAAAACCGAGGTCACTTTTGGGCGACATGCATTGAACGAGAAAGGGCAGGAAATGAGCAACACGATCCGCGAAGCCGAGCCTGGCACCAGCGCGTCCAAGGTGACGCCGCTGCCGGCCCGCGCCGCCGCCAACACCCCCGTACCGCTGGACCATCGCATTGCGCGCAATCCCGGCATGAAACTCGACCTCGGCTTCATGGAATCGGTGCGCAGCGTCAACCGATCGGCGCTGGAACGCCGCGTCGCCAGCCTGACCAAGCGGCGTTCGATCAAGGCCGACAACCAGGCGGCCTGGCTGCTGCGCGCTGTCGCCTGCATGGATCTGACGACGCTGAATTCCAACGACACCGAGGAGCGCGTGCGCCGGCTCTGCGCCAAGGCGATCAACCCGTTCCGCCGCGACATCGTCGAGGGGCTCGGCATTGGGGGGGAAACCATCCGGCCGGCGGCGGTCTGCGTGTACCATCCCTTCGTCGCCACCGCGGTGGACGCCGTGCGCGGCACTGGCATCCATGTCGCCGCCGTCTCCACCGCCTTTCCGCATGGCCTGGCACCGCTGTCGACCCGCCTGCAGGAGATCGAAGCCTCGGTGCGCGACGGCGCCGACGAGATCGACGTCGTCATTCCGCGCGGCCTGGTGTTCGGCGCCAAATGGCGGGAGCTCTACAACGAGATCGTCTCGATGCGCGCTGCCTGCGGAGACGCACATCTGAAGGTCATTCTCGGCACCGGCGACCTCGCCACTTTGCGCAACGTCATGCTGGCCTCGATGGTGGCGATGATGGCGGGCGCCGACTTCATCAAGACCTCGACCGGCAAGGAAAGCGTCAATGCGACGCTGCCGGTTGGCCTGGCCATGGTGCGCGCCATCAGGGCCTATTTCGAGGAAACCGGCTACCTCATTGGCTTCAAGCCGGCCGGCGGCATTTCCACGGCAAAGGCCTCGCTCGATTGGCTGGTGCTGATGAAGGAGGAGCTTGGCCGGCCGTGGCTGGAGCCGGAGCTGTTCCGCTTCGGCGCGTCGAGCCTTTTGACCGACATCGAGCGGCAGCTCGAGCATCATCTGACCGGGCATTATTCGGCCAATCACCGCCACGCAATGGCTTGAGCACCACCCCGATCGGCTTGGCCGATCGACCCTTCCCGCGAAGGGGAAGGGTGAAGGAGGCACCCCATGAACATTCTCGACCGCTATCACGCCATGGAATACGGCCCGGCGCCGGAAGCCCGCAACGAGGCCGATGCGTGGCTTGCCGCGCGCGATTTCGGCAAGGCGCTGTTCATCGACGGCGGCTGGAAAGCCGCCACCGGCGGCAAGACCTTTGAGACCAGCGAGCCGTCTTCCGGCAAGCTGCTGGCCAAGGTGTCCGACGCCAGTGCCGCCGATATCGACGCGGCGGTTGCGGCCGCCACCAAGGCCCTGCCGAAGTGGAGCGCCAGCACCGGCTACCAGCGCGCCAAGGTGCTTTATGCCATCGGCCGCGCCATGCAGCGGCACCAGCGCCTGTTCGCGGTGCTGGAATCGATCGACAACGGCAAGCCGATCCGCGAAAGCCGCGACATCGACGTGCCGCTGGCGATCCGGCATTTCATTCATCATGCCGGCTGGGCGCAGGCGCTGGACAAGGATTTTCCCGGGCACAAGGGCGTCGGCGTCGTCGGCCAGATCATCCCGTGGAATTTCCCGCTGCTGATGCTGGCCTGGAAGATCGCGCCGGCGCTGGCCGCCGGCTGCACGGTGGTGCTGAAGCCGGCCGAGTTCACGCCGCTGACCGCCATCCTCTTCGCCGAAATCTGCGAACGCGCCGGCGTGCCGAAAGGCGTCGTCAACATTGTTCACGGTGGCCCTGAAGCAGGTGCGGCCATCGTCAACCATGCCGGCATCCAGAAGATCGCCTTCACCGGTTCGTCCGAGGTCGGCAAGATCATCCGTAAAGCCACCGCAGGGTCGGGCAAGAAACTGTCGCTGGAGCTTGGCGGCAAGTCGGCCTTCATCGTCTTCGAGGATGCCGATCTCGACAGCGCGGTCGAGGGTCTGGTCGACGGCATCTGGTTCAACCAGGGCCAGGTTTGCTGCGCCGGCTCGCGGCTCTTGGTGCAGGAAGGCATCGCCGACGCCTTGATCGCCAAGGTCAAGACGCGGATGAGCCGGTTGCGCGTTGGCAGTCCGCTCGACAAGAACACCGACATCGGCCCGCTGGTCGATCTGACCCAGCTCGACCGGGTCAAGGGCCTGGTCGCCGAAGGTGCCAAGCAAGGCGCCGTCTGCTGGCAGCCGGATGCGGCGCTGCCGTCTTCCGGTTACTACCATCTGCCGACGCTCGCCACCGGCGTTTCGCCGGCTAACATCCTGGCGCAGGAAGAGGTGTTCGGACCGGTTCTGGCGACCATGACCTTCCGCAACACCGAAGAAGCGATCGAGCTTGCCAACAACACGCGCTACGGTCTTGCGGCGAGCGTGTGGAGCGAGAATATCAACCTCGCTCTGCATGTCGCGCCGCAGTTGAAGGCCGGCGTCGTCTGGGTCAACGGCACCAACATGTTCGACGCCGCCTGCGGTTTTGGCGGCTACCGCGAAAGCGGCTTCGGCCGCGAGGGCGGGCGCGAAGGCATGTTCGAATATCTCGCGGCAAAGCTGCCGCTCGGCCCGGTCATCAAGCCGGCGACGACCTCCGCGCAACCGGTCGAACAGGCTGACGGCACGGCCATCGACCGCACCGCGAAACTATTCATCGGCGGCAAGCAAGTTCGGCCGGACGGCAATTATTCGCTCGCGGTTGCCACCGCCAAGGGCAAGCTCGCCGGCGAAGTCGGGCTTGGCAACCGCAAGGATATCCGTGACGCCGTTGCGGCCGCCCGCGCTTGCAAGGCGTGGCCGGAGGCGACCGCCTACAACCGTTCCCAGGTGCTTTATTATCTGGCCGAGAACCTTTCCGGTCGGGCCGGCGAGTTTGCCTTCCGCCTGACAGAACTGACCGGCGCTACGCCCAAGGCAGCGCGGGAAGAGGTCGACCAGTCGATCGAACGGCTGTTCCTCTATGCCGGCCTTGCCGACAAGTTCGAGGGCCGCGTGCACCAGCCGCCGGCCCGTGCCGTGACGCTGGCACTGCACGAGCCGGTCGGCGTCGTCGGCATCGTCGCGCCGGACGCCTCGCCGCTGCTTGGCCTGATCTCGCTCATCGCGCCGGCGCTGGCCATGGGCAACACCGTGGTCGCCGTGCCGTCCGAGCGCTATCCGCTGCTCGCCACCGATCTCTATCAGGTGATCGAATATTCCGACGTTCCGGCCGGCGCCATCAACATCGTCACCGGACGGAGCGCCGAGCTTGCCGGCGTGCTGGCCAAGCATGACGATGTCGACGGGCTCTGGATATTCGCCGATGCCGACACCTGCGCCAAGGCGGAAGCCGAGTCCATCGGCAACCTCAAGCGCGTCTGGAGCGGCAATGGCCGCGGCCTCGACTGGGCGTCGGACGAGGCCGCCGGCGACGCTTTCCTGCGCCGCGCCATCGAGGTCAAGAATGTCTGGGTGCCATACGGAGATTGATTGATACTGCCAGCAATGTGCCCATTTTCGCTGCGATACGCCTGAACCTGTGTGGCAGCGCGACTCATTGTCCGGTTGTCATACATGTCGTTGCATCAGAGCAACCGATATGCATTACATCTGACGCCGCGAAGGTGATCGTGTTCGGGCTTGACGCCCGGACACATGTTCTTTAACGAGAAAAAACATCTTTATCAGTGAACTGGCTGCGACACAGGCCGCACAATCGAGCCTGACTGGCACATGACGCCTTCGCCGGCCGCCGATAAAGGCAGTTGACCCAAGCTGACGAGGAAAAACATGGCGGATCTGGCAGGCAAGGTCGTTGTCATCACGGCAGCGGCGCAAGGCATCGGCAAGGCGAGTGCACTGGCCTTCGCCAGGACTGGGGCCACCGTCCATGCCACCGACATCAACGAGGCGCTTCTCGCCGAACTCGCCAAGACGCCAGGGATCAAGACCCGCAAGCTCGATGTGCTGAACGACGAGGCCGTCAACGCCGCCTTCGCCGAGATCGGCCGCGTCGACGTGTTGTTCAACTGCGCCGGTTTCGTCCATTCCGGCTCGATCCTCGAGATGAAGGATGGCGATCTCGATTTCGCCTTCAACCTCAATGTCCGTGCCATGATCCGCACCATCAGGGCGGTGCTGCCCGGCATGCTGGAGCGCGGCGATGGATCGATCATCAACATGTCTTCCGTCGCCGGCGCCGGCAAAGGCGTGCCGAACCGCTTCGCCTATGGCGTCACCAAGGCCGCGGTCATCGGCCTGACCAAGGCAATTGCCGCCGACTATGTCAGCAAGGGCATACGCTGCAACGCCATTTGCCCGGGCACGGTCGAAAGCCCGTCGCTGCAGGACCGCATGCACGCGCAAGGCGACTATGAGGCTGCCCGCGCCGCCTTCATCGCCCGCCAGCCGATGGGCCGGCTCGGCACGCCGGAGGAAATCGCCGATCTCGCCGTCTATCTCGCCGGCGCCACCTATACGTCCGGACAGGCCTATAATATCGACGGCGGCTGGTCGATCTGAACCAATCTGACTGAGGAGAGAATTCAATGAAACTGCTGCGCTATGGCGAAGCCGGGAGCGAACGTCCCGGCCTGCTCGATGCGGATGGAACGATCCGCGATCTCTCCGCCCATGTCGCCGACATTGCCGGCACCACGCTTCATCCGGCCTCGCTGGAGATGCTGGGCAAGCTCGATGCGAAGTCGCTGCCGGCGGTATCCGGCAAGCCGCGCCTCGGCCCCTGTGTCGCCGGCACCGGCAAGTTCATCTGTATCGGCCTCAACTATTCCGACCACGCCGCCGAAACCGGCGCCACCGTGCCGCCGGAGCCGATCATCTTCATGAAGGCAAGCTCGGCCATTGTCGGCCCAGACGACGACGTGCTGATCCCGCGCGGCTCTGAAAAGACCGACTGGGAAGTCGAGCTCGCCGTGGTCATCGGCAAGACGGCAAAATATGTCAGCGAAGCCGATGCACTCGATTATGTCGCCGGCTATGCCGTTGCGCATGATGTCTCCGAGCGCGCCTTCCAGGCCGAGCGTCAGGGCCAGTGGACCAAGGGCAAGAGCTGCGACACGTTCGGTCCGACCGGCCCATGGCTGGTGACCAAGGACGAAGTCGCCGACCCGCAGAACCTCAAGATGTGGCTGACCGTCAACGGCAAGACCATGCAGAACGGCTCGACCAAGACCATGGTCTACGGCGTCAAATATCTGGTTTCCTATCTCAGCCAGTTCATGTCGCTGCACCCCGGCGACATTATTTCCACAGGCACGCCGCCCGGCGTCGGGCTGGGCATGAAGCCGCCGGTGTTCCTGAAGGCCGGCGATGTGGTGGAGCTGGGCATCGAGGGCCTCGGCCAGCAGAAGCAGACGTTTAGGGCGGACGTGTAGCGACAGCCTCCTACCTTCTCCCCTTGTGGGAGAAGGTGGCCTCGCGAAGCGAGGTCGGATGAGGGGTAAGCGCCTGAAATCTTTCGATCTTTTTACGCCTCACTCCGCTGGAACACCCCTCATCCGTCTCGGCGCTGCGCGCCGATCCACCTTCTCCCACAGGGGGAGAAGGTAAGAAGCGTTGGCGCCGGGCCTACTTCAGCACTTTCCCATCCGCGCCAAACCGATAGGTCTTCGCCGGATCGGGCGTCGCATACAACGTCGCACCTGGCTCAGCGTCATAGACGCCAAAGATGCGCACCGTGATCAGCCCGGCCTTTTCGCAATCGAGATAGAGATTGGTGTCGGCGCCGAGATGCTCGGCATGTACCACCGTGCCCTTCCAGGCGCCTGACTTCGTGTCGACCGTCAGATGCTCCGGCCGCACGCCGATGGTCTTGGCCGTTTCGCCGAGACGCGCGCCATCGATGAAATTCATCTTCGGCGAGCCGATGAAGCCGGCGACGAACTCGTTTGCCGGCGCATTGTAGAGCTCCATCGGGCCGCCGATCTGCTCGATGCGGCCGGCGTTGAGCACGACGATCTTGTCGGCCAGCGTCATCGCCTCGACCTGGTCGTGGGTGACGTAGATCATCGTCGCCTTGAGCCGGCGATGCAGCTGCGCGATCTCAAGCCGCGTGTTGACGCGCAGTGCCGCGTCAAGGTTCGACAGCGGCTCGTCGAACAGGAACAGTTTTGGCTCGCGCACCACGGCGCGGCCGATGGCGACGCGCTGGCGCTGGCCGCCGGAGAGTTCGGCCGGCCGCCTTTCGAGATAGGGCTCCAGCGACAGCATCGACGAGGCGATGCCGATGCGGCGATCGATCTCTGGGGCGGGCGTGCCGGCCTGTTTCAGGCCAAGGCCCATATTGTTCTTCACCGTCAGATGCGGGTAGAGCGCATAGGTCTGGAACACCATGGCGATGCCGCGCTTGGCCGGCGGCGTGACGGAGACATCCTCGCCATCGATCACCACCCTGCCCGAGGTCGAATCCTCGAGCCCGGCAATGACCCTGAGCAAGGTCGACTTGCCGCAGCCTGAGGGGCCGACGAAGACGACGAACTCGCCATCATTCACTTCGAGGTTGATGCCCTTCAGCACCTCGACCGGCCCGAAGGCCTTTTTCACATTCTCGATCTTCAGCGAGCCCACAATATTTGTTCCTAGCTCTAGAGTTTGACGGCTGCGCCGCTGCGCACGCTCTCGTCGGCGGCAAGGCAGACGGCGAGCGATTTGACCGCGTCGTCCATGTGTTTGGTGAGATCCAGATCCTCGCGAATCGCCTTCAGCACGAAGGCCTGTTCGAGGTCGCAGAGATCCTGGTGGCCGGGTTCACCTGCCATCGATAGCATCTGGTCCTCCTTGACGAATTTGCCGTCCGGACCGGTCGCGGCACTGTGCAGGCGGATCGTCGAGGTCTTGGTGTGGGTGTCGATGTCATCCGACTTCACACCTTCCTTCATGACGATCGACACGCAGCCATTCGGCGACATGACGTCCTTTACGAAGAAAGCCGTCTCCGAAATCATCGGACCCCAGCCGGCTTCGTACCAGCCGACCGAACCATCATCGAACAGCACCTGCAGGTGGCCGTAATTGTACATCGTTGGCGCGACCTCCTCGCTCAGCCGCACGCCCATGCCACGCACCTCGACTGGCCTTGCGTCGGTGATCTGCAGCATGACGTCGAGATAGTGGACGCCGCAGTCGACGATCGGCGAGGTCGTCTGCATCAATTGCTTGTGCGTCTCCCAGGTATGGCCCGAGGATTGCTGGTTGAGGTTCATGCGGAAGACGTAGGGGCCGCCGAGTTTGCGCGCCTCGGCGATCAGCCTGATCCAGGACGGGTGATGGCGCAGGATGTAGCCGATCACCAGCTTTTTGCCATTGGCCTTGGCCGCTGCAACGACGCGCTTGGCGTCCGCGACCGTCGTTGCCAGCGGCTTTTCGACAAAGACGTGGCAGCCGGCTTCGAACGCCCTGACCGCATAGTCGGCATGGCTGTCGGAATAGGTGGCGATGCAGGCGACATCGGGCTTTTCGTGGCGCAACGTGTCGTCGAAGGAGCGCCTGATGCCATAGCCGGACAGCCCGTCCGGCAGCGGCACGTCGGAGCGGTTGATCAGTGCCGCGATCTCGAAGCCCGGATTGGTGTGATAGGCCAGCGCATGGCTGCGGCCCATATTGCCGAGCCCGGCGACGACGACACGAAGGGGTGGTTTTGAGCTCACCTGGCTACTCCAGATATTCCGGTTGTTCCTACTGAGAGGGTGTCACCCCACCCGGCGCTTCGCGCCGACCTCCCCATCGAGGGGAGGTAGGGCGTTGGCGCGAATACCCCCACTGCCAAAGAAGCCTCTCCGAAAGGTGCCCCTTGACGGTCGTAAATGGAGCCGCGACCTTCTACCTCCCCTTGATGGGGAGGTCGGCGCGAAGCGCCGGGTGGGGTGAAGGCTCCAGCAGAGATTTGTTGGTCTCCGCTCACTTGACGGCTCCGGAAGTAATGCCGCGGATCAGTTGCCGCGAGAAGATGACGTAGAGGATCAGCACCGGCATGATCGCCAGCGACAGCGCCGCCAGGATGGCGTTCCAGTTGGTGACGAACTGGCCGAGGAAGAGCTGCGCGCCGAGCGTCACCGTCTTGGTCTCTTCCGAGGGCGCCAGGATCAGCGGGAACCACAGATCGTTCCAGATCGGGATCATGGTGAAAACGGCGACCGTCGCCATCGATGGCCGCACCAGCGGCAGCACCAGGCGGAAGAAGATGGTGTATTCCGACAGGCCGTCGATGCGGCCGGCATTCTTCAGATCGTCGGACACCTGCTTCATGAATTCCGACAGGATGAAGACGGCGAGCGGCAGGCCTTGCGCGGTGTAGACCAGGATCAGCGAGGTCAGCGTGTTGACCAGCCCGCTCGCCACCATCAATTGCAGGATGGCGACAGTGCCGAGCCGGATCGGAATCATGATGCCGAGCGCCAGGTAAAGCCCCATCAGCGTGTTGCCGCGAAAGCGGTATTCCGACAGCGCGAAGGCCGCCATGGCGCCGAACAACAGCACGAAGAACAGCGAGGCGACGGTGACGACGAGGCTGTTCTGGAAATAGTGGATGAAATCGCCCTGGCCGATGACGGTGGTGTAGCCGATCAGGTCGAACGTCTTCGGCGTCGGCGGCGTCAGCGGCGCGCCGAAGATGCCGGCGCGCGACTTGAACGAATTCATGATGACCAGGATCACCGGAAACAGCGCGATCGCCGTGTAAGTCAACAGGATCGCGTGGGCGCCGATGGTGCGGGACAGCGAACGGGTGGCGGTGCTCATTGGAAGGTCTCCTGATGAGCCAAAGCAGGCGGGGCTGGCGCCAAGGCACCCCCCTCTGCCCTGCCGGGCATCTCCCCCTCAAGGGGGGAGATCGGCAGCGTCGATCTCATCGCCCATTCTGCAACGGTGGCGATTTGCGAAAGCAGTGATGACATCTGATCTCCCCCCTTGAGGGGGAGATGGCCGGCAGGCCAGAGGGGGGTGTTCAGCCGTAACATATCCGCCCTCAGAACTGGTAGCGACGCAGGCGCGTCTGGACGAGGAAGAGGTAGACGCAGACACCGCCGAGGATGATCAGGAACATCATCGTGGCGATCGCCGCGCCCATATTGGGATCGCCGACCTGCAGCTGGAAGCCGAAGAAGGCGCGGTAGAGGAAAGTGCCGAGAATATCGGTCGAGTAGTTCGGCCCGGCGAGCGCCCCTTGCGCGGTGTAGATCAGGTCGAAGGCGTTGAAATTGCCGACGAAGGTGAGGATCGAGATGATGCCGATCGACGGCAGGATCAGCGGCAGCTTGATCTTCCAGAATTGCGACAGGCCGGTGATGCCGTCGCATTCGGCCGCCTCGATCACCTCTTCGGGGATCGACAGCAGGGCGGCATAGATCAGCATCATCGGGATGCCGACGAACTGCCACACCGAGATCAGGCTGAGCGCGGTCAGCGCATATTCTTCCTTGCCGAGCCAGGGCGTGAAGAAGCTTTTCAGGCCGACCAGGTCCATCATATGCGGCGCCACGCCCCAGAGCGGCGACAGGATCAGCTTCCAGGCGAAGCCGACAATGACGAAGGACAGGATGGTCGGCACGAAGATCGCCGTGCGGTAGAAGGCTGCGAATCTCAGTCTTGGGCTGGACAGCAGCGCGGCCAGCATGACGCCGATCGGGTTCTGCACCAGCATGTGGATGATGAAGAACCAGACGTTGTTGCGCAGCGCATTCCAGAAATTCACCGACCAGTTGGGATCGCCGAACAAGGTGCGGAAATTGTCCAGACCGACAAAGATCTGGTGCTGCTCGATGTTGCGGAACAGCGACAGCTGCAGCGTGCCGGCGAGCGGCAGGATCATGATCGCCGTGTAGACGAGCACGGCCGGCGCCAGGAAGATGCCGATGTGCCAGCGAAACGGTCTTTTCGGTCGTATTTCTGCGGCCATGAGTTCGGTCCCCGCCGTCTCTCGGTTCCAAAGGGTGTCAATGCTAGATGATGCCTCGATGCACGGCCCAGACATCCTTGCCCGGTACGGCAAGAACAAAGGCCTGCGACTGATCAGCTAGCCTTCCCCAAGACGAACAAGGGTAAGGCCGCGAGGCGGTGCCGACAATCGCTATCTGGACGGATGCACTTCCGAAAACCAGAGTATCCGGAACCGGCCAGGCATGCGCCCAGCCGGCTCCGTTGCCTGAGCTCTTACTTCGCCGGCTTGTACCAGCTGTCGAGACCAGTCTGCAGCTTCTTGGCCGCGGCTTCCGGGGTGTCGGTGCCGTTGATGACGTTGGCCGATTCAACCCAGGTCTCGTTTTCGAGGTTCGGCGTGCCGCGCGACAGGATCTGGTAGGTCGAGCGGATCGTCGACTTGCACTTGCCGCGCCAGGAGACGAATTCCTGCGCGAGCGGGTCCGCCATCTTCACCGGAGCGGAGTTCAGGCTGAAGAAGCCCGGCAGCGCGTTGGCGTAGATGGTGGCGAAATCCGGCGAGGCCACCCAGGACAGGAAGGTCTTGGCCGCATCCGCGTGCTTGGAGGCTGCGTTCAGGCCCATGCCGATATCGGTATGGTCGGAGATGTAGCAGGTGTCGCCGGCCTTCTCGACCGGCGGCGGGAAGGCGCCCATCTTGAACTGGGCCTGGGTGTTGAACAGGCCGATCTCCCACGAGCCGGCCGGGTAGATGGCGGCGCGGCCAAGCGTGAACAGGTTCTGGCTGTCCGGATAGGTCTGGGCTTCGAAGCCGTCGCCGAGATACGGCTTCCACTTGGCCAGTTCCTCATAGGGAGCGACCCAGTCCTTGTCGGTCAGCTTCTGCTCGCCCTTGATCAGCGCTGCACGGCCGTCCTCGCCCTTCCAGTAGTTGGGGCCGATGTTCTGGTAGCCCATGGTCGCGGCTTCCCAGAGATCCTTGGTGCCCATGGCCATCGGGATGTAGGTGCCGTCGGCCTTGATCTTGTCGAGCGCGGCGAAGAACTCGTCACGGGTCGTCGGCACCTTGATGCCGAGCTTGTCGAAGGCGTCCTTGTTGTAGATGAAGCCGTGGATGACCGACGCCATCGGCACGCAGAAGCTCGCCTTGCCGTCGTCGGTCTGCCAGGCGGACTTGGCCACGGCTGAGAAGTTTTCCATGCCGGGCAGGGCCGAGAGATCGGCGAGGTTGCCCTTCTTGTAGAGTTCAAGCGACTTGTCGAACGGGCGGCAGGTGATCAGGTCGCCCGCCGAGCCTGCGGCGAGCTTGGCGCCGAGGGCCGCGTCATATTCGGTCGGCGCCGAGGGTGCGAACACCACCTTGATGCCGGGGTTCTTGGCTTCGAAGGCCGGGATCAGCTTGTCCTTCCAGATGGACAGGTCGTCGCCGCGCCAGCTTTCGATGTTGAGCGTTACGTCCTCGGCGTAAGCAACCCCGGCCGAGCCGAGAATGCTGGTGCCCAGAAGCAGTGCCGTCAGTAGTTTCGTTGTCATGCTCAGTCTCCCTGTTGACCTTTTTCAGGTTCGGTTTTGATGAGAACAGAGGCTTTTGACCCCTTGCTCCCCTCGAAAGCCCGCTTCACCCCGATGGAAATCGGGATGAAACAGGCTCTATTTCTTTGTTCGAGCATGATCTTTTCCGGGATCATGCCTCAGCGCGGAAAGGGCTGGCCGCAGCTTGTGGCCGGCCTCTTCCAGTATCTTCTGCGCCGCATCGGCGCTGTCGGCGCCGGCGGCGAGCAGAATGGCGGTCTTGACCGCGCCGCCGCTCTGTTCGAGCAGACGGGCGGCATCATCCGTGCTGCGCCCGCTGATGGCGGCGACGATGCGCGCGGCGCGGTCGCGCAGCTTGATGTTGTCGGCCATGAGATTGACCATGTAGCCGTCATGGACATGGCCGAGATGGACAGCGGTCAGCGTCGACAGCATGTTGAGCGCGATCTTCTGCGCGGTGCCGGCGCCCATGCGTGTCGAGCCGGCGATCACTTCCGGCGGCGTTTCGAGCAGGATGGCGGTTTCGGCCTGGCGCAGCAGCGCCGAGTCCCGATTGTTGGCGATGCCGATGGTGGCAGCGCCCCGGCGGGCGGCTTCCTCGATGGAGCGCACCGCATAGGGTGTGGTGCCGCTGGCGGAAAGGGCGATCAGGCAATCGCCGGCGCCGATGCCCGCGTTGGCGACGGCGGCCGCGGCCTCCTCCGTATCATCCTCGGGTCCTCCGGCCAGCGTCTTGAAAGCTTCGTCGCCGCCGGCGATCAGTATGGCGATGCGGTCGCGCTGAATGCCGAAAGTGCCGGGAAGTTCCAAGGCATCGGCCAGAGCCATAAGGCCGGAACTGCCGGCGGCGGCATAGGCGAGCTTGCCGCCGCCGCTCAACCGGACGGCGATGATCCCGGCGGCTTTGGCGATGGCGGGAATGGCGTTGCGGACGGCCTTGGCGGCTTCGATCTGCGCGTCGGCCAGCGAAACAAGGATGGCCTCCGGAGCCTGGATATCCAGCCCCTCGGCATTCCTGTGAAGCGCTTCGGTGCGCGTTTCAGCCATCCGTGTTCCTCCAATACCAGAACAATACCAAAAAAATACCACTTGTCCACATGCATTAACGAATTCGCGAGCAGGAAATCGCTGAGCCGGCGAAATGTGCAGATTTTTCAATAAAATACGGCTTAATCTTTTTGAAACGGAAATTAACCCTTGGCTATTGGTATTTTATTGGTATTATCCGCCCGGAGGAGAAATCGCGTGAAATTCGTGCTCGGTATCGATGGCGGCGGCACCAGCTGCAGGGCCGCCCTGGCAACGGTTGAAGGTACGGTCATCGGCCGTGCCAAAAGCGGCGCCGCCAACATCCGCACCGACCTCACCGGAGCGCGCTCGAACATTGTCGACGCCGCGCGGCAGGCCTTCATCGCCGCCGGGCAGGATCCCGAGCTGATCCCGCAAACACCGGCCATTCTCGGCCTTGCCGGCGCCAATGTCGGCACCTATCGGCAGCAGCTCGAGGCCATCCTGCCGTTCAGCATCAGCCGCGTCGAGACCGACGCCGAGATCGCGCTTGAAGGCGCCGTCGGCTCAGGCGACGGCGCCATGGCCATCCTCGGCACCGGCACCGCCTATATGGCACGCAAGGATGGCAAGTCGCGCGCCATCGGCGGCTGGGGGTTCCAGGTCGGCGACCAAGGCAGCGGCGCCCGCATCGGCCGCGATCTGCTCGAACAGACATTGCTTGCCTATGACGGAGTCCGCGCGGCTTCGCCGCTGACCGACGCCATGATGGCCATCTTCCGCAACAATCCCGAGGATGTGGTGGAATTCACCACCAATGCCAAACCCGGCGATTTCGGCGGCTTCGCGCCGAAAGTGTTCGAGCATGCCGAAAAGGGCGATGCCGTCGCCAACTGGATCGTCGATAAGGCGGTCGGCGATGTCGAAGCCTCGTTGGGTGCGCTCGGCCTTTCGGACGATGCGCCGCTTTGCCTGCTCGGCGGGCTGGCGCCGCTTTATGCGCCGCGGCTGTCGGCGCGCTACAAGGCGCTGCTCAAGCCGCCGCTCGATGACGCGTTGGGCGGCGCGGTGCAGATGGCGGCGCGGCTTTTCGCCAAGCCCGTGGAGGCGGCGCGATGAGCGATGCCGCCGACCAGATCTTCGCCACGCTGAAGCAATCCGCGCAGAGCGGCGCGCCGCTCTATCTGCAACTGCGCAAGAGCATCGAGGATGCGGTCAATCGCGGCCTGATCGGCCCGGGCGACGCGCTGCCTTCCGAGCGCGACATCGCCACCAAGGCCGACATTTCGCGCGTCACCGTGCGCAAGGCGGTGCAGGACCTGGTCAAGGGCGGCATTCTTGTCCAGCGCCATGGCTCCGGCACCTTCGTGGCGCCGCGCATGGAACGCGTCGAGCAGTCGCTGTCGCGGCTGACCTCGTTTACCGAAGACATGGCGCGGCGCGGCATGGCGGTGCGTTCGGCCTGGCTCGACCGCGGCCTCTACGCGCCCTCGCCTGACGAGATGATGGTGCTTGGCCTGTCGTCGAGCGAACTGGTGGCACGCGTGGCGCGCCTGCGCATCGCCAACGACACGCCGCTGGCAATCGAACGTGCCTCACTGTCGGCCAGCGTGCTGCCCGACCCGGCAGGCATCGGTTCCTCGCTCTATGCCGCGCTGGAATTGACCGGCAACCGGCCGGTGCGGGCGGTGCAGCGCATTTCCGCCGCCAATCTCGGCGACAGCGATGCGCGCCTGCTCGAAGTGCCGCCGGGCATTGCCGGCCTGCACATCGAACGCATTTCCTATCTGGCGAGCGGCAAGGTGATCGAATTCACCCGCTCCATCTACCGGGGCGATGCCTATGACTTCGTCGCCGAACTGCGGCTGACAGGGCCGAGCGAAGAGGGCCGACCATGATCTCCAACACCACCCATATGCAGCGCGAGATCGAGGAGATCCCGCAGGCCGTCGCCCGCCTGCTCGATGGCTCCGGCGCCGTGCTGGCGGAAGCCGGACGCGGCATCCGGGAACGTGACCCGCAATTCGTCGTCACCGTGGCGCGCGGCTCGTCCGACCATGCCGCCACCTTCATGAAATACGCCGTCGAACTGACCGCCGGCCTTGCCGTCGCCTCGGTCGGCCCCTCCATCGCTTCGATCTATGGCCGCAAGCTGCGGCTTGGCGGCTCGGCCTGCCTGGCGATCTCGCAATCGGGCAAGAGCCCGGACATCGTCGCCATGGCCGAAACCGCACGGGCCGGCGGCGCGCTGACCATTGCCGTGACCAACACCGCCGATTCGCCGCTGGCGCGCGCCTCGGACTATGCGATCGACATCCTTGCCGGACCCGAGCGCAGCGTCGCGGCGACCAAGACCTTCGTCAATTCGGCCGTCGCCGGCCTCGCTTTGATGGCGCATTCCACCGGTGACGACGCGCTTCTGGCGGCACTCGCCCGCTTGCCCGAGCATTTCGGCAAGGCGATCGCCTGCGACTGGATGAGCGTGCTCTCCGAAACCATCGAGAAGCAGAAATCGCTGTTCATTCTCGGCCGTGGGCCGTCGGCAGCGATGGCCAACGAGGCGGCGCTGAAATTCAAGGAAACCTGCGGCATGCATGCCGAGGCCTATAGCGCGGCCGAAGTCATGCATGGCCCGCTGGCGCTGATCGGCCCCGACTTTCCAGTGCTGGCGCTGGCCGCGCGCGATGCGTCGGAACCGTCCATCGCCGAAGCGGCCGACGGGCTGGCGGCCAAGGGCGCACCCGTGTTCGTCACCTCGGCGCTTGCCAAACGCGCGACGCGCCTGCCGCATGTCGCCACCGGTCACCCGCTGACCGACCCGCTGACGCTGATCGTCTCCTTCTACGTGTTCGTCGAAGCCTTCGCGCGCCACCGCGGTCTCGATCCGGACACGCCGCGCAACCTTCGCAAGGTGACGGAGACCGTATGAGCGACCGTTTTGCCCTGACTGGCGCCCGCATTTTCGACGGCGACGACTGGCATGACAGCCACGCCCTTGTCGTGCGCGACGGTCTTGTCGAGGCTATTTTGCCCACCGGCGCCATCGGCTCGGACATCCGCACCGTCGACACCGGCGGCGGCATGCTGGCGCCGGGCTTCGTCGACATTCAGGTCAATGGCGGCGGCGGCGTCATGCTCAACGACCATCCCGATGTCGCCTCGATCGAAACCATCTGCCGGGCGCATGCGCCATTCGGCACGACGGCGCTGCTGGCGACGCTGATCACCGACACACCCGCCATCACCGCGGCCGCCATCGCCGCCGGTGAAACCGCCGCGCTGCAAAAGCTGCCTGGTTTCCTCGGCCTGCATCTCGAAGGTCCGCATCTGTCGATCGCCCGCAAGGGCGCGCATGATCCGGCGCTGATCCGACCGATGACGGATCAAGACCAGGCGATGCTGATCGCGGCGCGGCAGAAGCTGCCGGTGCTGCTCACCACGATCGCGCCGGAGTCCGTCGATCCGGCGCGCGTAACGGCATTGGCCAAGGCCGGCATCATCGTCAGCCTCGGCCATTCCGACACGGGCTACGCCACGGCCAAGGCCTTCGCCGAGGCTGGCGCCGGCGTGGTCACCCATCTGTTCAACGCCATGAGCCAGATCGGCAACCGCGAACCTGGCCTCGTCGGAGCGGCCATCGACATCGGCACCTTGTCCGCCGGGCTGATCGCCGACGGCATCCATGTCCATCCGGCCAGCATCAGGATCGCGCTAGACGCCAAACAGGGGCCGGGCAGGATCGTGCTGGTTTCAGACGCGATGGCGACGATCGGCACCGACATGACCTCGTTCACGCTGAACGGCCGCACCATCTACCGCCGGGATGGCAGCCTCAGGCTTGCCGACGGCACGTTGGCGGGCGCCGATCTCGATATGATCTCGGCCGTGCGCTTCATGCACAATGTCGTTGGCATCGATCTGTCCGAAGCCTTGCGCATGGCCTCGCTCTATCCGGCGCAGGCGATCGGCCAGTCGCACCGGCTCGGCCGCTTTGCCAATGGCACGGCGGCAGACATCGTTGCGCTGTCGGACGATCTTGGCATAGGAAGCGTCTGGATCGGCGGCGCCAAAATGTTCGAGGCTGTCGCTCCGCACTGAGAGCGAGGCCATGCAGACAATCGATTGTGTCGTCGCCGGAGCCGGCGTCGTCGGGCTTGCTGTCGCCAGGGCGCTTGCCGTCTCGGGCCGCGAGGTGGTGGTGATCGAACAGGCCGACGCAATCGGCACCGTCACCAGTTCGCGCAATTCCGAAGTCATCCATGCCGGACTCTACTACGCACCCGGGAGCCTGAAGGCCCGGCTCTGTGTCGAGGGGCGCCGGCTTCTGTACGCCTACTGCGCCGAGCACGACATCGCCCATGCCCGCACCGGCAAGTTGATCGTCGCCAGTGAGCCCGGCCAGACGGAAGGGCTGCGGAAGATCGCGGCCAATGCGCAAAGCTGTGGGGTCGACAACCTCCAGTTCTTGACGCAAAGCGAGGCCGAAAGCCTGGAGCCGGCACTGACATGCGCCGGCGCGCTGTTGTCGCCATCGACCGGCATTGTCGACAGCCATGCGCTGATGCTGTCGCTGCGCGGCGACGCCGAGGCCGCCGGCGCGTCCTTCGCTTTACTGACCTCGTTCGCCGGGGCTGCGATCGAGGGCGACGGGATCCGGATCGACACGCGCGACGCCAATGGCGAGACCTTCGCCCTGGAGGCCGGCGCCTTCATCAATGCCGCGGGCCTCGATGCGCAGGCCGTGGCCGGCAGCATCGCCGGTTTCCCACAAGGGCTCATCCCCCGGCAATGGCTGGCGCGCGGAAATTACTTCTCCCTTCCTGGCCGGTCGCCCTTTTCGCGACTGATCTATCCGGTTCCGGTCGAAGGCGGCCTCGGCGTCCATCTGACGCTCGACCTCGGCGGCAGTGCGCGCTTTGGGCCCGATGTCGAATGGGTCGACCACGTGGACTACACCGTCGATCCCGACCGAAGCGCCGTCTTCTACGAAGCGATCCGAAGCTACTGGCCCGGTCTCGCCGACGGTGCCCTGCAGCCGGCCTATGCCGGGGTCAGGCCGAAACTGTCGGGCCCCGGCCAGCCTGCCGCCGATTTCATGATCCAGGGACCGGCCGACCATGGCCGTGGGTGCATCGTCAACCTGTTCGGCATAGAGAGCCCCGGCCTGACGGCAAGCCTGGCGATCGCCGAGCATGTGGTCGAACTGCTGTATACCCAATTATAGGTGCTGCCGGGAATTTTACCTCTCGGGCGAATGTCTTGAAACCTTTTGATTTCAAGGCCGTTGTCGGGGCGTATGTCCGAGGCGAAACCCAGATTGAAACCGGCCGACGGCATCAAACCGCGCGGCGCCCCGAAGCCGCGACGGCAAAAGCCGCGTGACGAGAGACCGCGCGAGCAGGAACCGCGCGAAAAAAAGCCACGCGAAAAGAAAGCATCGGCCGTTGAAGCGGCCGCGTCCGAGATTGCTGGTGAAGTTCCCCCGCCGCCGGAGGCCGTCGAACCGGATCCGGAGCTGACGCCACAGGCTGCCGAACAGGCGCGCAAGAAATACCTGCTCAAGCGGTTCTGGATCAGCGGACGCGGTTATTGGGGACGGCACGGCGACAAGCTCGGCTGGCCGCTGACCATCGGGCTGCTGATCCTGATCGGTGTCAATGTCGGCTTTCAGTACGGAATCAATCTCTGGAACCGCGCCATCTTCGACGCCATCGAGAAACGCGACGCTCATACCGTCTATTTCCTCAGCGCGGTGTTCGTGCCGCTCGTGCTTGGGAGCATCAGCCTTGTCGTTGCGCAGGTCTATCTGCGCATGACCATGCAGCGCCGCTGGCGCGCCTGGCTGACCACCTCGGTGATAGCGCGCTGGCTGGCCAATGGCCGCTACTACCAGCTGAACCTCGTGCAAGGCGATCACCAGAACCCAGAGGCACGCCTCTCGGAAGATCTGCGGGTGGCCACCGAGGCGCCCGTCGACTTCGTCGCCGGCGTGATCGTCGCCACCCTGTCGGCCTCGACTTTTATCGTGGTGCTGTGGACGATCGGCGGCGCCCTGACCTTAACGCTGGGAGGCTCGACCTTCACCGTGCCCGGCTTCCTCGTCATCACGGCGGTGATCTATGCCGCTATCACCTCGACCTCGATGTTCGTCATCGGCCGCGACTTCGTGCGGTTGTCGGAGGAGAAGAACCAGACGGAAGCAGAATTCCGCTACGTGCTGACGCGCGTGCGCGAAAACGGCGAGAGCATCGCCTTGCTCGGCGGCGAGGAGGAGGAACGCAGCGGCATCGACAGGACCTTTGCCGGCGTGCTGAAGCGCTGGGCGCAGCTGACCGGCCAGCATATGCGCACGGCCCTGGTCTCGCAGGGTTCGAGCCTTTTCGCGCCGGTCGTGCCGGTCTTGCTCTGTGCGCCAAAGTTCCTCGAAGGCTCGATGACGCTCGGCCAGGTCATGCAGGCTGCCTCCGCCTTCGCCATCGTGCAGGGCGCGTTCGGCTGGCTGGTCGACAATTATCCACGTCTCGCCGACTGGAACGCCTCTGCCCGCCGCATCGCCTCGCTGATGATGTCGCTCGATGGGCTGGAGCGCGCCGAGCAGAGCGACGAGCTGGGACGCATCCTTCACGGCGAGACCAGGGGCGATACGATGCTCTCCCTCGACAATCTCTCCGTGACGCTCGACGACGGTACTTCCGTGGTCAAGGAAACGGAAGTCGGGGTCGAAGCGGGCGAGCGGGTGCTGGTGTCAGGTGAATCCGGCTCGGGCAAGTCGACGCTGGTGCGGGCGATCGCCGGCCTGTGGCCATGGGGAAGCGGCAGCGTCAATTTCCATCCCGACAAGCGATTGTTCATGCTGCCGCAGCGACCTTACATCCCGTCCGGCACGCTGCGCCGCGTGGTCGCCTACCCGGCGGCCGCCAACAAATGGAAGCTCGAACAGATCAAGGCCGCCCTCGACAAGGTCGGCCTCGGCCACCTCACTGGGCGGATCAAGGAGGAAGCGCCCTGGGACCAGACCTTGTCGGGCGGTGAAAAGCAGCGGGTCGCCTTCGCGCGCCTTCTGCTGCATCGCCCCGACATCGTCGTGCTGGACGAGGCGACCTCGGCGCTGGACGAGAAGAGCCAGGACCAGATGATGCAAACGGTGATCCGCGAATTGCCCGAGGTCACCATCGTCAGCGTGGCGCACCGTGCCGAACTGGAAGCCTTCCACACCCGCAAGATCACGCTGGAGCGGCACAAGGGCGGCGCGAAACTGGTCGGGGATATCGACCTTGTACCACGCAACCGCAAACGCGGCCTGATCCAGCGCGCCTTGTGGGGCTCCGGCACGAAGGCCGAAAAGCCGCGCAAGCCGAAGTAGCGCACCCACCACCTAGGATGCGTAGAGGTCCTTGTAGGCGTCGCGCAGAAGGTTCTTCTGCACCTTGCCCATGGTGTTGCGCGGCAATTCGTCGACGAAGATCACTTGCTTCGGATGCTTGTATTTTGCCAGACGTTCCGCGATTGCGCTGAGGATTTCGGCTCCGGTGATCTGCGATGCCGGCGCCCGCACGACGACCGCGGTGACGCCCTCACCGAAATCCGGATGGGCGACGCCGATGACGGCACTTTCCAGGACCCCGTCGAGTGCGTCGATCTCGCTTTCGAGCTCCTTAGGATAGATGTTGTAGCCGCCTGATATGATCAGGTCCTTGCCGCGGCCGACGATATGGACATAGCCATCGGTGTCGACCATGCCGAGGTCGCCCGTGATGAAGAACCCGTCGGCGCGAAATTCCGCCTTGGTCTTTTCCGGCATGCGCCAGTAGCCGCCAAATACGTTCGGGCCCTTGACCTCGATCATGCCGACCTCGCCTTGGGCCAGCGGCTTGCCACTGTCCGGATCGGCGATGCGCAGCGCAACGCCAGGCAAGGGGAAGCCGACCGTGCCGGCGCGCCGTTCGCCGTCATAGGGGTTGGACGTATTCATGTTGGTCTCGGTCATGCCGTAGCGCTCGAGGATGGCGTGGCCGGTGCGCTCGCGCCAGGCCTTGTGCGTGTCGGCCAGCAGCGGCGCCGAGCCGGACACGAACAGGCGGATGTTTTTCGCCGCCTCACGGTCCAGTCCATCCTGCTGCAGCAGCCTGGTATAGAAGGTCGGCACGCCCATCAGCGCCGTGGCGCGCGGCAGCAATGCGACGATGCGGGCCGGGTCGAATTTCTGCTCGAACAGCATCGTGGCGCCGGCCATCAGGATGACATTGGTGGCGACGAACAGGCCGTGGGTGTGGAAGATCGGCAGCGCGTGGATCAGCACATCGTCCGACGTGAAGCGCCATTGCTCGACCAGCACCCGCGCATTCGAGGCGAGGTTCTCGTGGCTGAGCATGGCGCCTTTCGAACGGCCGGTGGTTCCTGAGGTGTAGAGGATTGCCGCGAGATCATCCGGCCCGCGCGCCACATCGTGAAAATCCGACGGCAGACGCGAGGCCTGATCCGTAAGGGATCCCCGGCCGTTGCGGTCGAGCGTAACCACGACGGCACCGGATGGCTCGACCATGCGCCCGATATCCGCCGACTTTGCCGGATCGCAGACGATGACCCGCGGTGCGGCATCCCCAAAGAAATAACCGAGCTCGGTCAGCGTGTAGGCGGTGTTGAGCGGCAGGAAGACGGCACCGGCGCGCACACAGGCAAGATAGAGCAGCAGCGCCTCCGGGCTCTTCTCGACCTGCACGGCGACCCGGTCGCCGGGCTCGACGTCCAGTTGCAGGAGCGCATGCGCGAGCCGTGCCGACCGCGCCAGCATGTCGCCATAGCTCAGCGAGCGCCCATCATCGGTTTCCATCAACAGGCGCTCCGGCGCCGGCACCCGGGACCGGAACGCATCGAACAGATGATTGCTCATGAAATTTTCCTGCGGTGACGGCATGGCGATGCCGGCAATGCTCCAGGGTGGCATGGATCGGCGGCGAAGAGTTCGCGTTTCCCGGCCATGCCGTCAAGACTGGAGATGGCGGTCCAACGCGTCACGTCCGCCGAAAAGGTCGCGAATGACCACGACAAGGCCGCCAAGGGAAGTGATCGTTACCGCCGGGCGCGTTCGGCCGGGGCGGCGGCTTTTGCAACTTCGCCTTGCTTGAAGCGTTCCATGCACATGGACGCGGTCAGCTGGTAGTGATCGATCAGGGCCTGGACGGCGCCGTCGGCATTGCCGTCCAGCGCGCATTCGGCGATCAACCGGTGTTCGCCGAAATCGTCGCGTTGGACGCTTTCGCCATCATTGGCCATTTGCCGGTAGCGATAGGCGTGATCGGAAAGCTGGTCGCAGAAACCCACAAGCCAGTGCGACCGGCAGGCCGAGATCAGCACCCGGTGGAAGGTGCGGTGCAATTTCTCCCAGTCCGGATCGAGCGATGTGGCATTTTGCGGCGAAAGGCGTGAGGCGCGGCCCAGGCGGTGCAGCGCCAGCACCAGCTGTTCTTCCCATTCGGCAGTGCGGTGGGCAATGGATTCGCGAAGCGCCCGCTCCTCGAGCCAGCAGCGTGTGCGCGTCAGCTCCTCAAGCTCCGTCGCACTGACCGGCATGATGAAAAAGCCACGTTGGTCATGACGACCAAGAAGTCCTTCGGAGGCAAGGCGATTAAGGGCTTCACGAACCGGGGAAGCACCGGCGCCATACTTGGAAACAACCCACTCGACCCGCAGTTTGCTTTCGGTTTCAAGAGCGCCGCCGAGAAGATCATCCCGCAATTGGTGATAGACCGTACTGGCAAGCGTGCTCTTGGATCCTGTGCCGTCGTCGTTCAGGTTGGCAGCTCCGTATGTCAAAGTTGACTCCTTAATCCCCATTTTTCTCCGGGAAATTCGAGTCCGAAAAGATTCCTTCCGTACATGTACCATACAGTGTTTGCGTCAAGGGGCTCAAGCAGAAGATGGCGCTATTGTACTTAAGCACAAAGGAATATATCCCGATCGGCATCTGAGCGTGGAAAATCGCGCATCTCTACAACCAGTAGAAACTTAACATGTTTTGTATGCACGCAGGATCATCTGTTTGCTGTGTGCCCGTGCAAGCATCTTTTCTGTCGCGCGCAAAGACACCGGTCGGTTCACCCGAATCAGACCTCTTGGGCGAGACTGATTCGGGCGCACCGAACCCTGAAGGTCATGTCCGCACAGGACCTCTTAGCCGACCGTTGGATTTTGAAACGGGATGGAACGTGGCGCGTTAGCCGGCGGCCTTGTCGGCCGCCGTCCTGATCGCCTCGATGTTGGCGCGGTAAGCTTCGACGCTGCCACCCTTGAAGATCGCGGCACCAGCCACCAGCACATCGGCGCCGGCTGATGTGACCAGGGGGGCTGTTTCCGGCGAAACGCCGCCGTCGATCTCGATGCGGATCGGCCGGTCGCCGATCAGCGCCTTGACCCTTCTCACCTTGTCGACGATGCCCGGGATGAAAGCCTGGCCGCCGAAGCCCGGGTTGACGGTCATGATCAGGATCAGGTCGAGCCGGTCGAGCACATATTCGATCATCGTTTCCGGCGTCGCCGGATTGAGCGACACGCCGGCCTTCTTGCCGAGGTTCCTGATGGTCTGCAGCGAGCGGTCGAGATGCGGCCCGGCCTCGGCATGCACCGTCATGCCGTCACAGCCGGCCTCGGCGAATGCGGCGAGATAGGGATCGGCCGGCGCAATCATCAGATGGCAGTCGAAGAAAGCCTTGGTGCGGTTGCGGATCGCCTTGATCACCGGCGGGCCGAAAGTGATGTTGGGGACGAAATGGCCATCCATGACATCGAGATGGATCCAGTCGGCCCCGGCTGCCGCCACGGCTTCGACCTCGTCGCCGAGCTTCGAAAAGTCCGAAGCCAGCACCGACGGTGCGATCAAGGTCTTTTTGCTCATATAGCAGCCTTTCCGGACGGGCTTTTCGTCCGCTCATCCTGGACCGACTGCCTAATGCCCGGCGGGTGACTTGTCGAGGGTGCAGGCACGGCGGCTCCACAGGCTTGGGTGGCGCTGCGGCGTCTGCGATCCTGCTGCAGCCAATTCCCGCCGGCCGGGGCATGACGAAAAACCCGCCGGATTGCTCCGGCGGGTTTTCTGGTCTGGTGTCGAGCAGATGGTTACTGCTGCTGGAGTTTCAGGATCCTGTTTGGATCCTGCTGTTCTGTTTGCGGCTGGCGCCGCGGCAGGACCTGCTGCAGTAGCAGGCCCGGGTTGATCTCCAGCGACGGCTGCCCGCGTATCGGCCGGCAGTTGGGATAGCGCCCAATCGTGCCTTCCGGGCAGCGCCGCCTGAAGATCGGCTGGCACTGGCCGTCGACCATCTGCGAGCCCGGTGCGCATTCCGTCTGTTGCCTGGGCTTGCGGCACGCGCCGTCGATGACCTCGGTCCCACGCGGGCAGACGCACTCGCCGCGCTTGTTGTGGACCTGGCCGCGTATGTCGCACTGCTCCAGCTGCGGCTGCTTGCGCCGGCATGCGCCGTCGATCACCTCTGTCCCACGCGGGCAGACGCAATCGCCATTGGCATCGTGCACCTGGCCGCGGATGGTGCACTGGTCAGGCTTCGGCCGGACCGGTCGGCAGGCGCCATTGCGCACCTCGGTCCCTTGCGGACAGACGCAATCACCATCGGCGTTGCGGATCTGGCCGGGGATGCGGCACTGCTGAGGCTTCGGCCGGACCGGACGGCAGGCGCCGTTGCGCACCTCGGTCCCTTGCGGACAGACACAATCGCCATCGGCATTGCGAATCTGGCCGGGGATGCGGCACTGCTCGGGCTTCGGCCGGATCGGTCGGCAGGCGCCGTTGCGCACCTCGGTCCCTTGCGGGCAGATACAATTGCCATCGGCATCATGGATCTGGCCACGGATGGTGCACTGCTCAGGCCTGTCGGTCCTGACGCACTTCCCGTTCTCCAGTTGCGTGCCGCGCGGGCAGATGCAGCGCCCGTCCTCGGTGCGGATCTGGCCTTCGAGCAGTACGCAGCGCTTCGGCGGCGGCGGAGGCGTCGGCAGAATGTTGGTGCCGCCGCCGGTGCACTGGCCGTTGCGGAAGGTGGTGCCTTCCGGGCAGACACAGCGGCCGGCGTCGTTCATGACGAAGCCCGGCGAGCACTCATTCTTCACCTCATGGGTGATGACGAAGGGGTGGCACGCATAGGCCTTGCCGCGATCGCCCTGCACGTTGGCGTCCTTGGACAGCACGTCGCCGCCGCCCTGCACCCTCGTGTCGGGAGATAGGACGCCAACACAGTTCTGACCATCGACGTTGCCCTGCAGGTTGGCCAGACGCCCGTCGTCGGGAATGACCACGGTGACATGGTGCGACTGGCTTTCGCCGGCGCCGAGCGTCAGGTTGGCAATGCAGGACAGGGGCAGGGTCGCCGGTTCGGGCGAGCAGCCGAAGGGCGGATCGATCGAGGTGATCGCAACGCCATCCAGCCGGCCGAGACCTTCGACGCCGATCGCATCGCCGATGCGAACCGGGCCGGAGAAGGGGCTCGTCCCGTCATTGGTGATGGTGATGTCGAACGAGCAGGGCTGGCCAAGCTTGCACTCGCGGTCGCCGGTTTTCTCGACTCGGATGGTCGAAGAGCCGCCGCCCTTGGCGCAGGCCTGGCCGATTGGATAGACGATGTCGTCGCCTGGCGCCGGCCCATAGGAGCCGCGCGCGCAGTTCTCGAACTCGCCATTGGCCGAGACCGTCACGTCGAAGTGGCGGCTGGTTCCAGGTGTCATGACGGCACCAGGAATCTGGCACGACAGCGTGTTGGCCGGAACCGGTCCGCACGCCCATTCCGCGCCGTCGGGAGTGACGGTCTGGATCTGGACAGGCGCGCCGCCCGACACCAGCGTGGCGGCATCGTTGACCCGCACCGGACCGGTAGGGGCTGCCGTGCCGGCGTTGGAGACGGTGATGCGGCAAGAGATGACCGCGGCACCGGCCAGCGAGCCGTTGCACACCTTGGTGATGCGCAGGCCAGGCTGGCCGCCATTGGGACGACGGATGCGTTCCTTGGCGCAGGCCTTGTTGTTGGTGAGGTCGACCTCACCGGGGATGGCCTTCACCGCGGCGCAGTTTTCGACCGTATCCGACTGGTAGCCGGCCGGCATGACCGCCTTGACGAAGATCGGCGTCGAGGCGCCCGCGGGCAATGAGATGCCGGCATTGTCGCAGCGGAACTGGCCGGGGCCGTTCGGTCCGCATGTCCAGGGTGGGCTCGGGCCGAAGGTCGAGGAGGCCGGCACGCCGCCGGGATAATTGTCGACCACCGTCAGCGGCCCGTTATAGGTCGATGTGCCGTTGTTGATGATGTCGATCACGAAGAAGCAGACGCCGTCGGCCGTGCAGACCGGGATGCGGGCACGCTTCTTCAGGATCAGGTCGACTTTCTTCTCGACCGGCGGCTGGCAGTCGCGGTCACGATCGCCACGGCGGCAGATCGGGATCGAGGCGCAGCCGCGGTCGTTGGCCTGGCTGCCGAACAGCGGCTTGCCGCTGGCCGGATAGTTATAGGTGGCGCAGTTGCGCAGCACCGGGCCTTGCCAGCCCGCCGCCGGCTTGAAGCCGAGCTTGAGGTCGACGAAAGCCCCCGGATTGAGCGTGGTCACCGGATAGGTGCACATCATCGGGGTGGCGCCGGGCACGCAGACCCAGGGCGGATTGGGCCCTGAACTCAGCGTCGAGCCGGCCGGCAGCGTCACCTCGTCGAGCACGATCTTGCCGTTGTAGGGCGCGGTGCCAACATTGGTGACCCTGATGGTGAAGTCGCAGCCGCCGGCCATGGTGCAGCGCGGGACATCGGCGCGTTTCTCGACCTTGAGATCCGGCTCCTTGTCCTTGGGCGGGCAGCGCTGGTCACGCGGGATGACGATGTCGATGGTCTGCGTGCAGCACAGGCCCCAGCCCTCCTTCGGCCCGGCATAGGTCTCGATGCCGGTGACGATCAGGTGGATGACGTCGCCGGGCGATGCGCCGACGATCTTCCAGTTGAGCACACCACCGCCCGGAGGCACCAGCTGGGTGTCGGGGATGATGGTGATGCCGGGCGTGGTGGTCGACACCTGCACCCATTTGCCGCCCATCTCGGGGCCGACAGGCATGTGGTAGATGAAGGCGCCACCACCGGGCACGCAATCGACCGTGCCGCGTTCCACCTTGAAGCATTCCTTGCCGGGAGGTGGTGGCGGTGGTTCGCACTTGGTGACATCGATCTTGATCGAGGTCTTGATGCCGGTCTTGTAGTCGCCGTCGTCGGGCTTGCTCGGATCCTGCGACGGGATGATGGTCCCGGTGCCGGCTTCATTGCTCACCTTGATCAGGCCCTGATTGTCGACGATCGTCGGCGCGGGAAACGCCGCATGGTCGATCTTGGCCGTGATCTGGAAATTGATGACGCGTTCATTGGCAGCCCCGGCGCCGTCGAGATCGGCGGCGGACAGCCGGAAATCGGACACCGTGGCGGTATCGTTGGGACCCGCCGAATTGCTGATCGTCGCGCCCGGCAGTGGTCCGCCGGAGGCATCGGTGCCGTCGCCGGACACATTGACGTTGACGATCGAAAGGCCGTGCGGAAGCTGGTCCTTGAACTCGATCTTGAGTTTCTTGAGCAAGGCCACCAGGCCTGGGTCGGCAAAGCCCTGCGGATCACCGCGCAGGCCGAAGCTCAGGGAGTAGACGACATAGTCGCAGCCTCTCTGGGTGCCTCTTTTGGTGAAGAAGGGGACGACCCGTTCCGGCCGCGGATTGACGACGCGCGAATTGTCGAGGTCGAGCCTCAGTTCCGGGGTGATCGGAACAGCGTCTTCCGCATGGCTTGCCAGAGGGGTGAACATGGCGACCGCGATACCGGCCGCCATCAGCCAGCGCGCGCCGCGCCTGGCGTATGACAGGGGTTTCATGATCGTCTCCATGACGGTTGCGTTGTTTTGCGCGAGCGGGGAGAGTGCGAGATTGTTCATCTTCCCCTCCTCAACGTTCGCAGCTGACGGCTGGGGTGCGGAGCGGCAAGGTCATCTTGCAGCAAGGGTAGTAGCCACCCTTGTCCTTGTCGGACTTCCTGTAGAAGCAAAGCCCAACATCCACTCTGTCGCCCGGATAGTGGCCGGTGATGTTGATCGTGTACGGCGTGCCGGGCACATGCGACATGGGTGAAGTCACCCCGACGCCTGGCGTCCTGGACTGGGCCTTGATCGAATCGCCGCCGAAGCCGGCATGGTCATGGAGATAGAGATCGGCCTCGAGGCCCGAAGGCGTGCAGTAATACCTGATATCCTCGACATCGAGACAGGGAGGCAGATTGCCGGGTGGTGGGAAGTCCGGCGGGTAGAAGGGGGGCAAATAGCCGCCCGGAATTTCTTCATAATAGCCGGCACGCCCCTCGCAGGGATGCCAGACGGCGACGTCGCCGACATGGCCTTCCACCTCGGGATCCTCGAAATAGCCGTCGAAATCGACGAACCAGGAGCCGAAAGGCGGCACATTGGCCGGCTTGACCAGGTCCTTGGGCGTGATCTGCACGCCATGCACGGCGAGCGGCCCGCCGGCGGCGAGTTGCTCGGCAAGCGTCGGATTGTCGCGCAATTTGTCGCCGGTGTTGACCAGCGTCTGCGTGCACACCGAGGTGTCGAGATTGCCGTCGGCATCATAGCCATATTGCAGGTCGAGGCCGCCGGCCGACTGCCGGTTGCCTTGCGGGAAACCGACCGCATATTCCTGCGGCACTTCCACCCAGACCGATTCCGTTGCCGGATCGTCCGGGTTTTCTCTGAAATAGCGGATGACCTCGCCCTTTCCGGAATCGGCGAAGCGGCTGTAATCGTAGCGGTTTTCGACCGGGCCGCGCTGGGCCAGGTACATGATGCCGCTATTGTCGAAGGCGATGTCGGTGACGGCGTAGTCCTTGTCGGCCTTGACCGTCAGCTCCCAGCGCGGGTCGCCGGCAAAGCTGCCGTCGCGGGCAATGCCCACCGACCAGATTTCCGACTTTTCGCCGACAGAATAATAGAGCCGGCCACCGTGATAGGAGACGGCCCAGACGCGGCGCTCGTCCTGGGTGTAGCCCCAGGTCTCGGGATCTTCCGTGTCGAAGGCGGCACCCTGTATGTCCATCACCGCGCCATCGTCGGCGACGGGAGCCAGACCATGCGCCGGGCGCCCGGCGACACCATGATCGAACGTGTCGATCAATCCGCCGGTGGCGTCGATGCGATGGATCAGGCCGGTGTCGAGGTCCGAGGCGAAGAACTGGCGATGGTTCGGATCGAAGGTGAGATTGCCGATGCCGGGACCGCTGTTGGTGTCGATGTCGGCGAATTTGGCGACCTGGCCGGTGATGCCGTCGATCTTCCAGATGGTGCCTGGCCCGCCGCCGTTTTCGCCGCCGAATTGGCCTTCCATAAAGGTGGCGCCTGCCGTGCCTCGGCGCTGCCGCTCAGGCCTGCCGTCACTGTCGGTATCCGGCGTGACGATGCGGATGCCGTGCAGCGAGGTGGCGGCGGCATAAAGATTGGGAATGCCCGACGGAACACCATCGCGCACGCCGTCATCATAGGTGAGGCCGAAAACCTGGCCGATCTGGCCGGCCGTGACCTCGAAAGGCGGCGGCGTGAAGACGAGCTGGCCCGAAGCCGGCCCGCCGAGATGCGAAACGTCGAAAACGCGCAGAGTGGCCCGCGTGGTGTCGATAAAGGTTTCATCGACCGGATCGACCCCGGGTGGCAGGCCTTCGTCGAAATTGGGGATGATGGTGCCGGAAAATCCGGTAACGGCCATCGAGCCGGGATAGATGATCTGGGTGTCCTGCGCCTTGGCGGCGCCGCCAAGCCAAAGGCTGGCGGTCAGGGCAAATACAACAAATCCGCCGGTTGCCTTGATCAGGCGGAGCAAACGGCTGGTGAAAGAAGGCACGAACGGGCCGTGATCGCAAGACATAGAACTCCCCCCGAAGTCTATGGGCGGAACCTCCGGCTGAGCCGCGCGAACCAGGGCAAGGCGCGGCGGTCCGGCTCGTTCTTCCCTGATCGAATTGTCTGCTTTCCTCATTGTCACGATACGCCTGCTCTTACGCAGGGTCAACGGAATCAGCGGGAAGCCCAGCGCATCGACCCCGTCCCGAAGGCGGTGGTCGCGCCGAGCTCCTGTTGTTCCCGGAGACCTCAGAGCCTCTGGGTTGCTGGTCATGGGGGCATCCTTTCCGGGCCGCACCATGCGGCACCTGGACCTCAGTCGCGGGCGGAGGTGGAAAGGTTCACGGAAGCCTTGCGCAGAATGCTTGCGCCCGATGCCGCCTGTTCTTATATACGCGCCAAGCCGTGCGGCGCCGCAACACTGGTGGCCGGACGGGATTTCTTATGAACAGGGGCTTTCGTCGGAACGCCTTCATGGGTCCTGAAAGCCTGCTTAGAGGAGAGACTAGAAAAATGGCAAAAGTAATCGGTATCGATCTCGGCACCACCAATTCCTGCATCGCCATCATGGATGGCAAGGAGCCCAAGGTGATCGAGAATGCGGAAGGCGCGCGCACGACGCCTTCCATCGTCGCCATCTCGGGCGACGGCGAACGTCTGGTCGGCCAGCCGGCCAAGCGCCAGGCGGTCACCAATCCTGAAAACACCATCTTCGCGGTCAAGCGCCTGATCGGCCGCCGCTATGACGATCCGGTGACGGAAAAGGACAAGAAGCTTGTCCCCTACAAGATCGTCAAGGGCGACAATGGCGATGCCTGGGTCGAGGCCGGCGGCAAGAAGCAGTCGCCCTCGCAGATCTCGGCCATGATCCTGCAGAAGATGAAGGAAACGGCGGAAGCCTATCTCGGCGAGAAGGTCGAGAAGGCGGTGATCACCGTTCCGGCCTATTTCAACGACGCCCAGCGCCAGGCCACCAAGGATGCCGGCAAGATCGCCGGCCTTGAAGTGCTGCGCATCATCAACGAGCCGACGGCCGCGGCGCTTGCCTACGGCCTCGACAAGAAGGATGGCAAGACCATTGCCGTCTATGACCTTGGCGGCGGCACGTTCGACATTTCGGTGCTCGAAATCGGCGACGGCGTGTTCGAGGTGAAGTCGACCAATGGCGACACCTTCCTCGGCGGCGAGGATTTCGACATGCGCCTGGTCGAATATCTGGCGGCCGAGTTCAAGAAGGAACAGGGCATCGACCTGAAGAACGACAAGCTTGCGCTGCAGCGCCTCAAGGAGGCGGCTGAAAAGGCCAAGATCGAGCTGTCGTCCACCACGCAGACCGAGATCAACCTGCCCTTCATCACCGCCGACGCGACTGGGCCGAAGCACCTGACGCTGAAGCTGACGCGCGCCAAGTTCGAAAGCCTGGTCGAAGACCTCGTCCAGCGCACCATCGACCCCTGCAAGGCGGCGCTCAAGGATGCCGGCCTGAAGGCTGGCGAGATCGACGAAGTGGTCCTGGTCGGCGGCATGACCCGCATGCCCAAGATCCAGGAGATCGTGAAGCAGTTCTTCGGCAAGGAGCCGCACAAGGGCGTCAACCCGGATGAGGTCGTCGCACTGGGCGCCGCCATCCAGGCCGGCGTGCTGCAGGGCGACGTCAAGGACGTACTGTTGCTCGACGTGACACCGCTGTCGCTCGGCATCGAGACGCTGGGTGGCGTGTTTACCCGGCTGATCGAACGCAACACGACGATCCCGACCAAGAAGAGCCAGGTGTTCTCGACCGCTGAAGACAGTCAGTCGGCCGTGACCATCCGCGTCTTCCAGGGCGAACGCGAAATGGCCGCCGACAACAAGGCGCTCGGCCAGTTCGACCTGGTCGGCATTCCGCCGGCGCCGCGCGGCGTGCCGCAGATCGAGGTCACTTTCGACATCGACGCCAACGGCATCGTCAACGTTTCGGCCAAGGACAAGGGCACTGGCAAGGAGCACCAGATCCGCATCCAGGCTTCGGGTGGTCTTTCGGACGCCGACATCGAGAAGATGGTGAAGGACGCCGAGGCCAATGCCGAGACCGACAAGAAGCGGCGCGCCGTGGTCGAGGCCCGCAACCAGGCCGAGGCGCTGGTGCATTCGTCAGAGAAGTCGCTGAAGGAATATGGCGACAAGGTCTCGGAAGCCGAACGCACGGCGATTTCCGATGCGATCGCGGCGCTGAAGACCGCCGCCGAAGGCGACGATCCGGCCGACATCGAGGCCAAGAGCCAGGTGCTCGCCGAAGCTTCGATGAAGCTTGGCCAGGCCATGTACGAGGCCTCGCAGAAGGAAGCAGCGGAAGCCGATGCCAAGGCGGATGCCGCCAAGGACTCCGACGTGGTCGATGCCGATTTCGAGGAAATCGACGAGGACGACGACAAGAAGAAGTCGGCCTGAGCCGCCTGACGGCAAGATAAAGCGGAAAGCCCGGCGTAAAGCCGGGCTTTTTTGCAACCCTTGCCAAAAAAGTGCGGGACCTCTCCAAAAAATGACAGAAAAACCCGGACAGACGCACACCAGCACTGGCATCCGGGCGGCACCGATCCTAAATCGAGGCAACGTGCCGGCAAACGACGCAACAATGCATCAAGACGTTGAGCATCCGGACAGCGGGAAAAAATGAAAGCTGATTTCTACGAAACGCTGGGCGTACAAAAGGGCGCCGACGAGAAGGAGCTCAAGAGCGCTTTCCGCAAGCTCGCCATGCAGTTCCATCCTGACCGCAATCCCGGCGATCATTCCTGCGAGCACAAGTTCAAGGAAATCAACGAAGCCTACGAGACGCTGAAGGACCCGCAGAAGCGCGCGGCCTATGACCGTTTCGGCCACGCTGCCTTCGAACAGGGCGGCATGAATGGCGGCGCGCAAGGCTTTGGCGCCGGCGGCTTCGCCGACATTTTCGAGGATATTTTCGGGGACATGATGGGCGGGCGGCAGCGTCGTTCGTCCGGCGGCCGCGAGCGTGGCGCCGACCTGCGCTACAATATGGAAATCTCGCTGGAAGAGGCGTTTGCCGGCAAGACCGCGCAGATCCGCGTTCCGGCCTCGATCTCGTGCACGGAATGCTCAGGCAGCGGCGCCAAGCCCGGCACCCAGCCGGTGACCTGCTCGATGTGCCATGGCCATGGCAAGGTACGCGCCACGCAAGGCTTCTTCTCGATCGAGCGCACCTGCCCGCAATGCCAGGGCCGCGGCCAGACCATCAAGGATCCGTGCCCGAAATGCGCAGGCCAGGGCCGCGTCACCGAGGAGCGTTCGCTGTCGGTCAACATTCCGGCCGGCATCGAGGACGGCACCCGCATCCGCCTTGCCAATGAGGGCGAGGCCGGCCTGCGCGGCGGCCCTTCGGGCGACCTCTATATTTTCCTGGCGGTGAAGCCGCACGAATTCTTCCAACGCGATGGCGCCGATCTCTATTGCAAAGTGCCGATCTCGATGACGACGGCGGCCCTCGGCGGCTCTTTCGAGGTGACGACGCTGGACGGCAGCCAGACCAAGGTGAAAGTGCCCGAAGGCACCCAGAACGGACGCCAGTTCCGGCTCAAGGGCAAGGGCATGCCGGTGCTGCGCCAGCCCAATGTCGGCGACCTCTACATCCAGACCGCTGTCGAGACGCCGCAGAACCTGACCCGCCGCCAGCGCGAATTGCTGGAGGAGTTCGAACAGCTCTCCTCGCAGGACAATTCGCCCCAATCGAGCGGGTTTTTCGCCCGCATGAAGGATTTCTTCGAATCCTTCGGCGAGAGCTGACTGTGCAGGAACGGCGCAGGAATCGATGAAACGCGCCGCATTTTGAGACGCGACGAAATCTATCTTATCCACGACATGCGTCTCGCTACGCCTTGCCTTGCGTCAACCAGGTGTTAAGTAGCTTGCGGGGAGCCTTGAGGAGAGCTTGCATGACACGTGGTCACGGACTGCGGAAGGCGCTTGCCGAAAAGTTCGACGACGAACTCAAATTCTTCAAGGGCTGGATCGACAAGCCGAAGACGGTCGGTTCGATCGTGCCGACCAGCTCGATCACCGCGCGCAAGATGGCCTCGATCGTCAATCCGAGGTCCGGCCTGCCGGTGCTCGAGGTCGGCCCTGGCACCGGCGTCATCACCCGTGCCATCCTTGCCCAGGGCGTGCGGCCCGAAAACCTCTATGCGGTCGAATACAACACGGATTTCGTGCGCCATCTGCGCCAGCTCTATCCCGGCGTCAACGTCATCGAGGGCGACGCCTTCAACCTCAACGCCACACTTGGCGAGAGGAGCGGGATGATCTTCGATTCCGTCGTCTCCGGCGTGCCGCTGCTCAATTTCCCGGTCGCCCAGCGCATAGCCTATATCGAAAGCCTGCTCGACCGCATCCCAGCCGGACGCCCGATCGTGCAGCTGACCTATGGTCCGATGTCGCCGATCCCGGCCGGACGCGGCGACTACACGGTCAAGCATTTCGATTTCATCTTCCGCAACATCCCGCCGACGCAGCTTTGGATTTATCGAAGGGAAGCTCACTAATTCCTCGGTACCCCAGAGATCCATGCCGCGACTTCAAAGCGTTGCAGCAGTCCATAATTCTGCTCCGCTGCACCCCACGGCCAAGGTCACGGAATGGATCCCAGGGTCTCCGCGACGGAGCTTCGCTCCTGCTTCGCCCGGGGATGACGAAGTTGGCGTTGATTTGATCGAACCTTGGCTGTACCTGTCCGGGAACAAGGGTGGCCAATGGCAGTGATCCCGAAAATCCTCGTCTTCGCCGGCTCGGTGCGCAGCGGCGCCTATAGCGGCAGGGCCGCCGACGTGGCGCAGAAGGAACTTGCGGTGCAGGGCGCCGAGGTGACCCGCATTTCGCTCGCCGATTATTCCTTGCCTATCCTCGACGAGGATTTTGAGAAGGAAAAAGGCGTTCCCGAGAACGCCGTCAAACTCGGTCGTCTGATCATTGCCCATGACGGGTTGCTGATCGCGACGCCCGAATATAACGGCTCGATCCCGCCGCTGCTCAAGAACACGATCGACTGGGTGAGCCGGGTGCGCCGGGATGGCGGCCGGACGGTCAGGCCGCTTGCCGGCAAGGTTGCCGGCCTATGCTCGTCCTCCAACGGCCACTTCGCCGGCATACGCTGCATCAACCATCTGCGCGCCGTGCTGGTGCGTTGCCAGATGGAGGTGGTGACGCCGGAATGCTCGGTGCCGGACGGCGGCGACGCCTTCGACGAAGGCGGCAATTTCCGTGACGAAAGACTGTACAAATCGATGGAGCACCTATGCCGCACGCTGATCGAAACCTCGCGCATGCTGTCGACCCGGGTCGAGGCGTGATCGCCGCAACCATGCAGGCCCAATCCATGCAAGAGAGATTGATCGTCGGCCTCGACCTGCCGACCGTGCGGGAAGCCGAGCAGGCGGTGCGCGAACTTGACGGCGTCGTCTCTTTCTACAAGATCGGTTATCAGCTGGCCTTTGCCGGCGGGCTCGACTTTGCCAGGGAACTGGCCAGCGGCGGAACAAAAATCTTCCTCGACATGAAGCTGCTCGACATCGACCACACGGTGGCCAAGGGCGTCGAGAACATCGTCAAGATGGGCATGACCATGCTGACCATCCACGCCTACCCCAAGGCGATGCGGGCGGCGGTGGAGGCGGCCAGGGGCAGCGAGCTTTGCCTGCTCGCCGTCAGCGTGCTGACCTCGATGGACGAGCAGGACATGATCGATGTCGGCTATGAGTATGATCCGCACACGCTGGTGCTCAGGCGCTCGGAACAGGCGCTGCATGCCGGCATGGGCGGCATCGTCTGCTCGGCCGCCGAGGCCGAAGCGGTGCGCCGCATCGTCGGCCCCGACATGGCGGTGGTGACACCCGGCATCCGGCCGGCTGGGAGCGACCATGGCGACCAGAAGCGTGTGGTGACGCCCGCGCAGGCGATCCGCAACGGCGCCAGCCATCTCGTCGTCGCCCGGCCGATCGTCGCGGCCAGCGACCGCCGCGCGGCAGCGCAGGCGATCCTCGACGAAATGCGCTCTGCATAGAATTAGGGAGAGAAGAATGCCCAAGGGATACTGGATCGCCCGCGTCGATGTGCGCGATGCCGAAGGCTACAAGGAGTATGTCGCCGCCGCCAAGCTCGCCTTCGATCGTTTCGATGTGAAATTCCTGGCACGCGGCGGCGAGCACGAGTTTGCCGAAGGGCAAGGCCGGGCCCGCAACGTCATCATCGAGTTCCCGTCGCTCACTGCTGCGCATGACTGCTACCACTCGCCGGAATATCAGCGCGCGGTCGCCATTCGCCAGAAGGTCGCCGACGGCGAGATCGTGCTGGTCGAAGGGACCTGAGACGGCTCAACCGGGGCCGGCAGTTCAGACAAAATCCTGCAGGTTCACGTCCCGCAGCTTGGCGCCGCCAAGCAGGGCGCCGACCAGCTGGTGCTTGAGGGCAAGGCACTGCGAGCGGGCAAGTTTCACAATGCCGGGGACGTCGCTCTTTTCGCAGGCCTGCAGCAACTGCTTCTGCTGTTCGATGATCAGCGGCATGAAATCGCGCGACTTGAAGCCGAGATGGAGCGCCCGCTCCGACTGGTCGAGGATCTGGCTGAGAAGCTGTGCCAGCCGCAAATTGCCGGACAGCTCGGCAATCGCCAGGCGAAAGGCACGGTCGGCCGCGAGGAACGCAACAGGGCTGCGCAACGTCTCGGGCTTCAGCACCTTTCTGGCCGCCAGCCTGATCTCGTCTAAGCCACGCTCGGTGATCCCTGTCGTGGCAACCCGAAACACTTCCGGTTCGATCAGGCTGCGGACATCGAAGATCTCGTTGACGTCGCGCAGGGTCAGCGTGGTGATGACATAGCCGCGGCGCGGCTCGCTCCGGACCAGTCCCTCCTGCATGAGGCGGGCAAGTGCTGAACGGATCGTCGCCTTCTTGATGCCGTAACGGGCCTCGATCTGCTTTTCGGTCAAGGCTTCACCGGGCGACAGGACGCAAGCGACGATATCGCTCTTCAGCTGTTCGTAGGCCTGTTCGCTACGCAGCAGATCCGCCGTCGACAGCGCCGGTGTCCCGCCTGAGGAAGCGGGCGATTTCAGTGGCGTGGCTTTTGTCGGCTTCATGCGTCTCTCGCTTCGCATCGGCCTTGACATTGGCCATCTTAGCTATTCTAACTGAGCATCTCAGTCAGGAGCTGTGGCATGCCTCTATCCGCCGACTCCCCTCTCTACCCCGCCATCACGGATATCGTCAACGCGGCGGCCGGCGCCAATCCCTTCGATGAGGTCAGGGCCGTCTTGAGCGACTATACCAACCGCTTCCATGCGCTCGGCGGCCTGGTTCACGAGGAGGAGGACGACGAGCTCTTGCTGCATGCCAGCCCGCAGCTGACGATCTACCACATCACGCTTTCGCCCGGGGTGCAGTATCCGCCGCACAACCATCTGATGGACGCCCTGATCGGCATCTATTGCGGCGGCGAGACCAATTTCATCTACCCGCTCGCCGGCGAAGAGGTCGATGCGCCGGAGCGGCAGGATTTTTCGGCGCCCGCGCTGGTGCACATGTCTTCCAACACCATTCACTCGGTCGCCAATACCGGCAGTGCCCGTTCCGGCGCCCTGCACGTCTATCTCGGCGATCTGCCAGGCACCGACCGCCAACTGTGGAGCCTGGCCGACAACCGGCCGGAGCCGTTCGACAATGGCCGGTACATGGCCGGCGCGCGGCCCATATAGGAAAGCCTAGCCGCCCCGATCCTGCCCGATAAGCCGGTTCGCGGCGGTTTCGGCCATGGCGTCGGCAAGCTCCAGGCCCCATTGCGACCGGCAGTAGGCGCGGAAATCGAAGCAGGGAAGGCCGGGGCAGACTTCGAACTCGATCAGGTGGACTGTGCCGTCGGCCTCGAGGCGCAGATCGACGGAGAACACGTCGCGGAGGCCAAGCCCGCTGATCAGCCGCCCGGCGATCGCTCTGATCCTGGCGTCGGCCCCCGGCTGGACGTCGGCGACGGCAACAAGCTCCGGTTCGGCATAAAGTCCTGCCGCCTTCGCCGCCTCGCCGGTTTCGCCGTAGAGCGCCATGCTGTCCGCCATGGTCTGGAAATCGCCGCCGGAATCGACAAAGGCGATGCCGAGCGCTTCGATGCCGGTTTGCGGCGTCAGCCCGAGGAAGCTGGCGCGCACGTTGCGGCCGGCGACATAGGGCTGCACGACGACATCGTCGCGATAGGCGGCGAAGACGCGCCGGCTAAGCTCCAGCGCATGATCGAGATTGCTGCTGCGCGAATCCGGCCAGATGCCGATCTTGGCGCCAAGCCGGTTGGGCTTGATGAACCAGCCGGCGGCGGAAGCCGGCGGCTCGACCAGCCATTTGCCGTCGCGGGCAAGGCCGGCCTGCGGCACCGGCAGGCCGAGCGCACCAAGCACGGCACCGGAACGGAACTTGTCCTGGCAGAGCGCGAACAGCGCATCATCGGCGCCGATCGTCCGCAACCCCTTGAGCCGGGCCAGCGCGGGCGCGGCGCTACCGCGGAAATAGGCGACGCCGTCGGACAGCGTCCAGACCAGCGTGCTTTCCGCATCCGCACCCGCCAGCGCCGCGGCGGCATCATCGAGCGCCACCGGCGCAAAGGCGAGACCGCGCGCCGCGCAGGCGGCGGCAAGTGCAGCAAAGTCGGGGGCGATATCCGTCGACTGCGCCAGGTAGGACGAGATTTCGGTGGCGCGCTGCGACGGGAAACCGTCTGATATCAGGCGGTCGAAGCAAGCCTTTTCCGGCTCGTAGACAAGGATCAGCTTTGGCTTGCGGCTCGACATGAGATGAACGGTTCCCGGCGATGCGATCGCCTACCATCGCACGGCCGAGGCAAACGGCTTTCGCGAAACCGACCCAGACCGGACGCCTGCGTGACAGCACCGCCGGGAGCGGCGCCGATCGCCAGTCCGTTCAGATGATCGGCTCTGTTCAGGCGATCAGCACGCGCGGCTCGAAGCGGCCATTGACGGGAATGTCGAGCAGGAAAGTCATGCCGCCTTGCAGGTCGAGCAGGCGCTGCTTCTCATTCTTGCCCGACCAGGCCGATGTGACCGCCAGCCGATCGGCGTTCTTGCCGACGAAGGCCGGGCAGGATGGCTGTGTCACCGGCATGGCGACCGTGCGGACGAGCTTGCCGTCGGGTCCATAGGCCTCGATGACACTGCCGCCCCAGACGGCATTCCATAAGATGCCGTCGCGATCGAGCACCGAACCGTCGATATAGCCCTTGGCGGAACGGTGATCGACGAAGATCTTCGGCTCGCCGGCAGGCAGGCCGGTCGACGGGTCGCAGGCGACGCGCATCAGCAATCCGGTCGAGGTGTCGGTATAATAGGCAAGCGCGCCGTCGGCGGAAAAGCAGATCGAATTGGAGACGGTGATATCCGAAAACAGGCGGCGCAGTTCGCCCTTGAAGAACCAATAGATCGAGCCAGCGCCCTTTTCCTCGCCCTTGCCCATCGTGCCGGTCCAGAGCGCACCGCAGGGATGGACGCGGGAATCGTTGGAGCGGGTGACCGGATTGTCGGCTTCGACCGGCGTGTGCAGCGTCATCTTGCCGGTCGCAACGTCGCGGACAAAAAGCCCGGTCTCGGTGGCGATCAGCTGCCGCTTGTCGTCGATGATGGCGATGGCGCTGGCCATCTGGCCGAGCTCATGGACCTTGGTCGCGCCGCCGGACAGCTGCTTCTCCAGAAGCTGGCCGTTGACGATGTCGAACCAGAACAGCGCATCGGTGGCGGGATCGTAGCTCGGTCCTTCGCCGAGTTGGCAGACATGGTCGGAAAAAACCGAAACGATCGCTTCACTCATCATGCCTCTCCAAACACCGCATCCCAGGCAGCGACGGCGGCGTGCGCACGTGCCGCCACATCATCGACGCTCATGCCGGGCTTGAACAGGCTGGAACCAAGGCCGAAGACCGTGACGCCCACC
This sequence comes from Mesorhizobium sp. 113-1-2, assembly GCF_016756475.1. Classification (NCBI taxonomy): domain Bacteria; kingdom Pseudomonadati; phylum Pseudomonadota; class Alphaproteobacteria; order Hyphomicrobiales; family Phyllobacteriaceae; genus Mesorhizobium; species Mesorhizobium sp. 113-1-2. Next base: position 818,798 of record NZ_AP023242.1, read on the forward strand.
GCCTTGTAGCCGGCAAAATCCTTCTCCGAAACGCCGCCGACGGCGCCGACCAGGGTCTGCGCCGGCAGCACCGCCCGGATGGCCGAAATGCCGCCCGCGCCGAGCGCACTCGCCGGAAAGAATTTCAGCGCCGAGGCGCCCAGGCGGATCGCCTGGAAGGCCTCGGTGGGCGTGAATACGCCGGGCATGGTCACCATGCCGTAATGCATGGCGCGCACCATCACTTCGGCATCGATGTTGGGACTGACCAGGAGCCGCCCACCGGCCTTGTGCAGGCCGTCGACATCGGCCGCCGTCAGCACCGTGCCGGCGCCGACCAGGGCTGACTTCGGCAGCACTTCGGCAATCCTGGCGATCGACGAGAAGGGCTCGGGCGAGTTGAGCGGCACTTCGATCGCCTCGATGCCGGCGTCGAACAGCGCCTGCCCCATCGCAATCGCTTCCGCGGGTTTCAGTCCACGCAGGATGGCGACCAGCCCACGCTTGAGTTTCGGAAAGGCTGCGGTCTGTGTCATTTGGCGGCTCCAATCATGCCGTTCTCGCGCGCGGCCTCGATGAGGCCAGCGCGCACCGCTTCATCGGCGTCGACGGTGCGGACGGCAAGCCCGGCAAAGCCAAGTGCGGCTTGGTAGAGCACAGCGAGCGCACCCGAGGCAATCAGCACGACCGGCGCATCGCCGGCGCCATAGCGGCGCTTTGCCGAGGCGATCTCACCGCCGATCAGAAGCCCGGACAGGCAGGCCGCCGCATCTTCCGACTTCAGGTCCTGCAGGAGCCCGGCGGCGCGGATGGCAAACAGTTTCGAGGTGACGTCGCCACCCTCGCCAAGCGCCCGTTCGCACCATTGCCGGAAGAACGGGCTGTCGCTCGTGACCGGGGCGGGATGCTCGCCCAGCGAATGCTTGAGGATCGAATGCGCTGAAAGCACCGAGAACAACTCGCCGGTCGGCCATGTGCCGAAGCCGGCCACCGCGCCGTCCTCGACCAGCACCCATTTCGAATGGGTGCCGGGCATACAGGCGAGATGCCGCCCCTTTGCCGGCAAACCAGCACCGGCAAGCTGTGTCTCCTCACCGCGCATGACATCGGGCGCATCGGCCAGGCGCTGGGCGAGGCCCGGCACGATGCGGATGTCGCGGCGCTCGCCCTCGATGCGGGCGGCGCCGCGCAGTATGGCGCCGATCGGCGCCGGCACGGTCACATAGGGCGCCTCGATCCAGCCCTGTCGGGAACCGGCCATGCCGCAGATGATGACGGGCAGCGCCTCAGGCGCGCCCATGGCGGCCAAATGGCCCTCTAGGACGTTGGAGAACCCCTTTTCGCGCGCGGTGATCAGGCCGTCATCGCCGCGACGCTCGGCAAGCACCTTGCCGCTGCCGTCGATCAGCCATGCCCGGAGCCGGGTCGTGCCCCAGTCGAGCGCCGCTACCGCCGGCATGTTGTTGGCAAATTCTGGGCTCACAGGAAACCCCCGTCGACGATCAGCATCTGCGCCGTCAGCATGCGCGAGGCGTCCGAGGCCAGGAACAGCACCGTGCCGACCATGTCGTCCGGCCGCATGATCTCCTTGATGCACTGCTTGGCGACATGGGCGGCAAGCGCCCCTTCGGTCACCCAGCGTTCCTGCTGCCGTTCGGTGATCACCCAGCCGGGCGCGACGGCGTTGACGCGGATGCGGTCAGGCCCGAGCTTGCCGGCCAGGCCCTTGGTGAGGCCGAGGATGCCGGCCTTGGCGGCGGTGTAGGCCGGCATGTCGGGGTGGTTGATGAGGTAGGATGTCGAGGTGAAATTGATGATCGAGCCGCCGCCGGCCCGCTTCATGCCCGGCGCCACCGCCTGCGCGGTGAAGAAATGTGGTCTGAGGTTAATCGCCTGGTTGTTGTCCCAGAACTCCACCGTCACGTCCTCGACGGCGTGACGCTCGTCCCAGGCGGCATTGTTGATCAACACCGTGACGTCGCCATGCGCCTCTGCCGCCTTGGCCGCCGAGGCGCGTAGCGCCTCGATGTCGCGCAGATCGGTCTTGAGGTAGAGCGGCCGGCGGCCGAATTCCTTCTCGATGCGGTCGGAAAGCAGCGTGCTCGGGCCATCGGCGATATCGATGAAGGCGACATTGGCGCCCTGGCGCACAAAACCCTCGGTCAGCGCCGCGCCGATCCCGGAACCGCCGCCGGTGATCAGCACCGAGGCACCCCTGAGGTCGGCAAAATCCGCCGATGGCATCATCTTTCTCGTCTCCCAGCGTGAACGGCGCGCATCCTAGCCACGCAAGTCGCGCGGGCAAGGGCGAAACGGCGGATTTGCAGGCTTATGTCAGACAAAACGACAATGCGCCGCACTCGGCGCAAAGTCGCGACGGCTGGACAGCGCCGAAAGCGCCGGTCAGATCGCCTTGGCGCGCAGCGCGCCGCGGAAGGAATCGCGGAGATAGCCGAGCGTGGCGTCGGCATCGACCGGCTTGCCGAACAGATAGCCCTGCCCGCCGGCGCAGCCGAACTGGACCAGGCGGTCGGCCTGCGCTTCCTCCTCAATGCCTTCGGCGACCACATCCATGCCCAAACCTTCGCACATGGCGAGAATGGCGCGGATGATGTGTTCGGACGGGCGGTCGTCGAGGATGGAAGAGACGAAGGCGCGGTCGATCTTGAGCTTGTCGAAATGGAATTCGCGCAAGCGGCCAAGCGAGGACTGGCCGGTGCCGAAATCGTCGAGCGAGACGCGGATGCCGACGCGGCGCAGATCCTCGACGATCTGCGCTGCCGAGGCCGGGTCGTTCATCAGGCCGGTCTCGGTGATCTCGATCTCCAGCCGGCGCGGATCGAAGCCGGTGCGGTCGAGGATCGCCAATATGTGCAGGCCGGTGTTCTGGTCGACGAGCTGCGAGGGCGACAGGTTGAAGGACAGGAACAGGTCACTCGGCCAGCTTCGGGCCGCCTCGGTCGCCTTGCGCAGCACCAGTTGCGACAGCGGGCCGATGATGCCGCGTTCCTCGGCGATGGGAATGAAGACGGTCGGCGGGACGGCGCCGAGATCACGATCGGTCCAGCGCGCCAGCGTCTCGAAGCCGATGGTGCGGCGCGTGGTGAGGTCGACGATCGGCTGGAAATGCGGCTCCACCTCACCGGCGGAGACGGCGCGGCGCAGCGCCTGCTCGATGCGGGTGACGCGCTTGGCCGCCTCTTCCATCTCGCGTGTGTAGACGACGACGCGGCCACGGCCGGAGCGCTTGGCGTGGTAGAGCGCCGTTTCGGCCTTGTTGATGAGAATCTCGGTGGTCTCGTCGCCGGAATAGAACAACGAGCAGCCGACCGAGGCCGACAGCCTGGCGGTGCGTTCGCCGACATCATAGGGCGCCGACAGGATCTCGATCAGCATGCGGGATTTTTCCGCCGCCGCTTCCTCGGAGAACACCAGCGGATAGAGGAAGGCGAATTCGTCGGCGCCGATGCGGCAGACCGTCGAATGGCCGTCCATCGAGGCGCGCAGCCGCATGGCGACCTGGATCAGGATGTCGTCGCCGGCCTTGTGGCCAAACAGATCGTTGATCGGCTTGAAGCCGTCGAGGTCGAGAATGCCAACGGTGAAAGGGGCGGGATCGTCGGCACGGTCGCTGATCAGGCGATCGACCTTGTCGAAGAAGCGGCGATGGTTGCCAAGCCCGGTCAACGGATCGGTGAAGGCCAGATCCGTGCTTTCCCTGTTTGCCTGACCGGTGCCAAACGAAGTTTGCATCGGTGTCCCTGTTTGCGACGTCGGATTTCTTTCCAGACTGGCAGCAAACCCTTTAGGAAACGTATCCCCAAATCGATTATTCGCGGGTAAAATGCATTGCCTTGGGGAAGGTCGATGCGACTGGGGTCAACCCCTTGATTTCAGACCGATCTTCAGCCGTTTGGCCGGACGCGATAGAGCTCGAGCGGGGCGCCGCGCGTCTCCGCCACCGGCTCCAGCCAGTCGGGTACGCTGCCGCGCATCAGCCCGGCGAGAAAACCGTCCGGCGCCTTGGCCGCGAACAGCCGGCTTTCGGTGTTGCCGCGGCAAAGCGCGACAAGGCCGACATGATGGTTTTGGACGATTGTCTTGGCGTCGGCGGCCGAGCCCAGCAAGGCATCGAACACCAGCAGGTTTCCGATGACGTTGCGATGGTAGGGGCCGGCGAACACGCGATGGCCGGTAAAGGCGAGGATCGGCGAGCCAAGATTGGAGATGGCAAGCACCGTGGTGGGGGCCATCGCGCCAAGTGCCGCGAACGAAGCCTTGCTGTTGCAAGGCGCATCGATGCTGGCGTCCTTGGCAGGCGTGCCGGTTTCGAAAGCGTTCGATGCGGCTTGAGCGGCGCCCGACCAGATTGCATTGACCGAGATCACCCAGGCCGCGGCCATCCTGAGCACCGAGCCGCTGGATGGGTTGGCCTCGGCCCGCTGCCGCCATTTGGCGATCCAGGCCGAAAGCGGGATCACCGCGAAGGCGATGGAGAAGGTCGAGCCGCGCACTTCCCAGGCGCTGACCAGGACCGCCACCACCAGCAGCGCGCCGACGAGGCTGTCCTGCCGCCGCCAGCCGCCACGGCTGAAGTGAAGCGCCATCAGCACGATCGCCACCAGAGGGGTGGCAAAACGCGCCACGGCCCTGGCCGGGTCATCGGAGACGAGCTGGACGATCGACTGCGCCTCTTCGATATAGCCGAGCCACATCTGCTGCAGGCGCGGGTCGAGATGGGCATAGGGCGCCGCCAGGCATTGCGGGAACAGCAACGCGACGACGAGGGCGAGCGCGGCGGCAAGCAGGCCAAGCGCCATCAGGCGCCGGGTGGCTGTGGCATGGGCGGCCCTCAAGGAGGCGATGGCCGCCAGACCGGCGCCGGCAAGCCCGGTAACCGCGAACTGCACGACCGAGAATGTGTCGCACTGGGCCTGGCCCCAGGATGAGACGGGGACGGTGGTGACGAAGACGAGAGCCGAGACCCCGGCGACGCCGAGGCCGAAATCCCTGGCGATCAGCCTTTCGCCGTCACCCTTGACGAGGAACAGCAGCGCGACGACGGCGCCGAGGGCGCCGGCATAGGGAGCGCTTTCCATGCCGATGGCCAAGGTCAGCGTGGCGCAGATGCCGGCGACAAGGGCCGCCAGCCGGCGCGTGGGCGCCTCGAGCAGCAGAATGAGGCTCGCCAGCGTCAGCATCAGCTGGACATTGTGGTGATCGAGCGCACCGGGCGAAAAGATGCCGATATAGTACAAGGCCGCGCCACCGACGACGGCAGCGGGCAGCACCGCATGCGGGCCGGCGGAAGCGCGCGCGGCGCGGATGATGAAGAAGATGGCGAGAAAGAACTGCAGAGTGGGCCAGAGTATCTGCACGATCTGTTCGGACAGGGCAGTGCTGCCTGTCAGGGCCGAAACGGCAAGGATGGCAAGCGCCAGCGGCGCGTCGAGCAGCCGCGACCAGTGCATGACGAAGCCGCCTTCCAGCCCCATCCTGTACTGGTGCAGGTCGAACCAGCCCTGGCCGGCCATGAGGTCGCGGACTTCGACCAGTTGCAGCAGGCTGTCATTGTCACCGGCCGGATTGGCCAGTTGCGCGAACCCGGCATAGGCATTGAGCGCCAGCAGCAGCAAGGCGGCAAGCAGCGCGAACGCGATATCGGACTTCCCCGTGGAAGTTCCCGTTGCTGTGCCCATCCCGATCGCCCCTGGCGGGAATGCCGGGCCTTTCCAAGCCAATCGACACTCATGAAGTCGGCCTTAAACCTAGCCTTAACGGCTTCAATAAATAGTAAAACCGCCTGAACGAGGCCGGTTTCCGGCGCGCGACCGTATGGTCGACAAGGCATTCGGAGACGAAAATGCCCCAAGACCCTGTCATCGCCGTCCTCCTGCCTTGCTACAATGAGGAGCTGACCATCGCCGAGGTGGTGCGGCGGTTCCGCGAGACGCTGCCGGCCGCCACGATCTATGTCTATGACAACAATTCGAAGGATCTGACGGCGCTCCGCGCCCGCGCGGCTGGCGCCATCGTCGTGCGCGAGCCGCGCCAGGGCAAGGGCAATGTGGTGCGGCGCATGTTCGCCGACATCGACGCCGACATCTATCTGATGGCCGATGGCGACGGCACCTACGCGCCCGAGGACGCGCCGCAGCTGATCAACACGCTGCTGACCGAGCGTAGCGACATGGTGGTGGGCACCAGGCGCGGTGTCACCGACGATGCCGGCCGGGCCGGCCATGCCTTCGGCAACCGTGCCTTCAACAGTCTCTACCAATGGCTGTTCGGCAGCGATTTCAGCGACATCTTCTCCGGCTACCGCGTCTTCACCCGGCGCTTCGTCAAGAGCTTTCCCGCCGTCTCCGGCGGCTTCGAGATCGAGACCGAAATGTCGGTGCATGCTTCGCAGCTCAAATTGCCGGTCAGCGAAATCGCGCTCGACTATGGCCGTCGTCCGGAGGGCTCGTCGTCGAAGCTGTCGACCTTCCGCGACGGCGCCAAAATTCTCTGGATGTTCGCCATGCTGATGAAGGAGACGCAGCCGCTGCGCTTCTTCGGCGCCTTTTCGCTGTTCTTCCTCGCCTCGAGCCTGTTCCTGATGGCGCCGGTGCTGGTCGAATTCGCCGAAACCGGTCTCGTGCCACGCATGCCGACCTGGGTGCTGTCGGTCGGCCTGCTGCTCTTGTCGATGCTGGCGGCGGTGACCGGACTGATCCTCGATTCCGTCTCGCGCGGGCGCGCCGAACAGAAGCGTATTTTCTACCTCTCCATGCCTTCCGGCCGTGTCGAGCGCAGCGCCACCGAGGTGGTGCGGAAGCCGCAACCGGGCAAGACCCCGCGCGCGGCCTGAACGATGCAACGCCTTGTCCGGTTTGTCTTCGCCGGCGGCATCGGTTTCGCCGCCGACGCGGCAGTGCTCTGGCTGCTGCTGGCCATCACGCCGCTCGGGCCGTTCGTCGCCCGCATGCTGTCGATCGGCTTCGCGCTCTGCGTCACCTGGCAGATCAACCGGCATCTGACCTTCTCGCCCTCGCGCCGTGGCGTGGCAGAGGAGGGCGCCCGCTATGGCGGCGTCGGCATCGCCACCAGCATCGTCAATTATCTCGTCTATTCCGCGATCCTGCTCGCGCTGCCGGCGGCGCCGCCGCTGGTGGCCCTCGCCATAGCCTCGCTGGCCGCCATGGCGCTGTCCTTCCTGGGCTACTCCAGGCTGGTCTTCGACCGTTAACGGCGTGGCCCGATTGGCAGAAGGCGCGGCGACCCTTATATCGCTCTCGTCGACTGCGCTGGGGACCCGCCATGAAGCTGAAAATCGCCGTCCAGATGGACCATATCTCCACCGTGTCGATCGCCGGCGACACCTCGTTCGCGCTGTCACTGGAAGCGCAGCGGCGCGGCCATCAATTGTTCCACTACACGCCCGACCGGCTGTCGCTGCGCGACGGCAAGGTGTTTGCCCGCATCGAGGAGATGCAGGTGCGCGACGAGAAGGGCAGCCATTATTCGCTGGGCGAGAAGGTGCGCACCGACCTGTCGGAGATGGACGTGGTCCTGCTGCGCCAGGATCCGCCCTTCGACATGAACTACATCACCACCACGCACATCCTCGAGCGCATCCACCCGAAGACGCTGGTCGTCAACGACCCGGCCTGGGTGCGCAACAGCCCTGAAAAGATCTTCGTCACCGAGTTTGCCGACCTGATGCCGGACACGCTGATCACCAAGGATCCGCTGGAAGTCGCCGCCTTCCGCAAGGAGTTCGGCGACATCATCGTCAAGCCGCTCTACGGCAATGGCGGCGCCGGCATCTTCCATCTGCACGAGGCCGACCGCAACCTCGCCTCGCTGCTCGAAATGTTCGGCCAGCTGTTCCGCGAGCCCTATATCGTGCAGCGCTACCTCAAGGAGGTGCGCAAGGGCGACAAGCGCATCATCCTGATTGACGGCGAGCCGGTCGGTGCCATCAACCGGGTGCCGGCCGAGCATGACTCCCGCTCCAACATGCATGTCGGCGGCAGCGCCGAAAAGACCGAGCTGACGGAGCGCGAGCGCGAGATCTGCGCCCGTATCGGACCGGCATTGAAGGCACGCGGCTTTATCCTGGTCGGCATCGACGTCATCGGCGACTATATGACCGAGATCAACGTGACGTCACCGACCGGCGTGCGCGAAGTGCAGCGTTTCGGCGGCGCCGACATTGCCAGCCTGTTCTGGGATGCGGTCGAGGGCAAGCGGAAGTAGCCCGTTTTCATTTCGTATTAACCATGTTCCGTTTCCGCAACCGGGCGCAATCCAGCTGCAACCCTTGCGATTGCCCGTTCTTGTAATGTTCTTGATTTGACCGGGAAACTGTGATTGTCTTCCCGAGTGGCCATTCTCGGCCAATCGCATGGGTTGTGGCCCCGGGGGCAAACATGGTGGCGCGGGTTCGCACGGTCGCTTTCCAGGGCATCGAGGCCGTGCCGGTCGACGTGCAGGTGATGATCGCGCCCGGCAAAGTCGGCATGCAGATCGTCGGCCTGCCCGACAAGGCGGTCGCCGAAAGCCGCGAACGCGTGCAGGCCGCGCTCCATGCCTCCGGCCTGTCGATGCCGTCGAAGAAAGTGACGGTCAATCTGGCGCCCGCCGATTTGCCCAAGGAAGGCAGCCATTACGATCTGCCGATCGCGCTTGGCCTGATGGCCGCCCTTGGTGCCATTCCGGGCGACATGCTGGCCGGTTATGTCGTGCTTGGCGAACTCTCGCTCGACGGCACCATTGCCGCCGTCGCCGGTGCCTTGCCGGCGGCGATCGGCGCCAATGCCGAGGGCAAGGGCCTGATCTGCCCATTCGCCTGCGGCCCGGAAGCGGCCTGGGCCGGCAAGGATTTCGACATTCTGGCGCCGCGCAGCCTGATCGCCATCGCCAACCATTTCCGTGGCACGCAGGTGCTGTCGCGCCCCGAAGCCGGCATCCATGCCGCGGCGCGCGACCTGCCCGACCTTGCCGACATCAAGGGCCAGGAGACCGCCAAGCGGGCGCTGGAAGTGGCGGCGGCCGGCGGCCACAACCTGTTGATGGTCGGCCCGCCAGGCTCGGGAAAATCGATGCTGGCGCAGCGGCTGCCGTCGATCCTGCCGCCGCTGGCGCCGAAGGAATTGCTTGAAGTCTCGATGATCGCCTCGGTGGCGGGCGAGCTCGGCGAAGGCAAGCTGACCGACCGGCGGCCGTTCCGCGCCCCGCATCATTCGGCCTCGATGGCGGCGATGGTCGGTGGCGGGCTGCGCGCGCGGCCGGGCGAAGTGTCGCTGGCGCATCACGGCGTGCTGTTCCTCGACGAATTCCCCGAATTCACGCCGCAGACGCTCGATGCACTGCGCCAGCCGCTGGAGACCGGCGACTGCATGATCGCGCGCGCCAACCACCGCGTCACCTATCCGGCGCGCATCCAGCTGGTGGCGGCGATGAACCCGTGCCGCTGCGGCATGGCCGGCGAGCCGGGCTATCGCTGCCTGCGCGGCGAACGCTGCCGCACCGACTACCAGGCGCGCATTTCCGGTCCGCTGCTCGACCGCATTGATCTCAGGATCGAAGTGCCGGCGGTTTCGGCCAGCGACCTGATCCGGCCTGACCGGGCGGAGAAGAGTGCAGCCGTGGCACTGCGCGTGGCCCGCGCCCGCACCCTCCAGCGCGAGCGTTTCGAACGGCTCGGCGTGACCAGCGCCACAACCAACGCCCATTGCGCACCTTCTGTCATCGAAGACATCGCCATGCCCGACGCAGCCGGCCTGTCGCTGCTCAAGGACGCCAGCGAAAAGCTCGCCTTTTCCGCACGCGCCTATCACCGGGTGCTGAAAGTGGCGAGAACGCTCGCCGATCTCGACGCCAGCGAAACCGTCGGCCGCATCCATCTGGCCGAGGCGATTTCCTATCGCATGAGTTCGGAACGGGTGGCGCAGGCGGCCTGACTTCCGTGCCGCGCGTTGCAGCAGACGAAGCTCTGACATCGTGCTCTGAGATGCCGTTGATGGGGTTCTGCCGAAGGATGCCGAACGATTGCGCGGGCAGCGTAGTCGAGAGGCTTCCCTAGTCAGCCGTCCGGGGAATAAGCCTCTGCAGGGTCGGTGTCATGATCATGCCGAAGGTCAAGGTATCGCCGTAAGCCCGAGCAGAGAGCATCGCCCCATGCACGGTCGCCATGAAGGCTTCCGCTTCCACGCGCGGCGCACCCGATATTGTCAGTGTCCTCTGTTCAGCGCCGCGCTCGATGACGCCAGACAGCCATCCCGAGAGGAACCGAAAATACGCCCGCACTTCCACGGCAACCTCCGGCGGAAGGGCCGGCAGTTCGCTGGCAAGCAGCGCGCAGACACAGAACGGCACACTCGCATCCTCGATGCATCGGGCCCAGATGCCGGCATAGGCCCGAAGCAACGCCGGCGGCTCGGGGACGTCGCGCTCGAGCCCTCCCATGCCCGTGACAGCCTCCTCGAGGTAGCGCTTGAGCAGGGTCCGCACGAGGTCGACCTTGCTGGGGAAATGGTGGTGGATGCTGGCTTTGCGGATGCCGATCACTTCGGCGATATCGGCGTAGCTGAAGCCATTGTACCCGCCGGCGACGATGAAGGTTCGCGCGGCGGCCAGGATCTCATCGGCAGTGTTCGAAGGCTTGCTCATGCACGTACCTGCCTTTCCGCAAGGGGACTTTAACTTGCGACCCGCGGCGACTTGCGAAGGACGTCGCTCACCGACAGCCATAGAGCGGACACAAGGAAGTAGAAGGCACCGAACGCGGCATAGGGCGCAACATTGGTGATGCCAATGATCTCCGTGCCGCCGGCCATCTTGACGAAGAAGACACCTGCCAGCGCGGATTGGGCGCCGCTCAGTATCATCGCCCATTGCGCACCGTTGGTTTTCCAGCGGCGCACCGCCGTCAGGAGCTGAAGCACGCCGGAGACAACCGCCCAGACGCCGTAGACCGAAAGCACCGCGTTCATGCTGTGACCGAGCGCTATGGCAATTGCAATCGCGGTGACGATGCTGACGACGAAATTGAGCAATTGCGACTTGTTGCGGCTAAGTCCGCCCGTGCGCCGGGCGTCGATGTAGTTCGCCAGAGCGTCCCATGCGGGGTAGGCAACCAGCATAGCGGCAGCGAGTGGCGGGCTGCTCTTCGCGACTGTGAAAGCCGCCGCAACCCAGGCCGCCGATACGGCAAAGCGCAGATAATAATAGCTTTTTAGCCAGCCGTTCGATGACGGGGCGCGGCTCTGATCATTAATTTGTCCAGGCATGATGGGGACCTTTCGTTTCAATTACCTACCAACTAGTAGGTAGACACCAAACCGTCAAGGCGTCTGGAACCGATTGCCGGTCACGTCGACATCTCATTTATGTGATCGAGGGCTCGATCTCGTGACGCCGGTTCGCTGCGACGTTGGCGATTGGCGAAATCGGCGATGACAGCGTCTTTCTCCCCGTCACTGTACGGGGAGTTGAGGAGCGGTCCGCGAAGCGGTCGAAAAGCCAATTGCTTGGCTTTTCGAGTGACGAACGCCCGGCAGGGCAATGCGGGGCAGCGCGGACCGACGATACCTAATCGATCCGTTGCGTCAGGTCATTTCAACGCAAATCCGCTTAACCCTGCTTCGCCTTCAGCTCCAGCCGCCGCGCATGCAGCACCGGCTCGGTATAGCCATTCGGCTGAACCGTTCCCTTGAACACCAGGTCACAGGCGGCCTGGAAGGCGATTGAAGTGTCGAAGTCCGGCGCCATCGGCTGGTAGAGCGGATCGCCGACATTCTGGCGGTCGACAATGGCCGCCATGCGCTGCAGGGAATCGCGCACCTGGATTTCCGAGCACACTTTGTGGCGCAGCCAGTTGGCGATGTGCTGCGAGGAGATGCGCAGCGTGGCGCGGTCTTCCATCAGGCCGACATCGTTGATGTCGGGCACTTTCGAGCAGCCGACGCCCTGGTCGATCCAGCGCACGACATAGCCCAGGATACCTTGCGCATTGTTGTCGAGTTCGCGCTGGATCTCGTCGGGCGTCCAGTTCGGCCGCACCGCCACCGGCACCGACAAGATGTCGTCGAGCTTGGCCTTCGGCCGGCTCTTCAGCGCCGCCTGCACGGCATGCACATCGACCTTGTGATAGTGCGTGGCATGCAGGGTCGCGGCCGTCGGCGACGGCACCCAGGCGGTGTTGGCGCCGGCCTTGGGGTGGGCAATCTTCTGTTCCAGCATCGCCGCCATCAGGTCCGGCATTGCCCACATGCCCTTGCCGATCTGGGCGTGGCCGGCGAGCCCGCATTCGAGCCCGGTGTCGACATTCCACGCCTCATAGGCGGAAATCCAGGCGGCCTGCTTCATGTCGCCCTTGCGGATCATCGGGCCGGCTTCCATCGAGGTGTGAATCTCGTCGCCGGTGCGGTCGAGGAAGCCGGTGTTGATGAACACCACGCGCTCGCGTGCCGCGCGGATCGCCTCCTTGAGGTTGACGGTGGTGCGCCGCTCCTCATCCATGATGCCCATCTTGATGGTGTTTTTGGCCATGCCGAGCAAGGCCTCGACGCGATCAAAAATCTCGACGGCGAAGGCGACCTCCTCCGGCCCGTGCATCTTCGGCTTCACCACATACATCGAGCCGGCGCGGGAATTGGCGCGGCGGCCCTTCGCTCCGACATCGTGCAACGCGATCAACGCCGTTATCGCGGCATCCATGATGCCTTCCGGCACCTCGTTGCCGTCGCGGTCCAGGATCGCCGGATTGGTCATCAGGTGGCCGACATTCCGGACCAGCATCAGCGAGCGGCCGGGCACGGTGAGCTGGCCGCCGGCAGGCGCGGTGTAGACGCGGTCCGGGTTGAGCTTGCGGACGAAACTCTTCCCGCCCTTGACGATCTCTTCGGCCAGATCGCCCTTCATCAGGCCGAGCCAGTTGCGGTAGACGACAACCTTGTCCTCAGCATCCACCGCCGCGACCGAATCCTCGCAGTCCTGGATGGTGGTCAGCGCCGATTCCAGGATGACGTCGGCAATGCCGGCCGGATCGGTACGGCCGATCTGGTTGGCGCGGTCGATGACGATCTCGATATGCAGCCCGTTTTTCACCAGCAGCACGGCATCGGGGTTGGCGGCATCGCCGCGATAGCCGACGAATTGCCTGGGATCGGCCAGCGTGGTGCCGCCGGCGCCGGCGCTGAGCTTCAGCGCGCCGTGTGCCAGCGAAAGGCCGTTGACCCCGGCCCATTTGCCCGAGGTCAGCGGTGCGGCCTCGTCGAGGAAGCTCTTCGTCCACGCCACGACCTTGGCGCCACGTGCCGGATTGAAGCTCTTGCCCTTTTCCGCGCCGCCGGCATCGGGGATGGCGTCGGTGCCGTAGAGGGCGTCGTAGAGCGAGCCCCAGCGCGCATTGGCTGCGTTGAGCGCATAGCGCGCATTCATCACCGGCACGACCAGCTGCGGCCCGGCAACGACGGCGATTTCCGGATCGACATTCTCGGTCGACACGCTGAAGGCTGGCCCCTCGGCAACGAGATAGCCGATCTCCCTGAGGAAGCCCTTGTAGGCCTCCATGTCGATCGGCGCGCCATTGTCGCGATACCAGCCGTCGAGCTTTTCCTGCATGGCATCGCGTTTTTTGAGCAGCGCCCGGTTCTTCGGGGTGAGGTCGTGGACGATGGCCGAAAAACCGTTCCAGAACGCAACGGCCGCAATGCCGGTGCCAGGCAAGGCCTCGCCAGCTACAAAATCATGCAGCTCGCGGGCAATCCGCAATCCGGCGATCTCGATGCGATCGGTCATCAGGCTACTCCAGATGAAAGGCTTTGCGGGGCGTTTGGCATGTTGAGGTTGCAGGGTCAATTCAGCTTAGGGTGAAGGTGGGGCATTTTGACCTCGTTCGAAGTGCCGAGTGTTCGTCGTCCTAAGTGTTGTTTTCGCATGCATTCTGAACCGTTGCATTCTACTTCCAACGTCACGGCATGGATCCTAGGGTCTCCGCGACGTCGCTTCGCTCCTGCTCCGCCCTAGGATTGTTTGAGAAGGATCGGGTAGTTTGGCGGCCGGGACTGCGGCCCATCACAGCCAGCAGTCCCGGCGGCAGGCGACCGCCCTTAGGACCGGGTAACACCCGACGTCATCATGGTCCCTGCCGTCTTTGTCCGCCATCGCTTGGAGAGTTGATTGGCCGCTGGCTCGCGCCACGCCCGCAAACAATCCGAAGCCCGACAAGGATACCACCAGCATGGCCTTCTTGCACCAACAACCGCAAATGTGCCTCGGCTTCGACATCGCCAAGGACACCGTCACCGCCGCCGACGGGACTACCACCGGCACCATCCTCAATCAGCGCAGAGCTGTCCGTGCTTTCCTGAAGAGCTACAAACACATCGACCTTGTCGTGTGCGAGCCGACAGGCGGCCATGAAAGCCTACTGCTCGAAGAGTGCCTGCGCGCCGGCATTGCCTGCCATCGCGCCGACACGCTCAAGGTCAAGAGCTACATCCGCTCCTTCGGTACGCACGGCAAGAGCGATGCCATCGATGCCGCGATGTTGAGAGCCTACGGTCGTGAACGCTGGGCAAAACTGTCCCTTTGGCAGGCGCCCGATGCCGATGAGACCAGCCTGCGCGCGCTGGTTCGCCGCCGCCAGGAACTCATCACCATCAAGGTCGCAGAGAAGAACCGTGCCAAGGCACCTGGCGGCCGCAAGCTCGCGACCTCTTTCGAGGCCGTGATCAAAGTCGTCGAGCGCCAACTCCAAATCATCGATGCCGAGATCCGCGAACTGATCGCCAACAGCAGCGCCCTTAAGCATCGAGCCGCCATCTGCACGGCCATGGACAGTCTCGGCCCGATCGTGGCGGCCAAGCTCTTGGCTATCCTGCCCGAACTCGGCTCCATGACACGCCGCAAAGCTGCAGCCCTTGCTGGCCTTGCACCACACCCAAACGACAGCGGACAAAAGCAAGGCTACCGCAAAATCCGTGGCGGACGCCCTGATGTTAGAACCGCACTGTTCATGCCGGCCCTGCGCGCCGCAGCTGGAAAGGGCGAATTCGCACCCTTCTACAAACGCCTCGTCACCAACGGAAAAAAGCCGATGGTGGCAATCGCTGCCGTCATGCGAAAGATCATCGTTACCCTAAATGCAAGACTAAGGGACGCCGCCATTTCTCAGAGTTGATGACGAAGGCGCAGGATTCAGGTCAGGCCGGCCTCACCTGAATCTACACCGCGATCCTTGGCCTTCCCGAGGCCACGGCCACGACATGCGCCTCGATGAACATGCGCTGGGCTTCGACGGTGGAAACCTTGAATTCGGTCGCGACGTCGATCTCGGCGCTGTCGGTGCCGGCGTCCCGGGCGCGCTGGGCCACGATCGCCCGCACATCGGCCTCGGCGGCCGCGATCGCCGCCGCCTCGTCTAGGAAATCGCGGACTGTTTCTCCGGAGGCAAGACGAAACAGCCCTTCCTTGGGCTGGCTGACCCGCGCCTCGGCAGACACCCTGACCTGGCCGACGACGGCGCCGAGCGCGTTGGCGACATCGGTGTCTTCCGGCACCACGCAGTCATTGCCAACCAGCGGCGCCAGGCCGGCATAATGCAGCGGCGCCGAGGCGCCGAGGCCGATGACCGGGCGGTCGAGCGCGACGCTCAGCCGGGCGATGCCGGGATGGGCATCGACGGCGCGTTGGACCAGCGCGTGCGCCACGGTCGCCGCGCCGTCGAGCCCGTCCTCGGCGAAGGCGGTTTCGAGGATGTATTCGGCCGACCAGCGTGTCAGCGTCACCAGCACGCGGTCCGAGATCACCTCCGGTGACGCGGCAATGGGCTGGCCGCGGCCGTCGCGCTTGCGGGCGAACAATTCGGCGCCGAGGCGGGCGGTGACGGCATCCCAATTGGCCTGCTTGCCCAGCACGTGTGCGGCGTCCGACGGGGTGAAGCCTGAGATATGCACCAGCCCGCGCGAGACCAGCCGGTTCAAGGTGGCGTTCTGGGCGTTCGACGTCAGCAGCCTGTCGAGGGCAAGCGGGGTCGCGCCGATCGCCTCGTAGAGGCGCGCTTCGGGAGCGGTCAGCCCGGCGGCAAGCCTGTCCGGCACGCCGGTGCGGACCGCGAAACGGCCATCCATGCGGCCGGGATTGGGCGCGCGCAGCTGGCGCTCGAGTTCCGATTTGACGGCGTCGCCATGCGCCATGCCGGCCAGCGCCAGCGGCACCAGGCGGCGCGGCCCAAGCAGTATCTTCGGATTAAGCGCGCCGTCCTCCAACGCCACTTCAGAATCACCGCCAAGGCCGAAAGTGCGCATGGCGACGGCCTCGACCATGGTGCGGAAACCGCCGACGGTGGCGCCTTCGGGATCAAGCCGCGGCCGGCCCTTGTCGAGCACCGCGACGTCGGTGGTGGTGCCGCCAATGTCGGAGACCACGGCATTGTCGAGCCCGGTCATATGGCGGGCGCCGACGAGGCTGGCTGCCGGACCGGAGAGGATGGTTTCGATCGGCCGCTGGCGGGCGAACGCCGCCGAGACCAGCGCGCCGTCGCCGCGCACCACCATCAGCGGGGCGGCGATGTGGCGGGCTTCCAAAAAGCCTTCGGTCGCCGCCACCAGCCGGTCGATCATCGAGATCAGCCTGGCATTGAGCAGCGTCGTCAGCGCCCGGCGCGGGCCGCCGAGCTTGGCCGATAGTTCGTGGCTCGCGGTGACCGGCAGGCCGGTCTTCTCTCGGATCAGTTCGCGGGTGGCGATCTCGTGCGCGGGGTTGCGGGTGGCGAAATAGGCACAGACGGCAAAGCCGGACACCGAGGCGCCGAGTTCCGGCAGGGCTTCCTCCAATCCGGACAAATCGAGCTTGGCGGCATTGCCGTGGACATCATGGCCGCCTGGACAGAACACCACCGGATCGGTGCCGAGCGCCGTCTTCAGCCCGTCGCGGGCGAGGTCGGCTTCGGAAAAACCAATCATGACCAGCGCAACGCGGCCACCCTGGCCCTCGACCAGCGCATTGGTGGCAAGCGTCGTCGACATCGACACCAGTTTGATCGCAGCCGGATCGGTGCCGGCCTTTTCGAGCACCGCGTCGACCGCGCCGGAAATGCCGACGGCGAGGTCATGCCTGGTGGTCAGCGCCTTGGCCTTGGCCAGCACCTTGCCCTTGTTCGGCCCCTGCTGGGGACCTTCGGTCTCGGACCACAGCACGGCATCGGTATAGGTGCCGCCGGTGTCGATGCCGAGGAACAGGGGTTTTGGCTTGGTCTTGGCGGTCATTCTTGGCGATCCGGACGGGTAGGGAATTTTACTTCCCCGCCCTTAGCCGATACGAGCCCGCCGATAAAGCCGCGTGCGCTGGGCCAACACGCGATGACCGTGATACGAGCCCGATCTCCCCCTTGAGAGGGGAGATCGGCAACCTTGGCCACGACGCGGCGAGGATGCCGCTATTTGGCCGTGACAGTGCCCTTCATCGAGCTGTGGATCGCACAATGGAATGGATGTGCGCCGGCAACTGATACCTTGACCTTGGAGCTCTTGCCGGTGGCGAGATGGCCGGTGTCGAAGGAGCCATCGAGCGCGGTGGCGGTGTGCGTCATCGAGTCGGCATTGGTGAAAGTGATGGTATCGCCAACGGCGACCGAGATTTTCGACGGGTTAAATTTCATGCCCTTGATCTGGACCGCATGATTGGCGGCATAGGCGGGCATGGCAAAGGCAAGCAGAGCAAGAACGAGCATGGTGCGCATGATGGATTTCCTCCTGAGCGCGAACCCTCATCCTACACTAACGCTGCCGAACGGCCTTTCATGCCACAAAGCCAATCTTTTTATGCGTGTTGTCGCAAAACGGCTTGTTGGCCGAGTGGCCGCAGCGACAGAGGAAGGTGCGTTGCGTGCGGTCGATCGTGTGGCCGGTGCCGGTGACGATCTCGACATTGCCCTCGAGCTTGAGCGGGCCGTTGGTGGTCGGCGTCACTTTCAGCGGGCCATTGCGCGCCTCGAGCGCCGGCGTGTCCTTCAGCTCCGGTTCGCCGGTGGCGGTGAAACCCGATTTGGTATGGCTGCCGTCGCAGAACGGCTTGTTTTCCGAGGCGCCGCAGCGGCACAGCGTGGCGCGATAGAAGGTTTCGCCGTCGAGCACGATCTCCGCGTGAACGGCGAGCGGACCGTTTTCGCGCAGCCGCACGGTGTTGACCACCGGCGGCTGCTCCTGCGGCCCGCCATCCTTCCTGACATAGGTGATGGCGCCGGACGGGCAGCTTTCGGCGATGGCGACGATTTTTTCGACGCTGGCCGCATCGGGATGGATCCATTGCCCAGGCGCGTTGGGCACGAAGACATGCGGGTCGCCGAGCACGCAATTGCGCGAATGGATGCAGCGCTTGCCGGCAAAGCCGACGTCGATCTTCTCGCCCTCGACCGTGCCTGCCATTGCCGTGCTCCTGTTGCCTGGAGCACGCCGCATCTCAAAGGGAGCTGTACGGCGCGCTCTGGGTGATCGTCTCGGTGCAGGCTATGGCTCGAATGGGAAAACCGTCAAGCTGGCAAACCGGTCAGGGGACGAGATTGATCTCCTCGGTCTCGCCGCCGCTGCAGGTGTAGCAGCAGTCGTCGCATTTTTCCTTGTTGCCGGGGCCGACGCCCCAATAGGTGCCCTCGTCGCCATCGACCCAGGCGCCGTAGCAGATCGATTCGCCCTCGTTGCAGGAAATCGGCAACGATTTGGTCTCGCCGTCGTCGAGATAGAAGTCCTTGCCGTTGCCCGGCCAGACATAGTCGCGGTCCTGGCTGTAGAGTTCAAGGCGCATGGCGTTGGGATGGCTGTTCTTGACGGAAAAGGTGACGTCGCCGGCATGGGCTGACGATGCAAACAGGACGGCGAACGAAAACGCGGCGGCAAGCCGGCGCGCTGGCATGAAAGACATGGAAACCCCCGATGAAGAATCGGCCCCCACGGCCGATGGGGTCATCATGCCATGACGGGGGCCGGCGCTAAAGGGATGATAGCGACAATCCCTAATATAATCGCAGGAGCTAAACGACGAACAGGCGTCATTGCAGGCCTCGCCCTATCGTTGCCAGAAGGGCAGCTTGGCGATCTCTTCCTCGACCTGCCGCCTGGTCAGACCGATGTCGTCGATCAGATGCGGATTGACTTCCGAGATCCGCTTGAGGTCCCAGCGAAAGCGTGTCTGTTGACGCCAGGTGACGATGGTGTTTCGCAGGCTCGCAAGGCTATAGCGCCGGCGCGATGTCTGCCCCACACACATTCCCCGCCGCACTGCCTGATGCGAGGCCGAAGCAAAGATATTGGTCATGACAACCTCCATGTGGTTCGGCGCCCATAGGGTTTGAGAATGGGCCGCCCTCGATCTGAATGAGGTTGAACTCTGCAGCATATGGAGGGCGGCGTAATTAAGCCCTGCCAAATAGTTCTCAAAAGTTCCAAACAGGCTCTAACGCTTTGTTTTGGCGTCATTCCCTGGAGAAGGCGCTGCGTGCTTTTCCCGGCCAACCGCCTCACACTTTTCGCGGAATTGCTCTATAGATGCGCCCATGCAGGGATCGCGCTTTGCCTTTGGTCCGTTCGTGCTTGATCCGGGTGCGGGAACGCTGCTTCGGAACGACGATCCCGTTGCCGTCGGCTATCGCGGGCTGAAGCTGCTTGCCGCACTCGTCGGACGGCCCGGCGAAATACTGGAGAAAGCCGAATTGATGGACGCGGCGTGGCCGGGGACGGCGGTCGAGGAAGGCAACCTCACCGTCCAGATCGCGCAACTGCGCAAGCTGCTTGGCCCGCCCGCCGAAGGCGGTGAATGGATATCGACGGTTCCGCGCGTCGGCTACCGCTTCACCGGCGCCATCGAACAGCTCGACCGCGCGAAGCGCAAACCCTTGCCGCTGCCCGACAAACCATCGATAGCGGTGCTGCCTTTCGTCAATCTCAGCAACGACCCCGAGCAGGAGGCCTTCGCCGACGGGTTGACCGAGGATTTGATCACCGACCTGTCCAGGGCCCCGGGCCTGTTCGTCATCGCGCGCAACTCGACCTTTGCCTACAAGGGCAAGGCGATGGATGTGCGCGCGATCGCCGAGGAGCTTGGCGTGCGCTATCTCCTGGAGGGCAGCGCCAGACGCGCAGCAGGGCGCGTGCGCATCAACGCACAGCTGGTCGACGCCAAGAGCGGCGAGCATCTGTGGGCCGAACGCTTCGATCGCGGCCTGGACGATATCTTCGCCGTTCAGGACGAGGCCACGGCCAAGATCGTCGAGGCGCTGCTCGGCCGGCTGCGCGCGCCGCCGCCACGCAACCGGCCGACAAATCTCGAGGCCTACGATCTGTGCGTGCGGGCGCGCAAGCTGATCGACGAATCCCCGCAGACGGCGCGGGAAGCGCATCTGCTGCTGACGCGCGCTGTGTCGCTCGATCCGGACTACGCCGAGGCTCATCGCTGGCTTGCCATGAACCACTGGATGGGATGGGTGCATTGGGGCGAGCCGGTCGAACCCAACCGCCGCATCGCGCTGGAACTGGCGCGCAGGGCCGTGGCGATCGATCCCAACGATGCCGGCTGCCGCTGGGTGCTCGGCAATCTGCTGGCTTACGAGCGCAGCTTCGAAGAGTCGGATGTCGAATTCGCCAAGGCGTTCGAACTCGACCCGAACGAGGCCGACGCCTGGGCGACATTGTCCGACATCGCAGTGCTGGCTGGACGGGTCGAGGAAGGCCTCGAGCACATCCGCAAGGCGTTCCGGCTCAATCCCTATCCGGCAAGCTGGTACTATCTGACGCTCGGCGAGGCGCAATATGCGGCGCGCGATTACGATGCCGCCGTCGAGACCTTGCGCCGGGAGGAGACCTATCGGACGAGCTCACGCCGTTTCCTGGCGGCAAGCCTGGCGCAACTCGGCCGGCTCGACGAGGCACGCGCCGAGGTCGAAATGTTCCTCATCGGCAACCCGCATTTCACCACCAGCTACTGGGTCTGGACTGAGCCGTTCCGCGACGACGCGATGCGTGAGCATTTCATAGATGGTTTTCGCAAGGCCGGTCTGCCGGACTGACGTGACCCCCTGCGCGGAGGCGCCAATCACGGCACCAGATCGATTGTCTCGGTGGTGTGTTCGACGCAGATGAAACAGCAGGTGTCGCAAGGCTGGTCGTTATCAGGCCCGACGCCGGCCGAGATCCGGTCGTTGCCATCGACCCAGGCGCCGTAGCAGATGCGCTCCCCGGAATTGCAGGACAGCGGCACCGATTTCTGGGAGTTCGGGTCGATCAGGAACACCTTGCCATTGCCCGGCCAGACCGTTTCGCGGTCGCGGCTGAACAGCTCGACCGCCACCGCTTCCTTGCGCAGGTTCTTGACGAAGAAGGCCATGTCGGCAGCCCTGGCTGGCGTCGTGCAGACGAGCGCCGCGAGCACGGCCATACGAAACAGCGTCACGGTCGGACCTCCCGAATCACCGCCGCAGAATCGCATGGCCGCCCATGCCTGTCGCTCGCGTTTTTCAGGCTATTTCCGGGGAGAGCCGTCCGACATGATCTCCCGCCCCAGCCGCACTGTCTCGGCGACCAGAACGTCGAGGTCGTCGCGCCTTGTGCGGTGGTTGGCGATCGCCACGCGCAGCCAGTGCTCGCCATGCACGGTGGTGTCGGAAAGCACGGCGATGCCCAGTTCCTGCAGGCGCAGCATGATCTCGGTGTTGAGCGCCTTCAGCGCCTCGCCGGTGACGCCAGGCTGGTAGCGGAAGCAGACGATGTTGATGGTCGGCGGCATCGCCAGCTCCAGCAGCGGCTCGGTCTCGATCAGCCCGGCGAGATAGGAGGCCTGCGCGATGTTCTGGTCGATCAGGCGGCCGAATTTGTCGACGCCATGCTCCTTCAGCGCCATCCAGACTTTGAGCGCGCGAAAGCCGCGCGAGGTCTGCAGGCCGTAATCGTGCAGCCACTCGCCCGAGGCAAGGCCGCGCGGCGTCGATTCCAGATATTCCGGCGTCACCGCGAAGGTTCGGCGATGCGCGACGGCATCCCTGACGAGGGCGCAGCCGACCTCGAACGGCGCATGCAGCCATTTGTGCGGATCGAGCGCGACCGAATCCGCCCATTCGATGCCGGCAACGCGATGCGCATTGTCGGGCGCGATCGCAATCAGCGCGCCGATGCAGCCATCGACATGGAACCACATGTCTTCTTCATGCGCGAGTTTGGCCAGTGCACGCAGATCGTCGATCGCGCCGGTGTTGACCGTGCCGGCATTGCCGATGACGCAAGCTGGCTTGAAGCCAGCCGCGCGATCCTCTGAAATCGCCGCTCGCAAGGCCGATATGTCGATGCGTAGGGCGGCGTCGGTCGGGATGCGGCGCAGCGCGCGGTTGCCGAGACCGAGCGCTTCCATCGCCTTGCGGTGGCAGGAGTGGATCTGGTCCGAGCCATAGAAGCGCAGCGGCTTTTCGATTGCCGCGACGCCGTGCTCGCGCACGTCGATGCCGGCCTTGGTGTTGCGGGCCACCGTCAGCCCGATGATGTTGGCCATCGAGCCGCCGCTGACCAGCGTGCCGGAGGCGGAGGCGGGAAAACCCAGCATCTGCTTGCACCAGCTCACCACCTGGCTGTCCATCAGCCCGGCGGCGTGGTTGCCGCCGCCGAGATTGGAGCCCTGGATTGCCGCCAGGAAGTCGCCGAGCGCGCCGGTGAAGTTGCTCGACCCCATATACCAGGCCCAGAAGCGCGGATGGATGTTGCCCATGGGATAGGACATCACCGTGCGCGAGACCTCATTGTAGACAGCGGACAGCGGCGCGGGGAAGCGCGGCAGGGGTGCCGCGAAGGCCTCTCTCACCTCCGCCGGCATCTCCCGCCAGGCCGGGCGGTCCCGGATATCTCTGAGATAATCGACGGCGTCGTCGATGACCTGGTGCGACAGGGCCTGGACTGCGGCCCAGTCGGCGGGGTCGAGCGTTTCCTCGGCCAGCATGCCGAGGCTTTCCTGCGCGATGTCCATGACCGGTCTCCCGTCAAGCCGCGGGGAATTGGCAGCCGGGCGTCGAGCGCGACAGCGCCATCTCGTCGGCATCCATCTCGGCCTCGATGCCGTCGAACAGCGGCGTCGACATGTAGCGCTCGCCGGTATCGGGCAGCATGCACAGGATCACCGATCCGGCCGGCGCCTTCTCCGCGACCTGCCGCGCCACGGCGAAGGTGGCGCCGCCGGAAATGCCGGTGAAGATGCCTTCCTTCTGCGCCAGGGCCTTTGCCCATTTGATGCCTTCGGGTCCGGCAATCGGCATCACCTCGTCATAGAGGCTGGCGTCGATCGCTTCCTGCAGCACGTTGGGGATGAAGTCCGGCGTCCAGCCCTGGATCGGATGCGGCTCGAAGGCCGGATGGCTGGCGGCAGGGGCGCCATGGGCACCGCGCTGCTGCGCCTTGCCGCTGCCGACCAGCTGCGCATTGGCCGGTTCGGAAAGCACGATGCGGGTTTCCGGCCGCTCGCGGCGCAGCACGCGCGCCACGCCGACGACGGTGCCGCCGGTGCCATAGCCAGTGACGAAACAGTCTAGCCGCGAGCCGGCAAAATCATTGACGATCTCGCGCGCCGTGGTCGCCTCGTGGATGGCGGCATTGGCCGCCGTCTCGAACTGGCGGGCCAAGAACCAGCCATTGGCCTCGGCCAGTTCCACCGCCTTCTTGTACATGCCAAAGCCTTTTTCGGCGCGCGGCGTCAGCACCACCTTGGCGCCCAGCATGCGCATCAGCTTGCGGCGCTCGACCGAAAAGCTGTCGGCCATGGTGACCACCAGCGGATAGCCCTTCTGCGCGCAGACCATGGCAAGCCCGATGCCGGTGTTGCCGCTGGTCGCCTCGACCACCGTCTGGCCGGGCTTCAGCGCGCCGCTGCGCTCGCCTTCCTCGATGATGTTGAGCGCCAGCCGGTCCTTCACCGATGCAGCCGGATTGAAGAACTCGGCCTTGACGTAGATCGTCGCGTGGGCTGGTGCGAGATTGTTGATGTGGATCACGGGCGTGTCGCCGACAGTGTCCAGAATGCTGTCGAACAGGCGGCCGCGCCCGGCCGTGGTTCTGATTTTCCGTTGCTGCAACATGGAAGAACTCCTTGTCTGTGCTCGTTGTCATCACAGGCCGGTTACAAACCGGCGGGTTGGGCGGCGAGGTTTCGAGACCTTGCCACGCTACGACTGACGTGCCGGCGATGCGGCAACGGCCGCATGCGGCGCGAGATTCGCCGCCGGATGCGCCGTGTCGTGTTTGGTGATACAGCAAGGGCCGACGGGCCAGCGTGGGAGCAGGCGTGGGAACGGACGTGGAATCCGCACCATCGAGGCTGGACGGCGATACGCCGATCCTGTCCGTGCGGCTGCTCGGACCGCTGGAAATCCTGCGTGACGGCGCGCCCGTGGCGCTGCCGGCGTCGCGCAAGCTGCGCGCGCTGTTCGCCTATCTGGCGCTGGCGCCGCACACCGTAGGGCGCGGCCGCCTGTGCGAGCTGCTGTGGGATGTGCCCAACGATCCCCGCGGCGAACTGCGCTGGTGCCTGAGCAAGCTGCGCGCCGCCCTCGACACGCCGGATAGGCGCCGGGTCACCACCCAGGGCGATACGATCGCGCTCGATCTCGGCGACTGCCTTGTCGATGCGCTGGCGGTTAGCCACGCCGCCGCGCAAGGAATCGCCACGCTGGATGTGGAGCGGCTGCGAGCACTGGCAAAACTTTTCGCCGGCGATCTGCTCGACGGGCTGGTGCTCGAGCGAAGCCCGCTTTTCGACAGCTGGCTGACCGCCCAGCGCCGGCGTTTTCACGCATTCCACGCCGCTGTATTGGAGCAGCTTGCCGCAAACCAGCCGGCTGGCTCGCCTGAAATGTCCACGCATCTCGACAAATGGGTCGAGCTGGCGCCCTTCGACACGCGCGCGCATCTGGCCTTGCTGACCAATCTGGCGGAGCGCGGTGCCATCGGCGCGGCCGAGGCACATCTGGCTTCGGCGGCTCGCCTGTTCCAGTCGGAAGAGCTGGATTTCGCCCCGCTTCGCGCGGCCTGGCAGGCGATCCGCGACCAACAGTCCGGCAGCCCGCTTAAGGCGCAGCCGGCCTGCCTGTCCACGGCATCGCACTTGGTCGTCCAAACAGGCGATGCCGGCCCGGTCGAGCCAAGCCAGGCCTCGCTGGCGGTGATGCCGTTTGTCGAAGAAAGTGGCGCGCGCGGCGGGCTGGCCGACGGTTTCACCCACGACATCATCACCCGTCTCGCCAAGCTTCGGGATTTCTTCGTCATCGCGCGCGGATCGGTGTTCGCGCTGGCGCAGACGACCATCGCGCCGGAGGAGGCCGGCAGAAAACTTGGCGTCGACTATGTCGCCACCGGCACCGTGCGTACCCTGACCGGCCGCCTCGTCGTCAGCGTCGAACTGATCGAGGTGCGCACCGCCAGGATCGTCTGGGCCGAGACCTTCGAGCGCCGGCCCGATGACCTTTTCGCCATGCTCGACGATATCGGCGACAGCATCGTGTCGTCGATCTCGGCCGAAATCGAAACGGTCGAGCGCAACCGCGCCATGCTGAAGGCGCCGAATTCGCTCAATGCCTGGGAGGCCTATCATCGCGGCCTCTGGCACATGTACCGCTTCACCCAGGCCGAGAACGAGCGGGCGCGGCATTTCTTCGACAAGGCCTTGCAGCTCGACCCGACCTTTGCCCGCGCCTATGCCGGCCTGTCCTTCACCCATTGGCAGAATGCCTTCCAGCGCTGGGGCGACCGCGACCGCGAAACCGCTCTGGCCTATGAGAGCGCCGGCCACAGCCTGCTGGTCGACGACCACAATCCGGCCGCGCACTGGGCGATGGGCCGGGCGCTGTGGCTGCGCGGCGAGCAGGACGGATCGCTGTCCGAACTTGGGCGTGCGGTGGATCTCAGCCCGAATTTCGCGCTTGGCCATTACGCGCTGTCCTTCGTCCACTCGCAGTCGGGCGACCCGCAGGCGGCGATAAGCTCGTCGGACCATTCACGGCATCTCAGCCCCTTCGATCCGCTGCTGTTCGGCATGCTGGGGTCGCGCGCCATGTCGCATGTCCGGCTCGGCCAGTTCGAAGAGGCGGCCGAATGGGCGCTGAAGGCGGCGGCACGGCCCAATGCGCATACGATCATCCTGGCGATCGCCGCGCACTGCCTGGCGCTGGCCGGCCGGCTCGACGAGGCGCGCGGCTTTGCCGCCGCCATCCGCAAGACATTGCCTGACTATCGCGCCGACGATTTTATCGGCACCTTCCGCTTCGATCCCGATGCCGAGGCGCTGTTCCGGCAAGGCGCAAGGCGCATCGGGCTTAGCTGATTAGACTCTTCGTTTTGACGCAATTCCGGACGGAAAACCGTTTACACTTTTCCTGGAATTGCTCCGGACTTGAAGTCCAGCGTTAACGAAGTCGGAAGGAGTTGCTTAACCGTTCACCTCTATGTGACCTCCCCGGGGGGTCCATGGCAAAGTGAGTATGATGAGCGACAGCCCCGACAAGCGCAGCAGCGAATGGCGCGCCATTCTTCATGTACAGGCCCGCGTCGCCGTCCTGTTTGTACCGGTTGTCGCCAGTCTGCTGATCATCGCGGCGCTTGCCGGCAATGATCGCAAATCCGTACCCGACGTCGACCGCACGGTCACCGGGTCGGTGCGATAGACTGCCAACAGTCGGCTCTGAGCGCCCGTCGGGAAGCTTCGCATTGACCGGCCCAGGGCCGGCAAGAACCATGCATGTCGAGGAGGTCGCCGATCGCCCTCCTTCGCCTGAATATGTCCTCAAACAGAATCGACCTAAAAAATTTGGGTCACCAGTTTGTCCAGCCGGGAGTTCTCGCGGTAAACCAGTCGCACCACGACGGCACCCAGGACACCAGTTATGGCCCCACCGACAACGTCGGTCAGGTAGTGCGTCCCGATGTAGATTCTCGACCAGCAGATCAGCAATGCCGTGATGAAAAGCGCGATCGTCCGGCGCGGGAGACCTTGCATCGCAAAGGCAGCAACAATCGCAATGCTGGCTGTCGCGTGATCGGATGGGAACGACCAGTCGGCACTGGGCGCAATCAACAGGTGCGTCACGCCGGCATCGTAGGGCCGTATCCGATGCACGACCAGAAGGATGAACTGGTTGATCGCCAGGCTGAGCAAGAACGCCAGACCGGCCGACACGGCCGCGTGACGAATATGGCGGCGGTCAGCCTTCGCACACCATTGCAGCACCACAGCCAGCACCATGAGAGGAACGCCGATTTGTGAGACGCCGATCATCGTTTTCATCAAGAAAAGGGCTGATACCGCCCGCGGCATTCATCCAGTGTGTTAAAGCTACATCCATTTGGCATGGGTTTCCGTGGTTGGTTGTGAGGTGGATACTTGAAACCCGTCAATGAACATCGCATCCATCAGATCTTCGAGGTCAGCGTATGGCTGAAGGGCGCGCATGCCCTGATCGAATGCATCGGCGGGATTCTGCTCTATGTCGTCACGACCGATACCATTGCCTCCTGGGTCAATGCCCTCACCGCAGAGGAATTGATCGAAGATCCGAACGATTTCATAGCTGGCCATCTGTCGCAGATGGCAAGCCATTTCTCGATCGCCAGCAAGGAGTTTTATGCCTTCTACCTGCTCAGCCACGGCCTGACAAAGCTTGCCCTGGTTGCCGGGCTTTTGAGAGGCAAGCTCTGGTCTTACCCGGCCTCGCTCGCGGCTTTGGGCCTGTTCATGGCCTACCAAGTCTACCGCTACTCATACACGCATTCATTCGGCCTGCTGGTCCTGACCGTCTTCGATGCTGTCGTCATGGTGCTGATCTGGCACGAATGGAGGATCGTGCGACAGCACAAGCCCGCATGACGGTTGAGTTGCCGGCCTTGTTCCTGTTCCCTGAATGCCGGCACAAAATGGCCCGACAGACCGACGAGCGTCCGGCTGCAAACGCCTGATCGCAAGGAGCGTCCTGCTTCACCGGCGGAACCCGGTGCCCCGTCGAACATTGTCTCCGGGACAGCCCCTGGAGGACACGATGACAAGAGCCCCCGACGTCAACGACAACACCGAAGAAAATCCCAAGCGCCCGCCGCAGCCTGAGACCAGCGACGACCTCAGGAAAAAGAAGGTTCAAGGCAAAGCCTTCCAGGTCAACGAGAACAGCGTCGACAATCCCACACCCACGCCGGTGACGCCAAGCCGAGACTGATCGCGAGATCGGCATATCAGGCACGAAAAAAGCCCGGCCAACCGGGCTTTTTTCGTGCCTCGGAAACTGAGCGCGCGGCGCGTGATCCTAGTAAAATCGCGGGATCGGGCCGTTCTGCGGCGTCGTGCGGTCACCAAGGTCGAGAAAGACCTCGTCGACATAGCACCAGCCCCAGCCTTCCGGCGGATCGTAGCCCTCGATGACCGGATGGCTGGTGGCGTGAAAATGTTTGGTCGCGTGGCGGTTGGGTGAGTCGTCGCAGCAGCCGACATGGCCGCAGGTGCGGCAAAGCCGCAGATGCACCCACCATGAACCGCTCTTCAGGCACTCCTCGCAGCCGAGCGCGCTCGGTGTCACGTCCTTGATTCCAGCCGCATGCTTGCATTCATCCGCCATCACACTCTCCTGGTCAGTTGCGTTGCGCCGGCGTGGTCACTGTCCTGCGCTAGATAAGCATGCAAGGCCGCGACCACCTGGGCCCCTTCGCCAACGGCCGCCGCGACGCGCTTGACCGAGCCGCAACGCACATCGCCGATGGCAAACACGCCGCTGCGGCTGGTTTCCATCAGGCCATGTTCCGGTCCGAGCTCCGATCCGGTGCGGATGAAACCCTTGGCATCCAGCGCAACGTTGCATTGCGCCAGCCAGTCGGTGTTCGGGTCGGCGCCGATGAACAGGAAGAGGTGGCGGATCGGGCGCGTCGTTTCTTCGCCGCTGACGCGGTTGCGCCAGCGGACAGAGGCAAGATTGCCCTCCTCGCCCTCCAGCGCCTCGATTTCGGTCTCGGTCAGCACCTCGATGTTCGGCTGCGCCTTGATGCGCTCGACCAGATAACGCGACATCGAGGCATCGAGGCTGCCGCCGCGTGCCAGCAGCGCCACCTTGCGCGCATGGCTGGCCAAGTAGACCGCCGCCTGCCCGGCCGAATTGCCGGCGCCGACCAGCGCCACTTCCTGGCCAGTGCAAAGCCGCCCTTCGATGGGCGAGGCCCAATAGTGCACCGAGGTTCCCTCGAACTGCGACAAATTGGCGACGTCGAGACGCCGGTAGCGCGCGCCGCTGGCGATCACCACGCTGCGCGTGCGCACCGTTTCGCCGTCGCCGACATCGAGCAGATAGCGGGCGCCTGAATTGTCGGTCGCCGCACTCAACAGCTTCACCTCGTCGGGGATCACCATTTCGACGCCGAATTTCTGCGCCTGGTTGTAGGCGCGCGCCATCAGCGCCATCCCGGTAATGCCGGTCGGGAAGCCGAGATAGTTCTCGATGCGGGCCGAGGCGCCGGCCTGCCCGCCAAAGGCCCGGCAATCGAGCACGATGGTCGACAGGCCTTCGGACGCGGCATAGACGGCAGCCGCCAGCCCCGCCGGCCCGGCGCCGACAATGGCGACATCATACAGCGTATCGGCATCGATCGGCCTGAGCAGACCGATGCAGCGGGCGAGGTCGTTCTCGCTCGGATTCATCAGCAGCCTGCCGTTCGGGCACAGCACGACCGGCAGGTGGTGCGGGTCGACGTCGAAACGCTCGACCAGGGTTTTGGCGCAGGGGTCGCTGGCGGAATCGAGCACGCGGTGCGGCTGGTCGCTGCGGGCCAGGAACCCTTGCAGCCGCAGCACGTCGGCATTGTCCAACGGTCCGATGATGATCGGCCCGCTGGTGGCGCTTTCCAGCAGCCCGACACGACGCAGGATCAGAGCGCGCATGATACGCTCGCCGAGATTGGCCTCCTGCACCATCAGGTCGCGCACACGCTGCGAGGGGATGACGAAGGCCTCGACCGGTTCGGCGGCTTCGGCATTGACCAGCGAGGGCCGCGCCGAAAGCTGCGCCAGTTCGCCGACGAAGCTGCCCGGGCCGTGGGTGACAATCGTCTCGCGCCGGCCGAGGCCATCCTGGGTGATATCGACCTTGCCCGACAGGACCAGGATCAGGCCGGGCGCGACATCGCCGGCCCTGATGATGTGCTCGCCGGCGGCATAGGCGCTGGCCTCGCCGAAGCGGCGCATGCGCTCGATGTCCGCCTCGGTGAGCGTGGGAAAGGCCTGGTCGCGACGGGCGCCGAAGATTGCGGTGCTGGATTGAGACATGGCCGCAAGCGTAGCGAAGCCGTCGCCCGGTTTGAAGTGGTTTGTTCAGCGCCTAGTCGCGAGGGCAGGTTTGGTTGACGGCCGCCCTCGTCCCCTTCGTTCCGAGATGACGACTGGAGGTTCAAGGATCGGTGCTGTCGACGGTGTCCGCGCCTGACAGCCAATTGTCAGGTGGATCGTGAGACATTGCTTCCAAATTGCCGCGAAGCCGATTCGCCGGCGCGGGATTGAAGGTGTAACGAGCCGATGAAACAGATTGCCCTGTCACTTTTCGTGATCGCGTCTTCGGGCGCCTATGTATGGGACCAGGCAGGCAAGGGCCCTGCCGGCGACATGATCGACACGGCGGGTTCCGCCAATGCCGCCGAGGACAGTGTGGCGCAGCCCCCTGCTCCGGCCAGCCCCGTTCAAACTGATCCCATTCCAGCGCCTGCACCGCCATCGCCTGGAATCCGGCAGCAGCGTGTGCGGCTCGATCCTCCCGCGACCACGCCGACATCGGTCGGTGGCGAAACCACCGCCGCGATCTCCGCGCCCGCCCCGAAGCCGCGGGCGACAAAGCCGCCGCTCTCAGCCAGCCCTCCGCAGCTTTCCCAAGCGCCGGCACCACGGCCGGAACAGGCGCCAGCTCAACGTATCGCCGATGCCGCGCCGCGGGCAGCATCCTTCACCGTAACCCCGGCCGTCTATATCCCCATTCCCCAGCCGAGGCCGGACTATCCGCAAGCACCCGCCCGCGTCTTCAAGGCCGCCATGAAGCTGGCTGTGAGTCCCGGCGCCAAGTCGGCGGGGCACGGCTTTGTCGACGGCACCTACACCGGTCCTGCCGCCGATGCCTATTACGGCCTCATCCAGATTCAGGCTTCCATCCAAGGCGGCCGTCTCACGGCGCTCAAGGTCCTGAAATACCCCAATGACCGCCGCACCTCGATCAGCATCAACAGGCAGGCGCTGCCGATGCTGCGTGACGAGGCGATCAGCGCGCAGAGCGCCAATGTCGACATCATTTCGGGCGCCACGCTGACCAGCAGGGCCTTCATCCAGTCGCTTGGCGGCGCATTGAAGAAAGCAGCGTCCTGATCCATGCGCGACACGAGGATCTTGATGGGCATGCCCGTCACTGTCGACATCGCCGGTGCCTCGGGCGCGACGCTTGTCGACGCGGTCTTCGATTATTTCGAGCATATAGACCGCCGCTTCAGCACCTACAGGACCGACAGCGAGATTTCGGCCATCAACCGGGGTGATCTTCCGATCCGCGACTGGAGCGCCGAAATGATGGGAGTGATGGCGCTTGCCGCACAGACGAAAAGCCAGACGGACGGATATTTCGACATCCGCAAGCCCGACGGATCGCTGGACCCGTCCGGCATCGTCAAGGGCTGGGCCATCCGCAATGCCGCCGGGATCGTTCGCCAGGCCGGCGTCGGCGATTTCTTCATCGAGGCGGGCGGCGACATCCAGTCCTGCGGCCGAAATGCTTCGGGTCTCGACTGGAGCGTCGGCATCCGCAATCCCTTCAATGCCGAAGAGATCATCAAGATTGTCTATCCGCGAGGACACGGCGTCGCTACCTCCGGCACCTATGTGCGCGGGCAGCACATCTACAATCCGCTCGGGGCCGGCGATCCGATCACCGAAATCGTCAGCCTGACCGTCATCGGCTCGGATGTGTTCGAGGCCGACCGTTTCGCCACCGCCGCCTTCGCCATGGGCCGGGAGGGCATTTTCTTTCTCGAACAGGCGCCCGGCCTCGAAGGTTACGTCGTCGACAGCAACAGTCGAGCCACGCCCACGAGCGGCTTCGGAGCTTTTTGCCAGCCATGATCAAGACCATCGACCGGCTTCTCGACCATCAGACCATGTACCGGCTGGTCCTCTATTACCTGATCGCCCTGCTGGGCACGGCCCTCGTGCTCGGCTTCCTCAAACTGGTGCCGCATGATCCGGTCATGCTCGCCTTCACCACGGGGCTGATGCTGGCCACCTGCTGGATCACCAACAGGGTTTTTGCCGCCGTCTTCAAGGTTCCGGCCAACAACGAGTCGGTCTACATCACCGCCCTCATCCTGGCGCTCATCCTCGATCCGGTGGCCGTCACGGACCTCAAGGGGATATGCGCGGTGGTGTTCGCCTGCGTCTGGGCGATTTCATCCAAATTCATCCTCGCCATCGGCGGGAAACACGTCTTCAATCCCGCGGCGCTGGGCGTGGCGCTGACCGCGCTGCTGCTCGACCAGCCGGCCACCTGGTGGGTCGGCGGCAATTTGCCATTGCTTCCCGTCGTGCTCTTCGGCGGCCTCCTGATGGTGCGCAAGCTGCGCCGGCTCGATCTGGTCGCCACCTTCGGTGTCGTCGCGCTGGCGACAATCCTGGTAACCACCGAGCCGTCGCAATACGCCGCCGCGCTGACGGAGACGCTGGGCTCGTCGCCGCTGCTGTTCTTCGCCTTCGTGATGCTGACCGAGCCGCTGACGGCGCCGACGACACGGTGGCCGCGCATCGCCTTCGCCGCCATCGTCGGCTTCCTGTTCGCGCCCAACATCCATGTCGGCTCGCTCTATTTCACGCCGGAACTGGCGCTTCTGACCGGCAATCTGTTTGCCTACGCCGTGAGCCCGAGAGGACGCTTCGTGTTGACGCTCGAGCGCATCGAGCAATCGGCCGTCGACAGCTATGATTTCATCTTCAGGTCACCGCGAAAGCTTGCCTTCCAGGCTGGACAGTATCTGGAATGGACACTTGGACTCGACCGATCGGACAATCGCGGTAACCGCCGCTATTTCACGGTGGCCTCGGCGCCCACGGAGCAATCCATACGGCTTGGCGTCAAGTTCTACCCGCAATCGAGCGCCTTCAAGCGAATGCTGGGCACAATGAAGCCCGGCAGCACGATCCACGCCTCCCAGCTGGCCGGCGACTTCACCTTGCCGGCCAATCCCCAAACCAAGATTGCCTTCCTGGCCGGCGGCATCGGCATCACGCCATTCCGCTCGATGCTGCAATATCTCATCGACAGCCATGAAAGGCGGCCCATCGTCGTCCTCTACGGAGCCGAGACCCAGCAGGACATCGCCTATCGCGACGTGCTCGGCGCGGCGAAACGGGAACTGGGCATAAGGACGGTGCTTGCCGTGGCTCGGGGGGCCGAGCGGGGCCAGTATCCCGGCTATATCGACGCGCGCCTGGTGCGCCTGGCCATTCCCGACTATCTGGAGCGGACCTTCTACATTTCCGGCCCTCAGGCCATGGTCAAGGCGCTGCGCGACATGCTGCTGGGCATGGGTGTTCGCCGCTCGAAGATAAAGGTCGACTATTTCCCAGGCTTTGCCTGAGCGTCGATCAACCCTGCCGGGGGAGGGTGATGGTCACGACCAGGCCGGGATCGGCGTTGGTCATCGTCAGCCGTCCGCCATAGGCTTCGACAATGTCGGAGACGATGGCCAGGCCCAGCCCGCTGCTGCCGCCCTTGCTGTCCAACTGCACCCCGCGTGACAGGGCGGATTCCCGGTCCGCATCGGGGATGCCCGGGCCGTCGTCGGCGACCGCGATGGACACCTCGCCGCCGGTTGCCCGCGCATTGACCTTGACCGAGGATCTTGCGAAGCGCGCCGCGTTCTCCACCAGATTGCCGAGGATTTCCGAAAGGTCGCCCTCGTCGACCGGCGCCATGAAATCCTCCGCGACGTCGATCAGGAACGAGAGCTGCTTGCCGCCCGGCGTGCGCTTGATGACGGCAATGACGCCGGCCGCGGCTTCCCTGACCCGGCACGATGCCTTGCCGGAAACGCCGGGCGCCAGACGGGCGCGCGCGAGTTCGCGCTCGACATGACGCCGGATCGCTCCGGCGCTCTTCTCGATCTCGTCGGCCAGCTCGGTTTCGCCCTTCCCGCGCAAGGCGCGGATGTCGGCTGACAGCACCTGCAGCGGCGTCTTGAGGCCATGCGCCAGGTCGGTGGCGCGCGACCGGGCGCGTGCAAGGGCCTTCTCCTGCGCATCGAGGAGGCGGTTGATTTCGTCGGCGAGCGGCTGCACCTCGCTCGGCGCCGCCACGTCCAGTCGTGCCGTCCGCTGCGCGATCACGTTTCGGACGGCGACCCGCAGGCTTTCCAGCGGCGCGAGGCCGACAGTGATCTGGACGAAGAAGGCCACCATGAGGGCGGCGGCGAGCAGGATGAGCGCCGGGACGAGATCGCGTACATATTCGCGCACCGACACCGTGACGCTGCTATGATCTTCCGCCACGATGGCGCGAAACGACCGGCCGTCGGCATCGGTTATGGTGCGCACGACGGCTACGGTGAGTTCGCCGCCGGGCCCTTTGAGCTCCTCGATCGTTCTCAGTTCACCGCTCGCGCCTTGGCCGGGCAACGCAAGCGTTGCGTCCCACAACGAACGCGAGCGCACCAGGCCATGGCTGGCCAGGTCTTCCACCTGCCAGTAATGACCCGACAGCGGATTGGTGAAGCGCGGGTCAGTCAGGCCCGGGGCGACCGAAAGCTGGCCGTTGGCCGCGAAGCTGGTCGCGCCGATCAGCTCATTGAGATCGGCGGTCAGTTCGCCGACGATACGCCTCTCGACATTCAGCTCGAACAGATAGCGCAGTCCGACCCCGGCAATGGCAAGGGCGACGAGAATCGAAATGGTTGCCGCCGACCAGAGCCTGAAGCGGATCGAATTGCCCATCAGGACGGCTCGTCGGGTACGAAATATCCGAACCCGCGCCGAGTCTCGATGACGTCGTTGCCGAGCTTGCGGCGCAGGCGCGCGACAATGACCTCGATTGTGTTCGGATCGCGATCATTGCCGGAATCGTAGAGATGCTCGGCGAGTTCTGTCGGCGCGACCACGCGCCCGGCATGATGCATCAGGAACGCCATCAGCCGGTATTCCAGCGGTGACAGTGCGACGGGAACGCCGCGCAGCGAAAGGCGCATCTGGCGCGTATCGAGGACCAGCGGTCCGGATTTCAGCACCGGTGCCGCCTGGCCCGTCGAACGGCGAAGGATCGCGCGCAGCCGCGCCAGCAGCTCGTCCATTTCGAACGGCTTGGGGAGGTAATCGTCGGCGCCCGCATTGATGCCTTCGACGCGCTCGGTCCAAAGGCCCCGTGCCGTCAGGATCAGGACGGGAAAGCGGCGTGTGTTGGCCCGCCAGCGCTTCAGCACCGTCAGGCCGTCGAGCTTCGGCAATCCGAGATCCAGGATCGCCGCGTCGTAGTTCTCGACGTCACCCGCGAACCACGCGGCCTCTCCGTCGCGCACGGTATCGACGGCCATCCCCGCGGCCTTGAGCACCGCCGCGATGTCGCTCGCAATGCGCGGCTCGTCTTCGGCAAGGAGTATCTTCATCAATCGCCGCCCCTGCCGCGCATCAGCTCGCCGGCGCCGGCGTCGACGTCAACGATCCTGCGGCGTCCGTCAGGAGCAACGACCTGGAAGCGATAGACCCAGCGGTCGCCTATCCGGATGAAATCGACAGCCACGATGTCGCCGGGAGCATCGGCGTGAACCACG
This sequence comes from Mesorhizobium sp. 113-1-2, assembly GCF_016756475.1. Classification (NCBI taxonomy): domain Bacteria; kingdom Pseudomonadati; phylum Pseudomonadota; class Alphaproteobacteria; order Hyphomicrobiales; family Phyllobacteriaceae; genus Mesorhizobium; species Mesorhizobium sp. 113-1-2. Next base: position 854,599 of record NZ_AP023242.1, read on the forward strand.
CCAAGGATGTTAGCCAAGCCCTTTATTTCGCCACGCTCGTAAAGGTCCCGCGCCCGGTCGTGATCGCCGTCGTCATCCTCATCCGCACGGGCGTGGAACGGTCGAAGCAGGACAAGCCCGACCAGGCTCGCGGTCGCCAAGTGTTTCAGTATCGGTTTCATCCAAGGGCCATGCAGCAGACCTTGTGTTTCAATCCGGCTCGTCATCTGGCCAGTCTCCTGGTCCGCAAGCACGACAAAGGGCATCGGCCTGCCGGCGTTTGCCCCGCGATCAGGGGCCGCTTGTCCCCGGCAGCATACGCTGGAGCACGTCGTCCTTGCGGACATAGTGATGCCAGAGCGCAGCCGCCGCATGGAGACCGGCGAGGATAAGGATCAGATTGGCGCAGAGGCTGTGCAGTTCCCTTATGGTTCGGGCCGTGCCGCTGTCCGCGGAGACCGGAGCCGGGATGGTGAAGAGGCCGAAGAAACTCAAGGCGTCGCCCCTGTACCAGGTCACCAGGATGCCAAGGACCGGAATGGCGACAAGCAGCCCGTAAAGCACGAGATGCGCGACCTTGGCCACCCATCGTTCCAGCTCCGACATTTCCCCCGGCAGCCCCGGGGTTCCCAAGATCAGGCGCAGGCCAATGCGGATGACGACCAGCGCGAACAGCAGCATCCCGAACGAGATGTGGAACCACCAGACGAGCGCCCGGCCAGGGTCGTTGCGTGGAAAGATATCCGCGACATAAGTCAGGCCGTAAAGGCCGATAACCAACAGAAACACGGCCCAATGAATGGCCTTCTGTGCGCTTGTGTAGGTAGGATTCATGCAGGGCTGTCCAATTTTGAATGTTTCTAAACTAGCCGCGATCATGTCAAAGCTTTGTCGGGGCGGTCCCTTCGACGGCAATCGAGGAGGCCGTGACGGTTCCCCCCGACGAGCGCGTTCTGGAACCGGGCTTTGGCGATCGTGATCCAGTGGGACATTGGCTGGAGGAACCTGTCAATTCGCTGACAGTCGGACATCGGACAACGCCGATATGCCGGACAAAGAAAAAGCCCGGACAAACCGGGCTTTTTCTTTGGGTTTCTGAACCATCGGACGGTTCGAAACGGGAATTTGGTGCCCAGAAGAGGACTCGAACCTCCACTCCTTGCGGAACACGGACCTGAACCGTGCGCGTCTACCAATTCCGCCATCTGGGCTGGTGCGGGCTCATGTAAGCGGGCAAGCGATGGCTGTCAACGCGCTTTTTGGACCATGCCGCGGAAAGCTGGAATCATGGTTTGGTAAAAGCGCCGTGTTCCAGCCAGAGCCTGGACTTCCGCTCGCCGGCTCAGCAAGGGTCAGCCCTCCAGCACTTCCTTCGACGCCACGGTCGAATCGGCGTTGAGCTGGTAGATGACCGGCACGCCAGTGCCGAGTTCCAGCTTGACGATCTCCTCGCCCGACTTGCCGTCCAGCGCCATGATCAGCGCGCGCAACGAATTGCCGTGGGCGGCGACCAGCACGGTGCCGCCGCGCAGCACGTGCGACTGCATGTCGTGCAGATAATAGGGCCAGACGCGGGCACCGGTGTCCTTCAGGCTTTCGCCGCCGGGCGGCGGCACGTCGTAGGAGCGGCGCCAGACATGCACCTGCTCCTCGCCCCACTTCTTGCGGGCGTCGTCCTTGTTGAGGCCGGAGAGGTCGCCATAGTCACGCTCGTTGAGCGCCTGGTCGCGGATGGTCTTCAGGTCGCTCTGGCCGACCGCGTCGAGAATGTGCTGGCAGGTTTTTTGCGCCCGGGTCAGCGCCGAGGTGAAGGCGATATCGAACTTCAGGCCGCGCGCCTTGAGCTTCTGGCCGGCGGCCTTGGCCTCGGCGTGGCCCTGCTCGGTCAGGTCGACGTCGCGCCAGCCGGTGAACAGGTTCTTCAAATTCCATTCGCTCTGGCCATGGCGCACGAGCACAAGGGTTCTCGACATTTTTGCTCCCTTCAAGAGAAAAGTGTGAAGCGGGTTTCCGTCCGGAATTGCGTTAAAATCAGGTGGTTGTGGTTTGCTCAGCTGAGCCCGAGCACGTCCCGCATCGAATACAGTCCTGGCTTCTTGCCGCGTGCCCAAAGCGCCGCCTTGACGGCGCCGCGGGCGAAGATGGCGCGGTCCTCGGCGTGGTGGGACAGCGTGATGCGCTCGCCGGTTCCGGCCAGGATCACGCTGTGATCGCCGACGACCGAACCACCGCGCAGCGTGGCGAAGCCGATCGTGCCTTGCTTTCGCACGCCCGTGTGGCCGTCGCGTGAACGCACGTCATTGCCGGCCAGCGCTATGCCGCGCCCGGCGGCGGCGGCCTCGCCGAGCAGCAATGCGGTGCCCGACGGTGCGTCGACCTTGTGCTTGTGGTGCATTTCGAGGATCTCGATGTCGAAATCGTCAGCATCGAGCGCGCGCGCCGCCTGTTCGACCAGCACCGCCAGCAGGTTGACACCGAGGCTCATATTGCCCGACTTGACGATCGTCGCGTGGCGCGCCGCCGCCGCGATCTTGGCATTGTCGTCGGCCGAACAGCCGGTCGTGCCGATGACATGGACGATGCGCGCCTGCGCCGCATAGCCGGCGAATTCGACGGACGAGGCCGGCGTGGTGAAATCGAGGACGCCATCGGCCTTGGCGAAGACCGGCAGCGGATCGTCCGATATCGGCACGTTGATGATGCCGATGCCTGCCAGCTCGCCGGCATCCTTGCCCAGATGAGGCGAATCCGCGCGCTCGACCGCGCCGATGACGCGGGCGCCGGGAATGGTATGGATGGCGCGGATCAGCGTCTGCCCCATGCGGCCGGCGGCACCCACCACCACAAGGCCCATATCGCTTGCCGGCTTGCCGGTTGCCGATGTCTCGCTCATGCCGTGCTCCGGGCAATGTTCCGCGTCTCAAAGTCCTTGGACGAAGTCTGGATCGGTACGCTGTCGTCGACAAGCCCCAGACCCTTGACGCCCTGTATGCGGTGGAAGCGGGCATAGATGCTGTCCGGGTCGGCCATCAGCGTCGCATGGGTGCCTTCCTCGACCAACCGTCCCTCTTCCAGCACGATGATGTGGTCGGCATTGACCACCGTCGATAGCCGATGCGCTATGACGATCGTCGTGCGGCCTTGCATGACATGGCTCAGCGCCTCCTGGACGCGCGCCTCCGCCTCGTTGTCGAGCGCCGAGGTCGCCTCGTCGAGCAGCAGGATCGGCGCCTGGCGCACGATGGCGCGGGCGATCGAGACGCGCTGGCGCTGGCCGCCCGACAGCGTCGAGCCGCCTTCGCCGACCGGCGTGTCGTAACCTTGCGGCTGCTGGCGGATGAACTCGTCGGCTGCCGCCTGTTTCGCCGCCTGCTCGATCTCGGCGTCCGTGGCCGACAGCCGGCCGTAGCGGATGTTGTCGCGGATCGTGCCCTCGAACAGATAGGGCGCCTGCGCCACATAGGCGATCGACTGGCGCAGCGACTGCTTGGTCACCTTCGAGATGTCCTGGCCATCGACCTCGATGCTGCCCTGGTCGACGTCGTAGAAGCGCTGCAAGAGCGCCACCATCGTCGACTTGCCGGCGCCCGAAGCGCCGACGATGGCGGTGACCTTGCCGGCCGCGGCGGTAAAGCTCAGGTCCCTCAACACCGGCATGTCGGCGCTGTAGCCGAACGTCACATTGTTGAAGCGCACCTCGCCGGTGGTGATCCTGGCCTCGACGGCATCGGGCGCGTCGCCCTGTTTCGGCTCCAGGTCGAGCAACTCGTAGATCATGCGCGCGTTGACCAGGGCACGTTCCATTCCGACCTGCGTGCGCGCCAGGCGTCTTGCCGGGTCGTAGGCCATGATCAGCGCGGTGATGAAGGAAAACACCGCGCCCGGTGGTTGTCCAAGCACCAGCGCCCGGTAGCCGGAATAGGCAAGCACGGAGGTAATGGCGAGACCGCCCAGAATCTCGGAAATCGGCGACAGCCGCTCCGCGACCCGGGCGATCTTGTTGTTACGCTGCTCGGCCGTATCAGCCATGATGCCGATGCGGCGCGCCAGCTCGTCCTCCAGGGTGAAGGCCTTGACGATGGCGATGCCTTGCGTGGCCTCCTGCACGGACCCGTTCAGCCGCGAATTGATCAGCACGGATTCCCGGTTGATACGCCGCAGTCGGCGGGTGATGTAGACGACGGCCCAGATCAGCGGCGGCCCGATCAGCAGCGAGCTGAGCGACAGCACCGGATCCTGGTAGATCATGACGCCGACGAGGGCGATCAGCGTGACCGCGTCGCGGCTGATGGAGGTCAGTGTCAGCGACAGCAGATCGCGGACGCCGCCGACATTCTCGTTGACCTGGGCCGCCAGCCGACCGGAACGTGTATCGTTGAAGAAGTTGACGCCGAGCTTCATCAGATGGTCGAAGCTGCGCTTCTGGTAGCGCGCGACCAGATTGTTGCCGATCTTGGCCAACGCGACCGCCTGGCCGTAGCCGGCGAAGCCGCGCAGCAGGGAGGCCCCCATGAAACCGGCGCAGATCCAGACGATCATATCGCCACGCCGTTCGTAGAAGATCTGGTTGATCATCGGCGCCATGATCCACGCCGTGAAGGCGGTGGTGCCGGAAACGATCAGCAAGCAAGAGACGGCAACGACATAGGTCCAGCGATATTCATCGCCGTTTTCAGCGAGGATGCGGCGGAGCACCGCTGTGACCTCGCCGGGCTGGACTTTTTGTTTGGGGGCTTGAAGTGTCAAATCAGGAGCGCTTTGTGGTTTTCCGCCTCGTAGGATCGGGCTGCAAATTCGGCACCCCTCTTAGCGTTATGAGGCCGGCTTGCCTATGCCCGCGGCTGATTAACTTCGTCGCGGGCGGCTCAAGCGCGCCCGCGGGGAATATAGGCACATCTCGTCGAAGAGCTAGAGCAATTCCAGGAAAAGTGCGTAGCGGTTTTCCGTCCGGAATTGCGTCAAAACAAGGAGATAGAGCGGGTCGGCGTTTCCGTGAAACGGTGAACCGCTCTAGGCCTGCCAGCGCCGGCCCGCCGTCTGGACGCCGAACAGCGACGGGTTTCGGGCATAGGCGGCAAGGCCGAGAAGTGCCGCCAGCGGGTGAGTGATGACATAGACGGGCATGGTGCGCATCAGCGCACTGTGCGGCGCCTTGTCCTCGAAGGCGGCGCGGAAATTGCCTTCCTTCAGCGCCGGCACGATCTTTTGCGCGATGCCGCCGGTCAAAAACACGCCGCCGCGGCTCATGAACACCAGGGCAAGGTCGCCGGCGGTGCGCCCGAGGCAAGTGACGAAGGTCTCCAGCGCTTCCTCAGCCACCGGATCGGTCTTGGCCAGGGCCGCAGCGGTGATCTCGGCCGGCGTGGTGAAGGGCGACGGCTTGCCGTCGGCCTTAGCCACCGCGCGGTAGACGTTGACGAGGCCGCGTCCGCACAGGATCTGCTCGCCGGAAATGCGGCCCTCTAGCTTCTCGATGTGCGGAAACACCTCAAAATCGCGCGGTGAGCGCGGGCCGATGTCCATATGGCCGCCTTCGCCGGGCACCGGAATCCAGTGGCGCAGCGCATAGACCAGCCCGGCGACGCCGAGCCCGGTTCCCGGCCCGAGCACGACACGGCCGGCATTCGGCTCCGGCGTGCCGCCGCCGATCTTTTCCATATGCTCTTCACCGAGCGCGACGACGGCCAGGGCCTGCGCCTCGAAATCGTTGAGCACGACAATGTCGCTCAGGCCGAGATTGGCGAACATCTGCCTGGGCTTGACGACCCACGGGCAGTTGGTGAGCTCGATCTCGTCGCCGTCGACCGGGCCGGCCACCGCCAGCACCGCCGAATTGGGGCGGACCGACGAGCGGTCAAGCACCGCCGCCTGGATCGCCTCGTCGATGGTGTTGTAATTGGCGGTCTGGACGATTTGCGGCTCGCCGGCCTCGGAATTGGCGTCGAGCACGATCGAAAAGCGCGCATTGGTGCCGCCAATGTCGCCGATCATGATCGGGAACCGCAACGACGTGTCGGTATCGCTTACGCTTGGCATGCTTTCGTCCGTCCCCGGCGCCCCCTGACGGCGTATCGCCGTTCTTCCGTTGACTAGCGCATGAGTCTGAAAAGGGAAACGGTTTTCGAGCCCGTCCTCGCGAGCGGCGAGCTTCTGCGGCCAAACGGCCACTATTTCGCGAAAACAGCCCGCTAAACCGATTGAGACTGCGAAGGCGCAGCGGCGATCAGTTCGCAGGCGGCCGAGGACGGGGAACCGGCGCGCCCATTCTGGGCGTCGCCGCGAAGGCATTTGCCGCGCCTGGCAAATCGCCGCCGCCACCGGCGGTGCTGGCCGGCTGGGGCGACGCTTCCGGTTCGGGTGCCGCGACCGCGACCGGCACGGCGCCGCCATGATAGGTCGCCGCCTCGGCTGACTCTGGCCCCGGCGCTTCGAGCACGGCGCGACATTCCTTGGGCAGGTTGGCCATGGTCATCACGTCGCGCGCCTTCGGCGCATCCGGGTTTTTGTTGGGCCGCCACGGTTCTTCGGTGAACCACCAAGCGAGCGGCTTGCCGCAGCCGTCATCATCGGGCGTCGTCTCCTGCGCCTTGCAGTTGGGCGAACCCGGCTGGCAGCCGATGCGCATGTGGAAATGATAGTCGTGGCCCCAGAACGGCCGGATCTTGCGCAGCCAGGTGCGGTCGCCCTTGACCGTGTCGCAGAGCTTTTTCTTGATGCCGGGATTGACCAGGATGCGTTCGACCTCGGGATAGCTCGCCGCCCGCTTCAGAAGCGCCGTGTGCTGCGGCTTCCACAGCGCGTCCTTCACCAGATGCGTCTTCTCGTCGACCATCAAGGTGGCGCTCATCGATTCGCGCTGCGCCATCGACAGCGGGCGGCTGGGCATCGGCGTCAGCCAGACGTCAGCGTCGAGCCCGATCTGGTGCGAGGCGTGGCCGGTCATCATCGGGCCGCCGCGCGGCTGCGAAATGTCGCCGATCAAGAGACCGGGCCAGCCATCGGCGGCTGCATCGCGCGACAGTTTCTCGATCAGGGCAATCATCGCCGGATGGCCCCAGCGGCGGTTGCGCGACGGCCGCATCACCTCCCAGGTCGGACCATCCATGGGAATGGCGACGCCGCCGGCAAAACAGCCCTTGGAATAGAAGCCGATCGACTGCGCAGCGGTCGCGGTCGGCAGTTTCTCGGCACCGAACAGGTCTTTCGCCCGTTCCTCGGAGAATGCCGGCTGGACGGCGAGGCCAAGCAAACCGAGCACCGCTGCCAGCAGTGATTTCTTGCCGAGCCGCATCGCTGTCTTCATGAAACCGGATCCCCACTGCAATCCCAGGCCCGAATCATAGCACGCAACGTAACGTGCTTCGATCGCCCTACCCCTTGGCGCAATCAGCGCTTTATCGGGCTGCGCGCCTCGCCGTCGCGCCAGTCGCCGCTTGCCCACATATGGTCGAAGGCGGCGCGGTAGTCCGAAAAGCGAAAGCCATAGCCCGCCGCCTTGATCGCCGCATTGGCGACACGCTTGTTCTCGCCATAGAAGGACCGTGCCATGGGCGAAAGTTGGGCGGTCTCGAAAGGAATTTCCGGCGGCGGCTCGACGCCCATCAGCGACGCGGCATAGGCGACGACATCCTGCGGCGGTGCCGGTTCGTCGTCCGTGATGTTGAAGATGCCGCCTGTGTTGCCCTCGATAAGCTGCCACAGCGCCCCGGCAATGTCGTCGCAATGGATACGGTTGAACACCTGGTCGGGCTTCACCAGCCGCCGCGCGGTGCCGTTTTCCAGATTGACCAGCGCGTTGCGGCCAGGTCCGTAAATGCCGGACAGGCGCAGGATCGCAACCGGCCTGCCGATATCCTTGCCGAGCTTCAGCCACTGCTGCTCGGCCTCAACCCGCATGACGGAGCGTTTCGATACCGGCCGGCATGTGGTCTTTTCGTTGACCCAGGCGCCGCCATAGTCGCCATAGACGCCGACGGTCGAGAGATAGCCGATCCATTCCAGTGCCGGCATCCCTGCGATTGCCTCCTGAGTGGCATTCAAGACAGGGTCGCCGGCCTCTTCCGGAGCGACCGAAATCACCAGATGCGTCGTTTTCTCCAGCGCCTTGCCGATTTCGCCGCTCAGCGCGCCGTCGAACAGCAGCGGTGCGATGCCGGCTTGCCGCAGCCCCTCGAATTTCTCCGGCGAACGCGTCGTACCGAAGATCGTGGCGGCGCCCGGATTGGCGCGGGCAAAAGCCTTGCCGGAATAGCCGGCGCCGAAGATGAAGATCTGCTTTTCGCTCATGCATGCGCCCTGTCTGGCCGCGCCAGGTGCCATTCCTCGCGTACGGCCCCGTCAATCTCGGTGTTCAGGCCGATTTCAGCCCGCTCGGAATATTCGGCATCCGGCACCAGCCGCGCCAGCGCCCATATTGCCGCGCCCCGCACCAGCGGCGAGGCGTCATCCAGCAAGCCACGCACGGGACCGGCCAGCGCGGCCTCGCCGGAATTGCCGGCGGCGATCAGCACGTTGCGGATGAAGCGATCGCGGCCGACGCGTTTTATTGGCGAACCCGAGAAAAACGACCGGAAGGCCGCGTCGTCCAGTTCGAGCAGCTCGGCGAGCGCCGGCTCGCGCAGATCATCGCGCGCGGCGAGTTTTGCCTCGGAGGCGGCGCGGGCGAATTTGTTCCACGGGCAGGCGGCCAGACAATCGTCGCAGCCATAGATGCGGTTGCCGATCTTTTCGCGGAATTCATGCGGGATCGGTCCCTTGTTCTCGATGGTGAGGTACGAAATACAGCGCCGTGCATCGAGCCTGTAGGGTGCTGGGAAGGCGTCTGTCGGGCAGGCGTCGAGGCAGGCGCGGCAGGAACCGCAGTGGTCGATCTCGGCGCGATCGGGGACCAGTTCGGCCGTGGTGAAGATGGTGCCGAGGAACAGCCAGGAGCCGTGCTCGCGGCTGACCAGATTGGTGTGTTTTCCCTGCCAGCCAAGGCCCGCGGCTTCGGCCAGCGGCTTTTCCATGACCGGAGCGGTATCGACAAACACTTTCACGTCACCGCCGGCGCGCGCCACGATCTTGCCGGCGATTCCCTTCAGCCGGCCTTTTATCACATCATGATAATCGCGGTTCTGCGCATAGGCGGAGATCGCGCCCCGGTCGCGCTTGGCCAGCAGGTCGCGAGGATCATGGTCCGGCCCGTAATTCATCGCCAGAACGACGATCGAGCGCACTTCAGGCCACAGCGTGGAAGGCTCGCTGCGGCGCGCAATCGTCTCGGCGATCCAGTCCATCGAGCCGTGAAAGCCGTCGGCGACGAATTCGGCGAGCCGCGCCGGCGCCAGCGGGATGGCATCGGGAGAGGTGACGGCAATGGCATCGAAGCCGGCGCGCTGCGCCTCCGCGTCGATCAGCGCGCGCAGTTTTGCGGCGTCAGAAGTCGAGGTCCGCATAATGCGACACCGGCGACAGGCCGCGCACGCGGTCGGTCAGGAGCGGCCGGAAGGAGGGGCGCGACTTCACCCGCGTGTACCATTCGCGCGCAGCAGTGTGTTCGCGCCAGTCGATCTCGCCGAGATAATCGAGCACCGACAGGGTCGCGGCGGCAGCGAGATCGGCATAGGTGACCCTGCCGCCTGCCAGCCAATGGCGGGTGCCTGCCAGCCAGTTGGTGTATTTCATGTGCTGGCGGATGTTGGCGCGTGCGGCACGGATGGCGCCCGAATCGGGCGAACCGCCGCCCGCCGTTTCCGGCATGATCGGCTTCAGCACGCGTTCGCGCACCAGATGGCGAGTGACTTCGCTTTCGGCCTTGTTGAGATACCAGTCGATCAGCCGGCGGATTTCGGCGCGCTGCATCGGGTCCTCGGCGAACAGCCGCTTGTCGCGCTTCAAGACACCGCGCGTCTCGTCGAGATATTCCGAGATAACCGTCGCGCCGACGATCGGCACATCGCCTTCGGCGAGCAGGATCGGCAGCGTGCCGGCCGGGTTCAGCGCCAAAAACTCCTTGCGCCGCGTCCACGGCTTTTCCTCGATCAGCGCCAGCTCCTCGCCATACTCGCCGAAAGCAAGGCGGACGAAGCGGCAGGTGGCGAACATGGGATGATGGAAAAGCGTCAGCATGGTTCCGCGATGATAAAGCGCACTGGCGAATCGCCGGGCGCACCGGTAAGTCTTGGCCGCCCGGTTAGCGGGCTGTCAGGGGTGTTGCGACCTATAGGGGGAGTTCAACGCCATGACAAGCAAGCCGTTCTGTTAGCCGTCGCGCAAAGCCGAGGTAGCCATGGAAAGCCAGACCATCGTCGAAGCCCTGCTGCTCGGCCTGCTGGAGGGGTTGACCGAGTTCATACCGGTGTCCTCGACCGGCCATATCCTGGTCGCCGGCCATTTCCTCGGCTTCAATTCCACCGGCAAGGCCTTCGAGATCCTGATCCAGCTCGGCGCCATCCTGGCGATCCTCAGCGTCTACTTCCGCCGCCTGTGGCAGATGCTGCTCGACCTGCCGCATGACCGGCTGACGCGGCATTTCGTCATCGGCATCCTCATCGCCTTCCTGCCGGCGGCGATCATCGGCGCGCTGGCGCATGATTTTATCAAGACGGTGCTGTTCGAATCGCCACGGCTGATCTGCATCATGCTGATCATCGGCGGCGTCGTGCTGCTGGCGGTCGACCGCATGAACCTGAAGCCCGTCTACCGCGACGTCGAGCGCTTCCCGACAAGGCTTTACCTGCAGATCGGCCTGTTTCAGTGCCTGTCGCTGATCCCCGGCACCTCGCGCTCCGGCTCGACCATTGTCGGCGCGCTGCTGCTGGGCGTCGACAAGCGCGCGGCGGCGGAATTTTCGTTCTTTCTCGCCATCCCGACCATGGTCGGCGCCTTTGCCTTCGACCTGTTCAAGAACCGCAACGTGCTGACCACGGCGGATTTGCCCATCATCGCCATCGGCTTCGTCGCCGCCTTCGTCACGGCGCTCATCGTCGTCCGCTACCTGCTCGATTACGTCTCGCGCAACGGCTACTCGCTGTTCGGCTGGTGGCGGCTGGTGGTGGGGGGTGTCGGGTTGGTGGCGCTGATGATTTGGGGGTGAGCTTTACCCTCCCTTGTGGGGAGGGTCGATCCGCAAAGCGGATCGCGGTGGGGGTCGGCGCCATACCCCCGCCCCGGCTCGCCAACGACGTTTCGCGTCGCTTGCTCACCGACCCTCCCCACAAGGGGGAGGGTGACCACCCCTAATTCCGTCCATAAAACGCGTTCTCGACATGCACCGGCCAGCGCCAGGGCAGCACCGCGACCATGTCGAAACGCATCGACAGCCTGCCGTAGTCGGGCTGGCGCGACAGCCAGATGTCGGCGGCCGCCTCGATGCGGCGCTCGGATTCGTGGCCGATCGCTTCCATGGCTTCCATCAGCGTGCGGCGCGCCTTGACCTCGACGAACAGAACGAGGTCGCCGCGCCTCGCGATCAGGTCGATCTCGCCGAAACGGGTGCGATGGCGTCGCGCGAGGATGCGGTAGCCCTTGAGCATCAGCGCGGCAGCCGCCAGCCATTCGCCGCGATGGCCGCGCCGATAGGCTTTCTGGCGGTTGGCGCTCGGGCGCTCAGCCACCGTCGGCTTCCCCTGAGTTTTGTTTGACCATGATCTCTCGACAAACGAAACCGTTTGTCCGGGAAAACCGGTTTCCACTTTTCGGGATCATGGTCTGTCCCTGAGTTCCAACAGCCGCCGATAGAGCGCCTGCTTCTGGCCGCCGGTCATTTTGGCGGCTTCCGCCGCCGCCTTGGAGGCCGGCATTTCGGCGGCGAGCGACAGCAACAGGCGATCGATATCGGCCGGTTCGTCCGCCTTGGCCTCAGCCGGACCGACGCAAACGACGATCTCGCCCTTCGGCGTATCGGCCGCCGCATAGTGGTCGGCCAGCGCCCGCAGCGTGCCGATGCGCATTTCCTCGAAGGTCTTGGTCAATTCGCGGCCGATGGCGGCCTTGCGCTCGCCGCCGAGGGCTTCGACCATGGCGCCGAGGGATTCGGCCAGCCGGCGCGGCGATTCGAAGAAGATCAGCGTTGCCGGCACCGCCTTCAGCGCTTCCAGCCGTGTCAGCCGTTGGCCAACCTTGACCGGCAGGAAACCGGCGAACAGGAAGGCGTCGGACGGCAGACCGGATGCCGTCAGCGCGGCCAGCGGCGCCGACGGGCCGGGGATCGGCACAACGCGAATGCCGTGGTCAAGCGCCTCGCCAACCAGCCGATAACCGGGATCGGAGACCAGCGGCGTGCCGGCATCGGAAATCAGCGCCACGCTCTGTCCGCCTTGAAGCGCTGCGATCAGTTTCGGCCCGGCCTCGCCGGCATTGTGCTCGTGATAGGCGGTGGTGCGGCGGCGAATGCCGTAACGGTCGAGCAGCACGCGCGACACCCTGGTGTCCTCGCAGGCGACGATGTCGGCGGCGGCCAATGTCTCCAGGGCGCGCAAAGTGATGTCAGCGAGATTGCCGATCGGCGTGGCCACCAGATAGAGCGCCGGCTCGAGCGGACGGGCGGGGATTTCGGTCTGTCCGACCACGTAGCTGCGCTTGCCCGTCTCGTCCGTCACTGATCAAGTCTCCGTTCAGTCTTGTTTGGCATGGCTGGCGCGGCCTTGCAAAAGCTCACGCCGATGTAAGGTGATCGCCATTCCTTTGCCACAGTAGGGAACCAAACCGGCATTGGCAGATTTAGCCCCTGATTCCGGAGGAGGACAGGATGGACAGCCTGAAGATACAGGACGCTTTCGAGCCCTACTATGCCGGCCGCAAGCGCGTTGCCGCCCCCAGGGACAAGCGCTTGACCGCCAAGGCCGACACCAGCCTGACCGAGCGGGCGACAACCGCCTTGCCGACGAATGTCAGGCTTTCCGACAACAAACCACAAAGCACGACGGAGCACTGACCGTACGATGCCCAATCGCTTCGATATCTTCATCACCCGTCTTGAAACGAAAACCGCTAGGGAAGGCGTGCCGCCGCATCCAATGAACGACCAGCACAGCGTTCGCCGCGAAAAGGCCGACGCCAAACCGGCCCGGAACGGAGAGGCGCATGCCGAGAAGGATCGCGGCAAGCGCCGTTTCAAGCACGACGCCTGATCACTGCAGCTGGCGGCAACCGCTCTCACTTCGTCATCCTGGGGCGAAGCAAGGAGCGAAGCGACGCGGCGCAGACCCCGGGATCCATGCCGTGACATCAAGCGTCGCTACGGTTCAGAAATTCTGGTCCGCCGCATTCCTCGGCGAGCGTCGCGGCATGGATCCTCGGGTCAAGCCCGAGGATGACGAAGGTGTGGCTGCAAACGTCCCCTGCGCCTCACCCCAGATAGCGTGAAACGCGCGCCTTCAGAAGGTCGATCAGCTCCAGATCCATGAATTCATAGTTATCGGGTATATCGAGGCAGATGACCCGGGCCTTCTTCAGGCTCGCCTTGAATTTCTTCTGCAGTTTGGTGCGGTGCATCTTTTCCATGACGAAGATGACGTCGGCCCAGGCGACCAGCTCATGCGTCAGCGGCGTGTCGGCGTCATGGTTTGTGCCCGCCGAAGCGACCTCGATATCCCGGCGCGTTGAAAACACCTGCTCGGCGGTCGGGCTGCGCAAGCGGTTTTGGCTGCAGACAAAGAGGACGTTTTTCAAAAGCTTCAATCTTCAATTCGGTTATTTCTACGACCAGAAACCCTCGACCGCACGCAATTACTCATCCCATATCTCTCGTATCTTTTTGGTCAAGGGGATGTACTGATCCATGGTAAGTCCATTCAGGTCGAATTCTATCGAATCGTCCTTGGCGACCGCTCTAAGCCTGATTCCTATGAAGGTGATAAAGCTGGTTACGACGCTGAATTCGCTCAGATTGCCCGTCTTTCGCTTGGTCAGGACCTTTCCATTCTTGATAAAAATCACCTCTGCCTCGTAGAAATCTTCATCCTCCGAAGGTTTGGAGATCTCACCCAGTCCAAACTCGAACACATCATCGGTGTTCAATGTCCGCAGCGTCTCATGGATCAGGAACTTCATCGCAGGACCCATCTTGGATGCGGCGCGCGACGCGCCTTCGGCTGAGCAAGCCGAATTTCTAGCACCCTTGTTCGAGTCGATAAATCGTCGACCACGGTCCGGCCAGACGGCTGCTGGCCTAGCGTGCCAGATCCGCCACCACGGCGTCGAGCACGATCATGCCGGCAGGCGTGGCGCGGAGCCGCGCATTGCCGATCGGCGCCACCAGCCCCTCGCCCTGCAGCACCGACAGCCGTGCGCTCGACAAGCCGCGACCGGAAAACGCCTCGTAGCGCGCAAGGTCGATGCCTTCTGCAAGCCGCAGCCCCATCAGCAGGAATTCGTCGGCCTCTTCCGAGCGCGTCAGGACCTCGCCGCCGGTGACGCCATGGCCCTTGGCCTCGACCAGATTGGCCCAGGTCTCCGGCATCCGCTCGGCGATCGTCACCGTGCGATGGCCATGCTCGACGAAGCGGCCATGCGCGCCGGGGCCGACGCCGACATATTCGCCATAGCGCCAATAGGTCAGATTGTGCCGGCTCTCGGCGCCCGGCCTTGCGTGGTTGGAAATCTCATAGGCCGGCAGGCCATGCGCCGAGGTGATCTCCTGCGTCAACGCATAGAGGTCGGCGGCGTGATCGTTGTCGGGAATGATGAATTTCTTCGCCGCATGCAGCGCGTGGAAGGGCGTGCCTTCCTCGATGGTCAGCTGGTAGAGCGACAGATGATCGGCGGCATGGCCGATCGCCTGTTCGAGCTCGGATGCCCAGGCCTCCGGCGTCTGGCCGGGCCGGGCGTAGATCAGATCGAAGGACAGGCGCGGAAAGATTTCGCGCGCGAGGCCGATGGCGTGCAGCGCCTCCTCGACATTGTGCAGGCGGCCGAGGAAGCGCAAATCCTTGTCGTTCAGCGCCTGCACGCCGAGCGAGACGCGGTTGACGCCTGCCGCGCGATAGCCGCGAAACCGTTCGGCTTCGACCGAGGACGGATTGGCCTCCAGCGTCACCTCGATGCCGTCAGGCACCGTCCAGTTCTTCGCCACGGCATCCAGGACCCTGGCCACGGTTTCCGGCTTCATCAGCGAGGGCGTGCCGCCGCCGAGGAAGACGCTGGTCACCTCGCGCGGGCCGGTGCGCTCACGCATCGTCGCCAGTTCCGCCTCGAAAGCGGCAGCAAAGCGCTCCTGGTCGACCGGCTGATGGCGGACATGGCTGTTGAAGTCGCAATAGGGGCACTTGGCCGCGCAGAACGGCCAATGGATGTAGACGCCGAAGCCGGGCGTCCGGTCGAGCAGCATGCTCATGCCGGATCCAATCATGCCGAACCCGATCTCGCCAGATTCAGGCGTGCTTCAGCAAACTTCTGGAAGGCGCGGGCGCGATGTGACAGCGCCGTGGCCTGGCCGGGTTTCCAGCCGTGCTTTTCCTCGGCGCTCATCTCGCCGAAGGTTTTTTCGAAACCATTGGGCAAGAACACCGGGTCATAGCCGAAGCCAAGCGCGCCGCGCGGCGGCCAGACCAGCGTGCCCTCGGCCTCGCCGCGATAATATTCGGCCTCGCCGTCGGGAAAGGCCAGGCAAATGACGGCAACGAAGCGGCCCTTGCGCTGTTCAGCCGAGGCGGCGCCGACTTCCTGCAGCGCCACTTCGGTGCGCTGCATGGCCATGACGAAATCTCTGCTGCCGTCGGGGGTTTCTGCCCAGTTGGCGGTGTACACGCCAGGCGCGCCGTCGAGCGCGTCGACGCACAGGCCGGAGTCGTCCGACAGCGCCGGCAGGCCGGTGGCCTTCGCCGCGGCCAGCGCCTTGATGTAGGCGTTTTCCTCGAAAGTGGTGCCGGTTTCGTCCGGTTCAGGCAGGCCATAGTCCTTGGCCGATTTCGCCTCGAAGCCGAAAGGCCCCATCAGGTCGGCGAATTCGCGCAGCTTGCCGGCATTATGGCTGGCGACGACGATCTTCTTGCCATCAAGACTATGCATCAAAGGCCCCAGATTCTCGGCTCGGCGAACTCGATCGAATTGCCCGAGGGGTCGCGTATATAGATCGAACGGCCACCTTGCGGCCATTCGAATTCGCTTTCGATGGCGATGTTTTTCGCCTCGAGATGCGCTTTCCAGCCGGCGAGCTCCTCGGCGGTCGCCGCAAAGCAGAGATGACCTTCGCCGACCGTGCCATGCGGCGGCACTTTCAGCCGTGCGTCGGGCGCCGGAGGCACTTTGGTCGCTTCGGCGTTGAAGATGAGCAGCACGCCTGGGCCACAGCGGAAGAAGAGGTGGCGGCCATCGACCTTGCCGAAGAGGGTGAGGCCGAGCACGCCGACATAGAATTCTTCCGCAGCCGCCAGATCGGTGACGTACAGGGCTGATTCCAGGATGGCGGAGGGTTTCACCAGAAAACCAATGGCCTAAGCCACCGCCATCTGCTGCAGGCTGACCAGGCGCTGGATGCCTTTCTTGGCCAGGCCCATCAATTCCGCGAACTGTCCTTCCGAAAAAGGCTCGCCCTCGGCGGTGCCCTGGATCTCGACGATGCCGCCCTTGCCGGTCATGACGAAATTGGCGTCGGTGCCGGCCGCGGAATCCTCGAGATAGTCGAGATCGATGACCGGCTGGCCGTCATGGATGCCGCAGGAAATCGCCGCGACATGGTCCTTCAGCACCTTGGCGACACTGGTCATCTGCCGCGCTTCCATCCAGCGCAGGCAGTCATACAGCGCTACCCAGCCGCCGGTGATCGAGGCGGTGCGGGTGCCGCCATCGGCTTGGATGACGTCGCAGTCGACGGTGATCTGCTGTTCGCCCAGCGCCTGCAGATCGACCACGGCGCGCAGCGAGCGGCCGATCAGGCGCTGGATTTCGAGCGTGCGGCCGCCCTGCTTGCCGGCCGAGGCCTCGCGGCGCATGCGCTCGCCGGTCGAGCGCGGCAGCATGCCATATTCGGCCGTCACCCAGCCCTTGCCGGAATTGCGCATCCAGCCGGGCACCTTCTCCTCGAGGCTCGCGGTGCAAAGGACATGGGTGTCGCCGAACTTCACCAGGCACGAGCCTTCGGCGTGCTTGGAGACGCCGCGCTCGAAGGAGATGGCGCGCATTTCGTCGAATTGGCGTTTGGAGGGGCGCATTCAGGCTTCTTTCTTGTCATTTTTTGGAATCGTGGCCGGCTTTTAGACGCATGGGGAGCAGCGCGCAAAGGAAAACGGACCGCACGATCCGATAAGAGACCGGGTTGCGCCCACCGTGCCGAAGTCTATATCCTGAAGCAGGAGGTTTTTGGCCGAATGACCAAGGCAATCGATCCAGCTTCGCAGTCGCTTGCACTTCAATCACTCGACATGCGCTCACGCGACATCTTCCGGCGCATCGTCGATTCCTATCTCAGGGATGGCGAGCCCGTGGGCTCACGCAGCCTGTCGCGCATCCTGCCGTCCTCGCTGTCGCCGGCCACCATCCGCAATGTGATGAGCGACCTCGAGCATCTCGGGCTGATCTATGCGCCGCATATCTCGGCCGGCCGGCTGCCGACGCAGGCGGGCCTGCGCTTCTTCGTCGATGCCTTCATGGAACTTGGCGACCTCTCCGACGAGGAGCGCCGCACCATCGAGGCGCAGGTGCGGGCCTCCGGCTCGGGCGCGACGCTGGAGCACATGCTGACCGAGGCCAGCCAGATGCTGTCGGGCATGTCGCGCGGCGCCGGCCTGGTGCTGGCCGCCAAGAACGAGGTGGCGCTGAAGCATATCGAGTTCATCCAGCTGGAGCCGACCAAGGCGCTTGCCGTGCTGGTG
Organism: Mesorhizobium sp. 113-1-2; assembly: GCF_016756475.1. Lineage (NCBI taxonomy): Bacteria > Pseudomonadati > Pseudomonadota > Alphaproteobacteria > Hyphomicrobiales > Phyllobacteriaceae > Mesorhizobium > Mesorhizobium sp. 113-1-2. The sequence goes on from NZ_AP023242.1 coordinate 872,370, forward strand.
TCGCAGAATGGCGACGTCGAGAACCGCGTCGTCGAGTTGCCGGCAGGCATCACCGTCTCGCAACTTCACGAGGCCTCGAATTTCCTCAACGCGCATATCCGTGGCCGTACGCTGGCGGAGGCGCGCACCGAGATCGCCCGCATCAAGGAAGAGACGCGAGCAGCCCTCGATACGCTGTCGCAGGACCTCGTCGAGAAGGGGCTGGCAGTGTGGGCGGGCGCCGAAAGCGGCCTGCCGGCGCGGCTCATCGTGCGCGGTCGCGCCAATCTGCTCGAAAACGTCACCGCCCAGGCCGACATCGAATTGCTGCGGCATCTGTTCGAGGACATGGAGACGCAGGACGGGCTGATCCAACTGCTCGATCTCGCCGAGCAAGGATCGGGCGTGCGCATCTTCATCGGTTCGGAAAACAAGCTGTTCTCGCTGTCGGGCTCGTCGCTGGTGGTCGCGCCCTATCGCGACAAGGATGCCCGCGTCGTCGGCGCGCTCGGCGTCATCGGCCCGACCCGGCTCAACTACGCCCGCATCGTGCCGATGGTCGATTATACGGCGCAACTGATATCGCGCATGTTAAGGTAGCGCCCCGGACGGCAAGACACGGGCAGCAAGGAGAAAAACAATGGCGCTCGAAGAACTCAAGGCCCGGATCAGCCTGCTGCTCGAGGAGATGGTCAACCAGCCGGAAGACCAGCACGAAATCCAGGAACAATTGCGCGAAAAGCTGCAGGAAATGCGCGCCATGGGCCTGCCGCTGCCGGCCGATCTCGTCGCGCTGGAAAAACGGCTCGACGACGATTTTCTAGCTGCCGGGACATAAGCAGGGAAACCGCTTCCCTCAACTCGTCATGTGAGGCGGAACCCCGGAGACAAATCGGCCGTTTCCTTCGCGACCAGATGGAGGACAAGATGATCCGATTGGCCGGACTGGTGCTTCCAGCACTCTTTCTTATGACAAGCGCGGCATTCGCCCACCAGGCGGACCAGCCGGTGCTCAAGGGTGCGGCCGCCTTCGGCGACTGGCGTGCCGACAGACCGGGCGTACGGCGCCTGATCAAGCCGGAAGACCTGCCGAAACCCTTCGTCACCAAATCGGCCTCCAACAGCGCCGGCATCGCCGACATGCCGGCGGGCGCTAAACCGCAACTCCCGCCCGGATTCTCGGCCGAGTTGATCGCGTCAGGCATCGACAATCCGCGTGTGGTGCGCGTCGCGCCCAATGGCGACCTGTTCGTCGCCGACAGCGATGCCAACCAGGTCCGCGTCTATCGCCTGGCCAAGGACAGCGCCAAGCCCGCCGAGGACGGCATTTTCGCCGGCAATCTCAACCAGCCCTATGGCATTGCCTTCTATCCGCCGGGCGACGACCCGCAATGGGTCTATGTCGCCAACAGCGACAGCATCGTGCGCTTTGCCTACCGTAAGGGTGACCTGAAGGCCGCTGGCGAACCGGAAACCATCGTCGACAACATCCCCTCGAACCATCACTGGACACGCGACATCGCCTTTTCGCCTGACGGCAAGACGCTCTATCTGTCGGTCGGCTCGGGCTCGAACGTCGCCGAGGATATGGGCGAGGCGCCGGATGGCGGCCTCGACGCGTGGGTGACATCGAAGCCGCTCGGCGCGACCTGGGGCTCCGAAGAGGGGCGCGCCGACGTGCGGGCCTTCGATCCGGACGGCAAGAACGGCCGCATCGTCGCCACCGGCCTGCGCAACTGTTCGGGCATGACCGTCCAGCCGGCGACCGGGGCGCTGTGGTGCGTCGTCAACGAGCGCGACGCGCTGGGCGACAATGTGCCATTCGAATACGCCACCTCGGTCAAGGACGGCGCCTTCTACGGCTGGCCCTGGTACTATATCGGCAACCATGAGGATCCGCGCCACAAGGGCGCGCGCCCCGACCTCGCCGGAAAAGCGACCATTCCCGACGTGCTGATGCAGGCGCATTCGGCGCCGCTTAACATCGCCTTCTACACCGGCAAGGATTTCCCGGCCGAATACCAGGGCGATGCCTTCGTCGCCCTGCACGGTTCGTGGAACCGCGGCAACAGGACCGGTTACAAGGTCGTCCGCCTGCTGTTCAAGGACGGCAAGCCGACCGGCGAGTATGAGGATTTCATGACCGGCTTCGTCGTCTCGAATGGCGAGGTGTGGGGCCGGCCGGTGGGCGTGGCGGTGGCCGCCGACGGCGCGCTGATCATGACCGAGGATGGCAATGGCACCATCTGGCGCGTGACCTACGACGGCGGCCGGTCCTGAGGAGACCTGTTTGGGTAGCGCAGAGGGGGCTTCATAAGGCAAGGACAGCGCTGTCTGGTGCAATGGATTCCGCCCCGAGGAAATTCAATCCTCGTCCGTTCCATGCGATAAGGCCCTCCTGATCTGGGACCCTATCCATGACCCTCACCGGCTTCCTCGCCTACAGTGCTGCTCTCGGCATCGCCGCCGCCATTCCCGGCCCCGGCGTCACCGCGCTTGTCGCGCGGGCGCTCGGCGCCGGCTTTCGCTCGTCGCTGGCGATGTCGTTCGGCCTGATGCTGGGCGATCTGACCTATCTGACCGCCGTGGTGCTTGGCCTCGCCTTTGTCGCGCAGACCTTCGGCATGGTTTTCCTCGCCATCAAATGGCTTGGTGTCGCCTATCTCGCCTTCCTCGGCTGGCGCTTCTGGACCGCGGGCATCACGCCCGAAACAGTCGAAGCGAAAAAGGGCAAGGGCGGACTGGTTTCGAGCTTTGTCGCCGGCCTGACCGTCACGCTCGGCAATCCGAAGACGATGATCTTCTACCTTGCCATCACGCCGACCATCGTCGACCTGAAGACGATCACGCTGGCCGACTACGGCATTCTCGCCGCGCTGACGGTGGTCGTGCTGTTCGTCGTGCTGGTGCCTTACCTGGCACTGGCCGCCAAGGCGCGCTGGTTCCTGAAATCGCCACGCGCGCTGAAGCTGCTCAATCGCACCGCCGCCGGCTTCATGGTCGGCGCCGCGGCAGCGATCGCGGCCCGTCAGTAGCACCCTTTCAGCCAAAACATTCCGGGAGCAGGCTTCCCCGCGAAATGCTTTTCCGGGACAAGGGCGTTTTAGACACAGGCCCCACTCGGATATTTCGGGCCGACAGCTTATGTTGCGCGGCTGAAAGCCCTATCTTGCCGGCTGCAATGCCACTTGCCTGAAATCCTGGGAGCGAAACCAATGAACAAGCCCGTCACCTCCGCCCGCGTCCCCGGCCGCGGCCGCATCTACAGTTCCATCACCGACACGATCGGCGACACGCCCCTGGTCCGACTCGACAAGTTCGCCAAGGAGAAGGGCATCGTCGCCAATCTGGTCGCCAAGCTCGAATTCTTCAACCCGATCGCCTCGGTCAAGGACCGCATCGGCGTGGCGATGATCGAGGCGCTGGAAGCCGCCGGCAAGATTTCGCCCGGCAAGACAACGCTGATCGAACCGACCTCGGGCAACACCGGCATCGCACTTGCCTTCGCTGCGGCCGCCAAGGGCTACAAGCTGATCCTGACGATGCCCGAGACGATGTCGGTCGAGCGCCGCAAGATGCTGGCGCTGCTCGGCGCCGAACTGGTGCTGACCGAAGGCCCGAAAGGCATGAAGGGCGCCATCGCCAAGGCCGACGAACTGGCCGCGACGATCCCCAACGCCGTCATCCCGCAGCAGTTCGAAAACCCGGCCAACCCCGAAATCCACCGCAAGACGACAGCGCAGGAGATCTGGAACGACACGCAGGGCGAGGTCGATATCTTCGTTGCCGGCATCGGCACCGGCGGCACCATCACCGGCGTCGGCCAGGTGCTGAAGAAGCTCAAGCCCTCGCTGCATGTCGTTGCCGTCGAACCGGAAGCTTCACCGGTTCTGTCGGGCGGTCAGCCCGGCCCGCACAAGATCCAGGGCATCGGCGCCGGCTTCGCGCCAAAGATCCTCGACACCACGATCTATGACGAGATCGTCAAGGTTTCCAATGAGGATTCGGTCGCCAATGCGCGCCTCGTCGCCCGCCTCGAAGGCGTGCCGGTCGGCATTTCGTCCGGTGCTGCCCTGCAGGCGGCAATCGTCGTCGGCTCGCGGCCGGAAAACAAGGGCAAGACCCTGGTCGTGGTCATCCCGGACTTCGCCGAACGCTATCTGTCGACGATTTTGTTCGAGGGGCTGGGGGCTTAGGCCACTGCCTTTTCTGCAGATCGGCTGGCCCGCAGAAAAATCCTTCCGTGGCGCCCGCAATCCGGCTTGAGCAGAACCCTGCTTCCGGCTCATATCGCCCCGGCCCGCTTTGCACGGGCCAGGGGAGAATTTCATGTACAAGCTCTATACCCGCCCCGGCAGCGGCGGCTTCGTCGTCGAGGCGGCACTGGCCCTGGCGAATGCGCTATTCGAGCAGATCGACGTGCCGAAGACCGACCGGCCCGATCCGGCCTTCCTCGACATCAGCCCGCTGAACCAGGTGCCGGTGCTGACCTTGCCGGACGGACGCTCGATGACCGAATCGGCGGCGATCTGCATCCTGCTTGCCGAGCGCCATCCCGAGGCTGGCCTGGCGCCGGCACCAGACGCGCCGGCCCGCGCCGATTTCCTGCGCTGGATGGCCTTCATGTCCTCTGTGCTCTACCCAGCGGTGCTGCGGCTTTACTACGCCCATCGTTACACGACCGACGCCGACGGCACGAAAGCCGTCAAGCAGGCGGCCATCGCCGAAATGGATCGTGGTTTCACCATTCTCGATGCCGCCTTGCGCGACCGTGACTGGTTGGTCGGCGACGGCCTGTCGCTCGCCGACATCTACCTTGTCATGCTCATTGCCTGGCATCCCGACATCGACAGCGCGCGGACGGCATGGCCTGATATTGAACGCTTGTGGGCGAAGCTGCGTGAACATCCGCTGATGAAGACGCTCAACACAGCGCATGAGATGTGGCCCGGCTGACGGTCAGTTTCGCAGCGCCGCCCTTTTTCCCTGCAGGAACCGGCGCACCGCCGGGTCGCGCTCAAGGCCGATCGCCCGATCATAAGCCTCGCTTGCTTGCGGCACCTGACCAAGCCTGGCCAGGAGCCCGGCGCGGGCCGCCCAATAGGGCTGATATTCGTCGAGTCGCTTGTCGTCGCCCAGCACGTAAAGCGCCGCCAGCCCCGCCATGGCGCCCTCGGTCTCAGCAAGCGCCACCGCGCGGTTGATCGCCACCACTGGCGATCCCACGATCGAAAACAGCGCGTCGTAGAGCGCACGGATCGCCGGCCAGTCGGTGTGGCCGGTCAGCCGCCGCGCCGCGTGCGCCGACTGGACGGCCGCCTCGAGCTGGTAGCGGCCGACGACGCCGCTCGCTGCGGCATGAGACAGAAGCGCCTCCGCTTCGTCGATGAGGGCGCGGTCCCATAGGTCGCAATCCTGTTCGGTCAGCGGCACGAAGTCGCCGTCGGCACTGCGCCGCGCCGTGCGGCGCGCCTCGGCAAACAGCATCAGCGCCAGTAGGCCAAGCGCTTCCGGCTCGTCCGGCATCAGCGTCGCCACCAGGCGGCCGAGCCAGATGCCTTCGGTGGCGAGGTTGCGGCGCCGCGTCTCGGTACCGGCCGGATCGGACCAGCCTTCGGCGAAGGCGGCGTAGATCGCCTCCAGCACGGCATCCAGTCGTTCGCCGAGTTCAGCCCGTTCCGGTACGCGGAACGGAATGCCGGTTTCGCGGATGCGGGCCTTGGCGCGCACCAGGCGCTGGCTCATCGTCGCCGGTGAAACCAGGAAGGCGGAAGCGATCGTCGCGGCATCGAAGCCAAGGATGGTCTGCAGGATCAGCGGTGCGCGCACGCCCGGCTCGATCGCCGGATGCGCGCAGGCAAACATCAGCCGCAGCCGTTCGTCGGGCAGATCCTCCTCGGTCATGCGCGCCTCCATCTCTTCGGCGATCAGTTGGAGATGCTCGCGGGCTGCCTCCCGGGTGAGCCGCCGCCGCACAGCATCGACGCGGCGCCGCCGCGCCACCGCAAGCAGCCAGGCTTCCGGCTTTTCAGGCACGCCGGACTTCGGCCAGCGTTCGAGCGCCGCTGCAAAGGCATCGGCGAGCGCATCCTCGGCGGCGGCCACGTCACGCGTGCGCGCCGCGAGCCAGGCGACCAGCTTGCCATAGTTTTGCCGGGCGGCGGCCTCGGCGGCCGCCCGGGCGAACTCCGGTCGACTGTCCATCACACGGTCATGTCTTGGGCAGGTAGTCGGCCATTTCCCAGATCGGCCGCAACTCGACCGTGCCGGTGTTGGCCGCCGGACAGCGCGCCGCCCATTCGATTGCGGTATCGATGTCAGCCGCCTCGATCATGTAGAAGCCGGCAAGCTGCTCCTTGGTGTCGGCATAGGGGCCGTCGATGACGTTGGTCTTGCCGTCGGCGATCCGCACCGAGGTGGTCGCCTGGGTCGGGCGCAGCCTTTCGCCGGCCAGCCACACGCCGGACTTCTTCAGCGCTTCGGTATAGGCGCTATAGGCCGCGCTCATCTGCTGGATCTTGTCGATCGGCATGGCCGCCAGTGCGGATTCGTCGTTGTTGATCATAAGCATGTATCGCATGGGGTCTTCTCCCGTGGTTTCGAAGGCCGCGTCCTTGCGAGGCCAGACGTATGTCGCGCGGCGGCAGCCGATTTCGACAGGACGCGGAAAAAATCTTTCGGCCCTGATCGGGCGTGGCGCAAGCGCCGAGCTCGCTCCCGTGCTGATCAATCGGGCCCGGGTTCATGCACTGCTGCCCCCGGAAGGCGCGTCGCGTTGGAAACAGATTTCTTGCGGCGCGCTTCAGGCTCTCTGTTTTATGCATGTCGTTCTCCCAAAACCGAAGTCACTTTTGGGCGACACGCATTAGCCTTCAGCCGATCAGGCGCCCTCGCAGCTCGGCCGATGGAATGTCGCAGCTGTTTTTCCTGCCGAACAATGCGTACCGATTCCTGGCGATTCGATTGTAGAGCCAGTCACGCAGCGGGCGCGGCAGCAACAACAGCGCCTTCGCCGCGCGCCATGGCCAGCCGAGTTCCGACATCACCGCGACAAAGCTGTCGAGCTTCGTGAAAGCGACGCCATCGATGAGAACGAGATTGGTTTCGTAACAGTCCGTGCGTAGCCCGTGCTTGCGAAACAGCGCTTCGCCGAAGGTCGATTGCGCGGTGGCGAAGCGGAAGTGGTTTTGGCGGTCGAGCCTGACCACCATGCGCACGGAGCCGGAGCACAGCACGCAGACGCCGTCGAAGACGATCAGCGGCTGGCGTGCATCGAAAGATGGTTCAGCGGGACTGGGCTTGGCCGAATTTGATTGGGGCAGATTTGACTGGGGAAGGTCGGTCACGCGGGCCTCGGCTGCTCGTGTCCTGAGACACTAGGTCAGCCGAAGGCGGGATCAAAGACGTGGCGTTGTCGCACGCCGCCTGTCGCTCAGAGCCGGCCGCTCGGAACGATAGGTGGTGGCACGGGTATTGGCACCGGGCCTGCAGATACGGCTGTTGTGGCGGCTCTCGAATGTCATGGTCAGTGCGCGCCCAGCGAAGTGCCGCGACGGGCGCAGGCCGGACCGGGGCCGCGCATGTAGTAGCGCTCCGGCCGATAGGTCGGCGCGATGAATTCGCGGATGGCGGCGGCATAGCCGATGAGGTGCGTGAGGAAGTTCATTACCCTGTCCCTGTCCCGATTTTCGGATGTCCCTTCCGATTGACGGGCATCATAGCGTCGAGGCGTGAATAGTCGGTGAACACGATGTTAATATCTGGTCGAAAACCCGTTGCTTCGTGGCCGGAATGCGGCTGATTCGGGGTGTTTCCGTGCTCTTTGTCGCCATTCCGCCCAGTGTGACTTTTGCATCACATATGTTTCGTTTGAATGTCGCCTGCGCGCGGTTCTGTTTCAACTTTCGGCCGGCCGGCGAAATTTTCGTGCTCGACGCCCAGAGTCGGCTTACGCCGATGGACGCGGTTTGGAACTGGAACGGAACTTGCTCGTTCTCGACCTATCACCGCAGGAGTTTGTCATGGCGCCACGCCCAGCCTGGAAAGGCTATCTGAAGCTTTCACTGGTCACCTGCGCGGTCGAACTGACCAATGTCGTCACCCATACCGAAAAGGTCTCGTTCCGGGTGCTGAACCGCAAGACCGGCAATACGGTGAAGCGCATCTATGTCGATGCCGAAACCGGCAAGCCCTTGGATGATGGCGACGAGATCAAGGGCTATGAGCTCGAGGGCGGCGATTTCGTCCATATCGAGGAAGACGAGATCGAGGCGGTGCAGATCGAATCCTCGCACACGATGAGCCTCGACGGTTTCGTCGACAAGGCCTCGATCCAGCAGATCTATCTCGACACGCCCTATTATGTCGCGCCGGCCGACAAGGTGTCGGAGGAGGCTTTCGCCGTCATCCGCGATGCCATGGTTGCGAAGAAGATGGCCGGGCTGGCGCGCATCGTGCTCTATCAACGCGAGCGTCCCGTGGTCATCGAGCCGCTCGGCAAGGGCATGGTGCTGACGACGCTGCGCTACGACAACACGGTGCGCCAGCCGGACAGCGTGTTCGGCGAGATCAAGGCGGTGAAGACCGACCAGGAGATGACCGAGCTCGCTGAGCTCATCATCGACAAGAAGAAAGCGAAGTTCGATCCGTCGAAATTCGACGACAAGTATGAAGACGCGCTGTTGGAGCTGATCCGTGCCAAGAAGGCCGGGCACGAGGCGCCGAAGGCCAAGGCGGCGCCCAAACCCTCCAACGTCGTCAATTTGTTCGATGCGCTGAAGAAGAGCCTGTCGTCGGATTCGGGCTCAACCAAGGCATCTTCCGCGAAAGCCAAACCGGCGGCCAAACGCGCCAAGCCGAAAGCAGCCGCGCCGAAGCGCAAATCGGCCTGAGGAGACCAAGCAATGGCCGGTCTTGAGCAATATCACGCCAAGCGCGATTTCAAGAAGACGTCGGAACCGGCCGGCAAGGTCGCTCGCACGAAAAAGAGCGAAGCGGGCGGCATCTTCGTCATCCACAAGCACGCGGCGACCAGGCTGCATTACGACCTTCGCCTCGAGCATGACGGCGTGCTGTGGAGCTGGGCGGTGACGCGGGGACCTAGCCTCGACCCGCATGAGAAGCGGCTCGCCGTCCATGTTGAGGACCACCCGATCGACTATGCCCCGTTCGAGGGCACCATCCCCAAAGGCGAATATGGCGGTGGTTCGGTCATCGTCTGGGACGAGGGCACATGGGTGCCCGAGACCGACCCGGCCAAGGCGATGAAGAAGGGCCATATCAGCTTCGAGCTCAAGGGCCACAAATTGCATGGGTTGTGGCACCTCGTCAGATTGAAACCGCGGGCGGGTGAAAAGCGCGACAACTGGCTAATGATCAAGTCGGACGACGCCGCGGCACGCCCGGGCGAGGACATTTTGAAGGATGCGCCGCAATCGGTGAAGTCCGGCCTGACGATCGAAGAGGTTGGCGAGGGCAAGGCCGCCAGGGGCAAGAAGCCCGAAGTCTGGCACTCCAACAAGCCGGCCGCGGGCAAGGCGAAAGCAGGAAGCCGGAAACTCGACTTCATCGAACCGCAGCTGGCGACTCTGGAGCGGGACGCACCGCCGGGCAAGGACTGGCTGCACGAGGTGAAATTCGACGGCTATCGGATGCAGGCGCAGATCGCCGGCACCGATGTGAGATTGCTGACCCGCACCGGCCTCGACTGGACGGACAAGTTTGGGAGCGAGATCACGGCCGAACTCGCCGCGCTGAAATGCAGCGACGCCATCATCGACGGCGAGATCGTCGTGCTGGCCGACAGCGGCGTTTCTTCTTTCTCGTTGCTGCAGCAGGACCTGTCTGCTAACCGCACCAACCGCTTCATCTACTACGTCTTTGACCTGATGCGGCTCGACGGCAAGGATCTGCGCGCCGAGCCACTGGTCGAGCGCAAACAGGCCTTGCAGGAGCTGCTCGGCAAGCAGTCGGACAATCCGGCGGTGCGTTTCTCCGACCACTTTTCCGAGCCCGGCAAGATCATGCTGGAGCATGCCTGCCGCATGGGGCTGGAAGGCGTCGTGTCCAAGCGTGCCGATGCGCCCTATCGCAGCGGGCGCGGCCCGACCTGGGTGAAGTCGAAATGCACGGCGCGGCAGGAATTCGTCATTGGCGGCTATCTGCCGTCGGACAAGACCGGGCGCGGACTGCGCTCGCTGCTGGTCGGTTACTACGAGGACGGCAAACTGCATTATGCCGGCCGTGTCGGCACCGGTTTCTCCGCCAGGGGCGCGACGGAGCTTAAGCAGAAGCTCGACGCGCTGAAGGCGACGGCTTCGCCCTTCGACAAGGCCGTGCCGAAGGGCAAGGGCCTGGTCTGGGTCGAGCCGGAACTGGTCGGCGAAGTGGAGTTTCGCAGCTGGACGTCGGACCGTATAATACGCCATGCTTCGTTCCAGGGGCTGCGCGAGGACAAGCCGGCGGAGGACGTTGTGCAGGAAAAGCCCAAGGCAGCGACAGGCAAGGCCAAGCCGGCGTCGAGCGGGACCGGCGCCGGGGCGATGACGACCAGTGTAAAACTCTCCCATCCCGACAAGCTGCTGTGGCCCGAGGAGAAAATCTCAAAGCAGGGCCTGCTCGACCACTACGCCGAGGTTTGGCCGCGCATGGAGCCATTCGTCGTCAACCGGCCGCTCAGCCTGGTGCGGGCGCCGGACGGCGTTGGCGGTCCGCGCTTCTTCCAGAAGCATGCCTCGGCCGGCATGAACGAAAAAATCGCCCGGATGAAAGACCCGACGGATGGCGAAGAAATCCTGTTCGTGCGGGATTTCGACGGTGTCGCGGCACTCGTCCAGTACGGCGTGGTCGAAATCCACATCTGGGGCTGCACGATCGACAAGCTGGAGCAGCCTGACCAAATCATCTTCGATCTCGATCCCGATGAAGGCGTCGAGGTGAAAGCGGTGCGCGAGGCGGCGCTCGATATAAGGGGCAAGCTCGATGAGCTGTCGCTGCCTAACTTCGTCAAGACCTCGGGCGGCAAGGGCTATCATGTGCTGGTGCCGCTGAAGCCGTCGGCGGATTGGGAGGCGGTGAAGACCTTCGCCCATGATTTCGCCAAGGCGCTCGAACAGGGTGCCCCCGACCGCTACACGGCGACGCTTTCGAAAAAGGCGCGCACCGGAAAGATCTTCGTCGACTATCTGCGCAATGGCAGGGGCTCGACGACGGTCGCACCCTATTCGTCACGGGCGAAGAAAGGTGCCACCGTGTCGATGCCGGTGACCTGGGCCGAGATCGAGGCCGGGCTGGCGCCGAATGCGTTCCCGATCGGCGACAAGACGACGCTGGCGAAGCTGGCGGAAGCCGATCCGTGGAAGGGGTTTTTCGAGCAGGGGAAGGTGTTGAAGCGGGGTTGATCCTACTGGACTTCGTCATCCTAGGGTCTCCGCGACGCCGCTTGCGGCTGCTCCGCCCGAGGATGACGAAGGTTGAGGTGGCGCCGGCAAACTAACTCAAGAACACCCTCTCGAACGCCTGCTTGCCCGGTGGCGAAAACACCACCGCGCGGCTGTCCTTTTCGCGGCGCGCCCATTTCTCCGCGAGTATCTTGTCGAGGATGGCGGCGCCCAGCGTGCCGGCGAGGTGCGAGCGGCGCACGCTCCAGTCGAGGCAGGCGCGGCAGACCGGGCGGCGCGGTTTGGCATCGACATCGATGCCGATCGCGGAAAAATGCGAGGCCGCCGACGGGCCGAGCCTGATTTCCCTGTCGTCACGCAGCAATATGTCCTTCTCGACAAGGCGGTCGAGCATCGCCACCGCCTGCTCACCGGCAAGGTGGTCGTAGCAGACACGGGCCACGCGCATGGCGCCGTCGCGCGGGCCAGGGCGCACACGTTTGGGGCCAACAGCCTCCGCGACACCGGTGATGGCTTCGATCATGCCCGCCACTTGCGGGCCCGCGAGGCCGTAATAGCGGTGCCGGCCCTGGCTGGCCAAGGTCAGCAAGCCGCCCTCCATCAGTTTCGACAGATGCGAGGAGGCGGTGGGCAGCGACACGCCGGCCTCCAGCGCCAGTTCGCTCGCCGTCAGCGCCGTGCCGCCCATCAGGGCGTTCAGCATGTTGGCGCGGGCCGGATCGCCGACCAGGCTGGCGATGCGGGCGATGTCAGGTCCTTCACGCATAGTTCGTTCCTCGTCGAAGCATTCTGGTCAGATAAGCATTATTCTCCGGTCAGCTCAAGGAGACGACGACGCAAGCAACTACGGCTCCTGACACGAAACTGCCTAGCACATCGATGCGCATGACGTTTCGACCGCGCTCGAAGCGTCGATGCCAGAACCCAAGGAGACGACCATGACCATCACCTGCTTCATCCGCTATGAGATCGACCCGTTCGGCAAGGCCGCCTTCGAGGAGTATGCCCGCAACTGGGGGCAGGCCATTCCGCGCTGCGGCGCCGATCTGATCGGCTACTATGCCCCGCACGAAGGGTCGGCGACGACGGCCTATGCCGCCTACGACATCGAGAACCTGGCGGCCTACGAAGCCTATCGCGCCCGGCTTGCCGCCGATCCCGCCGGCAAGGCAAACTATGAGTTCGCCAAGCGAGAACGATTCATCCTCAAGGAGGACCGCATGTTCCTGAAACACGTCTCCGGGCCGCACGCCAAGCTGGTGCTGCCGTGATCGCCGTCATCTTCGAGGTCGAACCGGCACAGGGCAAACGCGATGCTTATCTCGGCATCGCCGCCAATCTGCGTCCCTTGCTCGACGGCATTGACGGCTTCATCTCGATCGAACGGTTTCAGAGCCTGGTCGACCCGAACCGCATCCTGTCGCTGTCGTTCTGGCGCGACGAGGAAGCGGTGAAGGCCTGGCGCAACACCGAAGAACACCGGCAGGCGCAGCAGGCCGGCCGGGGCGGCATCTTTGCCGGCTATCGTTTGCGCATTGCGCATGTGGTGAGGGATTATGGGCTGACCGAACGGGATGAGGCGCCCAGGGACAGCCGGGCGGTGAATGGGTGACGGAGAGGCGCGGCTCTTCCTTCTCCCCCTGTGGGAGAAGGTGGCCGCGCGAAGCGCGGTCGGATGTGGGGTGCTCCAGCTTGACGCGACGTCTCAATTGAACTGGGCACTACGGCACAACACCAGCGTCTCACTCCGCTGGAACACCCCTCATCCGTCTCGGCGCTGCGCGCCGATCCACCTTCCCCCACAAGGGGGGAAGGAAGAAGCTCAAGCATTCCCGATCAGCACGCCGGCTGCGAACACCAGCGCGCCACCCAGCACCACCTGGAAGGCAGCACGCAGGAACGGCGTCTGCATGTAGCGGTTCTGGACGAAGGCGATGGCCCACAGTTCGAAGAACACCACCACCGCTGCAACAGCCGTCGCCGTCCAGAAATGCGGGATGAGATAGGGCAATGCGTGGCCGAGACCACCGGCCGAGGTCATGACGCCGGTGGTGATGCCGCGTTTTATCGGCGAGCCGCGACCCGAGAGCTTGCCGTCGTCAGAAGCGACTTCGGTGAAGCCCATGGAGATGCCGGCGCCGATCGACGCGGCAAGCCCGACCAGGAAAGTCTGCCAGGTGTCATGCGTTGCAAAGGCGGCGGCAAAGATCGGCGCCAGCGTCGACACCGAACCGTCCATCAGCCCGGCCAGGCCCGGCTGCACATAGGTGAGGATGAACTGGCGCTGCTCGGCGGCGGCCTCTTCATCCTTGACGTCGCCCGGGACATGCTTCTGTTCCAGCCGCTGCGCCAGCGTCTCGTGGCCCTGTTCGGCTATCGCCAGGTCGTCGAGCAATTTTCGCGTCGAGGCATCCGTCGTGCGCTTTGCCGCTTCGACGTAGAACAGGTAAGCCTGCCGCTCCATCGCTTCGGCCTGGCTGCGTACATGTTCGATGCCGAGCGGCCGCACCAGCCAGTCGGGCTTGCGTTCGTAATAGCCCTTCACATGTTCGCGCCGGATCAGCGGGATGCGCTCGCCGAAACGCTTGCGGAAGAGCTCGATCAGCGCGTCGCGATGACCGTCCTCTTCCTCGGCCATCTCCTCGAACACTTTTGCCGATTGCGGAAAGCTTTCCGCCAGCCCGTCGGCATAGGCCCGGTAGATGCGCCCGTCATCTTCCTCGGATGAAATGGCAAGTGCCAGGATCTCCTGTTCGGAGAGCGATTCGAAGGGACGGCGGCCGAAGCCGAAAACACGGGAAAGCATGAGGAAATGGCCCTAGTTTAGAATAGTTCTAAACTAGGGTTTGGCATGCCTTGGGTCAACAGCATGATTGGTCGGGTTCAAGAATTGTTGAAGCGCTCGAGCGGCCTCGCCTCTTCATTATCGGCAAAGATTCACCTATATAGCTGAACCTAAGACAAGGATGAGGATCAACGTATGACGAAGCCGCCCCCCCAGCATTTCGACCCGAAACCCGTTCTCGATCTCATCGCCAGCATCGAGGCCGATCTGCAGCGGCTGAAGGGCCTGGTCGAGCAGCAGGTCGAAAAATTCGACCCCGCCAATCCGCACAACAAGGCGCCGGACGGCAAACTGACCGAGGAAGGCGTCGAATGCTGCTACCGCATGTTCGACGAGGGCAAGTCGCGCTATTCGGTGTCCCAGCAGATGAAGATCTCCTTTGCCGCCGCCACACATCGCTTCAACAATTGGCGCAAGCTGGGTGGGAGCAAGAGGCAAAGGGCGCTGCTGGGGTGAAACTGGCGATATGTCGGCGGGGTGGCACTGCCGAGACGCTGGAGACCGTGTCCCCGACCCATACCGGCTAACTTTGTATCGGTTACATCTTTTCGTTGGCATCGCGCGGCCCTTTGCGTGCACCATGGCCGGATCACATCGCCATAGGATCCGCCATGACCACCCCTCCCGGCATCGCCGACATCCACGCCGCTGCGGCCCGGCTCTCCGGCCTGATCGTCGAAACCCCGTTGATCGAATCGGCTGAGCTGAACAAGCGCTTTGGCGGGCGTATCCTGTTCAAGCCGGAGACGCTGCAGCGCACCGGCTCGTTCAAGTTCCGCGGCGCCTACAACAAGCTGTCGTCGTTGAGCGAGGAAGAGCGCGGCCGAGGTGTCGTTGCCTTCTCCTCGGGCAATCATGCGCAAGGCGTCGCCGCTTCCGCCGCCATGTTCGGCGTCAAGGCGGTCATCGCCATGCCGGTGGATGCGCCGGCGATGAAGATCGGCAATGTCCGCAAGATGGGTGCCGAGGTGGTGCCCTTCGACCGTTTTCGCGATGACCGCATGAGCGTGGTTCGCCCCTATATCGACAGAGGCATGGTGCTGGTGCCGCCCTTCGACGATCCGGCCATCATTGCCGGGCAAGGCACGATCGGCCTTGAACTGATGCGGCAGGCCAGGGCGCTTGGCGTCGACCTCGACGCTGTCGTCATACCCTGCGGTGGCGGCGGCCTGTCGAGCGGCATTTCGGTCGCGGTCAAGGATGCCTCGCCCGGCACAGAGGTGTGGGCGGTCGAGCCCGAGCATTTCGACGACACCCGCCGCTCGCTCGCCGCCGGGGCCCGCGTTTCGAACGAACCGGGCTACAGCTCGATCTGCGACGCGATCCTGACCGCCGAGCCGGGCGCCATCACCTTCGAGATCAACCGCAAGAACCTCGCCGGCGCCATCGCCGTCTCCGACACAGCGACGGCGCAGGCGATGCGCGACGCCATGGCCTATCTCAAGCTGGTGGTCGAGCCGGGCGGATGCGTGGCGCTGGCTGCGCTGTCTTCGGGCGAGATCGAACTGTCAGGCAAATGCGTCGCCGTGGTGCTGTCCGGCGGCAATGTCGATTTCGGCACCTATGCCGAGATCATGGCGGCCGCCTGATCGCAGTTCCGGACGGAAACCGTTCGCACTTTCCTGGAACAGCTCTAATCCAGCGTGCGCCTGAACCGCAGCAGTGCCGTGCCCGCGAACACCAGCACGAACACGACCAGCCAGCCGATCTCGGCGGCGATGGCATGGAAGTCGGCGCCCTTCAGCATGACCGCGCGGGTGATGCGCAGGAAATGCGTCAGCGGGAAGATTTCGCCCAGCGCCTGGGCCCAACCCGGCATGCCGCGATAGGGGAACATGAAGCCCGACAAGAGCAGCGACGGCAGGAAGAAAAAGAAGGTGAGCTGCATCGCCTGCATCTGCGAGCGGGCCATGGTCGAGATGGTGTAGCCAAGCAGCACCAGCGACAGCACGAAGACGAGCACCGACGACAGCAGCAGCGTCAGGCTGCCGACGAACGGGATGTCGAACAAAAGCTTCGCCGCCACCAGCACCACCGCAACCTGCACCGCGCCGACGACAAGGAAGGGCAGCACCTTGCCCAGCATGATCTCGGCCGGGCTGGACGGCATGGCGAGCAGGTTCTCCATCGTGCCGCGCTCGGTTTCGCGGGTCAGCGCCATGGCCGTCATCATCACCATGGTCATCTGCAGGATGACGCCGAGCAGGCCGGGCACGATGTTGTACTGCGAAATGCCTTCGGGATTGTAGCGGTGGTGCACCACCACCTGCAGCTGCTGCCTGGCATTCTCGGCGGCGGCCGCCTGCATGCCCTGGGCGCGCAGCAGCGCCTGGCTCGCCACGGTGCTCAGCGTGGAAATGGCGCCGCTCGCAGCCGAAGGATCGGTCGCGTCGGCCTCGATCAGGATCTGCGGATTGTCACCGCGCTCGACCCGGCTAGCGAAGTCGGCCGGGATGGTGACGACGAAGGAGACGTCGCCCCGCGCCATCAGGAACTCCGCCTCTTCGGCGCTCTCGGTGACATGGTCGAAGTGATAGTAGTCCGTCACCTGCAGCGCCGTGACCATGGCGCGCGTATACTGGTCGTTGCTCATCGCCACCAGCGCCGTCGGCAAGCCTTTCGGATCGTTGTTGATGGCAAAGCCGAACAGGACCAGCTGCAGCAGCGGCACGCCCAGCATCATGGCGAAGGTGATGCGGTCGCGCCGCATCTGGATGAATTCCTTGATCAGCAGCGCGCCGAGCCGGGCGAAGGAGAAGACGCCATTCATGCCATATTGTCCTTCGACCCCGACATGAACTGGATGAAGACGTCCTCGAGGCTGGTTTCGCCCGGCGCCACCGTCACGCCCTTGTGCTCCTTCTCGACATCGGCAAGGGCTGCTTCGAGCTTCTTCCTGTCGGAGCCGACGACGTGCAGCGTCGCGCCGAACGGCGCCACCTGGTCGACGCCTGGGCGGCCCTGCAGCTCTTCAGCCACCTTGGCCAGCCGTGGCCCCTGCACCACGAAGGTGGTCAGGCCGGCGTTCTTCACCACTTCGGCGACGGTGCCGGTGGCCAGCATCCTGCCGTAGGAGATGTAGCTGATGCGGTGGCAGCGTTCGGCTTCGTCCATGTAGTGGGTGGAGACCAAAACGGTGAGCCCGCCGCTGGCGAGGCGATGGATCTCGTCCCAGAATTCGCGGCGCGCCTTCGGGTCGACGCCGGCCGTCGGTTCGTCGAGCAGAAGCAGCTTCGGCTTGTGCATGATGCAGGCGGCGAGCGCCAGCCGCTGCTTCCAGCCGCCGGACAGCGTGCCGGCCAGCTGGTTGCGGCGCGACGTAAGGCCGAGTTCCTCCAGTGTCCTCGACACATATTCCTCGACCGGTTTCAGCCGGTAGAGCCGCGCCACGAATTCGAGGTTCTCGCCGATGGTCAGATCCTCGTAGAACGAGAATTTCTGCGTCATGTAGCCGACTTCGCGCTTGATCCTGAGCGACTCCGTGCGGATGTTGAAACCCAGCACCGTGCCTTCGCCCTCGTCCGGCGTCAGCAGGCCGCACATGATGCGGATGGTGGTCGTCTTGCCCGAACCGTTGGGGCCGAGGAAGCCGACGATCTCGCCTTCGGCGACCGACATCGTCACATGGTCGACGACGGTCTTGTCGCCGAACCGCTTGACCAGGCCATGAACGTCGATGGCGTTCATTTTGCCGTTTCCGCAAGGTCGACGTCGACGATCTGGCCGGGCTGCAGCGGGCCGGCATCACCCTCCGGCCGCGCCTCGACGAGATAGACCAGCTTCTGCCGGTTCTCGAGCGAGTAGATCACCGGCGGGGTGAATTCGGGATCGGGCGAGACATAGCTGACACGCGCCTTCAGGCCGTCGCCACAGCCGTCGCAATGAACGCTGAGCAGGCTGCCGATCTTGACCGAGGAGAAAGCGATTTCCGGTATATAGACGCTGAGCTTCACCGCGCCGTCAGGCAGCATCGAGATGACCGGCGCGGTCGGGCCGGCCGTGTCGCCGGGGTTGCGGATGACATCGTTGACGCGGCCGGGCGAGGGTGCGGCCAGCGTGCGCTTGGATAGCCGCCACTGAGCCTGCTCCAGCGCTGCCTGCGCCTGCTTGACCTGATTGTCGGCGGCCTTGATCGTCTCGGGCCGCGCCGGCAGGCCGCCGACGGCAAGATTGGCCTCGGCCTGGCCGACCTGGGCGTTTGCCGTCTCAAGCGTCGCCGAGGCGGTGTCGTAGTCGGCCTGCGTGCCGGTGCCGCGCTTGAACAGGTCGGCGGCCCGGTCATATTTGCGCTTGGCATCGTCGGCCTGCGCCTTGGCCATGTCGACCTGCGCCTTGAGCGCGGCGATTTCTTCCGGCCGCTTGCCGACCTGCAAATCAGCGAGCTGCGCCTGCGCCTGGGCGAGGCTTGCCTGCGCCTGCGCCACCGCAATCTTGGCGTCGGCGCTTTCCAGCGTCACCACCGTCGCGCCGGGGGTGACGCGATCGCCGCGCTTGACGGCGACGGTCTCGACCTGCGCCACCTCGATCGGCGCCAGCAACACATAGTCGCCCTCGACATAGCCGACGGCGAGCGGCGCGGCGGGCGCACAAGAGCCGAAGAGCTGAGCGGCAAGCGGCAAGGAGCAGAGGAAACTCATTTTCTTGATCCCATCCGGGAGGCCAATATGGCGCTGAGATTGTCTGATACGGCGGACACCACCTTCGCGGCCTCGGCGGCGCCGATGTCGTGCCAGCCCATGCGGCGCATCACCGCCTCGCGGCCGATGCGGAAATAGATGACCTGGCCGATCAGCGTGAACACGGTGAGCCGGGTCCGCTCGCTCTCGGCCGGCTCGCCGGTCGCCTGCTCCCAGAGCTGGCACAGCCGGCGATGCGTCGGTTCGAACACGCCGTTGTAGATGCGGTCGAGCGCCGCCGTCGGATGCGCCAGTTCGCGCAGCACGAATTGCACGATCTCGCCGGCCTGCGGTTGCGCCAGGATGAAGCCGCCCATCCGCTCCAACGCCGCGAACAGCTGCGCGCGCGCCGCTTCCGGATCGCTGGCCGGCGCGGCCTGGCCACTCCCCGGTGCCTGGGCGCCGCCCAGTGCCTGGCCGGCAATCGTCTGGATGGTTTCGACGATGTAGTCGGCGGCGGCGGCGCGAAGGCCTTCCTTGCCGCCGAAATGATAGGCGATCGAACCAATATTGGCCTGCGCCTCGGCGGCGATCTCGCGGGTCGAGGTGCCGTCGAAACCCTGCCGGCCAAACAGTTTCAGCGCCGCACGCACCAGCGCGGCACGGGTCAGATCCGCCGGAGAGCTCTCGCGGCGCGGATTTTTGGTGTCGGGCAGTTTGATCATGACCAGAACTTTAATCAATCGATTGATTAAAGTCAACTTGTGTGCGGAGTTGTCTTGCCATCGCCCGCGGCAAACGCTTTAGTGCGCGGCCATGGTCAAGGAAGTCGAGCGCAAGTTCCTGGTCTCAAGCACCGCGTGGCGGGGCCTGGTCGAGGCGGATATCCGCATTCTCCAGTTCTATCTCGCCACGGCACCTGGGCGGACCGTCCGCATCCGCATCAGCGACGGCGCTTCCGCCAAGCTGACGCTCAAATTCGGCAGCGGCGCGCGCGAGCGCGACGAGTTCGAATATCCGATCCCGCTTGCCGATGCGGTGGAGATGCTGGATTTCGCCGTTGGGCGTGTCATAGAGAAGACACGCCACCATGTTAGGCATCGCGGCTATCTCTATGAAGTCGATGTCTTTGGCGGCGCACTCGCGGGACTTGTGGTGGCCGAACTGGAGACTCCGGAAGATGTGCCGGACGAAATGCTGCCTGACTGGCTCGGCCGTGAAGTGACCGGCGAGCAGAAATTCTACAACGCGTCGCTCGCCCTCGGGGGGATACCGGAGATCGCCGCATGAGCTTTCGCATCGACCCGCGCCTGCCGCTGACCGGCGAGGTCAGACGCATCCTTGGCGAGGAAATCGGCAAGGCACTCCAGCATCTGGATGCGGCGCGCAGCCGGCCGGAGCAGGGACTGCACAAATGCCGCAAGCGGTTGAAGAGCGCGCGTGCCTTGCTGCGCTTGGTTCATTCCGGTGACGAAACATTCTGCACGACGGAAAACCAATGCTATCGCAATGTGGCGGCGCTGCTTGCCGGACCACGCGAGGCGACGGCGCTGATCGAGACCATCGACCGGCTGGCGGCAGGGTTTCCCAAGGAGTGCGCCGATGGCGGGCTCGATGCCGTGCGCGACAGGCTGATTGCGCGTCAGCACGATCTGCATGAAGGCGCCGGCCTCGAAGCGGCGATCGGCGCGGCGACCGCCGCCTGCGAAGACGGCATGAAACGGATCGAAAGCCTGGCCTTGCCCGACCAGCCGGAACAGGCGGCCGACGTGCTCGCCGAAGGCGCACGCGTCACCTTGCGCCGCGCCAGGAAGGCGCTCGACAGGGCCGGCGCGCGTGGCGGAGCCGACGATTTCCACGATTTGCGCAAGGCGGCCAAGACGCATGGCATGCACCTGTCGCTGCTGGGCAGGCTTTGGCCGACGCCGATCAAGGCGCGGCGCAAGGCGGTCGACGCACTGGGCGAGCGGCTCGGCGAACTGCATGATCTGTTCGTCCTGCGCGCACTGCTCGAGGCCGACGACGAGCCGCTGGGGCCGCGCGAGGACACAAGGCTTCTCGGCAAGCTCTTGAAGCGCTCGGAAAAGAGCCTGCGGAAATCCTGTCTTGCCGAGGCGGCCGAGCTGTTCGGCGACAGCCCCAAGCATTCGACGAAGAAACTCGCCCGCAAGGCGCGCGACGACCTGGCCAGCCCGGCGCCGCACGACGAGACGAGTGCTGCCGCCGGCTGACGAAGCGCCGGCGTGCTGGCACATCCCCGCCGGCCCGTGCTAATCACGCTCCATCATGACCGAGCCCGGCGACACGCTCCTGGACCGACTTGGCCGCTGGCTCGCCGGCCGGCTGCAGGAAGAATCCTCCGGCTATGAGCCCTATACCCCGTCCGACGCCGAGACGCTGCGACGCACGCTGGAACCGGGCGACATCCTGCTGATCGAAGGCAACCAGAAGATCTCGGCGGCGATCAAGTACCTCACCCAGTCGACCTGGTCGCATGCGGCCTTCTATGTCGGCGATGCCTTGCCGGAGCCGCAAGACGGAACGGAGCGGCCGCGGCTGATCGAGGTCACGATGGGCGAAGGCTGCGTCGCCGTACCATTGTCGCGCTATCGCACCTACAACACCCGCATATGCCGGGCGAACGGGCTGGCGCCGGAGGACCGCGACAAGGTGGTCCGCTTCATGATCGGCAAGCTTGGCCTGAGATACGACCTCAAGAACATTTTCGACATGCTGCGCTATTTCCTGCCTACGCCGCCGGTGCCGGTGCGCTGGCGCCGCCGCATGCTGGCCTTCGGCTCCGGCGACCCTACTCGGGCCATCTGCTCCTCGCTCATCGCCGAGGCCTATGGCCAGATCCACTACCCGATCCTGCCCGAGATCACCCGCGCGCCGGGCCGCGCCTCGGCGCAGTCGACCTACATGCGCAAGGAAATCCTGCACATTCGCCACCACTCGCTCTACACGCCGCGCGACTTCGACCTGTCGCCGTTTTTCCGCATCGTCAAGCCGACGCTGGAATATGGCTTCGACTACCGGCAGATGGTCTGGGACGACGAGGCAAGCATAGACGCCGAAGCCGCAAAGGCTGGAGCAATCGCCTCAGACAGTTGATGGCTTCGGCCTGGGTCAGGACATGCCCCCAGAGCAATTCCAGGAAAAGTGTGGGCGGTTTTCCGGGAAAAGCGCATAGCGCTTTCCCTTGGAAATTGCGTCAACACAAAGAGTTAGAGCGGTTCGCCGTTTCCATGAAGCGGTGAAACGCTCCAGAGCGGCCTATCCGGCCGAGGTGCGGGCGTTTCACATGGCGGCCTACATTATGCCGAAACCGCAACAGCGCCCTGGTTTTCGGCTCGGCGTTCAACCCAGACATGGACCGGTTCGTCCCGGCCGCGGATGCTCACCGGTCCATGATCGCGCGCATTCAACCGTGTCGTGGGCGATTCCGCCTTCGCGGCCTCAATCAGTCGTGACCCAAAGCAAATATTCGCCTGAAGCTCACGGCAGAGCGCCTGCAAACGGCTGGCAACGTTGACCGTGTCGCCCACCACCGCGAAGGACAGATTGCGCTCGCTGCCGACCGCGCCGATGACGACTGCGCCATATTGTGCACCGATGCGAACGTCCAGCGGCGGATATCCCCTGGACACACGCTGTACGTTCCAGTCTTCGAGAGTGGCGACCATCGCTTCAGCGCACTGGATGGCGCGAGTCGCGTCGTCATGGCTGGCTTGCGGAACTCCGAATGTCGCCATGATGCAATCGCCGATATAGTTATCGACGGTGCCATTGTGGTCGAAAACGACCTGCTCCATGCGACGGTGGAACTGACGCAGAAGTTCGAACACTGCTTCGGCCGGATGGTCCTCGGAATAGTGTGTGAAGCCGACGATGTCGGCGAACAGCACCGCGATATCCTGCCGGCGGACCGGGCCGAAGGGCTCGTCATCCGTGGCGAGCTGGTCGACGACGTTGGGCGAAAAATGCCGGGCGAGATTGGCGCGGGCGCGCTCTGCCTTGACATAGTCTTCCGAAAGACGTCGGGAACGAAAGACGACCAGCGCCATGATCGCGCCGATAATCAGGACAACCAACACGTTGGTCGCCTGCGCGAACGTGTCGACGAAATTGGGGTTGAGATAGAGGTTCAGTCGCTCTTTCACCGGCAGCGAATAGAGGTTCGTCGCCGGAATGACGGTTCCTGGGTGAGAAATCACCCATCCCACCCCGAGCGCCCACGTCAAGGCCGCGAGCGCGCCGAGATAGAGCGCCAATCGTGTCGAAAGGGTCAGCGCGCCAAGGCATACGAAAATCAGCAGGAATTTGAAGCTGCCCTCGCGCAGTTGCATCGCGGCCGGCGCGACCTCCTGGGAAAACGGGTTGGGCGTCACCAGCAGAATGGTCAACAGAATGATGTCCAACGTACCGACGAGGTAACCGATCCACCATGGCGCCGTGCGGCGGCGCGCAAAGAGAAACTGGATCAGGCCGACGAGCTGGAACAGCACGAGGCCTGCCAGCACGAAGAGCAGTGAGGCATCCCAGCGGCTGATCAATGAAAAGAAGCAGGAGATCACAGCGAGCGATGCCGTACGCGCCCAGAACTGCAATGCAGCACCCTGGCGTTCTGCGCGCGCCCGCAAATTTTTCAGGCGCGAATAGCGGCGATGTTCAAGTGTTGGTGCGGTCGGCATAGGATCACTTCGATTTTCGCGGGGACGCGTCACGCATTCGGCAACCCGCTCTCTACAGTCTGGCAAATCAGTGTGCGAATTCTATCATGAATGCTGGTGCCGGATCTGCTCTATCCCAACGCGCCCTGCGGGCGCGGTCGGCATCGCTGGTCGCATGCCTGGTCCGGGCGGCAAGCTGGTGGCGAATGGCGGCAGCCGGCGCCGCCGCAGCGGTGCGCGACAAGCTCAGCCGCCGGATGCAATCCTGCCCGGCATGATTGGTCAGGCCGGCAAGGGACGGCGTCCCTTTGCGGGAACGGCGGGCTGGCCTCCGGCATCGCGCGGGTGCGGGCCGATCGGCATGATCGCGGGGAACGGCGTCGCCCCAAAGGCAAACGTGAATTTGTAGCCGGTGAGCCCGTCCTCGGGCGTCGTGTGCTGATCGTGATGGGCGAGCAGTTTGGCGCGTTCGGCCAGCTCTTCGGCCTCGCGGCGCACCATCTCCGCCGTCTCCGGCCGCATCCGCCTGGAGAAGCTGACGAAGGTCGCCTCCTTCTCGATATGGGTGATGGCCCAGCCGATGAAATTCTTGTTAGTCAACTCGAACAGCGGCCTGAGCGGCCCCTCGAAATTCCACTGGATCGGCGTCTCGACCAGCAATGTTGCCGAAAGACCCCGGCCGAGCGCGATCAGGCCGAGTTCCTCGAGGTCACGCAGGTAAAGGAACATCGAGGCTTCGCTCAGGCCTTGCGAACGCATGATGCCTTCGGGCGTGAATTTTTCCGACAGCATGACGAAGATGAACAGCAGCGCCGGACGGCCGGCGAGCCGGCGCTCGATCTCGGGCGCGATGTGGTTGACCGGTCCCGGCCCGCGGTTCATCGAGCCGAGCACGTTTTCCAGCTCGACGCCGGCGGCGGTGCAGATCTCCATCAGCCGGTCGAGCTTGCAGTTCTTCTCGTGGAAGATGCGCTTCACCGTCGGCTCGGAAACGCCCATGCGTTCGGCAAGTTCGCGATAGGTGACGCCCCTGGCCTTCAGCGTCCGCTTCAGCGCCTCGAAGATCAGACCGTTCATGGCATGCACCTCTTGCCAGCGATTTCGTATCGATACTCGATACTAGTGGTAATCGAACTTTCGGAAAAGTATCGAAAATCCTAGCTGTCCGCCTGTCATCACAGGAGAACAGCCATGAACCGCCTCATCCTCTCAGCCTTTGTCGCCGCCATCGGCATCGCGACCGCACCCGCCGCCCGGGCCGGCGAACTCTGGCGCGCCACCGGCCTCGAACAGCCGGAATCGGCGCTGTTCGACGCCGCCAACAATCGCATCATCGTTTCCAACATCGTCGGCAATCCGGGCGAGGCCGACGGCAACGGATATCTCTCGGTGCTGTCCCTGGACGGCAAGACGGTGACCCAGCACTGGACCGA
Organism: Mesorhizobium sp. 113-1-2; assembly: GCF_016756475.1. Taxonomy (NCBI): domain Bacteria; kingdom Pseudomonadati; phylum Pseudomonadota; class Alphaproteobacteria; order Hyphomicrobiales; family Phyllobacteriaceae; genus Mesorhizobium; species Mesorhizobium sp. 113-1-2. The sequence goes on from NZ_AP023242.1 coordinate 897,315, forward strand.
CGGCATGGACGCGCCCAAGGGCATGGCGATATCGGGCGGCAAGCTCTATGTCGCCGACATCACCAAGGTCCGCGTCGTCGATCTCGCCAGCGGCAAGCTCGTTGCCAGCATCGCGGTGCCGAATGCCGTCTTCCTCAACGACATGACCTCGGACCACACAGGCAAGGTCTATGTCAGCGACATGCTGGCCGACACGATCTACCGCATCGACGGCGACAAACCGGAGCTGTTCGTCAGGGACCCGCTGCTCGCCTCGCCCAACGGCGTCTTCGCCGAGGGCGACAGGCTGATCGTCGCCTCCTGGGGCAAGGGCATAAAGCCCGACTTCAGCACGGCGGCGCCGGGCGGCCTGCTGTCGGTCGACCTCGCCAGCAAGGCGATTTCACCGCTGCCCGGCGCGCAGACATTCGCCGACCTCGACGGCGTCATCGTCCTCGGCGACACCATCTATGCCACCGCCTACATGACCGGCACGCTCTACCGCTACAAGGTTGGCGGTGCGCCGGAGGCGGTGGCGCATTTCAAGCCGGGCAGCGCCGACATCGGCACCGACGGCAAGTCGATCCTCTACGTGCCGCTGATGAACGAGGGCGAAGTGGCGGCGCTGAAGATTGACTGAGAGCCGGCGCTCCTGACCACTGCACCTGCGCTAACAGCCGTGGGATGGACCGTGCTACGACGGTTCATCCCACGGCGTGGTGGTCAAGGAGGTTTGATATGGACGAAATCCGGGCGGCTCTGGATCGCCACTGGGCTGCCTCCGATGCTGGTGATCTCGAAGTGGAACACCAGATCTACCGGGAGGATGCGGTGCTCGACTATCCGCAATCGGGCGAGCGTATCCGTGGACGGCGCAACATCCAGTCGTCCCGTGCCGCGCAGCCGAACCGCAAACGCTTCAGCGTGCGGCGGATCAGCGGCGCTGAAGACCTTTGGGTCACCGAATATGTCCTGACCTATGACGGGCGGCCGTCCTATACGGTCAGCATCATGGAGTTCCTCGACGGCAAGGTGGCCCGCGAGACGCAGTATTTCAGCGAGCCGTTCGAGCCGGGACCGTCGCGCGCGCAATGGGTCGAGCGGATACCGTGAGCCACAGGACTGATCATCCGCCGATCACCCGTTCGGCACTGCCTGACGACACGATCGGCCTCGCCCGCTTCCTCATCGGCAAGCTGGTGGTGCGCGACTTGCCTGAAGGCGTTGTCAGCGGCCGCATCGTCGAGACCGAAGCCTATATCGTCGGCGACGCCGCCGGGCATGGTTTCAGGGGGATGACCCCGCGCAACCGTTCGCTGTTCCTCGAGCGCGGCCACGCCTATGTCTATCTCGCCTATGGCGTCTCCATGATGCTCAATGTCTCGAGCGAGATGCCGGGGATCGGCACCGGTGTCCTGATCCGGGCGCTCGAGCCACTCGAAGGCATCGAAATCATGCGGCGCAATCGCGGCGTCGAGCGTTTGCGCGACCTGGCGCGCGGGCCGGGTCGGCTGGCGGCGGCGCTGCGGATCGATCGTTCGCTCGACGGGCTCGACCTCTGCCGGCGAGGCCCGTTATGGCTTGCAAGCGATGACTTCGCGCCAGGCGAGATCGGGCAAGGCATCAGGATCGGCATCACTAGGGATGCCGACCGCCTGCTGCGATTCTACGTCCGGGGCAGCCCGTTCGTCAGCGGTCCGAGATCACTTCAGGAATAGGCGACCAGCCAGCTTTCGCAGCACGACGCGCTCAGACGGTGATCTGAAGCACCCCGTAACGCTTGACCTCGGCCTCGATCTCCCTGACCAAAGTCTCGAGCGCGGGGTTCCTGGGGGCGCGTGCGCGCCTGATGACATAGGCGAGGTCTGGGGGCTTGGGGAATTTGTCGTCGACAATCTCCATGTCGGGCTGCAGGTAGCGCTGGCTCAAGAGTGCGACGCCGAGCCCGGCGGTCACGCCTGCAATGATTCCGGCTGCGCTGGAGCATTCGAACACGGTCTCCAACACCGTATCCTCGTCCTGGCCGACGTCGATGCCCCAGCGCCGGTAGAAGCAATTCTCATCGAAGGACAGAAACGGGACCGGCTTCCCGGTCGACAGGACCAGGTCGCGCGATTTCACCCAATGCAGCGTCTCGCGGAACAGGAGGATGTCGGCGGGGCGGACCTCGTGCTGGAAGACCTGGATGATGGCGGCATCGAGGGCTCCCAGGCTAAGCTGCTCCTGCAACACGAGGCTCATGCGCACCTGCGTGCGGACGCTCACCTCCGGGTAGAGTCGGCGGAAGCGGCCAAGGATGCGCGAAAGGTCCGTGCACGTCGTATCCTCGGTCATTCCCAGCGCGATCTTGCCTTGCAAAGGACTTTTCGACAGGCTCAGAACCGCCTCGTCATGGATGCCCAGAATGCGCCGCGCATAGCCAAGCAGATCCTGTCCGGCCGTGGTGAACATCGGCGCGTTGGCTTTCCGGGTGAGGATTTCACAGTCGAGGCTCGTTTCCAGTCGCCTGACTTTGTGGCTGACGGCCGACTGCGACAGGCCGAGAATTTCGGCCGCGCGCGTGACGCCGCCATGCTTCTCGATCGCGACCAAGGCGCGCAAGGCGTCGACATCCAGGCGGCGGCTCATCAGTCCGGCCATGACAATCCTCGCTCAGAACCAAAGTGGTGCGCCAATTTCTGATCCTCTGATGCCCTTCAGGCAAGTTGGTATGCCGGATTTCGGGCTTCTTCATGATCATATCGAAATTTGTCATGTGCAAAGGCGCGTGCGTGCCGCCGATAGTCCGCGCCGAAATTGGCCGTGATCCGCTTCCGGGACACGGGCGCCTGACTGAAGAGACGCCATGACGCTCCTGCCCACCAAAACCCATCGCCTCGTATGGCCAATGATGGCAACGGCGCTGGTCGTAAGCTGGAGTTCCGGCTTCGTCGGCATCCGCTACGCCAGCGAGAATGCCGATGTCATGCTGGTGCTGTTCTGGCGGACACTGATGTCCGGATTGATCCTCTTGCCATTTGCTCTCCTGATCGGATCCCGCATAAGCGCCCACGCGCTGGTCCAGCAGATGGTCTTCGGCGTGGCGATGATGTTCCTCTATCTCGGCGGATTCGCGCTTGCCATCGGCCAGCGCGTGCCGACCGGCCTTGTCGCACTGATTTCCGATCTTGTGCCTCTCGCCATCGCGGCCTTGTCGCAGCCGGTTCTGGGACACCGATTGACCGGGAGACAATGGGTCGGAACGGTCCTTGGAGTAACGGGCGTTCTCATCGTCTCGCTGGACAGCCTGACCCTCGGTACGGCCCCGGCCTGGGCCTATGTGTTGACAGTCGCTTCCATGATGGTTCTGGCGCTGGCAACCCTGGTGCAGAAGCGGATGGGGACGATCCATATGCCCATCCATCAGAGCCTGTGCATTCAATGCCTGACGGCGGCGGTCCCTTTCGCCGCTTGCGCGGGATGGAATGGCGGGCTGATGCCGCCGCTTGATGCCCGGTTCGGATTCGGCATTGCCTGGCTGGTGCTGTTTTCGACCTTCTTCTGCTACGGCACATATTATGCAAGCCTGCGCCTCTACACCGCCTCACAGGTCAGCAGCGTGATCTATCTCAGCCCACCGGTGACGATGCTCTGGGGCTGGTCGCTGTTCGGCGAGCCGCTTTCGAAGGCGATGTTGGCTGGCCTTGCGGTCACACTGTTCGGCGTCTGGTTCACCTCGTCAGGCAGCGCGGCATTGAAGGACTTTCAGCCCAGTCGGCAGCATGTCGGCTAATCCCCGAGGCGAAATCGACCTCACGATTGATCGCCATCCACGCTGGCGTCGCTTCACGCATGGACATCACAGGAGGCAAACCATGAAGCTCACAGATTTCAAAGCCCTGACTTTCGACTGCTACGGCACTCTGATCGATTGGGAATCCGGCATGATCGACGGCCTGAAGCCGCTGACCGAACGGGCTGCCCGCAGCTTGAGCCGGAACGACATTCTCGAGGCGCACGCACGGCACGAAGCCAGCCAGCAGAAATGGACGCCGGGGAAACGCTACCGCGACCTCCTGCCGATCGTCTACAAGCGACTTGCGGAAGAGTGGGGTGTCATCGTCACGCCCGAGGAATGCGTGGCGTATGGCGAAAGCGTGAAGGATTGGCCGGCTTTTGCCGACTCCGCTGAAGCCTTGCGATATCTCAAAAAGCACTACAAGCTGATCATCCTCTCCAACGTCGACAACAAAAGCTTCTCGTTCAGCAACAAGAAGCTCGGCGTGGATTTCGACGCGATCTACACCGCGGAAGATATCGGCTCCTACAAACCGTCCGACCGGAACTTCGACTATATGCTCGAAAAGCTCGGTACGATCGGGATAGAGAAGCGAGAGATCCTGCACACCGCGGAAAGCATGTTCCACGATCACGCTCCCGCCAACCGCTTCGGCCTGACATCGTGCTGGATCTATCGCCGGCATGCGGATCGGGGCTTCGGCGCCACAATGAACCCCGGCGACGTACCGACCGTGGATTTCCGCTTCGACAGCATGGCCGACCTGGCGAAGGCGCACGCGGAAGAATTGCGGGGCTGATATCCGAGCCGGCAGGCAGCCTAAAGCGCGTCGCGTTGAAACGGGTTTATGCGACGCGCTTTGGATTTGTTTTTATGCATGTCGTTCTCCCAAAGCCGAGGTCACTTTTGGGCGACATGCACTAGCGCGTGACAGCACGCGCCGGCGTCCCCGCCAGCTGCGCCCGCGCGTCCTTGATCGACGCGGCGTAGGTCACCAGTGGCCATCGCTCGCTTCCATGCGCTGGATGGTCGGAAGCGAAACACCTGCGCGCTCGGCGAGCGTCTTCTGGTCGATGCCAGCCAAGGCCTTGCGGCACGCATCTGGGCGGCAGTGATCATCGGCCGGACCCGCCTGATTGTCCATTTTTCCGGATACTTCCCGAGGGTTGCAGGCTAGGGTGTTGTCGATCTGGGGCAGGGGGTAACGCGGTTGACTGTTTTCAAGGCCTTAATGACATCGGCATGCTTGCTGTCGATGGTTCTGGCACTGGCAGGCTGTGGCGGACACCTCATCAACAGATTGATCTGAGCGCAAGCCCGGCGGTCAGGCGCCATCAGGCATCGTCGCTCACCACCTTGCGCCGCTGCAGAAGCCGCGCCGCCAACCAGCACAGCATCGCCCAGGCGAAGCCCGCGCACCAGCCTGCCAGCACATCGGACGGCCAGTGGACGCCGAGATAGATGCGGCTGATGCCGACCAGCACCGTTGTCAGCACGGCGAGCGACAAGACGTAGATCTTCGTCGCCCTTCCATGCACGAAGCGCGCCGCCAGCGAACCGAGCGTGAGATAGGTCACCGCCGACAGCATGGCGTGGCCGCTCGGGAAGGAAAGCGACGTCTCGCTGACCAGATGCGAAACGAGTTCGGGCCGGGGCCGATCGACGCCGAGCTTCAGCAGGCTCGACAGAACCTGGCCGCCGGCCACCGCGACGAAGATGAGAAGCGCGGCCCCGGGCCTGCGGATCAACATGAGATAGATGATCATCGCCGCCGTGATCAGCACCAGCACGCTGGTGCTGCCGAGGCTGGTGATGTCGCGCACCGCCCCTTCCAGCCATGGCGGGCCTAAGGGAATGCCAGGCTGGCCCGCTTGGCGGAAGGCAAGCAGGATTTCGGTGTCGAAGGCGTGCGGCGTGGTGGCACGCGCCACCTCCATCAACTCCTCGAACCCCCACAGCCCGCCAGCGATGACCAGGCCGGCCAGCAAGACCGGGAATTCGATGCGGTTAAGCAAGGTGCTTGCGGTGTCTTTCATCGGGCCGGTGTCGCGGTCTTCATCTCGGTCAACGCCCCTGCAGATAGGGCCCGAGCGTGATCAGCGCCACTGCGGCGATCGCCAGCACGATGCCGCTGGCCTGCAGCGCATTGACGCGCTCGCCGAAAAACACCAGCGCCACGACGTTGACCGAGACCAGCTGGATGACCGCCGAGAGGCTGAACGACACCGACATGCCGAATTCGCGAATCAGCCGCAGCATGATCAGATTGCCCAGCGAATAGAGCGCGAGCGTCAAAAGGATCTTGCCGAGGCTCGGCGCCAGTCCCCACTGCTTGGCGGCGGTCGCCGCCAGAAGGAAGATCACCGTCGAAAAGCCAAGCTGCAGCAACCCAGAAAAACTCAACGTTCGTCCCCTTCAAAGCGGCTGCGCCGCATGTGCCGCGGACCTTGTTTCGCAAGCATGCCGAGACGTCAAGCGACCTCGTTCTAACGAAGGCCTTGGCAACGGCAAGACTGAGGCTCAATGTACCGCTGTCGCCCGGCTGTCGATGGAGGGGGCGGTCAGGGGCTCATGATTCGTATTCTGCAGAACTTGGCGCGACGCTGGAGCGAGCTTTCCCTTGCCCTGCAATTCCTCGTTGCCGGCGGCTTTGGCCTTCTGGCCGTCATGCTCGTGGTGGGCTCCTGGGTGACGACGCAGATCCGGGATGGCGTCACCCGCAATTCGGCCGCCACGACAGCGCTTTATGTCGATAGCGTGATCGCGCCGCTGCTGCCCGATCTGCGCAAAAGCGAGGAGCTCAGCGACTCCGTCAAGCAGGCGCTCGACGAGACGCTCGGCCAGGGCGCGCTCGGCAAGCGCCTGGTCTCGTTCAGGCTCTGGCGACGCGACGGCACGATCCTCTATTCGAAGGACTCGGCTTTGACCGGCCGCCGCTTCGACCTGAACGGCCATCTGCGTTCCGCCTTCCAAGGCAGCGTCGTTGCCCAGTTCGACACGTTCGACGAAAACGAAGAGAAGGAGCGGTCCGCGGGCGTACCGTTGCTGGAGATCTACAATCCCGTTCGCGAGCCCTGGTCCGGCGAAGTGGTGGCCGTCACCGAATTCTACGAGGTCGCCAGCGATTTCAAGGCCACGCTGGCTTCCGCCCTGCTGTCGAGCTGGCTGGTCGTGGCCGGCACCACCTTGGCGGCCTTTCTGCTCTTGTCGGGCATCGTGCTGCGCGCCAGCCGCACCATCGACGATCAGCGCGGTGCGCTGCGCCGCCAGGTGGCGGAGTTGCAGGGGCTGGTGACGCAAAACAGCGCCTTGCGCCAGCGTGTGCAACGGGCGTCCCGCCGCGCCACCGCACTCAACGAACGATATCTGCGCCGGATCGGCGCCGACCTGCATGACGGACCGGCGCAACTCGTGGCCCTGGCGGCGCTGCGCATGGACAGCCCGATCTTTTCCGGCGACGGTCATTGGGGCGAAAACCGCTCGACCGAGGTCGCGATGATCCGCAAGACGCTGGAGGATGCGATGCGCGAAATACGCGGTATCTGCACCGGCCTCGTGCTGCCGCAGATAGAGACGGCCGCCACGATGGACATATTGCGGCTGGCCGTTGACGAACATCAGCGCCGGACGGGAACGTCGGTGACGCTCACACTGCCCAGGCATTTGCCCGAACCCGGCGCCTCCGAGAAGATCAGCATCTACCGTTTCGTGCAGGAAGGACTGAACAACGCCTATCGCCACGGGCGGGCCAAGGACCAGGCGGTGCGCGCCGGTATGAAGAGCGGCAGGCTTTTTGTCGAAGTATCGGATGGCGGGCCGGGCTTCGACCCGGCGCGGGTCGAGGGGCTGGGGCTCGCCGGCCTCAGGGAGCGGGTAGAAAGCATTGGCGGCCAGTTCCAGACCTTGACCGGAGCGCAAGGCACGCGATTGGTGATCAGTCTTTCGATCGAGGAGCAAGCATGATTGGGGTCATTCGGATTGCCATTGTCGACGATCACCCGCTGTTTCGTGAAGGTGTGACGCGCAGCCTGTCGGAGATCGGAGGCTTCGAGATCGTCGGCGAGGGGGCGACGGCGCAGGACGCCGAACGCATCGCCTCGACGGTGCAGCCCGACATATTGCTGCTCGACATCTCCATGCCGGGCGGCGGCCTGGCCGCGGTTGCAAGCATCCTTACCGACCATCCCGCGCAGAAGATCGTCATGCTGACCGTTTCGGAGGCCAATGCCGATGTAACCAAGGCCCTGAACGCAGGGGTGCAAGGCTATATCCTCAAGGGTGTCGGGTCGCGCGCACTCGCCGACATCCTGCACAACGTGGCGGCCGGCGAGAGCTATCTGACGCCGACGCTGTCGGCGCGGCTGCTTTCCGATCTCCAGTCGCCGCACCCTGCCGACGGCGTGGCGGATCGGTTGCGGCATTTGACCGAACGACAGACGGAAATCCTGCGGCTGGTGGCGGAAGGCCTCAGCAACAAGGAGGTTGCCTTGCGCCTGGAGCTGCAGGAGAAGACGGTCAAGCACCACATGACCGGGGTGCTGTCGAAACTCCACGTGCGAAACCGCACTGAGGCTGCTCTCATGATGCGCGAGCTGCGCGACCGGGACAGGAACCGCTCTTAGAGCAAATTCCAGGAAACGTGTGAGCGGTTTTCCCGGGAAAAGCGCATAGTGCTTTCCCTTGGGAATTGCGTCAAAATAAAGAGTCAGGCCATCGCGGAACCGCGCGATGGCCTGACAAAAAGAAGTCACCTCCGCCGGGGGCGGCGGAGGTGATTTGTGAAGCTGGTCGTTGCCTGTTGACCAGCCTCACAAGGCCTTGAGACGGCTGACGTCGGCCAGCGTGGCCTGGCGGTCGATGATCGTGCGCCCCAGCGCATCCTTCATACTGAAACGGCCGTTCTCGATCTTTTCCGTTATGCCGTCGGGATGCGTGACCGTTATTTGGTTGCCGCTCACCTCGACCTTGTCGCCGGTCGTTGCGTTGACATGGGTGGCGCCTTTGTCGGTCTGACCCTTGCCCGACCCCGAGTTGTCACCGCTGCCTTCTGTTCCGGAATTGCCGCCACCGTTGCCGTTGTTGCCGCCGCCGCTGTTGCCGCCACTGTTGCCGCCGCTGTTGCCGCCACTGTTGCCGCCGCTGTTGCCGCCACTGTTGCCGCCGCCATTGCCGCCACTGTTGCCGCCGCCGTTACCGCCGCCGTTACCACCACCGTTGCCGCCGCCGCCATTACCACCACCGCTGCCGCCGCCATTACCACCATTGGCGGCCTGTGCTGACGCGGCGTCGATTCCGGGGGCGGATCCGTGCAGGGAAATTCGATAGGGAACGATGGTCAGCGCCAGGGCAGCCGCCGAAACGAGCGTCAGCCGGCGACACCGGGCCGTGATCGATCCGTGCATCCTGATCTCCGTCGATTGAGCCGGCGCGCCCACCCCAACGTTGCAACCGCAACATCGCCGAAAGATGTAGTGACCGGAAGCGACCTCCGACCGTTGCGTTTGTCCGCCAGGACCTTTGCAAGCGCAAGATTGGACCAAAGTCCGATGTCGTGCGTGACAAGTCGCCTGCCCGGGGCATTGGTGCTTGTATGATGTCACGAAAATGTGATCGGCCTGACGTAAGGGGTCGAACAGGCAACAAGCCCCAGCCACTCCAAGCCAGAGGCCCTCATGACCGAACATCGCTCCCCCGACGCCCGATTCCGCACCAGCCTGCTCGAGGAAAACGAAGGACCGGCCATCAACCCCACCGACAACCGCACCATGGGCGATATCATCGCCGCGCGGTTCTCGCGCCGGGGTTTCCTGAAGGGGTCACTCGCCGTCTCGGCGATCGCCGCCACCGTCAGCCCGCTGGCCATGATCGCCGCGGACGATGCCCGCGCCGCGGAAGGCTCCGCCTTCAAATTCGACGAGCTCGAGGCCGGCATCGACGACAAGCACCACGTCGCGCCGGGCTATGACGCCGACGTGCTGTTGCGCTGGGGCGATCCGCTGTTTGCCGATTCACCGGAGTTCGACCCGACGAAGCAGTCGGCGCAGGCCCAGGCGAAACAGTTCGGCTACAACAATGACTATGTCGGCTATATCCCGATCGACGGCTCGGCCGAGCATGGCCTTTTGGTCGTCAACCACGAATACACCAACCCGCATCTGATGTTCCCCGGCATCGTTTCGATCGTCGAGAAGGACGGGAAGAAGAAGGCCGAGGTCGCCCCGCTCTCGAAGGAGCAGGTCGATGTCGAGATGGCGGCGCATGGCGGCACCATCGTCGAGATCCGCAAGGAGGGCGGCAAATGGCACGTGGTGCGTGACGGCAAGCTCAACCGCCGCATCACCTCCACCACCGAAATGGCGCTCTCCGGTCCGGTCGCCGGCCATGACCGCGTCAAGACCAATGCCGACCCGTCCGGCACTAAGGTGTTCGGCACTTTCAACAATTGCGCCGGCGGCGTCACGCCGTGGGGCACCTATGTGATGGCCGAGGAGAACATTCACGGCTATTTCTCCGGCGAACTGCCGGAAGGCCACAAGGAAGCCGCCAACTACAAGCGGCTCGGCATTCCGGAAGGCGCCTATGAATGGGGCGCGCATTACGACCGCTTCAACCTCGCCAAGGAGCCGAACGAGCCCAATCGCTTCGGCTGGGTCGTCGAGGTCGACGTCAACGACCCGACCTCGACGCCGAGGAAGCGCACCGCCATGGGCCGCTTCAAGCATGAGGGCGCCGAGTCGATCGTCGCCAAGGACGGCCGCGTCGTCTTCTATCTCGGCGACGACGAGCGCTTCGACTATGTCTACAAATTCGTCACCAAGGGCGCCTTCAACGCCAACGACCATGCCGCCAACAAGGACCTGCTCGACGACGGCACGCTGCATGTCGCCAAATTCGCCGAGGACGGCACGGTCGACTGGCTGCCGATCGTCTTCGGCCAGGGGCCGCTGACGGCGGAAAACGGCTTCGCTGGCCAGGCCGACGTGCTGATCGAGACGCGGCGCGCCGCCGATCTGCTCGGCGCCACCAAGATGGACCGGCCCGAGGACATCCAGCCCAATGGGGTCAACGGCAAGGTCTATGTCATGCTGACCAACAATTCGAAGCGCAAGGCCGACCAGGTCGATGCCGCCAACCCGCGCGCCGAAAATGCCTTCGGCCACATCATCGAGATCACCGAGACCGACGGCGATTTCACCGCCACCAAGGGCAAATGGGAAGTGCTGCTGAAATGCGGCGATCCCTCGGTTGCCGATGTCGGCGCCACTTTCTCGACGGCGACGACGGCCAATGGCTGGTTCGGCATGCCCGACAATTGCGCGGTCGATTCGGCCGGGCGCCTGTGGGTCGCCACCGACGGCCAGGGTCCGAAGGCCACCAGCCGCACCGACGGCCTGTGGGCGGTCGACACGGAGGGGGCTGCACGGGCGACCTCGAAACTGTTCTTCCGCGTGCCGATCGGCGCGGAAATGTGCGGCCCGCTGTTCGCGCCCGACGACCAGACCGCCTTCGTCGCGGTCCAGCATCCGGGCGATGGCGGCGAGGATTGGGACGGTTTCGGCCGCCCGTCCTACTATGAGGATCCGTCGACACGCTGGCCCGACTTCAAGCCCGACATGCCGGTGCGGCCATCGGTCGTCGCCATCACCAAGCAGGGCGGCGGCAAGATCGCGGTCTGATATCCGGGTTCTGGGTAAAGCAGGCATTTGACGGAGTTGGCGGCGAGGGTTCATCGTTGGTTTAGGTGGGTCATTGACGTCGGCGATTGGCCTAAGTCTCCCCGACGTCGTCATCCCTGGGCGGAGCAGGAGCGAAGCTCCGTCGCGAAGACCCTGGGATCCATTCCGTGACCTTACTGACGGGTGCAGCGGGCAGAATTCTGCACCGCTGCGGCGCTTTGAAGTCGCGGCATGGATCCTCGGGTCTCCGCGACGCCGCCACGCGGCTGCTCCACCCGTGGATGACGACACGATAGGCGTTTACGCCAATCGCTAAGGCTCAAGCCTCCGGAAAGATTGGAAATTTAGGAATGGCGCCCTAACTCCTCCTTCAGGAGACCGCCATGTCGAAGTCCGTCTATGATCGTGGCCTGCTCAAGCCCGCCGATATCGCCAGGCTGCAGCGCGTCTTTGACGAAGCCTGCCTCAAGCGCGAAGCCCGCCCCGATTCGCCGCAAGCGCGCGAAATCGCCCTGACCTTGCTCGCGCTCCACAATGCCGGAATGGTCGACGAGGAGATGCTGACGGACGCCGTCGGTTTCCGCCGTCTGGAGCCGAAATCGGCCTGAGATGGAAGAGCCGTTTCCAGCCGCTATCCAGGACGTTGGACAACAGCCACATTGATCGTGATTCGCAATTTGAAGCCGATGGATTCGTACAACTTTATCGCGCCGGCGTTGGTGGCGTAGGCGTGCAGGTAGGGTACCTCGCCGCGTGCGAAAATCTGGTTGGCCACGAACAGGGACAAGAGCCGGCCGAGGCCGCCGCCGCGGACATCCGGATGCGAGCAGACGCCGCTGAGCTCGCTGTAGCCGGGCTGTTTCATGCGCTCGCCGGCCATCGCCACCAGCTGTCCGCCGGCCTTCACGCCCCAGAAGTCGCCAAGGCTCAAGGCTCCAGACGTGAATGGGCCGGGCTTGGTGAGCGACGCCAGGGCCACCATTTCCGCCACGTCGTCTTGCGTCAGGCGTTGCACGCGCTCGTCCGACACCACCTGTAACGGCGCCTCGGCAACCATCTGCACGGCGGCGGCGGTCGAGATTGCCGAGAGGCCGGCCGGAAGGGCAATGGGGTCGGCCTGGGCCATGATGACGCTGTCACCGGGGCCGACAAGGTCCGCGAAGGCCTGCAAGCTTTCGGCATCGTCGGCGGCGGTGGCGGCAAAAAGGGCGAATGACGGCGAATAGCGCCTGGCGAGCTCGCCACCTTGCGCGAGGGCTTGATGGCGCGTCGCCAGCGCGCTCCAGACGGGCCGGTCGAGGACATGTTTCATTGGCCGATACCCTTTTTGACACGACGATCGAGCGGAGCCGTGGCCAACCCCTCCTCGATGGCTGCGAGTTGATCGAGAAGCGGCCCAGAAAGATCCCGGCACAGATCCGCGACGGCGTTTTCGATGCGTGGCCACACATCCCGTTTCGCCACATCGACCAGGCGCCGGCCCTTGCCGGTCAGCGAGACCATCCGCCGCCGCTGGTCATCTTGTGACTGAATGGTTTCGACCAGCCCCAGCTCGACCAGAAGCGCCACGCTCCGTGTCACGCCCGGCTGTGTCAGCCCGAGCGATTGCGCCAGTTCGCCGATGGCCAGGGGGCCGAGCCTGTCAAGAGCGGCCAGCAGGGGGTACTGGCTCGACTGAAGCGGAACCTCCAGGCCGTCGAGCAGCTGTTGCGCATCGGCCTGCAACTGCTCGCCAATGCGCTTCAGCCGGCTGCCGAGGCAGAGATAGCCAAGCGATCGGATAACGTCTTCCATCGTCATTTCCGCGATAATTCGTAACATGTTATATAACATGGCATATAAAGTGTCAAAAGCGACCATATGCTTGTCGCCCGCCTCCGCGATCAAATCAGCGTGAAGCGCCAGCTCGCTGGCGGCCGGCACCGGCGATCCGCCTGGCGATCGCCTTGCCCAAGATGGCGGCATTGGCAAAGCAGCCGCGAATGCTCGGCCGCATGCCGGTGAACCACAGGCCGGGCAGTTTCGGGTCGGCGACACCGCCATTGAAGAGCGGGACGCCCTTGCTGTCGAGCACGCCGAGATTGCCGACCATGCGCTCCAGCCCGGTGCGGTAGCCCGTCGCGGCAATGACGATGTCGGGATCGATCAGGCTGCCATTGGCCAGGATCACGCCATCGCGGGTGAATTCCCGTATCGCCGGTACCACGGTGATCTTGCCCGATTTGATGGCGTCGACGGCGCCGTCATCCGCGGCGATCGCGGTGTAGTCGGTGGTCAGGCGGCTGGCGCCGCCCGACGGCGCGGGCGGCATGCCGAATTTGGTGAGATCGCCGAAAACCAGGCGCTGCGTCGCGGCGATCACCGCATCGGCGACGCGCAGCGGCAAACGCGCCATGAGCGGCGAGAGCCTATGCACGGCGATCTTGCCGATGCGCTTGGGCAGCAGGGCTGGGCCATTGCGGGCCGACAGCCAGAGAGCCGCCACATCCACGCCAGCCAGATGATTGAGGGCATCGAAGCCCGAATTGCCGGCGCCGACGACCAGCACCTTCTTGCCGGCATAGGCCTTGGCGTCGCCAAAATCCGCCGAATGGATGATCCGGCCCGAGAAGGCCTCCATGCCCTTCCACTGCGGCGTGAAGGGTTCCTTGTCGCGGCCGGTGGCGACGATGACATGACGCGCCAGGCGCGAGCCGGCGCTGGTGCGCACGGCCCAATGGTCGCCCCGGAACACGAGGGTCTCGACGGCGACGCCGAACTCCACCGGCAGCCGGTTCGCGTCGCGGAAATCGTTCATATGGCGGATAACGACGTTGCGGTGCGGAAAGGCCGGCGTATCCACGGGAAAGGAAAGGCCGGGCAGCGCCGAGAGATCGCGATGGGTGTTGAGATGCAGTTGCTGGTGCCGCCGATGCCAGGGCTCGGCCAGCCGGCTCTCCTTTTCCAGGATCGCCACCGGCACGCCGGCCTTGATCAAAGCCTGCGCGACAGCCAGTCCGGCGGCGCCGGCGCCAATGACGATCGCCGGCTCGACTGCCACCATCTGCTCCATCATCGGTCCGGTCGTCGTATCAGCCATTCACTCTTAAAACCCATTCAACCACCCCAGCATCCCGACAGGCTCGCAGGACGCTGTAACCGTTTGATCGCGCGCAAACCCATACAGCAGATCGGTGCCGATTGCCGAGGCCTGTGCCGAGCCGCTTGCGCTCCAGAGCATTCCGCCGCCAGGCGCAAACAACTCTCATCGCGGAAATGCGGCCAAAACAACGACATGCAGCGGATTATCCGCTTCTGTCGGAAACCATGCAGCCCTATATGGCATATCGGCGGCATCGGCGATAATCAGGTCGCGGCAATGTGATTGATTCGAGTTCCGGGGGCTGGCGGATCTCGTTACCGACGCAGGAATTCGAAACCGCAGCGATTTCGGCTTCCCGCGAAAAATCAAGGCGCCGTGGCGCGTCCAGCGTGTCGAAAGGCACGTCGCGCCACAGACGGCACGCGGAATCTCGACCATGCCCTCCTTGCGGATCTACTTCGACAAAATCCTCGAGGGCGCCTCGCCCAAGGTCGAGCGCCAGGCGCTGACGCATGTCGAACGCCTGGCGATTGTCCGCCGCCATGGCGACTTCTCGCTCGCCTATTCCAGTGCCGTACAGCACAAGCTGTCCTATTTCGGCGACACCGACGGCTACATCGCCTTCGGCACCAAGATGAAACATCATTTCGCGCTCGGTGACCCGGTGGCGGCGCCGGCCCGGCGGCCCGACTATATCAGGCGCTTCGTCGAGACCGCCGGCGACCCGTGGTTCGTGCAGATCGGCGAGGACACCGCGCGCGTGCTGGCCGGGCTCGGCTACAAGGTCAACCGGCTGGGGATCGACACAAGACTCCCCCTGCCCGAGCATGATTTTTCCGGCAAGCGCAACGAGACCGTGCGCTATTCCGAGCGCTGGCTCTTGAAGAAGGGCTTCTCGTTCGAAGAAGACAAGCGGACGGTGTTCCTCGACGAGATCGCCCGGCTGTCGGAGAACTGGCGCGGCGACCGCATCGTCAAACGCTGGGAAATGGGCTTTCTCAACCGCCCGTTCTACGATCAACTCGGCACCGACATGCGCCGCTTCGTCCTGCATGGTCCCAATGGCGAGCTGATCGCGCTGCTCGATTTCGATCCGTTGTTTCGCGACGGCAAGGTTATCGGCTACACCACCGCCTTCAAGCGCAAGCACATCGATGCCTCGCCGCACGCCGAGATCGGCCTGACCAAATTCGCCGTCGACCGGTTTCGCGAAGAAGGCATCTCGGTGGTCACGCTCGGCCTGTCGCCGCTCGTCGACGTGACCCCCAGCGGATTTGCCGAAAGCGATTTCTGGCGCAACGCTTTCCAGCGCGCCTACTCTTCGCCCTGGGTCAACCGCCGGCGGTTCAACCTGCAGGGCCAGGCGGCCTTCAAGCGCCGCTTCCACGGCGTGGAAGAGCCGGTCTACATCGCCTTCCGCAAGGGGACCTATATCGAGATGCTGGGACTGCTGCGGCTGGTCAAGGCGATTTGAGCTCTACAGGACTTGGGTTCCTCGCCCCCACTCCCGTCTACGCCTATGCACACTTCCTTGATTGGCGTGACTGATCTACGCGAGGCTTGATTGCCACTTGGTTCCCCCAATCCGTCGCTGCTTCGCAGGGCCACCTTCCCCCTCCGGAGGGAAGGAAGGGAGCGTTGCTGGACGGGCGTAGACGGCAGAAAGCCTGGCGCCTTTCCTCTACCCGGTCGATCGGGGGGTCCGAAGGACGGGTGAGACCCATGGCTCGCCCCGGCAGGTGCCTCGGCGAAGCCGAGACGGAGTGGGGGGCGACCAGCGCAGCATAAGACAATGCATGCGCCAAACTGCCATGCACGCTATCGCCAAAGACCAGCCGCGTCAGTTCCGCAGCCGGTAGCCCGTCCTGAAAATCCAGGCGACGATGGCGATGCAGACGGCCAGGAAGACCAGCGTCATGCCGAGGCTGATGCCGACCGAGACGTCGGCCTTGCCGTAGAAACTCCAGCGGAAGCCGCTGATCAGATACACGACCGGATTGAACAGCGTGATCGTCTTCCAGATGCCTGGCAGCATGTGGATCGAATAGAAGCTGCCGCCGAGGAAAGTCAGCGGCGTGATGATCAGCAGCGGCACCAGCTGCAGCTGCTCGAAACTCTTCGCCCAGATGCCGATGATGAAGCCGAACAGACTGAAGGTCACCGCCGTCAGCACCAGGAAGGCGACCATCCAGAACGGATGCAGGATGGTGAGCGGCACGAACAGCGAGGCGGTGGCGAGGATGATCAGGCCGAGGATGATCGACTTGGTCGCGGCACCGCCGACATAGGCGATGACGATCTCCAGATAGGACACCGGCGCCGAGAGAAGCTCGTAGATCGAGCCGACGAATTTCGGGAAATAGATGGCGAAGGAGGCGTTGGAGATCGACTGCGTCAAGAGCGACAGCATGATCAGCCCCGGCACGATGAAGGCGCCGTAGCTGATGCCGTCGATCTCGGTGATGCGCGAGCCGATGGCCGAGCCGAAGACGACGAAATACAACGATGTCGAAATGACCGGCGAGACGATGCTCTGCAGCACGGTGCGGAAGGCACGTGCCATCTCCATCCGGTAGATCGCCCAGACTGCGCGCAGGTTCATGCGTCTTTCCTCACCAGGTTGACGAAGATCTCCTCAAGCGAGCTGTTTTGCGTGTCGATGTCGCGGAACTGGATGCCGCCGGCCTCGAGATCGCGGATCAGCGAGGCGACGCCCGGTCGCTCGGCCTGGTTGTCATAGGTGTAGGTCAGCTGCCCGCCATCCGGCGACAGCTCGAGTGCGTAGTGCGAAAGGGCCTCCGGGATGGCCGTCAGCGGATTGCGCAGTTCCAGCACCAGCCGCTTGCGGCCGAGCTTGCGCATCAACTCGGCCTTGTTCTCGACCAGGATGATTTCGCCGCGGTTGATGACGCCGACGCGGTCGGCCATCGCCTCGGCTTCCTCGATATAGTGGGTGGTGAGGATGATGGTGACGCCATCCTCGCGCAACCGGCGCACCATCTCCCACATATCCTGGCGCAGCTCGACGTCGACGCCGGCGGTCGGCTCGTCGAGGAACAGGATGCGCGGCTCATGCGACAGCGCCTTGGCGATCATCAGCCTGCGCTTCATGCCGCCCGACAGCGTGATCGCCTTGGCGTCCTTCTTGTCCCACAGCGAGAGGTCGCGCAGCACCTTCTCGACGAAGCCATGATTAGCCGGCTTGCCGAACAGGCCGCGGCTGTAATTGACCGTCGCCCAGACGCTCTCGAAAGCGTCGATGGTCAGCTCCTGCGGCACCAGGCCGATCAGGCTGCGCGCGGCGCGGTAGTCCTTGGAGATGTCGTGACCATCGACGGTGACGGTGCCGGTCGAGCGGTTGACGATGCCGCAGACGATCGAGATCAGCGTCGTCTTGCCGGCGCCGTTCGGCCCAAGCAGCGCGAAGATCTCGCCGCGCTGGATGTCGAGATTGACTTCCTTGAGCGCTGTGAAACCGGTGGCGTAGGTCTTGGAGACCCCGGAAATGGACAGAATGGAGGGCATGGGCTGAAAACGGCTGCCTGAAAGAGGTTCCCTGATATAGGCCGAATGTCGGTGCGCGCAACCGGAAGTCAATGGCGCTGCTGACAGTTCTGGACAGCCAGTGCGGGGACGGCCATTGCTTTAGCCCAGCGTGAACACGGTGCGCCTTGTGCTGTCATCCTTGGCCCATGCCTGTTCCACTTCGGTCAGCGGAACCGGCGTGGTGGCGATTTTGAGGCCGGCCGGCACCACGGCGCGCAGCAGATCGCCGGTGCAGGCTATGAAGCGGTCGAGCGGCACGCTGCCGATGCCGCTGCCCATCAGGGCAATCGCGGACGAGCGCAGAACCGCGCCCGGCAAGGTGATGTCAGAGCCACTGACGGCGCCGATCTGGACGAAGCGGACCGGTACGGCATCTGGGCTGGCCTTGGCGGCGGCGATCAGCAGGTGCTCGGCACTGTTGCCCCAGAGATAGTCGATGACGACATCCACGCCTTCCTTGAACTGCCGCTTGAAGCTTTCTTCCAGGGCCGCCCCGTCCTCGATCAGCGGGATCGTCACATCCGCGCCGAGCGCCGTAACCGCATCGAGTGCAGCTGTGTTGCGGGCGGTGGCGATGATCTGCTTGGCACCGAGATGCCTGGCGATCTGGACGGCGAGGCGACCCGCCGTGCCGGTGGCGCCATTGACCAGCACGGTTTCGCCTGGCTTGAGCTTCGCCCGCTCGGTGAAAGCGGCCCATGACGACATGCCGGGATTGGCGATGGCGGCGGCGGTGATGTCGTCCAGCCCGTCGGGCAGCGCCACGCAATGCGCTGACGCCACGACGGTCCGCTCCGCCATGCTGCCATTGGGCGCCCTGGGCAGCGCGAAATAGACCTTGCTGCCGTCCTCGAGCCGGCCGACGCCATCGATGCCGACGACGAAGGGGAACTGGCCGGACGAGCTATAGTGCGCGCCCGAGGCGCGGCTTTTGACGACATGGCTGATGGCGGCGGCGATGACCGTGACGCGGTTTTCGCCCGGTGCCTGCACCGGTTAGGAGAAATCACCGTAGATGGGCGCCTGCCCGGCGCTCGAAACAATTGCGGCTTTCATGATGGGTTACCTTTCTGGCTTCCAGATTATGTGTATAATGCACATATAAGGAGTCGCGGCATGTCGTCAATGAAAAATGTGCAAAATACACCTATCTCCGATCAGCTGCGGCAGATTCATGGGGCGGTGCTCGATATTGTCGGCGTAATGAACCGCCCGCAGCGCGACGAGTTGCTGATTAAGGCGGCCGGCATTCCGCTCGATCGGGCGCTGTTTCCGCTGCTTGTCGGCATCGAGCGGTTCGGGCCGATCGGCGTTGTCGAGATGGCCGATCGCGTCGGCCGTGACTACACGACCGTCAGCCGCCAGGTCGCCAAGCTGGAGAGCCTCGGCCTGGTGCAACGCCAGGCCAGCGCCGCCGACCGGCGCGTGCGCGAGGCCGTGATCAGCCCGAAGGGCAAGGCGATGACCGACCTCGTCGATGCGGCGCGCGAAAAAATCGGCCGCGCCATTTTCGAGACCTGGGAGGCGCGTGACATCGAAGAGCTGGTGCGCCTGATGCGCAAATTCGCGGATGCGCTTGGCGCTGTACCGGAGAACAGCGATTAAGCGCCACATGAACCGGTAAAATTGTCCTGCGGCCTTCAGCCTCGCGGCAGGACGCCGCTTTGACCTGAACCCGCTTCGGGCCTACTCTCCGCCAGTACTTTCAGCAGCCGGAGCCCGCCATGGACCCGCTCATACTGTCGCGCATCCAGTTCGGCGCGAATATTTCGTTCCATATTCTGTTTCCGACAATCACCATTGCACTTGGCTGGGTGCTGCTGTTCTTCAAGCTGCGCTACAATGCGACCAATGATTCCGCCTGGATGCGCGCCTATTTCACCTGGGTGAAGGTGTTCGCGCTGTCCTTCGCCATGGGCGTCGTCTCCGGCGTCACCATGAGCTTCCAGTTCGGCACCAACTGGCCGGGCTATATGGAAAAGGTTGGCAACATCGCCGGGCCGCTGCTGGCCTACGAGATCCTCACCGCCTTCTTCCTCGAAGCGGCCTTCCTCGGCATCATGCTGTTCGGCTTCCGCCGCGTCTCCAATCGCGTCCACACGCTGGCAACGGTGCTGGTCGCCGGCGGCACCACGCTGTCCGCCTTCTGGATCATCGCGCTGAATTCCTGGATGCAGACGCCGGCCGGCTTCGAGATGATCGACGGCAAGGCGCATGCCGTCGACTGGTGGGCCGTCGTGTTCAACCCGTCCATGCCCTACCGCCTCGTCCACATGCTGCTCGCCTCCGGCCTGACGGTGTCGTTCCTCATCGCCGGCCTGTCGGCGCTGCGCTACCTCAGCGGCGACCGCTCGGAATCGATGTGGAAGGCGCTGCGCACCGGTGTCTTCACCGCGGCGATCCTGATCCCGATCCAGATCTTCGCCGGCGACCAGCATGGGTTGAACACGCTGCAACACCAACCGCAGAAGATCGCCGCCATGGAGGCCAACTGGACCACCGGCCCCAACGTGCCGCTGGTACTGTTCGCGCTGCCCGATGAGGCGGCGAAGGAGAACAAATTCGAGATCGCCATCCCCGACGGCGCCAGCCTGGTGCTGCGGCACTCGACCAGCGGCGTGGTGCCCGGCTTGGACGCCTATCCCGGCAACCATCCGCCTGTCTTTCCGCTGTTCTGGAGTTTCCGCGTCATGGTCGGCACCGGGCTGTTGATGCTCGCCGTCTCCTGGTCCGCCGCCTTCTTCCTCAAGCGTCGGCACAGCCTGCCAAAGCCGCTCGCCATGCTGATGGTGCCGATGGCGCTGTCGGGCTGGCTGGCGACGCTGGCCGGCTGGTACACGACCGAGATCGGCCGTCAGCCCTGGCTGGTGACGGGCGTGCTGAAAACCGCCGACGCCGTCGGTCCGGTGGCCGGCGGCCACGTCGCGCTGACGCTCGCCGTCTATCTCATTCTCTATGTGCTGTTGCTGATCGCCTATCTCGGCGTGCTGGTGCATCTGGCGCTGAAGGCGGCCAAGGATGGCGACACGTCGCCGCTGCCAGGCGTTATGAAGACGGCCATGTCGCAGCCAGCGGCCGGGGAGTAAGAAAATGACCTTCGACTGGCCAACCCTGCTGCCCCTCATCTTCGCCGGCCTGATGGGGCTCGCCATTCTGATCTACGTCATCCTCGACGGTTTCGACCTCGGCATCGGCATCCTGTTCGCCGTGGCCGAGGATAGCGAACAGGACACGATGATCGCGGCGATCGGTCCTTTCTGGGATGCCAACGAGACCTGGCTGGTGCTGGCCGTCGGCCTGCTGCTGGTCGCGTTCCCGATGGCGCATGGCGTCATTCTGACCGCACTCTACATTCCGGTCTTCGTGCTGCTGGTCGGCCTGATCCTGCGCGGCGTTGCCTTCGATTTCCGCGCCAAGGTGCCGAGCGGCAAAAAGCATCGCTGGAACCGCATCTTCTTCCTGGGTTCCGTCATCGCCTCGCTGGCGCAAGGCTATATGCTGGGCGTCTATGTGCTCGGCCTCGATGTCGGCCTGGGCGGCATGGCGTTCGGTGTGCTGGTGGCGTTCTGCCTGGCCGCCGCCTACGCGGCGATGGGCGCTGCCTGGGTGATCTACAAGACCGAGGGCGAGCTGCAGAAGAAGGCGGTGCGCTGGCTGCGCACCACGCTGGTGTTGACCGCGCTCGGCATGGCGGCGGTGTCGCTGGCAACACCCTTCGCCAGCCCGCGCATCTTCGACAAATGGTTCGTCTGGCCGCAGATGCTCTATCTCTCACCGCTGCCGATCCTGTCGGCCCTGCTGTTCCTGTGGCTGTGGCGGCAGACCTTCCATCTGCCGAGGCCCGACGACCGCCATGCGCTGACGCCGTTCCTGACGCTGGCCGCCATCTTCGCACTCGGCTTTGCCGGTCTCGCCTGGTCGTTCTACCCGTATGTGGTGCCGGATAAATTGACCATCTGGCAGGCGGCGTCGGCGACCGAAAGCCTGGCCATCATCCTGGCCGGCACTGTGGTGGTGCTGCCGATCATCATCTTCTATTCCTTCTATGCCTACCGGGTGTTCGGCGGGAAGGCAACGGATCTGACCTACGACTGAGCCGACAGCCTTCCCAACATCGTCATCCCTGGGCGAAGCAGGAGCGAAGCTCCGTCGCGGAGACTCTGGGATCCATGCCGCGACGTTGATCGAAGGGTGCAGCGGAGCAGAATTCTGCACCGTAGCGGCGCTCAGGAGTCGCGGCATGGATCCCTTGGGCTGCGGAGCAGCTCCAGGGGTCTGCGCTGCGTCGCTGCGCTCCTTGCTCCGCCCGTGGATGACGAAGCGATGGCTGTTTCCGCCAATCGCCAAGGCACGAGGTCCATCAAAACCAGCTACCCGCGCCTGCGACTTCAAATCAATCCTGAATCACGCGCTGCCGCCGTGGCCTCGCCGCGCGAGACGGCGTCGAGCTTGCCCAGCACCGCCGAGACATGGTGATCGACCGTCTTGGGCGAGATGGCGAGATGCTCGGCGATGCGCTTGTTGGACAGCCCGCGCTCGATCAGCTGCAGCACCTCCATCTGGCGCTGGGTGAGGCCGGCGCTGTTGGCGCGCGTGGTGCGGCGCGGCCCCCGGGCGATGTGGATGACCCCGTTTTGCCGCATAATGTCGCGCACATGGCTGGCGACCGGCCGGGCCCCGAGCGCTTCAAGTATCTCTAGCGCCACACGCTGCGCGGCCTCATCGCCCTGGGCAAGCGCCAAGGCGCGTTCGTAAGGGGCACCGAGTTCCGCCCAGGCCGCGGCTGCTCCGCGCCAGTCGCCAGCCAAGAGCATCCGGTAGGGCGCGGCCATGCCGGCGATGTCGCCAGGGTCGATATCGGGCGCCAGCATTTGCCGCCACCCGGCCAGTTCGGCGAAGACCGCCCGCGTCGGCGACAGGCTCTCGGCAACGCCGATCAGCCGCAGCGCTTCGTCCTTGTCCGCCTCCCCGAGC
This sequence comes from Mesorhizobium sp. 113-1-2, assembly GCF_016756475.1. Classification (NCBI taxonomy): domain Bacteria; kingdom Pseudomonadati; phylum Pseudomonadota; class Alphaproteobacteria; order Hyphomicrobiales; family Phyllobacteriaceae; genus Mesorhizobium; species Mesorhizobium sp. 113-1-2. Next base: position 920,350 of record NZ_AP023242.1, read on the forward strand.
CAGGCCTGCTCGGCAACCACCGCCGCGTAGGCCAACAGCCGCTGCAGTTCGGCGCCCTTTTCCAGGAATTGCTTCATCTCCACCAGCAACGGCTCGGCGGAGGGGTCGCCACGACGCACTCTTAGCCGCGACAGCGCCACGAGGGCCGGATAGCGCACAAGGGCGGCGGCATGCGTGCCGGTGAGGACTTCGAGCGCTTCGGCGCCGGCTTCGTCCCACCGGCCATGGCGCAGCAGCAATTGCGCCCGCACGCCGCGCATATAGTCGCGCCAGGTCGCGAGGTCGTTCTCGACGCAATAGTCGATGCCCCGATCAAGGAAGGATTGAGCCTGGCTGTAGCCCAGCTGATTCATTTCACCGCAAGCACAATTGGTGAAGGCACGCGCGGCATGCTCCTGAAAATTCTGCTCAAGCGCTATTTCCAGGCTGCGGGCGAGATGCAGCCGCCCGCTGTCCTGATCCAGCCACTGCTCGGCGGCGCCGACATTGTTGAGCGCGTGGCAGACGATGTCCGGCCGGTTCGCCGCTTCGGCGAGCTCGATTGCCCTGGCGCCAAGCGACAAGGTCTCGTCGAGCCGTTCGGCCAGCATCGCCAGCTGCGAGAGGTTGGAATAGGCCATGGCCAGTTCCGGCCCGGCCGGCGCGGTCTCGAGCAGCGCCACCGCCTCTGCGCCGAACGTGTCGGCGGCCTGGCGGTCGCCCATCAGATAGGCAAAACGCGACAGGCAGCGCAGGCTGTCGCCCTCCTTCAGCACATTGCCCAGGGCCTGTTGCAGCGCGCGTGCCTGTTGCTGCGCCTTGATCGCCTCGTCGATGCGGCCGATCAGATGGCACTCGAAGGCGTATTGCTCGTAAAGCCCGGCGCGCTCGTCTTCAGGCAATCTATCGGCCTGGCGCAGGGCGACCTCGTAATAGCCGGCGGCGTCGCGATGGGCGCCGACGCGGGAGGCCTCGCGGGCGGCGACCGGCGCCAGTTCGCGCACCGTCTCCAGATTGTGCGCCTCCACCGCGTGATGGACCAGCCGCGCGGTGGCGATGTCACCCCTTTCGAGCAACGCCGACAGAGCACGCTGGTTGAATTCCCGCCTGTGGCTGGTGGTCAGCATCGTCTCGATGGCGCGGCGGGCGATCTCGTGGCGGAAGGCATAGGCATCGCCGAGATCGTCGAGCAAGCCATTGGCGACGCATTCCGCCAACTGGCCGGCGCTGGCCACGCCGCACAGGCCGGTCAAGGCCCAGGCGTCGGCGCGCCTGGGAAACACCGACACCGCGTCGAGCATCGCGCGGGCGCCGGCCGACAGGCGCTCGGCGCGCGCCAGCACCGCATCGCGCACGCTGGCCGGCAGTGCCGCTTCATTTTCGGCGCTCAACAGTTCGGTGACGAAAAAGGCGTTGCCGGCCGACGCCCGGTAGATGGCATCGCCGTCCCGGCCGGCGCCGGCTGCAAGCGACAGCACCGCCGCTTCGCTGAGCAGCGGCACGTCGATGCGCGCGACGCTGCCGGCCGGGATTTCACCCAGCGCCCGGCGCACGCGCATCTGGCCCTCGCTGCGATCGGTGCGCGCCGTCAGAAGCAGGAGGATGTGGGTGTTGGCGATGCGCCGGCCGAGAAAGCGGACGAAGTCGAGCGTCGCGTCATCGGCCCAGTGCAGGTCCTCGATCACCAGCAGCGTCGCGCCCGTTCTCGCCTCGAAGACATCGAGCGCGTCGCAAAACAGCGGCAGCCGTTCTCCCCGGCGTGCGGCGACCGCCTGCGGCATCGCCCATTGCGCCTCGCGGGCGAGATCGTAGAGCGGCCCGAGCGGGTCGGGGATCGACAGATCCTCGCAGGCGCTGCGGAAGATGCGCGTGCCTTGGCCGGCAGCGCCGGTAAAGGCCTCGACTAGCGCCGACTTGCCGGCGCCCGCCTCGCCGGATAGCGCCACCACGCGGCCGCGGCCATTCGCGGCCTCGGCGAGAAGTTCATCCAGCTGCTCCAGCTGTGTCTGCCGTTCCAGAAGCATCGTCATACGCTCGGACAGGGATTGTGTTTCGACGTTTCCCCAGACATCCGCCACGAGCGTCCAGGACCATGACCAGAAATGTGACCCTCCACACATTCCGGTGCGACTTCACACATAACGCCGCCATTATAGGGAATCTTCCCACAAAACATAGGGAAAGGCTCCGATGCGCGCCGTCGGCGAGCATGATCAATGTCCAGCCGCGCTCAAATCGAGCGTGAAACAATGGAAAAGGGAACTTGATATGCCTCGCTATGTGGTTGAACGCACATTTCCCAACGGCCTCAGCGTGCCGATGAACGATGCCGGCGCTGATGCGCTGGGCGGTGTCATCATGCGCAATGCGGAGAAGGGCGTGACCTGGGTGCAATCCTTCGTGTCGCCCGACAAGAAGCAGAGCTTCTGCATCTACGACGCGCCCTCGCCGGAAGCGATCCGCAGCACGGCCCAGAAAAACGCCCTGCCGGTCGACAAGATCACGGAGGTGCGGGTCCTTGACCCTTACTTTTACCGTTGATCCCGACAATGACCATCCAGCTGCCCTTCGCGGCGATGGCCGCTTGCCTGCAGAACCGTTCGGCGAGGTGTTGGCGGGTTCGAGACCAGTCCGACGAGGCCCGTTACTGGGCCGGGTTCTCCGGCGGCTTGCCTCGCTGCTGTTCGCACCATTGCGCAAGAGGCGGCGCCGGTTGCCTCCGCAGGACGACTATCTGAGACGCGACATTGGCCTGCCGGAGCTCGAGGAGCTGCCGAACTACTGGGATTTCACCCGGTACCACTGACAGCCATCGACTTCGCAGCGGGAGCGGCTGCTTCCGCGCATCAACAACGAGGAGAGAAAATGAACATCCATGTGTGGACCAAGCACCTCATCAACCTGTCGATCCTGTCGATCGCGGCCACGGCGGCGAATGCCAACGGCACCGGCACGCTGGATGAGAAGGTGCGGGCAGCCAACAGCCGTTTCGAGAATGTGGCGATGGCCACCGCCGAAGGCTACGCGCCGATCCCCTGTGCCAGCGGCATCACCGGCGGCGCCATGGGCATCCATTACGTCAACGCGGCCTACCTGAAGGACGACGCCGTCGACCTCGCAAAGCCGGAGGCCGTCATGTACGAGCCGATGGCTGACGGCACACAGAAGCTGGTGGCCGTCGAATACATCACATCGAAAGGTCCGGCCTCGCTCGAAGGACAGCTGTTCAACTTCAACAGCACGCCCAACCGTTATGGCCTGGGCGCCTTCTATGAGCTGCATGTCTGGGCCTGGAAGAAGAACCCGACCGGCACCTTCGCCGACATGAACCCCGACGTGTCGTGCGATGCGATGAAGGCCATGTAACCGGCTGGGCAGCCGGGGCGCGTATCCGAGATACGCGCCCCTTCTCGCACTCAATTGCTGGCCGACAGCACCAGCACCGGCTTGTCGCTGTACAGCGCCGGAAACAGCTGCTTCAGGTTGGCCACCTTGGGCAGGTCGTTGTAGACGATGTAGGGATAGGTCGGGTTCAGCGTCAGAAAGTCCTGGTGATAATTCTCGGCCGGGTAGAAGGTCTTGCCGGTCTCGATCGTGGTGACGATCGGCGCCGGATAGAGCTTGGCCTTGTCGAGCTGGTCGATGTAGCTCTGCGCGATCTTCTTCTGTGCGTCGTTTTCGGCGAAGATCGTCGAGCGGTACTGGGTGCCGGAATCCGGACCCTGGAAGTTCAGCTGCGTCGGATTGTGGGCGACCGAGAAATAGACCTGCAGCAGTTGGCCGTAGGTGACCTTCGACGGGTCGTAGGTGATCTCGACGGATTCGGCATGGCCGGTGCGGCCGGTGCCGACGGTCTCGTAGACTGCGTCATCCTTGGCGCCGCCGGTATAGCCGGAGACGGCCTTGCTGACGCCCTTGACGTGCTGGAACACGCCCTGCACGCCCCAGAAGCAGCCGCCTGCGAATATTGCCGTCTCGCTGCCAGGGGCGGCCTTTTCATCCAGCGCCGGCGGCGGGATGACCACGGCGTCTTCCGCCGAGACGGCCGGCGTCAGCCAGAAGGCGGCGCCAGCGGCTGCCAGGGCAAGTGCGGCGAGCGCGCCCCGGACAAAGCCGGTCGAACGGTTCTTGATATCGGTCATGATTGCACTCCTCATGGCTTGCATAGGGATCAGTCTATTGGATCAGCTACGATCGCGCGATCCGTGAGTTGCGCGACGGGCTCACATTCGTGCGACCGGGCGCATGCCCTAGTTGCTCTGCACAGAAATTTTGACGGGTCGCCTGCGTTCATGCATCGCATGCCTTGGCGATTGAGGGAAACATCCATCGCTTCGTCATCCACGGGCGGAGCAAGGAGTAGCGACGCAGCGCAGACCCGAGGATCCATGCCGCGACTCACGAGCGTTGCAACGGTGCAGAATTCTGCTCCGCTGCACCCCGTGGCAAGGTCGCGGCATGGATCCCAGGGTCTCCGCGACGGAGCTTCGCTCCTGCTTCGCCCTGGGATGACGACGTTGGGAGGCTCCGGCCAATCCCCAATGTCAGCGATGGTCCATCGAAGAAAGCCATCTTGCTGCCCGTCAAATCCTCTGTGACGCGCCGCTAGTTGGCCGGAGCCATGGCATCTGCCGCCGGCTTCATCGCGTCAGCCGCCGGTTTCATGGCGTCAGCCGCCGGCTTCATGGCGTCGGCCGCAGGCTTCATCGCATCGGCAGCGGGCTTCATGGCGTTGGTGGCCATCGGGTCGGCAGGCTTCATCGCGTCGGTCGCGGGCTTCATCGCATCCGCGGCCGGCTTCATGGCATCGGTCGCCATCGCGTTGGCGGGCTTCATGGCGTTGGTCGTGTCGTCGGCACGGGCGCCGGCGACGAAAACGGCGGCCGAAAGCGCGAAGGCGAGCGCCGGCAGGGTCAGGTACTTGGTCATGATAGTCTCCTTGGGTTTTGGCGCGCGGAAGCGGGCCGGGTGATGCGTTGCCGCTGCATGCGGCCCCGCGCGAAGGGAAAGAAAAATCAGTTGGTGGCGGCGGCGAGGATCGGTCCGCCGCCCGGCGATTGCACCAGCACGGCGGTGCTGAAGCCACCGGTCGCGGCGGGCAGCGCATAGGCGGTGGCGTCGCCGGTCCAGCTGCCGAGTTTCGTCAGCGCATGGACGACATTGGCATGCGGCAGCGTGCGGCCGGTGTTTTCGCCGCGCGCCACCGGCACCTGCACGACGCCCTTGGCATAGCGCACCAGCCAGACATCGGCCTTGCCGCCCGGGGCGGCGCCGGCGCCGATCGCGACCTTGCCGCCCTCGAGCGACAATGACGGACCGCCGGTCTTGCCCGTCGCCGCGATCAGATGCTCGATCTCGCCGGGTGCGGCGCCGACGACGTCGGCATGGCCGTTGACCACGACTTGCGGCGTGAACGGCCCGTCATGGCCGAGCGGCGGTTCGTAGGAAACCTGGCGCTGGGTGAATTCCTGCTTGCCGAACGTGTCCTTCCAGCCGAGATAATCCCAGTAGGTGACGTTGAAGGACAGCGCCAGCACGCCGGGCTGGTCCTTGACCTTGATGAGATTGGCGTTGGCCGGCGGGCAGGACGAGCAGCCCTGGCTGGTGAACAGCTCGACGACGCTGAGCGGCTGCGCGGCAGCGGCACTGAACGAGGCGGCGAGCGCAAGAGCGCCCAGGCTGGACAATGCGGCGAATGTTGTGGCTCTCGACATCGGCTGGCTCCGTGTGGGACGGCGCTGAGATGCGCCGGTCATTCCCCCACTTCGCTGCCGCTTGCCGCTTCGTTACAGCGCTCACCGGTTTGTGATCATGGCTGAAGTTCTTCCCTTCTCCCCCTGTGGGAGAAGGTGTCGCCGAAGGCGACGGATGAGGGGGCTCCAGGGAACGCCAACGCCTCACTCCGCTGGAACACCCCTCAACCGTCTCGGCGCTGCGCGCCGATCCACCTTCTCCCACAAGGGGAGAAGGAAAGGCGCGCGCCATTACCGCCAAGGCTTACGCGAGCGGGCCAAACCGCCACAGCGAGGTGTAGTGCATGATCGGCCGCTCAAACCTTGCGCCTTCAGCGACAAATCGCTTTCCAGCGTCCAGCATGGGCTGGAAGGTATCGAGTTGCCTTGCGTGCTCCAGCGTGTCCCACACGCTGGTATTGATCAGCGACAATGTCGCCTCGTCCGCGCCGGCGTAGAAGAGGAGCAAACCCGGCATGGCCTCGATGCCGGGCCGAAGCGCCGCCTCGGCCTCCAGCATCATCTCTCGCAACTGCGCAAACTTCGAGGCATCACATCGCAAGATGGACACACGCGTCACGGGGTCGGACATCGGATTCTTCTCCAGGGGCTGATGTAACGCAGGCTAGGTCATGCCGACCCAGGCCGCCAATAGCCTGCCTCATCAAGATTGAGTGCGCATTGAGCGCGCCTTTCCCTTCTCCCCTTGCGGGAGAAGGTGGATCGGCGCGCAGCGCCGAGACGGATGAGGGGTGTTCCAGCGGAGTGAGGCGTTGAGGTTTTCTGGTTCGGTTCGCTGTTGGCGTACCGCCAAGCTGGAGCACCCCTCATCCGACCTCGCTTCGCGAGGCCACCTTCTCCCGCAAGGGGAGAAGGAAGAGGCGCCATCATCGCCACGGCTGCAGACTGGTATCGCGTACATAGGCGATGATGGTGTCGCAGACAGCGTTCATGTCTCTCAAGACATCGTCATTCCAGAAACGCAGAACACGAAAGCCCTTCGCCTCCAGTTCGGTCTTGCGGATCTGGTCAGGATCCGACTCCGCATGCTGGCTGCCATCGATCTCGATGATCAGCCGAGCCTCGGGGCAAACGAAATCGGCTATGTATTTTCCGATAGGGGCCTGGCGCCTGAATTTTATCCGGTCGAGCCTGCGGTCGCGCAGCTCCTGCCAAAGCTTGCCTTCCGCTTCCGTCATCTCGCGCCGGAGCGAACGGGCAAATTTGCGCTTGGCGGGGGTGACGGGTTGATGCGGCATGGCGCCAGATTAGCCGGGCCCAGCGCTCCGTCCAGCACCCCTCATCCGTCTCGGCGCTGCGCGCCGATCCACCTTCTCCCGCAAGGGGAGAAGGTAAAGAGCAGCGCCCTTCTACTGCGTCAGCGCGGTCAGCGAGGGGCGCTGGTTGAAGTCGCACTTGCCGGTGACGTTGTAGAAGAAGTCGGCGTTGCTGACGTCGGCCGGCACCGGGTTGCCGCCGTCTTCCCAGGCCTGGTAGCCCGTCGCGCCGCAAGGCACAGCGGAGAAGATGTCGACGATCTGGCCAACCGCGACCTCGGGCATGACCGTTGCGCTCGTGCCGATGTACAGCCGGTCCGAGGTGGCCGGGTCGTTCGACTTCAGCACGGTCGGGTTGCCCGAGGGCACATCCATCTGCAGATAGAGCTGGCCCATCTGGCTGACGTCGACGACGGCGCCGGAACCGGTGGCCGGAACGTTGGTGGTGGCGCATGTGGTCTGGAAATAGATCGTCTTGCCGCTGTTGCTGTCGTACTGCCCGGCGCTCAGTATCGCGCCCGACGGCGCGTTGGTGAAAGCGGACGTTGAGCCGGTGGTGGTGCACGTCTGCGTCTGGACCACCGTCGACGTCGAGCCGCTGACAAGCGATATCGTCGTCGTGCCGTAACCCTTCGGTTCCGTCATGGAATAGGACCTGCCCCCCACTTTGTATGAATAGGTGTAGGGCGAGTAGACGTAGCTGGCCGTCATGAGTTTTTGCGCCGTCGTCGCGGTGAAGTTCGTGCCGTAAAGCGTCATCGTCTTGTTCCAGTAACCCGACACCTTGTCGATCTTGAACGTCGCCTGCACCAGGCCCGGCGCCTTGTTGACGGCGGAGGTTACGGCGACCGGCACGGTGTTGATCCGGGCAATGGTCATGAAATCGGTCGGCATGGCGAAGCTGGCCGAGGTCTGCGCGGTGACGGTGCCGTCGGCGGCGACATTGAAGCTCACCAGCGTCGCCGTGCCCTGGCCATTGTTGGCGGCGAAATTGTCCTGCAGCGCCTGCTGGCGGGCGGCCGTCGTCGTGGTTGGCGGCAGCGTGGTGATGGCCAGCGTCGCGGCATCCAGCGCCGACTGCATGTCGGACCGGGTCTGGACGGCATCGGTGTAGTCGACCGAGAAGCCGACGACGGTGATCAGCGGCACCAGGCTCAGAAGAAACAGCGGCAGCATCGAGCCGCTGCGCGAACGGGCGAACCCGCCAGCAACTTTCAACATTTCTCTACCCCCAACAGACATTAGCGAGCGCGCAGATACCACGCAGCCGGCAAATCAAGGTCTAAGGGGATCGATCAAAGTTTAAGCATCTGTGGCTGCCGGGCTGGTGTTCACCGCTTTGTGACCGCCGGGGCAGCCCTTGCGCCGCAAGCGGGCCGCTCGACCGCGCGACGCAAAATCGCCGCAGGCGATTGCCCTGCGACGAGGGGGCGATCGGCAGTTCCAGCCTTACTGCGTCAGCGCTGTGTCCGAGGGCCGCTTGTTGAAGTCGCACTTGCCGGTGACGTTGTAGAAAAAGTCGGCATTCGAGGACGGAGTCGGCACCGTTGTGCCACCGTCTTCCCAGGCTTGATAGGAGGTGACGCCACAAGGCACGATGGCGAAGATGTCGACCTTCGTCCCGGTCGCGGTCTCGATCAGATTGTTCGCGTCCACCCCGCTATAGAGTCGGTTGGAGGTGCTCGCATCGTCCGATTTGAGGTATTGCGGGTTGCCTGATGGCACGTACATCTGCAGGGAGAGGCCACCCATCTGGCTGACATCGATCGCCGCGCCGGCGCTGTTGGCCGGATACATGGTGTCGACGCAGGTTGTCAGATATTTGGTGCTGCCGCTGGTCTGCGTGATCGCACCGGCGGGGAGATTGTTGAAATTGTTCACCTTAGTGGTCGTGCAAACCTGCGACTGGACGAGCGTCTTGATGTCGGCGCCACCATTGTTGGTGATCGTATACACGTTCGTGGTGCCGTAGCCCTTCGGATCCCCGAAGTTGTTATAGGTATAGTCGATGGACATCAGCGGCTTGGCCGCCGTCGCTCCGAATTGGGTGCCGTAGAGCGTCATCGTCTTGTTCCACCAGCCCGACACCTTGGAGATCTTGAAGCTCGCATTGACCAGCGCCGGCGGCTTGCTGACCGCCGCCGCGACGGCAACCGGCACGGAGTCGATCCTGGCGATCTGCATGAATGTGGTCGGCATGGAGAAAGTTGCCGTGGCCTGACCGGTGGCGGCGGTGGTGGTGGTACCAGCCACAAAATTGTTCAGCGTCGCAGTGCCCTGGCCACCATTGGCGATGAAGGAATCCTGCAGCGCCGTCTGGCGCTGCGCCAGCGTCGAGGTGGTGTCCATGGTGGTGATCGACAGGAGCGCGGCATCCAGAGCCTGTTGCTGGTTGGAGCGGGTCTGGATCGCGCTGGTATAGTCGATCGAGAAGCCGACGGCGGATATGATCGGCAGCAGGGTGAGAAAGAACAACGGCATCATCGAGCCGCGGCGCGACCCCAGGAACCTGACTACAACCCCCCGCATTTCGTGTCCTTTCAATAGAATATCCTGCAGGACTAACACACAGGTCGCAAATTATGCTCTAACGCGTTTGGTTAAAATTTATCGATATTCCCGCGATCCGGCCGAAACGGTCGCCAAAGGCCGCAGCTTGCCGCAGCTTTCCGCCCCTGCTAAAGCGCGCGGATGAGCACGCCCCTCGACCACATCCGCAATTTCTCCATCGTCGCCCATATCGACCATGGCAAATCCACGCTTGCCGACCGGCTGATCCAGTCGACCGGCGGGCTGGAGCTGCGCGACATGAAGGAGCAGGTGCTGGACTCGATGGATATCGAGCGCGAGCGCGGCATCACCATCAAGGCGCAGACGGTGCGGCTGAAATACCGCGCCAACAATGGCGAGGACTATATCCTCAACCTCATCGACACGCCCGGACATGTCGACTTCGCCTATGAAGTGTCGCGTTCGCTGGCCGCCTGCGAGGGCTCGCTGCTGGTGGTCGACGCCAGCCAGGGCGTCGAGGCGCAGACGCTGGCCAATGTCTACCAGGCGATCGACAACAACCACGAGATCGTCGTGGTGCTGAACAAGGTCGACCTGCCGGCCGCCGAGCCGGAGCGCATCCGCGAGCAGGTCGAGGAGGTGATCGGCATCGACGCCTCCAACGCCGTGCTGATCTCGGCCAAGACCGGCCTCGGCATTCCGGATGTCTTGGAGGCCATTGTCCATCAATTGCCGCCGCCGCGCGAGGGCGATGCGACCGCACCGTTGAAGGCCATGCTGGTCGACAGCTGGTACGACGCCTATCTCGGCGTCATCGTGCTGGTGCGCATCATCGACGGCGTGCTGAAGAAGGGCCAGACCATCCGCATGATGGGCACCGGCGCCAAATACTTGGTCGAGCGCACCGGCGTGTTCACGCCCGCCCGCATCAATGTCGACGAGCTTGGCCCCGGCGAATTCGGCTTCTTCACCGGCTCGATCAAGGAAGTGGCCGACACACGTGTCGGCGACACCATCACCGAGGACAAGCGCGCCACCGCGCACGCCTTGCCCGGCTTCAAACCGGCGCAGCCGGTGGTGTTCTGCGGCCTGTTCCCGGTCGACGCCGCCGATTTCGAGGATCTGCGCGCCGCCGTGGGCAAATTGCGCCTCAACGACGCTTCTTTCTCTTATGAGATGGAAACCAGTGCCGCGCTGGGCTTCGGCTATCGCTGCGGCTTCCTCGGCCTGCTGCATCTGGAAATCATCCAGGAGCGGCTGGAGCGTGAGTTCAACCTCGACCTGATCGCCACCGCACCGAGCGTCGTCTACCGGCTGCTGCTCAATGACGGCTCGGTGAAGGAGCTGCACAACCCGGCCGACATGCCCGACGTGGTGAAGATCTCGGCGATCGAGGAGCCGTGGATCCGCGCCACCATATTGACCCCCGACGACTATCTCGGCGGCATTCTAAAGCTTTGCCAGGACCGGCGCGGCATCCAGGCCGACCTGTCCTATGTCGGCAAGCGCGCCATGCTGACCTACGACCTGCCGCTCAACGAAGTGGTGTTCGACTTCTATGACCGGCTGAAGTCGATCTCCAAGGGCTATGCCTCGTTCGACTATCACCTGACCGACTATCGCGAGGGCGACCTGGTGAAGATGTCGATCCTGGTCAACGAAGAGCCGGTCGATGCGCTGTCGATGCTGGTGCACCGCACGGCGGCGGAAAAGCGTGGCCGGCAGATGTGCGAGAAGCTGAAGGAGCTGATCCCGCACCATCTGTTCAAGATCCCGATCCAGGCCGCGATCGGCGGCAAGGTCATTGCCCGCGAAACCATCTCGGCGCTGCGCAAGGACGTGACCGCCAAATGCTACGGCGGCGACGTCTCGCGCAAACGCAAGCTGCTGGACAAGCAGAAAGAAGGCAAGAAGCGGATGCGCCAGTTCGGCAAGGTGGATATTCCGCAGGAGGCGTTTATCCAGGCGCTTAAGATGGGGGATTGAGAAGACGGCGCTTGCCTAAGTCACGAAGCGACGACGACCAGCGGCAGCTATTTCGAACACCATCAACCGAAGCCATCCACCGGTAGAGAGGCGGCCGGACAACCCGCCTTACTTCGCAGGTCTCAAGTCAGAGATCTACTTAAAGAGTTATTTACAATATCAGCTAACTCTGACGTCCTTAAAGAATCGAGCTTCTGCATTTCCTCCTCGACCATTCGCTTCTGCCGAAGGAGAGTATCTCGCTCGAGTTTCTTTTTTGCACGGACGTTGGCGCCAAAGGCTTCCGCGAATATTGGAAGGGCTACGGCGGCAGTCGCCGCCACTATGCCGAGGCCAAGCCAATAATATTTTGATACGATCACATTATATATCTCTGGCGAAAACCATCCAGATGACAGAACCGCAAACAAGGCGCCAATCCCGGCTATCGAGAGGGGAAATGCCTTAGAGACAAATTCTGTCAACCGCCCTCTCTTGTCGAGATTTTCCAGACCTACATAGATGTATTGCAGCTTGTTTTTAGCGTCCTTGTACTGATCGTCCAAAGGTTGTCGTAGCGCTGCCGCCTTTGTGGCGGCCCACTTGTCAAGCAAAAGCCCGTCAGCATGAGGAAGTAGAGCCTTCAAAGTTTGCAGAATCCCAAGAGTGAATTGATTCCCCGATTCAAAATCTAGAGCTAAGCGTCGCCGCGCGTAGGCCCGAACAACGTCCGCAGTCCAAGGTATTGGCGGCAGATACCTAGCAATAGAAAGGAATTCACTAAAGCTTTTGACAAACTCCGGCAGCATTTTGTTCAAGAGGATCCACGTCCGAGTGAAATTAAGGTCCTCACCCATAACGGCCTTTAGCCTCTCAATTCCGGCGGCGGACAGTGGATCATATTCACTAATTATAACTACTTCGTCAGATATATCGCGACGGACTGCAATTTTTGAAACGGTATCCGTACCGGCTTGAGCGTCAAGAAATATATAATCGAACTTTCCTCGCACAATACCCAATATCCACTTAAGGCGACCAAGGAATGCGTTGGGCTCCATCTGAGGCTTGCTGTCAAAATAGTACGTGGCAGGAATAAACTGAACTCCGTTTTCGATAGCTATAAAGGCAAATTTGGATGGGTTCTCTTTCTGATCCGCATCCAGAGCACGCTCCAGCTCGACAAGTGGATCTTGGCTCCTGGGGGGATAGTGAGAGCTATCGAAAAGTCCGAGGTATGCGGATCGCCCATCTTCATTCCGTCCTGCGCCAGAGTTGACCTGCTCTAAGTAAAGTAGGGTCATGCCGTGCGTAGCTTCGTCGCAATCGATGACCAACACCTTCTTGCCGATCTGAGCCAAGAAGGATGCAAAAGTGGCAGTGAGCGTGGTTTTTCCCGAGCCACCCTTTGCACTAGCCATACATATGACGATTGCGTTCATTCTTTCAGCTTTCGATAAAATCTTTGGCGGTGTCAGTCGCCTCCCGAATTTCCTCAACGGCCAGTGGTGCGGTCGCCTGAGGAATTAACCGGCCGACCACGTCGCCAAATATGTCCATGAATTGCTTGTGATTCTTGCTAGAATCGCCGCTCTTTGCAATTTCGATTAACGCATTAATCTTCGTTGTCAGATCGATCTGCTTAGCACGAGCGCTTGAAATTCTCTCAACAGATCTAGGCAAATACTCCCCATTTGAGCAAGGGTCGGCTTGGAATACTACGTAAGCCGCCCGAAAGTCCAACATGATGTTGCTGTTGTACTCGTCGAATGCGATCAAAAGGCTTTCAATTTTTGTCTTGTAAGCCCCCGAAATATCACCATCGACGTTTCCTTGGGCCTTTAACTTCGCTGTGACACTTCCTTCCCAGCCCTTTATGGAAAGGGGGAATGCCTGATCTATATCTCTATGAACAATCTTGGTTGTCCCATCAGGGCACTTTACCTTGTAGGTGCCGAAGTATCTGGAAAAGAACTGGAACATTTACGACCCCCCAGATCGAAACATAGTGATTTGGTCACGATTCGCAAGAACGCTATCTCGTAGGTCTTTAAGTGGAAGAAGCCCGCCCGATCCCACACTATCCGCGGTATCTGCCCGCAGGCTTGAGGAACATCGGATGCATCATCAGGAAGGCTGGCAAAGGCGCGACCTCGCGCATCGGTTTGAGAACGCTTCACCTTGAGGTATTCATGGCCCGAGGAGACATCAAATGGACACCACCTCCGACACCGTCGCCTCTCTCGGCCTCGCCATCGGTGGCGCCGTCGGCCTTGCCGGCACCTTCGTCGCCAGCGCGACGCTGCCGCAGGCATGCCCGGCATCAAGCCGTCGGTGCCGCGCCGCGACGCTCGAGCGCGGTTTTGCGGATGATTTCCGCGATCTCCGGGCTGCTGCTGCACAGCATCTGGAAATCCGCCGCGTGCAGCGACAGGAGGGAGACCTCGGTCGCGGCGCTGACGGTCGCCGAACGCCGTTCGCCGGTGATCAGCGCCATCTCGCCGAAGAAGGCGCCGGGGCCAAGCTCCACCGGGCTCGGCGTCGCGACGCTGACGCGCCCCTCGACGACGAAGAACATCCGGTCACCCACCTCGCCATTGCGGAAGATCACGGCGCCCGCCGGCAGCGAGCGCGGTCTCAGCGCGCGCACGATCTCGACCAGCACGGCCGGGCCGAGCTTCTGAAACAACGGCACGGCGGCGACCAATTGCCAATTGCGGACGAAATCCTCGCGGCGGATCTCCTGATAGAAGCCCGTGGCAAGAATGCCGGCCCAGAGCCCGAAGATGCCGATGCCACTCATCATGACCGCCCCGGCAAGGACGCGGCCGGCGAAGCTTTGCGGGATAGTGTCGCCATAGCCGGTGGTGGAAAGCGTGACCACCGCCCACCACATGGCCTGGGGGATGCTGCCGAACTTTTCCGGCTGGATGTCGCGCTCGACGACATAGGCCGCGAGCGCGACAGCGAACAGAACGACGCCGAAAAGCGTGGTGACGCCGATCAGATTGCGCGCTTCGTTGGCCAGAACCCTGCCCAGCACCGGGAAGAAAGTCGAGTCGCGCAGCGGTTTCAGCAGCCAGACAGCACAGTAGAGGCTCCGGTCGGGCGTGCCGACGAGCAGAAATGCGGCGAGCGGGACCAGAACCGCGATCACATCGATGGCGATTTTGGGCGTCCTGTCGCGAAGGTCTCCCGCCCGGCGCCTGAGCAGCGTCGCGGCCAGTTGCAGGAGATAGGCGCCCCAGATGACGGCGAGCAGGGCAGCCAGAGCCAGTGTGCTTCGCCCGGACAGGCCTGGTATCGTGAGCGCAGCCACCGCCAGCAACCCAGGCGCAGCCAGCACCGCGTTGAGCGGTGCGTAAATTCTCAGGAAAGGCAGTACCGACATTCCATGCCCACCCGCGGCTGCGACCGTCCAAAATAGGATGGCTTCAAGGCAAGCGTAAAGGGGCCTGCTGCGATGCACCAATATCGGTTCTCAGGCAAGGAACCTTGTCGGCCGCGGGCGCCGCGGACCGCTCTTTCCCAGCCTGCGCCTTTTTCTCCTTCGCGCCCTTTATCAATTTCGGGCTGACAGCGGAGCCGCGCGGGGACGTCAAACCGACAACAGCGCCTTGCCATCGGCCGGCATTGGATCGGACACCGCCCTGCGGTATCCTCAGGCAGCTTGGGGGAGACATCACATGCGCACCACGTCGGACACCGCCGCCGCAATCGGCCTCGCCATCGGCGGCGCCTTCGGCCTCGCCGGCACCTTCGTCGCCAGCGCGCCGCTGCGCGAAACGCTGTGGACGATCGACGGCGCGGCGCTGGTGGTGGCGACCGCGCTGCTCACCATGAAATACCAACGGCTGGGCCATGACTGCGTGGCCGCCGGGTTCCTCACCTTCCTGGCCGGCGAGAGCCTGCTGCTGGCCGGCAATGCGGCGGGGCTGGAGGCCAGCGTGCCCTCCTATGTCGGCGGCATCTCGCTGTGGGCGGCGGGGCTGGTCCTGGTCAGCGCGCCGAAGACGTTTGCGCTGTGGATGCGGCTCACCGCGCTCCTCTCCGCCGTGCTGTTTGTCGTCTCGGCTTGCATGATCCTGTGGGGCACGCCCCTGCTGCCGACCTCAGCGCCGCTGCCGGCGGCCGGCTATCCGTTCCTGGTGCTGACTTTTGTCGGGTGGATATGGACGCTTTTGCGGCCCGCGCGGTAACTGGTGCCCACGTCAGCCTCCGTCGAAATCCGCGACAGGAAGGCTAGCGCCGGCGCCGCCCCTCATCTGGCTGCCGCCATCTTCTCCCCGTAAACGGGGCGAAGGACGCTGTTGTCGCCGATTTCGCCAATCACAGACGTTGCAGGAAGGGCGCCGGCGTTGCAGCGGCTTCTTTCGCCCCGTTTACGGGAGAAATGCCCGGCAGGGCAATGAGGGGCGGCGCTGAGGGTGCAGGAGGGGCAGTAGGCGGCGCGACCTGGTTCCTCGCCCCACGGGAGTGGGGAGAGGTGGCCCGGCGAAGCCGGGACGGAGAGGGGCTAGCGCGGCGTTTGGGAGGTTGCTCACCAGCGTTTCTGATCGGCTTCCTGTCCTGCCAGCTAGCCCCTATTCCTGATAAGGCTTTGGCTTCGTGAAGGGCGTCCCCCGCTCCGTCCCGGCTTCGCCGGGCCACCTCTCCCCCACTTTCGTGGGGGCGAGGAACCCAGGAATGGAAGGGCTCACCCCTCAATCCAAACCTTCTCGAAATGCTGCTCCAGCGCCTGGTGCTGTTCACAGCCCTCCACCCCCTTGCGATAGGTCCGGTACACCGAGCGCCAGTACGGTTGGATGATGATGCCTGAGTCGCGCAAATTCTGCTCGATCTCAGCCATGATCTCCTTGCGGGCCTTGGCGTCCGGCGTCGCCAGCGCCTTGTCGAGCAGCTCGTCGAATTCCTTGCTGGCGTAGGCGCTTTCGTTCCAGGCGGCGCCGGATTTATAGGCCAGCGCCAGCACCTGGACGCCGAGCGGACGTCCCAGCCATTCGGTGCAGGAGAAGGGGTATTTGCTCCAGTCGTTCCAGAAGGTGGCGGCGGGCAGCACGGTGCGCTTGATCTTGAGGCCGGCCTCGCGCATCTGCGCGGCAATCGCGTCGCCGGTGGTCTTCTGCCATTCAACATCGACCGAGATCAGCTCATATTCATGGTCGGCCTTGCCGGAGGCGGCGAGCAGTTTTTTCGCCTCGTCCACATCGCGCTTGGCCGGGCCGATATCGGCGTATTCGGGGTGCATGGGGCCGACATGGTGATTGTCCGCGGGTTTGCCGCGACCGCCAAGGCCGAGCGCCAGCACGGCTGAATTGTCGACGGCGAGCTGGGCGGCGCGGCGCAGCTTGACATCGTCATAGGGCGCGTTGCCGATGTTGAAGCGGGCGACGATGGTGGAGCCGGTGGCGATCTCGGAATTTTTCAGCCCCATCTTGTCGGTCTGCGAGACGGCGTCGGAGGCGGTTTCGTGGTCGGTGTCGATCTCGCCGGATTCGAAGGCCGACAGCATGGCGTTGGGGTCGGAGCCGTAGTCGATCCACTGGATGCCATCCAGATAGAATTCGCCCTTCCACCAGGGCTTATCCTTGCGCTTGACCTCGGCACCCGTCTCGGCGTCCCATTTCACCAGTTGGCAGGGGCCGGTGGTGATGGCGAGCGCCTTCATGGGGTCGCCGTCGCCGTCATAGGAGCGGTGCATGATCAAAGCGGGATAGTCGGCCATGCCGGCGATCAGCGAAATGTCGGGCTTCGGCAGGTTGAGCTTGATGGTGTAATCGTCGAGCTTCTCGATGCCGCCATCGACGACCTTCTTGGTGTCGGCATTGACCAGCGCGCCCATGCGCGCGGCGACCGAATTGCCGGCGACGCCGGCCTCGCACCAGCGGGTGAGGTTGTGGACGACATCATCGGCGTTGAAGCTGTCGCCGTTCGACCAGGTGATGCCCTTGCGCACATGCAGGGTCAGCGTTTTGGCGTCGTCGCTCATCTCCCATTTTTCGAGCAGCCAGGGCTCGAACGAGAAATCGGTGTTCCAGCGCACCAGGTACTCGTTGCAGTGGCGGGCGACGTTGGACATTTCGACGCCGTCGAAGGTGCGCGGGTCCTTGAAACCCTTGACGTTCATGGCGACGCGCAAGGTGCCGCCCTTTTTCGGCTCGGCGGCACGGGCAGGCGTCGCGGCGAGACCGCCAAGCGCCAGAGCGCCGGCGGCGCTGACGCCAAGGCCGGCCATCAGCGCCAGATATTCGCGGCGGCTGATAGCGCCGGTTTTGAAATCGTCGGCGACGGGCTTGGCCTGCGGGTGCAATTTGCGGTCGGTCAGCATGAATTTCATCGTCGTTCCCTCTTTTGTTGGGCGTCCCGACGAATCGCCAACGCGGGGGCGGCTGCGACCGCCGGGACGCCTTTGCCTGAGGCAGCGATGATAGGGCTGGGTGACGTCGGGGAGTGTTCTGGAATCCGCAGGAGTTGTGCGGTGCTCCGCAGAGAGAAGCGTGGTGCAAGTAGGCGGTAGAAAAGAAACTCGCCGCCGCCGAGTTCCGTCACACCCCCCTCTGTCCTGCCGGACATCTCCCCCGCAAGGGGGGAGATTGGCAGTTCATGCGTTCCGCCAACTCAGAGACGTTGGAGATTGGCGAAGGCCGGGGCGACATCCGATCTCCCCCCTTGCGGGGGAGATGGCCGGCAGGCCAGAGGGGGTGCTGTCCCTCCAACGTCGCCCAGGACCAGGTAGAAGCGCCCAACAAAAAACCCGGCTCGAGGCCGGGTTTTCGAGGCATTCTCTAGATATAGCTCAGCTCACCTGGACCTTCGACGCGGCCTGGTCTTCGGCGATCTTCTGCTGGAACATCTGCGCGAAATCGATCGGGTCGAGCATCAGCGGCGGGAAGCCGCCATTGCGGGTGGCCTCGGCGATGATCTGGCGGGCGAAGGGGAACAGCAGGCGCGGGCATTCGATGAACAGGATCGGCAGCATGTGCTCCTGCGGGAAGCCTGAAATGGCGAAGACACCGCCATAGACCAGCTCGACATTGAACAGCACTTCCTGGTCGAAGGAGGCCTTGGCGTTCAGCGTCAGGTTAACGTCGAACTGCTTGTCGGACAGCGGGTTGGCGTTGACATTGACGTTGATGGCGATGCCGGGGGCCTTGTCGCGGCCGCGCAGCGAGTTCGGCGCGCCGGGGCTTTCGAAGGACAGGTCCTTCACATACTGGGCGAGCACGTTGAGCGACGGCTGCGCTCCCGTGTTGCCGTTTCCGTTGGCTGCGCCGGTCGGCGCGTCATCGTTGCTGGCCATGAGCCTTATATCCTTTTCCCCTGGGCAGCGTTGCTGACCGAATTGAAATCGGGCGTTCGCTACCATGGCCGGCATGACAAGACAAGGTTTGCCGCCTTGGGACTCCTCATGTCGTCATCCCAGGGCGAAGCAGCCGCGCAGCGGCGTCGCAGAGACCCTGGGATCCATGCCGCGACCTTGTCCGAAGAATGCGGCGGCTCAGTGCTCACAACGGCGCAGCCGGGTGAATATCCTCCACCGCAGCGGCGTTCAGAGGTCGCGGCATGGATCCTGGGGTCTGCGCGCGTCGCTTCGCTCCTTGCTCCGCCCCAGGATGACGAAGCATCGGATGGCCGTTCTCAATCGTCCTTCAGCCGCCGCCACGGCGAATTATGATCCGGCCCGCGCTTCAAATCGTCCTCGCGCGAATAGTCGCCGTCGTCGAGGTCGATGACCTTGTCGCGCGACCGGCGGAAACCGCCGGCCGAGAAATCGGTGGCCACGACGATGCGGCCCTTGAACCGGCGCCAGGCAAGGTCGCGCACCGGCGGCAGGAACAAGAGCAGGCCGATAATGTCGGTGATGAAGCCGGGGATGATCAGCAGGATCGCGGCGACCACGATCATGGCGCCATGGGCAAGATGGCGGCTGGGGTCATGGCCGGCATCCATCTCGGCGCGCACCCGCGCCATCACACCAAAACCCTGGTGCCGGAGCAAAAGCACGCCGGCAATGCTCGAGGCCAGCACGAGGCCGACCGTCGCCAGCGCGCCGACCTCGCGGCCGACGATGACGAAACCGGCGATTTCCAACAGCGGAAGCGCGAGGAGGAAGAAGGGAAGCAGCGAAATGCGCAAGTCTTTACCGACCATTCGATTGTTTTGCCCGTCGGCGGCCAATCGCCGCTGGCACTGGGGCTGTTAGATAGGTATGCCTGCCTTTGATTTGAATGATTGCACCTTGCGTTCTATATGCTTTGAATGTTGAACGCTATGCGACCGCGGCCTGTTGGCCGGATGGTCCGGCCTAGAGGCAGGGATTGATTGGCGGAAGATATGGGCTTCTTCGACTTCGGCACGATTTTCTTCCTGATCGCGGCGGTGGTGATCTTCTTCCAGCTGCGCAACGTGCTGGGCCGTCGGACCGGTAGCGAGCGGCCGCCCTTCGACCCCTACACGGCGGCGCGCACCGACAAGGACGCCACGCAGAAGCCGGAAAATGTCGTTTCGCTGCCGCGCAAGCGGCTGCCGGGCGAGGCGGCGCCGGCCGACGCCTATACGGCGATCGACGCTTTCGCCAAGCCCGACACAGATCTCAACAAGGGCCTGCGCGCGATTAAGGACAATGACCCGTCCTTCGATCCGAAGGGTTTCATCGACGGCGCCAAGATGGCTTATGAGATGATTGTCATGGCCTATGCCGACGGCGACCGCAAAACGCTGAAGAATCTTCTGTCGCGCGAGGTGTTCGACGGTTTCGTCGCCGCGATCGGCGAACGCGAGGCCAAGGCCGAAAAAATCCAGTCCTCCTTCGTCGGCATCGACAAGGCCGACATCGTTTCGGCGGAGATGAAGGGCGGCGAGGCGCATGTGACGCTGCGCATCATCAGCGAGCTGATTTCGGCGACACGCGACAAGGCCGGCACGGTGATCGACGGCGATCCGGAAACAGTGGCCGAGGTCAAGGATGTCTGGACCTTCGCCCGCGACACGCGCTCGCGCGATCCAAACTGGAAGCTCGTCGCCACCGAAGAAGAAGACTGAGTCCGGAACAGGCGGGCTCCGGTGTCGCTGTCGCCACTCCTTGTTGAAAGGTCCTTTGGCGACCTGCCCGGCTGGGGCGAGGACGATCCTCTGGCGGCCTTCGAGGCTTTTCGCCGCTCCGCCTTCCATGTGCTGACAAAACCCTATCGCAGCGGTGCGCTCGGCATCGATTTCGGCGCCTTCGCCGAGGTCTATGCGCAGGCGCGCACGGCACCGCCTGAAAACCGGGCGGAGGCCCGCGCCTTCTTCGAGCGCCATTTTGTCCCGATGCTGGTCCCGCCCGAAACCGGCCCCGGCCTCGTCACCGGCTTCTACGAACCGCAGGTCGAGGCTTCGCCGGTGCGCACGGAGCGTTTTGTCGTGCCGCTCTTGTCGCGGCCGGCCGATCTTGCCGATGTCGACGACGCCAACCGGCCTGAGGGAATGGACCCCTACCTCGCCTTCGCGCGCCGGACAGCGGATGGACTGGCCGAATATTTCGACCGTGGCACGATCGAACGCGGGGCACTGGCCGGCCAGGGGCTGGAGATCGCCTGGCTGGCCGACAAGGTCGACGCCTTCTTCATCCATGTGCAAGGGGCGGCGCGGCTGGCCATGACCGACGGCCGACTTTGCCGCGTCACCTATGCGGCCAAGTCGGGCCAGCGCTTTACCGGGCCGGGCAAGGTGCTGAGCGAATTGGGCGAGATCCCGCTGGCGCAAGTGACGATGCAGTCGATCCGCGCCTGGTTCAAGGCGCATCCCCAGCGCATCGACGAGATCCTGTGGCAGAACCGCTCCTACATCTTCTTCCGCGAGGCTGACGTCGAGGACGCGAGCCTCGGCCCGATCGCCGCCGCCAAAGTGCCGCTGACGCCGGGTCGCTCGGTCGCCGTCGACCGGCTGCTGCACACTTTCGGCACGCCGTTCTACATCGACGCGCCGACGCTGACCGCCTTTGACAAAAGACCGTTCCGGCGACTGATGATCGCGCAGGACACCGGCTCGGCCATCACCGGGCCGGCGCGCGGCGATCTCTTCGCCGGCTCGGGCGATGCCGCCGGCGAAATCGCCGGCGTGGTGCGCAACGCCGCCGATTTCTACGCGCTGGTACCGCGCGCGTTGGTCGGGGGCGCCTGATGAGCAAGCGTCCGGACAGGCTGAGCGAAGACGACCGGGTGCTGTGGAACCTGGTGGCGCGCACGGCCAAGCCGCTCAAGGGCAAGATTTCAGTCGAGATTCCCGACATGGCCGTCGAGGCCAAGCCGCCGACACCGCAGGCGGCGCAGCCTGCCGTGAATGCCGCGGGCGCGGCAAAGCCGAAGGCGCAGCATGTCACGCACCGGCTCGACGAGCCGACGCTGGACAAACTGTCGAAGGGCCGGCTGCCGATCGAAGGCCGCGTCGACCTGCATGGGATGAGGCAGGACGAGGCCTATTCGCTGCTGTTCTCGTTCCTGCACCGGGCGCATGCCGGCGGCATCCGTTATGTGCTGGTCATCACCGGCAAGGGGTCGTCCTCCGGCGGCGACGGTGTGCTGCGGCGCGCGGTGCCGGCCTGGCTGTCGACGCCGGCGTTCCGGCCGCTGGTCTCCAGCCACGACCATGCCGCCCGCAACCATGGCGGCTCAGGCGCGCTCTATATCAGGCTGCGGCGGACACGCTCATGAGGGGTGACGCTGTGAGGCGGGCCGCATGACGCCGTTCGGCGAGAGGCTGCGGGCGCTGCGCGCCGAGCGCGGCGTCAGCCAGAAGGACATGGCGGCGGCGATCGGCGTCAGTGCCGCCTATCTCTCGGCGCTCGAACATGGCCGGCGCGGTGCGCCGACCTGGACGCTGATCCAGAAGATCATCGGCTATTTCAACATTATCTGGGACGATGCCGAGGAGCTGGCGCGGCTGGCCGAAGCCTCACATCCGCGTGTCAGGCTCGACACGTCGGGTCTCAATCCCGCCGCCACCGAGCTCGCCAATCTCTTGGCCGAGAACATCGAGAAGCTGGACGAGGCGGAATTGCGCCGCATCACCGCATCGATCCGCGCCGCGCTGGGCCGGCTGAAGTAACGGGTTTGCCCGGATTTCGCGACGGCCGGATGTCTGCCTGATGGCAACACAGTGCCCGCCGGCGAAGCGCCAGCGGGCAACTGTGGCGAGATCAATACTTGCCGGCCGTGCTGCCGTTGGGGTTGCCGCCTTTGGTGCCCGGGCGGCCATTGTCATGATGGTCGCGGTCGTGGCCACCGCCCAGGCAGTCCGAAGCGCCGGCAGTGCCGCAACAACGGCCGGCCCAAAGGTCATTGAGGTTGGTGTAGGAGCAGCTGACCGTCTGGTCGGCCATCGCGGATCCGCTCAGCGCCGACACGGCGGCGAAGGCGAGAAGGGTATTGCGCAGAAAAGCAGTCATTTGAAGTCTCCATGGTTGGGTTTCGTCGTTCACGGCTGTGTGTCGCCGGGTGGACGGAAATGGTTCACGGAGAGGTGGAGATTTTTTGGGAGGGATGCGCGGTGGAGCCCCCGGCCTTCGTCATCCACGGGCGGAGCGGGAGCGAAGCGGACGCGCAGACCCCTGGAGCTGCTCCGCGACGTCGCTTCGCGACTGCTGCACCCTAGGATTGTTTGAGAAGGATCGGGTAGTTTGGCGGCCGGGACTGCGGCCCATCACAGCCAGCAGTCCCGGCGGCAGGCGACCGCCCTTAGGACCGGGTAACACCCGACGTCATCATGGTCCCTGCCGTCTTTGTCCGCCATCGCTTGGAGAGTTGATTGGCCGCTGGCTCGCGCCACGCCCGCAAACAATCCGAAGCCCGACAAGGATACCACCAGCATGGCCTTCTTGCACCAACAACCGCAAATGTGCCTCGGCTTCGACATCGCCAAGGACACCGTCACCGCCGCCGACGGGACTACCACCGGCACCATCCTCAATCAGCGCAGAGCTGTCCGTGCTTTCCTGAAGAGCTACAAACACATCGACCTTGTCGTGTGCGAGCCGACAGGCGGCCATGAAAGCCTACTGCTCGAAGAGTGCCTGCGCGCCGGCATTGCCTGCCATCGCGCCGACACGCTCAAGGTCAAGAGCTACATCCGCTCCTTCGGTACGCACGGCAAGAGCGATGCCATCGATGCCGCGATGTTGAGAGCCTACGGTCGTGAACGCTGGGCAAAACTGTCCCTTTGGCAGGCGCCCGATGCCGATGAGACCAGCCTGCGCGCGCTGGTTCGCCGCCGCCAGGAACTCATCACCATCAAGGTCGCAGAGAAGAACCGTGCCAAGGCACCTGGCGGCCGCAAGCTCGCGACCTCTTTCGAGGCCGTGATCAAAGTCGTCGAGCGCCAACTCCAAATCATCGATGCCGAGATCCGCGAACTGATCGCCAACAGCAGCGCCCTTAAGCATCGAGCCGCCATCTGCACGGCCATGGACAGTCTCGGCCCGATCGTGGCGGCCAAGCTCTTGGCTATCCTGCCCGAACTCGGCTCCATGACACGCCGCAAAGCTGCAGCCCTTGCTGGCCTTGCACCACACCCAAACGACAGCGGACAAAAGCAAGGCTACCGCAAAATCCGTGGCGGACGCCCTGATGTTAGAACCGCACTGTTCATGCCGGCCCTGCGCGCCGCAGCTGGAAAGGGCGAATTCGCACCCTTCTACAAACGCCTCGTCACCAACGGAAAAAAGCCGATGGTGGCAATCGCTGCCGTCATGCGAAAGATCATCGTTACCCTAAATGCAAGACTAAGGGACGCCGCCATTTCTCAGAGTTGATGACGAAGCGATGGGTGTGGCCGCCTCAAGCGGCCAACCGCGAACGCGCCCCTATTCCACTGACCCGACCAGAACCTGCTGGCCGCCGCGGATGGAGACCCAGCGGCCGGTGTTGTCGATCGCCTGCCGCTTGAGGAAGCGGTAGCCGGTCTGGTCCCAGGCCTTGACCTTGTCGGTCAGATTGTCGAGCACATAGTCGCCCTTGTCGGTGCGCACGGTCAGCACCGAATGGCCTTCGCCGTCGGGCTTGCGCACCACGGTGATGAGCAGATCGGACAGCGAGATGCCCATGTGGGACAGCCGGCGGCGCTTTTCCAGCACATAGTCCTCGCAATCGCCGACGCCCTTGTCGGGATAGGCCCAGACCTCGTCCTTGCCGTAAATGTCCATGTCGCTCATCGGCTTGACGGCGGCGTTGACCCTGGCGGTGACGCTGGCGAGCTTGCTCATCAGCCCATTGGTCATCCTGGCCGGCGCCAGATTGCTCGGACGGATCGAGCATTCGCCGGGGTGCAGCTTGCAGAAATCATAGTGGCCGATCGGCTGCGAGGTGATGCCCCCGGTCGCCATCGCTCCGGCCGCCATTGCCGGCCAGCTTGCCGTGGCTGCCAGACCGGCCGCAGCCACGCATAAACGCAGCCTTCTCGCCATTGTTGAGGAATTCATTGTCCCCGCTCACCCTGTTGTTAACGAAACGTTAAGGGCGATCGGCAGTCCGTGTCAATTACGACGACGGGCTGATTGGCAGCATGGTTACCCGCGGGGAGGGACAGCGTCTATTGTGCAACAGAATCGGGCCGACGGCCGATTTTGTCCGGAATTCCTATCGCCTGGCGGTGCGAACCAGCCTCGGCTTCACCGCGACGCGGTTCTGGCGGCCATAGCTGGTGATGAAGTCGACGATGCGCGGCACGATCTCCGAGCGGAAGCGCGAGCCGTTGAAGACGCCGTAATGGCCGACCGCCGGCTGCATGTAATGCGCCTTCTTGTCAGCCGGAATGTTGACGCACAGATCCTGCGCCGCCTTGGTCTGGCCGAGGCCCGATATGTCGTCGTTCTCACCTTCGACCGTGAACAAAGCGACGTTGCGGATGGCCGAGGTATCGATGCGGGTGCCGCGATGGGTCATCTCGCCCTTGGGCAGGGCATGGCGCACGAAGACGGTGTCGACGGTCTGCAGATAGAATTCCGCCGTCAGGTCCATGACAGCCAGATACTCGTCATAGAAGTCGCGGTGTTTTTCGGCATTGTCGCCGTCATGCTTCACAAGGTGCATGAAGAAGTCCTTGTGGGCGATGATGTGGCGGTCGAGGTTCATGCTCATGAAGCCGGACAGCTGCAGGAAGCCCGGATAGACCTCGCGGCCGAAGCCCGGCACCGGCCAGGGCGCGCGCATGACGACATTGTCGCGGAACCAGTCGATGCCCTTCTCCTCGGCCAGGAGATTGACCGCGGTCGGGTTGCGGCGGGTGTCGATCGGCCCGCCCATCAGGGTCATGGTCGACGGCACGAAGGGATCACCCTTCGCCTCCATCAGCGCCACCGCCGCCAGAACCGGCACGGAAGGCTGGCACACCGCCATCACATGGGTGTCGGGGCCGAGCGCATGGAACATGTCGATGACGTAGTCGATATAGTCGTCGAGATCGAAGCTGCCGTCGGCCAGCGGCACCATGCGGGCATCGACCCAATCGGTGATGTGGACATCGGCATAGGGCAGCATGGCTTCCACCGTGCCGCGCAGCAGCGTCGCATAGTGGCCCGACATCGGCGCCACGATCAGCAGCTTCGGATCCGGCTTGCGGCCGGCGGGAAGAGCGCGTTCGAAGTGGACGAGATTGCAGAACGGCTTCGACCAGACGGTCTTTTCGGTGACCGCGACGCTCTTCCAGTCGACAGCGGTCTTGTCGAGGCCGAAGGTGGGCTTGCCGTAGCGGCGCGTGGTGCGCTCGAACAGTTCGGCGCCCGCCGCGATCGAACGGCCCCAGGGCGTGTGCGAAAACGGATTGAGCGGGTTGACGTAGAACATGCGCACCGCGTCGGCATAGAGCCGGGCCGGCTGCAACGCCGCGTGGTTCATTTCATAGAGCTGGTAGAACATCGACAACCCCGCTGCTGCTGCGACCGAAGGGACGACGAGCAGCGCCGAGCCTCAAATGTCTCGTGGCGAGGTTAACAACTAATTGCTGCGATGCAATACGTCACGTGGCGTGACCAATCGTTCTTTCGTGCAACGGCTTGCAAATTGGCCGGGAATGGCCGAGCCGGCTCAATGTGCGGCGCCGAAATGTGTAGGAAATGTGTCCGTTAGCCGGACACCTGACCATGATCCCGAAAAGTGGAACCCGCTTTTTGCTTCGCTGACCTGCGGCTCGGAAGAGATCATGCTCCAGGGACAATCACATCAAATGCGCGCCATGCAGACGGCGGTCTGGCCCGAACCGATGAAGCCGAGTTGGCCGGCGGCGCCCTTCGACAGGTCGAGCACCCGTCCCCTGATGAACGGGCCGCGATCGTTGATGCGCACGATGACGCTGCGGCCGTTGTTCTGGTTGGTGACCCGCAATTTGGTGCCAAACGGCAGCGTCCGGTGGGCGGCGGTCATCGCCGACGGGTTCATGCGCTCGCCCGATGCGGTGCGCGAGTGCAGCGCGTACCAGGAAGCACGGCCACACTGGCCGGCGGCGGTTGCCGAAGTGGCGGAAGCGCCGACCATCAGGCCAGCAGCGATCGTTACCGCGACAAGCGCGGTCTGGTTTAGGTTCTTCATCTCTTGGGGATGGCTCCGTTTTTGACAGACCCCAGCCGTTAGGTGCCGAATAAGGCAGGAAATGCGGCAAGCATCTGTCCGTTCCGTGGCGAGATCACACGTTTGGAGTCATCGGGTAACAGTCTGTCATGGATTATCCGACGATATTTGATCAATTCTCGATGATCTTCGGGCCGATATTGGAGATCGCTTTGACAAGATATCGGATTAATATCCAAGTAGAATCCGGCGTGATTGAACCCCTTCCTTTGGCTCTTTCATCACGCTCACGACGCCGCAAACGATCGACTTGAAAAGCGAGGTCCGACAATGAGACTGACCAAAAATCTGCTGGCCTTGATTGTACTGGCCATCGGTGCGCTGTGGTCGCTGCAAGGCATCGGCGTCGTCGGCGGCAGCTTCATGACCGGCCAGTCGCAATGGCTCTATATCGGCCTCGTCGCCATGCTGGTCGGCCTGGCCGGGCTGGTGTGGGCGAACCGGTAGGGGTGAAAGGTCGCCCCCACTCCGTCGAGCTTCGCTCGACACCTCTCCCCCGATCGACGGGGGAGAGGAAGGGCGCGCGTTCTCCGGGCTTGGCTCCTTTCCTCTCCCTCCGGAGGGGGGAGAGGTGGCGCTGCGAAGCAGCGACGGAGTGGGGGAAGCCGCTCGTCAATTCCGCTGCCGCAAGACAGCCTAACCGAACAGCCGGTCCAATATCGTGCCTTCAAGCCGGGCGAGTTCGGCGGAACCGCGCCGGCGCGGCCGGGCGACCGGCACTTCCAGGTCGAGCGCGATCCGGCCTTCGCTGATCACCACAACACGGTCGGCGAGCGCGACCGCTTCGGCGACATCGTGGGTGACCAGCACGGCGGTGAATTTCTGGGCGAGCCAGATGCGCTCCAGCAATTGCTGCATCTCGATGCGGGTCAGCGCGTCGAGCGCGCCGAGCGGCTCGTCGAGCGCCAGGATCTGCGGGTGGCCGACCAGCGCGCGGGCGAGCGCCACGCGCTGCTTCTGGCCGCCTGACAGCACCGAGGGCCATTCATCGGCGCGGTCGGCGAGGCCGACCTCGCCCAGAATGTCGAGCGCGCGTTGCCTTGCGTCCTGCCCGGCGGCGATGCCGGTCAGCCCGACCTCGACATTCCTGACGACACTGGCCCAGGGCAGCAGGCGCGGCTCCTGGAACATGAAGCGGGTGCGGCTGTGGTCTTCTTCCTCGGCGCCCAGCGTCAACGACCCCGATGTCGGCCGGTCGAGCCCGGCGAGCAGCCTGAGCAAAGTGCTCTTGCCGCAACCGCTCTTGCCGATGACGGCAACGAACTGCCCGGCCGGCACGTCGAGGTCGATGCCGTCGAGCACGATCTTGTCGCCGAAGCGTTTTTCGACGCCCTTGAAGGCGAAAGCGCGGCGACCTTCGACAGAAATCGCCGGGCGTGCCGGCACTGGTGCGGCGACGAAGGAACGGACGGAGGTCAGGCTGGCGGCTGGCATCGAAACCTCATCCGTGCTGGAAGGCGGGATGCCAGCCGAGCGACAGCCGCTCGAGCAGGCGGGCGAGGCTGTCGGCGAGCTTGCCGAGCAGCGCGTAGATCAGGATCGACAGCACGACGACATCGATCAGCAGGAATTCGCGCGCCTGCATGGCCATGTAGCCGAGGCCCGAACTGGCCGAGATCGTCTCGGCGACGATCAGCGTCAGCCACATGATGCCGAGCGCATAGCGCAGGCCGACGAAGATCGCCGGCAGCGCGCCGGGCAGGATGACGCTGAAGAACAGCGCGCGCCGGTCCATGCCGTAGACACGGCCCATCTCGACCAGCTGCGGATCGACGCTCTGTATGCCGAGCAGCGTGTTGACGTAGATCGGAAAGAACACGCCGAGCGCCACCAGGAACAGTTTGGCTTCCTCGTCGATGCCGAACCACAGGATGACGAGCGGGATCAGCGCCAGGTGCGGGATGTTGCGGATCATCTGCAGCGTGGTGTCGGTCAGGCCGCGGCTGAGCCGCGACAGGCCGTTGGCGAGGCCGAGCGCGAAGCCGATCGAGCCGCCTATGGCAAAGCCGGCAAGCGCGCGCGCCGTCGAAACACCGATGTTGCGGATCAGTTCGCCCGAAAGCGTCAGCCGCCAGAAGGCCTCGGCAACGGCGCTTGGCGCCGGCAGCACATTGGCCGGCATGACGCCCGCGCGGCTGGCAATCTCCCAGCCGGCGATCACCAGCACCGGCAGCACCCAGCCGATGGCGTTTGCGTGGAGGCGCGCGGAAAAGCTCATGAGGAGGCCTGCAGGCGGGCGGCGCCATGGAAGCCGACCGAGAATTCATTGGCGATATTCTCATGCACTCGCTGCCGGCTGGTGCCGAGCCCGAGCTTCGGGAACAGAAGCTCAGCGACGCGGTAGGCTTCCTCGAGATGCGGATAGCCCGAGCCGATGATGGTATCGATGCCGATCGCCTGGTATTCGCGGATGCGCTGCGTGATCTGCTCCGGCGTGCCGACCAGCGCGGTGCCGGCGCCGCCGCGCACCAGGCCGACGCCGGCCCACAGATTGGGCGCCACGACCAGCCTGTCGCGGCGGCCGCCATGCAGTTCCGCCATGCGGCGCTGGCCGACCGAGTCCATCTCGGTGAGGAAGCGCGCTTGCGCGTTCTCGATCTGGGCATCGGTGACATGGCTGATCAGCCGGTCGGCGGCGCGCCAGGCTTCGTCCTCGGTCTCGCGCACGATGAAATGCAGCCGGATGCCGAAACGCAGTTTCCTGCCGCGCAGCGCCGCCTTTTTACGCGCTGAAGCGAGCTTTTCGGCCACCTGCGCCGGCGGCTCGCCCCAGGTCAGGTACATGTCGACGAGATCGGCGGCGAGATCCTGGCCGGCATCGGACGATCCGCCGAAATAGAGCGGCGGCCGCTCCTGGCTTGGCAGAAGG
This sequence comes from Mesorhizobium sp. 113-1-2, assembly GCF_016756475.1. Taxonomy (NCBI): domain Bacteria; kingdom Pseudomonadati; phylum Pseudomonadota; class Alphaproteobacteria; order Hyphomicrobiales; family Phyllobacteriaceae; genus Mesorhizobium; species Mesorhizobium sp. 113-1-2. The sequence continues at coordinate 950,279 of NZ_AP023242.1, forward strand.
TCGAGGCGGCCATTCTCGACGCGGTAGTATTTGCCGTCGAAATTGACGCGCTCGCCCGATACCAGGCCGCGCCAGATGGTCAGGAATTCATGCGCCTGCGCATAGCGCTCGTCATGCGGCAGGAAGACGCCGTCGCCGGCGAGTTCGGTCGGATTGCCGCCGACCACGACATTGAGCAGCAGGCGGCCATTGCTCAACCGGTCGAGCGCCGCGGTCTGCCGCGCGGCGAAGGTCGGCAATGTCACGCCGGGCCGCAGCGCCACCAGGAATTTGAGTTTTTCGGTGAGGGTGGCGAGGCCTGTGGCGGTGATCCAGGAATCCTCGCAATTCTGTCCGGTCGGCAGCAACACGCCGGGAAAGCCGAGCCGGTCGACCGCCTGGGCGATTTCCTTGAAATAGCCGAACTCCGGCGGCCGCTGCTGCTCCTCGGAACCGAGATAGGAACCGTCGCCATGCGTCGGGATGAACCAGAAGAAATCGAGCGGTGCGGTGCTGGCTGGCGTGGTCATGGCGGACTTCCTGGAGATGCAGGCACAAACGGCAAAGGCGCCGGACGTCTCCGCCCGGCGCCGCGAGACAAAAGATCAGTTGCCTGGCGCGGTCCACACGGCGTCGGAGATGCGGACGGCTTTCGGGATCAGGCCGAGCTTGTAGAAGCGGTCGGCGGTCGCCTGTTGACTGGCGACGATCTCGTCGGTGATCGGAAAGATGCCGAATTTGGTGCGGTTGGCGGCGATGGTCTGGGCGTCGAGCGGCACGCCTGTGACCTCGTGCAGCGCCTCGGCCACCTTGTCGCGGTTCTGGTCCGCCCATTTCGCCGCCTCGCCGAGCGCTGATATGGTGGTGGTGACGATCTCGGGATGCGCCTTGGCGAAATCCTTGTTGGCGAGGAAATAGGTGTTGACCTTGAGCACCTCGCTGGAGCGGGCCAGCACGCGCGGCTGGTAGCGCGTTTCGGCAATGGCGAAGAACGGATCCCAGACCGCCCAGGCATCGATCTGGTCGCTGGCGAAGGCGGCGGCCGCATCGGCGGGGCTGAGATAGACGGGCGTGATCTGATCGTATGAAACGCCGGCCTTTTCCAGCGCGGCCACAAGCAGGTTGTGCGCGGAAGTGCCCTTGCCGACACCGACGCGCTTGCCCTTGAGGTCGGCGACCGACTGGACCGGTGAGGCCGGCTTGACGAAGACCGCCTCACCGTCGCCATTGGACGGCAATGCCGCCGCATAGACGATGTTGGCGCCGGCGGACTGGCCGAAGATCGGCGGCGCGTCGCCGGTCCAGCCGGCGTCGATGGCGCCGACATTGAGCGCCTCGACCAGCGGCGGCCCAGCGGTGAACTCGACCCACTTCACGGCGACGCCCTTGTCGCTCAGCGCCTTCTCGATCACCTGCTGCTGCCGGGCGATCACCGGCAGGCCGGTTTTCTGGTAGCCGATGTTGAGTTGCTTCAACTCCTGGGCCGCGGCGCCGAACGACAGGGCAACTGTCGCGGCGACAAGGCCGAGGCCGACAACGCGTCTCGTCAGATTGAACATGGGTCCCTCTCCTTCGCTGCGGATCGGCGCCGGGAAATGTCCTCGCCGTTTGGATATAGGGATAAGGCTAGGTAGTTCTATAAATTTAGTAGAGGAACGATTTTGCGAGTTACCCCTCGGAAGGGGAACCAATTTTCTAGGATTGGCGGGACAGCGCCCCCCTCTGCCCTCCCGGGCATCTCCCCCACGAGGGGGGAGATCAGCTGTCATCTAGGCTTTCGCCAATCTCCCAAACCGAAAGGAGGCGCGACAGCGAGGCTGCTAATCTCCCCCCTCGTGGGGGAGATGTCCGGCAGGACAGAGGGGGGCGCGACAGAGCGCGACGCTCGTCATTGTCGCTGTCTTGGTGTGCCCCTCACTGCGACCAGTACTGCCAGGCCCAGTAAAAACTTTCGTCGCGCGGCGGCAGGCGGTCGCGCTCGGCGTCCCAGCGCACGGGTGCCGGCGATTGGCGATCGGTGTCGTCGAGCCGTTTGTCGCTGTGCCGCGTCAGGTGCAGCCGGGTCGCGAAGAAAGCGAACAATGCCGGGGCTGGATGGGCCATGGATGTCGAGCCTCCTGGGTTGATCATTCGCGTCCCGCCCACGGGACGAGCGCGCGCTCGATCCGGCGGATGGTGAATTCGAGCACGAAGGCGATCGCCGCAATGACCAGAATGCCCATGATCACCACGTCGGTGACCAGGAACTGCGCCGCCGACTGGATCATGAAACCCAGCCCGCGCGTCGCGGCCACCAGTTCGGCCGCGACCAATGTCGACAAGCCGGCGCCGAGCGCGATGCGCAGCCCAGTCAGGATCGACGGCAGCGCGCTGGGCAGGATGACGTGGTGGACCACTTGCGCGCGCGTCGCGCCAAGCGAGCGCGCGGCGTTGATACGCTCCTGCGAGACGCCGCGAACACCCGATGCGGTCGACAGCGCGACCGGCGCCAGCATGGCGATAGTGATCACCAGGATTTTCGACGGCTCGCCGATGCCGAACCAGATGATGACCAGCGGCAGATAGGCGAGCGGCGGGATCGGCCGCAGGAACTCCAGCAGCGGATCGAAAATGCCGCGGCCGATGGTGCTGATGCCGATGGCCAGACCCACCGGCACGCCGATGAGAAGCGCCGCCATGAGCGCGGCAAACACGCGGCCAAGGCTGGCGACAGTGTGCTGCAGCAGCGTCGCATCGACGAAGCCGTCCCTGATAACCACGATGAACTTGTTCCACACCGCGACCGGCGAGGGGAGGAACACCGGCGACACCAGTTGCAGGCGGGCCGACAGCGCCCACGCCGCCAGCACCACCAGTATGGTGACCGCGCTGATCATGCGCGCCGAAACGCCCCGGCGTTTCGGGCTCGGCCGCGACCACGGCACCGACAGGCCGTCGGTCTCTTCGGTGCTGGAGCCGGGCCGCTCGGTGTAGGAGGAAATGGTCATGCCGCTTCTCCCTCGAAGATGGCGTCGGTCAGTTCGCCGCGCGCCGCGGCAAAGGCCGGGTCGGCCTTGATCGCGCGGATGGCCTCGCCCGAGGCGTAGCGCCTGGAGAAGCCGGGCTCGAAGGTCCGCACCACGCGGCCCGGGCCTGGCGCCAGCACGACGATGCGGGTGGCGAGCACCAGCGCCTCCTCGATGCCGTGCGTGACCATCAGCACGCCGGCATGGCTTGCCGTCCAGAGGTCCAGCAGCGTCGTCTGCATGCGCTCGCGCGTCAGCGCATCGAGCGCGCCGAGCGGTTCGTCGAGCAGCAGGAATTGCGGTTCGGCAGCGAGCGCGCGGGCAAGGCCGACACGCTGGCGCATGCCGCCGGACAGCTCCCAGATGCGCTTGTCGCCGGCACGGTCAAGCTTGACCAGCGCCAGAAGCTGGTCGGCGCGGCGCGCCCGCTCGGCCGGCCTGACACCGCGCAGCCGCAGTGCGAAGGCAACGTTTTCCCGCGCGGTCAGCCAGGGAAACAGCGCATCGTTCTGGAACACCACGGCGCGATCCGAGCCGGGTGCCGTGATCGGCTGGCCATTGATCGTGGCACTGCCGCGTGCCGGCGTGACCAGGCCGGCGGCGACGTTGAGCAACGAGGTCTTGCCGCAGCCGGAACGGCCGACAAGCACGACGAAATCATCCCCGGCGACGTCGATCGACACACGCTCGACAGCAGGTGCCGGCTGGCCCTCATACTGGATCGAGATCTTGTCGAGCACGAGATGCGGCATGGGGCCTCTCAGGAGGTCTGTTGAGATCCGACTGCCCCGGAACGGCTCCTCGTCAGCAGTTCCGGGGCAGCACGCACGGCGTCAGGGAAGAAGATCCGCGCGCGTTCAGGTGACGTCGGGCGCTCAGTTCGAGGCCAGCGCCTCGGTGACGTATTTCGACGTCACATATTTCGAATAGTCCGGCAGCACGGCGTCGACCTTGCCCTGCTCCTTGAGGAAGGCGGAGGCCGCCGCAACCGCCTTGACCGTGCCGCCGCCGAGGAATTTGTCGGAGGCCTGCTCCTCGAGCGTCGGGAAGACGTAGCCCTTCAACAGCTCCGGCACCTCTTCCAGCTTGGCGCCGGTGAGCTTGGCGATCTTGCCGGCCTGCGGCGACGACACCGACCAGGCGTCGGGCTTGGCGAGGTACTCGGCATAGGCCGCACCCGTCACCTTGACGAAGTCGCGCACCGCTTCCGGGTTCTTCTGCGCAAAGTCAGTGCGCACGATCCACGCGTCGAAGGTCGGCGCACCCCAGGCGGCGACCTGCGAGGAATCCAGCACGACCTTGCCTGATGTCTTGATCTGGCCGAGTGCCGGATCCCAGACGTAGGCCGCGTCGATGTCGCCGCGGGCAAAGGCGGCGGCGATTTCTGGTGGCCTGAGATTGAGGATCTGCACCGACTTCGGATCGACATTCTCATGCTTCAGCGCGGCAAGCAGGCTGTAATGCGTCGTCGAGACGAAGGGCACGGCAACCTTCTTGCCGGCGAGGTCGGCGACCTTCTCGATGCCGGCGCCGTTGCGGGCGACCAGCGCCTCGGACGGGCCGATCAGGCCGACGACGAAGATGGTCTGGATCGGCAATTCGCGGCTGGCGGCGGCCGCCAGCGGGCTCGAACCGACATAACCGATATCGACCGAGCCGGAAGCGACCGCGGCAATGACATCGGCGCCGGAATCGAATTTGCGCCAGTCGATGGTCGCCTTGGTGGCCTTTTCATAGACACCATCGGCCTGCGGCACTTTCGAGGGCTCGACCACCGTCTGGTAGCCGATGGTGATTTTCAGGTCTTCGGCCAAAGCCGGGCTGAGGAAGGCGGCGCCGGCAAGCGCGGCCGAGGACAGAAGGAGAATGCGTCGCGAAATCGTGGACATCAAAGGGCTCCATGAAAACAGAGAAAACCGGATTGCCCTATAATAGTCCGCTAATTCTATCGTTCTTGTAGAGTTAAATCCTTCCAACGACGATGGGTTTGTTGGAAAAAAGCGGTCGGTAGCGGAGCACCCAAGCGCATATGGCGGCTGCGGCCACCGTTACCGTGCCCGATGACAAATCGGTGTATGAACAGGAATGGCGCTCCGCGAGCCTCCCGACTTCGTCATGCTATGGCGAGCAAGGAGCGACGCTCCGCCCGTGGATGACGAAGTTGAGGAGGCTCCGGCACTCGACTGCTGTCTGTGCCGTTCACGCACGAATGATAAATTCTCGCCTTGGCCAATATCAGGCAAACCCATGCTCCAAACAGCTGCGGAATTGACAAGCCGTTCCGCGTGTTCGAGGGTAAGTATAGTATCCTTATCGACATGAGGGAGTTGGAGGTGACGATGAGCGAGCATTCCATAACCATGATCGCTCACGGCATGCATCGGCTCCCGCCACCGCAGGACTCGGCGCAAGGCACTGCTGTCCTGCGGGAAACCATTTGTCGCCTCGTCGCCGTCGAGATGCATTTCTGTGCTCTTATTGGCACAAAGGCCTGACAAAATGGCTATTGCGGCTTGAAAACGAAGCAAATTCAACGTTTCTCGGCTTGTACATCATGTCACTAGAATTTATGTGTCATGGATGCTTGGGCGCGGCGGGGAGGCTCGCCAGGCGTTTCGCAGGGATGGCCCGGCCATCGCAGGACAGAGAAACGTTCGGTCAATGCTCACCAAAAAAGGCAAGTACGGCCTCAAGGCGCTGGTCCATCTGGCGCACATGCCGGCCGGGCAGCTGGCTTTCGTCAACGACATCGCGACCGGCAACAACATCCCGAAGAAATTTCTCGACGCCATACTGGGCGAATTGCGCAATGCCGGTTTCGTCCAGAGCCGCAAGGGCAAGGATGGCGGCTACCGCCTGGCGCGCCCAGCCGACGAGATCAAGGTCGGCCATGTCGTGCGCGTCCTCGACGGGCCGCTGGCGCCAATTCCCTGCGCCAGCCGCACGCAATATCAGCGCTGTGAAGACTGCAACGAGGCGACATGCCAAGTCCGTCATCTGATGCTCGAGGTCCGGCAGGCGATCGCCGAGGTGCTCGACCAGCGCAGCCTTGCCGAGATGCGCGACATCGTCATCGACGAACTCCCAGTCACGGTGAAGGTCCAGGCCTGACGCCTGGCACTATGCGGAGGCGCGCATGAGCGGGCGCGCCAGTTCCATCATCATTGTCGGCGGCGGCGCCAGCGGCGTCGTGATGGCCGCGCATCTCCTGAAATCGTCCAATCCGGATCTGCGAGTCACGCTGATCGAAAAGCGCCCGCATTTCGGCCAGGGCATCGCCTATTCGACGCTGCTGTCGGCGCATGTGCTGAATGTCAGCGCCGCCGGCATGAGCGCCTATGCCGACGATCCCGGCAATTTCTGGCGCTGGCTGCAGGGGCGTGGCCTGGTCGACCCGGAGCAGACGCCACAGACACCTTTCTACGCGCCGCGCAGCCTCTATGCCCGCTATCTCGGCGAATTGCTCGACGAGCTCGAAGCGCGCGAACAGCCGAGCGGGCGGCTGCGCCTGATCCACGAAGAGAGCCTGTCGATCACGCCGACCGCCTCCGGCGTCGAGGTGGCGCTTGCCAACGGCACCAGCGTCGTCGCCCATCTGGCCATACTCGCCACCGGCCATGACGAACAGCCGGCGCAGGGCCATGCGATCCGCATGGGCTCGGAGGCCGACACGGCGCTCGACCCCGAAAGTCGCGTCATGGTGCTGGGCACCGGCCTCAGCATGGTCGACGCGTTCCTGGCGCTGGAACAGCGCGGCCATACGGGCCAAATTATCGCCGTTTCCCGGCGCGGCCTGCTGCCGTCACCGCACCGCAAGGGCAATCCGATCAAGCTCGACGTCGCCGACATTCCGCTCGGCACCCAGCTGTCCTATTTCGTCGGCTGGTTCCGCGACCTGATCCGCGAGAACCAGAAGGCCGGCATCGACTGGCGCGACGTGGTCGACGGTCTCAGGCCGTTCAATCAGAAGATCTGGCAGAACTGGCCGGCTTCGGCCAAGCGTCGCTTCGTCGAGCACACCAAGGCCTGGTGGGACATCCATCGCCATCGCATGGCGCCGGAAGTCTACGCCAAGGTGACCGACGCCGTGCAATCCGGCCGCATCCGGCTTGTTGCCGGCCGCGTCGTCGGGATCGCACCGGGCGAGACTTTCAGCGTCGACGTCCAGTCGCGCCACAGCCAGCTCGTCGAGACTTTCGACGTCGCCCGTATCTATGATTGCTCGGGCATCGTGCGCGACATTTCGACCTCGTCGAACAGCGTGGTGCGCTCGCTGGTCGACCGCGGGCTCGGCAGGCCCGATCCGATGCGCATCGGCCTCGACGTCTCGGCCAATTGCGAGATCATCGCCGGCGACGGCACGGTCTCGCGCAAAATCCTCGCCGTCGGCCCGCTGACGCGCGGCACCTTCTTCGAGATCGACGCCATTCCCGACATTCGCGTCCAGTGCGCGCGGCTGAGCAAGCAATTGCTGGGGTAGAGCAATTCCAGGAAAAGTGTGAAGCGGTTTTCCGTCCGGAATTGCGTCAATTCAAAGAGAGAGCGTTCAGCCGCCCAGCGCCTCGCACACCAGGCGCGCTGTTTCGGCGCCGGAAAAATTCTGCTGGCCGGTGATCAAATTGCCGTCGCGCACGGCAAAGCCGCGCCACAGCCCGGCCTGGACATAGTTGGCGCCGATGGCCTTCAACTCATCCTCGATGCGCCAGGGCATCAGATGCTTTCCGCGCTCGAGCGCGCCCATCTCCCAGGTCGCGTTGTCAGCGAAATCCTCCTCGGCATTGGCGAAGCCGGTCACCGTCTTGCCGGCGGCAAGCAGCGAGCCGTCGGCGCGTCTGGCGTAACGCAGGATGGCGGTGCCGTGGCAGAGTGCGGCCGTCACCTTGCCCGCTTCATGGAAGGCGACAAAGGTCCGCTGCAGGTCTGTTGCACGCTCATAGCTGAACATCGGCGCCTGGCCGCCGGCGACGACGATGGCGTCGAAGCCGTCGACATCGATCTCCGCCGCCGGCCGCGTGGTCTCGACCAGGGTCGCCAGTTTCGGGCTCGACAGGAAGCCGAGCGAGATGAGATCGGTCTCGGAATAGCCCGAGGGATCGCGCGGGTCGCTCAGCGCGTCGGCCTCGCATCTGCCGCCCTCGGGCGAGAAGATGTCCACGGCATAACCGCGCTCGGTGAAGGCGAACCACGGGTGGGTCAGCTCGCTCCACCAGAAGCCGACCGGCCATCCGGTCGTGGTCGAGATGGCCGGATTGGCGATGACGATGGCCACACGCTTCGGCTTGCGTGCGTTGACTGGATTGGCATCCCTGACACTCATCTGCGCTCTCCCTCATGAAACTGTCGCCGACAAAACCGGGCCCGGCAATCTGGCCACATGGCCGGGCAAAATCCGCTTCCGTCGCCGCGGCGCCTTGCCTAGGATCGGTGCATGACACAACGCGGTAGACTCTATGGCTGCCCGGTCGAGTTCGCGCTCGACGCGCTCGGCGGCAAGTGGAAAACGGTGATCATCGCGCGGATCAAGCAAGGGCCGCTGCGCTATTCCGAACTTCGGCGGATGATCCCCTCGCTGTCCGACAAGATGCTGACGCAGCGGCTCGCCGACCTCGTCGAGATCGGCTTCGTCGTGCTCGAGACATCGCCCGACGGCAAGGCGCGCTATGCCTTGACCAAGCGCGGCCACGATCTCGCCGAAGCGCTCCAGGCGCTCTACGACTGGGGCAGCGTGCATGGCCGCGCCGAGGGCGTGCGCTTCCGCACCGACATCGAGGCGGCGGCCTGACACTTTCGCCCCTCAGGCCGCATCGGCCAGCGCGCCGCAAAAGCCGGCGACGTCGGTGATGACCGCCTCGCCGAGGAAACGCAGCGTCGCCATCGAGCGGTCGCGTGCTTCGCGGTTGCCGAAGCCGCAGGCGTCCTCGATCACCACGGCCGTAAAACCGTTGTCGGTCGCCTGGCGGACGGTCGGCTCGATGCCGATCTCCATGGCGATGCCGGCAAGGGCGACGGCGCGCACGCCGCAATCGCCGAGCGCAAAGCCGAGCGCCGTGGAATCGAAGGCCGACATGGTCAGCTTGTCGAACACCGCTTCATCGGCGCGGGGCGCGAGTTCAGGGACGATTCGCGTGGCTTCGGCGTCGGCCAAAAACCACGGCTCGACCACGTCGGGGCTGTCGCGCCGTTGCCAGGCCATGGCAGTGCGCAATTGGGTGGCGCCCATCCATTTGCGCGGCAGTGAGAGGTGGCGCGTGAACGCCACCCGCATGCCGGCCGAGCGAGCGGCTTCGAGCACGATGCCGGTGCGCTCGACGATTTCGGCCGCGCCGGCGACCTGGCGGCAGATGCCGACCTGCATGTCGTAGACCACCAGCGCCATGCGGTGTGGATCGCACCATTCGGCCAGGCTGGCCGGAATCTCGATGCCCTCGCTCGACCGGATCATGCCGCGGTCCGGTCCCAGGGTTGGGCGATGTCGACGTCGGGGTCGAACAGATATTCGAGCGGCAGTGGGGCCGGATCGAAGGCAAGAAAATGCCATTCGAGCAGACCGGCCTTCGACAGCGGAAAGTCGTCGGTGTAGCGCCTGGCCTCCTCGACGCTGTCGAGCTCGAAAACGATGATGACGCCGCCGACATCGGCACGCGCATAGTTTTCGCGCACGATGCCAGCCTTCCACAGCCGCCAGACATTCGAGACCTCGTCGCGCAGATAGGGTTTTAGCGCTTCGAGGGTGACGCCGGGCTTGAAGTTGTCATAGGCGATGATCTTCATCGGCTGTCTCCTCCTGGGATGTCAGGATCGCGCGGCCCGTGTGTTCCGGCTGGCATCCCGTTCGGCTAGCATGTCGAAAATGGCGGCTTCAACGAACGAGATGGTGCGTTGAACGGGCTGGCCGATTGCCCTTTCGTGGCGTGGCATTTTTTCGGGAGAGGAGACAAAATGGTCATCGAGCGGCTGAACCCGAAGGGCATGCACAGCAACCCGGCCTATTCGCAAGGCGTGGCGCTGCCCGCCTCGGCCCGCCTCGTGCTGATCGGCGGCCAGAACGGCGTCGACGCCGATGGCCGGATTGTCGGCAAGGGCGACATCGCCGCGCAAACCGCGCAGGCGCTCGCCAATCTGGCGATGGTGCTCGAAGCCGGCGGCGCCAGGCTGGAAGACCTCGTCCGCCTGTCGATCTACATTGTCGGCGACGCCGATATCAGGCCGGCCTTCGGCGCCTGGATGGCGTTCTGGGCGGATCGCGGGCCGCCGCCGGTGGTGACGGGCATACGCGTGCTCGGTCTCGCCAATCCGGATTTCCTGATCGAAATCGAGGGCCAGGCCGCCATCATATAGCACCTGACGGAGGCCCGGCCTTGGGCGCCGGACCGGGCAAGCCGGTGCCGCTTGGAATTTCATTCCCCGTCTGGCCGGGTGATTGGCACGTTCTATCTTCTTTCCCGCGACAAACGGCTGGAAAAGAGGCTACGCTGCCGCTCTGCCCCCGAGGCGGTCGCTTGATCATGGAGCATCTGAATGAGCGAGCAGAAGGTCGCCGCGCCTGACAGCGGCCCCTCGGACAGCGCAACCTCCCGCCTGCGCCCTCCCTACGCCTCGGTTCTCGACCTGATCGGCCAGACGCCGGTGGTCGAGCTGACCAAGTTCGACACCGGCAAATGCCGGCTGTTCATCAAGCTCGAAAGCCAGAACCCCGGCGGCTCGATTAAGGACCGCATCGCGCTGTCGATGATCGCCGCCGCCGAGAAAGCGGGCAAGCTCAAGCGGGGCGGCACCATCGTCGAGGCGACCGCCGGCAATACCGGCCTTGGCCTTGCCCAGGTCGGTATCCCCAAGGGCTACCGCATCGTGCTGGTGGTGCCCGACAAGATGTCGCGGGAAAAGATCCAGCATCTGCGCGCACTGGGCGCCGAAGTGCGCATGACGCGTTCCGATGTCGGCAAGGGTCATCCCGAATATTACCAGGACATGGCCGAGAAGATCGCGGCGGATGTGCCCGGTGCCTTCTACGCCAACCAGTTCGCCAACCCGGCCAATCCGCTGGCGCATGAGACGACGACCGGCCCGGAAATCTTTTCGCAGCTCGATGGCGACGTCGACGCGGTGGTGGTCGGCGTCGGCTCGGGCGGCACGCTGACCGGGCTTGGCCGCTACTTCGCGAAAGTCTCGCCCAAGACCGAAATGGTGCTGGCCGATCCGGTCGGCTCGGTGCTGGCGCCGCTGATCAAGACCGGCAAGATGGAAGAGGCCGGCAGCTGGACGGTGGAAGGCATAGGCGAGGATTTCGTGCCGCCCAATGCCGATCTGTCGCTGGTCAAGAAGGCCTATTCAATCACCGACAAGCAGAGCATGCTGGCGGTGCGCGATCTGCTGTCGCGCGAAGGCATTCTGGCCGGCTCGTCGTCGGGCACGCTTTTGTCGGCGGCCCTGCGCTATTGCCGCGAGCAGACGTCGGCCAAGCGCGTCGTCACCTTCGTCTGCGACAGCGGCAACAAGTATCTGTCGAAAGTGTTCGACGATTTCTGGCTGGCCGAACAGGGCCTGGCCGAGCACGAGCAGCATGGCGATCTGCGCGACCTCGTCATGCGCTCGCACCGTACCGGCGACACGGTCTATGTCGGCCCGGACGAAAGCCTGCTCAACGCCTATGGCCGCATGCGCCGCTCCGATGTCTCGCAACTGCCGGTGCTTGAAGACGGCAAGCTGATCGGCATCGTCGACGAAAGCGATATCCTCGCCAAGGTCGACGGTCCCTATGACGGACGCTGGGAGCGTTTCAACGGCCCGGTGCGCACCGCGATGACCTCCAATCTGCACACGCTGCAGGCCAGCCAGACGCTGGACGCACTGCTGCCGGTGTTCGACCGCAACGAGGTCGCCATCATCTTCGACGGCGACGAGTTCGTCGGCCTGATCACCCGCATCGACTTGATCAACCATCTGAGGCGCGCACGATGACCAAACATACCCCGCCGGCCGGCAAGAACCGCCTGGCCTTTTCGACGCGCACCATCCATGGCGGCCAGAGCCACGATCCGCTCACCGGCGCGGTGATGGTGCCGATCTACGCCACCTCGACCTTTGCCCAGCAATCGCCCGGCGTGCACAAGGGGTTCGAGTACGCGCGCAGCCAGAACCCGACGCGCTTTGCCTTCGAGCGCGCCGTGGCCGATCTCGAAAGCGGCACCGCCGCCTTCGCTTTCGCTTCGGGCCTGGCGGCGATCTCGACGGTGCTGGAGCTGCTCGATTCCGGCGCCCATATCGTCGCCACCGACGACATCTATGGCGGTTCGTTCCGGCTGATGGAGCGGGTGCGCAAGCGCTCGGCGGGTCTCCAGGTCTCCTTCGTCGACTTCACCGATCTTGCCGCGGTCGAGGCGGCAATCCGGCCGGAGACGAAACTGCTGTGGGTCGAGACGCCGACCAACCCGCTGCTGCGGATCGTCGACCTCGAAGGCGTCGCCGCGCTCGCCAAGCGCAAGGGTGTTCTCACGGTCGCCGACAACACGTTCTGCAGCCCCTATATCCAGCGGCCGCTGGAACTCGGCATCGACATCGTCGTGCATTCGACGACAAAGTATCTCAACGGCCATTCCGACATGGTCGGCGGCGTGGCGGTGGTCGGCGACAACAAGGAACTCGCCGCCCAGCTGAAATTCCTGCAGAACGCCATCGGCGCCATATCGGGGCCGTTCGACAGTTTCCTCGCCTTGCGCGGGCTGAAGACGCTGGCGCTCAGGATGGAGCGCCATTCCGACAACGGGCTGAAGATCGCGCAGTGGCTGGAAGCGCGCAAGGATGTGCGCCGCGTGATCTATCCCGGCCTCGCCAGTCACCCGCAGCACGCCATCGCCGTTCAGCAGATGCATGCCTTCGGCGGCATGATATCAGCAGTGCTCGACCGCGACCTTGCCGGCACCAAACGCTTCCTCGAACGCACGCAACTGTTCACGCTGGCCGAAAGCCTCGGCGGGGTGGAGAGCCTGATCGAGCACCCGGCGCTGATGACGCATGGGTCGATCCCGGCCGAGAAGCGGACGGAGATCGGCATATCGGATTCGCTGGTAAGGTTGTCGGCGGGGATCGAGGATGGCGATGATTTGATTGCTGATCTGGAGCAGGCGCTGGGGGGCTGAGTGGCAAACCATGCGTTGGTTCTTCGGCCGATTCACGGATGCTACGGCGCAAGGTAAACTGGTTCTGTAGCGATCCTTCACACCCCCCTCTGTCCTGCCGGACATCTCCCCCGCAAGGGGGGAGATTAGATGTCACTTCCGCTTTCGCCAATCTCGAACGTTGCAAGACGAGCGGCGGCGTCCAAGCTGCCAATCTCCCTCCTTGCGGGGGAGATGGCCGGCAGGCCAGAGGGGGGTGCTGTCCCGCCGACGTCACACGAACTTTTTCACCGCCGTCCCGACGGCCAAAGCAAACCGCGCTTCGCGCATCGGTCGCCAATTACCATTGACCCAAAACCTCATTCGCCCGAGATGTAGCGGCCATGGCCACGCGCGAACCCGAAAAACCCACAGAACCCCTGACCTTCGCGGTGCTGGTGTTCCCCGGCTTTCCGATGATGGCGTTCAGCTCGGTGATCGAGCCGCTGCGTGCGGCCAACATCCTGGCGAAGCGGCAGTGCTATCGCTGGATCATCGTCGGCGGCACGAAAGGCGCGGTCGAGGCTTCCAACGGCGTCGTCATCCAGCCGGGTTTTTACGCGGAGGATGCGCCGAAGGTTGACCGCATCGTCGTCTGCTCGGGCGGCGATGCCGATCACCTCGTCGCCGAGGACGCGGCGAGCTGGATCCGCCGCAGCCTGCGCAACGGCGCCCATATCGGCGCGGTGGCGGATGCGGCGTTCTTCCTGGCACGGGCCGGCCTGCTCGACGGCCATGCCTGCACCTTGCACTGGACCAGCCAGGCCGCCTTCACCGAGGCTTTCCCCAACATCGAGCTGCGGCGCGACCTCTATGTCATCGACCGCAAGCGCTTCACCTCGGCCGGCGGCGTCGGCAGCCTCGACATGATGCTGGAGATCATCACAAGGGATTACGGCGCGGAACTTGCCGCCGGCGTCGCCGAGTGGTTCGTGCACAGCCAGTTGCGTTCCAGCGTCGACCGCAAGCTGATGCCGCTGCGCCTTCGCACCGGCGTGCAGAACGAGCTGGTGCTGTCGGCCATCGCCATCATGGAGGACGCGGTCGAGGAGCGGCTCGGCATGGTGGAGCTGACGGCGCGGCTCGGCGTGTCGTCCGACAAGCTCGAGCGCTCCTTTCGCTCCGAACTCGCTATCTCGCCCAATGGCTACTACCGGCGACTCAGGCTGAAACGCGCCGCGGATCTCCTGGCGCATTCGACACTCGCGGTGCGCGACGTAGCGCTGGCCTGCGGCTTTGCCTCGATGTCGAGCTTTGCCCGGGCGTTTCGCGAGGAGCATGGGCATCCGCCGAAATTGGCGCGACGGCATTAGGCCCTTGCCCCCGACGGCGAAGATCGGCGGAAAGTAGCCGTGGCTACTTCAGGTGGCCGACGATGCGCAAACCTTGTTCGGTAACTTCAATAGGGAAGCGTTTGCCGGTGGCCTCGATCACTGTGCGAATAGCGTCTACGTCTTGCGGAAGAAGCGCCGGGGGCACATTGTTTGGTCTTGTCTTCACCACAATCCGCCGGAATTCAATCCACTCTATCTCGACCAATGGGTGGACATTCAAAGGCCATAGATCCACGTAAGCGTGGGGTGGGTATAGACCAGGGAATACTGGTGACCATTCATGGCTGTCGCCAAGGAACTTGACTGCGATTCCCTTGATATCAACGTCAGAGGCTTCCAGTGCTTTGAACAAAGTGCGCCATTTTGTATTGGACATGAGCGAAGTCGAATAATTCCGCGCCACTTCTTTCCTAGCGCTGAGCCGTAGCGCATTCATGTCTATCGCCGGTTCTTTTCTTGGCACGATTTGAGCTCCAATAGGCATGGATATATTCGCTGAGTTGGAATGCCGCCACAATACCGATGAATGGCCCGACCGCCTTCGATCATGTGTTGATCGGTTAACAGAGGCGTCAGCGGTATCCCGCACAACACACGCGGTTTTCCGCACAATGCCTTCGCCCCTCCTGCGCCATGGTCGGACCTCCCAACCCACCAAGGCCAGGCACAAATGAGCATCGTCGTATTCGACCCCGACAGCACCGAAGACGTCGACTTCAAGGACCGCATGCGACACCCCGCGGCGGCCGATCCGGCTGGCGGCATGTGGCTGTCGGACACCGAGCCGTCCTTCATCGATGCCGACGCGCTGCGCAAAGGCCGGCTGGCCAAATTGCGCGGCTGGATGCGTGACGCCGGCTATGGCGGGGTGGTGCTGTTCGACCCGTACAACCAGCGCTACGCCACCGGCTCGCGCAACATGTTCGGCTATTTCCTGCGCAACTCGACCCGCTATTTCTTTATCCCGACCGAAGGGCCGATCGTGCTGTTCGAGTATCCGCAGAGCTACCATGTCTCGATGGTGCTCGACACGATCGATGAGGCGCGGCCATCCAAGCTGGTCTGGTCGTCGGTCTCCGGCCGCGACGACGAAACCGCCGGCCCCTTCGCCGACGAGATCGCCGAGCTCTTGAAGAAACATGGCGGCGGCTCGATGAAGCTCGGGCTCGACCGCTGCAGCCATCTGCAGGCACTGGCGTTGGAAAAGCGCGGCTGCGAGGTCAAGGATTGCCAGGGCGAGATCCTGGCGGTGCGCGCGGTGAAGACGCCGGAAGAGGTGAAATGCCTGCAGGTGTCGATGGCCGGCGCCGAGGCCGCCGTTTATGCGGTGCGCGAGGCGATCAAGCCCGGCGTTTCCGAAAACGAGCTGTTTGCCATCATGTATGGCGAGGTGATCCGCCAGGGCGGCGAGTTCATCGAGACGCGGCTGCTGACATCAGGCCAGCGCACCAATCCATGGTTCAACGAGGCGAGCGGCCGCAAGATCCGGCCGGGCGAGCTGCTCGCGCTCGATACCGACACGATCGGCTGCTACGGCTATTACTCCGATTTCTCGCGGACCTTCCGCTGTGGGCCAGGCAAGCCGACCGATTACCAGAAGTCGCTCTACCGCATGGCGCATGACCAGGTTCAGCACAATATTTCGATCGTCAAACCCGGCATGGCGTTTCGCGAGATCGCCGAGAAGGCCTGGAAGATCCCGGACCGCTTCGTCGACCAGCGCTACACGTCGGTCATGCACGGTGTCGGCATGCATGGCGAGACACCGTTCATCGCGCATGCCATGGATTACGAGACCTATGGCCGCGACGGCCATATCGTGCCAGGCATGGTTGTGAGCGTGGAAAGCTACATCGGCGAGAAGGGCGGCCGCGAGGGCGTCAAGCTGGAGGACGAGATCCTGATCACCGAGACAGGCACTGAGCTTCTGTCGCGTTTTCCCTATGAGGATGAGTTTCTGGAGACGCAGGTTTGATGCTGGCAACCAACGCTCATAACGAGCGCCTCGTTCCCTCCCTGTCCCGCCGGCAGATGGAAGAAGGCGCAGCATGAAATCCCCTATCGCCATCAAGCGCGGCACCGTCGCCGCCGTGTTCATCGACCTGCAGGAAGAGCACCGGCAGGACCCGCGCTATCTGGTCGAGGGCTATGGCAACATCCTCGCCAACGTCCAGCGCCTGCAGGCGGCGGCGCGCGCCAACAATGTGCCGCTCCAGCACTGGGCCTATGTCGTCGATCTCGACAAGCACGACCGGCCCTTTCATCCCGTTGGCGCCGACGGCAAATCGGCGTTTTCAGACAAGAGCGATCCGCTGACCGAGGTCTGCCATGAGGTGGCGCCGGCCGGGGACGAGGCGCTGCTGATCAAGGCCGAGGCCAGTGCCTTTCGCACCGGTCCGGCCGCCGATCGGCTGAAGGCCTCCGGCATTGAATGGCTTGTCGTCGCCGGCGTCTGGACCGAGGCCTGCATCGACGCCACCGTAAAGGACGCCGTGGCAAAGGGATTTCGCGTGCTTCTGGTCAAGGACGCCTGCGGCAGCGGCAGCGCGGCGATGCACCAGACCGGCATCCTCAACCTTGCCAACCGGCTCTATGGCGGCGCGATCACCGACACGGACGGCGCCTGCCGGCTGCTGGCTGGTGAGACGGTCACCGCCTGGCAGGTCGAGGGCTCGGTGCCGCTGCGCTTCAACTTCGACAATGCGGCTGCGCTCTACGCCGACCTATGACAGCAGACCGACATGACCAGCCGCGGCAAGTATGAAACACGGCTCGACCCGGCGCTGTGGGCCTATATCGATGCGGTGAACGCCTGGTATCCGCCTGAGATCATCGGCCTGCCGATCGACAAGCAGCGCGAAGTCTATGACCGGATGTGCCGGGCTTTCCATCAAGGCCGCACGCCGGGGGTCAAAGTCAGTGACGGCCTGGTCGCCGCTTCGGGTCACGGCATACCGATCCGCCACTACCAGCTTGTCGGCAAGGCCGCGCGGGCCATGGTGCTCTATTTCCATGGCGGCGGCTTCATTCTGGGTAACCTCGACAGCCATGACGACATCTGCGCCGAGATCTGCGCCGGCACCGGCTTCGACGTGCTGTCGGTCGACTATCGGCTGGCGCCGGAGCATGTTCATCCCGCCGCCTTCAACGATGCGATGGCAGCGTTTGCTTGGGCGGCGGAGACGTCGGGCCTGCCGCTCATCTTGTGCGGCGAGAGCGCCGGCGGCAATCTGGCGGCAGCCGTGGCGCAAGCGACGCGCAAGCACGCCCGCCCAGCGGTCGGCCAGGTTCTGATCTATCCCGGCCTCGGCGGCGACGAGGGCGCCGGCTCCTATGTCGAACATGCCGAGGCGCCGCTGCTGTCCGTCGGCGACATCGCCTTCTACCGCGACGTCCGCTCGGCCAAGCGGCAATTGCCTGACGATCCGACATTTTCCCCCCTGCGCGACAGCGACTTTTCCGGTCTGCCGCCGACGGTGATCATCTCAGCCGAGTGCGATCCGCTGTCGTCGGATGGCGAGACCTATCGCGATCGCATCGTTGCGGCCGGCGGCAAGGCGTGGTGGCATGAGGAGAAGCGCCTGGTGCACAGTTTTCTGCGCGCCCGCAGCACGGTGCCCGCTGCCGCCGAGGCATTCGCGCGGATCATTGCTGCGGTTTCGGCGCTTGGGCGGTGTGAGTGGCCGTATTTATGAGGACGCGGCGGCGCTTGCTTCGGATGAATTGGCCTTCAGCCACAGCGCCTTTTCGCCGAGCGTGGCGACCATGGCGGCATGTGCGGCACGCTCCGCTTCGGTCAGGCGCGGCAGCAGCGGCCGCGGGCGCTCGGCGACGATGATCTCGATGTGCCTGACATTCTCGCCCTGCGCCGGCGCGGTGGCGCTGTCGAGGATAAGCGCCGCCTGCTTGCCGCCGATCAGCTCGATATAGACCTCGGCCAGCAATTCGGAATCGAGCAGCGCGCCGTGCTTGGTGCGCTTGGTGTTGTCGATGCCGTAGCGCCGGCAGAGCGCGTCGAGCGAATTGGGACCCATCGGGTGCTTGCGGCGCGCCAGCGCCAGCGTGTCGACGACACGGCCGGGATCGACGACGGGATGACCGAGCCGGCCGAATTCGACATTGAGGAAGCCGATGTCGAATGTGGCGTTGTGCGCGACCAGCTTGGCGCCATCGGTGAAGTCCAGCCACTCCTGCGCAACCTCGGCGAAGGTCGGCTTGCCCGCGAGATCGGCCGCGCTGATACCGTGCACCGCCTGCGCCTCCTCATGGATCGCTCGGCCCTGCGGGTTGATATAGTGGTGGAACGTCCTGCCGGTCGGGAAACGGTTGACCAGCTCGACGCCGCCCAGCTCGATCACGCGGTCGTCGCGCGAATCAAGGCCGGTGGTTTCCGTATCGAAGATGATCTCGCGCATCGAATCAGTCGCTCCAAAGGAGCAGAATCATGACACCGGAACAAAATGGCAATGGGCAATGCTGACACGGTGGCGTCAGTAACTGGCTTCGCCGGACTTATCCCCGGAGTTCGGCAATGATCGCCGCAACAGCCGCCCGCGCGGCGTCGAGCCCTTGGCCGGTGTCGATGACGAAATCCGCCAGCCTGCGTTTCTCCGCGTCCGGCACCTGCTTGGCCAGGATCGCCGCCAGTTTTTCCTCCGTCATGCCCGGCCGCGCCAGCACGCGCTGGCGCTGCACTTCGGCGGGCGCGGTGACGACGACGACCTTGTCGACGCGGCTACCGCCGCCGGTTTCGAACAGCAGCGGAATATCGAGCACGGCGATCGATTCGCCCGCGTTACGATGCTTGGCCAGGAAGGCATCGGCATCGGCGCGGACCAGCGGGTGGATGATCGCTTCCAGCCGCTTCAGCGCGGCTGTATCGCCAAGCACGCGCGCGCCAAGCTTTGCGCGGTCGACCACGCCGCCAACCGTGGTGCCGGGAAAGGCGGCCTCGACCAAAGGCGCCGCCGCGCCCGAATAGAGGCGATGCACCGCCTCGTCGGAATCATGGACCGGCACGCCCGCCTCGGCGAACATCTTTGCCGTCGTCGACTTGCCCATGCCGATCGAGCCGGTGAGGCCGAGCACGATCATGGTTTCGGCACCAGATCGGCAACGATGATCGCGCGGAGCTCAGCCGTCACCTGCGGCCTGACACCGAACCAATGTTCGAAGCCGGGTACCGCCTGGTTGAGCAGCATGCCGAGGCCGTCGACCGTCTTCAGCCCCCTGGCGCGCGCGGCGGCAAGCAGCGGCGTCTCCAGCGGCACATAGACGAGGTCGGTGACGATAGCATGGTCCGGCAGCAGGGCCGGATCGGCGGCGAGGCCTTCATTGCCGACCATGCCGAGCGCGGTGGTGTTGACCAGCAGGCCGGCATCGGCCAGCAGCTCATTGGTCGCCGCCGTGCCATGCGCCGAGACACCGGCGCCGAAACGATCGCGCAATTCCTGCGCCCGGGCGAGGGTGCGGTTGACGATGCGGATGTCGGCGACACCGCGTTGCTTCAGCGCCTGGATGACCGCGCGGGATGCGCCGCCGGCGCCGAGTACCACGGCAGGGCCCGCGTCCGCCCAGCCCGGCGCGTAATCATCGAGATTGGCGGCAAAGCCGTGACCATCGGTGTTGCCGCCCCACAGGACACCGTCCTCAAACCAAAGCGTGTTGACAGCGCCGATCTCTTCGGCCGCCTGGTCGCGGCGGTGGGCAAGCGCGAAGGCAGCTTCCTTATGCGGAATGGTGACATTGCCGCCGCGATAACCAGCCGCCTGCAATGTCGCGATGAATTCGGCGAAATCCTGCGGCGCCACATCGATCGCCTCGTAGCTGCCGTCGATGCCATGTTTTGCCAGCCAGTGGCCATGGATCTTCGGCGAGCGCGAATGCTTGATCGGATGGCCGGTGACGAAGGCTTTTTTCGAGGCCTCAACCATCGATCGCTCCCAGTGTGCGCAGTTCCGCCAGCAGCGGCAGAAGCGGCAGGCCGACAATCGTAAAATGGTCGCCCTCGATTTTCTCGAACAGCTGGATGCCTTCGCCTTCGATCTGGTAGGCGCCGACGCTGGTCAGCGCCTTGGCGCCGACACGGGCGAGATGGCGGCCGATGAAGCCGGGGTCGAGCTTGCGCATGGTCATCCCCGCGATGCCGACATGGCGCCACAGCACCTTGCCGTCGCGCACCAGCACGGCGGCGCTGTTGAGCTGATGGGTCTTGCCCGACAGCGCCAGGAGATGGCGCCGTGCGCCCTCCATGTCGGCCGGCTTGTGGAACACTTCGTCGCCAAGCGACAGCGTCTGGTCGCAGCCGAGCACCAGGGCGCCGGGCCGGCGTTCGCTGACCTCCGTGGCCTTGGCCTCGGCCAGTATCAGCGCGACATCCTCGGGCGAAACACCGCTGTTTTGCAACGGCGCCTCGAGCGCACGCTCGTCGACATCGGCCGGGACGGCTTCGACGTCGATGCCGGCATTGACCAGCATCGCCTTGCGGAACGGACTGCCTGAGGCGAGGATGATTTTTTCGGTCATGCTTGTTTACCAGGGTTGGCGTTCCGTCACGCACCCCTCATCCGACCGAGCTGCGCTCGGCCACCTTCTCCCACAAGGGGAGAAGGGAAGTGCTGCGTTGACGCTGCCGCAAATCGCCAACCGATGGTCTTTGCGGGGCGCCGGCGCCAGGCTCTTCCTTCTCCCCTTGTGGGAGAAGGTGGCCTCGCGAAGCGAGGTCGGATGAGGGGTGCGTGACGGAATGCTCACGTATCTCGTCTGCCCTAGCGCGTCTTCCCCCGCAGAGCAACGATCGCCGCCGCCGTTTCCTCGATCGAGCGGCGGCTGACGTCGATCATCGGCCAGCCATGGCGCGTGCAGATCTGGCGGGCGTAGGCGAGCTCCTCGGTGATGGCGGCGCGGTCGACATAGTCCGATGCCTCGTAGGTGCTGCTGTTGCCGAGGATGCGGTTCTGGCGGACATGCGAGATGCGCTCGGCGGTGGCGATCAGCCCGACGATCAGCGGCTTCGAGGCGCTGACCAGGCTTTCCGGCACCGGCACGCCGAGCACGATCGGGATGTTGGCGGTCTTGATGCCGCGATTGGCGAGATAGATGCTGGTCGGCGTCTTCGACGTGCGTGAAATGCCGATCAGCACGATATCGGCATCGTCCATATTGGCCGGCAGCTGGCCGTCATCATGCTCCATGGTGAAGTTCAACGCATCGATGCGGCGAAAATATTCGGCGTCGAGAACATGCTGGGCGCCGACGCGCCGGCCGGCCGGGGTGCCGAGATAGGACTGGAAGACGGTGAGCACTGGCTCCAGCACCGAGACGCAGGGCAGGCCCATGGTGGCGCAGCGCTCGTCGATGCCGCGCGCCAGCTTCTGGTCGACGACCGTATAGAGGATGATGCCTGGCTCCTCCTCGATATCCTCGAACACCTTGGCCACCTGCTTTTCGGTGCGGATCAGCGGGTAGATGTGCTCGATGGCGCGCGCGTCCTTATATTGCGCCGAAGCCGCCCGGCCGGCGGCGAGCAGCGTTTCGCCGGTCGCGTCGGAAATCAGGTGCAGGTGAAAGAAGCTCTGGGGTTTGTTCACAGGGATCACCTGGGGCTGTGGGCTTGTGTGGATAAACCGGGACAGAAAGAGAGGCCTGTCGGAGGCGACTGTATCAGATGGCAGTTTGTCCACAATTCGCTGTGCTGTCAGTCGCGTCGGGCGGCTGGGGACAAGTCTGGGGACGGTCTCCTTTGCCTTTCTTCTGTCCACAGGGCGGGCTTTTTCCGCGACTCCCTAACGCTTTGTAACCGATGATGGATTCCGGACTATCCCCAGAACCCTGCAGCCGGGAGAGAGAAGCGCGCGACAATATGCTTGCTGGCTTTTTGACTGATGAAGCGGGACAGGAGACAACCACCACAACCAACAGACTCTTAGAATCAGAAGAATCTTAGATATAAGAATCTTTAAGATTATAGGCAGGCTGGGAGAGGCGAGCGCTCGATGCCCAAAAGCCGGATCATGCTGGACGTCCTGAAGGGCGAGACTCAGTTTCCGCCTCCGCTCTGGATGATGCGCCAGGCTGGACGCTATCTGCCGGAGTATCGCGAAACACGCAGGCGCGCCGGTTCGTTCCTCGACCTCTGCTACGATCCAGACCTTGCCGTCGAAGTGACGCTGCAGCCGATCGAGCGCTTCGGCTTCGACGCATCGATCCTGTTTTCCGACATCCTTGTCGTTCCGCATGCGCTTGGCCGCGACGTTCGCTTCGAAGAGGGAAGAGGGCCGATTTTGACGCCGATCTCGGTTGCCGAGATTGCGGCTCTGGAAAGCGATGTGTTTCACGTGAATCTCGAACCGGTCTATGAAACGGTTCGCCGGTTGCGCGCAAAACTGCCTGAGGAAACCACGCTGATCGGCTTCTGCGGCGCGCCCTGGACAGTGGCGACCTATATGATTGCCGGCCATGGAACGCCCGACCAGGCGCCGGCGCGGCTGTTTGCCTATCGCGAGCCGGCGGCGTTCCAACATCTCTTGAAACTGCTGGCCGATCATTCGGCCGCCTATCTGATCCGCCAGATCGAAGCCGGCGCCGATGTCGTGCAGATTTTCGATTCCTGGTCCGGCGTGCTCGACGATGCGTCGTTCGACCAGTTTTGCGTCTGGCCGGTGGCAGAGATCGTCCGGCAGGTGAGATCTGTCCATCCCGATGTTCCGATCATCGGTTTTCCCAAGGGGGCCGGGGCCCGCTACCGGACCTATCGCCAGAAGACCGGCGTGACGGGGCTGGGGATCGACTGGACTGTGCCGCTGGCGGCTGCGAAGGATCTGCAGCGCTCGGGGGCGGTTCAGGGCAATCTCGATCCCTTGCGCCTCGTGGCTGGCGGCAAGGCGCTGTCCGATGGCGTCGAGGCGATCCTGAAAGCGTTGGGTGAGGGACCGCTGATCTTCAATCTCGGTCACGGCATCACGCCGGAGACGCCGATCGCGCATGTCGAGGCGATGGTGAAGCAGGTGAGGAGCGCGACACGCTGATGGCTCAGTCAAACAACACGAAGGACACTGGCAACACCAACAGCACCGGACAGGCGATGATGCGCATGGTCATCAGCATCGTTGTGCTTATCGTGGCGACAGCGCTTTTGTTTTTTATCGCACCGGACAGTTTCTATCCCTGGGCAAAGGCGATCCATATCCTTGCCGTCATTTCCTGGATGGCCGGCATGCTCTATCTGCCGCGGCTGTTCGTCTATCACGTCGATGCCGAGAAAGGGTCGGTGCAGTCGGAGACCTTCAAGGTGATGGAGCGGCGCCTGCTGCGCGGCATCATCAATCCGGCGATGATCGTCACCTGGGTGTTCGGGCTGTGGCTTGCCTGGAAAATCTTTGGATTCCACGGCGGCTGGCTGCACGCCAAGATCGGTTTGGTGCTTCTTCTGTCCGCCGTTCACGGCTATCTCGCCGGCGCGGTGCGCAAATTCGCCGAAGATCGCAATGAAAAGCCCGCGAAGCACTGGCGGATCGTCAATGAGATCCCCACATTGTTGATGATTGCCATTGTGATCCTGGTTGTCGTCAAGCCGTTCTGAGGCTGATCAGGCCTCGTAAAACGCGGCTTGCTCTTTCACCCGACCGACGATAAAAGACGGGTCTTCCTTCCCGTCATGCGCCGCCCTTCATTGTTTTTGGCCGCGCCCGGCATTTGTCGCATCCCGCCGATATTTTTCCCAAAGCTCACCCAGAGTCCGTCTATGCAAGAAATGAAACTTACCGAATTCAAGAACAAGAAGCCGCCAGAGCTGATCGCTTATGCCGAATCGCTCGAGGTCGAGAACGCCAGCGTCATGCGCAAGCAGGAGCTGATGTTCGCGATCCTGAAGAAGCTGGCAGCCCAGGACGTCGAGATCATCGGCGACGGCGTGGTCGAGGTGCTCCAGGACGGGTTCGGCTTCCTGCGCTCGGCCAACGCAAACTATCTGCCAGGTCCCGACGACATCTACATTTCGCCGTCGCAGATCCGGCGCTTTTCGCTGAAGACCGGCGATACGGTCGAAGGACCGATTCGCAGCCCGAAAGAGGGCGAGCGCTATTTCGCGCTGCTCAAGGTCAACACCATCAATTTCGACGATCCCGAGAAGATCCGCCACAAGATCCACTTCGACAATCTGACGCCGCTCTATCCGACCTCGCGGC
Source organism: Mesorhizobium sp. 113-1-2 (assembly GCF_016756475.1). Taxonomy (NCBI): domain Bacteria; kingdom Pseudomonadati; phylum Pseudomonadota; class Alphaproteobacteria; order Hyphomicrobiales; family Phyllobacteriaceae; genus Mesorhizobium; species Mesorhizobium sp. 113-1-2. The sequence goes on from NZ_AP023242.1 coordinate 974,935, forward strand.
TGAAGATGGAAATGGAGGTTCCGACCTCCAAGGATATCTCGCCGCGCGTCATCGACCTGGTGGCGCCGCTCGGCAAGGGCCAGCGCGCCCTGATCGTCGCGCAGCCGCGCACCGGTAAGACGGTGCTTTTGCAGAACATCGCCCACTCCATCACCACCAATCACCCGGAATGCTATCTGATCGTGCTTTTGATCGACGAGCGGCCGGAAGAAGTGACCGACATGCAGCGCTCGGTGAAGGGCGAGGTCGTCTCCTCGACCTTCGACGAGCCGGCGGTGCGTCACGTCCAGGTCGCCGAAATGGTCATCGAAAAGGCCAAGCGCCTGGTCGAACATGGCCGCGACGTCGTCATCCTGCTCGATTCCATCACTCGCCTCGGTCGCGCCTACAACACCGTGGTGCCGTCATCCGGCAAGGTGCTGACCGGCGGTGTCGACGCCAACGCGCTGCAGCGGCCGAAGCGCTTCTTCGGCGCGGCGCGTAACATCGAGGAAGGCGGCTCGCTGACCATCATCGCCACCGCGCTGATCGACACCGGCAGCCGCATGGACGAAGTCATCTTCGAAGAGTTCAAGGGCACCGGCAATTCGGAAATCGTGCTCGACCGCAAGGTCGCCGACAAGCGCATCTATCCGGCCATGGATATCCTGAAGTCCGGCACCCGCAAGGAGGACCTGCTGGTCCCGCGCTCGGATCTGCAGAAGATCTTCGTGCTGCGCCGCATCCTGGCGCCGATGGGAACCACCGACGCGATCGAGTTCCTCATCGACAAGCTGAAGCAGACCAAGACCAATGGCGATTTCTTCGACTCGATGAATACGTAAGGTCTAGCCGAACCTTTCCGGCCTGCGAATTGAAACCCCGTTCCGGGAAACCGGGATGGGGTTTTTCATTGTCTGAGGTTGGGTCTGCATTGCCCTGGCGGTAAGTCGCCCAAGTTGGCGCCGCCCCTCATTGCCCTGCCGGGCATTTCTCCCCGCGAAGCGGCTGCGCTATGCGCACATTTTCTTTGACATGACTGATCAGCCCGGGGCTTGATTGCCACGTGGTTCCCCCAATCCGTCGCTGCTTCGCAGCGCCACCTTTCCCCCCCTCCGGAGGGAAAGGAAGGGAGCCTCATTGGAAAAGCGCTGACGGCAATAGGCTCACGCCCTTCCTCTACCCCGTCGATCGGGGGGTCCGAAGGACGGGCGAGACCCGTGGCTCGCCCCGGCAGGTGTCTCGGTGAAGCCGAGACGGAGTGGGGGGTCGACCAGCGCCGCATAAGACAATGCATGCGCCAAGCTGCATGCGGGGCAGCGCTGACGCTTGGTATGTGAAGCAACGGGCCGTCGGCGTAGTCCTCCGGCGCTGCTAGCTACGCCGCAACAGCCGCTCCAATTCTCCTGCATCCGTCACCACTGGCAAACAGACCTGCCCGGTACAAAGCCAGGCACCCACCCTGTCGGTCGGCGGCAGAACCCCACCGGGCAGCAAGGGTCGATTCGTTTCCGAACCGATCGCGGTGATAATGTCGACGCGACGCGGGTCGGGGCATCGATTCGCAACCGGAACAAGCTTGGGATTGGCCAGATCGTCTATTAGCACCAGCTTCAGCGGCTCGATGGCAAGCGCGCAGGCATTGACGATTCCCGCCTGGCCATAGGCCTGGTGCGTCGCGCGGCCGGCGGCGTGCTCGGCGACCTTCCAGGCCTTTTCCCCGAGATCGAGATCGCCGGTGACGGAAGCGAGCCGCACCAGCGCTGCGATGATCTGGCTGGTGGCTGAGGAAATCGCTTCGTCGACATCGCCCCTGATGCGGATCGGCACGTCGGTGCTGTCGGATGCGGTCAGATAGTAACCTGTGCCCGCGGCGTCGGCGTGCCAATGGTCGAGCTGTTCGATGAACTGCTTCGCCTGGTCTATGTAGCTCCAATCGCATGGTGCCTCGAACAAAGAGATCGCAGCATTGGCCATCACGGCATAGTCGATCGACAGGGCGGGGAACAATTTCCTGGCGCCGAGCATGGAATGCGGCAAGCGGCCGTCTCGGCTGGCTCCGGAAATATGGGCAAAGGCCTTTGCCGCGGCCTCGATCCAGTCGGGCCGGCCCAACGAGCGGCCGGCCTCGGCCAGTGCAGCGATCATCAGCCCGTTCCAGTCGGTCAGGGTCTTTGCATCCAGGCCTGGCCGAACCCGCTCTTCCCGAGCGGTGAGAAGCCTGGCCTTGAGCGGGATGAGTTTCTCGCGATCGGCCACGCTTTGGGCTTGCTGGGCTCTGGTTTGATGGACCACAGGCTTGCCTTCCCAACCATGCGGGCTGGAAAGCGTGAAGTATTTGAAAAACAAGGTTGAATCGTCACCAAGGACGGCTTCGATCTCTTGCTTGCTCCAGGTGTAGAACAGTCCTTCCTCGCCATCGCTGTCGGCGTCGAGGCTGGCGGCGAAGGCGCCGCCATCGACGCGCATCTCGCGCAGCAGCCAGTCGACGGTCTCTTCGATTCGTATCCGGAACAGATCATTGCCGCTGGCCGCGAAAGCCCAGTTGCAGAAGCGGATCAGTTCCGCATTGTCGTAAAGCATCTTCTCGAAATGCGGCACCAGCCATTCCGCGTCGGTCGAGTAGCGGCTGAGTCCGCCGCCGATATGGTCATAGATGCCGCCGCTCAGCATATGTTCGAGGCTGATGAGCACGTCATCGCGGTGGCTGGCATTGCCGTCGCGCAGCCAGGACAGCCACAGCGTGAGCATGAACGGGGCGTTGGGGAATTTCGGAGCGCCGCGCAGGCCGCCAAGGTCGCGGTCGATCATGCCGCCGATGCGGCCGGCGAGGTCGGTGAGCGTGCCGCGGTCAAGGCTCTGCCTGGCATGCGTGCCGGAGAGACGCGCCTCGACATGGGAGGTCAGGCCGTCGGCACTCTGGTGCAGGCTGGCGCGCTTCTCGCGCCACGCCTTGTCGACCGCTTCCATGACCTGGATGAAACCCGGGCGGCCGTAGCGCGCCTCGCGCGGAAAATAGGTGCCGCCCCAGAACGGCTTGCCGTCCGGCGTCAGGAACATGGTCAGCGGCCAGCCGCCTTGCTCGCCCATCGAGGAAAGCGCGGCCATATAGATCTGGTCGATGTCGGGACGCTCCTCGCGGTCGACCTTGATATTGACGAACAGACGGTTCATGACGGCGGCGACGCCGTCATTCTCGAAGCTTTCATGCGCCATGACATGGCACCAGTGGCAGGCTGCATAGCCGATCGAGAGCAGGATCGGGCGGTCGAGCGTCTTGGCTTCTTCGAGCGATGCCGGCGACCAGGCCCGCCAATGGACGGGATTGCCGCTGTGCTGCTGCAGATAGGGGCTGGCTTCTTCGGCAAGCAGGTTTTGCGCGGGCAATGTCACAATGGGCAACTCGGGTTGTCTTGAAGGCGCGAAGCTAGGGCGGTTCAACAGAGCGGGCAAATGATTTCAGGCGATTCGATCGTTGCATTGTCGAGCGGCCGGCTTCCGGCCGGCGTTGCCGTGCTGCGTATTTCCGGCCCGCAGACTCGATTTGTAGTCGAAACGATCGCCGGCGGCATGGTTAAGGCGCGTGCGGCGGTTCTGCGCAAGTTCAGGGCACCGGATGGAACTGTGCTGGACAGCGGTCTTGTCACTTTCTTTCCCGGTCCGGCCAGCTTTACCGGTGAGGATGTCGCCGAATTCCATGTCCATGGCGGACGCGCCGTGGTGACCAGGATGCTGGAGACGATTGCCGGTTTTGACGGCGTAAGGCATGCGGAGCCCGGCGAATTCACGCGCCGTGCCTTTCTCAACGGCAAGGTCGACCTGGTTGAGACGGAAGCCCTGGCCGATCTGGTCAATGCCGAGACCGAGGCGCAGCGACGCTTCGCTGTCCAGAATGCCGAAGGTGTGCAGAGCGAACTCTATATGAGCTGGCGTCGCCGGCTGATCCACGCGCGCGCCATGATTGAGGCGGAGATCGACTTCGCCGACGAAGACGATGTGCCCGGTTCCGTTTCGGATACGGTCTGGTCGGATGTCCGGGCGATGGTCGGCGAAATCGATCGCCACATCGCCGGATTTCACGCCGCCGAGATCATTCGCGACGGCTTCGAGGTCGTTATTCTCGGCGCGCCGAATGCCGGCAAGTCGAGTCTGTTCAACGCTTTGGCGCGGCGCGATGCAGCTATTGTAACGGATGAGCCCGGCACGACCCGTGACCTGCTCGAGGTGACGCTGGATCTCGGCGGGCTGCGCGTCAGGCTGACGGACACGGCTGGTTTGCGGGAAGCGCCGGGTAAGGTCGAAGCGATCGGCATCGAGAAGGCGCGGGCCAAGGCCGGCCGCGCCGATCTCTTGCTGCTGCTGGAAGACATTGTGTCTCCCGGGGATATTGGCCCGTTGCCGGGCACAGCCCCTCTGTTGCGGGTCGGCACCAAGCTCGACCTGTTGGATGGGCAGGGGGATCGGGGTGAGGGCGGTCGATATGATTTCGTTATCTCAGTTGTAAGCGGGGCTGGTGTGGAGGCGCTGTTGGCGGAAATCGGTCGGCGCGCAGCGGAGGCGGCAGGCATGACCGGAGATGTCCTGCCATCCCGCCTGCGCCATGTCGAATTGCTCAGCGAGACGAATCGCCACCTGCTCCGCGCCACCGACGATGGCGCCGCGGGTCAGGAACTGCGCGCCGAGGAATTGCGGCTGGCGGCGGATCGGCTGGGCCGGATCGTCGGCGCGATAGATGTCGAGGATATGCTGGATGTGATCTTTTCGCAGTTCTGCATCGGGAAATGATTCACGTGAAACAATCGCTTGGGAGAAAGTCGGCCCGGGCGCGCGGTGGCTGATAGTTGGCGGCGACATAAACGGCGTCGTCATCCTAGGGCGAAGCAAGGAGCGAAGCGCCGCGGCGCAGACCCTAGGATCCATGCCGGAACTCCTGAGCGCTGCAACGGTGCAGAATTCTGCTCCGCTGCGTTCAACGATCGAGGTCACGGAATGGATCCTCGGGTCTCCGTGACGCCGCTTCGCGGCTGCTCCGCCCGTGGATGACGAAGTTGGAGACGCGTCGGCTATCCTTGGTCCTGACTCACGTGAAACACGCATCGCTGCTGAGGACAGCGCCGTGACTCACGTGAAACAATCGGAGCGGCCACGGCTCACGTGAAACATCCGCCGAACGTGGCCTCACCCTGTTTCACGTGAAACTTGTCGCGAAGTTTTCTTGACAGCTTCGCCCTGCGGGGACATGTGTCCCTCAATCTTTTGAGTCCAGGAAATTTGGAAATGACCGATCACTATGATGTGGTTGTGGTGGGCGGCGGCCATGCGGGGTGCGAGGCGGCCAGCGCTGCCGCGCGCGCCGGCGCCAAAACCGCGCTGGTGACTTTGCGCTTCGACACGATTGGCGTGATGTCGTGCAATCCGGCGATCGGCGGCCTTGGCAAGGGGCATCTGGTCCGCGAAATCGATGCCATGGACGGGCTGATGGGCCGCGTGGCGGATGCGGCCGGCATTCAATTCCGTCTGCTCAATCGCCGCAAGGGCCCGGCGGTGCGCGGGCCGCGCACGCAGGCCGACAGAAAGCTCTACCGCCTTGCCATGCAGGAAGCGATTCGGCAGCAGAACGATCTCGACGTGGTCGAAGGCGAGGTTCTGGATTTCGAGATCAATGAAGGGCGGATCGCCGCTGTTCTCCTGGCCGGCGGCCGCAGGCTTGCTTGCGGCGCCGTGGTCCTGACCACCGGGACCTTCCTGCGCGGCCTCATTCATATTGGCGAGAAGAAGATCGTCGCCGGACGCATGAACGAGCAGGCAAGCCTTGGCCTGTCGGCAACGATGGGCCGTGCGGGCTTCAAACTCGGACGGTTGAAGACGGGCACGCCACCGCGGCTCGATGGGCGGACGATCGATTGGGCATCGCTCGAAAGCCAGGCGGCGGATGAGGATCCCGTGCCGTTTTCGTTGATGACCGACCGTATCGAGACGCCGCAGATCGAGTGCGGCATCACGCGCACGACGACCGCGACGCATGAGTTGATCCGCGCCAATCTTGGCCGATCCGCCATGTATTCCGGTTCGATCGAAGGGGTCGGGCCGCGCTATTGCCCGTCGATCGAGGACAAGATCGTCAAGTTCGGTGACCGCGACGGCCACCAGATCTTTTTGGAGCCGGAAGGGCTCGACGACGACACGGTCTATCCCAACGGGATTTCGACCTCGCTGCCCGAAGATGTTCAGCTCGACATATTGAAAACCATTCCGGGGTTGGAGCGGGCCGTCATGCTGCAGCCCGGCTATGCCATTGAATATGATCACGTCGATCCGCGTGAGCTGCATCAGACACTGGAGACAAAGCGCGTCGCAGGGCTTTTCCTCGCCGGGCAGATCAATGGCACGACCGGCTATGAGGAAGCCGCCGGGCAGGGCCTGCTCGCCGGCCTCAATGCAGCGCGGCGCGCGTCAGGCGGCGAACAGATCGTGCTCAGCCGTACCGAAGCCTATATCGGCGTGATGGTCGACGATTTGACCAGCCGCGGCATCAGCGAGCCCTATCGGATGTTCACTTCGCGCGCCGAATTCCGGCTGTCGTTGCGCGCCGACAATGCTGATGAACGGCTGACGCCGCTGGCGCAGAGGCTCGGGATCGCTTCGGCGCAGCGAATACAGCGCTATGGCGATGTCATGCAGCGGCTCGACGCGGCGCGCGAATTGGCAAGATCGGTGGCGATGACGCCCAATGAAGCGGCGCGGCACGGGCTGGAGATCAACCGCGATGGCGTGCGTCGGTCGGGCTACGAGCTGCTGGCCTATCCCGATGTCGACGTCGCCTGGCTGGCCAGGATCGAGCCTGGGTTCGGTGAGATTGATGCCAAGACTGCGGAACGTCTCGAAACGGAGGCGAAATATTCGGTCTATCTCGACCGCCAGAAGAGCGATGTCGCGCAAATCCGGCATGAGGAGAGTCGGCTGATCCCCGAGACGGTCGATTTCGCCGGCGTGCCCGGCCTGTCCAATGAACTGAAGCAGAAGATGGCGGTGCGGAGGCCGCGCTCTATCGCCGATGCCCAACGCATGGAGGGCATGACGCCGGCAGCACTGGCAATCATTGTCGCCCATGTCCGGCATCATGAGAGCGCGCAGAGAGTCGTTGCGTGAGCTCTTTCTCCCTAGAGAGCCTGCAGGACGCGGCCGGCCCGGTTTCACGTGAAACATTCGGTCGCCTGGTGGCGTTCGAAGCCATGTTCCAGAAATGGAACCGCAGCATCAATCTCGTCGCGCAATCGACCGCGGCCGATGTCTGGCAGCGCCACATCTTGGACAGCGCACAGCTGGCACGCATAGAGCCCAACGCCACCCGCTGGGTGGACATCGGTTCAGGTGGCGGATTCCCGGGCCTGGTCATGGCTTTCTTGCTTGCTGAGCGCTCCGGGGCCAGCATCGATCTGGTGGAAAGCAACCGCAAAAAGGCCTCGTTCCTGCAGACCGTCGTCGGCCAGTTCAGCCTGCCGGCGCGGGTCGTGGCGCGCCGCATCGAGGACAGCCATGCGCTTGTTTCGCAACCGCAAATCGTCACGGCGCGGGCTTTGGCCTCGCTTTCGGTCTTGTTGGATCTGTCGGCACCGTGGCTCACGTCCGGCGCACGCGGGTTGTTCCACAAAGGCCGGGATTATCGCGCCGAAGTGCAAGAAAGCGTTAACCGATGGGCCTTCGATCTGGTAGAACATCCCAGTGTGACGGACCCCCATGGCGTCATCCTGGAACTGTCTGACCTGCGACCTGTCTGATCCCGACTGTCGGGCCATTTGGCGACCCAAAAATGAATTTCTGGCATAAACCCATGATGAAGAACGGCCCCCGAATCATCACCGTAGCCAACCAGAAGGGCGGGGTCGGCAAGACCACCACCGCCATCAATCTGGCCACCGCTTTGGCCGCGATCGGCGAAAAGGTGCTGATCGTCGACCTCGATCCGCAAGGCAATGCCAGCACCGGCCTTGGCATCGACCGCAAGGACCGGACGGTCTCGTCCTACGATGTGCTGACCGGCGAGCTGGAGCTGGAAGCCGCGGCCATCCCGACCGCGGTGCCCGGCCTGTCGATCGTGCCGTCGACGCTCGACCTGCTCGGCATCGAAATGGAGATCGCCTCGGCGCCGGACCGGGTGTTGCGGCTGCGCAATGCCTTGAATGCCGCAACGGCGCGTGCAGCCGGCTTCGGCTATGTGCTGATCGACTGCCCGCCCTCGCTCAATCTTCTGACGCTCAATTCGATGGCGGCGGCCGATTCGGTGCTGGTGCCGCTGCAATGCGAGTTCTTCGCGCTCGAAGGTTTGAGCCAATTGCTGGAAACCGTCGAGCAGGTGCGCCGCTCGATCAATCCGGAGCTCACCATCCAGGGGATCGTGCTGACAATGTATGACGGCCGCAACAATCTCGCCAACCAGGTGGTGCAGGATGTGCGCCAGCATATGGGCGACAAGGTCTACGAGACCATCATTCCGCGCAATGTGCGGGTGTCGGAGGCGCCGTCCTACGGCAAGCCGGCGATCCTCTACGATCTGAAGTGTTCGGGCAGCCAGGCCTATCTGCAACTGGCCTCGGAAGTGATCCGCCGCGAGCGCAAATTGCGCGCCGCTTGATTAGATCGGGTGCATAATTAATAGCCGATTCGATACCGAAACGATCTGAAGACTTGGAATAGAGATGAGCGAAGACCTTTCGAGGAAAAGACTGGGCCGTGGCCTGGCAGCACTGATCGGCGAGATTGATCGCCCGGCGGCACCGGAAAAGCCGGGCATGAGTGCCGACGGCAAGGTGCCGATCGAGTTCCTCAGCCCGAACCCGAAAAACCCACGCCGGCATTTTGGCGACGCCGAACTGACCGACCTTGCCCAGTCGATCCGCGAACATGGCGTGGTGCAGCCGGTGGTGGCGCGGCCGTCGCCGACGCAGGCCGGCCGCTACGAGATCATCGCCGGCGAGCGGCGCTGGCGGGCGGCGCAGCGTGCCGGGCTGAACGAGATCCCGGTCATCATCCGCGAGGTCAATGACCGCACCGCGCTCGAGCTGGCGATCATCGAGAACGTCCAGCGCGCCGATCTCAACGCGGTCGAGGAGGCGCAGGGCTACCAGCAGCTGATCGACGAGCACGGCTACACCCAGGCCGATCTCGGCAATGTCATCGGCAAGAGCCGCAGCCATGTCGCCAACACGCTGCGGCTGCTGAAGCTGCCGGAGGTGATCCGCGACATGCTGGTCGACGGCGCGCTGTCGGCCGGCCACGCCCGCACGCTGGTGACAGCCGAGGATCCGGCCGGCCTTGCCAAGCGCATCGTCGAGGAAGGGCTTTCGGTGCGCCAGGCCGAGGCGCTGGCGCAGATGCCGGCCGGCCCGACGCCGGCCAAGCCAAAACAGGCGCAGGCCGCGCCGGAAAAGGACACCGACACGCTGGCGCTGGAAAAGCTGCTGACCGACACGATCGGCATGATCGTGGCCATCGATCACAAGGGCAAGGGCGGCGAGCTGCGGGTGTCCTACCGGTCGCTGGAGCAGCTGGATGAGCTGTGCCGGCGATTGAAGCAGGAGCGGTAGTTAGCCGGCGAATTATATCAGGCGGGAGCTTGATTTAACGCAGAAAAAGGGGGCTGGCTGTTTGGTCAGCCCTTTCCTTTTGTGGTGATTGGCGAAGCGTCGAAACTGCCAATCTCCCCCCTCGTGGGGGAGATGCCCGGCAGGGCAGAGGGGGGCGCCGTAGAGTTCAGCCTTGGCCATCCAGGGCTGGCCGAGAACTCGCACCACATTGGATTGAGGCCGGCGGGACAGCGCCCCCCCCCCTGGCTTGCCAGCCATCTCCCCCACGAGGGGGGGGAGATTGGCAAACCGCCACCGTTGCCGCCTGCGCCGCCAGCGCGGCTTGACAGTGCCGGGCAACGGCGTAACCTCAATTAGATATGGCTTAAATTGGTTGCCCTGGCGTGCCGGTCCATCGCGGCGAGGGCTGTTTGCCATTCCTGCGATCGTCGTGAGATGGCACCGCCTCGCCACAGCGATATGCCGATGCGCCTGACGCAAGTGGGGAGGTGCAAATGGCAGTCCGTTGGCAATTGTCCGGAAGCTACTTCGAAAATTGCAGCTGCGATGTCGTCTGTCCTTGTCTGCTGTCCACCAACGCGCAGTTGACATCGAAGCCGACGAAAGGCGTTTGCGACGTCGGTCTGGTCTTTCATATCGATACGGGCAATTACGGCGACGTCCGATTGGATGGGCTCAGCGTCGCGATGGTCGCGCACACGCCGGGACCGATGGCAAACGGCAATTGGACGGCCGCCGCCTATATCGACGAACGGGCCGATGACAGGCAGACAGAGGCGCTGGGTGCCATCTTCACTGGCGCCGCCGGCGGACCCATGGCGGTGCTGGCCCCCATGATCGGCACCAACCTCGGCGCGAAGAAGGTGCCGATAGACTACCGGATAGACGGCAAGAAGCGGTCGGCGGAGATTGCGGGCGTCATGCATATGGCGGTCGAGCCGCTGCCGACCATGCGCGAGGACGGGCAGATGTGGGCGGCCACCGGCCATCCTGTCAATCCCGACTGGCTCGCTCTGGCGATGGGGTCGCAAGGCAGTACATTCAGCGACCATGGCATGAGCTGGGACAATTCCCGCCGCAACGGACATTACGCCCCGATCCATTGGTCCGGCCAGCAGTAGACGTTGGCCGCATAGCACGGGACGTATCCGTCCATGGCGCAAACGTTGCAGCGATACATCATTCTCGCGCTGCTGATCGCGATCGCCGCGGCGGCGTGGACCCTGCTTGTCCGGCAGCAGACGGGCATGGATGCCGACATGGCCATGAACATGGACGCGCTCACCATGGGCATGAGGGCGCCGCTGTTTCTTGCCGTCTGGATGATCATGATGATTGCCATGATGATTCCGACGGCCGCGCCGATGATCCTGACGTTTCACCAGGTCCAGGCCGGCAAACATGGACGCGGCAAGACTTTTGTCTCGAGCTGGGTGTTCGTCGCCGGGTACATGCTGGTCTGGGGCGTGATGGGCATCATCGCCTTTGCCGGTGCGGCGGGTGCGGAGATGCTCGCCGGACATGTGGGGTTGTCGACGGCGGCGGCCGCGCGGACCGGCGGCGCGCTGCTGATGATTGCCGGCGCCTATCAACTCTCGCCACTGAAAGATCTGTGTCTGGCCAAATGCCGCACGCCGATCGGCTTCATCCTTACTTCATGGCGCGACGGCTACTGGGGCGCTGTTCGCATGGGCCTGGAGCATGGACTTTTCTGCCTGGGCTGCTGCTGGCTTTTGTTTCTCGCCCTCTTTCCGCTCGGGATCATGAATGTCGCCGCAATGGCCGTGGTCACCTTGCTGATCTTTGCGGAAAAGACCCTGCCGTCGGGAGATCGGATCGCAAAGGTGTCGGGTGTCGCTCTGCTGCTTTACGGCGCGGTGGTGCTGGTCTTTCCGCAGGCGCTGCCGACCTTCCAGCCAGCGGGCGCCATGATGATGAATTGACCAGCACTCGACGCCGAAAAGGAGAGGATCGCTCTCCTATCGCTGCCCCAGCCTCGCGCTTTCCACCGCAATACCGAGCAGCGCCTGCCGTGCCAGCGCGACCGAAAGATCCGGCCGCCGCCGCGTCTGCAGCACCGCGGTCTGCAGTCGGGTCAGCGCGCGGCTGAGGGCTTCGCTGCTCCAGCGCTCCAGCGCCTTTTCCACCAGCTTGCGCCTGGAGAAGAAAACCGGCGGGCGTGCGCCCGCAACGACCGAGGCGGCGTTGCGGCCGGCAGAATCCATCTGGCCGCGCATGACCTGGATCTGCTGCAACTGGCGCATGGCCGAGGACAGCACCAGGAAGGGCGGGCCGCCGGATTGGCAGTGGCGGGTGAAGGCGGTGTCGAAGTCGCCGACCTTGCCCTCGAGCAACGCGTCGACCGCGTCGTCGAAGGAGGCGCCGGACACGTCGCCCGACATCGCCCTCACCTCGTCGAGCCCGATCTCCTTCTGGCCGTGCGCGTAAAGGATGAGTTTTTCGATCTCGCCGCGCGAAGCGAGCCGGTCGCCGCCGAGATTGCGGCGCAGCGCTTGTCTGGCCTCCAGCGTCATCGACATACCGGCCTTGCGCAGCTCATCGTCGATGACCGTGTCGATGTCGCGGGCCTCGTCGGCGTAGCAAGGCAGCGCCATGGCGATGTCCGCGCCCTCGACCACGGCGCGCAGGCCGACGCCCTTTTTGAGATCGCCGGCCTCGATCAGGATGATGGCATCGCGCGCGGGTTCCGCCGTCAGCGCCTTGACGTCCTCGGCCAGCGCCTTCTGGCCGGTGGCATTGCGCACCCAGAGCAGCCGCCGGTCGGAAAACATCGGCACGGTGCGGGCCTCATCCAGCAGCCGGCCCTCGTCGCGGTCGACCTCCGAACCCTCGAGCCGGACCACGGAGAAGGGATCGTCGAGCGGCAGGCCGGTCTTTTCGGCAAACGCCTTTGCCCGCTCGGAAACGAGACCGCGATCGGGGCCGTAGAACAGGACGATGGAGAAGCGCGGGTCAGGCCGCGCGAGCCAGGAATCGACCTCGAAAGCTTTCTTCTGTGCCATGGTGGGTGGTTAGCATGGCACGAGCGCCGGGTGAACAAGCCCTTGGTGCCGGCGGCTATTTCTTGTTCTCGGAGGGTCGCAGGAAGCTGTCAGGTTTGACCAAGGTATCGGCAGCCTCGAGGCGTTCGTAGTCTGTCAATGCCGCGTCGAGCGATGGGTCTTTCTTGACCGTCCATAAAGTCACCAGGGTCAGATAGTTGGTGAAGGCGTTCTGCTCTCTTGCGAAAATGGCGGCCAAACGAGAGTCGTTCTGAAAGAACCGATCCAGCTCCTGTTTGATCGCGACGTCGTTCTTCGCCAGCGATCCTATGGCCCATACAGCCGATGCCATCGTCAGCGCACGCATCATATCCTTGGAGGCCTGATTCTTTGGGCATCCGTATTTCCGGCAAGCGGCGATAATCATGACGTTGGGTCGACCCGGGGTTCCTGCACCGCCGAACTTTCCCATGACAAGACCGATACGGATCGCGTCCGCCGCCATGCCATCACGGCTGGTTCGAAGATTCTCCAGAATATGATCGATGTAGGACAAGTCTCCGGTCGCCATGTAGGCGCCAATCAGCAGATCATTGTCCATCGCCACGGAGACGGGTATCACCGTTTTTAGCGGCGTGATGTTGGCGGGGGCTGCATTCTCCAGCTTTCGGGCCGATGCGAAACGACGCGCTTCGTCTGCCAGGCCGGCTCTGCGAAGTGCGACCAAATAGAACTCAGCCGCGCGGTCGGAACGCACTTCATCCAGCAGCTTGCGCCGCAGCTCCGGCGCGCTGTCAAACAACGCTGCGAAAAACCCAATGATCGTTCCATTGTCGATCCCGGGCGGAGCATTGTCCAGGGTGGCGACGACAAGGCCGAGGCAAGCAGCATCTTTCGTACGATAGAAAATGCTCATGCAATCGTCTGACTGGGCGTTCGACTGGGCGAACGCCGGTCGACCGAGTCCGGTCAGAAATGCCACGATCGCCAAAGCGACAGAAGCTCTCCATCGTCCTTCCATGTTCTTCCTCTCACGAACAATACCATCAGGATAGGTTTTGGGGGTTGGGAGGTGCAACTTGAATCGCCGGGGCGCATCGCTGCCGAAGGCAATTCACCGCGGAGCCTCAGGGCGAGGCATCGCACCAGCTTGAAATGACACGCCCGAGCTAGGTCGACCCCCACTCCGTCGAGCTTCGCTCGACACCTCTCCCCCGATCGACGGGGGAGAGGAAGGGCGCCAAGGTCGCATTGCCCTCCAATCGCCTTATCTGGCGGAAACCCCTGCCCAACCTTGCGCCAAATTGCGCGCCGCCGTGAAACATCGACAAGAAATTTCGCGGACATATCTACATCTTGTGCAGGGGAGGCTGGATCGGCCGGCGCGGCCGGTCCGATGACCCTCGACGAATTCGCACTGGACGCGCGGATGTGCAAATATCCTTGGCTGGGGATATTGGGGCCAGGCAACATTGGAGGACGAAGGTCATGGCTGATGCTGGGATGTTGCGTTTCCACGTTCCGGAGCCGGAAGTGCGACCGGGCGGCACGCCTGATTTCTCCAACGTGACCCTCGCGGCGGCCGGCTCGGTGCCGCGCCCCGACATCGATGTCGATCCGCGCACCATCCGCGACATGGCCTTCTCCATTATCCGTGTGTTGAACCGCGATGGCGAGGCCGTCGGGCCTTGGGCCGGGCTGCTGTCCAGCGAGGAACTGCTGGAAGGTCTGCGCCACATGATGACGCTGCGGACCTTCGACGCCCGCATGCAGATGGCGCAGCGCCAGGGCAAGACCTCCTTCTACATGCAGCATCTCGGCGAAGAGGCGGTGAGCTGCGCCTTCCGCAAGGCGCTCGCCCCGGGCGACATGAACTTCCCGACCTATCGGCAGGCAGGCCTGCTCATCGCCGACGGCTATCCGATGGTCACGATGATGAACCAGATCTATTCCAACGAGGCCGACCCGCTGAAGGGCCGGCAGCTGCCGATCATGTATTCGTCGAAGGAGCATGGCTTCTTCTCCATCTCCGGCAATCTGGCGACGCAGTACATCCAAGCGGTCGGCTGGGCGATGGCTTCGGCGATCTCGAACGATTCCAAGATTGCGGCGGCCTGGATCGGCGACGGCTCGACGGCGGAATCGGATTTCCACTCGGCGCTGGTGTTCGCCTCCACCTACAAGGCGCCGGTCGTGCTCAATGTCGTCAACAATCAGTGGGCGATCTCGACCTTTCAAGGCATAGCGCGTGGCGGTTCCGGCACCTTCGCGGCGCGGGGTCTTGGCTTCGGCATTCCGTCGCTCCGGGTCGACGGCAATGATTATCTCGCCGTCCATGCGGTGGCCAAATGGGCGGCGGAGCGGGCGCGGAAAAATCTCGGGCCGACGCTGGTCGAATATGTCACCTACCGCGCCGGCGCCCATTCGAGCTCGGACGATCCGTCGGCCTACCGGCCGAAGACCGAATCCGACGCCTGGCCGCTTGGCGATCCGATCGTGCGGCTGAAGAACCATCTGATCGGGCTCGGCGTCTGGTCGGACGAGCGGCACGCGCAGGCCGAGGCGGAAATCCTCGACACGGTGATCGCGGCGCAGAAGGAGGCCGAAAGCCACGGCACGCTGCATGCCGGCGGCAAGCCGTCGACGCGCGACATGTTCGAGGGCCTCTATGCCGAGATGCCGCCGCATCTCAGGCGCCAGCGCCAGCAGGCGGGAGTCTGAGCCATGCCAAGACGGACCATGATCGAGGCCATTCGTGATGCCATGGACGTGTCGATGGGGCGCGACGAGAAAGTCGTCGTGTTCGGCGAGGATGTCGGCTTCTTCGGCGGCGTCTTCCGCTGCACGCAGGGCCTGCAGGCCAAATACGGCAAGAGCCGATGCTTCGACGCGCCGATCAACGAATCCGGCATTGTCGGCTCGGCCATCGGCATGGCGGCCTATGGGCTGAAACCGTGCGTGGAAATTCAGTTTGCCGACTACATGTATCCCGCCTATGACCAGCTGACCCAGGAAGCAGCCAGGCTGCGCTACCGTTCGAACGGCGATTTCACGTGCCCGATCGTGGTGCGCATGCCGACCGGCGGCGGCATTTTTGGCGGCCAGACGCACAGCCAGAGTCCCGAGGCTTTGTTCACCCACGTGTCGGGGCTGAAGACGGTGGTGCCGTCCAACCCGCATGACGCCAAGGGGCTTTTGATCGCGGCGATCGAGGACCCCGATCCGGTCATCTTCCTCGAGCCGAAACGGCTCTACAACGGCCCGTTCGACGGCCATCACGACCGGCCGGTGACGCCCTGGTCGAAGCACGAGCTCGGCGAGGTCGCCGACGGCCACTATACCGTGCCGCTCGGCAAGGCGGCGATCCGCAGGGCCGGCTCCGCGATTACCGTGCTCGCCTATGGCACCATGGTCTATGTCGCGCAGGCCGCGGCCGAAGAGACCGGCATCGATGCCGAGATTATCGATCTCAGAACGCTGTTGCCGCTCGACCTCGACACCATCGTCGCCTCGGTCAAGAAGACCGGGCGCTGCGTTGTCGTGCACGAGGCGACGCTGACTTCCGGCTTCGGCGCCGAGCTGTCGGCGCTGGTGCAGGAAAACTGTTTCTATCACCTGGAGGCACCGGTGGCGCGGGTCGCCGGCTGGGACACGCCCTATCCGCACGCGCAGGAATGGGACTATTTCCCGGGTCCCGCCCGGGTCGGCCGCGCCCTCATCGAAACCATGGAGGCCTGACATGGGCGAGCACATCATCAAGCTGCCCGATGTCGGCGAAGGCGTTGCCGAGGCCGAACTCGTCGAGTGGCACGTCAAGGTCGGCGACATGGTGCGCGAGGACACAGTGCTCGCCGCCGTCATGACCGACAAGGCGACGGTCGAGATTCCGTCACCCGTCGATGGCGAGATCCTGTGGCTGGGTGCC
The DNA here is from genome assembly GCF_016756475.1 of Mesorhizobium sp. 113-1-2. Classification (NCBI taxonomy): domain Bacteria; kingdom Pseudomonadati; phylum Pseudomonadota; class Alphaproteobacteria; order Hyphomicrobiales; family Phyllobacteriaceae; genus Mesorhizobium; species Mesorhizobium sp. 113-1-2. The sequence continues at coordinate 991,425 of NZ_AP023242.1, forward strand.
GAGATCGGTGACACGGTGGCGATCGGCTCGCCGATCGTGCGGTTGAAGGTGGCGGGCGAGGGCAATGTAAAGCCGCAAAGCGGTGAGGTGGAAGCGGTGGCCGCCGAGCCGCCGGCCAAGCTTCCGACGCCAAAGCCCGAGAGCGCAGCGCCGGCCGCAACGACCAAGCCAAAAGCCGCCGCTCCGGAGGCGAAACCCGCGCCGACCGTTTCGAAAAGCACCGGGAAAACGTCCGTCTCCGGCGCGCCGCGTTCGGAGGGTGAAAAACCGCTGGCGTCGCCGGCCGTGCGTCTGAGGGCGAAGGAGGCCGGCATCGATCTCAGGCAGGTCGCGGGAAGCGGCCCGGCCGGGCGCATCGGCCATGAGGACATCGAGGCGTTCCTGGCGCGTGGGCCGCAGGTCGCCAAGGCATCGGGCCTGGCCCGCAACGACGCCGTCGAGGATATCAAGGTGGTGGGCTTGCGGCGCAAGATCGCCGAGAAGATGACGCTGTCCAAGTCGCGCATCCCGCACATCACCTATGTCGAGGAGATCGACGTCACAGCACTTGAGGAGTTGCGCGCCGCGCTCAACAAGGAAAAGCGTCAGGACAGGTCGAAGCTGACGCTGCTGCCGTTCCTGATGCGGGCGATGGTCAAGGCGATCGCGGACCAGCCGCAACTCAATTCGCTGTTCGACGACGAGGCCGGCATCATCCACCAGCATGGCGGCATCCATATCGGCATCGCCGCACAGACGCCGTCGGGGCTGGTGGTGCCGGTCGTCAAGCATGCCGAGGCGCGCGACATCTGGGATTGCGGCGCCGAGGTCGTCAGGCTGGCCGAGGCGGCCAAATCCGGCACGGCGACACGCGACGAGCTCTCCGGCTCGACCATCACCATCACCTCGCTTGGCGCCATGGGCGGCATCGCGACGACGCCGGTCATCAACCATCCGGAAGTGGCCATCATCGGCGTCAACAAGATGATGGTCCGGCCGGTGTGGGACGGCACGCAGTTCATCCCGCGCAAGATGATGAATTTGTCGTCGAGCTTCGACCACCGGGTGATCGACGGCTGGGAAGCGGCGGTGTTCATCCAGCGGATCAAGGCGCTGCTGGAAACGCCGGCGCTGATTTTCGTGGATTGAGGGTGATGGCTTTGGCTCGGTCACCGCTGACAAGTTCCTGGCTGCCGAGCGGTGCCGCCTGTGATTGGCTCCGGTCCTCCACGCGTTCGTCATCCTCGGGCTTGACCCGAGGATCCATGCCGCGACCGACGTCGAATGGTGCGGCGGAGCAGAATTCTGCGCCGTTGCAACGCACGAACGTCACGGCATGGATCCCGGGGTCTACGCGCGTCGCTACGCTCCTTGCTCCGCCCCGGGATGACGAAGGCGCGAGCGCCTCGGCCAATCCGAGACGTAAGCGATACGGCACGAAGGCAAGGCGACCGATCGAGGTGACACGATGAAAGAAATCTCCTGCAAGCTGCTCGTCATCGGCGCCGGTCCGGGTGGCTACATCTGCGCCATCCGTGCCGGCCAGCTCGGCGTCGACACGGTGATCGTCGAAGCCGGCAAGCCGGGCGGCACCTGCCTCAATGTCGGCTGCATCCCGTCCAAGGCGCTGATTCATGCGGCCGAAGAGTTCGAGAAGGTCGCGCACATGGCCGGCGGCAAGAGCCCGCTTGGCATTTCGGTCTCGGCACCGGTGCTCGATCTTACCAAAACCGTCGCCTGGAAGGACGGCATTGTCAGCCGGCTCAACAGCGGCGTCGCTGGCCTTTTGAAGAAGGCCGGCGTGAAGACCGTGCATGGCTGGGCGACGTTCCGCGACGGCAAGACCGTCGAGGTCGAAACCGAAACGGGAAGCCAGGTGATCCGGGCCGAGACGATCGTCATCGCCACCGGCTCGGCGCCGGTCGAACTGCCGTTCCTGCCCTTTGGCGGGCCAGTGATATCGTCCACGGAGGCGCTGGCTTTGAGTGAGGTGCCGAAGAAGCTTGCGGTTGTGGGTGGCGGCTATATCGGGCTGGAGCTTGGCATGGCCTTTGCCAAGATGGGCGCAGAAGTCACCGTGGTCGAGGCCTTGCCGCGCGCGCTGGCGCAGTATGACGCCGAGCTGACCCGGCCGGTGGTCAAGCGGCTCGCCGCACTCGGTATCGAAGTGATGACAGGGGCCAAGGCGAAGGGCCTGTCGACCAAGGGCGACGCGCTGCTGGTCGAGACAGCGGACGGCAAGAATGCCAAGGTCACCGCCGACAAGATCCTGGTGACGGTCGGCCGCAAACCGGTGACGGAAGGCTGGGGCCTCGACCAGATCGACCTGGATATGGCTGGGAAATTCATCAAGATCGACGACCAGTGCCGCAGCTCGATGCGCGGCATCTTCGCTATCGGCGACGTCACCGGCGAACCGATGCTGGCGCATCGGGCGATGGCGCAAGGCGAAATGGTCGCCGAGATCGTCGCCGGCCATAAGCGCAGCTGGGACAAGCGCTCCATTCCCGCCGTCTGCTTCACCGATCCGGAGCTGGTGACGGCAGGGCTGTCGCCCGAGGAAGCCAAGGCTCAATGCGAGATCAAGATCGGCCTTTTCCCGTTCGCCGCCAATGGGCGGGCGATGACCAAGCTCGGCGAGGATGGGTTTGTCCGCGTCGTGGCGCGTGCGGACAACCATCTGGTGCTCGGCATCCAGGCGGTTGGGCAAGGCGTGTCGGAACTGTCGGCAGCGTTCGGGCTAGCGCTGGAGATGGGCGCGCGGCTGGAGGATATCGCCGGCACCATCCATGCGCACCCGACGCAGGGCGAGGGCTTCCAGGAAGCGGCACTGAAGGCGCTCGGCCACGCGCTGCATATTTAGAGCGCTTACCCTCCCCCTTGTGGGGAGGGTCGATCCGCGAAGCGGAGCGGGGTGGGGGTCTTCACCGACCGTCGGCGCTCACCCCCCACCCCGTCCCGCAATCTCCGCTTCGCTCCGATTGCGAGCCGACCCTCCCCACAAGGGGGAGGGTGAAAAGCTCAGCTCGCCAGCCGGCTCACCATCTCGTGCTGCGCATAGGCCCGTCCAAAACGGTTGGCCAAAAACGCATCCAGCGCGATGTCTTCCTGCTTGACGAAGCCGGTTGCCGGCAGGCTGCCGTCGGCCAGCATGTCGAGCACGGCGCAGATGCCGGACGCCGTGGTGATCTGGATGGCGCTGCGTACCTGGTTGCCGACGCGCTGCGAATAGATCTTGTTGGCGTAGGTTTCCTGCAGCAGGCGGCCGTTGCGGCGGCCGGAGACGGTGACGAAGACGATGACCACGTCCTGCAGCGTCGCCGGCAGGGCGCTTTCAAAGATGTCCTTCAGCACGTCGCGGCGGTGGCGAAGGCCGAGATCGTTGAGCAGCGCCTTCATGATCGCGGCATGGCCGGGATAGCGGATGGTGCGGTAGTTCAGCGTGCGCACCTTGCCCTTCAGCGTCTCGGCCAAAGTGCCCAGCCCGCCAGACGTGTTGAACGCCTCGTAGGTGACACCGTCGAGCGAGAATTCCTCGCGCTCCTCCAGCGGCGGCACTTCGATCAGCTCGCCCTCGACGATCGCCTCGCAAGGCTCGCAATATTCGTTGATGACGCCGTCGGTGCTCCAGGTCAGATTGTAGTTCAGCGCGTTGGACGGGTATTGCGGCAGCGCGCCGACGCGCATGCGCACGCTTTCCAGCGTGTCGAAGCGGCTGGCGAGATCATTGGCGACGATCGAGATGAAGCCCGGGGCCAGCCCGCATTGCGGGATGAAGGCGCTCTTGCCGGACTTGGCCAGTTCCTTGACGCGGCGGGTCGAGACGACATCCTCGGTGAGGTCGAGATAGTGCACGCCCGCACTTGCCGCCGCTTCGGCGATGCGCGTGGTGAGGTGGAAGGGGGCAGCGCTCAGCACCGCGAACTTGCCGGCCAAGGCTGCCTCAAGCGTGCCGGGAGCGGCAATGTCAAGTTCGAGCGTCTCGACGCCGGCGGGCACTTCGGCCGCGGCGAGCTGCGCCGCCGAGCGGTCGACGAGGGTGACGCGGTAGTCGCCGGTTGCGGCAAGCATCCCGGCGATGGTCGAGCCGATCTTGCCGGCGCCGACGATAACGATGTTGTTCATGGTCAAATACCCCTGCCAAATTCGAATTGACGGGAATGATCGCAGCTTGCCTGTCGAAAGGAAGCGTGAAATCTGGCAGAGTGAACCCTATCTTTAGACGATCCGCCGAAGGAGTTCGTCGAAATGCTCAGCGAAGCCGAACAGGCGCTGCTTTCCCTGCTGCGTTCCAACGCGCGCGCCTCCACCGCCGAACTGGCGCGGCGGCTTGGCGTGTCGCGCACGACGGTGCAGAGCCGGATCGAGCGACTGGAACAGCGCGGCATCATATCAGGCTACGGTGTCAAGCTCGCCGCTGACTATGAGCAAGGGCTGGTCAAGGCGCATGTGCTTTTGACCGTGACGCCCAAGCTTGCCGACAAGGTGGTGCGGGCGCTGCAGGCGCTGCCGCCGGTCAGGACGCTGCACTCGGTCAGCGGCAATTTCGACATGATCGTCATCGTCGACGCACCGTCGATCCGCGACCTCGACGCGCTGCTCGACCAGATCGGCGCCATGGACGGGGTCGAGCGGACCTCTTCGTCGATCATTCTTTCGACGCGGATCGATCGTTGAATGCCCTTTGGGCGACATGCACTGGCGTTCGTCTATTTAGCCGGCTGGATGCTCGATGCCGCCAGTTTCCCGGCCTTGGTCGAATAGGTCACCACCACCTTCTCGCCGACCTTCAGCGTTTCGGCTTCGATGCCTTCCGGCAGGATGAAAGTCTTGCCATCGGAAAGCGTGATCGAGTCGCCCTTCTTGTCGATGCTTGCAATGGTGCCGGTGGCCGCCTTGGCGAAAGCACCGGTCGAGGATACGACGACGAGTATCATTGCGGCTGCGATAGCTGATTTCTTCATGGTCTTTCTCCCGTTTGGCCTGGTTGTGGAGCCGCCGGCCATTGGCCTGGAGCGGCTTGATATCCGGCCGTCTGGCTGCCGGATCAGTCTCTCCAGCTCCCTGTTTCGGGCTTTCCTGGAATTGCTCCGCTGAGAGACGAAACGAGCCTAGACCGCGGAGTTTTCGGCGGGCTGGCCGCGAGTTTACAAATACGTAATCGACGCCCGGCTTACAGGTCGCGCAACTGTTCCGCTGCCTGTCCCTCCGACGGCCTGGCGGACCAAACGGCGGCAGCCACCGAGGCGGCGACGAGACCGAGCATGACCGCCAGATAAAGCCAGGGGATCGACAGTGCTTCGGGTGGTGGATCGAAAGCGCCGGTCAGCAGCTTGACCAGCATCCATGCCGTCAGCAGGCCCGAAAGCAGGCCGAATATCATGCCGCCAACGAGGATCAGCAGGCCTTCGCTCCAGAGGAAGGCCGCGAGCTGGCGCGGTTTGGCGCCGATCGCGGCCAGGATGGCGAAAGGCCGGCGACGCTCGAAGAACCCCAGCGCCAGCATCAGTCCGGCGGCCGCCGCGGCCATGACGACCGCGAAACCCAGTTCGATTGTCGTCAATCCGCCGAGATCGACCGCGGTCAGGCTCGAGCCGATGAGATGTGCCGCCTGGCCGATATCGGCCACCTTCAGCGACGGATCGGAAGTGAGCACCGACGAAACCTGCCGCGCCAGCGCTGCAGGATCCGCTCTGGCTCGCATGAGCACATATTCGGACGCGTCGGAGCCGGTCATGCGGGCGACATAGGCCGAATTGGCGACAAGGAAGGAATCCTTTGGCGCGGTCGGAAATTCGCGGGTGACGCCGATGAACTTGAAGGCCACGGGATGATACTGGTGATCCCTGGCATCGATGAGCCGCAAATTGATCGTATCGCCTTGCTGGAGCTGGAAATCCTGGACGGTCTCTTCCGATACCAGGACACCGTCCGGTGTGGCGGCGAGCAGGGCGAGCGTGCCGGCCGCGCTGGCGCCACTGAAATAGGCATCGGAAAGACCGGTGGCCCGCCCGATGCGGCCGGGATCGATGCCGTAGAGGTCCTGCAGGTCCGCCCCGACATAAGCGAAACGATGCTGCATCGGCTCGGCCGCCGCCGTTTCGGGCAGCGAGGCGAGAGCCGCCAAGTGCGCTCCGGCCGGTTTGTCCGTCGTGCCGAAGACGGTGACGTCGGAACCGTTGGTGAGTTCGGCGTCGATGCGCGCCTGGGCATTGTAGGTGGTGTTGAAGATGGCGGTCGACGTGGCGAAGGAGATGGCCAGCGCGGTCATCGCAATGCCGATCGTCAGCCGCCTCGCTTGCCGCGAGAGAGCGGCCGATACAACGCGCGCCAGCGGTCCCGACGCCGGGGCAATGATCATGCGCAGGAGCGCGCCATTGCCGACGATGACCGCGGCCGACAGCCTGATCGTCAGCAATGCCATGCCGAGCCAGAACAAGGCCGGTGCGATGAATGCCTTGTAGTCCACCGATGTCGCCGCCACACCTTCGGGCGCAAGCACGATCTGGTATCCGGTGCTCGCCGATTGCCAGAAGAACAAGCCCGCCGCCCCGAGCAGCAGGATGTCCAGCCACAAGCGCTGCCAGAGCGGCGCGCTCGGTCGGCTCACGGTGCGCCGCGCCGCGGTCACGGTCGCCCAGCGCGCGTCCCGCCAGGCCGGATAGAGAAAGGCGATGAACCCGACCAGCAGCCCGAAGACGGCGACAAGAAGCAGCGTGGGCCCGTCGACGCCAAGCGCGGCCGCGAGGCCCGGCGCGATGATGGCAAGCAGCGATGCTGCGGCCATGCCGATCGCGGTGCCGCCGATGGCGGCAACGGCGGCTTCCGTGGCGGATAGAAGCAGGATGTCCTTGATCGTCGCGCCGCGGACGCGAAGCAGCGCCTGCTCCGTGCGCCGGCGTGCCGCACCGGACGCGGTGACGGCAAAGGTAAGCGCAACCGCCAGCGCGACGCCGGGCAGCCCGAGAAACAGGAACAGGACGGAGGCGTACAGTGCGTCCTCGCGGACCGCCCCGAGGCGCGCGCCGAGATTGTCGGCCACCAGGGCCTGACCGGCGACCCGCGCCTCGAGATTGTGCTGGGCGGCGGTGACAAAAGTGTAGGCGGTGACTGGATCCGATGGCAGCGCTTCGCGGGCAAGCCGCACATGCAATTGCAGCCGGGTGGTGTCGGGGCGCGCCTTCTGCTGCGGATCGAACACTTGCCGCCAGGCTTCCAGCGGCAGGATGAGGACATTGTCGGGCGGGGCCTGCGGCGCGGCCTGCGGCGGCAGGCCGACAGCCTGGAACAGGGCGTCGGCGTCCGGGAGGTCGACCACGCCGGCAATCCTGACCTCCGCCGGCGGCAGGCCGATCCGCTGGATCGAGACAGCATCGCCGGGACCGACATGGAGGTTGGCGGCTGTCTGCTGGGCAATCAGTGCGCCGTCGAGGATGCCGGAAAGCGAGCGGATTTCCGTCGGGAAATCGCTGGAATACCGGCTGTCGAAAGCAACCGCCTGGCCAGGCCCCGTGGTCTGGGTCGTGCCGCCGGTTCGGGCCTCGAATCCGGCGACATCGGCATAGCGGACCTGATGCACGGCCTTGACCGGAGCAGCTTCGCTCAGCGCCTTGCCGACGGGGTCCGGATCGGCACCCGAAATCACCTGCACCTGCCAGTCGATTGGAACCGCCGACACGGCGCGGGCGGTCATCGATGCTCCGGCGTTGGCGAGGAAGAGCGCCATCTCCGCGAGCAGAGCAACCGTCAGCGCGATGCCGGCGGCGGCACCGGCCACGCCCAGAAAGCGGCGGGCAAGCACACCACGAATCCACAGCAGGGCCATCATGCGGCAGCCGCCCCCGGCCGGCGGCCGGTGACGAGCCGGCCGTGATCCATCGTCCAGCGCGCCGCCATGCGGTTGGCCACGGCTTCGTCATGCGTGGCAACGACCAGGGCGATGTCGGTGCCTTCCAGGTGGTCGAACACGGCGTCGAAGAAGCGTAGCGCCGTTCGGCTGTCCAGCTGCCCGGTCGGCTCATCGGCAAGCACAAGTTTCGGACCCATGGCCAGAGCGCGCGCCATGGCAATACGCTGGGCCTGGCCGCCGGACAGTTCCTCCGGCAGCTTGTCGCCGAGTCCGCCGAGACCGAACGATTGCAGAAGGGATGCCGCGATATCGTCGGCGCCGACATTCTCGCCGGCCAGCAGCATGGGCAGGCCGACATTCTGGACAGCGGTGAGGGCAGGAAACAGGCTGGGCGACTGGAATACGAAGCCGATCTGACGCGGCCTCAGGGTCTCGAACGCTCCAAGCCCCGGCCATTCGACGCTACCGGCCGTCGGCCGGTCGAGGCCGCCAAGAATATGCAGCAGCGTCGTCTTGCCGCTGCCAGAAGGCCCGACGAGAGCGATGCGCGCGCCCGACGCGATCTCGCAGTCGACATTGCGCAGCACGCTGATCCGGCCGGCATTGCCGTCCCGGAAGTCCCGCCCGAGGCCTTTTGCGACGACGAGCGTTTCAGCCACGGACGATCCTCCCATCCTTCAGCCTGATGATGCGATCGGCCTTCTGCGCCAACGCCTTGCTGTGGGTGGCCAGCAGCGTTGCCAGTCCGGCGTCGCGCCTCGCCTCGAAATGAGCGATCAGCCGGGATTCGGTCTCGCTATCGACTTCCGCGGTCGGCTCGTCGGCAATTAGGATCGGCGGGTCGGCGGCCAGCGCCACGGCAAGGCCTGCGCGCGCGGTCTCGCCACCGGACAGCTCGGTCGGGAAGGCGCGGGCGCGATGCGAAAGCCCGACACTTTCCAGCAGGCTGGCCATTCGCCGGTCGTCCCGCTTGTTCGCCAGCAGCATCTGCAACCGAAGGTTCTGCTCGACACTCAAGTGACCGAACAGGTTTCCCGACTGCAGAAGAATGCCGAAGCTGGCGGCGCGAACGCGCGCGCGGTGCGCCTCCGGACGCCGGGTCAGCCGGACGCCGCCCACCTCGACATAGCCGCCATCCGGTTCATCGAGGCCGGTCACGCAGGCCAGCAAGGTCGATTTGCCGCTGCCCGAGGGCCCGACCAGGGCGACGATCTCGCCGGCGGTCACGTGGAAGCTGACGCCCCGCAATGCGGCCGTCTCGTCGTCGCCCAAGTGGAAGAATCGATAGAGTTCATGCGCGTCCAACGCGTGCATCTTATTTCCACCGGAATGAGCTCGACATCAGCTGCCACTGGTCGACATTGTCGGCGCCCTTGGGCGCATAGAGTTCGAGCGCGACGAGCTTGCCGTCCTTGAAATAGAGGTAGCGTTCGTTTTCGAGGCGAACCTGCCGGTTGGTGACCGCATTCGGCTCGGAGTTCGAGGTGTAGACGATGCGGATCGCGGTGCCGGCCGGCAGCTTGACCTGCTTGACGGCGCTCACCCGCACAGCGCGACCGGATGCCTCGAGCTTGGCGACATAGTCCGCCTTGGCGCTGTCGACGGTGGGCGCGGCGTCAGCCTTGGAAACTGAGACCACGACGCCGTCCAGCTTGTCGACGAAGCTGGCGCCGTCGGCACGATCCGACCGTGCCCAGCCCTCCGGCACCTTCAGGGCGAACCCTTGCGGCGAGATGTAGTCGATGAAGACCTGCGAATCTGGAATGTCGCCCGGCGGGTTCTTCTCTGGCTGGACGGGTTTTTCGGCGGCCGAAGCCGGCAGGCTGCCAAGCACTGGAAGCATAGCGGCCGTCGTGCCCAGGCACGCCGCGACGGCGAGAGCGGGCAACACGCGGGTGATTTTCCGAAAAAAGGGTTTCATTTTCCGCGGCCTTTCGATGGACGGTTAGGTCCATTCACTATGCCGCTGCAAGCTTACGGGCGGGTCGCCGGCCTCATACGCTTTGGTAAGCTATTGGCGCTTTGGCAAGTTTCCGGCACCAGCTTCCGGCCCTATGACGCCGCCGATCTTACCAACGGGAAGCTCACCACCACGGCGAGGCCGGGCTGACAATCGTCAAGGGCGATGGATGCCCCGTGGAGATCGGCGATGGCCCGCACAAGGCTGAGGCCGAGGCCGTTGCCCGGCGTCGAGCGGCTATGGTCCAGCCGGTAGAGCCGCTGAAACACTTTTTCGCGCTCGTCGGCGGCAATGCCGGGGCCGTTGTCGGCGACGGTGGCAAGGACGCGGTCGCCCCGGCGCGTCACCGACAGTCTGATGGTCGTGTCGGGCGGGCAATGGCGCAACGCATTCTCGACCAGATTGGCAAACATCTGCGTCAACAGTTCCCGATCGCCGTGGATCCGGTCCACCGTTTCGTTTAGCTGCGTCGACAACAGCACCTTACCGTCGTCCTCGGCCACATCGGTGTAGATTTCGGCGATGGTTTGCAGGATCTCGTCGAGATCGAGATCGGTGAAGCGGGCCTTGCGCGCGCCGGCTTCGATCTGGGCGATCCGCAACAGCGCATCGAAGGTCTCGTTGATCTGATGGCCCTCCGCGCGCGCGTCGGCGAGATCATCGGAGACGTCCTGTTCCCGCGCGGCCTTGTAGGCGGCGCCCTCCAGGATCATCTGCAGGCGGTTGAGCGGTGTCTTCAAATCATGCGCAATGTTGGCGCTCACCTGTTTCATGCCGTCGACCAAGGCTGACAAGCGGTCGAGCGCCGCGTTGATCTGGCTGGAGACGATGTCGATATCGTCACCCTTGCCGGTCAGCGGAATGCGGGTATCCAGCCGGCCATGCGAGACATCGACCATCGTGGCGGCAATGCCGTCGAGACGGCTCTGTACGCGTGCAGCGAGCAGGGCTCCGCCGGCGACCGCCAGCCCGGTGATGATCAGGGTTGCCCAGCCGAAGCTCATCATCGCCACCGTTTCCAGCTCCTCCGTTTCGGAAAGGCTGAAGGCGACCGTCAGATTGTTGCCGCCGACCGAACCGGAAAAGGCTCGATATTCCGTATCCGGAGGGACGCCCGGCAACACGGCGTCGAAGGCCGAGAACCCGTCGGGAAGCCCGGCGGCGGTGAAGTTGCCGGCCAGGTGGTTTCCGGCCGGGTCGGTCAGCGAAAACAGCTGTTCTTTCTTCGGGCTGAGCTTTGCATGGCTTTCGATCGTGGCGACAAGGTCCTCCAGATCGTTCGCGGCATAGGTGGCGGCGACGACCGAATAGGTTTCCTTGATGTTCTCGTCGAGCCGTTCGGCAAGATCGGCGCTCATCATCTGGTAGACGATGGCGCCCGACAGCACGAAGGCCAGCATGAACAGGAAGCCGAATGTCAGGGCGAGCCGGAACGGCGTGCTGCGCAGCAGGCGGGCCCATGTTCCGGTCATGACGCAAGCGGTGCGTGCAGGCTGTAGCCGGTGTTGCGGACGGTGTGGAGGAGCTGGGTCTCGAACGGCTTGTCGATCTTGGCCCGCAACCGGCTGATGTGGGTCTCGACAACGCTGGTCTTGGGATCGAAATGAAAGTCCCAGACGCGCTCCAGAAGCATGGTGCGGGTGATGACGCGGCCTTCGCCGCGCATCAGCACCTCCAGCAGGCTGAATTCCCTGGGCTGCAGGTCGATCGGCTGGCCCTGGCGCGTGACGCGCCGCATGATGAGGTCCATTTCGAGGTCGGCGACCCGCAGCACCGTCTTCTGCTCCTGCGCCGCCGGCCGGCGGCCAAGGGCATTGATGCGGGCAAGCAGTTCGGAAAAGGCGAAGGGCTTAACCAGATAGTCGTCGCCGCCGGCCTCCAGCCCCTCGACCCGGTCGTCGACACCGCCGACGGAGGTGAGGAAGATCGCCGGCGTGCGCACACCCGCGGCGCGCACCGCCTTGATCATCGACAGGCCGTCGAGACCCGGCAGCATGCGGTCGGCGATGATCACGTCATAGCCGCCGCTGGTCGCGGCGAAAAGCGCATCATGCCCGTTGCGCAGGAGGTCGCAGACATGGCCGGCCTCGGTCAGCCCCTTAACGATATAGTCCGCCGTCCTGTGGTCGTCCTCGACAAGAAGAAGTCGCATCGCTGTTCCGGTTGATTGCCGATATCGGGCACAGGCTATCACCGGCATGCCCCCGTTCCTAGGATGGCAGGATGGCCGAGGCCTAATCCGACTCCAGCAGGATCTCGTCGGCATCGCCGGCGGTTTTCTTCAGCGTCATGTAGAGAACCAGCGCAGCGATGCAGCCGAGGAAGATCAGGCTGGTGAAGGTGGTGCCGAAACCGAGGCCGCCATATTCGACCGGCTGCGACAGAAGATCGCCGAAGGAGGCGCCGAGCGGGCGCGTCAGGATGTATGCGAGCCAGAAGGCCAGGATGGCGTCGAGATTGACGAGATAATAGGCAAGCGCGATCAGCGCGATGACGCCGCCGAACATGAGGCCCGACTGGAGATAGCCCATGTCGAAGCTCTCGGCGACGAGATCGCCGGCGGCGGTACCGAGCGAGAAGGTGAACAGGATCGCCAGCCAGTAGAAGATCTCGCGGCGGGTGGTGAAGATGGTGTGGATCGACAGCGTTCTTTCGCTGGCGTACCAGACCGCGAATGTCGCGGCGAGCGCGACCGAGAAGGCGATCGTCGTTGTCTGCAGGCGCACGCCGAAAGTGTCGACGAGGTTGTCGGTGATCAGCGTGCCGACGACGCTGATCAGCACCACCGCCAGCCAGTAAGCCCAGGGCACGTAGCGTTTCTGCGCGAACTGCAGGACAAGGGCAACGATGAGCACGCCGGTCATGATCAGCGAGGTGACGGTCAGCCCGAGCCCGAGATTGACGGCGAGATAGTCGGCCGCCGTCTCGCCCATGGTGACCGCCATCAGCTTGATCAGCCAGAAGTCGAGGGTGACGTCCGGAACCCTGTTCTGGCTCGGTCCGGCAGGCTGCTTGTTGGTCGGGAGCATGGCTGAAGTCCTGAGGTTGATCGTTGCGGGGGGATGAAAGCGCATCGCGAGGGATTCGTGCGATCCGCCCCTATTTCATGCATGACATGTCTCATCGCTGCACACCCTCGGGTGAGGCCCGAGGGTGCTTGGATGGCATGGACTACTTGCCCATGACTTTCATGGCCTGGGCGAAGAAGTCGTCGGCGCGCTTGTCGTCGTCGGCATTGCAGCGTTCGATGCCCTTGGTCTCCAGTTCCGAGACCTTGTTCTTGTCGGCGTCGTTGAGCTTGGCTGTCGCTTCAGCGGCACGAAGGGCCTTCAAACTTTCCTCACAAGGCGCGGGGGCCGCATAAACTGTGGAAATCGAGGCCGATACAGCGAGGGCGCCCACTGCGACGGCAAGTGCAAATCTTGTCATGAAACCATTCCCTACATGATGCCGGTGGCCCGGCTGCCGTAATTGAAACCGGCCCCTAATTGGCGGGCCGGCATCTGAACGATAAGGAAGCGACTTCACTCCAGCCTGTCCCGGGGCATACAAATTCGTAAGGATGGAGCTGGTTGGCGCAAAAGGCCTTTACGAACGCCGCGCGTTGCGCTGATAGAAAGGGACCGCCTTGTATCCGCCATCAATAGCGTGCCCCAGTGCGCCGGCACCGCAATCCGTGCCCCAGGAAAACACGAATGACCTATGCTTCGCTCAAGCCGGTTTCAAAGGCTTTCGTCCAGCGCAAGCGGTTGATCTTCGTTCGGGCCGCGGCGGTGCTGGCGGTGGTGCTGCTGCTCCTCACCAAGCCGGCGCTCGCCGAGGGATCGAACGGTCACGAAACGCTGGAATTCCTCGGCTTCTGCCTGGTGCTCGCCTGCGTTGCCGGCCGGCTGTGGAGCATCCTCTATGTGGGCGGCAAGAAGAATGAGGAACTGGTTTCGACGGGACCCTTCTCGATAAGCCAGAACCCGCTCTATTTCTTCTCGACGATCGGCGCGGTCGGCATCGGTTTGCTCTACGGCTCGCTGGTGGCTGCAGCGGTGCTTGGTGTGGCCAGTTTCCTCATCTTCCGCGTCACGGCGCGCAAGGAAGCCGAATATCTGCTGGGCAAGTTCGGCCCTGCCTACACCGCCTATACCAGGGCGACGCCGCGCTTCTGGCCGAACCCGCTGCTCTACCGCGACAATGACGAGCTGCAGTTCTCGACGCGCGCGCTGAAGCGCACCTTTTATGACGGGCTCTATTTCCTCGCCATCTTCCCGGCCATCGAGCTGGTCGAATACTTCCGGCATACGGGCCTGCTGTTCCCGGCCTTCATCACGCTCTACTGATCGGCCTTTGCACGGCCAATCGGTGCCAGGGGGCGTCATCGGTTTCGGGCGCAACGCGGCGATCTTTGCCTTGGAGCCGGTCTGTGGCATCGTGCCGACATGATCCCCTGCCTCAAGCGGCTGACATCGGGTTATGTGCCGCTCGGCGCCGTGATGGTCTCTGACCGCCTCTACCGGCCGATCGCGGAGAAGATGGCCGGCCGGTTTCGAACGGAGATGACCCCATGCCAGCTTCGCTGCTGACCAGCAGGGCCAGCGTGACAGTCTTCACCGCCGAAGACGCATCCGTCTGGGCGGGCCTTGCGGCGGCGGTGCCGGCGGAGGTCGGCGATCGTTTGGCCAGCCTGCGGGAGATCGCCGGCGTCACCGGCGTGGCGCAATACAGCGAGGGCCGCCCGGAGGCGATCGTGATCGGCCAGCGCCGGCCGGCGGCGGCGATGATGCGCATCGCCCTGTTGTGGTCTGCTCCGAGCTTCATCGCGGCTAACGGGTCGCGCCTGCTGGAGGTGTTGGAGACGGAGGCGCTTGCGCAGGACATTCTGTGCCTGCGCGCGGACGAAGACACGGTGCTGCGCATCGGCGGCCAGTGGGAGCGCCGCGACGGCTTTTTGCAGCGCTGGATCGGCATCGAGCCGGCCCCCGGGCATGGACAGATACCGCCCTCCTGGCCGCAGACGGCGGGTTTTACCTGCGGGCCGTCGGCGCTGGCCATGGCGATGGCCGGGCTCGATCCGGCCCTGCGGCCGGACCGGGCGCTGGAGGTCGAGCTCTGGCGCGAGGCCACCACCATCATCGGTCCGAGCGGCCCGGGCGGCTGCGACCCCTATGGCCTGGCGCTGGCGGCGCACCGGCGCGGGCTGCGGGTCGAAGTGTTCATGAGCAGCGCCGAACCGATCTTTCTGGACCGCGCCAGCTCGGAGGAAAGGCGCGGGCTGATGAGCTTCGTGCAGGCCGGCTTCAAGCGCGAGGCCGAAGCCGCGTCATTGCCGATCGACGAGCGCGCCTTTGCCGTCGAGGAGATCGGCCAGGCGCTCGATCGCGGGTTTCTGCCACTGGTGCTGATCGATCAGGCCGTGATGATGGGCCACACCTGCCCGCACTGGGTGCTCGTCCATGGCCATGGCGACGGGGTCTATTTCGTCAATGACCCCTGGATCGAGCCTGACCGGCTCGAACAGAAGATGGATGTCGTCGACCTGCCGGTCAGGGCGGCGGAGCTCGACCGGATGGCCTGGTACGGCAATCCGGCCTACAGGGCCGCGGTGCTGGTCGGGCGATAATTTCTGGATTGGCTGAGACGCCCGTCACTTCGTCATCCACGGGCGGAGCAGCCGCGTAGCGGCGTCGCGGAGACCCGAGGATCCATGCCGGGACCTATGCCACGGAATGCAGCGGAGCAGAATTCTGCACGGTGGCAGCGCGTTGGGGGCCCGGCATGGATCCTATGGTCTGCGCCGCGTCGCTTCGCTCCTTGCTTCGCCCAGGGATGACGAAGTCGGGAGGGGCTCCGCCAATCCCGAAGGTCTATGATAAGCCGACGAACGAACGGCGAAATCCCGCCAACCCGTTCCCGCTCAAACGCTCCTAAGCTCCCAGCGGATACGGCATATACCCAACAAAGCCGGCGATCTTCCAGCTGCCTTCGACCTTCCGGCAGAAATACAGCGTCTGCCATTTCAAGCGGTCGACGCTGCCGTCGGCCTTGGCGATGGAGCCGTCGAATTTCTTGTGCAACACGGCGCGGTCGCCGTCGACATCGATGTCACGCAGATTGGTGACGCGAAAAATCGCCTCGCGCAGCGGCTCGGCGAATTGGGTCGCCGTCGTTTCCCTGGCCTGGCGCAGCCACTCGTCGCGATAGATCTCCAGCCGTGGGAATTGCAACCGCCATGCGTCGGCATTGGCGAGAAAATGCGCATGCATGCCGAAGAAGCTTTCGGCGATGAAGTCGTTTTCGACCATCGACCAGTCCTGGCCGATGAAGGCGTCAATGTCGCGCCGCACCAGCATCTCCCACAGCGCGTGGCGGTCGGCGTCGCCTGACGGAAACGGGTTTTTGTCGAAGGTCATTCTCGGTTTCTCCGGTCTCGCACAGGCATTGGTCCACGGCGGCTTGAAAGCCGTCCGGCAGGCGCGCACGATGCAAGCGCTCCTGTAATAAAGCAACATGAATTTCGAAGAATGTTGCTTTCCAACAAGGACCCTATCGGGACCGGCCCGATCGCGGTAAATCTGCGCCGAAGCGGGCGCCGCCCTGGCGTCCGGTCGTATAATCAGAGGAGGCGATCCCTTGCCCAAGCAGACTTTTGGAACATCCCATGTGCCGCTGTCGCCCGCCGTGCGGGCCGGCGACTTCGTCTATGTCTCGGGCCAGGTTCCGGTCGGCGGCGACGGCATTGTGGTGAAGGGCGGCATCACCGAACAGACCGAGCAGGTGCTTGCCAATGTGAAGGCGGCGCTCGCGCTGGCCGGCTGCACGCTGGATGATGTGGTGAAGACCACCGTCTGGCTGGAAGATGCGCGCGATTTCGGCGCCTTCAACGCGGTTTATGCCAGGCACTTCCCGAAGAATCCGCCGGCCCGCACCACGGTCGAATCGCGGCTGATGATCGACATCAAAATCGAAGTCGAGGCCGTCGCCTACCGGCCCGTCTGACAGACGCAACGAAGCGGAGGTTCCCTCATGCAATTCGACCTCCTGCTGAAGGGCGGACGGCTGATCGATCCGGCGGCCGGCATCGACGCACCGCGTGATGTTGCCATTGCCAACGGCCGGGTCGCCGCGCTTGACGCCGATATTCCGGCGGACCGCGCCGCCAGGATCGTCGACGCGACGGGCTGCATCGTCGCGCCGGGCCTGGTCGACCTGCACAGCCACGTCTATTGGGGCGGCACCTCGCTCGGCGTCGATGCCGACCGGCTGGCGGCAAAAAGCGGTACGACCACCTTCATCGATGCGGGCAGCGCGGGGGCCGGCAATTTCCTCGGCTTCCGCCGACACGTCATGGAGCGCTCGAAGGTGCGCATCCTGGCCTATGTCAACATCTCCTTTGCCGGCATTTTCGGCTTCTCGCAGACGGTGTCGGTCGGCGAGTGCAGCGATCTGAGGCTCTGCGAGCCGCGCGAGGTGGTGGCAGCAGTGCGGGAACACGCGGACGTCGTGGTCGGCGTGAAAGTCCGCTCCGGCAAGCATGCCGGCGGCACCAGCGGCATCGCGCCGGTCGATCTGGCGCTGGAGGCCGCCGACAAGGCCGGCCTGCCGCTGATGGCGCATATCGACGAGCCGCCGCCCGGCCGCTCGGAAGTGCTGCCGCGCCTGCGCCGGGGCGATATCCTCACCCATTGCTTCCGGCCGTTCCCCAACGCACCGGTCTTCGCCTCCGGCGCGGTGCGGCCCGACATGCGGCTGGCGCGCGAGCGCGGCGTCATCTTCGATCTCGGCCACGGCATGGGTTCGTTCGACTTCGAAGTGGCGCGCGCCATGCTCGCCGAAGGGCTGGCGCCCGACGTCATCTCGAGCGACGTGCATCTCTACTGCGTCGACGGGCCGGCCTTCGACATTCTGGTCTGCATGTCGAAGCTGATGGCGCTCGGCATGCCTCTGGTCGAGGTGCTGCGCGCGGCGACGCAAGCGCCGGCGCGGGCGATCGCCAGGCCGGACCTCGGCACGCTGGCGGTCGGCACCGTCGGCGATGTCACTGTCCTTCGCCAGCGGCCGGGCCGTTTCACCTTCGTCGACGCGGTCGGCGCCGCGTTGGTCGCCGATCAGCGGCTGGTCTCGGAAGGCATCGTCATCGGCGGCACCTGGTGGCCGAACGAGGCAGTGGACGATGTCAGCGAGACCGAGCGTTTCGAGGCTCATGCCGCGCATACGCATGTCGAGGTGGCCGCCCGGCACTTCGGGCACCGGCATGAGTAATTAGCCAATCTCCCCCCTTGTGGGGGAGATGCCCGGCAGGGCAGAGGGGGGCGTGACGGAACGCAAACCTTCGTCAGACTGAGATCGAGCAGAACCTCCGAGGGCGCGCGAGTTCAATGAATTGATACGCCGGCGGGACAGCACCCCCCTCTGGCCTGCCGGCTTTCGTCGCTCGAAAAGCCAAGCAATTGGCTTCCCGTCCGCTCTGCGGATCGCTCCTCAACCCCCACGAGGGGGGAGATCGCTAGCTTCACCGCCCTGCATTGCTCGGCTTCCCATAAACCGGCGTCGCGATCCCTTCCATCCGCGCCTTGATCTGCAGCGCCACGTATTTGGAGTAAAAACGCGACAGCGCCAGATTGCCGCCGTGGAACCACAGCGCTTCCTGCGCCGTCGGTCTCCACATGTTGCGCAGCTCGCCTTGCCAGGGGCCGGGATCGCCCTTGACGCCGGAGCCGAGGCCCCAGCAGGGGCCGACTTTGTCGGCCACCTCGCGCGAGACGAGTGCCGCGACATTCTCGTTCATCGACTGGTAGCCGGTGCAGGCGATGATGGCGTCGGCCTCGAGCTCGCTGCCGTCCTCGAACAGGATGCCGTTTTTCGTCAGCGCCTTGATGGCGACGCCGCTGCGGATGCCGATCTTGCCGTCGATGATCAGGTCCGAGGCACCGACGTCGATGTAGTAGCCGGAGCCGGTGCGGTAGGCCTTCATCAAGAGCCCGGTCTCGTCGTCGCCGAAATCGATGGCGAAGCCGGAGGCGCGCAAGCGGTCGTAGAAGGCGGCGTCGCGCGCCTTGATCACCTCGTAGAGCGCGCGCTGGCCCTTGGGCACCAGCGCGAAAGGCGTCGAGGCGACGATCATGTCGGCCTTTTCGGTGGTGATGCCGCGCGCCAATGCGCTCTCCGAGAAGATCTCGAAGCCGACTTCCATCAGTGTGTCGGATTTGACCACCGTCGTCGGCGAGCGCTGGATCATGGTGACATCGGCGCCGCTTTCCCAGAGATCGACGCAGACGTCATGGCCGGAGCTGGCCGCGCCGATGACTGCAACGCGTCTGCCGCGGAATTTGTCGCCGCTGGCATACTGGCTGGAATGCAGCAATTCGCCTTTGAATTCGCTCGCGCCGGCCAGGTCGATCTTTCGCGGCGGGCCATAGGCGCCGGTGGCGAAGACAACATGTTTCGGCTTCAGTGTGATCTGCCGGCCGACACGGTCGACCACCACGGTCCACTCCTTCTGCGCCTCGTCATAGGAGGCGCTGAGGCATTTTGTGGCGACCCAGTAATTGAGCTCCATGACGCGCGTGTACATTTCCAGCCAGTCGCCCATCTTGTCCTTGGGCGTGAAGACAGGCCAGTTCTCCGGGAACGGAATGTAGGGCAGATGGTCGTACCAGACCGGGTCGTGCAGCACGAGCGTGCGGTAGCGGTTGCGCCAGGAATCGCCGGGCCTTGCATTCTTCTCGATGACGATGGTCGGCACGCCAAGCTGCCGCAGCCGCGCGCCCAGCATGATGCCGCCCTGGCCGCCGCCGATGACCAGGCAATAGGGCTGCTCGGTGGCGCCGAGTTCGCGCGTTTCGCGTGCCCGTGCTTCCGACCAGGTCTCGCGTTCGGGGTCGGCCTTGTGGCGCACGCCGAGCGGCCGCTTGGCGCCCTTGCGCTCCTCGAACCCCTTGAGATCGGTCATCGCCGTGAACAGGGTGCGGCAGCGGCCATCGCGCAGGCGCATGATGCCTTGGCCCGTGGCCACTGCGGTCTCGAATGTGAACCAGGCCTCGATCGTGCCTTCGTCCGAGGTTGCTTCGCCGGTGAGCTGCCAAGCCGTTGGCTTGGTCGTGGGGAGCGTTGACTTGAGCATGTCGGCGATGGCGTCGCGGCCTTCCATGGTGGTGACGTTCCAGGTGAAGGTCAGAAGATCGCGCCAGTAGCAATCGTCGACGAACAGGTTGGCCGCCGCTGCCACGTCGCCGGACGCGAGCGCCTGCGCCAGGGAGTCGAGCCATGCGGCTGCCTGTTTCGTCGGTGCCATTTCGAGCATTTCTTCCCTCTTTCGTTTTCACATTGGCGCGGGCTCGGCCTTCCCTTCTCCCCTTGTGGGAGAAGGTGGCCTCGCGAAGCGAGGTCGGATGAGGGGTGCTCCAGCTTGGCGCCGACGGCACTCCGTCACCCACCCCTCAACCGTCTCGGCGCTGCGCGCCGATCCACCTTCTCCCACAAGGGGAGAAGGGAAGACGTCCCCTAATCCCCGAGCGGCTCCATCTCCTTGCCGGTGCGGTGGATCTGGGCGTTGTATTTGATGCGGCGCACCGTTTCGCGCGCCGAGCCGTCGAGCTTATAGGCGGAAGCCACCGCCAGAAGGTCGATCATCATCAGGAAGGCATAGCGCGAGGCGGTCGGCTTCAGCGTGTCGGGATATTCGGGCACCGCCACCGTCAGCCGGACATCGCAGGCCCGCGCCAGATCGGTGTCGGGCGCGGTCACGGCGATGGCGTTGGCGCGGTAGTGCTTGGCGAGTTCGACGGCCTCGATCACCTCGCGCGTGCGCCCCGTCGCCGAAATGGCGATCACCAGATCGCCGGGCTTCAAGGTCGAGGCGGTCATGCGCATCAGATAAGGGTCGCACTGGGCGCTGACGGTGATGCCATAGCGAAACAGCCGGTATTGCGTTTCCTGCGCCAGCGCCGAGGAACTGCCGCCAAGGCCGAAGACGGTCACCTGGCGCGCCTTGGCGATCAGTTCGGCCGCCTTCTGCAGCTCACCCGGGTCGAGCTGCCGCTCGGCCTCCTGCAGCGCGTGGCGTGCCTCGCCGAACACGGCGTTCCAGAACGGCATGCCGTTGTCGTTGCTGACGGCGGGCGACTTGGCCAGATAGAGCGCGCCGACGACGAGGCTCTGCGCCAGCTTCAGCTTGAAATCGCGCACGCCCTCGCAGCCAATGGCGCGGCAGAAGCGGGTCACCGTCGGTTCGCTGACCCCGGCGCGTTCGGCAATCGCCGCATTGGAGGCGTCGACCGCGTATTTGACATCGTCGAGCACGACATCGGCGACGCGGCGCTCCGCCGGGCTCAACTCTGCGTAGGAATCCTTGACCAGCGAGATGATGTCCGGGATGCGCCTGACGTCGCGTCCCTCCGTGTCTTGGCTTGCAACAGGCACTTGCTGGCTGTCAGCTTCGGTCATGAAGTCGGTCTTCCCTGGCTTTTCGACCTGACCTCTTATCATGTTTGCACGCCGTCGTTCCATGCACCGGCCACGCTGCAGCCGTTGCGTGCCCGGGATAGGCTCGCGGTTGCTTTTCGGAGTATGTAGGAAAGCAACACACATTTCAAGGCGAAGGAAATAACGCAAAAACAAGGCATTAACACAAATCTGGAATTTTGATGGTAAGCGTACCACCGCGACCGCTTGACAGCAAAGTAGGATAGTTACAGACTGATTTTTGGCAGTCTGATGACCTACTGGATCATCACGCAATCTCCGAGGGGCGGATGAACGCGGGCGAGATAACAACGCCGAAGCTTGGCGTGCAGGCAGCGACCAAGATCTATCACACGGCGTCGGGCGATCTGCTGGCGCTTGACCGCTGCAGCCTCGATGTCCGGGCCAATGAAATCGTCTCGATCGTCGGCCCGTCCGGCTGCGGCAAGACCACGCTTTTGTGGTCGATGTCAGGGCTGCACAAGCTGACCAGCGGCGAGATCCGGCTCGACGGTCTCAAGATCACCGGCCCGCATCCCGATATCGGCATCGTCTTCCAGGAAGCCAACCTCCTGCCCTGGCGCAATCTCGACGCCAACATCCGTTTTCCCTTCGAGATCAAGGGCGAGAAGCCGGACCGCGCCTGGATCGCGCATCTCTTGAACCGCGTCGGCCTCGACGGCTTCGGCGGCAAGTTCCCGCGCGAGCTGTCGGGCGGCATGCAGCAGCGCGCCGCGATCGTGCGGGCGCTGGCGCTGAAACCTTCGGTGCTGCTGATGGACGAGCCGTTCGGGGCTCTCGACAGTTTTACCCGCGAGGAGATGAACCGGCTGGTCGAGGAGATCTGGCTCGACACCAAGACCACCATCGTCTTCATCACCCACTCGATCGAGGAAGCGATTTTCCTCTCGGACCGGGTGGTGGTGCTGAGTGCGCGGCCGGGCAAGGTTGCCCGTGAATACCGCGTGCCGTTCGCGCGGCCGCGCTCGCTGGAGATCATGGCGACCAAGGAAGTCTTCGACCTCACCAACAGGATCAAGATGGACATTGTCGGCGAGCGCACCAGGCCGACGGCGCCGGAGCGCACCAGCGCCGAGATCGTGAGGATCAGGCCGTGAGCGACGCCATCCCCGAATTCTCCAAATCCAAATCAGGCGATGGCCAGGAGGTCAGCCTGACCAATCTTTCGGCCTTCGCCAGCGGCCCCGGCATCAAGTCGGGCAAGGAAGTGGCGGCGATCATCGCCGTGGCCGTGGTCATCATCGGCGGCATCGAACTGGCCTTGCGGCTGTTCCATGTGCCGCTCTACATCATGCCGCCGCCGAGCTCGATCGCCTATGCGCTGTTCGACGAGTTCCCGCTGATAGCGCCGCATCTCGGCTACACGCTGGTCGAGCTGGTGTCCGGCTTTGCCATCGGCGCCGTCGTCGGGCTGGTGCTGGCCGCCGTCATCACCCAGTTCCCCTTCGCCGAGAAGATCGTCGCGCCCTACATCCTGCTGCTGGTCACCACGCCGATGCTGGCGCTGGTGCCGCTTTTGATCCTGCGCTTCGGCTTCGGCTACACGCCGCGCATCATCGCGGTGGCGCTGGCCGCCGGGCCGATGGTGATGATCAACGCCGCCACCGGCTTTCGCCGCGTCGACAGCGCCAAGATCGCGCTCGCCCGCTCCTACGGCGCCAGCACCTTGCAGATCTTCTGGAAGATCCGCGCGCCGATGGCGCTGCCGATGATCCTGGTCGGGCTGATGATCGGCGCCATTTTCGGCCTGCTCACCGCCGTCGGCGCCGAGATGGTCGGCGGCGGCTTTGGCCTCGGCAACCGGCTGACCACCTATTCGTCGATGATCCAGATGCCGCAATTCTTCGCCGTGGTGCTGATCCTGTCGACGCTCGGCATCCTGATCTACGTGCTGTTCTTCCTCATCGGCAAGAAATGGGCGAGCTGGGAGGCTTAGAGCAGGAGGCAATGACGGTGCCCGGGAGGCGGGTGCCATGAGACTGACATCAAACAAAAGGGGAAAGCGATGACCAAAGACAATTCGATCCGCCAGGCGGGGATGTCCCGCCGCTATTTCCTGCAGGTCACCGGCGCCGGCCTGGTGACGGCAACCGCGCTCGGCGCATCCGGCCGCAAAGCCAGGGCGGCGGCCTACGAGAAATTCACCTGGATCTCGCCACGTGGCACGCTCGAAGTGCTCGACGACTATCCCTATTGGTCGGCCAAGAAGGCCGGCTATTTCGGCGACCTCAACACCGACATGCAGCCGGGGCCGTCGGACGGCACGGCAACGGTGAAGTTCGTCGATGTCGGTCAGGCCGATATGGGCTTCCCTTCGCCCGGCGTGTTCTCCTTCGCCATCCAGAACGGCATGAAGCTGAAATCGGTTTTCCATATGGGCGCCCGCGACACGTTCAGCATCGCCTTCCGCAAGGGCGAGGGCTCGAACGATCTGAAGAAGCTCGAAGGCAAGACCATCCTGCTCGGTTCCGCCGCCTGGCAGTCGATCACCGATCCGCTGCTTGCGGCACAAGGCGTCGACATCAAGAAGGTCAAATATGTCGAGGCCGGCTGGCCGATCTGGGGTACCGCACTTGCCGGCGGCCAGGGTGACGCGGCCCTGTCCTGGGAGGGGCTGCGCGCCGAATGGATCGCCAAGGGTCTCGACTTCGAATACTGGCTCGGCGTGAAGAACTCGAAACTGCCGGCCAACACCTTTGTCGTGCGCGCCGCCGACCTCGAGGATCCCGACAAGAAGGCGTTCCTGGAAAAATACCTGCGCGGCTGGGCGATGGGTCTCGAATTCGGCTACCAGAATCCGCGTGCGGCCGTCGAAGCGGTGTTCGAGCAGTTCCCGACGCTGGCCAAGAATCTCGGACCGGAGCTCGGCACCACCTCGATCCTGCAGCAGATCAACGTCTTCCGCGGTGACATGGACAAGCGCGGCGGCTGGGGCTCGCACGACATGGCGAGCTGGCAGGGCTTCTTCGACGAGATCCACAAGATCGGCCAGATCACCAATCCGGTGAAGGCCGAGGATGTCTGCACCAACGATTTGATCCCGGCGGCCAATACGTTCGACAAGGCCAAGGTCAAGGCCGATGCCGACGGCGTCAAGCTGTCGGAAGGCTTCGCCGCGCTCGATGTCGAAAAGATCAAGGCGCATCTGTTCGATTCGGCGGTGAAGTGATTGTCCTGTCTTGGCTCCTTTCCTCTCCCTCCGGAGGGGGGAGAGGTGGCGCCGCGAAGCGGCGACGGAGTGGGGGAAGGCGTTTGCCAAACGCGTAGTCGCCGCAAGACAGGCACAATTTGGCGACCAAGAGACCTCAGGCGGGCGCTAGGGTCGACCCCCACTCCGTCGAGCTTCGCTCGACACCTCTCCCCCGATCGACGGGGGAGAGGAAAGGGCCAAGCGGCAACCGATCGCCGCACAAAATTCAATCAAGAACTGGGAGGCTGATGTGGCCGACAAGGTAAAAGTGCTGGTGGTGGGTCTCGGCAATATGGGGGCGTCGCACGCCAGCGCCTATCACCGCTCCGAGGGTTTTGAGATCGTCGGCATCATGAGCCGCTCGATCAAGAGCAATAAGAAGATCCCGGCGGAGTTAGCCTTCTATCCGCTGTACGAGGATTTCGACCTGGCGCTGAAGGAGACGAAGCCGGACGCCGTGTCGATCAACAGCTGGCCGAACACCCATGCCGAATACGCGCTGAAGGCGATCGCGGCCAATTGCCATGTGTTCATGGAAAAGCCGCTCGCCACCAACATCGAGGATGCCGAGAAGGTCGTGGCGGCGGCACGCGCCAAGAACCGCAAGCTGGTGCTCGGCTACATCCTGCGCGTCCACCCCTCCTGGATCAAGTTCATCGAGGTCGGCAAGACGCTCGGCAAGCCGCTGGTGATGCGCCTTAACCTCAACCAGCAGAGCAGCGGCAGCGCCTGGCACTGGCACAAGAACCTGATCGATTCGCTGATCCCGATCGTCGATTGCGGCGTCCACTATGTCGACGTCATGTGCCAGCTGACCGGCGCCAGGCCGGTGCGCGTGCATGGCATCGGCGCCAAATTGTGGGCGGAGGCCGACAAGCAGAATTATGGCCATCTGCACGTCACCTTCGATGACGGCTCGGTCGGCTGGTATGAGGCCGGCTGGGGGCCGATGATGAGCGAGACGGCCTATTTCGTGAAGGACGTGGTCGGCCCCAAGGGCGCGGTGTCGATCGTCGCCGGCCAGGCTGCAAGCACCGCTTCGGACGCCGAGGTTTCCAATTCGGCCGATATCGACCGCCACACCAAGACCGATGCGTTGAAGATCCATTATGCCGCGGTCGACGGCGACAAGAACTTTTCCAAACCTGACGAGATCGTCAGCATGGAGGATGAACCCGGCCATCAGGAGCTATGCGACCGCGAGCAGGCGTTCTTCCTGCGCGCCATCCGCGAGGATATCGATCTGACCGAGCAGATGGACGCCGCGGTCAACAGCCTGCGCATCGTGCTCGCCGCAGAGGAGAGCATCGAACTGGGGCGCACCGTCGAACTGGCTTGAAGTGACGCCCCCTCATCCGGCCGCTTCGCGCATGCATTTCCTATGCTGCGCTGGTCGACCCCCACTCCGTCTCGGCTTCGCCGAGACGCCTGCCGGGGCGAGCCACGGGTCTCGCCCGTCCTTCGGCCCCCGATCGACAGGGTAGAGGAAGGGCGCCAAGCTTTTTGCCGTCAACGCTTTTTCCAACGGGGCTCCCTTCCTTTCCCTCCGGAGGGGGGAAAGGTGGCGCTGCGAAGCAGCGACGGATTGGGGGAACCACGTGGCAATCAAGCCGCGGGCCGATCAGCCACACCAGTCGAAGCGGAGGCTGGGTGAGGGGGAGTCACTCAGACATAAAAGGAGCAATACATGGCCGCTGTCACCGACAGTCTGTTGAGAACCTACGCGGACTCCGATGCGCTCGACCTGGCCGGGCTGGTGCGTGGCGGCCAGGTTTCGCCAGCCGAGCTGGTCGAGGCGGCGATCACGCTGGTCGAGCGGCTCAATCCGGCGCTGAACGCGGTGATCCACCGCCTCTACGACATGGCACGTGCGCAAGCGCAAACGGTCGACAGATCGGCGCTCTTCGCCGGCGTGCCGTTCCTGCTCAAGGAACTGGCCTCGTCCTGGACAGGTGCGCCGAACACCAATTCTTCGTTCTATTTGAAAGATGTCGTCGCCGACTTCGACACTGAAGTCGTCCGCCGCATGAAGGCGGCGGGGCTGGTGCTGGTCGGCAAGTCGAACGCGCCCGAGAATGGCTGGTCGATCACGACCGAGCCAAAGCTCTACGGGGTGACGAAGAACCCCTGGAAGGAAGGCATCACGCCTGGCGGTTCGAGCGGCGGTGCGGCGGCGGCGATCGCCGCGCGCATGGTGCCGATCGCCGAAGCCAGCGACGGCGCCGGCTCGATCCGCATTCCGGCGTCCTGCTGCGGCATTGTCGGCCTGAAACCGTCGCGCGGCCGCGTCAGCCTCGCGCCGTTCGGCGACTATTGGTATGGCGGCGCCTATTTTCTCTGCTGCTCGCGCTCGGTGCGCGACACAGCGGCTTATCTCGATGCGGTGGCCGGCGCGCTGCCGGGCGACGCCTACACGCCGCCGGTTCCCGATGCCTCTTGGCTCAGCCTGTCGGCGCGCGCGCCGAAAAGGTTGCGCATCGGCTTCACCGTCACGCCGCCCAACGGCACCGCCATGGATCTGGAGGTGAAGGCGGCGGTGCTGGCGACGGTGGCGGCGCTCGAGCGGCTGGGACACCATGTCGAGGAGCACGACATGCCGCTCGACGCCAATGGCGTGTGGGCGACCTACACCAACATGACCTGCGTGCAGACGGCGGCGACCTTCGACTATCTTGAGACAGTGATCGGCCGGCCGGTTACTCCAAGGGACGTCGAGGCGGTGACCTGGGCAATCATCGAACGTGGCCGCGCGACCAGCGGTGTCAGGCACATCGCCGATGTCGAGCAGCTCCGCCAGATCGGCCGCGACATTGTCGGCGATCTCAACGCCTACGACCTCTTCATCACACCGACGCTGACGCAGCTGCCGCGCCCGTTCGGCTATTACGACATGTCGGAAACCGACATCGACCGCTACAACGCCAAATGGGCGGATGCGGTGTTTGCCTTTCCTTTCAACATCTCCGGCCAGCCGGCAATCTCGCTGCCGCTCGGCTGGTCGAAAGGCGGCGTGCCGATCGGCGTGCAGCTGGTCGGCCGCTATGGCGACGAGGCGACGGTGCTGGCGGTGTCGGCGCAGCTGGAGCAAGAGATGCCGTGGAGGGACAGGCGGCCGGCGGTGAGTGGTTAACCTCTCCCGTCGTCATCCTGGGGCGGAGCAAGGAGCGCAGCGACGCAGCGCAGACCCCAGGATCCATTCCGGGACTCCAACGCGCCGCCACGGTGCAGAATTTCGCTCCGCTGCACTCCACGGCTGAGGTCGCGGCATGGATCCTCGGGTCTCCGCGACGGAGCTTCGCTCCTGCTCCGCCCGTGGATGACGAAGGTGGAGAGGCTTCGGAGTGAAGCTCCCCCTACCCAATCCCCTCCAGCCGCCTCGGCAGCCGGTTCATCGCCTTCGGTCCATCCGCCGTAATCAGGAACTGGTCCTCGAGATTGAAGCTGGCAAGGCCGTCTATGTAGAGCGGGATTTCGAAGGCCAGCACCATGCCGGCTTCGATCACGACATCGCTGTCGGCGGCGATGAACGGCCATTGTTCGGAAAACACCGATTGCCCGACGCTGTGGCCGAAATGGCCGCGGCGGTAGGAGCGCAGGCCTTGCCGCGCCAGGCTCTCGGTGGTGACGCGGTGGACATGGCCGAGCGTGTTTCCGGGGATCAGTGCCGCCAGCCCGTCCTCGAAGGCGCGCTCGGCGATCGCGTGCAGCTCCGCTTGGTCGGCGGAAGGCGGTCCGAAGGTGAAATTGCGCGACATGTCGGAAGCGTAGCCACCGACGGTGCAGACCATGTCGCATTTCAACGGATCGCCGGCCTCGGCCCTGGCGTCGGCGCCCTTGGCGCGGGCGCCCAGCGTCACATATTCGGCCGTCGCGACAGGATGCGACAGACCGGCGGCCGCGTCGGCGACGCCCTTGCGGTAGAGCGCGATGAGATCGGCCTGGCGCATGCCGGCCAGCGCATCCACCTGCAGGCGCTCCAGCCCGGCTTCCGAGAGAAAAATGCCTTGCTGCAAGAGGTCGATCTCGCGCTCCGATTTGATAGCCCGCAGCCTGTCCAGAACCGGTGAGCCGTCGACCATCGGGCAGTCCGGCAGCAGCGCCTGGATGGCCGCGAAATCGGCGGCTGGAACAAAGTCGAGGTCGATACCGAGTGTTGCCCGCGCCAGTCCGAAGTCGTGCAGCAGAAGCTGCAGCTGGCGCACCGAGCCGGCGAGGTCGAAGGTCGCGGGACGCGAGAAATCCGGCGCGCGGCCGAGCGCGGCCAGCCCCGCCTCGATGCGCTCAGCCAGGGGCAGCCCGTGCGCTGTCGCGACCGGCGCCGATTCGATCCAGATCGGGTGCGACCGCACAATTGCTTCGGGCGCGGCGAGCCGCAGCTGCGCCGCGTTGAAGTCGGCGACGACAACGCCGATCGGCAAGTCCTGTTTGGCCGGGATGACGACGAAGCCACCGCCGGCGCGCCGGAACAGTCCCGCCGGGCCGATCCACGCGCCGGTCGCATAGTGGAAGGCCTCGGGTGCCGAAAGCACCAGTGCCGCGATGCCGGCCTGGCCCATCACATGCGCGGCGCGCTGGCGGTCGACAAAACCTGTCATGAAACCTCTCCGGATATCCGAAGCGGCAACGGAGCATTGTGAGTGCGGACAATCAAGCCGGTTGCTTGCTATGTTGATGCACAGCATGCCTCGGCGATTAGCGGAGACGTCCATGACTTCGTCATCCACGGGCGGAGCAAGGAGCGCAGCGACGCGGCGCAGACCCCTGGAGCTGCTCCGCAGCCTAAGGGATCCATGCCGGGACTCCGGAGCGTTGCCACGGTCCTGGATTCTGCTCCGCTGCACCTGTCAGCACGGCCGCGGCATGGATCCTCGGGTCTCCGCGACGCCGCTGCGCGGCTGCTCGCTCCGCCCGTGGATGACGAAGTGATTGGGCGTCGGCCAACGGTTGCCGGCGAAACCCCTACTTGATCGATTCCAGCTTGGCCACCGCGGCGCCGAAGCCTTTGAGGGAAACCGGGATGGTCACCGGCTTGCGCGTCACCGATTCCATGCCGATGTTCATCGTCGTCCCCGACTTCATCGCCTTGGCCAGTTCCGGCGCCACCGGCACCGCGGCATAGGCGCCGTTCTGGTCGCTGGTCTGGATGGCGACGGTGACTTTCTTGCCGCTGTCGACCTGATAGCTGACGCCCGACGGCAGGAACAGGCCGTGCGGCAAAGCGAGCAGCATGGCCAGGCTGCCATTGCCGCTGTCGCGGCGCACGGTCACCGTCAGCACACGCTGGCCTGTCTTGGCTTCGGTGAGGTTCTGCGAAACCTGGCACTGAAGCTCACCGGCCGCCGAGTCGCTGGAGCAGTTCACGGCCCATGCATTGGCGTCGGCCGGCTTGGGTCCGGCGTCCTTGGATTGAGACTGTTTGGATTGGGCCTCTTTGGCGGTGTCCTCGGCAAGCGCCGGGCCAACAGAAGCCGACAGCAGCCACAGAGCAGCCCATGCCGCGACCATACGGAGTAGATTAGTCTTAGCTAAAGTAATTGCCATGTTCTTCATGCCCCACAGTTTTCCTTGCCCCGGCAGGTATTCTCCTGGAAAAGGTTTGATACAACAAGGGCGACTGCTCCGAAAGCCGAGTCCCCGGACAAGCAAGCCGGCAAATCTACTGTGGCAATATGGCCACAGGACAGAACTTTGAGGGTCGACAACAACAGTCACAAGATTCCGGGCTCGCTATACAATACAATTCGCGTAAGAATTAACACGCGGGACGTGTAGTCCCAGAAGGACTCGCCAGGGATGGGAACTACCGAGAAGTCTCGGCAAGTTGGTGGGGTGGCAGCGCGTGGGGAGGATTTCCGCGTGCGCGCCGGCTATCGGCGTTCGCGCATTGTAAGTCATCTCTGGAAGACGACGGCGTTGACAACGCTGGCGCTTGGCCTTTCCGGCGTGGTTGCCCATGGCGATCCCGATGGGCTCTGGCAGCCGCAGATCCGCGCCATCGTCGGCGCCGACAACAATGGCGGCAACGCCGCGCTCGAAGGCTTCATCCCGATCAAGCAGACGGCCGAATCGGTGCTGTTCCTCGATGTCCGGGCCAAGCACGATTTCAAGGATGCTTCCGGCCAGGACATCGGCCTCGGCATTCGCCGCATCGTCAATCCCGACCTGATGCTCGGCGGCTACGCCTATCTCAACGTCGAGAACTACAACAGCACCCAGTTCACTGCCGGCACGCTGGGCGTCGAGGCGATCACGCCGAACTTCGACGCGCATGTGAACGTCTTCGTGCCGATCAAGGGCGACTCGACGGATCATTCGACCAGTTCGAGCCTGTCGATGGTCAGCAACCAGCTGATCGAACAGATATCGGTGCTCGACCACCGCGACTACGCGGCCTGGGGCATTGAAGGCGAGATCGGCGCCCAGGTGCCGATCAACCTGCCCGACAAGCATTCACTGCGGCTCGACATTGGCGGCTATCATTTCGAGGATCCGCATGGCGACGACGGCAGCGTCACCGGCGCCAAGGCCGGGTTCGAATACACGATCGGCGATGTCTTCGGCAGCGGCACCGAACTGGTGCTGGCCGGCGAGGTGCGCGATGACAATCGCGACCACACCCAGTTCGCCGGCAGCGTGCGGCTGAACATCCCGTTCAACCCCGGCCATGGCTCGGACACGACCGGGGCCATCGGCACGGACCCGGTCTATCCGGTCAGCGAAGGCCTGCGCAAGCGCGTCAACGAACGCGTGCGCGGCGATATCGGCGTCCGGATCCAGTCGCAGGACAAGACCGGCGGCTCGACGACGCGCGTCGCCATCAACGCCGCCACCAATGCGGCCTTCGGCAAGTTCTATTTTGCCGATGGCGGCCTGGCGGGCGCCGGCACGCAGGCCGACCCGACGACGCTGGACGACGCGGTCACCAAGGCCGGCAGCGGCGGTTTTGTCGTGGCGCTCGGCGGCAATGGCAATCTGACGACGGCCGGCGTGACACTTGCCAACGGCCAGACCGTAATCGGTGGCGGCGAAAGCGTCACCGCCAAGCTGTTCAACGGCAGTACCGCGACCTTCAATCTCGGCGGCAGCGACGGCACGATCCAGGGCACCAACGTTGCCAACAACGTTATCACGCTCGGCAACGGCAACACGCTGAACGGCATCACCATCACCGGCGGCGCCGACGGCATCTTCGGCAACAACGTCACCGGCACGACGCTGACCAATGTCACGGTGACGGGTGCCGGCGGCAACGGCGCCGAATTCAAGGGCAATTCGACCAATGTCAGCGCGTCCAATTTCACCGCGACCGGCAATGGCCTCGACGGCCTGCATATAGAAGACAACGGCACCTACAATTTCACCGGCACGACACTGCTGTCGGGCAATCTCGATGACGGTCTGGATATATCAGGCCAGGGCACCTACACCTTCGCCACCGTCAATGCGCTTGATAACACCGATCGCGGCATAACCGTGCAGGGCACGTCGATTGCCGGCAGCTTCACCACCACCGGCGGCACCGTGTCGGGCAATGGCGGCATGGCCGTCTTCATCGACCCGATCACCGCGCATGTGGTGCTGGATTCGATCACCCAGACCGGCGGCACGTCGGGCGTGGTGCTCGACCATGTTTCGGGCAGTTTCACGGTCAATGGCGCGACGACGATTTCCAACACGACCGGACCGGCGATCGCCATTACCGATTCGCCGGCGACGATCCGCTTCGGTGACATCAACATCACCAATCCCGGCGCCGACGGCATGTCGTTCAGCGGCGTCAACGCGGCGGTGGTGGCCGGCAACATCGTCATTTCCGGGCTGGGCGTCGGCACAGGTCTCGACTTCGCCGGCAGCCAGACGAATTTCACCGCGCAGTCGCTCAACATCAGCGGCCCGGGTGCTGCCGGCACCATCGGCATCGACCTCGCCAGCACCACCGGCGGCGCCTCGATCATCATCACCAATGGCGGCTCCATTTCGGGCGTCGACACCGGCGTGCGCCTCGGCATTTCCGGGTCGCTCGCCAATTCGGCCAATGCCCAGTTCAGCTTCGGTGGCGGTTCGATTGCCGGCATCACCGCTTCGCTCGATGCCCGCGGCCTCAACCAGACGCTCGGCCTCTACGCGTTCGGCTCGACCACCTTCAGCGGCCCGCAGCTGTTCGACGTGCAGAACGTGATCTTCATAGGCTCGTCGGCCACAGGCAGTGGCGACGGCTCTTCGCTGACGAACCTGGCCACGGTCGCGACCGCCGACGCCATCACCGACAGCGACGCCATCTTCGTGCTGGTCAATGACGGCACGCCGATCGATGCTACGGGTGGTTTCTCGTTGAGCGCCAGCCAGACGCTGGCCTCGTTCGGCAATGGCCGCTCCTTCTCGCTCGGCGGCGTGCCGATCAACGTCACCGGCGACAATGTCCAGCATGACCAGGTCGTTTCGGACGCCGCCGGTGCGGCGACGCTGACCAATTCCGGCGCCGGCGATGTCGTCACGCTGGCCAACAACAGCTCGCTGCTCGATTTCAACATATCCGGCGGCAGCGCCAACGGCGTCCATGGCAGCGGCGTCAGCAATATCACCATCTCCGGCCTGAACGTCTCGGGCGCGGCTCTGGAGGGTGTGCTGTTCGACGGCACCAACAGCATCACCGCCAACAATTTGAACTCGAGCGGCAATACCGGCAACGGTCTGCTGATCGACCATGGCGATGGAACCTACAATTTCACCGGCACGACGACACTTTCGAACAACACCGGCCAGGGCCTGTTCATCGTCGGCGGCGGGACCTATGGATTCGAGACGCTCGATGCGAAGAACAATGGCGCCACGGGCGTCTTCGTCAACTCGGTCGGCGCCGCGAAACTGACGACAACGGGCGGCACGATTTCGGGCAACGGCCTTTCAGCCGTACAAATCCAAAGCCTCGGGCTTGGCAACAGTACTGAGCTCGATGTCACGCTGGACACGGTGACCCAGTCCGGCGGACAGAATGCAATCGGCCTGTCCCACACCGCCGGCAATTTCTCCGTTACCGGCACGACAACGGCCTCCAACACCACATCTAGCGGCATTTTCATTGGAGACAGCTCCGCCACGGTTGGTTTGGGCGCGGTTGCCATCAGCGGCGCGGCCGGCACCGGTGTCAACCTGACCAACAACACCGGCACCATTGCCATTGGTGGAACCGTCACCAGTTCCGGCACGCGCAACGGCGTCGTCGTCTCCGGCGGCAGCGCCGCGATCACGGTGTCGGCCGGAATATCCAGTTCTGCGACCGCGCCCGGCACGGCGGTCAAGGTCGATGGCATCACGGGCGGCTCGGTCACATTCTCGGGCAACGTCACCTCCACCAGCACCGGCAATCTCTTTGCGATCGGCTCGACCACGGCACCGACCGGCGGCACGATCAGCTTCACCGGTTCGGCGCTTACGGCCAACGGTGGCGGCGCTGTCATCAGCGGCCTTGGCGGCACCGCGGCCTTCAACGCCACCGCGCCCCTGACGGTCACCAACCCGACCAGCAACGGTGTGTCGGTCTCGAACGTCGCCAGCGGCGCTGGCGCCACCTTCGGCTCGGTCACCGTGTCGGGAGCCAGCGGCAACGGTATCGATATCGGTGGCGGCGGCAGCAATGCCGGAGCGGTGACGTTCGGCACGACCTCGGTCACCTTGGGCTCGGCCGCGAACACCGCCGGCATCAACTTCGCCGGCACCAATGCCGACGTCACCTTCGGCACGACGACCGTGACAATGGGCGCCGGCGCCAACCAGACCGGCATCGACTTCAGCGTATCGGCCACGACGGCCGATTTCGGCGTGACGACGATCACCGGCACCGGCGACCTGACTTCGCGCGGCATCGACCTGTCGTCGACGCACGGCGACAAGACCATCACCTTCCAGCGCGGCTCCAGCATCACCAATCTGGGCATCGGCGTCGACCTGTCGTCGGGCGGCACCACCGCGACCTCGGCCAACGCCAACTTCACCTTCGGCGACGGCACTTCGGCCGACGGGCTGCAGTCCTCCATCAGCGCCACGGCCGTTGGCGCCTACACCGTCAACACGATCGGGCTCGATCCGACGCTCGGCAATTATGATTTCGACGACGTGTTCTTCACCGGCAGCGCCCATCTGGCCAGCGCCGTCGGCGGGACCATCATGGTGTCCCAGAATGGCGGCGTCATCGCCGCCGGCACGGACGGGCTCAGCGCCGCGGTGACGACCATCTCGGTCGCCCAGGCCGATGCCTTGCTCGGCACGCAGACCTTCGCCTTTGTCGGCACCGTCGATCTCAGCGGCACGCCGTTCACGCTGGATTCGGGCCAGTCGATCACCGGCTTCGGCAACAACACCTCCATCCTCACCTCCGGCACCATTCAGCCGGTCAATGTCCAGGGCAGTCTCGGCGCCACCGGCGGCAACGTCACCGGCGATGAAGGCGTGGTCACCGGCACGGGCGACTTCCTGCATCTGCTCGGCAGCAACCAGGTGCGCAACACCGCTTTCAACTTCAGCGGCGCCAGCGGCTCGGTCTTCACCGTCGACCAGAGCGCGGGCGGCTTCAACAATGCCGGCGGCATCGTCATCGAAGGCGTCACCGTCAGCAATGTCGCCGCCGGCAGCACGGCGTTCAAGGTCGCCGGTCTCGACACCAACCTGTCGATCATCAACAACAACGTCAACGTCGCCGGCACGCTTCTCGACGTCAACGGCGGCGCCGGCAACATCACGGTCACGCGCGGCACCTTGCCCAACAGCGCGACCCCTGGCACGCTGACCGGCGGCGGCATCTCGATCGCCAACCGCACCGCCGGCCTGGTCAACTTCACCGACAAGGTGACGGTCAACGGCAATGGTGTGTCGCTGACCGGCAATACGGGCTCTACGGTCACCTTCGCCGATCTGGACATCACCACCAACGGCGTGACGGCGTTCAACGCCTCCGGCGGTGGCACGGTCAATGTCACGACCGGCACGATCAACGCCACGTCGGCACAAGCGGTGGCGCTTGACGGCATCACGGCCGGCATCAATTTCGCCTCGACCAGTGCGTCCTTCAGCTCCGGCAGCGGCATCGACCTGCAGAATCTGAGCGGCACGGCGAGCTTCGGCACCGGCACGCTGACCAACACCGGTTCGGGCACGTCGTTCAATGTCGGCGCGGCGACGGCCGCCAGCGGCGGCAACGCGACCATTTCCTACGGCGGCACGATCGCCAGCAACGGCACCGGCGCTGCCGTCTCGATCCAGAGCATGACCGGCGGTTCGGTGACGCTGTCGGGCAATTTGACCGACAGCAATGCTGCGGCCGGCGGCAACATCGTCATTGCCGGCAACGATTCGGCCACCATCACCTTCTCGGGCTTGAGCAAGGTGATCAGCTCGGGCGCGACCGACGCCGTCAGCCTGGGTATGGTTGGCAATTTCCCGGCGGGCACGCCGACCCCCAATACCAATTCCGCGGTCAATTTCACCGGCGGCGGTCTCGACATCAAGACGACGACCGGCACCGGCTTCATCGCCTTCGGCGATTTTGCCACCGGCACCGTTACCGTCACCGGCACGGGCAACAAGATCGATTCCGGCGCCGACGGCCTCATCCTGTTTGGCGCCAATGTCGGCGTTGGCGGGGTTACCTTCGACAGCGTCTCGGCCATATCCACCAATGCCGGTGCAGGTGTCCTGCTCGGAGGTATAAGTCTCGCGGGCGACGTCAACATTGGCGGCCTGAAGGATACGGGCTACCTTGGCGCCTCGCTGGCCGGCCTGAGCGGCGCCGGCGTGGTCAATTTCACCGGCACGACCGATCTCGACGTCAGCTACAGAGGGTTCGATATCGGTGGGCCGCAGGTCGGCACCATAAACGTCGCCAATGTCGCCGGATCCACCTTGACCATCGACGGCGCCGAGGTCGGTATCGCATTGACGACCTCGAGCGGGACCGTCAACGTTGGCGGCAATGGCGGCAGCGCCAGCATCGGCGCGACGACAAGCACCACCGTTTCGGCCATCAGCCTCTCCGGCGGCAATAATCTTGTCCATGCCACGCTCAACTACAACGGCTCGATCAAGGTCGATACCGGCGTGGTACTGACTGCCGGTGGCGGCGACTGGACCGATCTGACCATGAGCGGTTCGGTCGTTTCGACCACGGCAATATCCGGGCTGGGGACAGCAGCTTTCGTCTTCAGCGGCAACGCTGAGGGCGTGTACAATATTTCGAGCACGATCGATCATACTGGCACGGCCGTCGGTGTGCTGTTCGACGGATCGTCCGAGGGAACGGTCACCTTCTCCGGCACGTCAAAGATATTCAACACCAGCAGCGGCACCAACGACGCCATCGTCAAGTCTCCCAGCATCGGCGCGGGCCAGGGCACGGGTACGCTCAACTTCACCAATGGCGGCCTGGTCATCACCACCTCGAGCGGCGCCGGCTTCACCGCCAGCACCTTCGGCGCCGGCACGGTCAGCGTCAGCGGCATCGGCAACACCATCACCACCGGCACGGGCACCGCGCTCGACCTCGACGGCGCGACGGTCGGCGCCGGCGGCATCAACTTCGATTCCATCTCGGTCAACGGCGCGGCGACCGGCATCTCGCTCAACAATGTCAGCGGCGGCACGCTCAGTCTCGGCGCGGTCGACCTGGAAGGCATCACCTCTCGCGGCGTCGACATTTCCGGCACGCTTGGCTCGACGCTGGACTTCACCAGTTTGAAGGTCGGGCTCAATGCCGCCAATGCGGTCGGCTTCGACCTCAACGGCGCGGCGCTCGGTGCGAGCAACATCACGGCGGGCGATTTCGACGTCGACGGCGGCGGCTTCGCCGGCACGATCGGCATCGACATGGCCGGCACCACCGGCACCGGCACGATCCAGCTCGGCGACACCGTCAACAACAACCCCGGCCCTGCCGGCCAGACCTCGACCATCGCCAATGTCGGCTATGGCGTGCAGTTCTCCAGCGCCACCAACGCCAAGCTGGTGTTCGGCGACGGCCAGGGTCCTGCCGAATCGTCGATCGCGACCACCGGCGGCCAAGTCATCCACGCCACCGACAGTTTGCCGACCAACGGCGACTACAATTTCAACGACGTCAATTTCACCGGCGACACGTCGAACCTGGCGTCGATCAGCGTCTACTATGTCACCGCGGGCGGCACCGGCGACGGCAGCCTCGCCAATCCAGGCAGCTATATCGGCGCGCAGGCGTCCACC
Source organism: Mesorhizobium sp. 113-1-2 (assembly GCF_016756475.1). NCBI lineage: Bacteria > Pseudomonadati > Pseudomonadota > Alphaproteobacteria > Hyphomicrobiales > Phyllobacteriaceae > Mesorhizobium > Mesorhizobium sp. 113-1-2. The sequence continues at coordinate 1,029,102 of NZ_AP023242.1, forward strand.
GCCAATGTGGTGGTGCTGATCGACCAGAACGTCAACGGCGCCCAGGAAACCGTCGACCTCAGCGGCACCACGTTCAACCTCGATGACGGGCAGGTGCTGCTTGCCTTCAAGAGCGGCGATGCGGCCGTCGATGTTTCGCAGCTCGGTGTCGACGCCAGCAGCGGCGCCTCCGCTGCCTTCCACTTCACCACGGTACAGAATTCGCCGATCATCGCGGCACCGTCGGGTATCGATTCCCTGCGGCCGGTGCTGCAGAGCAGCAACGCCACCTCGGTGATCAATTTTGCCACCAGCGGCACCGGCACCTTCACCGGCGGCATCGAGAACCTGATCGTCCGCAATCTCGGCAGCGGCGCCGGCGTTGCCGTCAACGCGACGGGCGCGTCCAGTTTCTTCCTCAGGGACAACGACATCGCCGCTGGCGGCAATGCACTCGACTTCTCCACGACCGGCGCGCCGGCCAATACGCTTCTGCTTTCCATCGACGGCAACACGCTCAGGTCGACCGCGTCCGGGCTGGCTGCGTCCTTCTCTGGCCAGAACATCAGCGCGACGGACAATTCGATCGCGATCAGGTCGTTTGCCGGCAACAAAGTGACCGGCGGTGCCGGCAGCGGCGGCATCGCCTTCAACAATGTCCGTTTCGACTCCGATGGCGCCGGCGGCACCGTCAGCGCCGGCACCCTCGCCATGGGCAATCCCGGCGCGCGGATCCAGGGCAATGGCCTGAGCTTCACCAACACCAGCGGCACCTTTGATCTGGGCCAGCTCAACCTGGCCAACACTGGCGGCACCGGCGTCCTGGTCAACACCAAGGGTGCCGGCACGGTCTTCACGCTGAACAGCAGCGCCGGCGTGGTCGTCACCAACAGCGGCGCTGCCTTCGATCTCGATCCGCTGACCGTGAACATGACGTTCACCAGCGTGAGTGCCAACAGCAGCGCCAGCGGCATCATCTTCGACGGCGTCGCCGGCACCTTCACCGTCACCGGCGCGACGTCCATCAGCAACACGACTGGCTTTGGCATCGATGCCATCAACACCAACACCGGTACCTTCAACTTCAACACGGTGACGGTGAACAACGCCTCGACAACCGGCGGCGGCATCCATGTCGCATCCGGCACGCTCAACGTCACCGGCCTCGCCAACATCGACACGACGAGCGGCACCGGCCTGTCGCAGGGCGGCGGCACGACCAGCTTCACCGGAGGCCTGACCATCGACACCACGACCGGCACCGGCATTGCCGGTACCGGCGGTACGATGGGCATCACCGCCACCGGCGGCGCCGAGACGGTGAATTCGACCCTCGGTCAGGCGATCAGCCTCTCCGGCGTCGCAGCCACCATCGCGCTGGACTCGACATCGTCCGGCGGCGGCACCAACAATGTCAGCCTGACGAACGTCAGCGGCACGGTTGGCCTCGGCACGGGCTCACTCACGGGTGCAGCGGGCGTCGCGTTCCTGATCAACGGCGGCGCCCCGACCGTCAGCTATGGCGGCACGGTCACCAAGACCACCGCCGGCAAGATCGTCGACATCTCCGGCGTCACCGGCGGCACGGTCACGTTGTCGGGCGCGCTCAGCGCCACGGGCAACAACGACAACGGCATCTATGTCCATGGCAACACCGGCGGCACCTTCAATTTCAACGGCGCCATGACGCTTTCCACAGGCGTCAACACAGCGGTCAATCTAGCGACCAACACTGGCGCCACTGTCAATTTCGCCGGCGGTCTGGGAATCACCACCACGTCGGGCCTCGGCTTTGGCGCCACGGGCGGCGGCACGATCAACGTTACCGGCACCAACACGATCCACACGACCTTGGGCGGCCAGCTCCTGGTCTGGAACGGCATGACGGTCGGCGCCAGCGGCGCAACCTTCAACACGATGACAGCGGACACCAAAGTCCCCGGCGGCGATGCGGTCAATTTGACCAATGTCGGCGGCGGCACCTTCAATGGCGGCACGCTCAGCGTCCCCGGCGGCACCAACTCCAACGGCATCTTCCTCAACGGCACCAGCGCAACGGTGAACTTCGCCAAGGTGACGATCGCGGATCAGACGGGCACGGCCACCGGCGGCGGCATCAGGATCGACAACAACACCGGCGCGGTCACGATCAGCGACAACACGAGTCTGATCGGCGGGTTTGGCGCTGTCCAGGGTATCGGCATCGACATCAATGGCGGCTCCGGCAACGTCACCATCGCGGCGTCGGTGTCGAAGGGAACCGTTGCCAACAACGTCGTCCAGATCAGCGGCCGTACCGGTGGAACCGTCACGCTCAGCGGAACCCTGAGCGCGGACCAGAGTGTCGGCACCGCCAACGGCATCGACGTCAGCAACAACACCGGCGGCACGATCACCTTCTCCGGCGCCAACAGCGCGCTGAACACCGGAACCACCACCGCCGTCAACCTGACCAACAACACGGGAGCGACGGTCAACTTCACCGGCGGCGGCCTCAACATCGACACCACCACCGCCACCGGCTTCAACGCCACCGGCGGCGGCACGATCAATGTCACGGGCGCAAGCAACACCATCCAGACGTCATCGGGTCAGATCCTGAACTGGAACGGCGTGGCCGTCGGCGGCAGCGGCGTCACCTTCGCCACGCTGCAGTCCACCGCCTCGGTCGCCGCCGACCCGATCAACCTGACCAATGTCAGCGGCGGCACATTCAACGGCGGCGCAGTCACCGTTGCCGGCACGTCCGGCGGCGGCGATGGCATCGAGATCAACGGCTCCAGCGCAACATTCAACTTTACCTCGGCTACGATCGCTGCGACCGCCGGCAACGGCATCCTGCTTAGCGGCGCCAATGGCGCGGTGACATTCTCGACGGTGACGATCGACAACACGACGCTGGCCGGGATCAGGATCGACAACAACACCAATGCGGTCAACGTCAATGGCGGCTCGATCGGCGCGACGAACGACCCGACCGGCGTCGGCGTCGACATCAATGGCGGCACGGGCGCCGTCACCATAGCCGCGTCAGTGACCAAGACCACGGCCGGAAACATCGTCCAGGTCAGTGGCCGCACTGCCGGAACCGTTGCTTTCAGCGGCAATCTGAGCGCCACTGGCGCTGCCGCCAACGGCATCGATGTCAGCGGCAATTCGGGCACGGCGGTGATCAATTTCTCGGGCACCAGCAAAACGCTGACCACCGGAGCCAACACCGCCGTCAACCTGACGAGCAACACCGGCGCGACGGTCAACTTCACCGGCGGCGGTCTAGTGATCAACACCACCAGCGCCACGGGCTTCAACGCCACCGGCGGCGGCACCGTGACGGTGCAGGGCACCGGCAACACCATTGCGTCGACGACCGGCACCGCGCTCAACGTCGCAAACACGACGATCGGTGCTACGGGGCTGATCTTCCGGAGTATTTCGTCCAACGGCGCCGCCAACGGCATCGTGCTCAACAACACCGGCACCAGCGGCGGGCTGACGGTCACCGGCGATGGCGGCGGCGCGAACAATGGTTCGGGTGGAACGATCCAGAATTCGACCGGCGACGGCATAAGCCTGACGTCGACCCAGGATGTCCACCTCGCCTACATGAACATCACCAACAATCTGGGCGACGGCATCGGCGGCTCGGGCATCAATGGGTTCGTGCTGAACCGACTCAACATCTCCGGCAATGGCAATGACGCGGCGACGGACGAGTCCGGCATCAACATAACGCAATTGACCGGCACCGCCTCCAACGGCGCGCATGCAACGTCGATCAGCAATTCGGTGATCAGCAACAACAACGAGTTCGAAATTCAGATTTCGAATTCGTCTGGAACGTTGACCAACCTGCAGTTCATCAACAACACGATCTCCAGCGATGGCCAGCCGATCAACGGCAATGCCAGCTCACCTCATGGCAACCTCGTCAACTTCCTTGGCACGGGGACGTCCACGATGGGGATCACGGTCACGGGCGGCAGCTTCACCGGCGATTGGAATGCCGCCTCTCCGCCCGCGACGATCACCGGCACAGGTCTGTTCGCCAATTCGGGCGGCACCAGCATGACGGTGAACGTGTCGGGAGCGACATTCACCAACAACAATGCCGGCATCGACGTGTCGACCGACCCGGCTGCGACCTCGCTTACCTTCGACATCGAGAACAACACGTTCATTGGACAGCGGTCGACGGCCATCAACCATTTTGACAATGGCAACGGGCCTTTCAACAGAACGGTCAACGGAACGATCAAGAACAACATAATCGGCGACAACGCGGTCACCAATTCCGGCTCGGCTCTCGGCATCAGCATCCAGAACGAAGGCGCCATTAACGGCAAGTATCTGATCGACGGCAATCAGATCTATCAGATCGCGACTGCCCCCGGCATCAGCGTCAATGTCGGCCTTGGTGGTCTAGCCACGGGCGGCGGCGAGGCCGACGTTACCATCATCAACAATACGTTCGACCATATCAACGGCAGCCGGGCGATCACCATCCAGGACAATCAAGATCCAGGCTTCGGGCCATTCCCGACTATCTGGGCCAATGTTCAGGGTAATTCCTTTGCGAACGTGGCGGGGCAGGCCGGCAATGGCCAGTTCATGCGCATTAGGCAGCTTGCCGGCACGGTGAAGGTGACACAGGATTCGCCGACTGCCGGCAACACCGCCACGGAATTGGACAATGCCAACGGCTCAACCGACCCGACCAAGTTCAGCATCTCTGGAACGGTGACATTCTCGGCCGGTAACGCACCATTGCCAACGACCAATCCTTTGCCTTGAATCGAGGCCGAATCTCCACCGAAATCGGGCTCAGTAGAGCAAGCTAAAAATCCATCTTGCAAAGTAGTAAAATCGGTTGTTCTATAGGCGTAAGAGGCAAGTTGTTCAAAATAGCAGAAAAATTTAAGTACTGACATGCCACGTCGCAAGAGTATTTTGCGAGATGGTATATCTGTGCTTACCGACAGGCGAGAGAGCGGCGATGGCGGAACCATTTCTTTCCGAAATTAGAATCATGTCATTCGTGTTCGCGCCGAAGGGCTGGGCGCTGTGCAATGGCCAGCTTCTGCCGATCAATCAGAATCAGGGCCTTTTTTCGCTGCTCGGCACCACTTTCGGTGGCGATGGCCGTGTGAACTTCGGCCTGCCTGACTTTCGGGGCCGTATTCCGACCCATGTCGGCAACAGCCATACGCTGGGCGAGCGGGGTGGGGAGCAGGCGCATACGCTTTCGATAAGCGAACTGCCCCAACATACGCATGTCGCGAACGCGTCCATCACGCAGGGCAACTCGACCAACCCGAATTTCTCGAATGTCGGCAACGTCCTGGCGAAGGACCCGGGAAATATTTACGGGCCTGCCAGCAATCTGGCGGCACTGAATGCGGGAAGCGTGTCCAACATCGGGGGCAGCCAGGCGCATCTCAACATGCAGCCCTTCCTGACGCTCAGTTTCTGCATCGCCCTGCAGGGCATCTTCCCCTCGCCGACCTGAGGATTAGCGACCATGGCACAACCCTATGTTGGCGAAGTCCGCATGTTTGCCGGCAATTTCGCCCCGGCCGGCTGGATGTTCTGCGAGGGACAGCTTTTGCCGATCTCCGAGAACGAGACGCTGTTTCAACTGATCGGTACCACCTATGGTGGCGACGGCGAAAGCACCTTCGCATTGCCTGACTTGCGGGGGCGTCTGCCGCTTCACCAGGGCAATGGCTTCGTCCTCGCCGAGACCGGCGGGGCCGAGGAAATCACGCTGACAACCCAGCAGATTCCGGCGCATTCCCATCCGTTTCTGGGAAATATCGGCAACGGATCACAAGCCTCGCCGCAAGGCAATGTTCTGGCAAGTTCGACATTGGTCAAACTCTACGCACTGGAAACGGCAGACGCCGTGATGGCGACGTCCGCCATTTCCTCTGTCGGCGGCAGTCAGCCTCATACGAATTTCCAGCCCTATCTCTGCGTCAATTTCATCATCTCGCTGTTCGGCATCTTCCCGTCGCCGACTTGAAGAGGGACCGTCATGGCCGATCCATTCGTCGCCGAAATCCGTATCTTCCCGTTCAACTTCGCGCCCACGGGCTGGGCGTGGTGCGACGGTCAGTTGCTGCCGCTTTCGCAGAACACGGCTTTGTTCTCACTTCTTGGCACCACTTATGGGGGCAACGGCAAGTCGAATTTTGCCTTGCCCGATCTCCAGGGTCGTTCGCCGATGCATCCGGGGCAAGGGCCGGGACTCTCCCTCCACGATCTTGGCGAGACCGGCGGCTCCGAGACCGTGTCCCTGCTGGAGTCCGAGATACCGATGCACAACCATGCGATGCGGGGAACCGTTGAAGATGGAACGCAAGGCACGCTGACCCCCAACATCACCCTGGCAACCTCGATCGGCGGGGCTGCGTTCCAAACGACCACCAACGCCAATCTAGCGCCTATGAGCGGCAACGCACTCGCCCCTGCCGGCGGCGACCAGCCGCACAACAATTTGCAGCCCTACCTCACCTGCTATTTCTGCATCGCGCTGCAGGGCGTTTTCCCGCCAAGAACCTGAATTCCGAGCCAACAGGGCACGCCTGACACGATGGCCAAGTCAGCAGTATCCGACGCATCGGCCTCCAAGGCAAAGAAGCCGGCGGCAGCGCCGGTCGGCCCCGCGCCTGTCTACCAGCAGATGCCGGCTGGAGCGCCCTTCTTCGAACTGTCGCGACTGATGGTCGTCGGCATCGATTCGGCCGCCGGGCGCCTGATCCAGAAGGCGCAGAGCGCGCCGAACGGGTCGTGGCCCGACGCTTGGTCGATCATCGCGCCCGGCGCCTGGATCATCATGACCGCCGGCCTGACCAAGGATGGCCGTGTGGCGGTGGTCGGGCAGCCATCGGGCACCACCAATCTGTCCTTCATCAGCGAGGACGCCAACCAGGTCGGCCCGATCGACAAATGGAACCCGCCGGTCGGGATCGGCGCGCCGCCCGGCGCCGCCAGCTACCAGAAATTGACGATGGCCAACGATGCCGATGGCCGCATCGAAATCTTCCTCACCGACAATCAGGGCCGCATCTGGTGGATCTACCAGAATCCAGACCAGATCGTACAGGTGCAGAAAACCATCACACCGCCCGGCTCCTCGACGCCGATTGTCGTCACCGTCGATCAACTCGTGCCGCCCGCCAAGCCGTGGAGTGATTGGCAGCAGCTGACCGGTCAGCTGGTGGCAGTCACCGCCATACGCCAGGGCGACGGCCGCATCGCGCTGTTCGGCATCAATTCGGGCCTGCATCTCTATCGCTGCCAGCAGGCCAAGCCGCAGGCGCTGAAGGTCGCCGACTGGACGGGATGGGTGCAGATCGACACCACGCAGACCAGCGGTTTCACCGAGATGGCGCCGGTGATCGGGCCGCTGGGCGCCACCAATCTGTTCGCCCTGACCCAGAGCGGGCAGGTGCTGCACACGCGCCAGCGGCCCGCCGGCTCGGACAGCTGGACGCAATGGGCGACGACAGGCTACTCCAGGGTGCCCAAATACACGCTCGCCGCCGGCATCCAGGGCGATGGCGACATCGTGCTGGTCTCCTCCGACCAGCAGCGCGTCCACGAGTTCAACGCGCAGTGGGATGCCTATACCCAGAACTGGTCGGGATGGCGCGACTTCGCCAACTCCCTCTATGCGACGCGGCTGACGCTCAACTACAATGCCGACGGGCGGCTCGCTCTGTTCAGCCTGATAGCCATGCCGGACGGCACCAACGGGCTGTGGACGCTCAACCAGATGGCCATCGACAGCTCCGAATGGGAATATGCCTGGATCAACCTGACCACCGACAACCTCAAGCAGATCGTCGTGGTGCGCGACCTGACGCCGCCGGTCTGACGCGCCGGCAGCATGGCTGACCCCGTCCTGGAACAGGTTTCTCCAGTCTGGTCGCGGTCGCGCCAGGCCGGGCTTGCCTTCCGTGCGGCGACGGAGGCGGACCTGCCGTTCCTGTCGCGTCTCTATGCCTCGACGCGCCTGGAAGAACTCGCCGTGACCTTGTGGAGCGAGGCGCAGAAGGCCGCCTTCCTCGACATGCAGTTCCAGGCGCAGCACGCGCACTACAGAAAACACTATCCCGAGGCTGACTGGCTGGTGGTGGAGCGGGCCGGGCAGGACGTCGGCCGCCTCTATATCGAGCGCTGGCCAAGCCAGCACCGCATCATCGACATCGCTTTTCTGCCGGAGCATCGCCGCAAGGGCTACGGTTCGGCGCTGCTGCGCGACCTGATCGACGAGGCATGGTTAGCCGGCAAATCAGTGTCGATCCATGTCGAGAAGAACAATCCGGCAAGGCGGCTCTATGTCGAGCTTGGCTTCGCAGTGGTCGAGGACAAGGGCGTCTATGATCTGATGGCGTGTGCACCGCCTGGTGCGGGCGGGGTGTGATAGGCCCGCAGTCCCGGCCGCCACACTAGCCAATCCTGCTCAAACAATCCCAGGGTCTGCGCGTCGCTTCACTCCTTGCTTCGCTCAGGATGACGAAGACGCGAGGGCTATTCGGCTGCTTCCTCGATCCGCTCCATATCCTCGTCCGACAGGCCGAAATGATGGCCGATCTCGTGGATCAGCACATGGGTGACGATGTCGCCCAGCGTTTCCTCGTTTTCGGCCCAGTAGTCGAGCATGGCGCGGCGGTAGAGCGTGATGCGGTTCGGGCCTTCGCCGGTCTGCGGGTTCCAGCGCTCGGCGATGCCGCGCCCCTCGAACAGGCCGAGCAGGTCGAACGGCGTCTCCAGCGACAGATCGTCCATGATCTCGTCGGTCGGGAATTCGGCGATCTGGATGACGATCTCGCCGGTCAGCTTGCGAAAATCCTCCGGCAAGTGGGCGTAGGCCTCCAGCGCCAGGAACTCCAGCTCCTCCATCGAGGGCGCGAGTTCGCCATGCCAGGTGCGGGTCTTGTAGATGCGGGCCATGGTTTGTCCTTTGACCGGCATATAGGCTTTCGCGCCGGTCGAGGCAAATGGACAGGGATGACGCCTGCGCTCAAGATGAGCGGGCAGGAATAAATTGGACATGTTGTACCTCACGTAAGTGACGCATACGCTTGCCGGAAGGCGGTGAGTCGTGAGCCCGTCCCTTAAGTTGGTTTGCTGCGAGCGCACTATTCTGAGCGCTGGTTAGCGACTACGCATCGACGTTCGCGGGAAAGCGCTATTGGGTCTCCTTCAAGCCGTAACCGACGATTCGGCTAGTGATGTCGGCGACCAGCGGCTTTTTCTAGCCGGCTACCTCAATAGCGCAGAAAAGTGGGCACTATTCTCGGATGCGTGGGCTGAGGAGCTAAAGGCCGCGCCAGCCATTGATTACTTCAAGATGGCTGAGGCGCAGAACCGGCGTGACCAGTTTAAGAGCTGGAGCGAAGGTCAGCGCGACGAGAAATTAAGCTCGCTGGCGCGTGTAATTGCGCACTTTAAGCCTCTATCTTTTGAGGTGTCGGTGAGCCGAAAAGAGTTCTTTGACATATTGAAGCCCGTATCACCGCGCGGCCTTGGCAATCCTCACTTCACCAGCGTTTTTCACGTCGTCTCGATCTTGTCTAGATTTGCCAGCAGCAAGGGTGGGAACATACCCATCGAGTTTATTTTTGATGAGCAGGACGGCGTTAGCGATGATATCGACCTTTTCTTCGGATACATGAAACGTAATTTTCCGAGGAAGGTCAGGAAGCTAATTAGCGGCAACCCGATGTTCCGTGATGAAAAGGTCTATCTGCCTCTCCAGGCCGCAGACATGATTGCTTGGCACGTCCGGCGAGAGCACGAGCTCAACACCGAATTGCCCCTCACCAATCTACTGCGGAGCGATACCCATTTGGTGAGTGAAATTGAAAACGAAGTGTTGCAACGATGGGCGCACCATCACTCACAACTACCGGCGGTAAAGCACCTTCAGTCCAAGGGGCAATGGCGCGATATTAAGCGAGAAATTGCTAGGCAATCGGCCCTTGGTTACATCCCGCCGCATGGGACTAGGTGGAAGAATTTTGTCAACGGAGCGCGCGAGCTCATCGCCAGCCTCATTCGCAGATAGTTCCCGAGAGGTTGCTTGAACCGCTCGGGCTCATTCTGACTAGGCTTTGGCTTCGCACCGGAATCGGCAAATGAACGGGCCGATGCGCCTGCGCCATCCAGGCAGAGAGGAATAAATTCCCCATGAGTCTGCTTGACTCTTGGGGGGCTCTCTGGAATCTATAAGAACATAACAGGAACAATTGTGAGTGGACACTGACCGTCATGGCGATGACCGCCGTGGCGCGGGAGACTGTTTTTGCCCTGCGCCGCCAGATCGCGAAGATCGAGGGAACGCTGCCCGAGCGCCTGCAGGCGCCGGCTGGCGCGCCGCTTGATGCCGACGCCAGCGGTGCCGATCTCACGATCGTCCGGCGCGGTCTTGCCGCGGCCTTGCCGGATGCCTTCCTGCCGATCGGCATCGAAGGGCTCGATGCCGCCCTGAGCGGTGGCCTGCCGAAAGCCGCGCTCAGCGAAATCCATGGCCTGGAAACCCGCGATGCCGGAGCCGTCGCCGGTTTTGCCCTGTCGCTCACCAGCCTGATCCTCAAACGGGCGCAAGGGCTGCCGGTTTTGTGGATCGGCACCACGGAAATCTTCCGCGAGGCGGGCTTTCCCTATGCCAGGGGGCTGCAGGCCTGCTTCGGCATTGAACCAGAACAATTGCTGTTTTCCGAGGCGCCAAAACTCGTCGATGCGTTGTGGATCGCCGAGGAGGCCGCCCGGATGACGGCGCTCGCCGCCGTCATCCTGGAAATCCGCGGCAACCCGCAGCGGCTGGACCTGACCGCGACGCGCCGGCTGCATGCAAGGGCGCAGGCCGCCGGCCGCCCGGTGTTCCTGCTGCGGCAGGCGGCCGCGCCCGAACCGACGGCGGCGGCCGTCCGCCTCATCGTCTCGTCGGCGCCGGCAACGCCACGCGACACCATCGCCGGGCCGCTCGCCGGCTCGATCGGCCGCCCCGCCTTCACCGTCACCATCGGCAAGAGCCGCACGGCCCTGCCTGGACAATTCACACTGGAGTGGAACCCCGATGAACGCGCATTCGACGAAAGAAGAAGCGAGGAAAAACGGGAATGGGCAAAGGATCCTGTCGCTGTGGTTTCCCTATCTGGCGGCCGAAAGGATCCTGCGGCAGCGTCTGGGGCGGTCCTGGCGTTCCCGGCCGTCAGCTCATCCGCCCCTGGTGGTCAGCCACCGCCAGGGCAACGCGCAGCGCATTTCGGCCCTCGACGAGCGGGCTGAGGCGCTGCACCTGAAGCGCGACATGGGCATCGCCGATGCGCGCGCCATGCATCCGTCGATCGACATCGTCGAGGCCGATCCCGAGGCCGACCGGCGCCTGCTCGAAGGCCTGGCCGACTGGTGCGACCGCTACACCCCGCTGGTGGCGCTGGACGGGGCGGACGGCCTGTTTCTCGACGTCACCGGCTGCACCCATCTGTTCGGCGGCGAACGCGCCATGCTGGACGACATCCTGTCGCGCTTCTTCCATCAGGGTTTCGATGTCCGCGCCGGCCTTGCCCCGACGCCGGGCGCGGCCTGGGCGGCGGCCCGCTTTTGCGGCGACCGCATCGTCGATGGCGGCGAGGAAGAAGCCCTGTTGGCACCCTTGCCGCTGGCCGCACTGCGCATCGCGCCGGAAACCCGCGCCAGCCTTGAAAGCGTGGGCCTGCGCACGGCGGGCGCCGTCATGGCGGCACCGCGCGCGCCGCTTGCCCGCCGCTTCGGCGCCACCTTGCTGTTGCGCCTCGACCAGGCGCTTGGCCGTCTCGACGAGGCGGTGTCGCCACGCCTTCCCGTGGCGCCGCTTTCGGTCGAACGCCATCTCGCCGAGCCCGTCACGCTCACCGAGGACATCGAGCGGCTGGTCGGCCTGCTGGCGACGACGTTGAAAACCGATCTCGAGCGTCGCGGCGAGGGCGCCCGGACGCTGGCGCTGCTGCTTTTCCGTGTCGACGGCGCCGTCAGCCGCATTGCGCTCGGTACCTCGCGGCCGATGCGCGATCCCCGGCTGATCCAAAAGCTGTTCCATGAAAGGCTGGCGGCGCTCGAGCAGGACATCGATGCCGGCTATGGCTTCGATCTGGTGCGGCTTTCGGTGCTGGCGGCTGCCGCCTTCGACATGGCGCAGGCCGATCTGACCGGCGAGGTGACCGACGACGGCGCCGACATCGCGCTGTTCGCCGACCGCATCCGCGCCCGGCTCGGCGAAGGCGCCGTGCTGCAGCCGGTCGCGGTGGAAAGCCATCTGCCGGAACGCGCCGTCGCCATCATCCCCTTCAGCGAAGCGCCGCGCCGGACCACGCCGCCGAAGAGACCGGACAGGGTGCAGGCGCCCACGACCATCTTCCCGCCGGAACGGCCGATCCGGCTGTTCCGCGCGCCCGAGCCGATCGAGGTGCCGGCCACCGAAATGCCGGAGGGTCCGCCGCTCAATTTCCGCTGGCGGCGCGCGCTCTACCGCGTCACCCGTGCCGAGGGGCCGGAACGCATCGCCGCCGAATGGTGGCAGGAAGTGCCAGGCGACGCGGCGGCATCGACACGCGACTATTTCCGCATCGAGGATGCCGACGGCCGCCGTTACTGGCTCTACCGGCAAGGGCTTTACGGCGGCTCTCAAGCCGCGCCGCGCTGGTTCATGCACGGGGTCTTCGCATGAACGCGCTGACCGTCATTCCCTATGCCGAGTTCGGCATCCAGTCGAATTTCTCCTTCCTGCGCGGTGCGTCCAAACCGGAGGAGCTGGTGGTCGCGGCCAAGCTGCTCGGCTTCTCGGCGATCGGGCTTGCCGACCGCAACACGGTGGCCGGCGTGGTGCGCGCCTGGCAGCAGGCCAAGGTCGAAAAGCTTGCCTATCACCCCGGCTGCCGGCTGGTTTTTGGCGACGGCACGCCTGACATTCTCGCCTATCCCAGGGATCGCAAGGGCTGGGGGCATCTGTGCCGCATGCTCACCCAAGCCAATCTGCGCGACGAAAACGAAAAGGGCGCCACCCTGCTCGAGCGCAGCGATCTGCTCGAATGGGGGGATCTGATGTCGCTGGCGGTCCTGCCCGATCTGGCGGCGGGCGCTGAGGACGGTCTTGCTATGCTTCGCCAGCTCAAGGACCGCTTCGGCAAGGCTCTGCGGCTCGGCGTCTCACCCTGTTACGCGGGCAATGACCGTTTCCGCATCGAGCAGGCAGCGGCGTTTGCCCAGAGCACCGGCATTCCGCTGATGGCGACCAATGATGTGCTCTACCACACGGCCGAACGCCGCCCGCTGCAGGACGTGCTGACCGCGATCCGCCTCAACACACCCGTCGCCGAGGTCGGGCTGGAGCTCGCAGCCAATGCCGAACGCCATTTGAAGCCGCCGCTGGAAATGGCCCGCCTGTTCCGCAGGCATCCGCAGGCGCTGGCCGAGACGTTGCGGTTCGCGGAAGAGCTGACCTTCTCGCTCAGCGATCTTCAGTACAATTACCCCGACGAGCCGACGGAATCCGGCCTCGGCCCGCAGGCCGAGCTGGAGAGGCTGGCGCGGGAAGGTGCGGTGAGGCGCTTCCCGGGCGGTGTCCCGGCCAGCGTCATAAAACGCATCGAGGAAGAGCTCGCCCTGATCGAGCGGCTGAATTACGCCCGCTACTTCCTGACCGTCTACGACATCATCAAATTCGCCCGCGGCGAGAACATTCTCTGCCAGGGCCGCGGCTCGGCCGCCAATTCGATCATCTGTTTCTGCATCGGCATCACCGAAGTTGGCCCGGACAAGATCGACACGCTGTTCGAGCGCTTCATTTCCGAGGAGCGCAATGAGCCTCCGGATATCGACGTCGACTTCGAACATGAGCGGCGCGAAGAGGTGATGCAGTACATCTATACGAAGTACAGTTCCAAACGCACCGCGCTCGCCGCCGCCGTCATCAGCTATCGCGGCCGCTCGGCGCTACGCGAGGTCTCCAAGGCGATGGGCCTGTCCGAGGATGTCCGGGCGTCCCTGTCCGGCTCGATCTGGGGCTGGTCGACCTCGGAACTCGGCGAGAAGGAAGCCCGCGCCGGCGGCCTCGACCGGAGCGACCCCACATCGCGGCATGTGATGGAACGGGCCAATGAGATCATGGGCTTTCCCCGCCACCTCTCCCAGCATGTCGGCGGCTTCGTCATCACCAGGGACCGGCTCGACGAGATCGTGCCCATCGTCAAGACGGCGATGGACGCGCGCAAGATGGTCGAATGGGACAAGGACGATCTCGACGCGGTGAAGATCCTCAAGGTCGATGTGCTGGCGCTCGGCATGCTGACCTGCCTGCAGCGCGCCTTCACTCTGCTCACGGACCATTATCCAAAAGCCCGGGATCCCTATGGCCAACCCTATGTGCTCGCCACCTTGCCGCCGGAAGACAGGCGGGTCTACGACATGATCGGCCGCGCCGACACGCTCGGTGTCTTCCAGATCGAATCGCGCGCCCAGATGTCGATGCTGCCAAGGCTCAAGCCAAAGGATTTCTACGACCTAGTCATCGAAGTGGCGATCGTCCGGCCTGGCCCGATCCAGGGCGACATGGTGCACCCCTATCTGCGCCGCCGGCAAGGTAAGGAACAGGCCGAGTATCAAAAGCCGGAGCTGGAAGCGATCCTCAAGAAGACGCTGGGCGTGCCGCTGTTCCAGGAACAGGCGATGAAGATCGCCATCGTCGCCGGCGGCTTCAAGCCGGGCGAGGCTGACGAACTGCGCCGGGCCATGGCCACCTTTAAGCGCACCGGCACCATCGGCAATTACCGCGACCGAATGATCAATGGCATGGTCAAGAAGGGCTACACCAGGGACTTCGCCGAGCGCTGCTTCAAGCAGATCGAGGGGTTTGGCGAATATGGCTTTCCCGAAAGCCATGCCGCCTCCTTCGCCTTGCTTGTCTATGCCTCGTGCTGGTTCAAGACCTTCTATCCCGACGTGTTCTGCGCCGCGATCCTGAACTCGCAGCCGATGGGATTCTACCAGCCGGCGCAGCTGGTGCGCGATGCACGCGACCATGGCGTCGACATCCGCGAGGTCGACGTCAACTATTCCGTCTGGGACTGCACACTGGAAAAAGCGCCGTTTGATCCGGCCCGCATCCTGCCGCGCCATGCCGAGATGCGCGGCGTCATCGAGACGAACCATGCGCTGCGGCTCGGCTTCCGGCAGATCAAGGGCCTGTCGAAGGAACGGATGGAGGATTTCGCAAAACGACGCGGCTCCGGCTACTCGACCGTCCGTGACGTCTGGCTGCGCTCCGGCCTCGATGTCGACGAGATCGAGCGGCTGGCCCAGGCCGATGCTTTCCGCTCGATCGGCCTCGACCGCCGTGCCGCACTTTGGGACGTGCGTGCGCTGGGCGCCAGGAGTGCCGCCGAAAAGCTGCCGCTGTTCGACCAGCCGGCGCTGCGCCTGCGCGAGCTGGAGCCCGAGACAAAGCTGCCGACAATGCCGCTCGGCGAGCATGTCATCCACGACTACCGCTCGCTCGGCCTGTCGCTGAAGGCGCATCCGGTCGCCTTCCTGCGCGAGCGGCTCGACCGCGCCGGCGTCACGCCCAATGCCAACCTGCCTTTGGTGCGCGACGGCAGGCGGGTCTCCGTCTCCGGCCTCGTGCTGGTGCGGCAGCGCCCCGGCAAGGGCAATGCGATCTTTCTGACGCTGGAAGACGACAAGGCCGTCGCCAATGTCATCTTCTGGGAGCGGACCTTTACCCGCTTCCGCCCCATCGTCATGGGCGCGCGGTTCGTCAAGGTGACCGGGAAATTGCAGTCGGAATCGGATGTGATCCATATCGTTGCGGAGAAGATCGAGGATCTGACGCCCTGGCTGACCGTACTCCTGGAGAAGGTCAGCGGGGCGGCCCCTCCCCAGGGACATGCCTCCAGGAACGGTCCTGATCCCTCCAGCCAATCCATGACAAGTAAGGCGCCGGTCAGGCAGGATTTCGCAGTGCTGTCGGAGGAGGCGGAAAGGGTCATGCCCAAGGGGCGCAATTTTCAGTAGGCGCGGCTCACACATGCATTCATCATCCACGGACGCAGCAGGAGCGAAACTCCGTCGCAGAGAGTATCCATGCCGCGACATCGACGCGTCGCGGCGGTGCAAAACCTTGACGCTGGCGGGTCAACGCCCTCCTCTGCCCTGCCGGGCATCTCCCCACTTGGGGGGAGATCGGCAGCTTCGCCGTCCGGCCTGTCTTTCAACGTTGGAGATTGGCGAAAGCGAAGACAACAGCCAATCTCCCTCCTTGTGGGGGAGATGTCCGGCAGGACAGAGGGGGGCGCTGTCCCGCCAGCCTCGCCGCAGCAATGCTCGAATTCAGGAAGGCCCGCTCAGCCTCGGCGGCGGCGCCAGCACATCCTCCGCCGAAAGCGTCCGCGCCTCCGAAGGCAGCATGATCGGGATGCCGTCGCGCACTGGATAGGCGAGCTTGGCGACCCGCGAGACCAGTTCACCCCGCTCCGGATCCCAGGCCAGCGGCCCCTTGGTCAAAGGACAGGCCAGGAGCTCCAGCAGCTTCGGGTCGACATTGATCTTCTTTCCGTCACGCCCATCCGCTGCCATCGCGCCCTCTTATTGTAGACTCGAACCAAAATCCTCATTCTCGCGCGCCAGCGCCATTTCTGTGATGGCGATCAGCGTTTCGGCCCGCGTCTTCAGGTCGGCGGCTTCGAGCAGCGCCTGTTTCTCGGCCGGCCCATAGGGCGCCATCATCGACAGCGCGTTGACCAGCATGGCATTTTCGGCGCGGCTGACGCTTTCCCAGTCGGCTTCGAGATCGTTGGCCTGCAGATAGGCGCGAAACGCCTTCAGCAATGCCGGCCGGTCGATCTCGTTCGCCGCCGGATCGTCATCGAGATCGGCGAGGAAAGGCGCCGGCTTCACCTGGCGAAACGGCGTCTTGACCGTCAGTTCATGGGCGATGCGGAACCGGAACACGCCCTGCAGCGAAATCAGGTAACGGCCGTCGCCGGTTTCGGAAAAGGCGATGATGCGGCCGGCGCAGCCGACATTGCAGAGCTCCGGCTCGCCATCCTCGCGCAGCGCGCCGTCGAGGCTCGGCTGGATGATGCCGATCAGCCGCGAGCCGGCGACCGCCTCGTCCACCATCTGCAGATAACGCGGCTCGAAGATGTTGAGCGGCATGCGGCCGCCCGGCAGCAAAAGCGCGCCCTCAAGCGGAAAGATCGGGATCGTCGACGGCAGATCCTTGGCCAGCCGGTAATGCGCGTTTCCCGCTTGCACCACATTCCTCCGATCGACTTCTTCCGCCGCCGCCAGGTTCGTCGGCTTGGCCGAAGTCAGCTTCCTAATCTGGCGCGGCCGCCGCCGACCACAAGCCCATGCGACGAAACAGCCGCCGGCTCAGGAAAACAGCAGCGCCGACAATTTGCGCCGCGCGGCCAGCGTCGCCTCGTCGGTCATGCCCCAGGCCTCGAAAAACTGCAGCAATTGCGTCCTGGCGCCGTCCTCGTTCCAGCCGCGGTCGGCCTTGATGACGGCCAGCAGATTGTCGGCCGCGGCCGTGCGTTCGCCCCTCGCGTTCTGGATCATGGCCAGGTCGAAGCGGGCCTGATGGTCCTTGGGGTTCTCGGCCAGGCGCCGCTCGAACTCGGCCGGATTGCCCAGTTCCGCCGCTTGCGCGGCAAGCGCCATCTTGGCGCGCACGGCGGCGAGCGGCGGTGCGTCCTTCTTGGCCTCGGGTGCCGTTGCCAGCAACGCTTCGGCGCCTTCAGTGTCGCCGGCCTCGAACAGCAGGTCGCCCAGTCCGGCAATTGCCTCGATCGTCTCCGGCGCCTGCGCCAGGATGGCGTCAAAAATGTCGGCGGCGGTCTGCATGTCGCCGGCCTCGCGCGCTTCGGCTGCTGCCGCCAAAGCCTCGGCCACGGCCGGAGCGCCATTGCCCTTGCCGCCGACCTTGGTGATGAATTCGGCGATCTGGCTCTCCGGGATGGCACCCATGAAGCCGTCGACCGGCTGGCCGTCCTTGAAGGCGATGACCGCGGGAATGGACTGGATGCCGAGCTGGCCGGCGATCGAAGGATGATCGTCGATGTTCATCTTGACCAGCTTGACCTTGCCGCCGGCGGCCCGGACCGCCTTTTCCAGCTGCGGCGTCAGCTGCTTGCAAGGCCCGCACCACGGCGCCCAGAAATCGACCAGCACCGGCTGGCGGCGCGATTCCTGGATGACGTCGGCGGCGAAGGCCGCGGTCGTGGTGTCCTTGATGACATCGCCGGCGGGAGGCGCGGCCGGCGCATCGCCAAGCGAGACCTTTGCCGGCGCGGGGGCGGTTCCGCCATACTGAACGGTGGTGGCATATTGGCCGCCACTGCTGCCGAATGACCCGCCAAACGGCTTGTTGTCGCTCATCTCGTCACCCTTTCGGTCGCGCCGCCGGCCCGCGGGTCGGCGCCCATGTCATTGGAAGTCGGTTTTCGCCATGCATGTGGCGATCATGCCGAGACTTTCAAGATAGCAGCATCGTGCCCGGTTGCCTCGACGAATCTGATGAGATCGCTAGCGGCGATCGATGTCGTCGCCTCATTGGTCAGCGGATGGCCATTGATGACGGCATGCGCCATCAAATCCTCGTCGAGCACCAGCTTCACCCGCTTCTCCGTGTCGTTGATGACGCCGAAGACGGTGACCGCGCCCGGCGAAACGCCCAGAAGCTCCATCAGCATCTCCGGCTTGCCGAAGGACACACGGCTGGCGGCGCCGATCAGCTGGTGGATCTGCTTGAGATCGACGACCGCGTCCTCGCCGACGGTGACCAGGAAGAAATTGTCCTTCTTGTCCTTCAGGAACAGGTTTTTCGTGTGCCCGCCGGCAATTTCGCCGCGCAGCGCCTGCGAATCGGCAACCGTATAGAGCGGCGGATGGCGTTTCGTCGAAACGGTGATGCCGAGTTCGGCGAGAAAGGCAAAAAGTTCGGCTTCGGTCTTCGGCATCGATCGTCTTCTTTGTCGTTTTTCCGCCTCGCCGTTTACGGCCAATGCGGTGGCCGACACAAGACCATCGCGCAAAGGGACAGTGAAATCCGCGCCAAACAGGCGGTTTGCCGGCATCGTTTGGCGTGTTGCAAAAAGCGGTGATTTCCCTGTTGCAATCGCCGCGCTCTTCAGCCATATAGGCCCGGCTTGCGGCCAAGACGCCGTGTGAGCGGGTGTAGCTCAGGGGTAGAGCACAACCTTGCCAAGGTTGGGGTCGAGCGTTCGAATCGCTTCACCCGCTCCAGTTTCCTCCAGGGGAATCAAGCACTTAGATCAGGGCCACCATAGTGTGGCCCTTTCTATTTTCGTTCAGGTCAACACCTGGTCAACACGGTCGATCACGTATTTCTGCATGCCATGTCGCACCATTGCGAATGCCGGGCAGGACGATCTCTCGTAACGAAAGTCGCGTTCAGGTCGAGCGTCCCAATCGAATTACAAATTTCAGCCGCGCTGGCCGCGGTGCTCTAGTGCACTTTCCTCTTCCAGGGCGGCGACCACCTTGGCTGCGGAATCCCAATGCTTGGCAACATTGCCACGCGTCCTTGCCCGGCTCCGGCGACCACGTGGCAAATCTCCCGCGATCGCCTTCAAGTCGCGCATTACCGAAGCAATATGCGGCCAGGGAAAGTCGGTAGGATCACCGATATCTCGATCAGCGCCGACGATCATTTCCAACTTAGCGATGATGCCCATGATCGACTTAGCCGCGACTTCGGGGATGGAATCTTGAAGCCTTAGCGCTTCGGTCATCGCAAATACCTCGGCCTCTCGCGCAATCGCGTACGCCCCGGAATCACCGATAGCGTGTCCCGCTTGGCTTTCAGCCCGGTTCCGTAAATCTGCGGTCAATCCCCAATTTCCGGTATTGACCATCATTCGGCTCTCTAACCGCTGCTGCACGCGGCATAACAGCAGGGAGACGTACCGAGCTATCTGCCAATCGTTCACTAACTGCACTGCGGGATCGCGTGCGCCTGCTAGCTGCGTTTCCACATCGTTCCGGCTTGCGGCAAGGACATTCAAATTTGTCGTCGACATGGCACCGGCTCCCAGGCGAGTTTCACGCTTAGTGAATACATATTATAGTTGATAAACTTAAAGTGTGTAAACCTCGATTGTCAGACGCATGGACATGCGTCAGCTGGTTGGAACAAACTTCGCGCGGATTCGGCGAGAGAAAGGCCTGACGCAGGAGGATGTCGAAGCACGCTCAGGATTCAGTCAGCAGTATTTGAGCAGCCTCGAACGCGGTCGGCGCAACCCCACAGTGATCACTCTTTACGAGCTTGCCCAAGCTTTAGGAGTAAGTCACTTGGAGTTGGTCAAACCAAACGATTCCTAGTCCGTCATGTGATTGGCTTTGCTTTGAGCCGCTCGCGAGCGCGCCATTTGGCAGCGCCGTAGCGAGCGAGCGGCTGCTTGGCCTAATGCTTTCGCGCCGTTCTGCGTGACCCCGAAACGCGGACGCGCGCTAGCCGGGTGAAGGCGTTCCATATGGCAACCGCGCGGTGTTTTCAGTCGACAGAAAGCGAGATCGGCCGAGGCGGTAAATGCAGACGGCGCCCGACCTAAGGACTGGAGGTCAGAGTGCTGGCAGACCCCATACGATTTTTTAGATCCTTGATGAAGCTTGCGGCCAAGGCTGAAAATGGCGCTTCCGGCGCGGCTAACGCGACCAGCTCCCGAATAACACGATCTTGAAGCTGAACAAGATTTCGGATCGCCTCTGCGATTTCCGCATGACCGTCCAGATGAGGGCGCGACAAGGATTGGAGGACGGCGCCCAGTTTAACGATGAGGTACTCGTAGAACCGCATGCGCTGAAGCAGTTTCGCCCTTTCCTGGACGAGGCGAAGCCGATTGAGACCATATACTTGGATCGAGACAGCACCGCGCACGCTTAAACCGGCACCGTCTGCATGTGCTGCTACGGCGGCGGCATTGGGAACTGCATCGGGTAGCGCGGCGGGTTGGTTGGCTAAGCTTCTTGGCACGACAAGCCCGCTCGCGTTCCCCTCCGCGATAACGAACTGAAGGTGCTGCTCTGGATCGTCGCGAGTAGGATCAAGAAGCAGCGGCTCCTCAAAGTCGATATTTCCCGCTTCGGCCGACACGCGAGCGCCCCGAACCGGAAAACAGTCCATCTTTCCTGTGAGCATTGTACGATACAACAAGGCAACGTCGTTTAGTGCTTCTGGCGTCTTTTGCTTGCGACGACGGTTACAATCGATGCAACTGGGCAATAGATTCGTCCACTCCATCGCCAACCACCAATAGCCGGGGTGGTTGGGGGCGCCGTCCACGGCGGCCTTTGGACGGTAATGTTCGACATCTACAGGTGCCTGCGACGCGTATAGGGATTCGCAATAGGCGCATTTACCATGAAATAGAGCCTCAAGCCGGCTTTTGACCTCCTCAGCCTTGTAGACAGAGAAGTCGAACGCCTTTCGCGCCGTCCCTGGGGCAAGGGGAGCTTGCATATGATTACGCGCCCGCTCGAGTTCAGTGAGTTTGTCCTTACCACGCTTGCTCAGTGCACCCGGCGATGACTGAGTCCCCCGTTTGGCTGCGCGCATCAGAATGCCTCGAGTGCCGCGACGATGCGCTGGCGCGCTTCTGCCTCGAGTTCCCGCAGTTGTGCCTCGGTCGCTGTGCGCCGTTCGCTTAAGAAATCCGCCACTGCCGTTAGGACCAGTCGCTGAGCTTGCGAAGTACCGAGGGGAATTGCGTCGGCGACCTCCGCCTCGAGCGCATCAAGTGCTCTCAATTCATCGACCGACATTTGGTCGCGCGCCGTTTGTCGCGACAAGAGTGCAGCAAGTTCAGCAAAACGTCGCTCTGCGGCAGGCGAATCAGTGCTGAACATTGCAAATAAGTCCGAGGTAAGAAGCTGTTCGACCGTTAAATTCTCAACGTCGGGGAGATCGTCCCAAGCTTCGGTTACCATTGGCATTCCAAGGCTGTCTCCTTCGTTGAGCGTCCTGCGAAATACAATGACCTCGCCGCTATGCATGCCACGCAAGCAAAGTGGGTCGTGGCTCGTTGCTATGATCACTGACCTCGGCAGTACTCGACGCAGAGACGCCATAATCTGCATCTTCCAACGCGGATGCAGATGCGCTTCGATCTCATCGATCAATATCACCGCACGGAGCTCATCCAGCGGCTGCAAGTTGCGGTCACTTCGGCCCATCGAACCTTCGAGGATATCACACACCATCGCGAGCACAGAACGATACCCCGAGGAAGCAACTGCAAGCGGCGTACGGATAGGCTCGGAAGCCGCATCGTCGCCAACCCGGGTTACGAGCAGACAGCGGTCATTGCGCGTATCGCGCTCGAGGATGTCAAACTCGCCCTCAATCGAGAATATCTCGCGGATCGCGCGAACGACCATTGCGAAGCGCACGTCATTGAGACCAAGCAGCCAAGCCTCTGGATTGGGAAGGATTACATCGGACCGGAATAGCGAGCCGACATGGCCAAGGCGCGGTGTACGCTTGCGGCCTAAACCATAATGCCGGAATGCACCGTAGGCGAACACCGGCGGCAGCATGTTATGGTCGTTTTGCTCGGTGAACTCTTGCCCAATACCGAGCGTCAGCTCCCTACCCTCACTAAAACGGAGCCTTACCCAACCTTGCCTGGGCGGAGGCGCATTCGGTGCCCCCATCATGGTTGGGTCAAGGAGGAAGTCCTTAGCCGGCTTTCGCAAATTCTCACGGACATCTTCGCCACATAACGCAAGTGCCACCGCCTCCAAGAGAGAGCTCTTACCCGCCGCATTCTCGCCCAGTATGAGCAGCGCTGCGGCTTCAGCCGGTCGTCCGCTCTGTCGGTTCTCAGCGATCGGCTCCGGCACTGTGACTTCGATGCGCTCAAGTGATTTAAAGCAGTCAAGCGAGATGTCGATCAGCCGGTCGGCACCGCGCTTTGCAATTCGAGCTTTGATACTTTTGCGCTTGGCGGGCTCACGAATGAGATCCACAGCCTCGGTAAGCGCGGATCGTCCGATATCGGTACGCCAAACATCTATGAACTGCTTGCCCATCGTGCGCCGCGTTGAAGCGATCGGACGACCAAGCGGCTTAGACGCCTCGTCAAGCAATCTGCGCAGCAGCAGATACCATGTTCCACCGAACTCCAAGCGCGAGAAGTCGAGCACTGAAGGCGCAGTGCGCCGGTCCAACTCGGAAAAAAGCACAGAGAGATACTGTTCGTAAGCTTGATTCCGAGCCGTAACGAGGGGATCGCGATCAAGATCAAAAGTTTCTATTGTGGTAGCACCTGCCTTAGACCGCGCATCCAGCCGTCCGGCTAGGTCGACGCTAAAGTGCTGCGTATAGTCCTTGACCCTGCATGGATCGATGATCAACGGGCGGTCACGGTGGGGGAAGCGCCAGACGCCGAGATCCTCTTCAAGAAACGCTCGGACCTCGCCTTCGGTGGCGATGCGGCCGCGTCGTCCATCCACTACCGGAAACTGACGATAAGCGTGCCGACTACACCGTTCGCATACTGGATAGTGGTTATTCCAATCGGTGCCGAGCCACACATAATAAAGGTGGGCGAATTGCGATTGGGCAAGCGGGCTCGCTTCCTCCCTGGGGCGAAAGCGATGAATGTTCAAAGGAACGCGCGATTCACAAAAAGCACATTTGGACTCAAACAGGTTCTCAAGCGCCGAAAGCACGTCGCGATCCGGCTCGAACTGTGGCGTAGGCGGTGCGCTTTGAGCTTGACGCTCGGTACTCTGCTTCAAAAAATCGAGTACAGCTTGGCGGTCAGAGCGCGCTGCACTGGCTCGAAAAACCGAAGGCGCAGGTACTTTATCTCGATCAACATATTGCAAGGCGCGATTCCCCCGTCGGGTCAAAGACTTTTCCGATTTTTTCTTGGCTCGCAAGCATCAACTGATAGTATTCACCGGGGAGGCGAGGGATGAAGGTACAAGTCGATACGCTGGGAGTGATTCCTTCCAAGCGGATTTTCCTTTCGATTATCGCCGACTATGACCTCAATAGGTCTATCTGCGAACTGGTCGATAACGCGTTCGACGCGTGGACGCGTCTAGGGCGCACTGCTCCAATTGCCGTTGATATTCGCCTCGATGAAGCCGAGCGAATGATTTGCGTCCAAGACAATGCCGGTGGATTGCCGCGAGATGAGATCGCCTACGTAGTAGGTCCAGGCTTGTCGGGTTCTGAGGAGGCTGACCAGACGATCGGTATCTTCGGCGTCGGCACCAAGCGTGCGGTGGTGGCACTAGCCAAGGAGGTGAGGATCGCTACGCGCTATGGCGACGGACCTACCTATCAGGTTGAATTCGACGACGATTGGCTAAACGACGAGGATTGGATGCTACCACTGTTCGAAGTGGGTGCGCTCGCACCAGGTACGACCCGCGTCGAGCTCCGCAATCTTCGGGTCCCAACGATCGGCGAAGAACAGGAGAGGATGCTGCGGAACCACCTAAGCGCTACGTATGCACGCTTCCTTGAAAATGATCATGTGACACTCCGTTTGAATGGCACAGCTATCGTGCCACGCTATTTCGACAGTTGGTCCTTCCCTCCGGAGTATCTCCCGCGCCACTATCACGGTTCGCTCAGGGCCCCAAATGGGAGTGTGGTACAAGTCGATGTGCTGGCTGGGTTAAGCAATGAATCAAGCCCTACGACTGGCGAATACGGTGTCTATTTCTATTGCAATGACCGGCTTGTTGCTCCAGCAATGAAGAGCTTTGAAGTCGGCTTCACAAAGGGGCAGGCAGGGCAACCGCATCCGAAGATCTCGCTGACCAAGGTAATCGTAAGCCTCCATGGTGAGGCGGGCCAGATGCCTTGGAACAGTTCCAAATCCGATATCAGCACGAAGCACCACATATTTGTGGCGTTGCACGACTGGCTTGTAACAGTCGTCAAGGACTACGCCGCAGTGTCACGGGCCTGGGAGGGACTTTGGCCGGATAAGGTCTTTCGTCATGATAAGGGTGAGATCGTTGACACTCCCATCTCCGACTTCCTGACCGCCAGGCGCTCATTTCTGCCTGACCCGCCCAAATCCAAACCGCGATTGGCTGAACGGGTTGCCAAGCGCAATCAGCGCCTTGTGGATGCCAAACCATGGACGGCAGGCCTCTACGAGGGTGTGATAGCCGCGCAGACGATCGCTAAGCAGCCCTTTGTTCAGGCAAATTGGCTTGCCTTCAATCTCCTTGAGCTTACGCTGGTGACAGCGCTGAAGGACTACCTGGTTCACGAAACGGCATTCGACGGCGGTGAAGGCGACCTTCAGAACATATTGTCGGAAACTGGAGCCTCCTCACTTCGCGCACATGTGCCTCTCGATGAGGAGATATGGATCCGAATCGCCCAGTTCCGGAAGCGTCGCGCGGATCTGTTTTATGGGAGGGCAACCCCGAGCATCGGCGACCGAGAGCTAAAGCAGGTCGACTCGCTAGTAGACAGTGTTTTGAGGAAGCTATTTGCCGTGGAGACTTCTGCCTAACCGATATTGAGGTCAGCCTTCTCGTGGCCAACCCACCATTGGCGGACCCCAGACAATTGTCGCTGCCCCCCACGAATCACTCTATCCCTTCCACATGGAAGAAAGGAGGACGGCCCCAACATGCTCTGTGAGGTCGAGTTCGCTGAGCATCGACGATGCCCTCTACGCACTATTTTGGCCCTCGGTAGGTCAGAAGGTTAGGCCTGGGTACGAACGTTGATAGCGGCTGGCGTCCCTTCATCAACGAATCCAAGTTCGTCGAAAGCGCTAACGTCGTCAAATCTGCGAGAGCGGGTCCCGCCGCCTGATCCAGGGCGTTGATACCCGTGCGGTCGGCCAACCCACCGCGCAACCGATCCCAATTCAAAGTATCGATCACCTCGCCTTCAGAGCCCAATATGCTAAACCCGTCCGGATATACGGCACCACCTGCTGCCCTTGCCTGGGCGATTAGCTCGTCATCCATCCTGCCTACCGTCTCCAATGGGTCGGCTGCATCGGCTGGACGGAAGATAGACGTGAAGAAAGCCCTTGCTACATCAAGCTCAAGCGCGAACCGATTGAGAAGATATACAGATGGGGAGTGAGCGATGGCTTGTGTCGCCTTGTCATATCCAGCTGTGCCAGGAACCGTCGTATAGCCTGCCAGCCATTCACGGCCGATCCAACGCACAATTGGAAAACTCGCTTCAAGCGAGATTGGTCGCCGGGCCCGAAGCGCAGCTGGAAGATCGGGGCCAAACAAGAGCGACAGCACCGTAAGATAGTTGCCGCGCTTGACCGAACTGGGATCACTTGGTGCGCCGCTTGAGTTCACATTCGCGGGCTCGGCAACGGCCGTGTGGTCTATCAAGAGTTCAGCTTTTGACGGGGATGTCATCCACGATCCGATGGAATAACCATGCGACGCGACAGCTCCTCCGACCTCAAAGCCCAGATAAGGGTGGATTTGTTCAACGTATCCTGTTTCGACGGTGCGCAGAAACTGCGTCCGCGAACTTCCCTGGGTGGCTTTCGACTCTGCGATCGCAACGTCGCGCTCACCGGGCTTGGAAAAAACGAAGTCCGGAGATTTCTTCGTCTTCGGTTTACGTGT
Organism: Mesorhizobium sp. 113-1-2; assembly: GCF_016756475.1. Taxonomy (NCBI): domain Bacteria; kingdom Pseudomonadati; phylum Pseudomonadota; class Alphaproteobacteria; order Hyphomicrobiales; family Phyllobacteriaceae; genus Mesorhizobium; species Mesorhizobium sp. 113-1-2. The sequence continues at coordinate 1,055,739 of NZ_AP023242.1, forward strand.
CAGGGACAGGTTTTCAAAGTGGTCGCACCAGACGTAGCCATCCCGCACCATCTGAAGATAGGCAATTCCAGAGCCCGTCACGCCGATCATATGACTGCGTGAATTGTCCTTTAGTCTCTTTGCCGAGGGCAAGATTGAGAAGTCCTCAGGTGCCTCATCAACGTGATGGGCGATGAGATGGCGAAAACACTCGCTTTCGGGTGTGACGGCGCCTGGATCTACAGTATGAAGGTGCGACGTTCTCGCCATCGCTCCAAACAGTTCCTGCGGCGAGAAGCTGATAGTACTAATTTGGGGCGACCGCCCTCTGATCGACGAATGCGGAAGCTCTATGTGCGGCCGCACTAATTTGGTTTCGATCCTTTTGCTTCTGAAGGTCCAAGCCATGTGTGTACGTCCTGCGAAGCCCAACTAAGTGGCATGGCAGCCGGCCGTGCGCCAGCACACACTGATAATCACTAGGCGCACCCGTCGGGCTGCACCTAAAATCATTGCTGTAGGTGTTCGGAAATGAGAGCTCTCTTGCCAGCGCATTCTGGGACGTCGGCCAGCTTTGGTTTACGGCCCGCTGATAGGTGCCGAGAAGCTGTGGGTGCGGCATGTTCTTTCGCACGCTGCCCGCGCAGCCTGCGTCGAAGAGTTCGCGACCTAACCCAACGCCCACATGCAGTGGTCACGCTAGGCGCCCGTATCTCGCTTCCGGCCCAAACATTCCTATCCGCAAGAGCGCACATTGCCCGGAATGACGGAAAACATTGATACATCATCACTCCTGCAATGTGCGGTCTCTGAACGCACATTGCAGAATTGCCAGCTAACTAATTGAGAAACAAAAGGCCATCCGACTGCGCAATGTGCACCCTTTTATCCTGCCGTCTTAATCGGTCGTATTTTGAGAGACTTTCTGTCCATCGTCGTTCCTCTTCCAAACTACGATAATACACTATTCTATGCTCTACACCACGATCCCGTACTCTTGCGTTGAGTGCCGATGCGCCGTGCAGTCTTCCGCGCTCTGCGACGGGGTAGTTGCGCTGCTTATTTGCAGCACGGGAACCGTCGTGGCGCACTTTTCCATCGGGCTGACGGAGCAGCGTCACAGGCAATCCGGCGCGGTCCGGCCGTCTCGCGATCGGCGCGGCCGCAGGCAAGATAACGTGCGTTCCGTCGTTCCTGGTCTGCATCGGTCCTCATCCGCCGGAGCGGATTCCTTGTGTTCAGATGGCGCCCGTCAGTCTGCCGACGCCATGCGTTTCAACTTCCACTGCGCTGCTCATCGATGCGCTCCCAGCAGCCGGCGATCCTTGTCATGGGCACGCCGCGCGGCATCCGCTTGGCTTGCCGCCGGATCGCCGACATAGAACGTTCCGTCGGTCCAGATCGCGTGCATGATCACCGCCAGCTTGCGCGCAACGGCGACACAGGCCTTACGGTGGCAAGAGCGTTTGGCGATCGCCTGGCCCCAGCTCTTGACCTTGTCCCTGCCCTTGAAGCGCGTCATCAGCCCCGACGCCGCCTCGTAGAGCGAGCGTCGAACATCGGCATCGCCGGCCTTCGATATACGACCCTGAACGTCGATCGAGGCGCCCGACTGCCAGCGCCGCGACGTCAGCCCGAAGTAGGCCGCGACGTCGCGTGAGCGGCGGAAGCGTGATGGATCGTCAATCGCCGTCATGAACGAAAGTGCCGTGACGGGGCCGACGCCGGGGATGGCCATGAAGCGCCGGCACAGCTCGCTGCGGGCCACCATTTTGACGACGAGATCGTGCAGCCGGCAATACTGCCTCCATAGCGCTGCGCGCGCCGACAGCATGGCGTCCATCAGCTCGGACGACAGCGGATCCTCCGCCACCGCGGTGCGCACAGCCTGGTCGAAAGCCCCTCGCCCGACCTTGCCCAGTCGGATGCCGAATGCCTTCAGCGAATGGCGGATGGCGTTTTCCAGATCGAGGAACTTGGCCTTCAGATTGCGCCGATGCGTCAGCAGAAGCTTCGTCCGGTAGCAGCTTTCCGACTTGATATGGGCCTGCCGGAACCAGCCGGTGCGCATGATGTGGGCGATGCCGAGCGCATCGGCCTTGTCGGTCTTATTGCGCTGCGCTGAGAGTGCGGCGCGCACATGCTGCGTCTCCAGGCAGACGGTCGGCAGGCCGAGTTTCTTGAGCTCTGGATGAAGCCAAGGCGACAGTGATCCCGCCTCGTGACCGACGCGGCGCAGGCGCGGTAGAAACGGCTTCAGCACTGCAAACAGCGCGTCGGGATCTGTCAGCGCCGTCGTCTCAAGATGCACCACGCCATGATCGTCGACGACGCACACCGCTGTCTCATCCATCGCTACGTCTAGTCCGCAAAAGAATTCCATCGTTCGCCTCCTGCGTTGTTTCACAGGCGCAGATTTTGCCGCCGAGTCGCCGGCGATCGCCAGTTGACCCGCGGTCGACGCACAGTTTTGCTGCTTGGCCAGGCGCTCGCACCGATTACGGGTGGCAATCTCAATCGGTTGTGCTTTGCAGAACGTCCGTAAGATCGTCATTCTTCGTCCAAGCTACGATAATACACCATTCTGTACGCTATAACACGGTTCGGCATTCTGGCGTCGAGTTCCGATGCGCCGTGCAGTCTTCCGCGTTCTGCGACTGGGTAGTCGCGCTGCTGATCTGCAGCACTGGAACCGTCGTGGCGCACTTTCCAACGGGCCGATGGAGCAGCGTCACAAGCAATCGAGTGCGGCCCGGCCGTCTCGCGCTCGGCGCGGCCGCAGGCAAGATAACGTGCGTTCCGTCGTTCCTGGTCTGCATCAGTCCTCATCCGCCGGAGCGGATCTCTTGCGTAAGGGTGGCGCCCGTCAGGGTGCCGGCGCCATGCGCTTCAACTTCCGTCGCACCGTTCATCGATGCGCTCCCAGAGGCCTGCGAACCTTGGTATGAACGCGCCGGGCGGCATCGTTTCGGCTCGCTGCGGAATCGCCGACATAGAACGTTCCCTCGGTCCAGATCGTGTGCATGATCACCGCCAGCTTGCGCGCCACGGCGACACAGGCCTTGCGGTGGCATGATCGTTTTGTCCGTGCCCTTGAAGCGCGTCATAAGCCCCGACACGGCCTCGTAAAGCGCGTCGCAGATCAGCATCGCCAGCTTTCGATATGCGACCCTGGACGTCGATCGAGGTGCCCAACTGCCAGCGCCGCGAGGTCAGGTCGAAGTAGGCCGCAACGTCGCGTGAGCGGCGAAAGCGCGACGGATCGTCGATCGCAGTCATGAACGAAAGTGCTGTGATGGGGCCGACGCCGGGGATGGCCATGAACCGCCGGCACAGCTCGCCACGCGCCACCATTTCTGACGACCAGATCGTGGAGCCGGCAGTACTGCGTCCACAGCGCTGCGCGCGCTGACAGCATGGCGTCCATCAACTCTCACGACAGCGGATCCTCCGCCACCGCGGTGCGCACCGCTCTCTCGAAAGCCCCTCGCCCGACCTTGCCCAGTCGGATGCCAAATGCCTTCAGCGAGTGGCGGATGGCGTTCTCCGGATCGAGGAATTTGACCTTCAGGTTGCGCCGGAGCGTGAGCAGAAGCTTCGTCCGGTAGCAGCTTTCCGACTTGATATGAACCTGCCGGAACCAGCCGGTGCGCATGGTGTGGGCGATGCCGAGCGCATCGGCCTTGTCGGTCTTGTTGCGATGCGCCGACATCGCGGCGCGCACGTGCTGCGTCTCCAGGCAGCCGGCACGAAGGCTACACTTCTTCAGCTGGGGCCACACTTCGCGGGCTGCTCGTTTAACATTTTGTGTTGCACTTGGGAGAATGCTCCTTGAGAGATGGTTCCGCTTGAACACGTGGACGGTGCAAGGTCCAGCACGACATGGACAAACTAAGCCGCGCCGAAAGATCGGCCAACATGTCCCGAATACGGGCCTCGAATACGGCGCCCGAACTGGCCGTGCGACGTCACCTTTTTCATGCCGGCCTGCGATACCGGCTCTACCGCCGTGATTTGCCTGGAAAGCCAGACCTCGTATTTCCGCGCTACCGCATCTGCCTATTTGTGCATGGTTGCTTTTGGCACGGCTGCCCCAACTGCATCGACGGGACACGTCGGGTCAAATCCAACGAAGGGTATTGGAGCGAAAAGGTCAAAAGTAATCGCCAGCGCGACATCCTCAATGCTGCAAAGCTCGAAGCCGAAGGCTGGCGGGTCTTGACGATTTGGGAATGCGAGGTTCGGGATATATCGCGATTAGAAAACCTTGAGGCACTGATTCGGCGTGGCAGATCAGGATACGACTCAGACCAAACAAGCTAACCCTTTCGGGAAAGAAACCCGGCTGCGGGTTCTTGGTGAATATTTTGCAGACGCCGGGGCAGTCACGGCCAACAACGCCTGGGAGCACGTCTATAAATGTCTCCTGTGGATGAACGAGGCCGCCGGTCTCGCTCACATCTACGATTCCAATCACATGCAGCCAGGCGGGAATTTCCATGGCCGGGCCGTTCGTTTTACTGATGCGCTGTGTGCGGCCTGGCAAATCGACCGGAGTGCTCTTCCGCATCTTATCGACCGGCTGTTCAAAGGCTGCGTCTTGGCTTGGCGCGCCACAAGCCCGGCGCGGCCTGACGCAGAGCTTGAAAGCGAGTTGACGTCCTCAATTGCTAAGATATTGCGCGAGGAAGGAGTGCCCGCTGACCGGGGCGCCCTTGTGGCCCGGCGCATCGAAACGTTGAGCAGAGACTTCTTCACGGTCGGAAATAAGCGCAAAAATGCCCTCGGCGAGGGATTTGAAGATTTGCTCTGGTTGCTGCTGCAGCGGGTAGCGAACGTGCCGTCGGAAAGCATGGCCCTGCGCATGCCAGTCTCGCAACTTCCCGGATTTCGCCGCGCAATGCCTCGCCGCCCCGGTACACGTCAGGAGCGCGAGCCTCGTCCCGATATTGCGTTGATAGAGAGTTCGATCACACACCTGATTGTGACCGCCAAATGGAGCATGCGGCAGGACCGTGAAACGCAGTTCCAGTCAGAATTCTCCTCGTATCAGCGAAACAAGGTTCAATCGACCGAACTTGGGTTTGCACTCGTTACGAATGAGTTCGACGTCGCGCGCCTTGACAATGTGGCAAGGGCGTCGCCGACAGGGATGGGTGGATACATCTTCCACACCATCTATCACATAAATCCGGATCTACTGAAGGTAGCTCAGGGTGACCGCATAGGCTCAGTCGCACACTGGATTGGGACGGGCAAGATACAGTCGCTTGGCGATTGGCTGAGGGAAATGCAGCACCGGTTTGGCGCAACTTCACCCTGAGACGGCAGACCCTACCGGTTGCTTTGCTGCCGCGAGTATCTTCGCAATTGTCCGCCCGATCGCCCGCGCAAGCAACGGCGGCACAGCGTTTCCGACCTGTCTGTACCGGCTGTGTCTATCGCCAGCCAGAAAGTGATAGCTGTCGTCGAACGAATGCAGTCTTGCGAATTCGCGAACTGTCAGAGCCCGCGTGCCGTCGTAGTGAAAAACGCAATCCGCCTTCGTATTAAGGGTCCAGCTCACCATTTGCGGATGCAGCCGCCTATACGCAAAGAAGTATTTCCGGCTCAGGCTAGCTCGACCGAGCTCGGGACCCCACTTTTTTCCAGTTAGATAACGAGCAGACAAGGCCGCGCTCAAATCCCGAAAGTTGCCTCCCTGGGGTATGCCGGCCAAGCGCACGACCGTGTCCTCGCGGATCGAAGGGACATCGGCGTTGTATAGCGCAGTCGATCCCATCCGCCGCGCGCTCTGGTATGCGCTCGATGGGCCATCTTGGTATTCGACCGCCTCATTTGAGGGCTTCCTGACCAATCGTTGGCTTGGGCGCAGCCATTCGAGGTCACCGATTGCCTGTTCGACCGTCACTAGCTTGTCCGCTTCCGGGTCGAGTAGTGTCGCGAGTGGCCGCACGGTCTCGGGTGACTCTCGATGACGATAGGACCACCCTTTTTTGAGCGGCCGTCGTTCCAGCACGGGAAGTCCGCCGGAAACTGGGCTTTCCGGAAATTCTGGCTCAACGTTGAGATCGCTCCGGACACCTATAAACAAGATGCGCAGCCGGCTCTGCGGAACACCAAACGCAGCGGCGTCCACAACACGGCTCTCAACACGGTAGGCCCCGTCCTGCTGCAGGTCCTCCAGGATTTGCTTCCGGACAGAGCCGCCGCCAATGTTTTCAAGGCCGGGCACGTTTTCCATGACAAACGTGCGCGGCTGCAATTCCCGGATAATCGAAACGTAGTGCCGGTAAAGGACATTCCGCGGATCGTCGATCAGACGCGCATGGTTGCGGACTTGTGAAAATCCTTGGCAAGGAGGCCCGCCGATCACAGCGTCGAGCTCCCGCTTGCCGACGGCCGCATATATCCGTTCTTTGATTGCCGGATCGGCAATATCACCGAGTATGAACTCGGTTCCATGCTTTGAATGGTTCAGAGCGTACGTTGCACCGGCGGAAGGATCGATGTCCGTTGCCGCAAGCGAGTGAAATCCCGCCTGCCGAAAGCCTTCAGAAAAACCCCCTGCCCCCGAAAATAGATCGAGCACAACGGGCCGGGCGGTAGAGGGCATTTTTCATCGCGCTCCGTTTCGGGAATCGGGCGCTGTGGACTGTTCGGCCACCAGCTTGTCTATCGCGTGTCTCACCATCCATGCCAAAGAGACCTTGTGCTCGTGAGCTAGCGCCTTAAGCACCCGTTCTTGCTCTCGCGAGACGGTCGCAGTGATCCGCACAACTTGGTCAGAATCGGCAATCACGTTCTTTGAATGTTCCGGTTTTGCAGCACCATGCTGCAATGTGAGTCACCGGTCAAGATACTCCCGCCGAAATCTTTCAAACCGATTCCTGCCTGGCTGGCCTGCATAGATGTTCGCATGCATGTCGCCGAAAGGCTCCAAACGCCCGGTCCGCCGACGTGAGAGCATTATTTTCCCTGCTTTTGCCCAGGTGGCGGGAGCAACAAGGCAGTTCAAGCAGTCGGAACGATGTCCTGGAATCGAACGGTCGCGCTTCTTGGCTGGAGTTGTTCCTCAAGCGGGCGGATGGCTAGCTTCAACGGCATCTGCCCCGCAATCCCACTGAAAATGCATGTTCCGGTGGGCAATGTCGGGATCGATTCCTCGGTCAGCTTGTCGATATAGGACACCGCACTCGCTATCGATTGCAGATCCTTCTGATTGATGAGCCGATGGATGAAATAGTTATGTGCCTGCGAAGTGATCGTTGACGAGATGTCGTTTGGACGCTGGCTGGAGATCGTTACGAAAACGCCAAACTTCCTTCCCTCCTTGATAATCTCTTCAAACGTCTCGAGGCGGTAGTCCTTCCAACTTTCCGACTCTCGAAACGACTCGCGCGAGAGGATGTTGTGTGCCTCATCGATCACCATATTGAGCGATCGGTTCGGGCCAAGCCGCTTGTGGTCTTCGTAGACCTTTTTCGCGACAAGTAGAGGTACTGTCTTTTTCATCTCCAGGTTCACGTCGCCAAGCGCGATGACGATGACGTTCGACTCAAACAGATTGGCTGCCGGATCGGCGCTAAAGATTTTGCGGATATCAGCCTGCTTGCTTCTGAGCTTGTTGATAGCCGGAGCGATATGCTCGTTCTGAGCCCGGTTGGAAAGCACATCCCAAATGAGTTGCACATAGGTGAATGTGACCAGGTCGGTCACGGTGTCGTTTGCGAATTCGAAGTTTTCGACGTGACCATAAACGACCGTGTGAGGGATCTGGTCGGGGGTGGATTTCAAGAAAAAATTCGTGCCCCTCAGTTTGAATTCGTTTTGGGTGTTGTACCAATCAAGATCGGCGGCGAGCTCGACACGCTCCCCTTCCGCATCGACCTCAGGCAGAATCTGCCGCAGGTAGTCCATCAACTGGTCCACCCGTATTTTGTCCGACATCTGGAGTATCTGCATGACCTGCATGCGCAAAATGTTGCGCATATATGCCAGCGGGTCTTCGCTATCCGTAACCTTCTGCTGAAGCGCCAGCGCTCGCTTCAGAAACGGCTTTTGCGTTTTCTCTGTCGCATCGGCGAGGATGCTAACGATCTCGATGTCAGCGAAACCGGCAGCACCTAGTGGTATTTTGTCGCCAGTGTCGTTGCGCGTAGACAGCTCCAAAACCGTCTTGTGCGGCGTCAGACAATTCGCGCCGACATACTCATTGTTGAAATCGAACAAAAGGATGCGGGAGTTCGCTTCGAACGCCGCCACATTGCGGGAGCGCATCTTGGCGATGAACTCCTGGTAGATCATTGCCAGCGTGTTCGACTTGCCGCTGCCCGTGTTGCCGAAAATAGCTATATGGCTGTTCATCAGCCCGTCGACCGGAAGTGCGATGTCGTACCCCTCGTATTCCGACTGCGCAACGTCGAGGGCGACGCCGTTCTTTACAACCAGGTTATGAACCTGATGTACTTTCGCCTTTGTCAGCAGGAACGCCTCGTTCCCAACCAGCGGCAGCTCTTTAGTGCCGCCAAAAAACATGCCTTTGTGGTCTAGGAACCCTACGAGTGTGACTGTGAGAATGCGCTTGCCATTCAGATAAGCGAGCGCACTGGGTTTGCGATCTTCCGCCTGCGCGTTCTCCCCCTCTACCTTTCCGATGAGGGATAGGAAGCCCTTGCGGACTTCGACGTAGCTGCCGACTGCTATGTTGCGCAATACGTCGCCATCGAAAAAGAGCTCGGATAGATTCTTGTCGGTATCGACGGAAATAAAGACCTTGCGGCCGGTTACGGCCGATACCTCGCCAACCCTCAGCGCGGCTTCTCGTGCAAGACGGTCGGGCTCAGATACCATCGGTCATACCCGGCAGGATCGACGCCAGCAGATCGTTGAAGCGTTTGAAGTCGATAAGGACGCCCGCTGTTGGCGAAAGAACACTCACGTTGCGCTGTTTCGAAAATTTCGTCGCGTAGCCCGAAGCTGAGGCGTGATCGAAGGAAATGATGATGAGCTGGGTTGTGGGATTGCGTAGCGCCCGCCGCGTTAGGTCGAGAATGTGCTCGTCCGCGAAAGAGAAGCCGAAGGCGATGAGCACAGCGTTCTCTTTGTCCATCGCCTTTGAGAACAAACGAAGGAGATCGTAGTACACCCTCTCCATCAGGGTCTCATGAAATTTCCGGAAGTTGGGCAGAATGAGAAAGTGCTTCTGCAGGTAGCCGTTCACCTTACCGATGACGGCCCTTTGGTCCTCCGTCAGTTTGGGAACGGGACTTGGATCGAAGACAATAGAATCCGCCTTGCGGCGCCATGACAATGAACCATGGAGCTTTACGAGATTGATCGTCGGAATCTCGATCTGATGTCCGTAAACCGGTCCCGACCGGTACGTTCGGTCGAAATAGCGCTCAGGCGTGAAGCTAAATTCAGGGCTCAAGCTGGATGATCGCTCGAACCCGTCGTTCAGGATAACTGACGGTACGAGGCTCGACGCGTGTTCCAGGAACATGTCGTAGTTTGTTGTAAACACCGTCGCCTGCCGGGGCAGCAGAATGTTCTTACGCGCGAACAAAATGCGATCGATTGTCGCGAGAAACGATTTGTAGTTTTGAGCCACGCCATGAATTGGGTTGGCTTCGTCGGCAACAGCTATCTGGGCGTGAATGCTGTCGATCTGTTCGATAAATGCGAGGCATCTGCGGCTTGCCCCTTCCTCGTCCCCTCCGGTGAGCAACGCGTTAATTTCTTGCTCGATATTGCCTGCTGTTGGGATGGCCGGGAACGATGCGCCCGAACCAATCAGAAAGTTCATACTTCCCGATTGGATATAGGACTGCAGAAATTTTGCCGTAGTCTCACCATCCGCCGTAACTTCTACGATGTCGGCCATTTACGCCCCAAGGATATTTCATCTTTTTTCGGAAAGGCAATGTATCTGATTTGTCCGTCGTCGGCGAAGCTATGTTTTTTTCATAGTGGCAGAATCGGCCGGAGGCACCGGGTCGAGCTGGCACGGGAGCGCGGATGAGGGAGCCCTACCGCTTTTCACACCGGGGCCTATTTGTCCCCGAGGCCCGGAACCCTGTTCATTCGCTATTGAGGGAACCTGGTGGCAATCACACCAGATCGCGCTCTTTGATATGCACTGACGATCGGAGCAAAATTAGACGCGCCGACCGCAATTTTGAGCTTGCCTATATCCCTATCGTGACAAAATGGCTTGCGCCACCCAAAAAAATGCACCGTAACCATTTGAAATTACTCGATTTTATCGAAGACGAAAAAATTGCATCCCGACTGGTAGAAGTATTGTTATAAATAGCGCTGTGTGACATCCGCGAGCGCCATGTCTGGAAACCTAGTCGAGAGCATTGTAAAGCGGGACGGACCCTGCCTGTCGACCGAGCTTGCGCGCAAGCTCGAAGCCCAGGGTTTGACACCCGAGGCCGCACGTAAAAGGATTTCTCGTGGCACTGGCGGCGTACACCGGCTTGCTGGGCTCGTGTTTCCAAAGGGCGTGCGATTTTTCTACCACGAATCCGACTACAACGGCGAACGGTATTGGACTGCGTTGGCACACGCCGTCAGCGCCGCCAGTCCGGCGTATGGTCCGGTCCTGGCCGCGCTGCGAGCACGAGGCGGAATCATTCCGCGCCAACATTTCTCGATTGTCAGCGGATCGCCGATACTGCAGCGCGGGCAGGTGGCCAGCAACACGGTGCTTGAGCGTCTTGAAGCAGTTAAACTCGTGCGCATCCTCGATGTGGAAGGGGTCGGCGAATGCGTTGCGCTCGGGGCGAAGGGATTTCTCGGGGGCGCTGACATCGCAGGATTGCCGGCACGACTTCTGACCGAGAAGATTCTGCTCCTGGCAGTGCGAGACTGGGCACGCCGCCTCGGCATGGCCAGTTACGATAAGATCACGCTGCGGAATGATGGAGCGCTGCCGCGTTTTGGCACCTTCAACTGGGATCTTTGTGGCCCGACTTATTTGTCGCCAATGGTCCGCTATGACAAAGCGCGCAAACTTCAGCCGGGCTTTCTTGTCTGTGATGCCGTAGTTGGCGAGATTGTTGATGAGGCTGCGATCGCGGCGTTTATTCGCAAGTGCAGGCTGTCTGCCGTAATGCGAAACCTTCCGCCGTTGATGCCACTTTTAATCGCCGACAGATTCACGCGCGAAGCGTTCCGCCTCGGAAAGTCACGCGGAATTATCATGGCTACGCCCTACACATTGTTTGGCAAAGACGTAGCCATTGGCCTTGCAACACTCCTTCAGACGCTGAGCAAGGCAGCTGCAATAGCGGTCGCAAAACCGGAGGTCATGATCGAGCTCTTTGATCGATTGGGGCAGATCGAAGGCGCCGCAGGCAATCTGAGAGGTGCGCTCTTTGAAATGCTCGTCGGACATTCGACCCATGCAACCGACGGAGGTTCAATCGATATTGGTCGGCGCTTCGCCAGTTCTGATGGGTTCAAGGCCGAGATCGACGTGCTAAGGGTAAAATCCCATGAAAGCTGGGTCTACGAGTGCAAGGGATACCAGCCCGATCATATGATAGGCGCAGGCGAAGTGAAGGAATGGCTAGAAAAGAAGGTGCCCGGTGTCTATGCCGCGTTACGTAGCCATGATGGGCATGCCAGCAAAGCGATCCATTTTGAATTCTGGACAACGGGCAGTTTTACGGCCGAGGCCGTTGCGTTGCTCGACGAAGCCTCTAAGCGGACTCGTCGTTACACAATTGGCTATTTGGCAGGCCCGGGCGTAAGATCATACGTTGCCAAGTTGCAAGTTTCCGGTCTGACGAAAATGCTCGACGAGCATTACTTCAACCATCCAATAAGCCGTTTCAATCGAAAATACGATGCGACTGCGAGCGTCGATGCAATCTTGGCCAGCACAAATCTGGGCTTTGACGACATCGCCTATACGGCTTTGGAAGACCTGGATTTAGAAGCGCTCGGTGACATGGAAGACTACGACGAAGCGCTGTAGCCCATGGAGGAGCGTCCGGCCAGTCAGGGTCAGTGTCCGCTTCGATCTTAAGGTGGCTATGCCGGCCTTGTCGCGTCCCATTCGACGGCCGACCGGACAGACTTTAGGATGACGGCCTATGATTTGGAACATTTCAATCTGTTGCTGATATTCGCCCTCCAAGACCTCTTGTTTAGCGGGCGTATTGAATGTGGCCTTGACCAAATTGCTATCTGGCCGCTCCCGGACCTACCGCCCCGGCTTCTTTGCCCGGTTGTTTCTAGCGGGGAAATGGAAGCTGACCCTAGACCCGAAAAGCTCAGGATACCTTCGGCTCGCTCAAGAAGGCGAAGTGCAGCTTAACTGCCTTGATATCGTATCGATTTCGACCAGCAAGGCGCTTCTATGGCACACCGTCGAGATACGAGCTCGCGGCAGAACGGACACCCTTTCGGCATTGTCGGGTGACGCGGCCACACAACTGGCTGCAGACCTTCATGCCTTCATCAACACTCATCTCTTTGAGCTGATCGCCGCCGAGAAGGATCGCCTGCTCGATGTCGACGAAAGGCTTCGCGAGCTCACCGAAGGCAACAGACAGTATCTTGCACAGGCCGATTTGGGCAGGGCTGTTGCCGGAGTCCCTGGCGCCGCCGCGGCGGCGCTATCTCACCCACTTCTAAACCCAGGCATGATGCCGGCAGGACTCAAGTCCTCCCTTCCGGCCTCGTTCGCGATGATAACCGACCAAGGCGTCCGTCATGCATACAACGAGGCTTTCGTCCGCTCGGAATTTATCAAGTTCCAGTCGTTCTTCGACGATCTCGACCGGCGCTCGTTTTCCAACCAGCAGCGCGAGGCCTGTATCCGCCTAGAGGATAACAACCTGCTGGTGGCCTCGGCAGGGTCGGGCAAATCCGCGACGATGGTTGGCAAGGTCGCATACGTCCTGGAGAAGCAACTCTATCGGCCCGACGAGATTCTGCTCCTGGCCTTCAACAGAAGCGCAGCCGATGAACTCAGGACAAGGATTGCCGCCCAGTTACAGGTCGCGGAGGACGCCCTGGGGTGTCGGGTCACTACATTTCATGCGCTCGGGCGCGGTATCATTGAGGAGGTCGAGGGTCGGCCACCGCAGCTCGCCAACTGGGTGGATCATCCCGCTGGCGAAACCAGGGTCATCGAGGCGATAATCCAGAACCTTGTGGAGAGCGATCCGGAATTTGCTCGGATGTGGGCCGAGCTTCTCGTCGTGCATCCCAAGGCCGACATCCCGATAGAGGTATTTGACGGGGAGGCCGACTACCGGCGCTACGTATCGGACACCCTTAGAAAGGGTAGCGCCACGATCGGTTCCTTGTCCGCCGTGATCGTAAAGTCGTTGCAGGAAAAGAAGATCGCCAACTGGCTTTGGCTGCATTCAGTCGCCTTCGAATATGAGCGACAAATTGCGGTGGAGGAAGACGGTGGCAACATCCGCCATCTGCATCCAGATTTCTACTATCCGCAGACCGAAACTGTGCATGAGCATTTCGCGCTCGATGCGGACGGAAGCTCACCCTTTGCGGACTACGCCGAGCACGCCGAGAACAAGCGAAAGGCATATCGCCGCAATGAGATCGATTTCTTCGAGACCACTTCCGCTCAGGCCAGCGACGAGACGCTGCTTAGCACGCTAGAATCCGAACTGGCGCGTCGCTCAATACCCTTCGAGCGCAAGAGCTATGCCGAAATCACCAAGGCGCTCGATCCGGTCGTTATCAAGCACTATCATCAGCTGATATCCACCTGCTTGAAGCACATACGTGCCAGCCACCTCACGCTCGACATGCTGCTCGAACGTGCCAAGACCTTGCATGACAAAGAGCGTGCGAAGCTATTCGCTCGCGTGGTCTGGGCGATCACCCAGGGATATTCCCGAAAGCTCGAGGAAACGAAACGGATCGACTTTGATTCGATGATCGCGGATGCGGTGCGGCTGGTTGAGACCGGCCGATATCGAAGCCCCTATTCTCTGATACTCGTGGATGAGTTTCAGGACATTTCCGAGCCGCGCGCCAACCTCATCAAGGCGCTCAAGCAGCAGAAAGCCTTCAGCAAGGTGTTCGCGGTCGGAGACGACTGGCAGTCGATCTATCGCTTTGCGGGATCGGATATCACGATCTTTACACGGTTCGAAGCGAATTTCGGGACCAGTTGGCAGGGGCGCCTGGAGCAGACGTACCGCTGTAACCAGCTCATTGCCGAAACGGCAGCCAAGTTCGTCCAGCGCAATCCCGAACAGATCAAGAAGTCCGTCCGCTCGACGCGCCCGGCCATCTCGCGATCGATCCGTGTCATTCCCATCGACGACAAACGCGACAAGCCGGACTTCACGGAGGCCTGTCAGCGCCTGCTCGAACGGCTGGATGCCGCTCTAGGGGGCATAGCCAACCGGTGGCGCGACGAAAAGCGCGTCAAGCTCAAGGTTCTGGTTTTGTGGCGCTACAACGTCCTCGATCCTTTTGAAGGACGGCCGCCGTCCTTTGCCAACATCGAGGTGGCCGGGCTGTCGTTCCACCGGGCAAAGGGCCTTGAGGCCGACTATACGGTCCTGCTCGATGTCAGCGAGGGTAACTACGGCGTACCAAGCCGCATCGAAGACGATGAGCTGCTGAACTTGGTCATTCCCCGACCCGAGACCTTCGCCTACGCGGAAGAACGGCGCCTGTTCTACGTGGCGCTGACGCGCGCGAGCCGCGGGGTCTACATGCTCACCAATCGCCGTCAGCCATCCCGCTATATCCAAGAGCTTTGCGAGATCGCCGGCGATGAAGTCCGTTTCGAAACGATTGAGGGAGCCGAACTAAACCAATGCCCCGCGTGCCTCGTTGGCCAATTGGTAGAGCGTCGCAACAAAGACGGCTCAATGTTTCGTGGGTGCAATCAGTTTCCAGATTGCAAACACACTGGACCGGCAAGGGCAGTGCGAACACGGTAACCGCCTGCACTCATTGTGACGGTGAACTGGGACCCTTTGCTAACTCGCGCTCTAACGAGCATTGAATTGAGCTTTGGCCTAACGGGGAAAGAAGCGGCTGGTAGATTTATCCCGGCATCGCCCAAAATTGCGATATACGGAAAATGGGCGATGAGGATTTGACCCCATACCAGGAGCGGATACTTGAGTGATCAAAACGAAGCCATGACGGCTGATCTGGTCGGGCTCACGGCGGACATTGTCTCTGCCTATGTCAGCCAAAACCCGCTGCCCGTCGCTGGGTTGCCAGACCTTATCGCGTCGATCCATTCGTCGCTTACAGGCCTTGGTCAGCCGAATGTTCCCGAGGCGTCTCAGCAGGAACCCGCCGTCAATCCGAAAAGGTCGGTAACGCCGGACTACATCATCTGCCTGGAAGACGGAAAGAAATTCAAATCGCTGAAACGTCATCTTGCGGTTCACTACGGACTCACGCCAAACGAATACCGCGAGAAGTGGGGATTGAAGCCAGACTATCCGATGGTTGCGCCGAATTACGCGGCCCAAAGATCTACGCTCGCGAAGGCGGCGGGGCTCGGACGCAAAGCGCAATCTACCCCGGCCAAAAAGGCTCCTGCCAAGCGCAAGCCTAGGGGTTAGCGACAGCTTGGTGGTCGGCTAGTCGCTATCAAATACCAGGATGAACCCGCCCTCCCGCCTGAGAAATTGGGCGGGAGCGCCTGAGGAATTATCTGGTTGCGTTCTTGGCGCCCATTGCGTCAGCGACGATCAACCGCACGCGTGCCCCATCGATGCCCTCAGCTTTGAGGCGATCCGTTAGACTTGCCACCAACGTTTCGAGGTCAATCGGTCGCGCCTTCCCAGTCCGAGCCGGCGACACACCTCCAGCAAGTGCCGTAGCGATTTTCTTGGCCACACGATTCGCGGCTCGACGAGAGGGATCGTTTTGCACATGCGCGTAAATAGCCGTGGAACGCGGATTTGAATGGCCCAGGATCGCGCCCGTGAGTGCTAGCGCTTCACCCGTCGAAATCGCTGTCGAGCCGATCGTATGCCTAAGTGTATGGGGAGTAACTCCGGGGAGTTTTGCCTTCTTGACCGCCTTTGCCCAAATGCGCTTGGTTCCCTGAAAATAGCTATCGCCACGCTCAGCCGGGAAGACGAAATCGCTGCCCACCTCACGTGGGAGACCTTCGAGCAGCGTAACTGCTGCCGCTCCCAGGGGACGGATCGACCTGCCCGTCTTGCTATCTTCGAGTTCCAAGAGGCCGTCGTCGAGATTTACCTCGGACCATTTGAGCGATGCAATCTCCTCGCGGCGGCAGCCAGTCAGCGCCCAAAGCCGCGCAATATTGACCGCCTTTGAGTTAACCCCTTCGGCCTCCAGTTGATCCAGCGCTGAGCCAAGGCGCGTGACCTCGTCAAGGGCGAGAAAGCGCTTTCGCTGATTGTCGGTCTTGCGGACAGCCGCCGTCTCGCAAGGATTCCTCTGAAGGATCTCGCTCCGGATCGCGAAGCTGAAAACAGCAGACAAGTCTCGCACGACCTTGCGAGCCGCGCCCTCTCCACCGCGTACGATTACGCGTCTGCGTGGGCCTAACTTCTCGTCTCGATTAGTCTTGCCGGCGGCGACGTCGCGGACGAACCGTTCGATGTCACCTGCATTTAGTTCGCTAACGCGCTTGTGCCCAAGCAGTGGCACGACATGGTTGCGAAGACGCGCGAGCGTCAACTGTTTGGTCAACGGCTTCATCGGCTGACCTTGCCGCTTCCCGCGCTGGATGACGCAGCCCTCTTCCTCATAGAGGTCGATCAAGCCAGTTATCTTCATCTCGCGTCGCTTTGCGCGGCGTTCATCCGCTGGATCTTCACCCTTGGCGACGCCTCCAAGGACAGTTCTCGCCTGCTTGCGCGCCTGCTCTGGAGTAAGTGTGCCTAACCTGCCGATGGTCACAAATCGCTGCGCGGCCGATCGGCCACCACCTTCGGCGCGATACCGGACGATGAAGGTCTTGGCGCCGCTCTTTTCCACGCGCAGACCGAAGCCGGACAATTCGCTGTCCCAGACGAAGTAGCGCCGGTCCCTCTTCTCGGCAGCGTCAACCACCCGTTTTGTAAGGGCCACACCAACACGCTTTGCCACTGATCCATCTCCTCAAAGGCCTTCATTGGTCAACACCTGGTCAACACCTGGTCAACACCTGGTCAACACCTGGTCAACACCGTGAAGGCAAAGACTGGGTTGCCCTAGCGAACAGTCGGAAACAATGTCAAGGCTTATCAATGTGTTATCGTACTCCTGGATATTGGCGGATAGCGTGGAGTAGCCCATCTCTAACCTTGCCAAGGTTGGGGTCGAGCGTTCGAATCGCTTCACCCGCTCCAGTTTCCTCCAGGGGAAATCAAGCATCGAAAAGCCGCGGTCCGCCGCGGCTTTTTCGCGTTAGGGGCGATTGAGATCGCGGTTGCCTGAATGCACGGGCTACCGCGCAGTCCGTTCGTGGCTTCGACGCAGTTTGAAATCGCAGCGTCGAGCCGGTGTGCAGCGCCCTCCATGCAGAGCCGAGCAAGCGCCGGTCTTGTCATCAAAGAGCCAAGGTAAAGCAGTGAACGTTATTTATTTGATGCTTAACGTGATGACGCTATAAGGAATAGATGGCCGTTACCCCCGACGAAACAACACCGTCACTGCAACCAATTAACTGGGATGCAATTTTTTCCGAAGTGAATTCCTGGCGTGGTGCTTGTATGCACCATTTTTCAATGGTCGAAGCAGCGGCGACCGAAACACTGCTTGCGTTGAGCGCCACGGCACAGGGCGGGATTGCAGTGCGCCTGCGACATCTGATCGGGCAAAGGTTCGAAGACTTGGCAGCGGCGATCAGCCCCGACGGTCCATTTGGTGAGGCGGGTCAGCGCGCCCTTACCGAACTTTCAAAGTATCGCGAAAAGCATGAGACCTTCCGCACCCTGCTATGTCACGGAATGTTCAAGGTGACGGTTGAGCATAACGGCCAATGGACTTTAATCATTCGATCGCTGTCGATCCGCTCGCGTCAGCCTGACCGCACCATACTGGTGTTAGAGCACTCTGAGGCCGAAGCCAGATTGGCAGCCCTAAAACATGACGGGCAAAAACTCGCGTCGATTCTTGGCCAGCTTCGTAAGGTCACAGCCATAATTTAAGTCTCATCCGGCCTGGAGACGATCGGCCTCATTTCGCCCTCACCCCGCCTTGCGCAGTGATGCCTGGTGCACCAGCGATGTCCAGCTGTTGGTCGAGGCGAGGTGGCAGTAGAGCAGGCCGAGCGCGCCGGATTTTCTGAGGTCGAGGAAGGCCTCGTCGCTCAGTTTGTTGAAGGCCGGCTCGTCGATCACCTGGAAATCGGTGAGGTTGAGCACCTCGCCGCCTTCCAGCGTCACCTTGCTCTGGCGCGGTGCGAACAGGCCGTGCGCGTCGATCTTGTCGATCATTTCGCGTGTGGCCCTGAAGTCGATCTGGAACTGGTTGCAGAAGGCGAGCGCCTGCTTGGTCGCTTCGGTCGGCTCGTTGCCGCTGAAGAACGGCGCGATCTTGTCTTCGCGGAAGGGTGCCATGAGCTGGTCGATGACGCGCTCGCTTGCCCGGTCCACGCACAGCGTCAGCCGGCCTGCCGTGGTCGGGTCCTCGGCAAGGATGAAGGGATAGCGGCGGACATAGGCGGGGACGTAGTGCGGCGCGGTCCACCGGCCGTCGGCATCGACGAACAGGTTCTCGCCCTGGCGCACGCCGGTGATGATGACGGGTGATTTGGCCGGGCCGATGAAGACGATCGGGTAGGAGCGCATCGCCGCCGGCATTTCCGACGCCACCACCGGGATGGCATGGGCGGTGCGCGCGAAGGCAAAGTCGCTGCGCGCGGTCAGGCCCAGCGAGCCGTGCCGCACCGGATTGAGCGCTTCGGGTTTGGAGTAGAACAGCGGCATCGCCTCGGCCGCCGGCGCCGCTTCCGTCCTTGCCCCGTTATCAGCCATGGTCCGTCCCTTTCTCCGCCAGCCGATTGGGCCGGTTGCTGCGCGTCAGACCCCAAGACTGGAATCGGCTCTTGTTGCGCTGATCTTGGTCGGGCCAAGACTCCGGCGCTGGAACAAAGTACTACAGTGTCCGCGGCACGCATAAAAGCACGACCGCCGCGGTATTTTGCGGTTTGCCCCGGCGAATTGTCTCGCCTGAGGCTCGGGGCTGGCTGCCGGGCCTATGGACAGCCTGCCGCGAAGCGGCGAGATTGCCGCCACGGGCAATTGCAGGAAAAGCGTGAAACGGTTTTCCTGCAATTGCGGGAAATGAAAGGTCGGAGCGGGTCGGCGTCAAACACTGAACCGCTCCAGCAAGCGGATTGAGGCTGAATGGCATGGCGTCGGTAACGGATTTCGAACAGGGTCAAGAGTTCACCGTCGAGGCCGGCGGCAGGCCGGTCCCGCTGGAACTGAGCGCGGTCACCCCTATTCCCGCCAGCCCGCGTCCGGGCGGCGGGTTTTCGCTGATGTTCCGGGGGCCGCGCGAAACGCCGCTGCCGCAGGCGACCTATCGCTTCGCGGGCAAGAACGGGGTGCACGACATCTTCATCGTGCCCGTTGCCGCCGACGCGGCCGGCCGGCTTTACGAGGCGGTGTTCAATTAAGGCCCGTGAAGCGGGCTTTTTGAAGCGACGCTTGCGTCGACCGACGCGTGCCTTGGCGATTGGCGGAAACGCCCGTTTCTTCATCATCCACAAGCGGAGCAAGGAGCGTAGCGACGCGGCGCAGACCCGAGGATGACGAAGGGAGAAGGGCCTCGGCGGCTTCCCCTACCACTCGCTGAGCTTGGTGTCCGGTCCGTATTCCTGGCCGTCAATATCCTTCACCACCGCCTGGCCGCAGCGCATGGTCTTGGCTTTCTTGTCGTAGGCGTAGGTCGGCGAGCCGAACAGGTGCCAGCCCTTGTTCAAGGCCGCCGTCACCTTGTGGCAGAAGCTGGCGTCGTCCGGGCCGGTCAGAAAGCGGTAGAGTTTCATGTCTCAAGTCCTGTCGCAAATAACTCGTTCTTTTACGCAATTCCGGACGGAAAACCGCCACGCACTTTTCCTGGAATTGCTTTGGGCGGGATCATGCGCCGATGGCGGCCGCCTTCGCCAGCAGTTTTTCGGCCTGCGTCAGATGCAACCGCTCGACCATCTTGCCGTTCAGCGCGATCACGCCCTTGCCAGCATTCTCGGCACGTGAAAAGGCGTCCTTTATCAGCCGCGCCTCGGTCAGCGCTGCCGGCGACGGCGCGAAGGCGCGGTTCGCCGCGTCGAGCTGGGCCGGATGGATGAGGGTCTTGCCGTCGAAGCCCATGGCGGCCGCCTCCGCGCATTCGCGGGCAAAGGCGTCGAGGTCGCGGAAATCGTTGGCAACGCCGTCGAGCATGTCGAGGCCGCCGGCGCGCGCGGCCAGCACCATCTGCATCAGCCATGGCACGAGGTAGCGGCGGTCCGGCGTCACCAGCACACCGGTGTCTTTGGCTAGGTCATTCGTTCCGGCTACGAAACAATTGAGCCGTGAGGCCGGATCGCGGCCCAGTTCGGCAATGGCGCCGATGTTGAGCAGCGCCTTGGGCGTCTCGATCATCGCCCAGAGTTTCACGCTGTCGGGGGCAAAATTGTCGTCGAGCACGTCGCCGACTTCGAGGATATCGCGCGGCGTGGCGACCTTGGACAAAAGGATGCCGTCGGGCTCGATCTTCGCCACGGCCAACAGGTCGTCGGCGCCCCATTCGCTGGCCAGCGCATTGACGCGCACCACCATCTCGCAGCGATGGCCAAGATGGTTGGCAACCGGGCGGCTGGCGAAGATTGCGGGCAGCTTTTTGCGGGCGGCGATCTTGTCGGCCGGCGCGACGGCGTCCTCGAGGTCGATGATGATTGCGTCGCAGGACAGCTGCGCGATCTTGGCCAGCGCCTTGTCGTTGGAAGCCGGGACATAGAGCACCGAGCGGCGCGGGCGGTAGGGTTCGGTCATGCCTGATCTATGCCGCGTGTGGCTGGTCGAGGCAAGCGTTGGGGCTGTGCGCCCACCCTCCCCCTTGTGGGAAGGGTCGCTGCGAAGCAGCGGGGTGGGGGTGCGGCGCCAGACCCCCACCCGGACCTGCGGTCCGACCTCCCCACAAGGGGGAGGTAGAAGCTCGGCGCCTTTCCTCTCTCCCGTCGATCGGGGGAGAGGTGTCGAGCGAAGCTCGACGGAGTGGGGGTCGACTCTTGGGTGCAAGGCGAGGCAATGCTTGCGCCTAATGCCTATGTCCGTTCGCGGCGGTTGCCAGGTGGTTCCCCCACTCCGTCTTGGCTTCGCCGAGCCACCTCTCCCCCCTCCGGAGGGAGAGGAAAGGAGCCCCTGCACGAAAACTGCACATGCCTGCGGAAAAGCTCCTCGGATCCGCCCTGCCGTTTCCCCGCCCGCCTGCGAGACAGGCGGCATGCACAAGCGAGCAAAACCCCGTTGGTCCCTGCCACAGCGTCTGCGCAGCGAAGGCTGGTGGCTGGTCGATCCGCCGTGCGCGAATCCCTCGGCGCTCCTCATTCCCTTTGTCCGCAAGAGCCCGCCGCCATGGCGACCGGCCGCGATCAGGAAGGTCAGGTCATGACATCATTTTTCACAGCGGCACCAAGCTATTGCAGCCGCTTCGGCGTTGCCGTGCTGCTGGTCGTGCTGGCGGATTTTCTGTTCTACGGCCAGCCTGCCGGCATCACCGTCTTCCTGTTCGCCATCCTGATTGCCGCCGCGGTCGTGGCCGTGCACCCCACAGCCTTCAGCGACATCAAGGTCTGGCTCAAGCCCGCAGCCCTGCTGGTCGCACTGCTGCCGCTCGCCGAAAATGTCAGCACCCTGTCTGTCTCAATCGCGCTGGCGGCGCTGGTCGTCTTCGCGCTTTCGCTGAGCGGACGCCTGCGGCACGGCATCGCCCGCATTGCCGGCCAGGTCGCGCTGTTTTGGCTGGCAGCGCCGTTCCGCTTCATCAGAGATTTCATCCGCTGGCGCAAGACGGCGCGGCGCTTCGGCCGGCGCCGCGTGCGGCTGGCGGCGATCGCTGTCTGGGTGATGCCGCTGACGCTGGGCGCCGTCTTCCTGACGCTGTTCGGCGCCGCCAATCCGGTCATCGAATACTGGCTGTCGCTGATCGATCTGATGAAGCTGCTCGATCTCATCCAGCTGGCGCGGATTGCCTTCTGGCTGTTCGTGCTCGCCGGTGTCTGGGTCTTTTTGCGGCCACGCCTGCCGCGTTTTTCGAAGCGCGTCTCCCGGCCGAACAATCCTCTTGCCGCTGCTCAACCGGCGATCAATGCGCAAAGGCACGTCGTCGAGGACATCGTGTTCGGCAAGGCCGCCATCCTGCGCGCGCTGATCGTCTTCAACGTGTTGTTCGCGCTGCAGACCGGGCTCGACGCCACCTATCTCTGGGGTGGGGTCTCGCTTCCCGACGGCTTGAGCTACGCCGCCTATGCGCATCGCGGGGCCTATCCACTCGTTGCCACCGCGCTGCTTGCCGCCTGTTTTGTCCTGGCGGCGCTCAGGCCTGGAAGCGAAACATCGGGGGATCCCGTCATCCGCTGGCTGGTCTATGCCTGGGTGGCGCAGAACATCGTGCTGGTCATCTCGTCGATCCTGCGGCTCGATCTCTATATCGGCATCTATGCGCTGACCTATTGGCGCATCGCCGCCTTCGTCTGGATGGGGCTGGTGGCGGCCGGGCTCGCGCTGATCATCGCCCGCATCGCGCTTGGAAAATCCAACGAATGGCTCTCCTCCGCCAATCTTCTGACGTTATCGCTGACGCTTTATGGCTGCTGCTTCATCAACTTCGCAGCGACCATCGCCAACTACAATGTCGACCATTCCCTCGAAATGACCGGCCAGGGCATTCCCCTCGACGCCTGGTATCTGCGTTCGCTCGGGCCGGGCGCGTTTCCGGCGCTCGATCGTTTCTTCGACCATCAGGCCAAGACGGCTGCTGCGGGCGCTATGCGCGAACTGGAAGGATTGCGGGCCAGCGACGAAGACTGGTATCGCACCGTCCAGCAGAACTGGCGCGCCTGGAGCTTTCGCGACTGGCGGTTGCTTCGATATCTCGACAGCAAGGGGTCGCTCGTGCTTCCTCAGCCTTCGCAACCTTCCTTGCCGGGCCGCTGACCGATGCCACATCACATCCTCGTCGCCGACGATGACCCGCATATCCGCGAAGTGATCTGCTTCGCGCTGGAAAAGGCCGGCATGAAAACGCATGCAGTGGCCGACGGCGCCGCCGCCTTGCAGGAGATCGGGCGCCGGGCGCCGGATCTGGTCGTGCTCGACATCGGCATGCCGGAGATGGACGGGCTGGAGGTCTGCCGGCGGCTGCGCCACACATCCGATGTGCCGGTGCTGTTCCTGTCCGCGCGCGACGAAGAGATCGACCGCATCCTCGGGCTTGAAATGGGCGGCGACGACTATGTGACCAAGCCGTTTTCCCCGCGCGAGCTGGTTGCCCGCGTCAACGTCATCTTGCGCCGCGCCCGCCCGGCAGCGCGCGAACCGGCCGACGACAGGCAGTTCGCGCATGGCAAGCTCACTTTGGCGCCGGCCAGCCACGCGGCCGCCTTCGACGGCAAGCCGCTTGCGCTGACCGGGATCGAGTTCTCGATCCTGAAAGGCTTTCTGGCGCGGCCGACTTATGTGCTCGACCGCGATGCGGTGATGGCCAATGCCTATGCCGGAAAAATCCACGTCGCCGACCGCACCGTCGACAGCCACATCAGAAACATCCGCGCCAAGCTGGCGGCGGTGGGTTGCCAGGAAGTCATCGAGACCGTGCATGGCGTGGGCTTCCGGCTCGGCCGATGCGGCTGAGCAACAAATGGATCGGCCGCAAATGGCGGCCAAGGCTTGCCACGGTCGTCGTCGCCATCCTGATCCTGGTGATGGCGCTGCCGCTGGTCGGCCTGTTCTTCTTCCGCCTCTACGAGAACCAGCTGATCCGCCAGACCGAGGCGGAGTTGATCGCGCAAGGGGCGGCCATCGCTGCAATTTATGCGCAGGAGGTGCGCGACGCCGGCATTGCGCCGGACAAGCTTGGCGCGCCGATGCCGCAAGCCGATGGCAGCGCCAGCCGAAGCGTCAATCCCGACGGACCGTACCGGCCGATTGAGCCGCGCCTCGATCTCGCCTCCGATTACGTGCTTCCCACTCGTCCCGCGGCGGTCGCCGCCACCGTCGATCCCGTCTTCGCCGCGATCGGCACGCGCCTGTCCGGCATTCTCGACGCGACACAGAAAACCACGCTGGCCGGCTTCCGGCTGCTCGACCCCCGGGGCGTCGTCATCGCCGGGCGCGGCGAGGTCGGGCAGTCGCTTGCCGAGGCCGATGAGGTGCGCACCGCGCTTGGCGGCCGCTATGCCAGCGCGCTGCGCCTACGCATTCCCGACCAGCCGACGCCACCGCTCTATTCGGTCAGCCGCGGCACCAAGGTGCGGGTCTTCGTCGCCTTGCCGGTGGCCGTCGATGGCCGGGTCGCCGGCGTGGTCTATGTCTCGCGCACGCCCAACAACATCATCAAGCATCTCTATGGCGAGCGCGGCAAGGTGACCCTGGCGGCGATCGCCATTCTCGGCGGCACGTTGCTCATCGGCCTGGTCTTTCTGCGCACGGTCAGCCGGCCGATCTATGCGCTGATCGACCGCACGCAGCGCATCGCCGCCGGCGAGCGCGACGCGATCCGGCCGCTCGACCACCATGGCACCTATGAAATGGCCGAGCTGTCCGCCGCCTTCCTCGACATGGCGGAAAAGCTGCAGGCGCGCTCGGACTCGATCCAGACCTTCGCCACCCATGTCTCGCACGAGCTCAAATCGCCGCTGACGGCGATCCAGGGCGCGGCGGAATTGCTGCGCGATTCAGGCAGTGCGATGGACGATGAGGAGCGGCGGCGTTTTTCAAACAATATCGTCACCGATGCCGGACGGCTCAATCTGCTGGTCCGGCGCCTGCTCGATCTGGCCAAGGCCGAAAACCTCGCCCCCAGCGGCGAAAGCACCTCGATCGGTGCCGCGCTGGCACAGCTGCCCGTCGACACCAGGCTGGCGGTTCGCGTCGAGGCGGGCGGCGATCTCGCCTTGCGCATCTCGGCCGAGAACGCGGCAATCGTGCTTGCCAACCTCATCGACAATTCCGCCAGGCATGGCGCGACGCTGGTTTCGATCGCTGCCTCAAGCGCCGGCGGCAAGGCGACGGTGCTGGTCGGCGACGATGGCGACGGTATTTCGCCGAGCAACCGGTCGCGCATCTTCGAGCCGTTCTTCACCACGCGGCGCGCCACCGGCGGCACCGGCATGGGCCTCGGCATCGTGCTGGCCCTCCTGAAAGCGCATGATGGTATGATCCGGCTGGTTGACAGCGAGCGCGGCACGCGCTTCGAGATCACTTTGCCTTTATCAAGCTGAGCATGATCTTATCCGAAAACCGGTACCCACTTTTCGGGATCATGCTCTGGAAGCTGGAGCCGGAAAAATGCGCTACGACATCGTCATCATCGGCGGGGCCATCGTCGGGTCCTCGATCGCCTACTATCTGCGCGAGGAAGGGTTTTCCGGCTCGATCGCGCTCATCGAGCGCGATCCGCAATTCGCGCATGCGGCAACGACGCTGTCCATGGCCTCGATCCGCCAGCAATTCTCGATTCCCGAAAACATCCGCCTGTCGCAATTCACGCTAAAGCTGTTCCGGCGACTGAAGGAAGAATTCGGCACCGATGCCGATATCGGGTTCCGCGAGGGTGGCTATCTGATCCTCGCCGGAGAAACCGGGCTGCCGGTCCTCAAGGCAAACCATGACGCGCAGGTCGCCGAAGGCGCCGACATCGTGCTCGAGGACGCCGAGCAGCTGACGCGGCGCTTCCCCTGGCTGTCGGCCGAGGGCATTTCCGCCGGCGCCTATGGCCGGAGCGGCGAGGGCTGGTTCGACGCGCATGCGATGCTGACGCTGTTCCGCAAGGCGTTGCGCGACAAGAAGATCGATTTCATCACCGCTTCGGTCACCGCTGTTGCGCGCGACGGCAACCGCGTCACCGGCGTCTCCCTCGACAATGGCGAGACGCTGGAGGCCGGCATCGTCGTCAACGCCGCCGGGCCGAACGCCGGCAAGGTCGCCGCCCTCGCTGGGCTGGCGCTGCCGGTCGAGCCGCGCAAGCGCAACGTCTTCGTTTTCGAGGCGCGCGAGAAATATGCCGACATGCCGCTGCTGGTCGACCCTTCCGGCATCTATGTGCGCCCGGAAGGCTCGGTCTACCTCACCGGCGGCGCCGAACCGGAAGAGGGCGATGGCCCGGCCGACCCCACCGATTTCGAGGTCGACTGGCCGCTGTTCGAAGAGGTGATATGGCCGGTGCTGGCAACCCGCATCCCGGCCTTTGAGGCCATCAAGGCGACCCGCGCCTGGGCCGGCCACTACGACTACAACACGCTCGACCAGAACGCGGTGATCGGGCCGCACCCCGAGCTCGGCAATTTCATCTTCGCCAATGGGTTTTCCGGCCACGGCCTGCAGCAGGCGCCGGCGGTGGGCAAAGCGCTGGCGGAGTTCTTGGTGCATGGCGGGTATCGGACGATCGATTGCTCTGCGTTCGGGTATGGGCGGGTAGCCGAAGGAAGGGCGTTTCGGGAATTGAACGTGATTTGAGCAAGACGGGCTACGACCTTCGGTATTTGCCAAGGCGTCCCAGTTTCTTCGTCATTCCAGGGCGGAGCAGGAGCGAAGCTCCGTCGCGGAGACCCTGGAATCCATGCCGTTACCGCTGCCGTAGGGCGCCAGCGGTGCAGAATGAAACGCCCGCGCGTTGTCCCAACAGTTCTGATCCGTCGCGACACATCGACGTCGCGGCATGGATTCTAGGGTCTGCGCCGCGTCGCTTTGCTCCTTGCTCCGCCCTAGAATGACGAAGTTCGGGGTATCACCGCATCAACCTTGAGAGCATTGCCAAGCGCGTGACCGGCAGCCGTGTTGTCGAAGATACCCCAAACCTCTGCGGCCGACGCGGCCGCGGCTCGCACTTGCTGCCCTATTCGGTCGAGCGCTTCGGCTTCATATTCCGAGTAATAGACGCGCGGCATGCCATGCCAGCGGAAATAGGCGAGGCCGGGCCAGCCGCCCGGCACCGCCGCAGCCGGGACCGGAGCCGGGTCGGCGGCAACACGCGCGATCTGGCGGCCGGCCAGAAGCGCTTCCGCCTCCACTTCGAACCAGCTCGGATGGCGCGGTTCGCATGCCAGCCGGACCTTTGTTCGCTTGCTCAGCATATCGAAGAAACCGCTCGCGACGTCCGCCTCGAAGGCCAAGCTCGGCGGCAGCTGCACCAGAAGCACGCTCAGTTTTTCGCCAAGACCTTCGACCTGCTGGAGAAACATTTCGGCCAGCGCATCGCAATCCGCCAGACGATGCTCATGGGTCATTGTCTTCGGCGTCTTGACGGCAAAGCGGAAGGGCTCCGGCACGGAGCTTGCCCAGCGTTCATAGGTCTCGCGGCGATGCGGCTTGTAGAAAGACGTGTCGATCTCGACGATCGGGAAGCGCTGGGCATAGCGTTCGAGATGTGAGCCGGGTTGCGGCAAGTCTTCCTTGTATCGCGTTGGAATTCCCCAGCCGGCCGTGCCTATGAAACATCCCCGCATTTCCATGCATGGGATGTGGACCAGATGAGACGTGGGTCAAGGCCGACCCGCTGCTCAGGCCGTGACCAGCCTCCCGGCCTCGACATAGTCCTGCAGCCAGGCCAGCACCCGGCCCCAACCCTCGGCATGTTCAGCCGCCGCAGCGCTGAGCCCAGCAAAACCGCCATGGCAGATGGTAAGACTCGTACCCCCGGTGATCGGCTGCAGCAGCCAGGCGACCGTGGTTTGCCGCCGGCCAAGCGTCGCGTGATCCCAAGCATAGGCCCGCGTCTGCACGATCCGGCGTGGTGCCTCGATCTCGAGGAATTCGCCGCCGGCCGGCAGGTCGTTGCCGTTAGCTGTGCGGACAGTGACGGTCCAATGGCCGCCGACACGAAGATCGGCTGACCAGTCGGCCAGCCGGTAGGTGTCGGCGGACCCCCACCATTGCTCTATCTCGCTCGTGACCAGCGCGCGAAAAATGCGTTCCGCTGGTGCTTCGATCTCGGCGGATGCCATGATCGTCTCGCCATTGGTCATGCTTTGCACTCTGGGAAAGTGCATCATGGATGCCTCCGATCGAGTTTGTTTCGATATCGAAACGATCCTTCATCCCTTTGATGGCGGGCGCTCGAAACCCTTGCCGGTCTCGAGCAGGCTCTTGAGGCTGGCCAGCACAAGCGGCCAGCCCTTGCTGACATTCGGGATCAGCCGGTGCGGGCCGTCGGCCTCGTGGGTGACGGCAAGCTTCATCAACTCGCCATCCTGTTCTATGGCGAAGGTGCAGCGCGTGTAGCCGTCTTCCTTGACCTCCGGCATCCATTCATTGCGCCATTTGATGACGAGGCGTCGCGGTGGGTCGATCTCGAGGATCTCGCCCGAGTCGGCAACGCGGCCGTCGGGGAAGATCAGTTTCCAGCTGGAACCGACCTTCCACTCGCTCTCCTGGTAGGAGCAGAGGAAGAACTGCCGGTTGAATTCCGGGTCGGTCAGCGCCTCCCAGAGTTTTTCGGCCGTGGTGCGGATGTAGGTCACGTAAACAAAGCTGTTGCTCATCAGTCTTCCCTTTCGAGGCGTTTCTTCAGATCACTCAATGCATTCAGCCGATGGCGCTCGAATTTGCCGATCCAGCGCTCGGCGATCTCGTTGATCGGAACCGGGTTGAGGTAGTGCTGCTTCTCGCGTCCCCGGCGCAGCGTGGTGACGAGGTTGGCCTCCTCCAGGATCGCCAGGTGCTTGGTCACCGCCTGGCGCGTCATGTCCATCTCCGCGCACAGCGCGTTCAGCGTCTGCCCATTCCGGGCATGGAGTTTGTCCAGCAATTGCCGGCGTGTCGGGTCGGCCAGGGCGCGAAAGACGTCATCCATGCTCATGGCTTTAATATGCAACCATTTGGTTGCATGTCAAGTGGCAAGATCGCACACCATCGGCAACCGGATGCCGTCGCAGGAGAAAGAATCAGCCCTTGCGGGAGAACCAGAAGGCGTCGGCCATGCGTTTCATGCCGATGCGTTCGTAAAAGCCGACGGCGTCGGGCATGGAGATCAGGCTGATGGCGACCGATGGCCCGAGCTGCCGCCGCGCCTCGCCCATCAGGCCCTTGCCGATGCCGAGCCCCTGCGCTGATTGCGAGACGGCGAGCTCGGAGATGTAGCAGACCCAGGCAAAGTCGGTGACGGCGCGCGCCACGCCGATCAGCGGCTTGCCTTCGATGTCGAGGCGCGCGGTCAGCACAAGATTGGCGCCGGACAGCATCGCCTGCAGTCTGGCGGGATCATCGACGGGCCGTGTCTCGCCGAGGCCGGATTCCACCAGCACCTTGCGGAATTCTGCGACATTGAGCGCGGGTTCGCTTGCGTAGAGGACATGGGAATTTTCAGCCATGCCGGCAGACTGCACCATCGGCCAGCGAATTCGAAGCCGCTTTGTGGGGTGGCTGTTGTGCCAATGCGCACGAACAGTTGCCTTTTATTTGCCCTCGGCTTTGTGTAAACGGAGCTTCAGCAAATCTCCCGCAACGAAAACACGGGCCAAAGCCATGGAAAAATTCACCAAGCTCACCGGCGTCGCCGCTCCGATGCCGATCGTCAATGTCGACACCGACATGATCATCCCGAAGGATTATCTCAAGACGATCAAGCGCACCGGCCTCGGCACCGGCCTGTTCGCCGAAATGCGCTACAATGACGACGGTTCGGAAAACCCGGATTTCGTGCTCAACAAGCCGGCCTACCGCAAGGCGCAGATCCTGGTCGCCGGCGACAATTTCGGCTGCGGCTCGAGCCGCGAGCACGCGCCGTGGGCGCTGCTCGATTTCGGCATACGCTGCGTCATCTCGACCTCGTTCGCCGACATTTTCTACAACAACTGCTTCAAGAACGGCGTGCTGCCGATCACCGTCAGCCCCGAGGATCTCGAGAAGCTGATGGATGACGCCTCGCGCGGCTCCAACGCCACTTTGTCGATCGACCTCGAGGCCAAGGAAATCCGTGGCCCCGATGGCGGCGTGGTCAAGTTCGACCTCGACGATTTCAAGCGGCACTGCATGCTCAACGGCCTCGACGATATCGGCCTGACCATGGAGAAGGCCGGCGCCATCGCCTCGTTCGAGAAGCGCAACGCCGAACAGCGCCCCTGGGCCTGAACAGCACCATCCGAATATAGGCCCGGCCCTTTCAGGCCGGGTTTGGCGGCGACTGAAGGGAGGGACAGTCATGGCACGTTCGCTTCTTGCCGGCGTTTGCGGGCTGGCCTTGTTGCTGGTGCCCATAGCCAGTGCCTTTGCGCAGACACAGACGCCCGCAGCAGCCCAGAAGCCGGCCGACCAGCCAGCGACCGACCAGGGAGAGTCGAGCACCAGCGACGCGGCGCCCGCCGACGATGACAAGCAGGCGCCGATAGCGTTCGAGGGCGGCCAGTTGACCATCACCCAGCCGGAGCAGGATGGTGAGAAAGTGCTCGCCTATGACGGCAAACAGCTGGCCAGCAATTACGATGTCTTCTTCGACAAGATCGTGAAGATCGGCGACGTCAACGTGGCGCTGGTCGATGTCGGCGACGGCGGCAATCAATGCGGCCCGGCCAAGGTCATCGTCTGGAAGCCGAAGGACGGCGAGATCAAGACCACCACGGTCGAACAGGACGAATGCGGCGCGCCGCCGGCCGCCATCGCCGACGACGCCATCTATTTCGTGCCTTATCTGCTGCCGGGCGAGACAAAGGCGACGCTGCAATGGTCGCCGACCGAAGGCCTGACGACCTCCGGCAACCTCGCCTATACGCCGGAACCCGGCACCGACTGGAAGGATGTCGATCCGGCGAAGTATGAGAACATCATCGATGCCTTCCACAACGAGGCTGTCTACAAAGCGGCCAAGGCGCTGCTCGGCGACACCATGCCCGACATGGCGACCAGCCTGCTGGTCGGCGGTGGCACCGAAAAGACGGCCTCCGGCGCCTTCTACGCCACCGGCTGCGTGCCGCATGATTGCGGAGGCAATGACGGCTTCATGGCGGTCGACCCAGCCAAGCACACGGTCTATTTCTCGCGGCGCGGCGACGATGGCCAGCCAGCGGCCTGGCCGCCACTGAAGGACTGGCCGGACGATATCAAGAAGGCGCTCGATGACGCGCAGGGGTCGGCGAATTAGAGCGGCCCACGCAGCCCCTGCGCTTTCGTCATCCACGGGCGAAGCAGCCGCGTAGCGGCGTCGCGGAGACCCGAGGATCCATGCCGCGACCTTGCTCACGGGAAGCAACGGTGCAGAATTCTGGACCGTGGCGACAGCTTCCGAGTCCCGGCATGGATCCTATGGTCTGCGCTGCGTCGCTACGCTCCTTGCTTCGCCATAGGATTGTTTGAGAAGGATCGGGTAGTTTGGCGGCCGGGACTGCGGCCCATCACAGCCAGCAGTCCCGGCGGCAGGCGACCGCCCTTAGGACCGGGTAACACCCGACGTCATCATGGTCCCTGCCGTCTTTGTCCGCCATCGCTTGGAGAGTTGATTGGCCGCTGGCTCGCGCCACGCCCGCAAACAATCCGAAGCCCGACAAGGATACCACCAGCATGGCCTTCTTGCACCAACAACCGCAAATGTGCCTCGGCTTCGACATCGCCAAGGACACCGTCACCGCCGCCGACGGGACTACCACCGGCACCATCCTCAATCAGCGCAGAGCTGTCCGTGCTTTCCTGAAGAGCTACAAACACATCGACCTTGTCGTGTGCGAGCCGACAGGCGGCCATGAAAGCCTACTGCTCGAAGAGTGCCTGCGCGCCGGCATTGCCTGCCATCGCGCCGACACGCTCAAGGTCAAGAGCTACATCCGCTCCTTCGGTACGCACGGCAAGAGCGATGCCATCGATGCCGCGATGTTGAGAGCCTACGGTCGTGAACGCTGGGCAAAACTGTCCCTTTGGCAGGCGCCCGATGCCGATGAGACCAGCCTGCGCGCGCTGGTTCGCCGCCGCCAGGAACTCATCACCATCAAGGTCGCAGAGAAGAACCGTGCCAAGGCACCTGGCGGCCGCAAGCTCGCGACCTCTTTCGAGGCCGTGATCAAAGTCGTCGAGCGCCAACTCCAAATCATCGATGCCGAGATCCGCGAACTGATCGCCAACAGCAGCGCCCTTAAGCATCGAGCCGCCATCTGCACGGCCATGGACAGTCTCGGCCCGATCGTGGCGGCCAAGCTCTTGGCTATCCTGCCCGAACTCGGCTCCATGACACGCCGCAAAGCTGCAGCCCTTGCTGGCCTTGCACCACACCCAAACGACAGCGGACAAAAGCAAGGCTACCGCAAAATCCGTGGCGGACGCCCTGATGTTAGAACCGCACTGTTCATGCCGGCCCTGCGCGCCGCAGCTGGAAAGGGCGAATTCGCACCCTTCTACAAACGCCTCGTCACCAACGGAAAAAAGCCGATGGTGGCAATCGCTGCCGTCATGCGAAAGATCATCGTTACCCTAAATGCAAGACTAAGGGACGCCGCCATTTCTCAGAGTTGATGACGACAGAAGGAATGCTTCAGCCAATCTCCGAGGTTTGCGCTTCGCTTCCGGGATAACAGTTCGCCTGGCTTGGCCCACGACCGGACCACTCTCCTCTGCTAGACGACCACTCAGCAAACCCAACGAGGCTTCCCATGCGCAAACTCATCTCCACCGGTTCGCCCTTCGAAAAGACCGCCGGCTATTCGCGCGCCGTGGTGCAAGGCGACTGGTGTTTTGTCTCAGGCACGACCGGCTATGACTATGCCACCATGACGATGCCGGACAGCGTCGAGGCGCAGACGCGCAATTGCCTGGCGACGATCGCCAAGGCGCTGGCTGACGGTGGCTTCGAAATGGCCGATGTGGTGCGGGCGCATTACTACATCACCGACCAGGCCTTCGTGGATGTGGTCTTCCCGATCCTCGGCGAGACGTTCGGCGACATCAGGCCGGCGGCGACGATGATCGTCTGCCAGCTCAACAAACCTGAAATGAAGATTGAGATCGAAGTGACGGCGCTGCGGCGGACGGCATGAGGAGCCAAAGCCATGACGGTCCGGCGCATCGTGGCCAATATCGAGACGCAGGATACGGCGGCCGCCAGACGCTTCTACCATGACGTGCTTGGCCTCGACGTGCTGATGGATCAGGGCTGGATCGCCACCTACGGCTCCGGGGAAGAGATGCAGGTGCAGATCTCCTTCATGGCGC
Organism: Mesorhizobium sp. 113-1-2; assembly: GCF_016756475.1. NCBI lineage: Bacteria > Pseudomonadati > Pseudomonadota > Alphaproteobacteria > Hyphomicrobiales > Phyllobacteriaceae > Mesorhizobium > Mesorhizobium sp. 113-1-2. The sequence continues at coordinate 1,089,041 of NZ_AP023242.1, forward strand.
AAGGCGGCTCCGGCACGCCGGTGCCGGATCTCTCGATCGAGGTCGACGATGTCGAGGCTGCGCTCGAAGGCATGAAGGCCGCCGGCTTCGCCATCGAATATGGGCCGGCCGACGAACCCTGGGGCGTCAGGCGCTTCTATGTGCGCGATCCCCTGGGCAGGCTGGTCAACATTCTCTCGCATCGGTAGGCGGGCCGCCACAGGACTCTTCCGACGCTGGCGGGACAGCACCCCCCTCTGTCTTGCCGGACATCTCCCCCGCAAGGGGGGAGATTGGCAGTTTCGTTGTCCCGCCCTTCCTCCAACCCGTCGATTGGCGAAGCCCGAAGTACATCCGATCTCCCCCCTTGCGGGGGAGATGCCCGGCAGGGCAGAGGGGGGTGTGAAGGATCTCGGCGCTCGTCCCCTTGCGCGCCGGCCGCTTGGCGTTTAGCAAAGCGCCGGTTCAAATTCTTTTCTGGGACGGTTTTCTCCATGGCAACGAAGCATCTTTTCCTGCTCCCCGGCGACGGCATCGGCCCCGAGGCCATGGCCGAGGTCAAGAAGCTGATATCGGCCATGAACGAGAAGCTCTCTAGCGGTTTCGTCACGGACGAGGGCCTGGTTGGCGGTTGCGCCTACGACGCGCACGGTGCGGCGATCTCCGATGCCGACATGGCAAAGGCGATGGCGGCGGACGCGGTGCTGTTCGGCGCGGTCGGCGGGCCGAAATGGGATGCCGTGCCTTACGAGGTGCGCCCCGAGGCCGGCCTGCTGCGGCTGCGCAAGGACATGGAGCTGTTCGCCAATCTGCGCCCGGCCATCTGCTATCCGGCGCTGGCGGCGTCCTCCTCGCTCAAGCAGGAGGTGGTCGAAGGCCTCGACATCCTCATCGTGCGCGAGCTGACCGGCGGCGTCTATTTCGGCGAGCCCAAGCAGATCATCGATCTCGGCAACGGCCAGAAGCGCGGCATCGACACGCAGGTCTACGACACGTTCGAGATCGAGCGCATTTCGGGCGTCGCCTTCGAGTTGGCGCGCACCCGCAAGAACCACGTCACCTCGATGGAAAAGCGCAACGTCATGAAGTCGGGTGTTCTGTGGAACGAGGTCGTCACCCAGACCCACAAGGCGCGCTATTCCGACGTCAAGCTCGACCACATGCTGGCCGATGCCGGCGGCATGCAGCTGGTGCGCTGGCCCAAGCAGTTCGACGTCATCGTCACCGACAATCTGTTCGGCGACATGCTGTCCGACATCGCCGCCATGCTGACCGGCTCGATCGGCATGCTGCCGTCGGCTTCGCTGGGCGCGCCCGACGTCAAGACCAAGAAGCGCAAGGCGCTCTACGAGCCGGTGCACGGCTCGGCGCCCGACATTGCCGGCAAGGGCATCGCCAATCCGATTGCCATGATCGCTTCCTTCGCCATGTGCCTACGCTATTCCTTCGGCATGGTCGATGAAGCCGACAGGCTGGAAGGCGCCATCGCCGCAGTGCTCGACCAGGGCCTGCGCACCAAGGATATTTTGTCCGCCGGCATGACCGAGGTCGGCACCGTTGCGATGGGCGACGCGATCATCGCCAAGTTCCTGGGATAATTCCGGGGCGGACCCACTCAGCGTATCTCGCCGGCCAGCTGGCGCAGCAAGCCAACGAGTTGCGCTTCGTCCACCGGCTCGAAGAAGGCTGCGTCGGCGGCCTCGACGGCGACGATGGCGCGCTGCGCGGCGGCCGTCCCTGTCGGCGTGATGCGGATCACCTTGGCGCGGGAATCCCTGGGGTCGGCTTCCCGTGCGATCAGTCCTTTCGCTTCCAGCCGCGCGACGACGTCCGACGTCATCTTCACTTCGGCGCCGGCCTGGGCGGCGAGCTGCACTTGGTTGGGCGGCTCGCCATTGCGGCCGAGCCACATGGCCGAGGCCAAGAGCACGAACTGGACATGCGTCAGGTCGAGCGGCGCCAGCGCCGCTGTCATGAGGCGCTGCCAGCGCATGGTGGTTCGCCAGAGCAACAAGCCGGGGCTCTCCGAAGGTCCGCTGAAGCGCGTGTTCAAATCCTGTCCATCAGCCACCGTTCGCCAACTCCTTCGCCTGCTCGAAAAGCCTCGCCATCGAGGTGTCGAAATCGCCGCTGATCTGCGGGCCGAGCTCCGGCCCGACCTCGGCGGCCGAGGGGCCTGATATTTCGAGCCGATGGGTCACCTTCGTGCCGCCTTCGACCGGCACCAGCGTATGCCGAAACAGCAATTTCGTGTCACCGAACGAGGTCTCGTCGGCATAGGTGGCGTTATCGACGAGATCGACGATGGTCGATTCGAACGTGTCTTGCCCAACCGGCGTCACCGAGACACGGGTGCCCTTGGCGAACGGCCCGTGCAGCACGAAAGTGTCGGAGCCCTCATAGGTCAGGCGGCCTTCATGCAAAGCCTTCAGCGCGTTCCAGATGGCTGCTGCGGGAAGGGAGGAAATCGCGGTATACTCATTGCTCCACATTGTCTTGGCTCCGTTCATCCTGGCCGATCGACCATTTGATCTGTGCACAGACTATCTGTGCGCGGACTATATTGCAAGAGGAATTTGCTGCCATGACGGTGCCCGGCTGAGTGACGGCTCTTTTGGAGGTGACTTAACCGCTTGTTTTTATGCAGTTTCGAGCGGGAAACATTCTCGTTTCCTCGAGGCTGACCTCTAAACCTTGACCCCTGCTGGCACCGGGCCCCAGGGGTTTTCGCCCACCTGAGACTGAATCAACCCGAAGACCAGCAAGGCCGCTTCGCCAATGCCTGGGATGAAGCAGAGCAGGACAAGCCAGCCGCTCAGGCCGATGTCGTGAAGACGCCGCACGACAAGCGCAATCCACGACAGGCCGAATGCCAATGTGAAGATAAGGGCAGGTAGGAATCCTATCGAGCTCTTGCCCGCGTTGATGCCGAAGCCGTTGATGGCCAGATTGACGAGTATCCCGAAGCCAAAAAGCGCTAACTGCACAAGGATAAAGCATAGAAAAAAGGCCCAGAATTCCTTGCGGCGGGCGCGTCCGTTGAAATTGAAATAGTTCACGCTCACCGTGCGGCCGAAGTAGGCCCACAGTCCTGTGGAAGTGGCGGTCCGCTTTTCGGCAAGCTGGCCAGGCTGCGGTGGCCGGCCGGTGCCTGACGACGGCGTGGTTGAGGGCACAGCGGCTATATTGCGAGCCGTCCCGTCGTCGGGCTGGAATTCTACAAGAATGCCCCTGACGAGGGTCACCTCATGGCTTAGATCGCTACGGACAAACATATAGCGCTTGCCGTCGACCCCATTGATGTAACCGAAATCCTGGTCCCCGTCGTAGTGATAGACTGTGCCGCGCATGCTCCCCCCTTGTGATGGATGCGCAAATACTACCCAGGGTTGTTCATGATTGCAATATGCACGCCAGGCTAAATGATGACGCCCGCCGGCACCGGTCCCCACTGGTTTTCGCGGCCCTGTGTCGGGATCAGCGCGAAGACCAGGATGATCAGGCTGCCGAAGGTCGGGATCAGGATCAGCAGGCAGAGCCAGCCGGTCAGGCCGAGGTCGTGCAGGCGGCGCACGATCATGCCGAGGCTGGGCAGGAAGGTGGCCAGCAGGAACATGCCGAAAAGCCCGACCGTCATCGCTGGCACCTCGGCGTTGTCGAAATTGCCGATCTCGACATCGGCGAAAACGCCGATGCCGATGATCACCAGCAACGCAACAGTCCAGAACAGGCAATAGCCCCAATATTCCTTGCGCCGGGCGCGGCCGGCGAAATTGAAATAGTTCTGGGTCACCCCACGCCAGAAATAGGACCAGAGATCGGTGGGCTCGGCCGGCTCGGCGGCCCGGCCGAAATGCTGCGCCTGCGGTGCGACGGCCGCCGGTGCGGGGGCGGCTTGAGCCGGTGCGGCGCTGGTGCCGGCGTCGGCGGCGGGGCTTGCCGCCTGGGCGGCGATCGCGAAAACGTCACGCGCCTGGCCGCCGCCGGCCTGGAACTCGACCGCCGTGCCCCTGGGCATCGCGGTTTGCCGGCGAAGGTTCTCGCGGGTGAATGTGTAGCGGTTGCCGTCGGCTCCGGTGATGAAGCCGAAACCCTGATCCTCGTCATAGTGAAGCACTTCGCCACGCATCACCCACCCCCCTTTTATCGCCACGTCCCCGCCAAGGTGTGACACAAGGCCGAGCCCGCGGGCAAGGCCGTGCGACATGGCTACCATCTTAGCGGCAAATCGAGCATAAGGCTTCAGGTACAGCCGTCTTCGCCAAAGCAGACCATGACAGTCGAGCAATCCGATGCCAGCGCCGCGACCGCGGATGGGCAGGTCGCAAGGCCGCCGAGGCTGGCCCCTGCAGTGGCCGTCGATGCCACAGGCCTGATGTTCTGGCCGCCCGGCAAGGGCCTGGCTGGCATTCCGCGGGTTGAGAGCTTTCTCGTCAACGCGGCTTTGGCGGATCCCGACCCGGCTGTGGAGGTGGTGGCGTTCAGGCCCGGGGAAGGCCGGTTCCGGCCGCTCGCGCCTTTCGAACAGGACCATGTCGCGGCGGGCGGGATTTCACCGCATCGTGTCAAGCGGTGGCCGGGGAGACGCGCGGCGCTGTCGCGGGCTTTCGAGGCGGTGCGGCAACAGCCCTGGGACAAGCGTGACGCGGACCGCCATCTGGCCAGGACGGTGACCAATGGCGGCATGGGGATCGCCTGGCAGGCGACGCGGCTGTTGATCCGCGCCTATCGCCTGTACCAGCGGGCGCGGATCCGCTTTGGCTTGCGAGAAGATGCCCCAGCCCGGCCGGTCGAGACGGAGCCAGGCCTTGTGCTGATCAGCCATCACATCCTGACCCAGGAAGACCGGTCCGCCGTTTCGGGCGGCGCCGGCAAGCTTGCCTTCCTGTGCCACGATATCATCCCGGCATTGCGCCCTGACCTGCTCGGCTCGAGCGCCGGCGAGCGCCGTTTCGGCTCCGATCTCGAGCAACTGGTGCGCGCCGGTGCGCCGGCATTCTGCGCCTCCGACGAGGTCGGCGCGACGCTGAGCGAATATATGCGCAAGGCCGGCGTCGGCGCGCCGGTGGTGTACCGTTTTCCGATGCCTTCCATCCTGCACGAGACGGCATCGCGCATGGGCGCGACCGCGCGCATCGAGGCCGGCGAGCCGTTCGTGCTCTACTGCTCGACCATCGAAGTGCGCAAGAACCACATATTGCTGGCGCGGATCTGGCAGCAGGCACGGGAAGAGGGCGTCAAGCTGCCAAGGCTTGTCTGCGCCGGGCGCTGGGGCTGGATGATCGAGCCGCTGCGCGCCTATCTCAAGGCGCATCCCGAGCTCTTCCAGTCGGTCACATTCACCGGACTGGTCAGCGACGAGCAGCTCATCCAATATTACCGCAGCGCCACGTTCGGCGTCTTTCCCTCGCATATAGAGGGCTGGGGCTACGGCGCCTCGGAATGTCTCGATTTCGGCGTTCCGGTCATCGTCTCGACCACACCGTCGCTGGTCGAGGCGAGCGGCGGGCTGATGCCGGCGATCGATTCCGAAGACCAGCAGGGCTGGTACGCGGCGATCCGCAGGATGGCCGACGACCATGCCTGGCGCTCGTCGCTGGTGGAGCGCATCGCCCAAAACCACCGGCCGACACCGGCTTCGGCAAGCTGGGCCGCCATCAAGGCCGGCCTGAAGGACAGCGCGTCCCGCCGCCTGTAGATTTAGACTAGGAGGGCCGCTTCGCCTTCTTGTGTTTCGGCGGGCCGGCATTGTCGAATTTCGGCTTACCCGGCTTCTTCGCCCATGGCTTTGCCTCATGCGCGGCGGCCGGGCGCTGGTCGGCCGAGGCCGATGGACGCTTCTCGAACTTCCGCTTCGGCGCATTCGGGTCGAACGGCGCCTTGCCGCGATGCGGCTTCTTGTCGGGGCTCGGCGGCTGATAGCCGGCGCGCGACAGGTCCGGCTGGCCGTCCAGCCGCTTCACCACGATGTTGCCCTGCAATTTGCGGTCGGGCCCGATGGCGGCGAGAAAACGGTCGGCCCAGTCCTCGGCGATCTGCACGAAGGTTTCTTCCGGCTGCATCTTGATGGCGCCGATCTCGCGCTTCGAGATGCTGCCGGTGCGGCACAGCATCGGGATCAGCCAGCGCGGCTCGGCGTTCTGCCGCCGCCCGACCGACAGCGAGAACCAGACGCTGGCGCCGAAATCGTCGCGGCGGCTCGGCGCTTCGTCGCGCTGCGCGAACTTTTCACCCGCCGGTCTTTCACGCGCCAATCCTTCACGCGAGGGCGTGAAGGGTGCGACGTCCATGAGATCCTCGGGCGCCGAGCGGCTGGCACGGCATTGGCGCACAAAGGCGGCCGCAACCTGTTCGGCGCCATGTTTGGTGAGCAGCGCGTCGATGAAACCGCGCTCATCCTCCTTCACCGGCTCGTCGAAAGCCGGGTCGGCGAGAATACGCTCGTCGTCGCGGCGGATCACATCGTCGGCCGAGGGCGGGCTGGCCCATGTCGCCTTGAGGCCGGCGTTCTGCAACAGCCGCTCGGTGCGCCTGCGGGCGCTGCCCGGCACGATGAGCGCGCTGACGCCCTTGCGCCCGGCGCGGCCGGTGCGGCCGCTGCGGTGCAGCAGCGTTTCGGGATTGGTCGGCAGGTCGGCGTGGATGACCAGTTCGAGGTTGGGCAGGTCGATGCCGCGCGCCGCGACATCGGTGGCGATGCAGACCTTTGCGCGGCCGTCGCGCATCGCCTGCAGCGCATGGCTGCGCTCGTTCTGGCTGAGCTCGCCCGAAAGCGCGACAACGGAAAAATTGCGGTTGTTGAAGCGCGCGGTCAGATGGTTGACGGCGGCGCGCGTGTTGCAGAACACCAGCGCGTTCTTGGCCTCATAGAAGCGCAGCACGTTGATGATGGCGTTCTCGCGGTCGGCCTGGGCGACGTTGAGCGCCCGGTATTCGATGTCGAGATGCTGCTTTTCCTCGCCGGCGGCGGAGATGCGCACGGCATCGCGCTGGTAGCCCTGGGCGAGCGTGGCGATGGAGCGCGGCACGGTGGCCGAGAACATCAGCGTGCGGCGTTCGGCCGGTGCGGCATCGAGGATGAATTCCAGGTCTTCGCGAAAGCCGAGATCGAGCATCTCGTCGGCCTCGTCGAGCACCACGGCCTTGAGCGCCGACATGTCGAGCGAGTTTCGCGTGATGTGGTCGCGCAGGCGGCCGGGCGTGCCGACGACGATATGGGCGCCGCGTTCCAGCGCGCGCCGCTCGGTGCGCATATCCATGCCGCCGACGCAGGACGCCACGGCGGCGCCGGTCGGCTCGTAGAGCCATTCCAGTTCGCGCGTCACCTGCAGCGCCAGCTCGCGCGTCGGCGCCACCGCCAATGCCAGCGGCGCCGTGGCCGCGCCGAAGCGCTCCGCGCCGTCGAGCAGCGTCGGCGCCATGGCAAGGCCGAAGGCCACGGTCTTGCCCGAGCCGGTCTGCGCTGAGACCAGCGCATCGGCCTGGCCGAGTTCCAGCACCGCCTTCTGCACCGGCGTCAGTTCGGAATAGCCGCGTTTTTCCAGCGCCTGTGCCAGCGCCGGGACGATACCTTCAAAGTTGGACATCTCGCTCTTTCGGAATTCAGGGGTCTGCGCTCATCATGGAGCACGAGCCGGGGCTGGCGCCGCGCCAGCCAAACAATCTTGGCCGTTCGTACTTCCTGCGGGCGCTCTTGTACAGGGCGCGCCATGAAGGCCATGCGACGCACCGCCAATTGACTCCTGCCGCAAACCGCGTAAAAGCCCGCTTCGAACGGGATCGTTTTTCGATGCGCGGCCTTTTGATGGCTCTTCTTGCATTTGACGCCCCCAGCCACAATGTAAAGCATTGGGCCGGGCGCTTGGACGCGTCCGTCCGTTCCAGCAAAACCATGGCCAAAACCACCACCAAAACGGTGTGATTCCCTTGGCCTAACCACCCTCTCCCGGGTTCGGCCCGGGGGACGGAACCCGCATTGGCCGGCGGGTTTTCTCCAACAAACCAAGCGGAGAGGGACAGGAGATCTTTATGAGTTTCAAGGTTGCAGTCGTCGGCGCCACGGGCAATGTGGGCCGGGAAATGCTCAACATACTGGAAGAGCGCGGCTTTCCGGTAAGCGAAGTCGTGGCGCTGGCGTCGCGGCGCAGCCAGGGCACGGAAGTGTCGTTCGGCGACCGCACGCTGAAGGTCCGGACGCTGGATCAGTATGATTTTTCCGACACCGACATCTGCATCATGTCGGCCGGCGGGAATGTCTCCAAGGAATGGTCGCCCAAGATCGGCAAGCAGGGCTGCGTCGTCATCGATAATTCGTCGGCCTTCCGCTACGACCAGGACGTGCCGCTGATCGTGCCGGAAGTGAACCCGGACGCGATCTCGCTGTTCACGCGCAAGAACATCATCGCCAACCCGAACTGCTCGACGGCGCAGCTGGTCGTGGCGCTGAAGCCGCTGCACGATTTCGCCACCATCAAGCGCGTCGTCGTCGCCACCTACCAGTCGGTGTCGGGCGCCGGCAAGGAAGGCATGGACGAGCTGTTCACGCAGACCCGCGCGGTGTTCGTCGCCGACCAGGTCGACGTCAAGAAGTTCACCAAGCGCATCGCCTTCAACGTCATTCCGCATATCGACGTCTTCCTCGACGACGGCTTCACCAAGGAAGAGTGGAAGATGGTCGCCGAGACCAAGAAGATGCTCGACCCCAAGATCAAGCTGACGGCAACCTGCGTGCGCGTGCCGGTGTTCATCGGCCATTCCGAAGCGGTCAACATCGAGTTCGAAAAGCCGATCACCGCCGATGAGGCGCGCGATATCCTGCGTGACGCTCCCGGCTGCCAGGTCTTGGACAAGCGCGAGGACGGCGGCTACATCACGCCGCTGGAATCGGCCGGCGAGGATGCCACCTTCATCTCGCGCATCCGCGAGGATTCGACTGTCGACAACGGCCTGTCGATGTGGGTCGTCTCCGACAATCTGCGCAAGGGCGCGGCGCTCAACGCGGTGCAGATCGCCGAGCTTCTGGTCGAGCGCGGCCTGATCCAGCCGAAGAAGAAGGCGGCCTGACGGCGGTTCTTTTTCGCTCACGGGCCGTATCGCCGCTGCCGCGGCGGGCCCTCCGCGAGGGCGCCGGGTCGGCCCGCGGTCGCGGGCTCGGCCTTCGGCTGGGGGCGCTTCTTCCTTCTCCCCGTTTACGGGGGTGAGAAGTGCTCCGCGAAGCGGACGGAAAGCCAATTGCTTGGCTTTCCGAACGACGAACGCCCGGAGCGATAGCGAAGGGCCGGCATGCCGGCACGGGGATGAGGGGCAGCACAGGCCTCTGATGTGAAACGACCATGAGCGATCCCGCCAAAGTCACGCTGCGCCCGGCCATCGGTTCTAACGCCGCTGCTATCGCTAGACTCATGCGGGCAGCACTTGGCTCGTTTGACTGGATGCCGGTCATCCACACGCCGGCCGAGGACCTTGCCTTCATCAGGGATATCGTGCTGCCTCGGCAGCAGGTGACGGTCGCCGAGGCCGGCAAGGAGATAGTCGGCTTCATTGCCGTCAGCGGCGATTGGGTGGAACAGCTCTATCTCGACCCGGCCTGGACGGGGCAAGGCATCGGCAGCCGGTTGCTGATGGACGCGACCGTTGCGCTGTCGGTCACGAAACTCCATTGCTTCCAAGCCAACAGCGGCGCCAGGCGCTTCTATGAGCACCATGGTTTTCGCGCCGAGTCGTTCGGCGACGGCACGACCAACGAGGAAGGCCTGCCGGATATTCTGTATGTCCGCAGGCGCTGACGTCTTACTCAACCCGTCCGTTCTCTGCCGCCAGTCCACGCAACAAGACCATTGCCTGCTCCGCCCGCTCCGCCGGGACGAACAGGTGATCGTGGTAGAACGCCGAGACCGGATTGACGCCCATGCCAGCGCTGGCCAGCCGCGTGGTGATGGCGGCGAGGAAGCCGACTGCTTCCAGCGAGGAATGGATGTTCAGCGTTATCATCCGGCAACGGAACGAGGCGGTCAGTCCGGCTGCCTTTGCTGCTTCCTCGGTCACGATCAGCGTCGTGCCCTCGCGCTCGCGAAACACCATCACGGGTTCTAGGTTCTTCGGCTGGGAAATCCCAGTTGCCAGCGTGGCGAAGACATAGATGCCGTCGAGCAATTCCGGCGTCATCGATGCCAACAATGTTTGCAGATCGGTCTCGCCGGTCATTGTCTTCCCTCGGCTAATTGCACGCTTTCTCAATATCCGTGCCGGGTGTCCGCCGATAGTCCGGCATGTTCGCGCGGACCATGATGATCATGTCGTTGGCGGCTGAGCCTACGGCGCAATCATAGCCTTCTCGCCATGGGCTCTTGACGCGTCGCCTGCTGCCTCGTATAGAACCAAAAGGTTACATAACCATTTGGTTTGATAAGCAATGACGAGCGACAGCCTCAGCCTAACTCTCGCGGCGCTTGCTGATCCGACGCGGCGCGCCATTCTGGCAAGACTGTCGCTCGGTGAGGCTTCGGTGACCGAGCTGGCCGAACCTTTCGCCATGAGCGGTCCCGCGGTGTCGAAGCATCTCAAGGTGCTGGAGCGTGCCGGTCTGGTGGCACGCGGTCGCGACGCGCAGTTCCGGCCGCGTCGCCTGCAGCCGGAGCCATTGCGCGAGATCGACGCATGGCTGGAATCCTATCGCATGCTGTGGGACGGGCGGTTCGATCGGCTCGAAACCTATCTGCAGGCTTTGCAGAAAGGGGATCCCGACGGCAGCCATAATTGAAGCCGGCAGGGTCAATCAACGAGGGCAAGAAAAGTGGCGGATCAATCGATAGAACTTCCATCCAATGACCCTGTTATCGTCATCACCAGGACGTTCGATGCGCCGCGTGCGCTGATGTTCAAACTGTTTACCGATCCCTATCATCTGGTGCGGTTCTGGGGGCCGGAAGGATCGACCTACCCGGTCTGCGAGATGGATGTGAGGCCGGGCGGCGAATGGCGCCTGACCATGCGCTTTGCCGATGGCAGCGAATATCCGACCAACAGCGTCTATCTCGAAATCGCCCCGCCGGAACGCATTGTCTATCGCGATGCGCCGCTCGATCGCGCCCAATGGCAGGACAGCTTGCCGCCGGCGCAGATGGTGACGACTATCCTGTTCGAGGATGTCGGCGGCAGGACGCGGATCGTGGCCAATATCCACGCCAACTCGATCGCTGCCCGCGACATGGCGGTGAAGATGGGCTTCGGCCAGATGGTCATGGCGAGCTACGCACGCCTGGAGGCCTATCTCAAGGCGCTTTGAACGAAGCGCGGTCCCGGTGCCGCGGCGTGGACTGCTGCATCGGACAGCAAAAAGAATCCCGTGGCGTGTCGGGTCGTCGTCCCGCCGCGCGTCCTTGGATCGACCTTTTCCAAGAAGGCCGGCGCTTGAACCCGAAACACCCGGAGGAAGACCAATGACCATTTCTCATACCGTGCCCGTTTCGTCCGGTGCCCTGTGGACCGGCCGCGTGCTCAGCGGCATCATCGTGCTGTTCATGATCTTCGACGGCGCCATCAAGCTGCCGCCGCTCGACATCGTCACCCAGACGATGGTGCCGCTCGGCTGGCCGGCAGATCCGAATGTCGCACGCATGCTCGGCGTCATCGGCCTGGTCTCGACGGCGCTCTATGCATGGCCGCGCACCTCCGTGCTCGGCGCCATCCTGCTCACCGCCTATATGGGCGGCGCCATCGCCACCAAGGTACGCATCGACAGCCCGCTGTTCTCGCACACGCTGTTCGGTGTCTATCTCGGCATCATCCTGTGGGGCGGCCTCTATCTGCGCGACCCCAAGGTACGTGCGCTGATCCCGTTCGGCCGATAGTTTTTCAGGGAGAGAAAGATGTTCAGCACCATCCTCATCATCCTGGTCGTCATCATCGCCGCCGTCCTCATCTATGCCGCGACACGGCCTAATGATTTCGTCACTACCCGCACCGCCAGCATCAAGGCGCCGCCGGAGGCGATCTTCCCGCTGATCAACGATTTCAGCCGCTGGCCCGAGTGGTCGCCTTACGAAAAGCTCGACCCCAACATGAAGCGCACGCTTTCCGGCGCGCAGAGCGGCAAGGGCGCCGTCTATGCCTGGGAAGGCAATGGCAAGGCCGGCAAGGGGCGCATGGAGATCGTCAATTCGGTGCCGTCCTCGCTGGTCGCGCTCAAGCTCGATTTCGAGAAGCCGTTCCGCGCCAGCAACAGTGTCGACTTCACCTTGACGCCATCGGGCGAGAACACCGCCGTGAGCTGGTCCATGCGCGGCAGCCGGCCCTTCATCGCCAAGCTTATGGGCCTGTTCATGAATTTCGACACGCTGATCGGCCGGGATTTCGAGGTCGGCCTCGCCAATCTGAAGCGCAACACCGAGGCATGATCCGACTGGACACAGCCGCTCGCCGGAAGTCGCCCGAGCGAGCGGCGCCAAGATCTTCATCCTCTCTTGGATCAAATTGGCCGTCCGCGAGTTAAGCACTTGGCGGAGCGATGGCGATCCCCCTGTGAGAGGAACAAAAATGAAGAAAATCATGACCATTCTGGTGCTGACGATGGCATTGGGCGCGTGTTCGCAGACGGAAAAAGGCGCAGCTATCGGTGGACTGGGTGGCGCGGCGGTCGGTGCCGCGGTCGCCGGTGATCCGGTGCAAGGCGCGGTCGTCGGAGGCGCTGTCGGTGCCGTGGCTGGGGCGCTGATCGGCCATGCCAGCGAAAGCGGCCAGTGCCGGTATCGCGACCGCCATGGGCGGGTCTATGTCGACCGCTGCCCGAGTGGTTATTGAGCGGCGACCAGCAGCGAAAACAGCAAGACGGCGGGCGTCTGGCCCGCCGTCTTCGTTTGAAAACACCCTACAGCAGGTTCCGGATCAAGTCCCAAGCGTCGCGGCCGAGACGCGCATCGGCATGATCATTGCCGCCATGGGCGTGCGACGCGGACCGCGGCGTGGTCTCGCCCGGCAGGAGAATGCGGTGGCCGGCATCAGGGCTTGAAACGAGGCGCGTGGCCTTTCCGGCCTGCTTTCGACGCCGGACAATCAATTCCGCAAAATCCAGGGATGGCCACAGCGCATCATCGCTGCCCGCGACCAGCACAATCTCCGCTGAGATAAGCTCGACGGGAATGGCGGCCCTGTCGGCTTCCTGTTTGAAGCTTGTCAGGCAGTGCTGGAAAAGCCCCCTGTAGGACACAAGGCCATCGACGTAGCTCGCGTCCCAATTCGGTTCGGTCGGAACGAACGGGAGCGGAACCCCCTTCAGCATCCATGACGATCGTTCGGGCCAGCTGGCGCCGTCGCGGCCCGGACCGATATTGCCCCAAACCACCGATGTCGGGCTGATCGCTACCACGGCATCGATGCGCGGGTCGTGAACCGCCGCGAGCAGGGATGCCTCGGCACCTTTCGAGGTTCCGACATAGACGATGCGGCGGCATCCCAACCCGACAAGACAGTCGGCCGCGGCGAAAAACGTCTCCAAGGGGATTTCACAGATTCCAGGCACTTGGCCTTCGCCGCCAAACCACTGGAGCGCGAGCGTGGACGCCCCTTGTCGGGCAAACAGCCGGGCGCGGCCGACATCGACACGGCCGCTGGATCCGCTCAGCACGACGACGCCCGTTTTGGTGTCAGCGCATCGCAACAGCGTTCCGGAAACACCGCCGGACAGGATTTCTTCCGTGACTGCCTGTTTGCTCATCCGCTCCTATCAGCCTCAATGCCGTGGCACTGTCGGACAATAGCAAAACGGCGGGCACTGGCCCGCCGTTTTGTCGTTGCGATGAAGCGATATTATTCGGCCGTGGCGGCTTCGGCGGGTGCCGCGGAAGCGGCCGCAACGGCGGCGGCGGCGTCTTCCTGCGCCTTCTTCAGCAGGGCGGCGCGTTCCTGCGCCTTCTTGCCCGGCTCGGCCTTCTTCGGGTTGGAGCGGGCGTCGCGCTTGGCAAGGCCGGCCTCGTCAAGGAAGCGCAGCACGCGGTCGGTCGGCTGGGCGCCGTGCGACAGCCAGTGCTTGACGCGGTCGGCGTCGACCTTGACGCGCTCGCCGTCCTTCGGCAGCAGCGGGTTCCACGAGCCGAGCGACTCGATGAACCGGCCGTCGCGCGGCGAACGGGCGTCGGCGACGACGACGTGGTAGTAAGGACGCTTCTTCGAGCCCGCACGGGCCAGTCTGATCTTCAGTGCCATTTTCTTTTCTCCTAAAAGCTCTGATTTCGTTGAGTGGTTGAAGGCTGGTTGGGTCAGCCGGTTTTCATCACGCCGTTGGCAGCGGCGATCTGTTCGTGGTGGCGGATCACTTCGCGGACGACGAAGTTGAGGAATTTTTCCGCGAAATCGGGGTCGAGATGCGCATCCTTGGCCAGCTGGCGAAGACGGGCGATCTGCTGTTGCTCGCGCGCCGGGTCGGCCGGCGGCAGGCCGTGCTCGGCCTTCAGCACGCCCACCGCCTTGGTGCAGCGGAAGCGCTCGGCCAGCATGTGGATGAGGGCGGCATCGATGTTGTCGATCGAGGCGCGGTAGCCGGCCAGGATGGTGCGGGCGTCGGCCATGTCCTTTTCTTCGTTCATAGCGTCCTCACTTCTTCTTGCCGAGACCTGGCAGTCCGCCGCCGCCGAGGCCGGGAAGCCCCGGAAGTTTCATGCCGCCGGGCAGGCCGGGCAGGCCACCGCCGCCGGGAAGGCCGCCGGGCAAGCCCTTCATGCCACCGAGGCCGGCGGCCTGAGCCTGCTTCTGCAAGGCTTCGAGCTGCTTGGGGTCCATCTTGGAGAGATCGGGCATGCCACCCATGCCGCCCATCCCGCCGGGCATCATGCCGCCAAGGCCCATTTTCGATGCAAGGCCGCCCATCATGCCGCGCATGAGGCCGCCGCCTTTGCCCTTGCCGCCCATCGCCTTCATCATGTCGGCCATGCCGCGATGCATCTTCAAGAGCTTGTTGATCTCGGCGGCGTCGGTGCCGGAGCCGGCGGCGATGCGCTTCTTGCGCGAGTGTTTGAGAATGTCGGGATTGGCGCGCTCGGCCTTGGTCATCGAGGAGATGATGGCGAGCTGGCGGCCGAACATCTTGTCGTCGAGGCCGGCGGCGGCCATCTGGTCCTTCATCTTGCCCATGCCGGGCATCATGCCCATGATGCCGCCCATGCCGCCCATTTTCGACATCTGCTGAAGCTGCTGGGCGAGGTCGTTCAGGTCGAACTTGCCCGACTGCATCTTCTTGGCCATCGCCGCCGCCTGCTCGGCGTCGATGTTTTCCGCGGCCTTCTCGACGAGGCTGACGATGTCGCCCATGCCGAGGATGCGGTCGGCGATGCGCTTGGGGTGGAACTCCTCCAGCCCGTCCATCTTTTCGCCGGTGCCGATCAGCTTGATCGGCTTGCCGGTGACGGCGCGCATCGAAAGCGCCGCACCGCCACGGCCGTCGCCGTCCATGCGGGTCAGCACAAGACCGGTGATGCCGACGCGTTCGTCGAAGCTCTTGGCCAGATTGACCGCGTCCTGGCCAGTCAGCGAATCCGCGACCAGCAGGATTTCGTGCGGGCTCGACACCTTCTTGATGTCGGCCATCTCGACCATCAGCGGCTCGTCGATATGGGTGCGGCCGGCGGTGTCGAGGATGACGACGTCATGGCCGCCGAGCTTGGCCGCCTGGACGGCGCGCTTGGCGATGTCGACCGGGTTCTGGCCAGCAATGATCGGCAGCGTAGCGACCTTGGTCTGCTCGCCGAGCTGGCGCAGCTGCTCCTGCGCGGCAGGCCGCCGCGTGTCGAGCGAGGCCATCAGGACCTTCTTGTTCTGACGCTCGGAAAGCCGCTTGGCGATCTTGGCCGAAGTGGTCGTCTTGCCGGAGCCCTGCAGGCCGACCATCATGATAACGACGGGGGCCGGCGCGTTGAGGTCGACGGCGACGCCTTCGGCGCCCAGCATGTCGACCAGCTCGTCATGGACGATCTTGACGACCATCTGGCCAGGCTTGATCGACTTCAGCACCGCGGCGCCGACGGCCTTTTCGCGCACCTTGTCGGTGAAGGAGCGCACCACTTCCAGCGCCACGTCGGCCTCGAGCAGCGCACGGCGCACCTCGCGCAGCGCCGCAGAGACATCAGCCTCCGACAGCGCGCCGCGGCCGGTGAGGCCGTTCAGGATCGAACCAAGACGTTCCTGTAGCGATTCAAACATACTGTTTCCTTTTCCCTGGCACCCGGATGGTGCCCGAGAGGTAATGCGTTCGCGCCAACTGTCCAATCAAAAGCAAAGCCCAAAACCAAAAAGCACCCGGGGGCGCATTGCGCTGCCGGGTGTTGGCCTCCAGGATCTCTTTACAGCACCCACCTCAAAGAGGCTTCGGCGTCCTGGTCGGCTTGCTCGGAGGGATACTCGTCGCGGAATTCGAGGCGTGTAGACAGGAAATCGGCCGTGGAGTCAAGACAAGGGCCGAGTCGCGCCCGTTCCTTGCGCCGCAATCAGGCGGCGCTTTGGCATCCGAAAGCTCGGCCGCGACCCTGAGCGGCGGGAATGCAGCCTTTTACGCGCAATGGTCCTCGTTCGGCGCGATAGGGTTAAATCCGCTCGTCGCCCTTCCGGAACTTCGGCGCCGCCCCTCATCGCCCTGCCTTTCCTCTCCCCCGATCGACGAGGGAGAGGAAAGGTGCCATGTCCGAACCGGATAGATAGGTAACAGAATGGACCGATAGCATGGGTGACAGTTTTCTTGTCCGCCGGAGGACCGGCGATGGTTTGGCGAGAGACTGGCATCATGGACGAGCGGCTACGGTTTGTTGTGGATTGCCTTGCGGGTGAGGAGACGATGAGTGCGCTTTGTGCGGGTTACGGCATCTCGCGCAAGAGCGGCTACAAATGGCTTGGGCGTTATCGGGAGTTTGGCCCGGAAGGTTTGCACGATCGGCCGCGAGCGCCGCTCAATCACGGCCGGGCGACGCCTTGGGATGTGGTGGAGCGGATCGTGGCTATGAAGGAGGTCCACCCGTTGTGGGGACCCAAGAAGATCATGGCCAGGCTCAAGCGTGCGGAGCCCTGCTGCGGCTGGCCTGCGGTCTCGACGGCCGGTGAGATTCTGAAGCGGCATGGACTTGTGGGGCGTAAGCGCAGGCGCTGGAAGGCGGCAGGCAATGGTCCATGGCCGAAAGCTTCAGAGCCGAACGCGGTGTGGACCGGGGACCACAAGGGCTGGTTCCGGACCCGTGACGGGTGGCGTTGTGAGCCGTTGACGGTGATGGATGCATCGAGCCGCTACCTTCTGGCGCTGGAAGCGACGGGTTCGACGGCGGACGCCGAGGCCTGGCCGGTGTTCGAGCGGCTGTTTGAAGAGCATGGGCTGCCGGATCGCTTCAGAAGCGACAATGGCCCACCCTTCGCATCGCCCGGCGTCACGGGTCTGACGCCGCTTGCGGCGCGCTTCATCAAGCTTGGCATCACGCTGGAGCGGATTGCGCCCGGCAAGCCGCAGCAGAACGGACGCCATGAGCGCTTTCATCTGACCATGCTGCCGATGGCTAAGGAACCCGCGGTCGACAGAACAGCCCAGGGCCAAGCCTTCGAGGCCTTCCGGCGCAGCTACAATGAGGAACGCCCGCATGAGGCACTGGCCATGGACACCCCAGCCCAGCATTACCGCCCCTCACGGCGCGCCATGCCAAGAACGCCGCCCGAGCCCGATTATCCGGACGAGGCGGCGGTGCGCCGTGTGCGCCACAATGGCGAGATCAAGTGGAATGGCGGCTTCGTCTATGTCTCGCAAACACTGGCCGGCGAAGCGGTCGCCGCCGCAGAGACCGAAGACGGCGAATGGATGCTCAGCTTCCATGCTCATCCGCTCGGCATCATCGACACCAGGCGCATGAAGCTTGTCCGTCGCAGCGCCGCGCCAACCAAACCGCTTGGCGCTGCGACGGACGCATAGGGGGAGAACTGTTACCCATGTATCCGGTTTAAAGTGTTACCCATCTATCGGCTGGACAGCCACCTTTGGTGATTGGCGCTTTCCAATATAGGCAACCCGTTGCCGCGATCGCGACCGCTGGCTTCAATCAACGCACCACGTACATGATGCGCCGTGTCTGCGGATCGATCAGCGCAGGCTGACCGTTCACATAGACATAGCGGTAGTTGTAGTCAGGAATTTCGCGCAACTCGACGGTGTCGGGCAAGGTCGCGCCGGTCACCACCTCGCCGTCGAGATAGACGGGATCGAGACGATGCGTGTCGACATAGGTGCGGACTTCGGCCGGAGGCGGGGGAAAGACGTCCTCGGCCGGCTCGCCGCCGACAATCGCCCCGGTATAGTCGGTCGAATAATTGCCGATGTCTTCCGGCGGAGAGACGATTGCCACGCTGGAGCCATGCGGGCGCTGCGTCAGGATTACCCGGCTGCCGCTGAAATCGGCCGTCACATAGTCGGAATAGACCCAGCCCTGGCCGCCGGCTTCGGCAATGGTGCACCATTTGCTGTTTTCGATGCAGCCATTGAGCGTCGCCGACTGGCCAGCGGCGAGCACGCCGATGACAGGATATTGCGGCCCGGGGCCGGCGCGCACGTTGAGATCGGTGACGGCCGAGACGGCGGTGTCGGCAAATGCGGCACCCGACATCACGGTCATCATCCCGGCGATTGCGGGAAACAATAGGGATTTCATGGTTTTCTCTCCGTTTTCATGGTCCCTCGGGGGCGAGAACGGGGCAGCGGCGCATGCGTTCCGGCTAAAACGCCGGCGCCAACTCACGATTTGTTCGCGCGGCTTTCGGCAGGCCGGTCAAAAGCTCGTGAACGAAGGCCAGTTTTCGCGCCGTCACGTCCGAAATGACGAAGGGATAGAGGTCGGGCAGGCCCATGCAGCGGTTGATCGAGTTGGAAGCCTCCGACAGTACCAGCCAGCGGGCAAGGATCTTTTCGAAGGGCTCCGGTGCGGTGGCGGGCTCCGAAGGGGCAGCCTGCAGTTCGCCGCCGGTGTCGCCTCTGGGCAACTCGTTGGCTTCCACCGTCTCCAGCCGGCCGAGCGGAAAGTTCAGCGCATGGACCATCTCCAGCGTGTCGGTGATGTGCAGATGGTGGGCCCAGGTCTCGGCCCAGTCCTCCCAGGGGTGCGAGGTGGCATAGGCCGAGATGTGGTTTTGCTGCCAGTCGGGCGCAGCACCGTTGGCGTAATAGGCCTTCAGCGCCTGTTCGTAATCGGCGCGGTCGTCGCCGAACAGAGCGCGGAAAGCGTCCAGCCTTTGCGGATTGTCGCGGATCAGGCGGTCCCAATAGTAATGGCCGAGTTCGTGACGGAAATGGCCGAGCAGCGTTCGATAATTCTCCCCCATCTCGATGCGGCGCTTCTCGCGCTCGGCGGAATCGGCCTCGGCGACATTGAGCGTGATCAGGCCGTTGTCATGGCCGGTGAGGATGCGTTCGCCGCCAGGGCCGCCGCCGATCGGGTCGGCGAGGAAGTCGAAGGCGAGGCCCACCTCGTCCGTCGAGTTCTGCTTGGGCGCCACCGGCAGGCCAAAGGCGAGCAGCGAATAGATGGCGCGCTTCTTCGCCGCCTCGACCCGGATCCAGCGGCGGCGGTTGCCGTCGACGGAGAGATCAGGGATCAGCTGGTTCAGCCCGCAGGCACGGCAAAACCCATGTCCCGGTTCAGCCATCCAGTTGCAGGCGCATTCATCGGCATTGGTGCACTGGAAGATTCCGTCGACACCCGACAGGGCAAAGCGGGCATGTTCGGGATCGTAAAGCACGAGGCTTGAGCAATTCAGGCACTGCGCGTTCTCGAAGTAGAGACGGTGGCCGCAATGCGGGCAGTCGAAGAGTTTCATGTCGGTCTCAAACCATCAGAGCCAGCATATAAGTGTGCGGCGGCAGTGCCTAACGCCAATCGCCGGCCGGCGTTCCGCATGTCTCGAAGCTATTTCGCCGCAAGCTGGGTGGCCACCTGTCTTGCGACCTCTTCGCCGCCGCAGGTCTCATGGCTATTTCGACCCCGCCACAATAATCACTTGATCGTAGGCAAATTGCCCGGCATTCGCCAGCATTGCGGCGCAGACGGTGACAAATGCGCGTTTCGCTGGCAAATTCGCAGATGGGACGTGAATCAGGCAACCAGGAGAACAACATGGCATTTCTTGCCAAGGGTAGGATTTTAGCGGCAGCGGTGGTGGCTGTGCTTGGGCTGGCGGCGGGTGCACAGGCGGCGCCCAGTTGCGGCAAGACCGGTGCCGGCTTCGATGCCTGGAAACAGGATTTTGCCGCGGACGCCAAGTCCGAAGGTGTCGGTTCGAAGGGTCTGGCCGCACTGGCCGGCGCCACCTATGCAACCAGGACGATCTCGGCCGACCGCGCCATCCACAAGGCCTTCAGCGGCTCGGTGGACGATTTCATGAAGCGTCGCGGCGGGGCCGCGATCATTTCCAAGGGCCGTGCGCTGAAGAAGTCGAACGCGGCGCTGTTCAGCCAGATCGAACAGAACTACGGCGTGTCGCCGGGTGTGCTGCTTGCCATCTGGGGCATGGAGACCGGCTTCGGTGCTTCCATGGGCAACCAGAATACGGTCTCCGCCATTTTGACGCTTGCCTATGATTGCCGCCGCCCGGACTATTTTCACCCGCATGCCATCGCCGCCCTGAAGCTGGTCGATCGCGGCGCGTTGACCGCCTCGTCGGTCGGCGCCATGCATGGCGAGGTTGGCCATACGCAGTTCCTGCCTGGAAATGTCTTGAAATATGCAGTCGGCAGCGGAAATCTGCGCGACAAGGCGACAGCGCTGGCTTCCACCGCCAACTTCCTCAAGGGCCATGGCTGGCGGGCCGGCGCGAGCGCGAGCGCGAATATGGGCGCGATTGCCGGCTGGAATTCCGCAAGCGTCTATCAGCAGGCCATCGCCCGCATCGCCGACGCGATCGACGGCGGCTGATTGAACCCTCTGTTCGACGAAAAGCCCGGCCATGCGCCGGGCTTTTTTGTTGATGGGAGCATTGCTGATGTCCGGGATAGGTCGAAGCCTCCCCAACGTCGTCATCCCTGGGCGTAGCAGCCGCGGAGCGGCGTCGCGGAGACCCTGGAATCCATTCCGTGACGTTAATCGAAGCGTGCAGCGGAGCAGAATTCTGCACCGTAGCGACGCTTCGAAGTCGCGGCATGGATCCTATGGTCTGCGCTGCGTCGCTTCGCTCCTTGCTCCGCCATAGGATTGTTTGAGAAGGATCGGGTAGTTTGGCGGCCGGGACTGCGGCCCATCACAGCCAGCAGTCCCGGCGGCAGGCGACCGCCCTTAGGACCGGGTAACACCCGACGTCATCATGGTCCCTGCCGTCTTTGTCCGCCATCGCTTGGAGAGTTGATTGGCCGCTGGCTCGCGCCACGCCCGCAAACAATCCGAAGCCCGACAAGGATACCACCAGCATGGCCTTCTTGCACCAACAACCGCAAATGTGCCTCGGCTTCGACATCGCCAAGGACACCGTCACCGCCGCCGACGGGACTACCACCGGCACCATCCTCAATCAGCGCAGAGCTGTCCGTGCTTTCCTGAAGAGCTACAAACACATCGACCTTGTCGTGTGCGAGCCGACAGGCGGCCATGAAAGCCTACTGCTCGAAGAGTGCCTGCGCGCCGGCATTGCCTGCCATCGCGCCGACACGCTCAAGGTCAAGAGCTACATCCGCTCCTTCGGTACGCACGGCAAGAGCGATGCCATCGATGCCGCGATGTTGAGAGCCTACGGTCGTGAACGCTGGGCAAAACTGTCCCTTTGGCAGGCGCCCGATGCCGATGAGACCAGCCTGCGCGCGCTGGTTCGCCGCCGCCAGGAACTCATCACCATCAAGGTCGCAGAGAAGAACCGTGCCAAGGCACCTGGCGGCCGCAAGCTCGCGACCTCTTTCGAGGCCGTGATCAAAGTCGTCGAGCGCCAACTCCAAATCATCGATGCCGAGATCCGCGAACTGATCGCCAACAGCAGCGCCCTTAAGCATCGAGCCGCCATCTGCACGGCCATGGACAGTCTCGGCCCGATCGTGGCGGCCAAGCTCTTGGCTATCCTGCCCGAACTCGGCTCCATGACACGCCGCAAAGCTGCAGCCCTTGCTGGCCTTGCACCACACCCAAACGACAGCGGACAAAAGCAAGGCTACCGCAAAATCCGTGGCGGACGCCCTGATGTTAGAACCGCACTGTTCATGCCGGCCCTGCGCGCCGCAGCTGGAAAGGGCGAATTCGCACCCTTCTACAAACGCCTCGTCACCAACGGAAAAAAGCCGATGGTGGCAATCGCTGCCGTCATGCGAAAGATCATCGTTACCCTAAATGCAAGACTAAGGGACGCCGCCATTTCTCAGAGTTGATGACGAAGTCATTGATGTTGCCCGCTAATCGCCAACGTCAATCGCGTAGGAGCAGCCGGCCAGCGTCTTGCCGGGATGGGAATCGACGGTCGAGACATTGAGCGTGATGTGCGTGGCAAGGCTGACGCCGCCGGTGTCCTCGGTGCTTTCGGCCACAACCTTCTCGCCAAGGAATTTATCCGGCGACGAGACCATTGCCGGGACGTCGAGCTGCCGGGCGAGGTCGGGCGCGGCAATGCCCTCAAGCACGGCCATCGGCCCTGTCGCGGTGAAGACGATTGTCTCCGTCTCGCGGCCGAAGACATGGGCAGGGGCGGGCAGTTGATACTGCCGCAGGAAGGCATTGCCTGACGGCACCTCTTTCCAGCCCAGCGTGCTGGCCGCGCCGGGATCACCGGCCAGCCAAAGGGCATAGCCAGTATAAGCCGACAGGTCGGCCCTGCACTCGATCAGCGCGGCAAGGTCGAGCGAGGCGGGATCATAGTCGTCGGCTTTGGCAACAACCAAACTCGCCAGGACGGCCAAAGCGGGCAGGAAACCGATTCTATGAGTGGTCGAGCCCCTGGGCACATGACTCTCAATAATGCGCGTAGCCGCTCAACGGGCATTTCTGGGAAGCGGGAACCTGAAAAGTGCCGTCAATACCGCTGCAGTTACGGAAGTTGGGCGACCGCGGCGCCTGGGCTTGGGTGGGCGCAGCCGCTTTCGGCTTGCCCTTGAGAACCATCCAGATCTCGGTCGGCTGGTCGAGCTGCAGGTTGTTTATGTCGGAATAGCTGATGCGGCCGCTGCGTATCCCATCGGCGAGGCGCTGGCAAAACAAAGCCGGCATGCGCTCCTGCGAGACGCCCATGAACAAAGCCATGTCATGCTTGAACGTAAGGTCCCGCGTGCGGGCGGAGGCGATACATTCGTTCATATCCGCCTTCGGGTCACGCTTCGCGCCTGCCTGCGAGGACTGGCACACCACCAAGACGACGACCACGCCAAGCAGAAGAGAAATACTATTCTTCACTGTCAAACCCCCTAAACCCACAAGTGAACTTAGATGATGCCGCCAAAAGGTCAAACAGGAACCGAGTTCAGGCGCCTTCATTTTTCTTATATTAGAAGACCCAAATAAAAACCCGACGTCTCCGTCGGGTTTCTTAGGTATGATTGATAGCGTTTGGCTGCTGTCTGGATATCAGCCCTTGCGGTTGCGTGCGGCCAGCGTGCGCAGCCTCAGCGCATTGAGGCGGATGAAGCCGGCGGCGTCCTTCTGGTCGTACGCGCCGCGATCGTCCTCGAAGGTGACCAGCGCGTCGGAATAGAGGGTCTTTTTCGACTTGCGGCCGGTGACCATGACGTTGCCCTTGTAGAGCTTCAGCCGCACCGTGCCTTCGACGTCTTCCTGGCTCTTGTCGATCATCGCCTGCAGCATCAGGCGCTCGGGCGAGAACCAGAAGCCGTTGTAGATGAGCTCGGCGTAGCGTGGCATGAACTCGTCCTTGAGATGCGCGGCACCACGGTCGAGCGTGATCGATTCGATGGCGCGGTGCGCCACGATCAGGATGGCGCCGCCGGGCGTTTCGTAGACGCCGCGCGACTTCATGCCGACGAAGCGGTTCTCGACAAGGTCGAGCCGGCCGATGCCATTGTCGCGGCCGAGATCGTTGAGCGCGGCCAGCATCGTTGCCGGCGACAGCTTCTTGCCGTTGAGCGCGATCGGATCGCCCTTCAGGAACTCGATCTCGATCTCGGTGACCTTGTCCGGCGCGTCCATCGGCGAGACGGTGCGCTGGTGGACGAATTCCGGCGGCTCGCTCCACGGGTCTTCCAGCACCTTGCCCTCGGAAGAGGAGTGCAGCAGGTTGGCGTCGACCGAGAACGGCGCCTCGCCCCTCTTGTCCTTGGCCACCGGGATCTGGTGCTGCTCGGCGAAGTTGATCAGGTCGGTGCGCGACTTGAACGACCAGTCGCGCCACGGCGCGATGACCTTGATGTCGGGGTTCAGCGCATAGGCCGACAGTTCGAAGCGGACCTGGTCGTTGCCCTTGCCGGTGGCGCCGTGCGCAATCGCGTCGGCGCCGGTCTCCTTGGCGATCTCGACGAGGTGCTTGGAGATCAGCGGCCGCGCGATCGAGGTTCCCAGCAGATAGGTGCCTTCATAGACGGTGTTGGCGCGGAACATCGGGAAGACGAAGTCGGCAACGAATTCCTCGCGCACATCAACGATGCGGATGTCCTTGATTCCCATCATCTCGGCTTTCTGGCGCGCCGGCTCCAGCTCGCCGCCTTGGCCGAGATCGGCGGTGAAGGTGACGACTTCGGCACCGAGTTCGGTCTGCAGCCATTTCAGAATGATGGATGTGTCGAGGCCGCCGGAATAGGCGAGCACGACCTTCTTGACGTCTTTGGTCTTGGACATTTCTGCTCCGTCGATGGCGGACGCCTGGGGCATGGGCGTCACGGCTTGTCGGAGCGCCTTTTAGCAGGAACGGCAAAGCGAGCAAGCACGCGCGGCGCCAGTCTGCTGATCCAGCGCGCGGCAGGCGGCGATCCCTCTCTTGTTGGGGCGTGCTCTCTGGACAAACCGAAACCATCTGTCCGTGAAAACCGGTTCCCACCTTTCACCGGCCCGGTCCTTCGGTTCGGGATCATGCCCTCGGGGAAACAACCTGCTACAATCATGGGCTGCATTTCTGCCCAGGATTTAAGCAAGTTTTCATGTCCTGCCGCTAAACCAGTGAGACAGAGCTGCGGCGGCCTTGCAACCGGTCGATGCAGCTTTTGCCTGCTCATTGCGGGTGTCCTCAGGCTTGGACCATTCTTGATGCGCGTTATATCATGCATCGTCACGGAGCATAATCTGTGGCTTGTCCTGCTGGCGGCGCTGATGTGCGTCACCGGCTGCTGGGTAACGATCGGTCTCCTGGATCGCGCGAGGAAAACCGTCGGCGTGCAGATGCGGGGATGGCTGTTCCTGACCGCGGTCGCCGCAGGGTCCTCGATCTGGTGCACGCATTTCATCGCCATGCTGGCCTATCAGCCCGGTGCGCCGATCACCTTCGATCCGGCGCTCACCATGATATCCCTGGTCATCGCCATGGTCGGAACCGGGGCGGGCTTCGGCCTTGCGCTCGACAAAGGTCGTGGCCTGGCGTCGGAATGGGGCGGCTGTGCCGTCGGCCTGGCGATCTCGGCCATGCACTATACCGGCATGATGGCCTATCACGTGGCCGGCATCGTCGAATGGGACGCCCGCTACGTCGTCGCTTCGGTGCTGATCGCGATGGCATTCTCCGCCGTGGCGATCGGCCAGGCGGTGCGGCGGCCGCGCCGCTGGTCGCACTATCTCGGCATCGGGCTTCTGGTGCTGGCGATCGTCGGCCTGCATTTCACGGCGATGGCGGCGGTGGCGGTGACGCCGCTCTCCTTCATCACCACGGGCACCAATCCCGATATTCTCGAAGCGATGGCCGTCGCGGTTGCGGTCGTCGGCCTGATCGTCGCGGCCACCGGCTTCGCCAGCTATCTGATCGACGAGCGTGGCCGGCTCGAGAGTTTCGAGCGGCTGCAGCATCTGGCGCTGAACGACTCGCTCACCGGCCTTGCCAACCGGGTCTCCTTCAACGACCGCCTCGACCATGAGATCGAGCGGGCGCACGAGGATAAGGACACGAAGACCGCCGTCATCGTTATCGACCTCGACCGTTTCAAGGAAATCAACGACCTCAGGGGACACGCGGCCGGCGACCAGGCGCTCAAGATCATTGCCCGCAGGCTGGCGAAACTGGCCGGCGACGGCGAGTTCGTCGCCCGGCTCGGCGGCGACGAATTTGCCGCCATCAAGCGCTTCAAGGACCAGAACGAGCTGCTCGGCCTGGTGTCGCGGCTGGAAAAATCCTTGTTCGAGCCGTTGCGGATCGACGATTTCGAGACCGTCACCGGCGCCAGCATCGGCGTCGCCGTCTTTCCGCGCGACGGGGCCGACCGGGAGAGGCTGGTCAGCAATGCGGACCTGGCCATGTACCGGGCCAAGAACGACGTGACGCGGGCCGTCTGCTTCTACGAATCGGTCATGGACGAGACGGCGCGGGCGCGCCGGGCACTCGCCACCGACCTTCGCCTGGCGATCGACCGCGGCGAACTCTCGCTGCACTATCAGGTGCAGACCTCGGTTGCGACCGGCGCCACCTGCGGCTATGAGGCGTTGCTGCGCTGGACTCACCCCGTGCATGGCATGGTCCCGCCCGCCGAATTCATTCCGATCGCCGAGGAGAACGGCTCCATCCTGGCGATCGGCGAATGGGTGCTGCGCACCGCATGCCGCCAGGCGGCCTCCTGGGACAATGGCCACAAGATCGCGGTCAATCTGTCGCCGGTGCAGTTCGCCCATGCCGATCTCGCCACGCTCGTCCATCAGATCCTGATCGAGACCGGCCTGTCGCCGAAGCGTCTCGAGCTTGAGTTGACCGAATCGACGATCGTCGCCGACAAGGTTCGCACACTGCACGTGCTGCGCCAGATCAAGGCGCTGGGCGTGACGATCGCGATCGACGATTTCGGCACCGGCTATTCCTCGCTCGACACGCTGCGCTCGTTCCCGTTCGACAAGATCAAGCTCGACCGCTCCTTCATGGCCGATGTCGAGCGCAGTCCGCAGGCCAAGGCGATCATCCGCGCCGTGCTGACGTTGGGGCGCAGCCTCGACATTCCCGTGCTCGCCGAAGGCGTCGAGACCCATGTCCAGCTCACCATCCTGCAGGTCGAAGGCTGCAACGAGGCGCAAGGCTATTTCCTCGGCCGCCCCAAGCCGATCGATCAGATCTTGTTGATCGCGGGGCTCGACCCCCAGGATGGTCCACCCACCCTCGAGGGACCTGTCAGGGTGCTGGCTGCCGCCGGCTGACGCGCTCGTCTCGCCCGCTCTTGACGACTTCGACAATGAGGGGTCTCTGCCCTAAGCGGAACCAGCAGTTGCCTAAGCGATTGCGGAGCTGGATCACCGCTTCATCTGGCGCCGACGCAGCACATCCTGTATAGGCTCGCGCGTTCCCCGGAGCCCTCCATGTCCTTCATTCCCGACACCGCCACGCTGATCCAGTTCGCCATCGCCACGGTCATCCTGGCGATCACGCCCGGGCCTGACATGACCTTGTTTGTTTCGCGTACGCTGAGCCAGGGGCGTGCCACCGGCTTTGCCTCGATGGCCGGCGCGCTGTGCGGCACGCTGATCCACACCACGCTGGTGGTGGTCGGCGTCTCGGCGCTGATCGTCGCCTCGCCGATGGCCTTCTTCGTGCTGAAGATTTTTGGCGCCGGCTATCTCGTCTTCCTGGCCTGGCAGGCGATCGCCAAGGGCTCGGCGTTTTCGCCGGAGAAGAAGACAGGCCCGCAAATCTCGCTGTTGCGCAGCTGGGCGGCGGGGCTTGGCGTCAATTTGCTCAACCCGAAGATCATCCTGTTCTTCATGACCTTCCTGCCGCAGTTCGTTTCCGCGCATGATCCGCACGCGCCGGGAAAGCTGTTCTTCCTGGGCTCGATGTTCATCGTACTGTCGATCCCGGTGACGGCGCCGATGGTGCTGGCGGCGGAGAAATTCTCCGCGGCGATGAAGGCCAGCCCGCGCGTCACGCGGGTGGTCGACTATCTTTTCGCCGGCGTGTTCTCGGCCTTCGCGCTCAAGATCCTGACGGCCCAGGCGAAATAGGGTCTTTTCGTTTTACCATGATCTCAGGACAAAACGGAAACCGTTTGTCCGAGAAAACCGGCTTCCACTTTTCGGGGTCATGGTCTGACCTCGTCCTTCCACCAGCTTCCGGCCCAGCGCCCGGCGCTCAGCCAGTAGAAGATGCCGCCGACCATGCCGCCGCCGATCACCGCCATCATGGCGCTGGTGTCGGTGACCGCGAAGGTGGAATCGGGCGCGTGATCGACCAGGCCGAGGAAGACGGCCGCCACCACCGCGCCAGCCAGCGCATAGTACAGCCAGTCGCGCCGGCCGAGGATTTCGGCAAGCAGGATGACGATCACCGAAGGCAGGAAGGCGAAATAAGCGACGAACAGGGCGACGAAGGGAATCGAGAAATACAGCGAAGCCGTCGCCGTCGGGTGCGTGTGGTCAGGCGTGTAGCCCAGCGAGGCCAGGAACAGGACGTTGAGGAAGGCGCTCGCCGCCAGCGAGGCGACGGCATAACCGAACAGGATCATGGCAAAGCGCACGAGATAGGAAACGAAGCGGCCCATCAGGGGTCTCGCTTCACAAGACGGCCGGACCTGCGCCCAGCCAGGAGCCAGTAGACCGAACCGGCGACGGTGCCGGCCGTGGCCAGAAAGCCGAGAAATCCCGGATTGAAAACAAACCCTCCGGCCGAGCCCGGGACAAGAACGCCAAAGGCGATCGAGGTGATCGCCCCCGTGACCGCGAAATAGAACCATCCCCGCAGCGAAAGCCATTCGGCGACCAGGATCGCCGGGCCGACGATCAGCAGCGCGCAGAGCGCCACGGTCAGCACGGCGAGCGGGAAGGAACCCAGCCAGTCGAAGGTGAAAACCATGGACCAGTTGCCATATTCGATCCCTTCCAGAAGCGTGATCAACAGCACAGGCACCAGGATAGAGGTCAGCACGCCGGCGATATAACCGACTGCTATGATGGCGATGCGTTTGAGTCCGGCGACGAGACGGCTCACGCCTCGCCGTGCCCCGCGATCATCATGGCTTCCAGCGCCAGCCGGTCCACTTTTCGCATGCGCTCGGATTCCGACTTCAGCTGGCCGCAAGCAGCGAGGATGTCGCGGCCGCGCGGCGTGCGGATCGGCGAGGCATAGCCGGCATTGTTGATGTAATCGGCGAATTTCTCGATCGTCTCCCAGTCCGAGCACTGGTAGTTGGTGCCCGGCCACGGGTTGAACGGGATCAGATTGATCTTAGCCGGAATGCCCTTGAGCAGCTTGATCAGGCCCTTGGCGTCCACGATGGAATCGTTGACGTCCTTCAGCATCACATATTCGAAAGTGATGCGCTTGGCGTTCGACAGGCCGGGATAGGCGCGGCAGGCGGCGATCAGTTCCTTCAGCGGATACTTCTTGTTGATCGGCACCAGCAAGTCGCGCAGATCGTCATTGGTGGCATGCAGCGAGATCGCCAGCATGACGCCGATTTCCTCGCCAGTGCGGAAAATCTCAGGCACGACGCCGGAGGTCGACAGCGTGATGCGTCTTTTCGACAAGGAAAGCCCGTCGCCGTCGGACGCGATCAGCAGCGCCTTCTTCACCGCCTCGAAATTGTACAGCGGCTCGCCCATGCCCATCATGACGATGTTGGACACCTTGCGGCCCTCGGCCGGGACGATGGCACCGTCCGGCGTGTCGCGGTCGGGGAAATCGCCGAGCCGGTCGCGGGCTGTGAGCAATTGCGCCAGTATTTCCTCGGCGGTCAGGTTGCGCACCAGTTTCTGCGTGCCGGTGTGGCAGAACGAGCAGGTCAGCGTGCAGCCGACCTGCGAGGAGATGCAGAGCGTGCCGCGGCCTTCCTCGGGAATATAGACGGTCTCGATCTCCACCGGCCGGCCGGCGCCGCGCGGCGGAAAGCGGAACAGCCATTTGCGGGTACCGTCGGAAGAAATCTGCTCCTCGACGATTTCGGGCCGGGCGACGGTAAAATGCCTGTCGAGCTCGGCGCGCAGATCCTTGGAGATGTTGAACATGCCGGCAAAGTCGGAGACGCCGCGCACATACATCCAGTGCCAGAGCTGCTGCGCACGCATCTTTGCCTGGCGCTCCGGCACGATGCCGGACGCGACCAGCGCCTCCGCGAGCTCGGCGCGGGTCAGGCCGATCAGCGACGGCTTCTCGGGCGTGGCGCGGGCGCGCAACGCGTCGCGGGCACCCTCAGTGGTGAGGTCGAAGGAAAGGGTCATGGTCGCACTGATATAAGCTGTTTGCGGCCGATTTCATCCATCGTGCCGGGAACTGAAGCGCGGCGCATAGCACAGGTTGAGGGCGGAGTCATGCGGTGGCGAACACAACCCCGAGTGGGCCGGCAATGTTTCGATCGCGAATGTCCTGATCGACAGACGGTCTCTGGCGTTTGAACCGAGAGTTCATCGGACCAACCAGTTTGTCGCACGACAACAGCTCGCTACGACCGACTGGCAGCCTTGCACCCAATCTTCCCGCCACGCGGGAGCCGATCACATAGTCGTGTTGACGTAACGATTCCCTTGCCGCCTTCGAAGGCTGAAGGGGGCAACCACGCCCTTGCAAAATGGGAGTACGCAGAATGAACTCGATCAAGCTCGCTGTCATTGCCGGCCTCGTCGGCTTGTCCGCCTCGCAGGCCTTTGCCGAAGACGCAATGGGCACAATGAC
Organism: Mesorhizobium sp. 113-1-2; assembly: GCF_016756475.1. Taxonomy (NCBI): domain Bacteria; kingdom Pseudomonadati; phylum Pseudomonadota; class Alphaproteobacteria; order Hyphomicrobiales; family Phyllobacteriaceae; genus Mesorhizobium; species Mesorhizobium sp. 113-1-2. The sequence goes on from NZ_AP023242.1 coordinate 1,119,725, forward strand.
CATGATGAAAGGCGGGGAGGTGATGGCAATCATGCCCGATGGACACATGGGCACCATGATGCCGGACGCAAAGATGGGCGCAGAGATGATGAAGATGGCAAAGCCGATCAAGCATTGCATGATGATGATCACCGACGCCAAGGGCAAAGCCTACATGATCGATACGTCGACCAAGAAGGCCCAGGCCGAATGTGAAAAAATGGCCATGTGAAACCTGGATCTGTAGAGACCGCTCCCGCCTGCAAGAGCCGGCGGGAGCATTCTGCGCGCAGATCACTGCCGCTGGCGCCAGCCCTCGGGCCGCGTCCAGGAACAGCCTCCAAACAGCCCGCGCATCTTCAACAGCTGCGACCGCAGACGTTTGGCGGGTGCTCCTTCTTCAAGGGATCGCGTGACAGCGGCTTTATCCGACAGGCTTGATCGACGTCACGTTCATGCTAGGGCTGGGCTTCGATTACGAGGACGGACATGGCCGGCACATCGCGAAAATACCCCATGCTGCGGCGTTCGCGCGCCATGCTGGGCTCACGGCGCGTCTGGCAGCCGCGGCTGGTGTTCTGGGCCGGCGCGTTGTCGATCGGCGTCATCAGCGTGCTGTTCGCGGTGCTGGCCGACAAGGCGCAGGCGCTGTTCCACATGATGATCGGCGACGGCGGCGGCCGGCGCTTCTATCTGCCGCTCATGGTCACGCCGCTGGGTTTCGTGCTGTGCGCGTGGCTCGCCCACGCCTTTTTCCCGGGCTCGCAAGGCAGCGGCATTCCGCAGGCGATCGCCGCGCGCCATTTGCGTGACGACGCTGATCGCAGCCACCTTCTGTCGCTGCGGCTGGCGGCGGGCAAGATCGCGCTCACCGTCGTCGGCCTGTTCTGCGGCGCTTCGATCGGCCGCGAGGGCCCGACCGTGCAGGTCGGCGCCTCGCTGATGCTGCAGGCGGCGCGCTGGGGCGGCATGGCGCAGGCGCGGGGCCTGATCCTGGCCGGCTCGGCCGCCGGCATCGCCGCCGCCTTCAACACGCCGCTGGCCGGCATCGTCTTCGCCATCGAGGAGATGGGCCGCACCTACGAGGCGCGCACCAACGGGCTGGTGCTGACGGCGGTGATCCTGGCCGGCCTCGCCTCGCTCGGGCTGCTCGGCAACTACACCTATTTCGGCGTCTCGAAGGAGACAATCGCCTTTGGCGCCGACTGGCCGCTGGTGCTTGGCTGCGGCATCATCGGCGGCGGCTTCGGCGCGCTGTTCTCGCTGCTGGCGCTGAAGACCACGCGGCGGATCCGGCGGTGGCGCACGCAGCAGCCCTTGGCGCGTGCGCTGCTGGTGGCTGCTGTCTGCGGGCTTGGCGTGGCGGTGATCGGCATTGCCTCGGGCGGGCTGACCTTCGGCACCGGCTATGCGCAGGCGCGCGGCGCCGTCGAGGGCACGCCGCTGCCATGGTTCTTCTTCGTGGAAAAATTCCTCGCTGGGCTGCTGTCGATGGTTTCCGGCATTCCCGGCGGCATTTTCGCACCATCGCTCGCGGTCGGCGCCGGCATCGGCAGTTCGCTCGGCCTGCTGTTCGGCGCCAGCGCGGGTGCCGCCGCGCTGCTCGGCATGGCGGGCTATTTCGCCGGCGTCGTGCAGGCGCCGATGACGGCTTTCGTCATCATCCTGGAGATGACCGGCAATCACGACAATGTCATCGCGCTGATGCTGGCCTCGATGCTGGGCTACGGCACCGCACGCATGATCTCGCACGAGCCGCTCTATCACGCGCTGTCGCGGGTGTTCATCGCGGAGGCGATCCGACGGCGGCGAGCGGAGGCAGCGCCGTAACCGGTCCAGACCTGACAACAAAAAGGCCGGGCTTGTGGCCCGGCCTTCGGGTTCAAATGCGGCTTGTGCTTACTTGCACTTGGCGATCGACGACAGCGCGGCCGAAATGCCCTTCAGCGAGAAGACATAGGATGTGGGATTGCCGCGGCCGGACTTCGCCGTCACCTTCATGTCGGTGCCGGTCTTCATGGCGGCGATCAGCACCGGTTCCTCGGCGGCATTCTCGACCCAGGCCGACTTGCCTTTCGTGAACATCGAGAAGGACTTCTTGTCGATGGTGACGGTGGCCTTGGAGCCTTCCTGAAAATTGTAACCGGCGATGAATTGTGGCTCGTAGGACACCTGCTGGCCGGGCCGCTGGCTGACGAAGAAGAACATGTCGCCATGGTCGAGCGTCGGCGGCTGCTTGTCGGTCGGCACGGTGAGCACGTAGCAGACCTTGCCGCCCGATGCCTGGTAGCTGTAAGTGCCCCAGGCATTGTGCTGGCCGATCTTGGTCGCCTGCTGCGCCAGTGCCGGCGCCGCCGAGGCCGCCAGGACCAGGCTCGAAACGAGTGCTATCAATCCGCGCATTGTCTTTCCCGTATTCCAAATGGTGCGGAGGCGGGCCGCATGGCGTCCTGCCGTCGCTTCATTTTGATTTAATCTGGGTTACCAAACGGTGAATTTCCCTCAACAAAAGGACGCTCACCCCAGGAAACCGCCGCCATTCCCGCGCCACCGCCGCTTCAGCGGCCGGCGCAACGTCCCTTCGGCGACTTGGAGGCCACGAAAGCGGCAAGAGTTTGACTTTTCAGCTGGCCTCCAAACGCCTCTGCCCACAGGGCGCGCGCCACGTGAAGACGCTCAGCCCTTGTCGGCGATGGCGTCCTTGGCGGCCTGACGATGCGCCGGTGTAATATGGGCGCTGACGGCGGTGATCGCGGCGGTCAGCACGGCGATGTCGTCGGTGAAACCGAGGCCGAATATGAAGTCGGGGATGAGGTCAAAGGGCAGGACGAAATAGCCGAGTGCCGCCACCAATATGCCCTTGGCGCGCAGCGGCGTGTTCTTGTCCATGGCGCAGTAGTAGGCGGCGACGACCTCTTCCATGAACGGGATCTGCCGTGCGGCCTTCTTGGCCGTGCGCCAGAATTTTTCGCGCACTTCGCTTTCGCCGCCAAGCTTGTCGCCAAAGCCAAAGAAATCAAAACCGGGTTGTTGCGCCATCAATCACTCCTTGCGGGTCTCATGCGCATCCTGGCGCATGCCTCGCGAGGGAAAATGTGGTGAAAGGTGAACCCGGCTGCAAGATGCGGGTGCCAATTTGGGTCGCCGCTAACGGCCAAGCGTACACTCAGTCGCCGAAATAGCGGTTCATCTTCTTGGCCAGCGCGATGTCGAGCGCCGTGACGCCGCCGGCGTCATGGGTGTTCAGCGTCACCTCCACGGTCTTGTAGACGTTTGACCAGTCGGGGTGATGGTCCATCTTTTCGGCTGCCAGCGCGACGCGGGTCATGAAGGCGAAGGCTTCGGAAAAATTCTTGAACACGAAGCTGCGCCTGATCGAGGCACCGTCCGTGGCCAGCGACCAGCCGCCGAGTTCGGCAAGGGCGGCGTTGATGGCGTCCTTGCTGAGTTTTTCTCTCGTCATGATGATTTCCCGTGCTATCTCGAATTTGACCCTCACCATAATGCAAGTCGCCCAAAAGTGCTTTGCGGTTTTGGGGTCACAAATGCACAAACGGCGCATATCGCATGAGCATAAAGCCGATAAATTCCATACTCTTCGTCTGCCTCGGCAACATCTGCCGCTCGCCATTGGCCGAAGGCGTGTTTCGCACCGTGTTGGCGGAACGCGGGCGCGACATGCTGCTGGACTCTGCCGCCACCAGCGGCTGGGAGGTCGGCTCACCCCCTGATCCACGCTCGATCGCGATTGCCCTGCGTCACGGCATCGACATTTCCGGGCAGAGGGCACGCAAGGTCAGGCCGGAGGATTTCTCGCGTTTCGACCTGATCCTCGGCATGGACCGCTCGAATGTCGCCGACCTCAAAGCGCTGGCGCCCGGGCAGGACCGGGTGCAGCTGTTCCTGGAGTTCGCGCACGGGCAGGCGCGCGACGTGCCCGATCCCTATTATGACGGGCCGGAGGCTTTTGCCGAGGTCTACCGCATGATCCGCGAAGCGTCGGAGGCGCTGGCGACACGGCTGGCGGCGCGGGCGTCTGTGCCCGACAGCGGCCAGGCTTCCTCGACGATATAGGGGCCGCCGCCAACCGAATCGCGCGACGACATCAGGACGAAGCGGCCGATGCGGAAGGGTAGCGTCGAGAAATTGCCGCGCGCCGACAGATATTGGGCGACGTCCAGCGGGCTCGAATTGCGCAGCCGCGCAAGGGTTACATGCGGCATGAACTTGCGCGGATCGGCGGGAATGCCGAGCCGCTGGCAAATGCGCTCGATCTCGCCCTGAAGCGCTGCCAGATCGGGCGAGGCGGAGGCGCCGGCCCAGACAGCGTGCGGCTTTTTCTGGCCGAAAGCACCGACGCCTGACAAGGTCAGCGAGAAGGAGGGCCGGTGGACCCGGTCGAGCGCGTTGGCGATCTCGTCGGCGACATGACCTTCGACATCGCCGATGAAGCGCAGTGTCAGATGGTAGTTTTCGACATCGATCCAGCGCGCCCCGGGCAGGCCGCCCCGGAGCAGGGACAGCGAAAGGGCGGCGTCACGCGGAATTTCGAGGGCGGTGAAAAGACGCGGCATGAAGAGCCTCCCTTCCTCGAATCGAACTGTCACCTATAGCGAATCATCGATAGTCGAACGGAGCAAGAGGTTTATTAGTCACACGCTTTGTTAAAAGTTTCCGCTAGGGAAGGCATTTTATCCGGCCTCACGAACCTCCAGGCACCGCCGCAATGGCCTTTTCGACCGTCGGCAGGATGCGCTCGACCATCCGGTCGACCCCCTTGGCGTTCGGGTGCAGGCCGTCCTCGAGCTGCAGGCCGGGCTGGCCGGCGACGCCGTCGAGGAAGAACGGATAGAGCGTGAGACCGTATGTCTTCGCCAGGTCGGGAAAGATGGCGTCGAAGGCGTTTTGGTAGTCGGCGCCGAGATTGGGCGCGGCGCGCATGCCTGCCAGAAGCACGGCGATCTTGCGCTGTTTGAGCTTGCCCAGCATCTCGTCGAGGTTCTTCCTGGTGATATCGGGCGAGACGCCGCGCAGCATGTCATTGGCGCCGAGTTCGAGGATGACCAGCTGGGTGCCGTCCGGCACCGACCAGTCGAGCCGCGCCAGGCCGCCGCTGGTGGTGTCGCCGGAAACGCCGGCATTGGCGACGGCCACGTCATGGCCCTTGGCGCGCAGGGCTGCCTGGAGCTTGTCGGTAAAACCCTCGCCGGGCCCGAGGCCGAAGCCCGCCATCAGGCTGTCACCGAAGCCGACGATCTTGAAGGGCTCGGCCTGTACCGACGAAATGGCGCTGCAAAGGGCGAGGAAAAGGATGAGCCCTGCGGCTATCTGGCGTTTGAAAGACATGCGGCAGGCCCCATATGACAAAAACATTCTTCCGGGCGACGGCTTCCGGCAAGCAGAGCCTTCATCCCTGATATAGGACGCTTTCATTTTGACAGAAGCCGTCATCGCGCTGAAAGACGTATCTCTGACGCTCGGCGAAGGCGCCTCGTCCGTCCACGTGCTGAAGGGCGTCAGCCTAGACGTGGCGCGTGGCGAGGCGACCGGCATCGTCGGTCCTTCAGGGTCCGGCAAGTCGACCTTGCTGATGGTGCTGGCAGGACTGGAAAGGGTCGATTCGGGTACGGTACGAATCGCCGGCGAGCTCCTCAACGGCAGAAGCGAGGACCAGATTGCTTCGTTTCGTGGCCGAAACATTGGCATCGTGTTCCAGTCCTTCCACCTCATCCCCAACATGACGGCGCTCGAAAATGTCGCGGTGCCGCTGGAGCTGGCCGGCCATGCCGATCCGTTTTCGGTGGCGGCGCGCGAATTGGCGGCGGTCGGCCTGAGCGACCGCGTCACACATTATCCCGGCGAGCTCTCCGGCGGCGAGCAGCAGCGCGTGGCGATCGCCCGGGCGCTGGCGCCGGCGCCGCGCATCCTCATCGCCGACGAGCCGACCGGCAATCTCGACCAGGCGACGGGTCGGCAGGTTGCCGACCTCCTGTTCGCCAAGGCGGCCGAGCGCGGCATGACGCTGGTGCTGGTCACCCACGATCCCGCGCTTGCAGCGCGCTGCTCGCGCCAGGTGTCGATGCGCTCGGGCCGGATCGAGGCGCCGGCACCGTTGAAGGTCACCGCCTGATGCCGCTGGCGCAGACGCTGAAGCTCGCTGTCCGCTTCTCGCTGCGCGAAATGCGCGGCGGCCTGTCCGGCTTCCTGATCTTCCTTGCCTGCATCGCACTCGGTGTCGCGGCGATCGGCGGCGTCAATTCGGTTGCCCGTTCGATCAGTGCCGGTGTTGCCGACCAGGGCCAGACGCTGCTTGGCGGCGACCTCCGCTTCCAGATCAATCAGCGTGACGCCAGCCAGGCCGAGCGCGGTTTCCTCGACGGGCTGGGCACCGTTTCGCGCACCGCCAGCATGCGCTCTATGGCGCGGCTTGCCGACGGCTCGGACCAGGCGCTGGTCGAGGCCAAGGCGGTCGAAGAAGCCTATCCGCTCTATGGCGCGCTGGAAACCGAACCGAAGCTGTCGAAGCAGGAGCTGTTCGGCGAGGAATTCGGCGTTTTCGGCGCGGCGGCGCCCGATCTGTTGTTCGAACGGCTGCATCTCAAGCTCGGCGACCGGCTGAAGCTCGGCACCGCCACCTTCGAACTGCGCGCCAGGTTGGTCACCGAGCCGGATGCTGTGTCCGACGGTTTCGGCTTCGCGCCAAGGCTGATGATCTCGACCGAGGCACTGGCGGCGACCGGACTGGTGCAGCCGGGCAGCCTGGTCGAAAATGCCTACAAGGTCCGGCTGCCCGCCGGCGCCGACGAGGCGCGGCTCAAGGCCATCCAGGACCAGGCGGCGAAAGATTTTCCCGAGGCCGGCTGGTCGATCCGCACGCGAAGCAATGCAGCCCCGGCGCTCTCATCCAACATCGAACGCTTCTCGCAATTCCTGACGCTGGTTGGGCTGACGGCGCTGGTGGTCGGCGGGGTCGGCGTCGCTAATGCGGTGCGCGCCTATCTCGACGGCAAGCGCGGCGTCATCGCCACCTTCAAGAGCCTGGGCGCTTCCGGCGGCTTCGTCTTTGCCGTCTATCTCGTGCAGATCCTGATCATCGCCGCCCTCGGCATCGTGCTCGGTCTCGTGCTCGGCGCGCTGATGCCGTTCGTGGCGAGTGCCGCCCTCCAATCCGTCATCCCGGTGCCAGCGGAGGGCGGCTTCTATCCCGGCGCTCTCGCCATGGCGGCGCTGTTCGGCCTGCTGGTGACGCTGGCCTTCGCGCTTTTGCCGCTCGGCCGCGCCCGCGACGTGCCGGCGACAGCACTGTTCCGGGAGATGGGGCTGGAGGGCCGTGGCCTGCCGCGCCCCGTCTATGTCGCATCGGCCATCGGCATTGCGCTCATCCTGGCGGCACTCGCCATCCTGTTTTCGGGCGACCATCGCATCGCCTCGATCTTCGTCGGCGCCACCATCTTCGCCTTCCTGGTGCTGCGGCTGGTCGGCGCGCTGGTGCAGTGGGCGGCAAGGAAAAGCCCGCGCGTGCGCTTCGTGGCGCTCAGGCTCGCCGTCGGCAACATCCACCGGCCGGGCGCCCTGACGCCCTCGGTGGTGCTGTCGCTGGGGCTCGGGCTGACGCTGCTGGTGACGCTGGCGCTGATCGACGGGAATCTGCGGCAACAAATCTCCGGCAGCCTGCCGGAGCGGGCGCCGAACTTCTTCTTCGTCGACATCCAGGGCAGCGATGTCGATGCGTTCTCCGCATTGATCGGCAAGGAGGCGCCAAAGGGGACGCTGGCCAAGGTGCCGATGCTGCGCGGCCGGGTGATGGCGCTCAACGGCGTCGATGTCGACAAGGTCAAGGTGCCGGCCGAAGGCGCCTGGGTGCTGAAAGGCGATCGCGGCCTGACCTATGATGCCAGGCAGCCGGAAAACGCGACGCTGACGGAGGGCAAATGGTGGCCGGAAAATTATACCGGCGAGCCGCTGGTTTCGTTCTCGGCGCAAGAAGGCAAGGAAATCGGGCTGAAGCTCGGCGACACTGTCACCGTCAATGTGCTCGGCCGCAACGTCACGGCCAGGATCGCCAATTTCCGCCAGGTGCAATGGGAAACGATGGGCATCAATTTCGTCATGGTGTTCTCGCCCAACACATTCACCGGCGCCCCGCATGGCTGGATGGCGACGCTGACCGAAAAGAGTGCCACCACGGCCGACGACGCGCGCATCCTCAATGCCGTCACCCGCGCCTTCCCGGCGGTGACGACGGTGCGCGTCAAGGACGCGCTCGATGTCGTCAACCGGCTGGTCGGCCAGCTCGGCACGGCGATTCGGGCAGCGGCGGGCGTGGCGCTGATTGCTTCGGTACTGGTGCTGGCCGGCGCCCTCGCCGCCGGCAACCGGGCGCGCATCCACGACGCGGTGGTGCTGAAGACGCTGGGCGCCACCAGGCGAACGCTGATCACGGCATTTTCTCTCGAATACATGCTGATCGGACTGGCCACCGCCATCTTCGCGCTGGCCGCCGGCGGCATCGCGGCCTGGTACATTGTCGCCCGCATCATGACGCTGCCATCGCATTTCATGCCGCAGGTGGCGGTGGCGACCATCGTCTTTGCGCTGGTGATCACCGTCGGCATCGGCCTCGCCGGCACCTGGCGGGTGCTCGGCCACAAGGCTGCACCGGTGCTGCGCGAGCTGTAATTCCAGGGCCGGAGCGGCCATCCCGGATTAAATCTTGGTAAGGATGCCGGTTGGAAAGCCCGGGAATCGGCCTTTCGGCCTCTCACGAACCGTTACATCCGGTTACGGTCTTGTTCTTGACGCGAATAACCATCATATTTCGCCACAGGCATGCTGGAGCCCTGCCAGCGGCGCCTGGGTCCGCAAGAGGCCCGACACCGGACGGGGCAGAAGCAATAGAGGATTCCAATGGCTGATCCCATTCGCAACTATCAGACGTCGGCGGTGCCCGGCGTCCGCGCCGACATCGATCAGGGTCTGCGCGCCTATATGATCAAGGTCTACAATCTGATGGGGCTTGGCCTCCTGATCACCGGCCTTGCCGCCGTCGGCACGATCATGCTGGCCACCACCACCGATCCGGCCTCGGCTGTCGCAACGCTGCCGACTGGCGAGATGTTGACCTCCTTCGGCGTTGCGATCTTCGGTTCGCCGCTGAAGTGGGTGGTGATCTTTGCCCCGCTGGCTGCTGTGATGTTCCTATCGTTCCGCGTCCAGTCGATGAGCGTTGCTGCGGCGCAGACCACCTTCTGGGTCTATGCCGGCCTCGTCGGCCTGTCGCTGTCGTCGATCTTCCTGATCTACACCCCAGCCAGCATCTCGCAGACCTTCTTTGCCACCGCCGCCGCCTTCGGTGCGCTGTCGCTGTTCGGCTACACGACCAAGCGCGACCTGACGGCGATGGGTTCGTTCCTGATCATGGGCGTGTTCGGCATCATCATCGCGTCGCTAATCAACCTCTTCCTGCACTCGTCGGCTCTGTCCTTCGCCGTTTCGGCGATCGGCGTGCTGGTCTTCGCCGGCCTCACCGCCTACGACACGCAGAAGATCAAGGAGATGTATTTCGAGGGTGACGCTTCCGATGTCGCCGGCCGCAAGGCCATCATGGGCGCGCTGAGGCTCTACCTCGACTTCATCAACCTGTTCATGTTCCTGCTGCAGTTCATGGGCGATCGCCGCTAAGGCTTCGCGTCATGGTCTGAACTGGACCATCGGGTTTGGAAGGGGCGGCCTAACGGCCGCCCTTTTCTTTTGCGCCGGTCTTTGCTGTTATCGCAGGCACATGGAAGGCTTGCATAAAGAATGAGCAATATCGTGATTCGGGCGGCCAATGCCGCCGACCTCGACACCATCACCGAAATCTATGCCGACGCGGTGACACATGGCACGGCGAGCTACGAGTTGGAGCCGCCCAGCCGCGCCGAAATGGGCACGCGATTCGACGCTCTCACCGCCGGGGGCTTTCCCTATCTGGTGGCTGAAAAGGATGGCGCCGTGCTCGGCTATGCCTATGCCGGCGCCTTCCGGCCTCGCCCGGCCTACCGCTTCATCGTCGAGGATTCGGTCTATGTCGCGCCTGAAGCCAAGGGCCAGGGCGTCGGCCTCATGCTGATGCAGAGCCTGATCGCGGCGGCCGAGGCGGCGGGCTTCCGCCAGATCATCGCGGTGATCGGCGACGGCCATCCCGACAGCGCCTCGGTCAAACTGCACGAAAAACTCGGCTTTCGCCCTTCAGGGCGGCTCGAAGGCTCCGGCTACAAGCACGGGCGCTGGCTGGACACGGTGTTCATGCAGCTGTCGCTGAATGGCGGTGCGTCACTGCCGCCCGATCCCGATTCGCTGCCGGAGCGGAAGTTTCGGGGAGGGAAATGAAGAGGAATTGAAGAGCTGAGGAATTGAAGAACTGAAGAAAAATGATTTAATATCAGGCGTTTAGCGCCTAGTTCCTCAGTTCCTCAGTTCCTCAGTTCCTCAGTTCCTCAGTTCCTCAGTTCCTCAATTCTTCAATTCCCCAGTTCTTCAATTCCCCAGTTCCCCTTCACGCCTCAACCACCCTCAGCTTGCTGTCGAAGACGCCAAGCACGCGGCCAAGCTCCTGGCCGCGTTTGAGGATGCGGCCGCCGGCGGCGATGACGGCGAAGGCGCCCTGCTTGCGGGCCAGTTTCGGATCCTTGACGATCTGGAACAGCGGTACTTCGCTGGCGCGGCGGAAGACGGAAAACACCGCCCTGTCGGTCAGATGATCGATGGCGTAGTCGCGCCATTCATTGGCGGCGACCATGCGCCCGTAGAGCCTGAGGATCTGGTCCAGTTCACGCCGGTCGAAGCGCACCGGCTGGTCGAGGCGTGCACTGCGCGCCTCATGCAGCGGGATCAATATTGCGGATGCGTCACCATCCCCCATCCCGCCGCTGTCGTCAGTCATGCCTCGATCCTTCAAAATGAATCTTTGCCAACCAAAATTGGCCCCTTCGCGCTGCAATTGCAAGAGCCGGTGACGAGAGGCGGCGGCGCGCCGTTTTTGATGCGTCCAGTCACTTTTGTAACGCAGCCTGTTGGAATTGGTGATGCTTCGCCACATTCTCGCCATTTTTTATCCGCGCTCATGCCCCAATGTCCGACGAATTTACCGGCGTTGCCTGAGACGGTTCGGTCCGGCACCGGCTCGTAAACCCCAAGCCCCCCGCCCACGGGTCTGCGTCGGATCGAACCAACCTCGGTTTTTCCTCGGAAGAATCGGGTGCGACGATCCCAAACCTAAATGACCGGCGTCAGAAGCAAGCTGACGTCGGTTTTTTCATGCCCGAGCCGTCGTCATCCCAGGGGGAGCGACGCGAAGCGGCGCGCAGACCCTGGGATCCATGCCGCGACATCAGCCGACGTACGCGGCGGTCCAGGATAAGCGGTCGCACAAGGTTGCCGTCGGCCAGGCCCAGTCGAGAGAAACGCTTGATCCTGGACCGCTTTTACATGCAGCAAGTGTCACGGCATTGATCCCGGGGTCTCCGCGACGGAGCTTCGCTCCTGCTTCGCCCCAGGATGACGAAAGCAGGGTTGTTTCCGACAAATTCCGTCAGGGCTTGTGGATGAAGGCGGCGCCGAGGATGGGGCCTGGCATGCCGTCCTTGCCGACCGACTGCAAAAGCACGGCGCAGCCGCCCTTCTTGGTGATCTCGCTCAACGGCAATTCATAGCGTTGCGCCTTGCCGTGCCACATGCCGGCGGTCTGGATGCCGGTCACCGCGTTCCAGTAGGTCATCTTGCGGCCGGAGTTCTCGCCCTGGGCGATTTTGACCGTCTGTGGCGCATCGAAATAGACGATGACGACATGGGCGTCGTTGGGGCCGGCGCCGGCATCGCCGGCATCGATGATGACGCGGTCGCTGGTGCGGCTGACCTTGATAGGGACCCGAATGCCTTCGCCGCCTCTGGCCATGCGGGCGAGCGCGCCGTCGACCTCGCCGCGATTGGCGCCGTTGACGTGGACGCGGCCATTGAGGACCGCCTGTGGCGTATAGACGGAGCGGCTGCCGAAGGCGCGCATGTAGTCATATTGCCGTTCAGTGTTTTCCTTGCGGCTCAGCGTGTCCTTCCAGCCGAGATAGTCCCAATAGTCGACGTGATAGGAGAGCGCGACAATGTCTTCCTTGGTGGCAAGTTCGGCGAAGAAGGCATCGGCGGGCGGACAGGAACTGCAGCCCTGGCTGGTGAACAGTTCGACCACGCCGAGCGGCTTGTCGGGCTGGGATTTTTCGGCCTGGATTCTTTCGGACTCGGCGGCATGGCCGGCACCGGCAAAAGCCGAGAAGGCCAGCGCAAAGGCTGCCAGCCAAAGTGATCTTCGCCAGGCCATGACCATTCCAATTCCCGCCGGTGGCGCCGGCTTTGTTCTGATTGTCTGAAATATGTGGCAGAAGCGGAAGTCAACGGGAAGTCACGTTGCGGTGAAATTTTGCCATTGTGGCCACAGGTAAGGTCGCAATAGGAGAGGCACTGCATTTCACGACGTGGTTCGATTCGGGAGCGGCATCATCACCATGTGGCAAACTCTCCTGACCCCTGTCGATCTTTATTGCGAGCGGACCGGTCCTGGACTTTGGGCCGAGCCGGCTAATGCTTTGACCAACCTCGCTTTCATTGCCGCGGGATTGTGGGGTGTGCGGGAAGTACGCCGATGCAAGGCCGGCACCTTCGCCGAGGTGCTGGCCTGGTGGGTGGTGGCGATCGGCATCGGCTCGACGATCTTCCATACCTTTGCCACCAAGGGCACGATCTGGGCCGATATCCTGCCGATTGCCGGCTTCACGCTGGCCTATACGCTGTTCAATCTGCGCCGTTTCCTCGGCATGGAATGGGGCAAGGCAACCGCGGTCTTCGTCGTCTTCTATGCGGTGGCCGGGGCGATTACTTTCGCCGTGCCGGACTGGCTGCGCCAGGCGTCGAACGGTACGACAAGCTATCTGCCGCCATTCCTGGCGCTCGCCTTCTTCGGTGTCTGGGTAGCAGTCAGCGGCAACCGGGCCGGCTGGTACAATCTGGCGGGGTCGGCGATCTTCGTGGTGTCCGCCATCTGCCGGATGATCGACCCGATGGTCTGCGCCAGCTTTCCGCTCGGCACGCACTTCCTGTGGCACATCTTCAACGCGCTGATGTTGGGCGTGCTGCTGGCGGCGACGGCGCGGTTTGGGGCGCCGAAGGGCAGTAGGGCAGTAGGGCAGTAGGGCAGTAGGGCAGTAGGGCAGTAGGGAGATGACTTCCTTGCCTGCTCCCTTACTGCCCTATTCCCTTGCGACTATGCCGCCAGATCGCGCAGCACGTACTGCAAGATGCCGCCGTTCTTGAAGTAGTCGAGCTCGTCCAGCGTATCGATGCGGCAGATGATCGGCACGTTCTTCACCGTGCCGTCACCATAGGTGACCTTGGCGGTCATCGTCTGGCGCGGCTTGATGGCGCTCAGGCCGTCGATCTCGACCAGTTCGTCGCCCTTGAGGTTGAGCGAAGCCCAGGACGTGCCTTCCTCGAAGACGAAGGGGATGACGCCCATGCCGACCAGGTTGGAGCGGTGGATGCGCTCGAAGGACTGGGCGATGACGGCGCGGACACCAAGCAGGTTCGTGCCCTTGGCCGCCCAGTCGCGCGACGAGCCGTTGCCGTATTCGACACCGGCGAAGATGACCAGCGGCACGCCTTCCTTCTTGTACTCCATCGCCGCGTCGTAGATCGATTCCTCTTCCTTCGACGGGTAGTGGATGGTGTAGCCGCCCTCGCGGCCGTTCTCGCCCAGCATGTGGTTGCGGATGCGGATGTTGGCGAAGGTGCCGCGCATCATCACCTCATGATTGCCGCGCCGCGTGCCGTACTGGTTGAAGTCGGCCACGCCGACGCCGTGGTCGGTGAGGTATTTGCCGGCCGGCGAGGCGGCCTTGATCGAACCCGCCGGCGAGATGTGGTCGGTGGTGATCTTGTCGCCGAACAGGCCGAGCACGCGGGCGCCCTTGATGTCGCCGATCTTGCCGAACCCTGCTGTCATCCCGGCGAAATAGGGCGGGTTCTGCACATAGGTCGAATTGTCGTCCCAGGCATAGGTCTGGCCTTCCGGCGCCTGCACCTTCTGCCAGTGCTCGTCACCCTTGAAGACGTCGGCATATTTGCGGGCAAACAGCTCGCGGGTGACGTTCTTCTCGATGAACTCCTGGATCTCGGCCGAGCTCGGCCAGATATCCTTGAGGTAGACCGGATTGCCGTTCTTGTCCTCGCCGAGTGGCTCGGTGGTGAGATCCTTGGTGACCGTGCCGGCTAATGCATGGGCGACGACCAGGGGCGGCGACGCCAGATAGTTGGCCTGCACGTCGGGCGAGACGCGGCCTTCGAAATTGCGGTTGCCGGAGAGCACGGCGGCGGCAATCAATCCCTTGTCGTTGATGGTCTTGGAGATCGGCGCCGGCAGCGGGCCGGAATTGCCGATGCAGGTGGTGCAGCCGAAGCCGACCAGGTTGAAGCCGATCTGGTCGAGCTCCTTCTGCAGGCCGGACTTTTCCAGATATTCGGCGACCACCTGGCTGCCGGGGGCGAGCGAGGTCTTCACCCACGGCTTCTGCTTGAGGCCGAGGCGGTTGGCGTTGCGGGCCAACAGGCCGGCGCCGATCAGCACGCTCGGGTTCGAGGTGTTGGTGCAGGAGGTGATGGCGGCGATGACGACGTCGCCATGGCCGAGATCATGGTCGGTGCCTTCGACAGCGTAGCGCTTGGAGATTTCGGCGGCCTTCTTGTATTCGGTCTCCATCGCCTTGGCGAAGCCGGCCGGAATGCCTTCCAGCGCGACGCGGCCCTCGGGGCGCTTGGGGCCGGCCATCGACGGCACGACGCTGCCAAGCTCGAGTTCGAGCAGGTCGGTGAAGACCGGGTCGGCGGAGCCGGCCTCGCGCCACATGCCTTGCGCTTTGGAATAGGCTTCGACCAGCGCGATGCGGCTTTCCTCGCGGCCGGACATTGTCAGGTAGCGGATGGTTTCCGAATCGACCGGGAAGAAGCCGCAGGTGGCACCATATTCCGGCGCCATGTTGCCGATGGTGGCGCGGTCGGCGAGCGTCATGTTGGACAGGCCCGGGCCGAAAAACTCGACGAACTTGCCGACGACGCCCTTCTTGCGCAGCATCTGGGTGACGGTGAGCACCAGGTCGGTAGCGGTGACGCCCTCCTTGAGCTTGCCGGTGAGGCGGAAGCCGATCACCTCGGGCAGCAGCATGGAAACCGGCTGGCCGAGCATGGCCGCCTCGGCCTCGATGCCGCCGACGCCCCAGCCGAGCACGCCAAGACCGTTGATCATGGTGGTGTGCGAATCGGTGCCGACGCAGGTGTCGGGATAGGCTGTGGTTTCGCCATCCTCGGTGTTGGTCCACACGACCTGGCCGAGATATTCGAGGTTGACCTGGTGGCAGATGCCGGTGCCGGGCGGCACGACGCGGAAGTTGCGGAACGCCTGCTGGCCCCATTTCAGGAATTTGTAGCGTTCTTCGTTGCGCTCATATTCGAGCTCGACATTGCGGGCGAAGGCCATCGGCGTGCCGAATTCGTCGACGATGACGGAATGGTCGATGACCAGGTCGACCGGCACCAGCGGGTTGATCTTCTGCGGGCCGCCGCCGAGCGAAGCCATGGCGTCGCGCATGGCGGCAAGGTCGACGACGGCCGGAACGCCGGTGAAATCCTGCATCAGCACGCGGGCCGGGCGATAGGCGATCTCGACGCCGGCAGTGCCCTTGTCGGTCAGCCAGCCAGCCACCGCCTGGATCGATTCCTTGGTGACGGAGCGGCCGTCCTCGTTGCGCAGCAGGTTCTCCAGCAGCACCTTCATCGAATAGGGCAGCTGGGCAATGCCGGTGAGGCCGTTCTTCTCGGCCTCGATGAGGTCGAAATAGGTATACTCGGTGCCGCCCGCGGTCAGCGTGCGACGGCAATTGAAACTATCGAGGGATTTTGACACGTGCGATCCGTCCTTGTCTGTTCAGCCTGAAAGGGAACGGACGCCGATGGCATGCAATCACGCGCAAAGGTGCGGGTACGGCCATTTCCGCTGTCCGTTCCCAAGCAACCCGAGCCGTTCAAGGCGGCGCGTGCGCTGGTTCGGCGCTAATTCTGTTCCCGCGCCGACCGCTGGCACGGATGCACCGCATATAGAGAATTTTCTGGAATAGTTCTAGACAGTCAAAAAGCAAATTTGTGCGATGCGGCAGCGCTCGCGAAACATTGTTTTCAGGGCAGGCGAGGGATGCGGCTTATCGCCGAAAATCTGGGCGGCGAACGTGGCGGCGAGGCGGTTTTTTCCGGCATTGGTTTTGCGCTGGACGACGGCCAGGCGCTGGTCGTCACCGGGCCGAACGGATCGGGCAAATCAACCTTGCTCAGGATCATCGCCGGGCTGCTGCCGAAGGCGGAAGGCCGGCTGCTGCTCGAAGGCGGTGGTGAGGCGTTTCCGTCGATCGCCTCGGCCTGCCATTATCTCGGCCACCAGAATGCGATGAAGACGGCGCTGAGTGTCACGGAAAACCTGCGCTTCTGGCGCGACTTCAATGGCAGTGGCCATTCGGATGTCGAAGAGGCGCTGGACACGGTTGGGTTGATTGGCATCGGCCATCTGCCGTTCGGCTATCTCTCGACCGGGCAGCGGCGGCGCGCGGCGATCGCCAAGCTTTTGGTCAGCCACCGGCCGCTGTGGCTGCTCGACGAGCCGACGGCGGGGTTGGACAAGGCTTCCGAGGCGCGGTTCGCCGGGCTGATGGCGGGGCACTGCGCCGGAGGTGGGATGATTGTCGCGGCGACGCATTTGCCGCTGGGGTTGGAGGGGGCACAGGCGCTGGTGATGGGGGAAACGGATTGATGACGGTGCGAGGCACCCCCCTCTGTCCTGCCGGACATCTCCCCCGCAAGGGGGGAGATCGGATGTTGTCTCGGCCTTCGCCAATCTCCAACGTTCGAAGGCTGGCGAGGCGCATGGGCTGCCAATCTCCCCCCTTGCGGGGGAGATGGCCGGCAGGCCAGAGGGGGGTGCCTGGGCGCAGGCATCTCAAATCATGCTAGCCCTCCTCCTGCGTGACATCCGCCTCAACATCCGCGCCGGCGGCGGGGCGTTGACCGGCGTCATCTTCTTCCTCGCCGTCATCGCCACCATCCCCTTCGGAGTCGGGCCGGACCTGAAGCTGCTGGCCCGCATCGGCCCGGCGATCTTGTGGATCGGCGCGCTGCTTTCCTGCCTGCTCGGGCTCGACCGGCTGTTCCAGGCCGATCGCGAGGACGGCTCGCTCGATCTGCTGGTGCTCGGCAATGACCGGCATATGCTGGCGCTGACCGTATTGGTGAAATGCCTGGCGCATTGGGCGGGCAGCGTGCTGCCGCTGGTCGTCGCCGCGCCCCTGCTCGGCCTGTTCATGAACATGGAGCCGCTCGCCATCGGCGCAACCGCGCTGACCCTGCTGGTCGGCACACCGGCGATCACCTTCATCGGTGCCGCGGGTGCCGCGGTGGCGGTGGCGCTGCCGCGCGGCGGGCTGTTGATCTCGGTGCTGGTGCTGCCGCTGACCATACCGGTGCTGATCTTCGGCGTTTCGGCGAGCTATGGGGCGACGGCCAATCCCGATCCGTTCCTGCAGCCCTTCCTCATTCTTGCCGCGCTGACGCTGTTTCTTGCCGTGCTGGGGCCGGTCTCGGCGGCGCTGGCGCTGCGGCATGGAACGGATTGATGTGGCCGCTGCGTATTGAAAATCCGATCTTTCTGCAGACCATCTACGGCAACTATCCCGATCTGTCGTCTGTCGAGATCACGTCGGCGATGATGGGCCGCGACGGACCCAGCATGCACTTGGCTTTTATCTCGACCGTCCTTCCATACCGGCCGCCCACCAAATGGGGAGAGTTCAACGCCGCGTCTTTCGGACTTGAATTCATCGCGGTCGAAACAATCAGCCTTCGCAAATTCGAGAACCATGGCTGGAGTGCAATCAAGATGTGGGATGACGCGGGCAAAATCCTGCTCACCTGCGAAGGTGCTGTCAGGTTGTCGCTGACGTGCCAGTTCATGCGCATCAAAAGTATGTCCGGTGTTTTGCGGTCCCAATGACTGTGAACCCCGAAAACCGCAAATCTGCCGCAGAGGCGGTTCATTGCGGCGAGCAGAAGCTGAGGCTATGAATTCGCCGTGAAAGCCCGGATCTGGAAATGAGCGCGCACGCCGTTTATGTCACCGCAGCCTATGGCATCACGGCAATCGTGCTGGCCGGGCTGATCGGCTGGATCCTGTTCGACCAGCGGGCGCGCAAGCGCGAGCTTGCCGAACTCGAAGCGGCGGGCGTGCGGCGGCGTTCCGACAAGGCGGAGAAGCCATGAGCAGCGAAACCGAAACGCCGCCACCCAGCCGCCGCCTGTTCGTGCTGTTGCCGCTGCTGGTCTTCCTCGGCCTCGCCGGCCTGTTCCTGTCGCAGCTTTTGTCGGGACGCGATGTCTCGGAAGTGCCTTCGGCGCTGATCGGGCTGCCGGCACCGCAGACCAATCTGCCCGCGCTGGACGGCTCAAACCTGCCGGGGCTCGATTCCAAGGCGTTCGCCGGCAAGGTCACGCTGGTCAACGTGTTTGCGTCATGGTGCGCGCCATGCCGCGAAGAGCATCCTGTGCTCTTGGCGCTGGCGCAGGACAAGCGGTTCGTGATGGCGGCGCTGAACTACAAGGACCAGCCGGAAAACGCCCGCCGGTTCCTCGGCGACCTCGGCAATCCGTTCCAGGCGATCGGCGTCGACGAAGCCGGCCGCGCGGCGATCGACTGGGGCGTCTATGGCGTGCCGGAAACCTTCGTCATCGGCAAGGACGGTAAGATTGCTTACAAGCATGTCGGCCCGCTGACGGCGGAGTCGGCGCGGGATCTGCTGCTGCCGCAGATCGACAAGGCATTAGCCGCACCGAACTGACGGCGCTATCTCGCCTTCGTCATTCTAGGGCGAAGCGACGCGGCGCAGACCCCTGGAGCTGCTCCCCAGCCCAAGGAATCCATGCCGGGACGTCGGTCAAAGGATACTTCAGATCAGAATAGGCGTTGCGTACAGCGGTAGACAGAAATTCTGCACCGCTGCGGCGCTCGAAGATCACGGCATGGATCCTTGGGTCTTCGCTCCGCTTTGCGTCGCTACGCCCAAGGATGACGAACGTGATTGGTCGACCGAATACTCAGCCGTAGATCTGCTTGTGGATCTGGTAGAGCATTTCCGAGCGGTCGGCGCGCATGTCGGCCAGGTCGCGACTGGTGAAGCTGTCGATTTCGGCGACGAGGCGGTTGTAGTGCTTGCGCTTGGCGATGCTGCTGCGAGCGCGGGTCATGAGATCGTTGAAGATCATAGCAAGGGTCCTTTCGTGCCGCATTCTGGCGGCGGGTTTCTTCCTCCCTTGGTCAATACGGAACATGACATAGGAATGGTGCATTGCAAAAAGAAGATGTTGCAATGCACCATTGCGCGCAGCGCATAGCCGGTTAATCGAGTCCTAAGGCGCGTGGCCACGGGCCGGACCCGGTCCTCTCCGTTTTGTCATACAAATTGCGACGGCTCCGTCTTGCCAGATCGATCGCGGGCTGGCTTGATCCGGTTTCACATGATGCCGGGAGGAAATGCATGGCGGCCGCAGATTATTACGAAATTCTCGACCCGCGCTTCGCGCGGCTGTTCAACGGCAACGCGCAGGTGGACAAGCTGTTCACCGGATGCCGCTGGGCGGAAGGGCCGGCCTGGTTCGCCGCCGGGCGCTACGTCGTCTGGTCCGACATCCCGAACAACCGCATGCTGCGTTATGACGAGACGGACGGCAGCGTCAGCGTCTTCCGGCAGCCGTCGGGCAACTCCAACGGCAACACCGTCGACCGGCAGGGCCGGCTGGTCACTTGCGAGCATTCGGGGCGCCGCGTCAGCCGCACCGAATATGACGGCTCGGTCACCACGATCGCCGCCAAATGGAAGGGCAAGCGGCTGAACTCGCCCAACGACGTGGTGGTGAAGTCCGACGGCTCGATCTGGTTCACCGACCCGACCTACGGCATCGACACCGACTATGAGGGCGACAAGGCCGAGAGCGAGATCGGCGCCTGCTATGTCTACCGGGTCGATCCCGACACCGGCGAAGTCGAGGCCGTCATCACCGACATGGTCAGGCCGAACGGGCTTGCCTTCTCGGTCGATGAAAGCCTGCTCTATGTCGTCGATACCGGCCGCACGCATGGCGCTGAGAACCCGGCGCATATGCGGGTGTTCAACATCGGCAAGCACGGCAAGAAGGTGTCGGGCGGCAAGGTCTTCGCCGACTGCACCGCCGGCCTGTTCGACGGCTTCCGGCTCGACGCCGATGGACGCATCTGGACGAGTGCCGCCGACGGCATCCATTGCTACGATCCGGACGGCACGCTGATCGGCAAGGTCAAGGTGCCGGAGGTGACCGCCAATTGCGTGTTCGGCGGCGCCAAGCTGAACTGCCTCTACATCGCCGGCACCACCTCGCTCTATTCGGTGCGGTTGATGGTGAACGGGGCCAAGACTTTTTGAGTGAGACCGTTTGGAAATTCTACTCTGGCGGCCATCTGAAGGCGTTTTCTGCGCTTCCGGTGCTCACGGACCCAAATGTCCGCTGCGCTCCGGTTCTCGAAACCACCATCATATGACTCGCCAGAGCGAATTTCGAAACGGTCTCCCAGCGGCGTTAGCTATTTGAAGGGGAGGACGTCATGCCATTCGTCAACATCCGCATCGTCAAGGAAGTGATCGCCGCCGATCCGGCAGGCAAGAAGGCTGACATCGCCAAGAAAGTCACGGCGGCCATCATGGACGCCACCGGGCTCGGCAATAACGATGTCTGGGTGGTTTTCGAAGAGGTCAACGCCCGCGACTGGTATGTCGGCAAGACCGATGTCGAGACGCTGCGGAAGGGGTAGCTCTTCCCTTCTCCCCCTGCGGGAGAAGGTGGATCGGCGCGCAGCGCCGAGACGGTTGAGGGGTGGGTGACGGAGTGCTGTCGGCGCCAAGCTGGAGCACCCCTCATCCGACCTCGCTTCGCGAGGCCACCTTCTCCCACAAGGGGAGAAGGAAGAGCGACCGCCGGTCAGCGCGTCCGAATGAACTCCGCGAAACCGTGCACCGCGTCGCGCATCGCCAGCACATTTCCCGGCTCAGCCAAAATAGCCTCCACCTCCGCCGGCTTCTTCCCCAGCAGGGCGATCTCCAGCCCGCCATCATACATCGCAAACGACATCGTCCGCATGATCTCGGCCAAAGCGGCGCGGGCGAACAGCGAACGCGGCGAGGCGTGGACCAGCATGGCCGGTTTGGCGACGGCGGCGTCGCGCGAGACCAGCCAGTCGAGCGCGTTCTTCAGCCCGCCCGGCACGCCATGGGCATATTCGGGACAGGAGACGATGACGCCGTCGGCACTGGTGACGGCGTCGATCAGGTCCGCCGCTTCGCGCGGCGTCCGCTCGCCCTCGTCGTCGGGGTTGAAGATCGGCAGCCGGCCGAGTCCGTCATAGACGCTGACGCGGCAGCCGGCCGGCGCGTTGCGCGCCAGTGCCGCGACCAGTGCCGAATTGGTAGAGGCCGCGCGCAGGCTACCGGAGATGGCAAGGAGATTCGGCAAGGTATGGGGCCAGTCAGGACGAATCGTCGTCCGTAAAACCTACCACATCGTCTGCTTGTATTCCTCGTCGAGCCAGCGGTCGGTCGCATCGGCCGACTCGGCAACCACCAGCTGGTCGCGCAGGATCTGGCCGAGCGTCGGCAGCGTCGAGCGGTCGTACCAGGTGTCCGGCTTCCACAGATCGGAGCGCATGAAGGCCTTGGCGCAATGCATGTAGGCCGCCTTGACCGTAACCACGACGACGCTTTGCGGCTCCTTGCCATCGACGGCGAGGCGTTCGCGCAAACCGGCATCGACGGTGATGCGGGCATCGCCATTGACGCGCAGCGTCTCGTTCATGCCGGGGATGAGGAAAAGCAGGCCGACCGAGGGATTGCGCAGGATGTTCTCCAACGTATCCAGCCGGTTGTTGCCGGGCCGGTCGGGGATGGCGATGGTCCTGTCGTCGAGAATGGCGGCGAAACCGGGTTTGTCGCCCTTGGGCGTCACATCGGCATTGCCTTCGCCGTCGGAAGAACCGATCAGCACGAACGGGCTCTTGCCGATGAAGGAGCGGCAATGGCCGTCAAGCGCCTTCAATTCCTTGCGGATCGAGCCGTCGGTGGGCCGGGGCGTCTTGTAGATCGTCCGCAATTCCTCGCGCGAGGTCACGAATTCCATGGCTCTCCCCCTTATTTTCCGGCCCCTATTTGCCGGGCTTTTCTTCCCCGCTCGCCTTGTCGTCCAACGAATGATGCAGGATCAGCGGCATCTGGCTGAAGGTGAACAGAAGCGTGATCGGCATGATGCCCCAGACCTTGAAGGTAACCCAGGCATCGGTGGAAAAATTGCGCCACACCACTTCGTTGACGACGGCCAGGAAGATAAAGAACAGGCCCCAGCGGAAGGTGAGTTTGCGCCAGCCTTCGGCATCGAGCTTGAAGGCCGAATCGAAGACATAGCCGAGCAGCGACCTGCCGAAGAACAGGCCGCCGAGCAGCACGCCGCCGAACAGCGTGTTGACGATGGTCGGCTTCATCTTGATGAAGATGTCGTCCTGCAGATAGAGCGTCAGCGCGCCGAAGATGAAGACGACGACGCCCGACACCATCGGCATGATCGGCAGCGTGCGCGTCAGCAGCCATGAAGCGATCAGCGCGATGGCCGTGGCGGCCATGAACAGGCCGGTGGCGACGAAGATCGGACCGCCGAATTCGCCCAAAACAGGGAATTTCTGCACCAGCCACTCGCCGCGCGCATTGGCGAAGAAGAAGACCAACAGCGGCCCGAGCTCCAGCACCAGCTTGAGCACGGGATTGACGCCTTCCTTCTTCTCTTTCTGCGGGTCGGACGGATCGCGTTCGAGAATGGGTGGGTTCATGATCTTCCTTCTTACGCACGATCCCGTTGAAAAGGGATCCTGCCGTTACGCCACTCCAGCGATCGCCCTGGCGAATTCGCTTGCGGAGAAAGGTTCGAGGTCGTCGACCTGTTCGCCGACGCCGATGAAATAGACCGGCAGTTTGTGCTTTGCCGCGATCGCCACCAGAATACCGCCGCGCGCCGTGCCGTCCAGCTTGGTCATCACCAGGCCGTTGACGCCAGCGATGTTGCGGAAGATCTCGACCTGGTTGAGCGCGTTCTGGCCGGTGGTGGCGTCGACCGTCTGCAGCACGGTGTGCGGCGCTTCCGGATCGAGCTTGCCGAGCACGCGGACGATTTTTTCCAGTTCCGCCATCAGCTCGGTCTTGTTCTGCAGCCGGCCGGCGGTGTCGATGATCAGCACGTCGGAGCCGGCTTCTTTTGCCCGTTCGAAGGCGTCGTAAGCGAGGCCGGCGGCATCGGCGCCGAGCTTGGAGGCTATGACCGGCGATTTCGTCCGCTCGCCCCAGATCTTCAATTGCTCGATCGCGGCGGCGCGGAAGGTGTCGCCGGCGGCGAGCATCACCGACAGGCCGCCATCGGTCAGTTTTGCCGCCAGCTTGCCGATGGTGGTGGTCTTGCCAGTGCCGTTGACGCCGACCACCAGGATGACATGCGGCTTGTGCGAGAGATCGAGCTCCAGCGGCCGGGCGACGGGGGTCAGCACCTTCTCCACCTCGGCCGCCATGACGGTACGGACATCCGTATCGGAGACGTCCTTGCCGTAGCGGCTGGCGGCCAGCGCGTCGGTGATACGAAGCGCTGTCTCCATGCCGAGATCGGCGCGGATCAGCACGTCTTCCAGGTCCTGCAGCGTCTCTTCGTCGAGCTTGCGCTTGGTGAAGACGCCGGCGATGTTGCCGGTGAGTTCGCGCGACGAACGGGCAAGCCCGTCCCGCATGCGCTGGAACCAGGAGCGCCGCGGCGCCGGCTCCGGCGCCTTCACCGGCTCGGCCTTCTGCTCGACCTTTTTGGCGACGGTCACCTTGCCGGGCGCGGGTTTTGGTTCGGGCAGGGGTTGGGGTGGGACCGGTGCTACCTTGGCGATGACAGGCCGCGGCTCGACCGCCGGGGGCGCAGCTTCGACCGGCGTGCGCTTTACCTCCCCCTCGATGGGGGAGGTCCCGAGCGCAGCTCGGGGGTGGGGGTGACTGGCGCCGGCGTCGGCGCCATCACCCCACCCCGACGCTTCGCGTCGACCCTCCCCATCGAGGGGAGGGTGGGGCATCGGCGCGGCTTCAGCGAGCGGCGCTATTTCTTTGATGTTCGCAAGAGGAGGCGTCGGCGCTTGAGGGGCGGCGCTAACATCCGAAGTTGGCTGTGCGGAAGGTGCAGCCGGTGGCGGCACCTCGACCGGTGCTGGCGTCTCGACCGGAATCTCGGCAGGCGGCGCTGGCACTTCGATCGGCGCCGGTTCGGGCTGCCTTTCCGGACGCGACGGCGCAATTTCCGGCTCGGCTGGCGCCGGAGCAGGGACTTCCTGCGGCTGCGGTTCGGGAGCGGGCCCCGGGGCGGCGGGGGGAAGCGGAATTTCCTCCGGCGCCGGGGGCTCCGGAGGCTGTGGCGCGGGTGCTGGTTCCTCGACCGGCGCCGGCTCAGGCAGCAGTTCCGGTTCAGACGGAACGGCCGGCTCCGGCTCAGTCGGAATGGTTGGTGCGGGCTCGGGTGCTGGCTCTTCGACAGGCGTCGGCGCGCTCTTTACCTCCCCCTCGATGGGGGAGGTCCCAAGCGCAGCTTGGGGGTGACTGGCGCCAGCGTCGGCGCTGTCACCCCTCCCCGCCACTTCGTGGCGACTCTCCCCATCGAGGGGAGGGTGAGGGGCTGGTTCTGGCTCGGTCGGCGCTATCGGCGCAAGTTCCGCCTCGGGCAGGGGCCCGTCGCGCTTTAGAAACTCGGGAACGACCTGCTCGGCCGCCGGTTTCAGCGCATCGAGCTGGTCCCATTTGATGGGTGGCAGCGGGGCGGTCTCGTCGACGCGCTCCTCGACAACCTCTTTCTTGCCGAACGAAAATATCTTCTTGAAAAAACCAGCCATGCTTTGCGTTTCTCAGGCGGCGCGTGCGGCAAGCGGGGCTGCGTTCAGCCTGATACCATCGTGGCCAGTAATTGTCGCTTCGACGATCTCGCCAGGCGCGCCGGTGCCGAGCGCGGCAAGCGTAAATCCTTCGGTGCGGCCAAGGCCGTCGCGCTCGATCAGGATCGATTGCCGGGTGCCGGTCAGCGGGGAGAGATGGCGCCGGTACGCGGCTTCGCCGGCGGCGCGCAGCCGGGCGGCGCGCTGCTTGACCAGTTCGCGGCGGACCTGCGGCATGCGCGCGGCAGGCGTGCCTTCGCGCGGTGAAAACGGGAAGACGTGGAGATGGGTCAGGCCACATTCCTCGACGATCTTTATCGAGTTCTCGAACATGGCGTCGGTCTCGGTCGGGAAGCCGGCGATGATGTCGGCGCCGAAGACGATTGCGGGCCGCAATTTGCGCACGTCCTCGCAGAAGCGGATCGACTGGTCGCGCAGATGCCTTCGCTTCATCCGCTTCAGGATCATGTCGTCGCCCGACTGCAGCGACAGATGCAGATGCGGCATCAGCCTGGATTCGGTGGCGATGGCATCGAGCAAGTCGTCGTCGGCCTCGATGGAATCGATCGAGGATAGCCGCAGGCGCTTCACATCGGGCACCTGTTTCAGGATGGTCTTGACCAATTTGCCGAGCTTGGGCGCGCCCGGCAGGTCGGCGCCAAAAGACGTCATGTCGACGCCGGTCAGCACGATCTCGGCATAGCCGTTGCCGGCCAGCCGCTTGACCTGCTCGACCACAGCGCCCATCGGCACCGAGCGAGAATTGCCGCGGCCATAGGGAATGATGCAGAAGGTACAGCGGTGGTCGCAGCCATTCTGCACCTGAACGAAGGCGCGGGCGCGGCCCTCGATGGCGTCGATCATATGGCCGGCGGTCTCGCGCACTGAAAAGATGTCGTTGACGCGCGCCTTCTCGGTGTCGTTGACGCCGAAATCCGGCAACGCGCGATACGAATGCGCCTTCAGCTTCTCCTCATTGCCAAGCACAAGATCGACCTCGTCCATGGCGGCGAATTTTTCAGGTTCGGTCTGGGCGGCGCAGCCGGTGACGATGATGCGCGCCCCAGGGTTGTCGCGGCGCGCCTTGCGGATCGCCTGTTTGGCCTGGCGCACCGCCTCGCCGGTGACGGCGCAGGTGTTGAAGATCACGGCGCCGCCTTGCAGCGCGCCGAGCCCGGCACTTTCGGCCTCGCGCCGCATCACTTCGGATTCATAGGTGTTCAGCCGGCAACCGAAGGTCACCACGTCAATGCGGCTGGGGGCCTCGGAAAGGGAGCCGTCGAAATCCGGGCTCTTGGACAGAGCAACCGACATCAGGCCGCGCTTTCGGTGTCGCGGGCCCAGGTGCCGGTCGAAGGATCGAAATTGCCGGAAAATTCCCATTCGGCCGCACCGGTCAGGATGACGTGGTCGTCGTCGCGCCATTCGACATGCAGCGTGCCGCCGCCGGGGGTCAGCAGGCTGGCGCTGCGTCCGGTGCGCCTGGTGCGGGCCGCAGCCACCACCGATGCGCAGGCCGCGGAGCCGCAGGCTTTGGTCAAGCCGGCGCCGCGCTCCCAGGTGCGGATGATCATGCTTTCGGGCGACGTCACCTGGGCGATGGTGATGTTGGCGCGTTCAGGGAAGATCGGGTGGTTTTCGAGCAGCGGACCGAAGCGTTCGAGCTCATAGGACCAGACGTCACGGTCGACCCAGAAGATGGCATGCGGATTGCCCATCGAGACGGCGGAGGGCGAATGCAGCACCGGCGCGTCGATCGGGCCGATCTGCAGTTCGATCATGCGGGTGTCGCGGAATTCTTCGGCCAGCGGAATCTCCTGCCAGCCGAAATGCGGGATACCCATGTCGACCGAGATCGTGCCGTCGGCATGTTCGCGGGCGTTGAGGATGCCGGCACGGGTCTCGAAGGTGAAAGTCTTCTGGCCGGTCTCGGCGGCGAGCGCCTGCACCACGCAGCGCATGCCGTTGCCGCAGGCCTGCGCACTGGTGCCGTCGGAATTCAGGATGTCGACATAATAGGCAGTGCCCGGTGTCTTCGCATCATGGATCGCCATGATCTGGTCGAAGCGGGTCGCGGCATCTGCGTTCAGCGCAAGTGCGGCGGCCGCCGTCACCTGATCGGCACGGCCGCGCATATCGGCGACGATGATCTCGTTGCCGATGCCGTTCATCTTGGCGAAAGGGGCAGTGCTTGCCATTGCTCCGCGAAATTCCGTGTCCGTTTGGCGCTATATGGCGGAAACGGGCGGGAATTACCAGTGCGCAGGCGTGTTCAGTCACGGCGAAGGTGCCGGACTTGGTCACGGCGGAGACGCCGGACTTAGGTCACAGCGAAGATGCCCAGCACCACCAGCAGGAAGATGACGAGAACGATGCCGATAAGGATGCGCGCGCCGGTGGCCGCGGCTCCGGCCAGCGCCGGCATGCCGAGCAGGCTCGCCGCGGCGGCGACGATGAGCAGGATGATGATCCATTTGATCATGGGAATGCCTCGCAAGCCGATAGATTTTGAAGCTGCAGGAAAACGCTTCTGTCGCGCTTGGGTTCCCGCCGGCTGGCACAAGTGTCAAAAACTAGCCGGCGATCTCGATGTCGGTGCTGAACGGCGCCGTCTTGGTCGAATTCTGGTCATGCATGAGGAAGTCGCACTTATATTTCCCCGCCGGCAGGCCATCGAGGGACAGGTCGAGCTTGAAGAAGAGTTCGCGGTTGTGCGAGCGGGAAGCGACCTGAACGCTGCCGATCTTCTCGAAAGTGCCCAGGGCTTCGCCCGTGTCGGAAAGCACGGTGAGGTCGACGGAAAGCGCGATCTGGCTGTTGCCGAGGCCGTCCGAGCCATAGCCATAGCCGACCGGTTCCATGTAGAGCACGACCTTCTCGCCGGGCTTGTAGATGTGATTGGCACGCTCGCTGTAGATGCCGAAGCCGCCGGCCGAATCGACCTGTTTGACGTTCTGCACGGCGAGCGGCATCGCTTGCCACAACGCCTCCTCGGCGCCGCGGAATTTCTCCAGCGCGCCGGCGCCATCGCCTGCTTGCAGCGCCTTTTCGGCCTCGGCGGCGCGATCGGCGATGTCACCCGCGAAAGCCGCCGGCGCCGAGATTGCCAGTGCCATCAGTGCTGCAAGGATCGATTTCATTTGAGGTCCCCTTTTTTGCTGGCCGGACCATCGGCGAAAATGACCGTGCCGTAAATGGCCAATGCGGACTTCAGCCGTGCTCGACCTCCGGTACCTTCCAGACCTCACCGGGCAGCAAGGCGCGAAAACGTTCCGGCGGCAGGCCCTCTGCCTCGAGCGCCTCGGTCAGTTTGCGGGACGGCTCGTCCATCGGTTCGTCGGTGAGCTGAAACGTGCCCCAGTGGCATCCGGCGGCGAAGGCGGCATTGCACAGCTTCATGCCTTGCACCGCTTCTTGCGGATTCTGGTGCTGCGGCGCCATGAACCAGCGCGGCTCGTAGGCGCCGATCGGCAGGATGGCAAAGCGGAAGCCGCCATGTTTGTCGGCCATCAGCCGGTAGTTGATGCCGTCATGGAAGCCGGTATCGCCGGCGAAATAGATTTTGCCGCTCGGCGTCTCGATGACGAAGCCGGCCCACAGCGCCATGCGGCGGTCGCGGGCACCGCGCGCCGACCAGTGATGCGTCGGCTCGATGTGGATCGCGGTGCGGTCAGCGATGTCGACCCTATCGCCCCAATCATGCGCCGCCAGCTGCATGTCTGGAACCGCCTCGCCGATCAGCACATCGTTGCCGAGCGGCGTCACCACCAGCGGATCGTGCTTTTCCTTCAGCCGCTTCAGCGTGGCAAGGTCGAGATGGTCATAGTGGTTGTGGCTGACCAGAACGAGGTCGATCGGCGGCAGATCGTCGAAGGCGATGCCTGGCGGATTGACGCGTTTTGGTCCGGCGAAGGAAAACGGCGAGGTGCGTTGCGACCAGACCGGATCGGTGAGGATGTTCAGTCCGGCCGTCTGGATCAGCAGGGTGGAGTGACCGACCATGGTCACGGTCAGATCGCAACCTTCGACCCGCGCGGCTGGCCTTGCCTGCGGAAAGGGGCTCGGACTGGTTGCCGGCCATCTCGCGCGCTGGCCGTTGAACTGCCATTTCATGAGATCGGTGAAGCGGCCGGGCATCCGGCCGCCGGGATTGAAGAACAGAGTGCCATCGAAATGGTCGCTGGACGGACCGCTGTAATAGCGGTTGGCGGCTTTCTTTCTGGCGGCCAAGGTCTGCGCTCCAGCGGTTTCGGCTCCTTGACATAGGTTCTGTGCCGGTTGGCGCAAGCATTGCCTTGCGGAATTCCAAGGTCGCGGCGCCTGGGGCAACAGGCTGCGCGCTGTGACGGCCACAACTTTCGGTGTACCATCGGCAGGCGGAATGAGGGTTCACCATGCGGCGGCTGGCAATTCTTGTGATCATCGCAATCGCGTCGATGTCGTCGATGGCTGCGGCGCAGACACGGCAAGACAAGCCCGGCGCCTGCAGCCACGCACCAGCCATCATGGCGGCGGCCGATTTTCTGCTGGCCGAACCGGCGCAGTTCCCGAATTTCTGGCGCGATCGGTACGGGGACGACGCCGCGTATCTGAAGATACGCTATGGCGATCTCAGCCATGCCGAGGGCTCGGCGCTTCTGGCTAACTTGGAAAAACGTAGCCATCCGCCGCAGCGCATTGCCGAACTGAGGCTCGCCTATGCCAAAACAGCGGACCGGGCGGCGATGATTGCCGGCATGCAGCCGCAGCCCAATGCGAAGTCGATTTTGCCTCAGCTTGGGCTACCTGCCTTGCGCGTGCTGGTCATCGAGGATGGCGGCGATTGGCTGCTGGGCGAACTGGGTCACTTGCAGACGTTGGATCTTTACCAGGCGTTAGACGCCGCCAAAGCAATTGCGGACGCGCTGTCCGTTCTCGATGACGAGGCAAAGTCTCAGTTCGCCCAAAGGGCCGAAAATGCAGGCGTTTGGCCGCTGGCTCTCGAGATGCGGGCGGTCAAGGACGACCTCTCCGACTACGTCGCGTACCTCGACAAGCTTCCACCCCACAAAGGCAATCGCACGGGGTTTATCCGCAATGCTCTTTACTCAGCCGATCTTCGCCCTTCGTTCGATATCTCCAAACAGCCAGCCGAAGTGCAGGCGCTCGACCGTCAAAACGGCATGGGGCCGGCTATCCGACAGATCGGGCGGCTGATCGACTATGCTCCTCAGGCCGCGATCTTGCTGCCTCTCGTCAACCAGACCGGCGACCTGCGCCTCGGCACCACGGTGGCAGCTGCGCTTAACGCGCAGATTGCCGGAAAGCAGCTCGACCCGGTCAACGATCCCGATGCTGTTACGACGGCCATGCTCGACGGGATCGATCATGTTCTAGGTCACCGCGACCGGGAGGATAACCTGCGTCACGCCCTAATCTTTGAAATGGGCGAAACGGCAGAGTCGTTCATCGACAGGGCGTTGGCCCGGTCGACGTTGGCCTCCTTCATGCAAGGCAATGTGGCCAAACCGCCACCTCGCCCGAAACTGCTCACAGCGGCCTTACCTTGGGAACAGTGGGTCGGATTGGCCGGCAGACTGAAGGCCGGCGAAGCCATCGCGCCAGAGGATCGCATCGTTGCGGCCGATCTCATGATCGCAGCCGACCGTCCTGCGGATGCGTTGGCCTTGCTGAAAACGACCGGCGATTGGAAGACGGCAGTGCGGCGCTCTCATGAGCTGGCGCTTAGGCTGGACCGCCGATGCGCCGACCTGCTGCGGCCCCCAATGCCGATTTCGCGGCCGCTCTACCGGTTCGAGCCGCGTTAGGGGCGCCTTCGATGACCGACGAGCGCGCCTTTGATTGCGATAAATTTGCAACAATCTTGCCGCAAACCCTATTTTAACCATATCGGGTTGAAATTTCGCCACCTTCTCCATCTTGGTGGAGGGTGATATTGCGCGGACGGCATCCCCCCAGCCGGCTCCGACGGAGGTTGTAATGAATTTTTCGAAAAGCGGTCTGGTGGCCGTATCGCTGGCGGCGCTCGTTGCGAGTGGCTGCTCGACCACACGCTTCTCGTCGATGGACGACCAGCAGCCCGCGCCACTGCCTGCGGCTCCGGCCGGCCAGGTGAGTTCCAACCAGCTGCCGCCGCCGGCCTCGCCCGGCACCACCGACCCGTCGCAATTCCCGACCGCACCGGCAAACACACAGGTTGCGTCCCTGCCGCCTGACGGCGCGGCACCCGCCGGCGCCTCGGATCTCAGCGCGGCTGCCGTCGCCGGCGTCTGGAACGCCAGCGTTTCCGGCCAGACCTGCAAGATTGCGACACCGCAGACCAAGTTCGGCGCCGGCTTCCGTGCCGGGCCGCTGCATTGCCCGGCGCCGATCGACGGCATCAAGTCCTGGAACGTCGCCGGCAAGCAGCTGACGCTCTACGATGAGAATGGCGGTTCGCTGGCGCGGCTCTATTCCTCGGGCGGCTCGAAATTCGACGGCCAGACTTCCAACGGTCAGCCGATCTCGCTTACAAGGTAGGCTAGATATGCCGATATTCAGGTGATGCCGGCCTGCGAACGGCGGTTTTCTGCGCTTCCGGTGCTCACGTACTTTAAGTACGCTCCGCTCCGGTTCTCGAAAGCCGCCATTCTCGGCTCGGCCTGACCTGAATCTCGACACATCTAGTTCCCCCGGAGCGTCCTGCTCTGAACAAACGACGTGACCTATGCATCTGCGTGACGGCCTCCAGACCCATGCGACCGTCAGGCAGCGCTACGACCATCTGGTGGAAACCGGCGCGGTCGAACGCGACTTGGCGCAGGAACGCATCGCCGCCGCGCTCGACCGGCTGACCGATGAAATCTCGGCCAAGCGGCTGGCGCACAAATCGAGTGCGCTGGGCTGGCTGTTTGCCCGTAAGCGCGAGACGCGGGAGATCGTCAGGGGTCTCTACATCCATGGCGGTGTCGGCCGCGGCAAGACCATGCTGATGGACATGTTCTTCGAGCTGCTGCCGGTCCGTCGCAAGCGCCGCGTGCATTTCAACGACTTCATGGCCGATGTGCAGGACCGTATCCAGAAGCACCGGCAGGCGCGCAAGAATGGCGACGTCAAAGAGGACGATCCGATCCCGCCGGTGGCCAAGGCGCTGGCCGAACAGGCCTGGGTGCTGTGCTTCGACGAATTTTCGGTCACCGACATTGCCGACGCGATGATCCTGTCCAGGCTGTTTTCGGCGCTGTTTGCCAATGGCGTCGTACTGGTCGCCACCTCGAACGTGGCGCCGGAAAATCTTTACCGCGACGGGCTCAATCGCCAGCTGTTCCTGCCGTTCATCGGCATCCTGGAACGGCATGCTCAGGTGCTGTCGCTCGACAGCGACAAGGATTACCGGCTGGAAAAGCTCGACCGCACGCCGGTCTATGTCACGCCGGTCGATGAAGCGGCCGACCGGGCGCTCGACGAGGCCTGGCGGACGATGACGCGCGGCGCGCCGACAGAAGCGACGTCGCTGACGCTGAAGGGACGGCATGTTGTGGTGCCTGCCGCCGCCGGCAACGCGGCCCGGTTTTCCTTCGCCGATCTCTGCGAAAAACCGCTCGGCGCGCGCGATTTCCTGGCCATCGCCGGGCGTTTCTCGACGGTCTTCATCGATCACGTGCCGGTGCTGGGCGAAGGCAAGCGCAACGAAGCCAAACGCTTCATCCTGCTGATCGACACGCTCTACGACCACCATGTGCGCCTGGTGGTGAGCGCCGAGGCCGCGCCGCAAGAGCTCTATGTGGCCAAGCGCGGCGTCGAAGTGTTCGAGTTCGAACGCACGGCCTCCCGCCTGATCGAGATGCAGAGCCGCGACTGGCTGGAGGACTGGGCGGAACGGCGGAAAGCGAAGGCGAACAAACCGGAAGGCCGGCACGGCGAGCCTCCCGTCGCCACGGCTTGAACCCTTCAGGCGGTTGGCAAACTGCCGGCAACAACTGTGTAGTGATCGACGAATTCGGATTTCTCCAGGAGATAGCGATCATCTTCAGGGTAGTAGCGGGCCAGTTCCGGTGCGTCGCCGGCAAAACCTCGCACGGCATCCATTGATGTCCACCAGCTCAAGGTCACGATCTCCGTCGTGTCGTCGCCACGATCACGCATAAGCATCTGGAAGCCGCGATTGCCTGTCGTGGCCGCGTAATCGAGCCCCCCTGTCCTCCCGACATAGGCGGCATAGGCAGCGCGATCCCGTGTGCGGATGACGGACGACCAGCGGCGCAGAATGAGAGGTTCTGTTTCGGCCATGGCTAACCTCCTTGTTGTCGTGGCCGCACAGCGACCCATCTGCATGGTCTAGAGCCTGTAAACGTACATCACGAACGGCTCGGCCACCGAATCGCGCGACTCATAAAGCGCGCGGGCCGGGACGTTGTCGGGCTCGGTGCCGACCCAGGCCTCTTCGCAGCCATGCTCCCTGCTGATCGCGAACATCGCGTCGAGCATTCTGCGCGCGATACCCTGGCGTTGGAAGGCGGGCGATACGCCGACCTCGTCGATGTAGAGTTCCGCAACCTTGTCGGGATGGCGGTGGATCACCGCCGCGCATTGCCCGACAACCAGACCGTCAGCCAACGCGACGATCATAAAATGGCCGGGTTGCCTGAGATAGGTTGTCAATCGATCCGGCCTGACCGGCTCGTCGAACACATCCTCGGCAACCCGCATCACAAGGGCGTCATCGCCGGCTTCAAGTCTTATGATCTCCACCTTCATGGTGTACTTTCTCCCAAGTCGGCTTACGAACTTTGACGTTTACGTAAATCCCAAACCGTCTAACCGATTGAAAATGCTCACTCCAAAATAATCGTTTGAATTTATCTTGCACCGGGGCTATTGGGTGCGGCGAAATCTCACGGGTTTCCGCAGCATTCCGGCCTCTTCCTCGATGCCGTCATCAAGTCACTAAAGACTTGGGGCACCGTAACAGACAAAGGGAAAATATCCTCACATGGCACGCAACAAGATAGCGCTTATCGGCTCGGGCATGATCGGCGGCACGCTGGCCCACATGATCGGCCTCAAGGACCTCGGCGACGTGGTTCTGTTCGATATCGCCGAGGGTATTCCGCAAGGCAAGGGGCTCGATATCGCGCAGTCGTCGCCGGTCGATGGTTTCGACTCCCGGCTGACCGGCGTCAACGACTATGCCGGCATCGAGGGCGCCGATGTCTGCATCGTCACCGCCGGCGTGCCGCGCAAGCCGGGC
Source organism: Mesorhizobium sp. 113-1-2 (assembly GCF_016756475.1). NCBI lineage: Bacteria > Pseudomonadati > Pseudomonadota > Alphaproteobacteria > Hyphomicrobiales > Phyllobacteriaceae > Mesorhizobium > Mesorhizobium sp. 113-1-2. The sequence goes on from NZ_AP023242.1 coordinate 1,154,062, forward strand.
ATGAGCCGCGACGACCTGCTCGGCATCAATCTCAAGGTCATGGAGCAGGTCGGCGCCGGTCTGAAGAAGTACGCGCCCAAGGCCTTCGTCATCTGCATCACCAACCCGCTCGACGCCATGGTATGGGCGCTGCAGAAGTTTTCCGGCCTGCCCAAGACCCATGTCGTCGGCATGGCCGGCGTGCTCGACAGCGCACGCTTCCGCTATTTCCTGGCCGAGGAATTCAAGGTCTCGGTCGAGGACGTCACTGCATTCGTGCTCGGCGGCCACGGCGATTCCATGGTGCCGATGATCCGCTATTCCACGGTCTCGGGCATTCCGCTGCCCGACCTCGTCAAGATGGGCTGGACCTCGAAGGAGAAGCTCGACCAGATCGTGCAGCGCACCCGCGACGGCGGCGCCGAGATCGTCGGCCTGCTCAAGACCGGCTCGGCCTACTACGCGCCGGCCGCCTCGGCGATCCAGATGGCCGAAGCCTATCTCAAGGACAAGAAGCGCGTCCTGCCTTGTGCCGCGCACCTCTCCGGCCAGTATGGCGTCAAGGGCACTTATGTCGGCGTTCCCGTGGTGATCGGCGCCGGCGGTGTCGAGCGCATCATCGAGATCGACCTCAACAAGACCGAACAGAAGATGTTCGAAAGTTCGGTGGCGACGGTGCAGGGCTTGACCGAGGCCTGCGTCAAGATCGCACCGCAGCTCGCCTCGAAGTAACCCCAGCCAAAAGACAACCCCGGCAAAAGACCTGGAGATAGTTCCCGATGAACATCCATGAATATCAGGGCAAGGCGCTGCTGAAGAGCTTTGGCGCGCCGGTGGCCGAAGGCGTGCCGGTGTTCAAGGCAAGCGAGGCGGAAGCCGCAGCCAAGGCGCTGCCCGGCCCGCTCTATGTGGTGAAGAGCCAGATCCATGCCGGCGGCCGCGGCAAGGGCAAGTTCAAGGAGCTCGGCCCCGACGCCAAGGGTGGCGTGCGGCTGGCGAAGTCGGTCGCCGACGTCGTCGCCAACGCCAACGAGATGCTCGGTCACACGCTGGTGACCAAGCAGACCGGCCCGGCCGGCAAGCAGGTCAACCGGCTCTATATCGAAGACGGCGCCGACATCGAGCGAGAGCTCTATCTGTCGATCCTGGTCGACCGTTCGGTCGGCCGCATCGCCTTCGTCGTCTCGACTGAAGGCGGCATGGACATCGAGGCGGTCGCCCATGACACGCCGGAAAAGATCATCACCGTCGCCATCGACCCGGAAAAGGGTGTGACGGCGGATGACGTCAAGGCGCTCAACGGCGCGCTCAAGCTCGACGGCGACGCGGCCAAGGACGGCGGCACGCTGTTCCCGATCCTTTACAAGGCCTTCGTCGAGAAGGACATGAGCCTGCTCGAGGTCAACCCGCTGATCGTCATGAAGAACGGCCGGCTGCGCGTGCTCGACGCCAAGGTATCGTTCGACAACAACGCGCTGTTCCGCCACCCCGACGTGCTCGAACTGCGCGACACCACTGAAGAGGACGAGAAGGAAATCGAGGCGTCGAAATACGACCTCGCCTATGTCGCGCTCGACGGCAATATCGGCTGCATGGTCAACGGCGCCGGCCTCGCCATGGCGACGATGGACATCATCAAGCTCTATGGCGCGGAACCCGCCAACTTCCTCGATGTCGGCGGCGGCGCGTCGAAGGAAAAAGTGACGGCTGCGTTCAAGATCATCACCAAGGATCCGGCGGTCAAAGGCATACTGATCAACATCTTCGGCGGCATCATGAAGTGCGACATCATTGCCGAGGGCGTCATCGCCGCGGTCAAGGAAGTCGGCCTGAAAGTGCCGCTGGTGGTACGCCTCGAAGGCACCAATGCCGAGCTCGGCAAGAAGATCATCAACGACAGCGGCCTCAACGTCGTCTCGGCCGATGATCTCGACGACGCAGCCAAGAAGATCGTGGCGGCGGTGAAGGGCTGAGCGGATGCCTCCGCGCAAGATAAACCTCGTCGAGGTGGCGGACGCGAAGATCAAGAAGGTCTTCGATCCGCATATCGCCGGCGACGTCAATGACAGCCAGGCGAAGGTCGCCAAGTTCGGCGAGGCTTTCGACTGGCACGCGCATGACAATGAGGACGAAGCCTTCCTCGTGCTGCGGGGCAGGATCGCCATCGATTTCCGCGATGGTCCGGTCGAACTCGGCGAGGGCGACTTCATCGTCGTGCCGCGCGGTGTCGAGCACCGGCCGCGTTCGCTGACCGCCGAGCCGGTGGTGCTGATGTTCGAGCCGGCGACGACGCTCAACACCGGCAACGCCAAGAGCGATCTGACCGTCACCGACCTGAAGCGGCTCTGACCGATGAACGCTGCCTCCTTCTCCTCACTTTCCGCCGATCACCAGCGCCTGCTGGCGCTGGCCGGCGCGTGGCGCGGCGAGGAAGAAGTGGCGGACACACAATGGGCTGATGGCGGCCAAGCGACTTCGGAGGTGCTGGCAGAGGCACAGTTCGGCGGCCTGTTCGTGGTGCAGCGCTATCGCCAGCGCCGCGACGGCACGATTTCCTTCGGTGCGCACAATGTGTTCGGCTTCGACCAGCCGAACAGCGTCGTCACCATGCATCAGTTCGATTCGATGGGCTTCGTGCCGGCCTCGCCGGCCACAGGCACATGGAGCGGCAATGAACTGGTTCTGGAACGGTCGTCGCCGCGCGGCTCCGCACGCGTGACGTATATTTTTGACGATGCCGACACCTACCGCATGCGACTGCATTTCAAACCCGCCGGCAGCGATGGCTGGCAAGACATGGTGAGCGGCGTCTACCGGCGCGTCTCGCCTTCCTCGATCAACAGTCTTTAGAAAAGGGCTCCGATGTCCATTCTCGTCGACAAGAACACCAAGGTGCTGGTGCAGGGCCTGACCGGCAAGACCGGCACGTTCCACACCGAACAGGCGCTGGCCTATCACGGCACCAAGATGGTGGGCGGCATCCATCCCAAGAAGGGCGGCGAGACCTGGACCGGGTCGAAGGGCGAAAGCCTGCCGATCTTCGCCACCGTCGCCGAGGGCAAGGAAAAGACCGGCGCCAATGCCTCGGTCGTCTACGTGCCGCCGGCGGGTGCCGCCGAAGCGATCCTGGAAGCGATCGAGGCGGAAATCCCGCTGATCATCTGCATCACCGAGGGCATTCCGGTGATGGACATGATCAAGGTCAAGGCGCGGCTCGACCGCTCGACCTCGCGGCTGATCGGCCCGAACTGCCCGGGCGTGCTCACCCCCGACGAATGCAAGATCGGCATCATGCCCGGAAACATCTTCCGCAAGGGCTCGGTCGGTGTTGTTTCGCGCTCGGGAACACTTACCTATGAGGCTGTGTTCCAGACCACCAATGTCGGCCTCGGCCAGACCACCGCCGTCGGCATTGGCGGCGACCCCGTCAAGGGCACCGAGTTCATCGACGTGCTCGAGATGTTCCTCGCCGACGACGAGACCAAGTCGATCATCATGATCGGCGAGATCGGCGGTTCGGCCGAGGAAGACGCCGCGCAGTTCCTCAAGGACGAAGCCAAACGTGGCCGCAAGAAGCCGATGGCCGGCTTCATCGCCGGGCGCACGGCGCCGGCCGGCCGCACCATGGGCCACGCGGGCGCGGTCATCTCCGGCGGCAAGGGCGGCGCCGAGGACAAGATCGCGGCGATGGAATCGGCCGGGATAAAAGTATCGCCCTCGCCGGCACGGCTGGGCACGACCTTGGTCGAGGCGATCAAGGGTTAAAGTGGGTAGCGAGTAGTGAATAGCGAATAGGGAGAAAGAGTAACGGGGCGAGCACGGGAAATCCCTACTCGCTATTCGCTACTCCCTATTCGCTCCAACAGGAGACGGAGCGCGGCTCCGCTGAAACGACATGGCAAGACAAGATCAGGCCAACGACCAATTTTCGCTCACCTCGTTCCTCTATGGCGGCAATGCCGATTATATCGACGCGCTCTATGCCGCCTATGAGGACGATCCCGCCTCGGTCAATCCCGAGTGGCAGGAATTCTTCGCCGGACTGAAGGACGATGCCGGCGATGTGCGCAGGAATGCCAAGGGCGCTTCCTGGGCAAAACCTTCCTGGCCGCTGCAGGCCAATGGCGAACTGGTGTCGGCGCTCGACGGCAATTGGGGCATCGTCGAGAAGCACCTGGAGAAGAAGGTCAAGGACAAGGCGGTTACCAACGGCGTTGTCTTGTCGGACGCCGACGTGCACCAGGCGACACGCGATTCGGTGCGCGCCATCATGATGATCCGCGCCTACCGCATGCGTGGCCATCTGCACGCCAATCTCGACCCGCTCGGCATCGCCAAGCCGCTCGAGGACTACAATGAATTGTCGCCGGAGAATTACGGCTTCACTGCAGCCGATTATGACCGGCCGATCTTCCTCGACAACGTGCTCGGCCTCGAATTCGGCACCATCCGGCAGATGCTGGAGATACTCACCCGCACCTATTGCTCGACGCTGGGCGTCGAGTTCATGCACATCTCCGATCCCGAGGAGAAGGCCTGGATCCAGGCGCGCATCGAGGGTGCCGACAAGGAGATCTCCTTCACCAACACCGGCAAGAAGGCGATCCTGCAGAAGCTGGTCGAGGCGGAGGGCTTCGAGCAGTTCATCGACGTCAAGTACAAGGGCACCAAGCGCTTCGGCCTCGACGGCGGCGAGGCGCTGATCCCGGCGCTGGAGCAGATCGTCAAGCGCGGCGGCCAGCTCGGCATGAAGGAGATCGTGCTCGGCATGGCGCATCGCGGCCGCCTCAACGTGCTGAGCCAAGTCATGGCGAAGCCTCACCGCGCCATCTTCCACGAGTTCAAGGGCGGCTCGGCCGCCCCCGACGAGGTCGAAGGCTCGGGCGACGTGAAGTATCATCTCGGCGCTTCGTCGGACCGCGAGTTCGACGGCAACAAGGTGCATCTATCGCTGACCGCCAACCCCTCGCACCTGGAAATCGTCGATCCGGTGGTGATGGGCAAGGCACGCGCCAAGCAGGACTATCTGTTCGGCCGCGGCCGCGAGGAGATCGTGCCGCTGGAGGAGCGGGCCAAGGTGCTGCCGCTGCTCCTGCATGGCGACGCCGCCTTCGCCGGCCAGGGCGTGATCGCCGAAATCCTCGGCCTGTCGGGCCTGCGCGGCCACCGCGTCGCCGGCACGCTGCATTTCATCATCAACAACCAGATCGGCTTCACCACCAATCCGCGCTTCTCGCGCTCGTCGCCCTATCCGTCCGACGTCGCCAAGATGATCGAGGCGCCGATCTTCCACGTCAATGGCGACGACCCGGAAGCCGTGGTGCATGCCACCAAGGTGGCGATCGAATTCCGCATGAAGTTCCACAAGCCGGTGGTCGTGGACATGTTCTGCTATCGCCGCTTCGGCCACAATGAGGGCGACGAACCGGCCTTCACCCAGCCGATCATGTACCGCAACATCCGCACCCACAAGACGACGGTGCAGATCTATGGCGACCGGCTGATCGCCGAGGGCCACATCACCCAGGCCGAGCTCGACCAGATGAAGGCCGACTGGCGCGCGCATCTGGAGCAGGAATGGGAAGTCGGCCAGGCCTACAAGCCCAACAAGGCCGACTGGCTGGATGGCGCCTGGTCGGGCCTGCGCACGGCCGACAACCAGGACGAACAGAGGCGCGGCAAAACCGCCGTGCCGGTCAAGACGCTGAAGGAAATCGGCAAGAAGCTGACCGAGGTGCCGAAGGGTTTCGAGGCGCACAAGACCATCATCCGCTTCCTCGAAAACCGCCGCGAGGCGATCGAGTCCGGCGAAGGCATCGACTGGTCGACGGCCGAGGCCTTGGCCTTCGGCGCCATCCTGCTTGACGGCAACCCGATCCGCCTGTCGGGCCAGGATTCCGAGCGCGGTACCTTCTCGCAGCGCCATTCCGTGCTCTACGACCAGCGCGACGAAACCCGCTACATCCCGCTCAACAATCTGTCGGCGGCACAGGCTGGCTACGAAGTCATCAACTCGATGCTGTCGGAAGAGGCGGTGCTGGGCTTCGAATATGGCTACAGCCTCGCCGAGCCGAAGGCGCTGACCTTGTGGGAAGCGCAGTTCGGCGACTTCGCCAACGGCGCCCAGGTGGTGTTCGACCAGTTCATCTCGTCGGGCGAGCGCAAGTGGCTCAGAATGTCGGGCCTCGTCTGTCTTCTGCCGCATGGCTATGAAGGCCAGGGTCCGGAACATTCCTCGGCAAGGCTCGAGCGCTTCCTGCAGCTTTGCGCCGAAGACAATATGCAGGTGGCAAACTGCACCACGCCGGCCAACTACTTCCACATCTTGCGGCGGCAACTGAAGCGCGACTTCCGCAAGCCGCTGATCCTGATGACGCCGAAGTCGCTGCTGCGCCACAAGCGGGCGGTGTCGACACTGCCGGAAATCTCGGGCGAAAGCTCGTTCCACCGGCTGTTGTGGGACGACGCCCAGCTGTTGCCCAACCAGGCGATCAAGCTCACCAAGGACAGCAAGATCCGCCGCGTCGTGCTGTGCTCGGGCAAGGTCTATTACGACCTCTATGAAGAGCGCGAGAAGCGCGGCATTAACGACATTTATCTCTTGCGCGTCGAACAGCTCTATCCATTCCCGGCCAAGGCGCTGATCACCGAACTGTCACGTTTCCGCAACGCCGAGATGGTGTGGTGCCAGGAGGAGCCCAAGAACATGGGCGCCTGGTCGTTCATCGACCCGTATCTGGAATGGGTGCTGGCGCATATCGACGCCAAGCATCAGCGGGTGCGCTACACCGGCCGCCCGGCGGCCGCGTCGCCGGCGACCGGCTTGATGTCCAAGCACCTTGCCCAGCTCGCCGCCTTGCTCGAAGACGCGCTTGGCGAATAAAGCAGAATTGGGCGAATAACAGAACGAAAGAAACGGACAGGCACAATGGCTACCGAAATCCGCGTCCCCACTCTCGGCGAATCCGTCACCGAGGCGACCATCGGCAAATGGTTCAAGAAGGTCGGCGATGCCATTGCCGTCGACGAGCCGCTGGTCGAACTCGAAACCGACAAGGTGACGGTGGAGGTGCCTGCGGCCGCCGCCGGCACGCTGGGCGAAATCGTCGCCAAGGAGGGCGAGACGGTCGCTGTCGGCGCTTTGTTGGGCTCGATCTCGGCAGGTGGCTCTGCTCCGGCGACCAAGCCGCAGGCGGTGTCGCAGGCCTCGTCGCCGGATGCGGCGACGACCGGCAAGCAGGCCGCGGCCGAGACCGCCAAGGTCGCCGGCGATGCCGGCGCGGTCGAGCCGCGCAGCATGCCGCCGGCGCCGGCCGCCGCAAAACTGATCGCCGAGAACAATCTGTCGGTCGACCAGCTGTCCGGTTCGGGCAAGCGCGGCCAGGTGCTCAAGGGCGACGTGCTCGACGCCATCGCCAAGGGCGCGCCGTCGCAGCCGGCCGAGACACCGAAGGCGGCTCCGGCACCTGCACCGATTGCCGTTCGCGCGCCGTCCTCGGGCGACGATGCCTCGCGCGAAGAACGCGTGCGCATGACCAAATTGCGCCAGACCATCGCGCGCCGGCTGAAGGAAGCGCAGTCGACCGCCGCCATGCTGACCACCTTCAACGAGGTCGACATGTCAGCCGTTATGGCGCTGCGGACCAAGTATAAGGACGTGTTCGAGAAGAAGCACGGCGTGAAGCTCGGCTTCATGGGCTTCTTCACCAAGGCCGTCACCCACGCGCTGAAGGAAATCCCGGCGGTCAATGCCGAGATCGACGGCACCGACATCATCTACAAGAATTTCGCTCATGTCGGCGTCGCCGTCGGCACCGAGAAGGGCCTCGTCGTGCCGGTCGTGCGCGATGCCGACCAGATGTCGATCGCCGAGATCGAGAAGGAGATCGGCCGGCTGGGCATCGCCGCGCGTGACGGCAAGCTGTCGGTCGCCGACATGCAGGGCGGCACGTTCACGATTTCCAATGGCGGCGTCTATGGCTCGCTGATGTCGACGCCGATCCTCAACGCGCCGCAGTCCGGCATTCTGGGCATGCACAAGATCCAGGACCGGCCGGTCGTGGTCGGCGGCCAGATCGTCATCCGGCCGATGATGTATCTGGCGCTGAGCTACGACCACCGCATCGTAGACGGCAAGGAAGCCGTGACCTTCCTGGTGCGCGTCAAGGAAAGCCTTGAGGATCCGGAACGGCTGGTGCTTGATCTGTGAGCAAGGCTGACCCCCGATGAGCGGCTGGCTGGAGCGGTTCGGTTACAGCCTGGGCCGGCGAGCCGGTGGCGTCCTGCGGTCTATTGGCCTGGCCGCCGCCGTCGTTCCGTCGCTGGCGACGGCAGCCCAATGGGACCCTTCGCAGGCGAGCAGCAATCTTGGCATTTTCGCTTTGAGCGATGCTCAACTGGAAGAGCGGAAGATCACCGTCACTCCGATCGGCGAACTCGAATTGCCGACCGGTGAAATCATCGCGTGCGATCCTCTGATCAGCGATACCGAGATGCCGGCCTTGAGCCGTAGGGTCAAACCGGGGCGCTACCCGGTTTCGCTGCTGGAAGCCCAGGGCCGCGTCGCGATTTCGGTGCTGCGCTTCAAGCCCGGCACGCCGGTTCGCTGGGAACTGGCGACAGTGCCCGGCCAGGATGCGTCGACCTTGAAGGGCGACGAGATCTTCGGCTATCCCGTCGATGCCGGCCTTGGCTCGTTCATGGACAAAACGGCGATGGCGCTGATGTCGGGTGAGCAGGACAAGCTCAAGGCCGAGCAGAATTACTATGACGACGTGCTGGCGGCCGAATTCGCGCCCAACCAGGACAGGTTCGTCATGCATCATCCGGTTGCCGGCAACCCGCTCAACATCGCCATGTTCTGGAGCGGCTGGGGCGACGGATTCTATCCATCGTTCTGGGGGCTGGACGCGGCCGGCGAGCCGCTGCTGCTGATGACCGATTTTGGCGTTCTGGAAAACGCCGATGGCCGCGAGAGCCAGTAGGGCACCGCGATGCAAAGCGCAATGTCGCCCACCATCCGATGTCTCGCTGGATTGCTGGCGATCTTGTTTACCAACTCTGCCGCTTATGCCGCCTGCCCGATCGAACTCGCCGTCTATGGTGACGCGCAGAGTGGCAGCGAGATCGACTTTACGCCGACCGGGACCTCAGCTGTTGTCACCAACAGTTACCGCATGATCCTCGACAACAATGTGGTGCTGAACGGCATTGTGATGTGGAGCTCGGGTGAAGCGCGGCCGAACGGTTCCTTGATGTACAAATGCCCCGAGGGCGACGTCACCGGCGGCGAACTTGCCGCCTGCACGCTGTGGAACGGTGTGATCTATACGTCGGATGAAAAGGGCGCGATCGGGCTGTTGCCGGCCGAAGGTGTCGATGCGCCGAAGACACTGATCTTTCCCGATCTTGGGCCGTCATTGCGGCATTCGCTGGCCTATGGTGGCAGCGGATTCTCAAAAGTGCCGTCGGATGTGTTTACGCTGAAGGGATGCCAGGAATGAGCGAGACGCAAAAGGTGCTGTTGGTCACCGGCGGCAGTCGCGGCATTGGCGCCGCGGTCTGCCGGCAGGGGTCCAAGGCGGGCTATCGCGTTGCAATCAACTATGCCTCGAACCAGGCGGCGGCCGACGCGCTGGTTGCCGAGATCAAGGCTGCCGGCGGCGACGCTTTTGCCGTCAAGGGTGATGTCGGCAGCGAGGCCGACATCCTGGCCATCTTCGAAGCGGTGGACCGCACCTGGGGCCGGCTAGACGCCTTCGTCAACAATGCCGGTATCGTCGACGCCAAGGCGCGTGTCGACGAGATGAGCGCGGCACGGCTGGAGCGCATGATGCGCATCAATGTCGTCGGTTCCATCCTCTGCGCCCGCGAAGCGGTCAAGCGCATGTCGACGCGCCATGGTGGCAAGGGCGGAGCGATCGTCAACATCTCGTCGGCGGCGGCGGTGCTGGGCGCGCCCGACAATTACGTCGACTATGCCGCCTCCAAGGGCGCCATCGACACGTTCACCATCGGGCTTGCCCGCGAGGTGGCGCTGGAAGGCATCCGCGTCAACGCGGTGCGGCCGGGCATTATCGACACCGATATCCACGCCTCCGGCGGACAGCCGGATCGGGTGGCGCTGATCCAGGACTCGCTGCCGATGAAAAGGGCGGGCACCGCGGATGAAGTCGCGGCAGCGATTCTCTATCTTCTATCCGACGCCGCATCCTATACGACAGGCGCGATCCTGAATGTCAGCGGCGGCCGCTGAGCGCCAAGCAAAGGGAAACAAACATGGCTTATGACGTCGTTATCATCGGATCTGGACCCGGCGGCTATGTCTGCGCCATCAAGGCGGCACAGCTTGGGCTGAAGGTCGCGGTGGTCGAGAAGAACGCGACCTTCGGCGGCACTTGCCTCAACATCGGCTGCATCCCGTCCAAGGCGCTGCTCCATGCCTCCGAAATGTTCGCCGAGGCCGGCCATTCCTTCGACACGCTGGGCGTCGAGATCGCGGCACCCAAGCTCAACCTCAAGAAGATGATGGCACACAAGGATGCGACGGTGGCGTCCAACGTCAACGGCGTCGCCTTCCTGTTCAAGAAGAACAAGATCGACAGCTTCCGCGGCACCGGCAAGGTGGTCGCGGCGGGCAAGGTCTCGGTCACCTCCGAGGACGGCAAGGTCGAGGAGATCGAGACCGGGAATATCGTCATCGCCACCGGTTCCGATGTCGCCGGCATTCCCGGCGTCAAGGTCGATTTCGACGAGAAAATCATCGTGTCGTCGACCGGCGCGCTGTCGCTGGACAAGGTTCCGGGCCACCTCGTGGTGGTCGGCGGCGGCGTCATCGGGCTCGAGCTCGGCTCGGTGTGGGCGCGGCTCGGCGCCAAGGTCACCGTCGTCGAGTTCCTCGACACGATCCTCGGCGGCATGGACGGCGAGGTCTCCAAGCAATTCCAGCGGCTGCTCTCCAAGCAAGGCTTCGAGTTCAAGCTCGGCGCCAAGGTCACCGGTGTCGCCAAGGCCAAGAAGGGTGCCACCGTCACCTTCGAGCCGGTGAAGGGTGGCGCCGCCGAGACCATCGCCGCCGATGTCGTGCTGATCGCCACCGGCCGCCGCGCTTTTTCCGACAGTCTCGGGCTGAAAGAAGCCGGCGTCGACGTCGACGAGCGCGGCCGGGTCAAGACCGACGGGCATCTCAAGACCAACGTTCCCGGCATCTATGCCATCGGCGATGTCATCGCCGGGCCGATGCTGGCGCACAAGGCCGAGGACGAGGGCGTGGCGGTGGCCGAAACCATCGCCGGCCAGGCCGGCCATGTGAACTACGAGGTTATCCCGAGTGTCGTCTACACCAGCCCGGAAATCGCCTCGGTCGGCAAGACCGAGGAAGAGCTGAAGAAGGCCGGCATCGACTACAAGATCGGAAAATTCCCGTTCAGCGCCAATGGCCGCGCGCGCGCCATGCTGCACACGGACGGTTTCGTGAAGATCCTCGCCGACAAGGTCAGCGACCGTATGCTCGGCGTGCACATTGTCGGCTTCGGCGCCGGCGAGATGATCCACGAGGCGGCGGTGCTGATGGAGTTCGGCGGCTCGTCGGAAGACCTCGCCCGCACCTGCCACGCGCATCCGACGATGTCGGAAGCGGTGAAGGAAGCGGCGCTGGCCACTTTCTTCAAGCCCATCCATATCTAAAGGCCTTTCATAAACTCTACTCCGGCGGCCATCTGGTGCGGGTTTCTGCGCTTCTCACAGCGCCGCGCGCCCTCTTGGACGCGCAAAGGACGCTGTGACACTTTTGACTGACGCATGATCCTTTCCGAAAATCGGACCGATTTTCGGGGTCATGCGCTGCTCACGGACCTGAATGTCCGCTGCGCTCCGGTTCTCGCAAATCACACCAGCTGACTCACCGGAGCGAGTTTCTGGAAAGGCCTTTCAGGCGCTATCGCCTCAAAACAAAACGGCCCGCCTTTCAGCGGGCCGTTGGTATCTGGTGCCGGGCCGATCAGTTGGCCGGTGCAGGCGCCGGAGCGGGAGCAGGCGCTGGTGCCGGAGCAGGCGCGGGTGCTGGCGCAGGGGCCGGAGCTGGCGCAGGAGCCGGTGCTGGCTCGGGTGCCGGAGCGGGCGCGGGCGCAGGGGCCGGCGTGCTGGCCGCTGGCGGTTCGGCGGGTGCCGGATGCTCGCCGCTTCTGCCGAAAACATAATACGCGACAATCGCCAGGATAACGACGACCAGCGCAATCAGCCAGGGGCTGCCGCCCCCGCCGCTTGGCCTGGGAGTGTCGTTCGATGGATTCGCCATAAAAGTGTCCTCCGTGGATGAAAATGATCAATCAACAGCCATCAACGCGCAACCGTTGAATGGGTTTCACGCTAGGGAAGGAAAGCGCCGAAAACGCGGCGTTTGGGCCCCCCACCGCCATCCGACTCAATTGACGGCGGTGACAGTATAGCCGGCTTTACGAAAATCCTCGACCAGTCCTCTCCGGGCTGGCGGCGTTTCGCCACGCAGTGTTCCAAACCAACCGATGCTATCGTTGGTTGCGAGGGATTTGCCGATATGACCCCCACTGCACAGACTTTTCCTGATCCCGAAAGCGTTCTTGCCGGCGCTCAGTTCGCCGACCGCTACGTGCTGACAACCGATGGTCTTGCCCTGACCGCCATTGGCGCGGCCGAGCGCGCCCTGGGGCGAACCCCGCTGTGGGTCGGCCGGCTTACGGCGCTGCGCAACCTCGCTGTCAGGCCATTTGGGCTGAAAGGCGGGGCTGACCCCGACGCACCGCCGGAAAGCAGGATCGGCATATTTCCGCTCATCAGCCAGGCGCCCGGCAGGGTCGTCCTCGGGCTGGACGACCGGCATCTCGATTTCCGCCTCCTGGTGGAGGTGAGCGACCTCGGCGCGGGCCGGCAGGAAGTGGCCGCGTCGACGATCGTGAAGACGCACAATCTGTTCGGGCGGACCTATCTCGCCGTCATCATGCCGTTTCACCGCATCGTCGTTCCGGCGATGCTGGCTCAGGTCTTGATCAAATAGCGGCTAAAGCCCAACGGCGGTGACGGTGTAGCCGGCCTTGCGAAAATCCTCGACCAGTCCCTCGGGGCCGGGAAGGTGCAGCGCGCCGACCGCCATGAAGGCATTGCCTTTGGCCAGGATCGGTTCGGCGTGATCGACCATGACCTTGTTGCGGCTGGTGATCATGGTTTCCTCGAAGGCGGCATAGCCCGAGGCGTCGTTCTGCTCCTCCGGCATGGCGACGCGGAACAGCGGCCAAAACATGCCGGTGTCGCCGCGCTGGTAGAGCACGATCATGGTCTCGTTGATGTCGTTGACCTTGTCGCCGAGCTTCAGCGTGTCGACCAGGCCCTTCATGTGGAAGGCGAGCGGCAACGAGGCCATGGCGCGCAGCTGGCTCTCGGCCGTTTCCAGACCTTCGACCGGCTTGCCGGCAGCCTTGGCGCTCTCGGCCAGCTTGACGTCGAGCACCGACGCTCCGCCGGACTGGCGGGCGAGTTCGCAGGCCGGAAGCGCCATCATCGCCGACAGCATCCACGGCTTCATCTTGGCGACCGTTGCCGGCGGAATGCCGCGCGCGTCGAGTGCTGCATTCATCGCCGCCGCTTCGTCCGGCGTCAGCAAGGACGACAGCGTGGTGGAGTCGGTGAACATCATCAGGTCCGGCTCTTTCAGCATCGCCGTCATCATCTTCTGCTTGTCGAGCACATCGGTGGTTTCGATGATGAGGGTGCCGGCGGCGTCAAAGGCCTTCTGTGCGTCCGGAGGCAACGTGGTGACGCGCGGGTCGGTCATGTGCATGGTGCCAAAGAGGTAGGATGGCTGTTCGCCCGGTTTCTCCAGCTTCCACAACAGGCCCTTGCCATTCAGCGTCGCGGCGGCTTCCGCCTCGATCTTGCTGTAAGTGGCAGGGTTGCTCTTCTGCAGGGCCGACAGCATGTCGGCGCCGGCGCAGGTCGGGACTTCCGCATGCGCCCTGCCTGCCGCGAACAGCAGGACGGCAAGGAATGACAGGAAAAACAGCACGTTGAGCGCGACAAGCAGCTTCAGCGAGATGGAAGCTGCGCGGTCGGCGATGGCAATGACGCGTTTCATGATCCTATTCCTAGGACCGAAAAGCGGCAAAACGGTTAATTGGCGTCACGAAATTGAAGGTTTCACGCCCTCGGATGGGCCGATTCGTAGATTTCGAGCAGCCTTGCGGTGTCGACGCCGGTGTAGATCTGCGTCGTCGACAGGCTGGCGTGGCCGAGCAGTTCCTGGATGGTGCGCAGATCGCCGCCACGGCCGAGCAGATGCGTGGCGAAGGAATGGCGCAGCGCGTGCGGCGTCGCAGTGTCGGGCAGGTTCAGCGCCGAGCGCAGTTTGGCCATGTCGCGCTGGATGATGGCCGGGTTGAGCGGGCCGCCGCGCGCGCCGCGAAACAGCAGGCCCTTGGGGTCGAGATGGTAGGGGCAGAGCCGGCGGTATTCGGCGATGGCCCGAAGCGCCACCGGCAGCACCGGCACCAGCCGCGTCTTGCCGCCCTTGCCGGTGACACGCAGCACCGTGTCGCTTTCTGAGGCCAGATCGGCGCCGGCGAGACCGAGTGCCTCGGAAATGCGCAGGCCGGAGCCATAGAGCAGCGTCAGCACGGCGGCGTTGCGGGCGGCGATCCAGGGCTCTTCGGCCAGTTGGCCTTCCACCGATACGACCTGTTTGGCGTCGCTCGCCGTCAGCGGTTTTGGCAACGATTTGGGTTGGCGCGGAGCGCGGAGTGCCGCGGCACCAGCCGCATTGGCGAGACCTCGCCGTTCGAGAAAACGCAACAGCGAGCGGATGCCGGCCAAGCCTCGGCCCAGCGTGCGGGCGCCGGCGCCGGCGTTGCGGCGGGCGGCGAGGAAGCCGCGCAGATCGGCCGGGCGCAGATTGGCGATGTCGGAAATGCCGGGCGAGCCGCCGCAATGGCCGGTGAGGAAATGCAGGAACTGGCGCGTGTCGCGCTCATAGGCCTCGACGGTTGCGGGCGACAGGCGACGTTCACGCGCGAGCATCTTCAGCCAGCTTTCGCGCGCCGCCTGGAGATCGGGTTTCGCCGGGATGAGGAATTCCTGCATGGCGGCATTTTGGGGTGTTCGGGTTAGGAAGCGGTGAAGAGCCCGTCATTGAAATGACAAGGGGCGATCATTGAAATGACGCCGGGCTGGGGCTAGAGCAGGCCAAAGGATATTTCGCCATGAGCAAGCCGCAAAACCCTGTCCAGATGGCCGTGATCGGCGCCGCCCATGGCATCAAGGGCGAACTCCGGGTGAAAACCTTCACCGGCGATCCGATGGCGCTGGCCGATTATGGGCCGCTCTATGCCAGGGACGGCCGCGCCTTCCAGATCACGGACATCAGACCGGCCAACACCGTCGTCGTGGTGCGCTTCAAAGGCATCAGCGACCGCAATGCGGCCGAAGCGCTCGCCGGTACCGAACTGTTCGTCGACCGCTCGATGCTGCCGGACGATGGCGAGGAGGATGAATTCTACCATGCCGACCTCGTTGGACTGGAGGTTCGGGACGATACCGGGGCCGCGCTCGGCAAGGTCGTCGCGGTGCATAATTTCGGCGGCGGCGACATCCTCGACGTGACGCTTGCCAGCCGCAAGGGCGTGCTGATCCCGTTCACCCAGGCCGCCGTGCCTGATGTGTCGATCGCCGAAGGCTTCGTCCGCGTCGATCCGGTAGCGGCCGGACTGGTCGAGGACGAGGACGGCGAGGCGCCGCGCGAGGAGGACTTCGATCCGAAGGGCAGGCCGCGCGGTCCGCGCGACGCCGGGGGCAACCGGTGAGTTTTGCCGCCTCGGTACTGACGCTCTATCCCGAGATGTTTCCGGGCGCGCTCGGCCTGTCGCTGGCGGGCCGCGCGCTCGAGGCCGGCACATGGTCGCTTGCAGCGATCCAGATCCGCGATTTCGCCACCGACAAGCACCGCACCGTCGATGACACGCCGGCCGGCGGCGGCGCCGGCATGGTGATGCGCGCCGATGTGCTGGCCAGGGCTATCGACCACGCCTCGCCGCCGGGCGATACGCGTCCGCGCCTTCTGATGAGCCCGCGCGGCAAACCGCTAACCCAGGCGCGCGTGCGCGAACTCGCCGCCGGGCCGGGCGCGGTCATCCTGTGCGGCCGCTTCGAGGGCGTCGACCAGCGGCTGATCGAAGCGCGGGGGTTAGAGGAAGTCTCGATCGGCGATTTCATCCTCTCCGGCGGCGAACCGGCAGCGCTGGTGCTGCTCGACGCGGTGGTGCGGCTGTTGCCCGGCGTCATGGGCAATGCCGTGTCCGGCGAGGAAGAGAGTTTCGAAAACGGCCTGCTCGAACATCCCCACTACACGCGACCGCAGGAGTTCGAGGGCAGGGAGATTCCCGAGGTGCTGATCTCCGGCAATCACAAGAAGATCGCGGCATGGCGGCGGGAGCAGTCGGAGCGGCTGACCAGGGAGAGACGGCCGGATCTGCTCGTCGCTCACCCCTTGCCGAAGTAATAAAACGCCAGGAACAGGCCAACCGCGACGACGAAGCCGCGTACGACGCTCTGCGGCACGCGTTTGGCGATCCACACACCGGCATAGCCGCCGAGCGCGCCGCCCGGGATCATGATAACAGCCTGCGGCCAGGCGACAACGCCGCCCGAGACGAAGACGATGATGGCGACCGCCGCGATGACCACGGCCAGCATGTTCTTCAGCGCGTTCAGCCGGTGGTAGTCGCCGGCCTGTGTCAGGCCGAGCGTCGCCAGCATCATCACGCCCATGCCGGCGCCGAAGAAGCCGCCATAGATGGCGGTGACGAACTGCGCCAGCGAACCGGCGAGCGAGCCGACGGCTGCCTCATGGCCGGGTTTCGGCGCCGGCTTCAGCCACGGCCCGGCCGCAAACAGGGCGGTTGCGCCCAAAAGCAGCCACGGCACCAGGACGCGAAAGGACGGGTTGGACAGCGCCAGAAGAATCAGCGCGCCGGCCAGTGCGCCAATCGCCGATATGGCGCAAAGCAGCAGGGCACCGCGCCAGAAGTGGCGGATGTCGGTCCAGTAGGCGAGCGTCGAGGTGATATAGCCCGGGAATTGCGTGACCGATGACGTGGCGTTGGCGACGATCGGCGGCACACCGACCAATGTCATGGCGCCGAAAGTGATGAACGTGCCGCCGCCGGCGACCGCATTGGCGGCGCCGGACAGGAAGCCCGCCAGGAAAAGCAGGATGGCGTCGAGGACAGACATGGAATGCCGCTGCTCAAAAACCGTGTTATGTCAGGCTTAGAAAGCCCCGGAGAGCGGCGCAACCCGGCACGAAGCGATTACGATGGTGCCATGCCGGCAAAAAAGACTCGTGCGCGGGCGTGACAAAGCGCTGAAATAGCTGTATGTCGCCGCCGAACCGGAAGAAGAATCTGCCGGACCCGTCAACAATGACGGTGTAGTCGCCCCTGCCTGATGTTCTCGAACAAAGGGCATAGCCGAGCGGTCAATGGAACTGCAAGGTGAGTGTCGGACGCTCTGACTGTCGGAAGAACAAGAAGTGGATTACCCAAGATGGATCTCATCCGTCAGCTCGAGGCCGAGCAGGCCGCCAAGATCGAAGCCAAGCGCAAGCTTCCCGAATTCCAGCCCGGCGACACCGTGCGCGTCCAGGTCCGCGTGACCGAAGGCACCCGCACCCGCGTCCAGGCCTATGAGGGCGTCGTCATCGCCCGCGCCGGTTCCGGCTTCCAGGAAAATTTCACCGTCCGCAAGATCTCCTACGGCGAAGGCGTCGAGCGCGTGTTCCCGGTGTTCTCGCCGATGGTCGAGGGCGTCGAGATCGTCCGCCGCGGCAAGGTGCGTCGCGCCAAGCTCTATTACCTGCGCGATCGTCGCGGCAAGTCGGCCCGTATTTCGGAAAACACCGGCGTGCGCGCCCGCAAGCTCAACGATGAGGAGCGCGATGCGCTGAACGCCGAGAAGGCCCGCATCGAGGCCGAGAAGGTTGCCGCCGCCCAGGCGCTGGCCGCCGAGACGGCCGCCAAGGAAGCCGCCGAGAAGAAGGCGGCCGCCGAGGCCGAGGCAGCCAAGGCCGCTGCTGAGGCGACCCCGGCCGAATAAGCTTTCGGAATCCCATTCAAAAAGGCGGCTTCGGCCGCCTTTTTTCGTTTCACCAGACTGTGAACGCTTTCAGCCTCCGAAATCGGACGTCGGTGTTGACGGCATATTATCTTGTGTACTAAATAATCGTGCACAGTATAATTGGAGATAAGATATGGCACTCTACACCGCACAGGCTCACGTCACCGGCGGTCGCGCCGGCCATGGCGAGACCAGCGACGGCCTGCTCAAGGTCGATCTGGCTTTGCCCAAGGAGCTCGGCGGGCCAGGTGGCGCCACCAATCCCGAGCAGCTTTTCGCCATCGGCTACGCCGCCTGCTTCGAAAGCGCGATCCGCTTCGTCGCGCGCAAGCAGAAGCTGCCGCTCACGGATGCCGGGGTAAGCTCGACCGTCAGCCTGCTTCCCCATGGCGAGGGCTTCAAGCTTGGCGTCGCGCTCGCTGCGGAAACGAAAGGCCTTGATCAGGCGGCGGCGGAAGCGCTTGTATCGGAAGCACACAAGATCTGCCCCTATTCGAACGCCATCCGGGGCAATGTCGAGGTGGCGCTTTCGGTAAAGGCGGCATGACGGGAAAGACCACAAAGAGCGCCAGCGACGTCCCGGCGGAGACCGCCGGGACGGTGAAGGTTCCGCGACTTGATCAGCAGCTCTGCTTCGCGCTCTATTCGGCGAGCGGGCTGATGACCAAGCTCTACCGGCCGTTGCTCGATCCGCTCGGCCTGACCTATCCGCAATATCTGGTCATGCTGGCGCTGTGGGAGCATGCGCCGAGCACTGTGGGCGCGCTTGGCGAGGCACTGGGCCTGGATTCCGCGACGCTGACGCCGCTGCTCAAGCGGATGGAAGCGGGCGGCCTCCTCACCCGCCGCCGCGATGCCGCCGATGAGCGCCGCGTGCTGGTCGAGCCGACGGCCAATGGCCAGGCGCTGCGCGCGCGCATCAAGGATGTGTCCGCAGCCCTTGCCTGCAGCGTGCCACTTGAGCCGGGCGAAGCGAAGGCTCTGCACGCGACACTCACCCAGCTGGTTGCCGGTCTGCGCAACGCTGTGGCGGAAGACGCCTCGGCGGATGCGGAAGCGTTGATCTCTGGCTCGAGATAAGCAGATCATCCGGAAATCCCTGGATTGAGGGCATTGGAATCCCTTTTCGCGCACGCTGACGCAGCGGACCGTCTTGCATGACGCATGCGGAAAGCTAAAGTCGGCGCCGGATTTTCCTGTAGGCCCATCCGGGCGCTTTCAATTTTCGGGAGTGTGTCATGACCAAGTCGAAACTGCTGCTGGCCGGCCTGCTTGCCCTTGTGCTGGCGCCCGTTGCCGCCTTCGCGCAGGCGCTGCCCGATCTCGGTGGCAAGAAAGTGGTGGTGGTCACCGAAAACGCTTATCCGCCGCTGCAGTTCATCGATCCCAAGACGGGGAAACAGATCGGCTGGGAATATGACGCGATGAACGAAATCGCCAAGCGGCTGAATTTCAAGGTCGAGTACCAGAACACCTCCTGGGACGCGATGATCCAGGCGGTTTCCGACAACCAGTACAACATCGGCATGACCGGCATCACCATCAAGGACGACCGCAAGGAGAAGGTCGATTTCTCCGACCCCTATATGCGTTCGGAGCAGTTCATGCTGGTGCGCGGCGACGAAAGCCGCTTCACCGACGCCAAGACTTTTGGTGCCTTCAAGGACGGGTTGATCGGCGCGCAGCCTGGTACGACGCCTTTCTACACCGCCGTCTACAGCGTGCTCGACGGCAATGAGCAGAACCCGCGCATCAAACTGTTCGAGACTTTTGGCGCGACCGTGCAGGCGCTTAAGGCGGGCGACGTCGATGTCGTGCTGACCGACGGCACCGCCGGCAAGGGCTATGTCGATGCATCCGAGGGCAAGCTCAAGCTCATCGGCGGCCCGCTCGGCACCGAGGATTTTGGGTTCATTTTCCCGAAGGGATCGGACCTGGTAAAGCCCGTCAACGCCGCGATCGCGGCACTGAAGGCGGACGGGACGCTCGATGCGCTGAACAAGAAGTGGTTCCTTGATTACAAGATGGGGCAGTGATTTCCCGCTGACTTTGCGCTTGAACACCCCCCTCTGCCCTGCCGGGCATCTCCCCCGCAAAGGGGGAGATCGGCTGTTTCTTCCGCTTTCGCCAATCATCAACCTTGTAAGAAGAGTGCCGTTGACGACGCTGCCAATCTGCCCCCTTGCGGGGGAGATGTCCGGCAGGACAGGTGCCTTGGCACCTTACTTTCGAAATGTCCTCCTCTCCGGGCACGCCTGATGGCACCGCCTTCGTCCTCCTCCACCAAAGCCGAATTCCCCTGGTGGCTTGCCGTTGCCGCGGTGCTTGCATTGGCGGCGGCCTTGTTTATCGCGGCCAGCGATCTCTATGCCCAGGTCTTCGCCACGGTCGCCAAGGGCATCGGTATCACCGTCCTCGTCACCGTGATCGCTTTCGCCCTGGCATCGGTCATCGGTCTCGGCATTGCGCTGATGGGCCTGTCGGGCTCGCAGTGGCTGCGCCAGATCGCCCGCTTCTATGTCGAGATCATCCGCGGCGTGCCGATACTGGTGCTGTTGTTCTGGATCGCCTTTGCGGGCGCGCCGGCCTTTGTCGCAGCCTGGAATGTGCTGACAGCGCCGCTGCAAAGCGCGGGCTATTTCGGCGAGCTCCTGGTGCGCGACGTTTCGCTGTTGTGGCGCGCCATCATGGCGCTGACCATCGGCTATTCGGCCTTCATCTCGGAAGTCTTCCGCGCCGGCATCCAGGCGGTCGAGAAAGGCCAGATCGAGGCGGCAAAGGCGCTTGGGCTGAGCCGCTCGCAACGCTTCCGGCTGATCGTGTTTCCGCAGGCGATCCGCACCATATTGCCGCCGCTCGGCAATGATTTCGTCGCTCTGGTCAAGGATTCCTCGCTGGTCTCGGTGCTCGGCGTCGCCGACATCACCCAGATGGGCAAGGTCTATGCCGCCGGCTCGTTCCGCTTCTTCGAGACCTATTCGATCGTTGCCTATATCTATCTCATCCTGACCGTCGGCCTGTCGCTGGCGCTCAGGGCGCTGGAGCGGCGCCTGCGCCGCCAGCACGAGGAATAGTTTTTCGGCAAAGACAGGGTTACGATTCTGCCGGCACAGGGGGAGGTCTCATGAATGTGGACAAGGCCAATGCGGCGCTGGATTCCGTCTATGGCGTCGACACGCCGGAAACGCTGGCGCAGGCCTATGCCGCCTGGGCGGCGACCTATGACAGCGAGACCGCCTCGCTCGGCTATCTCCTGCCGTTCCTGATCACTGCCTGGGTGGCGCGCTATGTTCCGGCTGGCGAAGGGCCGCTGCTCGACGCCGGCTGCGGCACCGGCCTGTCGGGACCGTCGCTCAAGGCGCTGGGCTATGGCGATATTGCTGGGCTGGATCTGTCGGACGACATGCTCGAGATCGCCGGCAGCCGTAACGCCTATAGCGAGCTGAAACAGGCGATGCTGGGTGGGCCGCTGCCATGGCCGGACGGGCATTTCCGCGCCTTCTTCTCGACTGGCGTCTTCACCATCAGCCACGCGCCGGCGTCGGGCCTGCACGAGCTGGTGCGCATCACGAAAAACGGCGGCCACGCCATCTTCACCGTGCGCGACCAGGTGTTTGAAAGCGGTGGTTTCCAGGGCGTTTTCGACGAGCTGGAGCAGGCAGGCAAATGGCGTCTGGTCGAGCAAAGCCCGTGGTTCAGGTGTTACGCCATCGCCGAACCGGATGCGCTGGTGAAGACGTTCGTGTTCGAGGTGATGTGAATGGTGCGTTCTTCCCTTCTCCCCTTGTGGGAGAAGGTGGCCTCGCGAAGCGAGGTCGGATGAGGGGTGCTCCAGCTTGGCGCCGACGGCACTCCGTCACCCACCCCTCAACCGTCTCGGCGCTGCGCGCCGATCCACCTTCTCGCACAAGGGGAGAAGGGAGCCCGCCCCACCACGCCGCAATTGCCGAAAAGCCAAAACATTGGTATGAGCCACGCCATGGAAGAGCTTTTTGGCGATCCGGCCTACAAGGGGTTCGTGCTGCAGGACAGAAAACGCCTGCCGTCGCGCTTCTCCGCGCGCGTCTGCGGCGCGCTGACCAGCCGACTTAGCTAGGCCGCTTTCGCCGGGCCCTGCGGCGTTACACTCTTCCCATTCTCATATCGACGGATTTACGCACATGAGCGCACCGCGCACCCTCTACGACAAGATCTTCGACGACCACGTCGTCGATCGCCAGGACGATGGCACCTGCCTGCTCTATATCGACCGCCACCTCGTCCATGAAGTGACCAGCCCGCAGGCCTTCGAAGGCCTGCGCCTGAGCGGCCGCAAGGTCCGGCATCCGGAAAAGACGCTGGCCGTGGTCGATCACAATGTCTCGACCTCGCCCGAGCGCAAGTTCGGCATCAAGAACGAGGAAAGCCGCATCCAGGTCGAGGCGCTGGCCAAGAATGCCAAGGATTTCGGCGTCGAGTATTATTCCGAGAACGATATCCGCCAGGGCATCGTCCACATCATCGGCCCGGAGCAGGGCTTTACGCTGCCCGGCATGACCATCGTCTGCGGCGACAGCCATACCTCGACGCATGGCGCCTTCGGCGCGCTGGCGCACGGCATCGGTACGTCGGAAGTCGAGCATGTGCTGGCGACGCAGACGCTGATCCAGCGCAAGGCCAAGAACATGCTGGTGCGCGTCGACGGCCAGTTGCCGGAAGGCGTCACCGCCAAGGACATCATCCTGGCCATCATCGGCGAGATCGGCACCGCCGGCGGCACCGGCTATGTCATCGAATATGCCGGCGAGGCGATCCGCTCGCTGTCGATGGAAGGCCGCATGACGATCTGCAACATGTCGATCGAGGGCGGCGCGCGCGCCGGCCTGATCGCGGCCGACGAGACCACCTTCGCCTATGTCAAGGACAAGCCGCGTGCGCCGAAGGGTGCTGCCTGGGATGCCGCGCTCGAATACTGGAAGACGCTGCAGTCCGACGAAGGCGCGCATTTCGACAAGGTGATCGTGCTCGACGCGGCCAAGCTGCCGCCGATCGTCTCCTGGGGCTCCTCGCCCGAGGACGTGGTTTCGGTGCAGGGCGTCGTTCCCAATCCGGAAGAGATCACCGACGAGAACAAGCGCACCTCAAAGATCCGCGCGCTCGACTATATGGGCCTGACGCCGGGCACCAAGATCACCGACATCACGCTCGACCGCGTCTTCATCGGCTCCTGCACCAATGGCCGCATCGAGGATCTGCGCGCCGCCGCCAAGGTGATCGAGGGCAAGACCGTCAGCCCGCATGTCAACGCTATGATCGTGCCGGGCTCCGGCCTGGTCAAGGAACAGGCGGAAGCCGAGGGTCTCGACAAGATCTTCCGCGCCGCCGGCTTCGACTGGCGTGAGCCTGGCTGCTCGATGTGCCTGGCCATGAACGACGACCGGCTGAAGCCGCACGAGCGCTGCGCCTCGACCTCGAACCGCAATTTCGAGGGCAGGCAAGGCTTCAAGGGCCGCACCCATCTGGTGTCGCCGGCCATGGCGGCGGCGGCGGCGATCGCCGGCCACTTCGTCGACATCCGCGACTGGAAATAACAGCGGTTTACACGTTCTGACGCCTGCCAGACCCCGGATCGCCTTGCGCTTCCGGGGTCTTTTTTCATTCGCGCGGTGCGCATATCCGCTCGGGCTTAACCGCTTGTTTGGGCTTGCGCCCTAAGCTCTTCCGTGACGTAAAGCGAGGGGAAGTCACCGTCCTTTGGACACTGGCCTGTTGATAGCGCTGCTCAATCCGACGATCGCGCTGGCCCTCGGCGCGGCCTTCCTCGTGCTATGGACCTATCAGCGCCACCGGCCCTATCTGGCCGTGCTGGCGCTCAGCTATTGTGTTTCGGCGCCCGGCTTTCTGTTCCAGTATTTCACCTTGCCCATCGGCATGGCGCTGACCAAGCTGGTGTCCAACATCTGCTTCGCCATCGCCGGCTGCTGCCTGTCGGGCGCCATCGTCGCCCGCTGTGGCCGCAAGGTGCCTTATGTGGGGATCGGCGTGCTGGCCGGTGGCGGGCTGGCCTCGTTCTGCTGGTTCCTGTTCGTCGCGCCGGATCTCACCTGGCGTATCCTGGCGATGAATTTTGCCTTCGGCGGACTCAGCCTTCTGGTCGGCGCCGAACTCAGGCCGGTGCGCAACAACGGCCCGACCGAGAAAATCCTGTTCGTGCTGTCGCTGCTGTCGGGCCTCAACTTCTTCGTGCGCACGCTTGTCGTCGTCATCGCGCACGGGCCGTTCACCAGCTATGACGGATTCTATAGCTCGTCCTACTGGACGACGGCGCTGCTGTCGCATGCGCTTTTGTCGCTTCTGATCGCGCTTTGCCTGTTCAGCGCCGCGGCGCTCGACGTCATGAAGGCGCTGAAGGCCGAGACATATACCGATCCGCTGTCGGGCCTGCTCAATCGGCGCGGCTTCGAGGAGCGCGCCGAGTTCCTGTTGCAGCGTTGCGCGGCGGCCAAGTTTCCGGTCGCGCTGGTCCTGGCCGACCTCGATCACTTCAAGGCACTCAACGACGTGCACGGGCATGCCGCCGGCGACCGGGTGATCGCCGACTTCGCCGCCAAGCTGCGAGCGGCCACCGGCGCGCGCGGCGCTGCCGGACGCATCGGCGGCGAGGAGTTCGCAGTACTTTTGCCGCTGAGCGATCTCGCCGCCGCACGATTGTTCGCGGAGGCCGTGCGCACGCTCTATTCGGCAGGCGGCGTCGATGGGCTTCCTCCCGGCACCAAGGTCACCGCCAGTTTCGGCGTGGCAGCCCGCAGCGGCGAGGAAGCGCTGCAGCCCTTGATGCGCCGTGCCGACGAGGCGCTTTACAAGGCCAAGAAGAACGGCCGCGACAGCGTGCGCCTGTCCTACGAACGGCCCGAAACGCTGTTCGTGCTGGAACAGTCCAAGACCGCCTGACACCGGGCTTTCCAGCCCACGTTAACGTCTTTTTCGCCCGTCGATGTTTAGCTGCGGCACGGGGTGCGAAAGAGATGAGCGGCGCGAACTTCATCCTGCTGATCAATCTGTCGGTTGCCGGCCTGCTGGCGGCATCCTTCATGGCGGTCGCGTTCCACGATGTCGGCCGGGCCCCGGCGCGCTGGCTGGCGTCCGGCTATCTCCTGGGCATGGTTTATTTCGCCATCGAATTCAGCATTCCCGCCTTTACGGATGCCCGGCCGGCGGTGGTCGCCGCCTTCGCTGTCTTCCTTGGTGCCACCATGGCCTTCAATGTCGGGCTCGCCCGCAAATACCGCATCGCGACGCCATGGCCGCCGATGCTGTTCTTCCTGGTCGCCGCCACCATCGCCGTATATTTCGTCCAGGATCTGCCGCGCCAGTCGCTGGCCCGCATGATGGCCTACCAGCTTCCCTATGCCGTCATGCAATTCGTCGGGTTGGCCATCGTCTGGTCGTCCAGGCAAAGGCGTGGCCGGCTCGATCGCATCCTGATGGCGGTGCTGGCCGCCAGCGGTGTGCAATTCGCCTCAAAGCCGTTCATCGCCCATGCGCTCGGCGGTTGGGGCGCCAATCCGCAGGCCTATCTGCAAAGTGGCTACGCGCTAGTGTCGCAGTCGCTCGGCACCGTCTTCGGCCTGGCGCTGGCGTTGCTCATCCTGGCCATCCTGGTGCGCGAGGTGTTGGCCGATGTGACGTCGAAGTCGGAGACCGATACGCTTTCGGGACTGCTCAATCGCGGTGCTTTCACGCGTCAGGCCGAACAGGCCGTGCTTAGCGCCGTCCGGCAAGCTGTGCCGGTCGCGCTGGTCATCGCCGATCTCGATCATTTCAAGAGTATCAACGACAGTTTCGGCCATGCCTCCGGCGACCGCGTGATCGAGACTTTTGCCGGTTTCCTGCGCGGGGCGGCCGCCAGGCACCATGTCGCCGGCCGTATCGGCGGCGAGGAATTCGCCGTCATCCTGCCGGGGGCCAACCTTGCCGCCGCCCGGCTGTTCGCCGAGGGCACGCGCAGCGCGTTCGGCACGCTGCCCATCGACGGCCTGCCGCCGGACAATCGCTGCACCGCGAGTTTCGGGATCGCCGAACTTCATCCCAGTGAAACCATTGCCGATCTCATGCGGCGCGCGGATGAGGCGCTTTATCTGGCGAAGAATGCCGGGCGCGACTGCGTACGCGCTTCAGCCGGGCCGGGAGGCGAGTGGCCGTCCAACGCGATCGCCATCAACTTTAGCGGCAGGGGCTGAGTTCCGGCATTTCGCCGTCGGAAAGCCCGTACATGTAGCTGCGGCCCTTGACGAAGACCGGCGGCCGGTAGCAATCGCCGCCGCCTGATATCTCGTCGGACTCGTTCTGGTAGATCACCTTGGGCTGGCCGGCGCTGGTGTAGTCGGACAGCTGTTTGGCCAGCTTGCCTTCGCCGACGATGATGCGCTTGTAGCCGGCGGCGCTGTCGATGACGAGATTGCCGAAAGAATCAGCGTAGACGCGATCCTGATGGCGATCCCCGGCAAGTGCGGGTGCCGCCTGGCTGGCGACCGTGGCCGCCAGGATGAGCGCCGCTAGGCGCGATCTGCCAGAGTTCGAACGCATGGTGTCTTCCTTTTCGAGGAGCCTCCTCGAATCAGAAATTAACCTTTTCTTAACCTTTGTTAAGAGGCCGGCGCGCTGCGCGGCGATGTCTCGGTAAACATGGTTAATTTCCGACTGGAGGGAAAACCGTCGGCCATCATTCGGCCATGCTTGGACGCACCATCGCGGCCGGCATCGAATGGATTCAAAAGGTGGCGTTGGGGCAACCTTGATCTTGGCGTAGCATCGTGGCTAGTCTGCCGCGCGGGAGGACAGCATATGGCGTTACGCCGGACGGTTTGGGTGTCCGTTTTCCCGTTGCTCGCTCTCGTTGCCGCCTGTGTGCCGCAGGATGGCGCGCCGAAGGCGGCCAATGCCGTCTCGCCTGCACCGGCTCAGCCGCCCATCGCAGCAGCCGCGCCCCCGGCATCCGCGCCTCCAGCACCGGCAACCAAGATCACCACCGACCTTACCGCGCCGCGATCCGGCATAGGCACGGCCACCTACAGATGCGGCAACAACGGCATGATCACCATCCAAAATCTCGGCACGGCGTTGCGTGTGGTCGGGCCCGACGGCGCGACAGAGGAGTTCGCGGCGTCGCCCGCCAACCAGTCCAGCCGCTACCAGGAGGCCGCCACGCATGACGCAATTGTGATCGACGGGCGTGAGGCGCTGGTGATGAAGAGGGGCTCGACGCCGCAGACCTGCAAACGATAGGCTGCACGGCTAATGGGCGGCGTATGCTGCCAGCGATATCGAGCCGGCTTCGGGTCGCCAAGCCCTAATCGATTGAAGCCCGAGCCTGCCTTTTTGTCAGACTAAATGACGTTTTCAAAACGATTTTCTGGCTTTGACGCGGTGCAAAAAGAGCATTAGAAACCGCCTGTCCGAAGTCGCAACCGGAAGCGGCAATGCCGCATTCCCACCTGAGGCTCCAGAGACGCCGAACCTGGGGGAGCCATGAGCAAATCACCAGCCACCCGCGAATTCGCCAGACGTGAACGGCCGCTCTCGCCGCACCTGACGATCTACCGGCCGCCGATCACGATGACGATGTCGATCATCCATCGCATCACCGGCGGGGCGCTTTATTTCGGTACGCTGCTGATCGCGGTCTGGCTGATGGCGGCGGCGAGCTCGCAAGCAACCTTTGACTGGGTCAACTGGGCCTTCGGCACCTGGCTCGGCCGGCTGATCCTGTTCGGCTACACCTGGGCGCTGATGCACCACATGCTGGGCGGCGTGCGCCACCTGGTCTGGGATACCGGCACCGGTCTCGAAAAGCACACCGCCTCGAAGATCGCCTGGGCGACGCTGGTCGGCTCGATCCTGCTCACGCTGCTGATCTGGGTCGCCGGCTACATGGCGCGGGGAGCCTGATCATGAGCGGCAAGAACAACACCGACATGCGCACGCCGCTGGCGAAAGTCCGCGGTCTTGGTTCCGCCCGTGAGGGCACGGGCCATTTCTGGCGTCAGCGCCTGACAGCCATCGCCAATATCCCACTGACACTGTTCTTCGTCGGGTTCCTGATCGCGCTCAACGGCGCCGGCTATACGGAAGTGCGGGCAGCGCTTGCCAATCCGTTCGTGGCTCTGGTGCTGGCGCTCGTGCTGGTCTCCGGGCTCATCCATATGCGGCTCGGCATGCAGGTGATCATCGAGGATTACGTGCATGGCGAAGGCGTCAAGCTGGCGCTGATCGCGCTCAATACATTTTTTACTGTAGCGGTCGGCGTCGCCTCGATCTTCGCCCTGCTCAAGCTGGCATTTGGAGGCTGAGTTGGCCAAAGACGCGAAATCAGCCAACACGGCAGGCTATACTTTTGTCGACCACAAGTTCGACGTGGTGGTCGTAGGCGCCGGCGGCGCCGGCCTGCGCGCCACGCTCGGCATGGCCGAGCAGGGCCTGCGCACGGCCTGCATCACCAAGGTGTTCCCGACCCGCTCTCACACCGTTGCGGCGCAAGGCGGTATTGCCGCTTCGCTTGCCAATATGGGCCCCGACAACTGGCAATGGCACCTCTTCGACACCGTCAAGGGTTCGGACTGGCTGGGCGACATCGACGCACAGGAATACATGGTCCAGCAGGCGCCAGCCGCCGTCTACGAGCTCGAACATTACGGCGTGCCGTTCTCGCGCACCGAAGAGGGCAAGATCTATCAGCGGCCGTTCGGCGGCATGATGATGAATTTCGGCGAAGGCCCGCCCGTACAGCGCACATGCGCCGCCGCCGACCGCACCGGCCATGCCATGCTGCATACGCTCTACGGCCAGTCGCTGAAGCACAACGCGCAGTTCTTCATCGAGTATTTCGCGCTCGACCTGATCATGGAGCCGGACGGCACCTGTACCGGCGTCGTCGCCTGGAACCTCGACGACGGCACCATTCACCGCTTCTCGGCCAAGATGGTGGTGCTGGCGACGGGCGGCTATGGCCGCGCCTATTTTTCGGCGACCTCGGCGCACACCTGCACCGGCGACGGCGGCGGCATGGCGGCGCGGGCCGGGTTTGCGCTGCAGGACATGGAGTTCGTCCAGTTCCACCCGACCGGCATCTACGGTGCCGGCTGCCTGATCACCGAGGGCGCGCGCGGCGAGGGCGGCTATCTCGTCAATTCCGAGGGCGAGCGCTTCATGGAGCGCTACGCGCCGTCGGCCAAGGACCTTGCCTCACGCGATGTGGTGTCGCGCTGCATGACGCTGGAGATCCGCGAGGGCCGCGGCGTCGGCCCGAAGAAGGACCACATCTTCCTGCATCTCGACCATCTCGACCCGGCCGTCTTGCACGAAAGGCTGCCGGGCATTTCGGAATCGGCCAAGATCTTCGCCGGCGTCGACCTGACCAAGGAGCCGATCCCGGTGCTGCCGACGGTGCACTACAATATGGGCGGCGTGCCGACCAACTACTGGGGCGAGGTGCTCAATCCGACGGCCAAGAACCCGGACCAGGTGTCGCCCGGGCTGATGGCTGTCGGCGAGGCCGGCTGCGCCTCGGTGCACGGCGCCAACCGGCTGGGCTCGAACTCGCTGATCGATCTTGTCGTGTTCGGTCGCGCGGCGGCGATCCGCGCCGGCCAGGTCATCGACCGCAAATCGGCAATCCCTTCGCCCAACGAGGCCTCGGTCGAAAAGATCATGGATCGCTTCGACCGGCTGCGCCACGCCAACGGCTCGACCCCGACGGCGGTGTTGCGGGAGAAGATGCAGAAGGCGATGCAAGAGGACGCGGCGGTGTTCCGCACCCAGGAATCGCTGGACAATGGCTGCAAGCGCATCTCGCAGATCTGGGGTGAACTCAAGGACATAAAAGTGTTCGACCGCTCGATGATCTGGAACTCCGACCTGGTCGAGACGCTGGAACTGGAAAACCTGATGGCCAACGCCATCACCACCGTCCATGGCGCCGCTGCGCGCAAGGAAAGCCGTGGCGCGCACGCCCGCGAGGACTTCTCGGCGCGTGACGACGCGACCTGGCGCAAGCACACGCTGGCGCGGCTCAACGAGGCCGGCGAGGTGGCGCTCAGCTATCGGCCGGTGCACACCGAACTGCTGCGGAAGGAAGCCGACGGCGGTATCAACCCGGCCAAGATCGCGCCCAAGGCCAGGGTGTACTGACCATGACACCGGCGGCCTCGGGATATTCCGGCACGCCCCTTCCGGCCAAGCTTGGCCTGAAGGACGGCATGACTGCCGCCTTCATCGCGCTGCCGCCGGAACTCGACGACCTGACTGACGCCGTGGCTTTTGCCGAAGTCGATCGGCTGGCCGATTGGTCTGCCATTTCAGGGGCTGTTTTGAAATACGACGCCGTTCATGCCTTCACCCGGCAGCGCGCCGAGATCGAGGATCGCCTCGGCGATGTCGAGGCGGCGATCAAGCGCAACGGCATGGTCTGGGTGTCCTGGCCGAAGAAGGCATCGAAAGTGCCGACCGACGTCACCGAAGGCGTCGTGCGCACCGAAGCGCTGAAACGCGACCTCGTCGACGTCAAGGTCGCCGCCGTCAATGAAATCTGGTCCGGGCTGAAGCTCGTCATCCGAAAGGACCTGAGGTAATGGTCGAACTGACGCTCCCCAAGAATTCGAAGATCCAGCAGGGCAAGACCTGGCCGAAGCCGGAAGGCGCCACCAATCTGCGGGAATACCGCATCTACCGCTGGTCGCCGGACGATGACGAGAACCCGCGCATCGACACCTATTTCGTCGACATGGACGATTGCGGGCCGATGGTGCTCGACGCGCTGCTGTGGATCAAGAACAAGATCGACCCGACGCTGACCTTGCGCCGCTCCTGCCGCGAAGGCATTTGCGGATCCTGCGCCATGAACATCGACGGCTCCAACACGCTGGCCTGCACCAAGGGCTGCGACGACATTTCCGGCGCCGTGAAAGTCTATCCGCTGCCGCATATGCAGGTGGTCAAGGACCTGGTGCCCGACCTCACCAATTTCTACGCCCAGCATGCCTCGATCGAGCCGTGGCTGAAGACGGTGTCGCCACAGCCGGCCAAGGAATGGCTGCAGAGCCACGAAGACCGCGAGAAGCTCGACGGGCTCTACGAGTGCATATTGTGCGCCTGCTGCTCCACCTCGTGCCCGAGCTACTGGTGGAACGGCGACCGCTATCTCGGCCCGGCGACGCTCTTGCAGGCCTATCGCTGGCTGATCGACAGCCGCGACGAGGCCAAGGGCGAGCGGCTCGACAATCTCGAAGACCCGTTCCGGCTCTATCGCTGCCACACCATCATGAACTGCGCCCAGACCTGCCCCAAAGGCCTCAACCCGGCCAAGGCGATCGCGGAGATCAAGAAGATGATGGTGGAGCGTCGAGTCTAACCGCGATCGCTTTTCCTTTTTGCGCGCCTTCGGCGACGCGGCTGCGGAGATCAAGAAGATGATGGTGGAGCGCCGAGTCTGACGCCGAAACTACCCGCTGACTTTTCGCCGGACGCCGTCGGGGCCCTCCGCGAACGCCTCGATCTGGTGCGAAGCCAGGGTGTAAAAATCCTGTTCGCCATCGAAAGCGGCAGTCGCGCCTGGGGTTTTCCGTCTCCGGACAGCGACTATGACTGCCGCTTTGTCTATATCAGGCGCGTGTCGGATCACCTCGTCCTGCAACAGCCGCGCGACGTCATCGAGTTTCCGATTGAAGGCGAGATCGATGCCGGTGGTTGGGATTTGCGCAAGGCCTTGCTCCTGGCGCTCGGCGGCAATGCGGTCATCGTCCGCGCTCGCATGTCGCCAAGATCGGCAGTTTTTCCGGCGAGGTGAAACTGAAGAAGCTGTTCTATTTGATCCGGCCATTGGTGGCCCTGGACTGGATGGAACAGCGCGGCTCTGCCGGCCTGCCGCCGATGAACCTCGGCGAATGCCTCGACCAGACGGCCGTGCCGGTGCCGGCAGCAAAGGAAATCCGCGGCCTGATCGAGCGGAAAAGCCGGACGCGGGAGATGGGGTCCGGTCTCATCCCGACCGCCATCGCGCGCTATCTCGAAGCGCGATATGGTCATCACGCAATGAACCTTGCCGCTCCGGTGAGGGATGATGCCCGCCAGGCGCGCAAACATGCCCTTGCAACCGTGTTTTATCGTCAGGAGGCTGAACAACTTTCATGAGCGAAGACCTTCCCATCCTCAATCCCGTCGAAGCCCGCGTGCTCGGTTGCCTGATCGAGAAGAAGGAGCTGACGCCTGACGTCTACCCGCTGACGCTCAATGCAGCCCTTGCCGCCGCCAACCAGAAGACGGCGCGCGAGCCTGTCATGGCGCTGGAGCAGACAGAGGTGCACCGCGGACTGAAGCTGCTCGAGCAGAAGGGGCTGGTGCGGCAGATGTTCGGCTCGCGCGTCGAGCGCTATGAGCATCAGATGGCGCAGCGCTTCTCGCTGACCACGCCGCAGACCGCCTTGATCGGCCTGCTCTTGCTGCGCGGGCCGCAAACGGCGCATGAACTCCTGGCGCGTAGCGAACGCATGGCGCGGTTTTCGACGATCGAAGATCTGCGCGCTGAACTCGACATGCTGATCGGCCGCCGGCCGCCGCTGATCCAGGAAATCCCGCGCGGGCCAGGCCAGCGCGAGGACCGCTACGTGCATCTTCTCGCAGGAGCCGTGGACGTTGCGGCCCTATCGGTCCAGCGCAGCGCGCCGGCCACGCCTCACTCTGACCTGCAGGCGAGAGTGGAGGCGCTGGAGCAGGAAGTCGCCGCTCTGCGCGCCCGGCTCGACGCGCTGGGGGCTTAACAGTCAACGGAGACGGCGGCGCGAGGCCCCCCTCTCTGTCCTGCCGGACGTTCGTCGTTCGAAAAGCCAAGCAATTGGCTTTCCGTCCGCTTCGCGGACCTTTCCTCAACCCCCTCAAGGGCGGAGATTGGCAGTTCCAGCGCTGGCGCTTCTCTTGCAACGTTGGTGATTTGCGAAAGCCGGCATGACATCTGATCTCCCCCCTTGAGGGGGAGATGCCCGGTAGGGCAGAGAGGGGGGCGAAGGATCGCTGCCCTTCAGATAGAAACGCCGATCACCCCAGCTTCGCGTCGAGCGACACCTTGATGGCGCCAAGCGCCTTGGAGACCGGGCATTCGGCCTTGGCCTTCTCGGCCAGTTCCTTGAATTTCGCCGCATCGATGCCGGGCACCTTGCCGACCAGCGTGATCGCGCTGCCGGTGATGCCGGTGCCCGGAACCAGCGTCACCACGGCCTTGGCGTCGAGCTCGGCGGCGGGCGTGCCGTTCTCGGCCAGGAAGTGCGAAAGCTGCATGGCGTAGCAGCCGGCGTGCGCGGCCGCGATCAGCTCTTCCGGATTGGTGCCGGATTTGCCGCTTTCATCCTCGAAACGCGCCTTGAACGAATAGGGCGTGCCTTTGAGCGTCCCGCTCTGGCTGTCGAGCGTGCCCTTGCCTTCTTTCAGATTGCCTTTCCAGACGGCGGTTGCGGTGCGGTCCATGAAGTCCTCCTTGGTTGTCTTGAACTTGGCCTGAGTGGCATCCGGTCAACTATAGCGCGGGTGGGCGCGAAGACCACTGCGCTGTTTGGACCACGGCACGATGAGGGCGCACGATGATGGCTCATGCCTTCCGGAAAAAATAACCGGGCTTTCCTGAAAAAATATTCGGACAAAAAATGTCGACTCCCACCCGGCCCAGCCGTCCTGCGGGCGGCCACGAGATTGTGGCCGGATGGAGGTTCACATGGACAATCTGTTTTTCGCATTGTGGAAGAGCCCGGGCAACAAGGCCGGGCGACAGGAAGACTTCTGGATGGATCCGCCGGCGCCCGTCTTCGGCCGGCTGCTTGCGGCTGTTGCCATCATCGGGGTCGCGGCATGCCTTCTTGACCATGCGGCGGCGGTCGAAGGCAAGGCTGACACGCTCGTTATCGCATCTTATGGTTCGCCGCAGCAGGGGAGGTCGCAATGAAATATGTCTGCCTGGTCTATGGCGAGGAAAAAGACCTCTACGCATTGACCGCGGAGCGCGGGGCCAAGCTCGACGCGGATTCACTGGCTTATGACAGGTCCCTGGACCAGGAGGGCAAGCTGATCATCGCGCAGGCGCTGCAATCGGTGAGGACGTCGAAGTCGGTGCGGCGGCGCGAGGGCAAGCGCCTTGTCACCGACGGCCCGTTCGCCGAAACCAAGGAACAGCTGCTCGGTTTCGTCATGGTCGAGGCCGACAATCTCGACGAAGCGCTGGACATCGCCGCCGGCATTCCGCTGGCCGAGATCGGCACGATCGAGGTGCGGGCGATCTACGACATACCGGGGTCATAGATGGCATCTGGCTTTGGCGGTTGGGGCGGCAGATCGGCTTGTTTAATCGCCAAAGCGTCACCAGCCGCAAATTGAATTTCTTGGCCGGGGTCAACTCTCGCGTGTTGAAGCAAGGCGACAGTTCTCTTATCGTCGCGCGGGTTCCTGGGGGATTTCGACATGCCTTTCCTGATTGCTGTCCTTGGCGTGCTCGGAGCGGCGGCGTTCTGGTGGTACCGGATGAAGGCCATGAACGACGCTGCGCGCGAGGTCGCCGACGTCGTCGGGCGCGTGCAAGGCAACATCAGGCGCAAGAAGCTGCGCAAGCAGGCGGCGCTATCGCCACTGACGGCGATCGACGACCCGGTGGTCGCCGCGGCGACGCTGATCACATCGATCGTCTCCGAGAATGGGCCCATCCTGCCGCAGCGCGAGGCCGTCATCCGCGCGGTCATTTCCGAGATCGCCGACAAGAAGAAGACCGACGAGGCGGTGATCTACGCCAAATGGGCGGCCTCGCAGATCGACGACACCACCGTCGTCATCGACAAGCTGGCACCGTTCCTGCGCGAGCGTCTGGATGTCGCCGAGCGCAACGACCTGCTGCAGATGGTCAACCGCGCTGCCCAGGGCGGCGAGAAGCGCCTTGAGATCGCCGACCAGCGCATGCTGCGGCTGCGGCAAAAGCTAGGTTTCGAGGTAAATTGAGGGTGTGCTGATATTCAGGTGAGGCTGGCCTGCAAACGACGGCTTCCTGCGCTTCCGGTGCTCACGTACTTAAGTACGCTCCGCTCCGGTTCTCGTAAGCCATCGTTTTCGACTCGGCCTGACCTGAATCTCAACACACCCTGGCGTGTGCGTGAGACAGTCAGATCGCTTCGCCCTTCAGCAGCCGTGGCGTGCCGGCCGACAGTCCCGACGCCTGGCGGATGAAAAACGCCTTCAGGCGCGGCATGCGCTCGACGAGGCCGAGGCCAATGTCGCGGACGGCGCGCAGCGGGGCGATGTCGTTGGAGAACAGCCGGTTCAGCACATCCGTCGTGATCCCCATCTGCACCGTGTCGAAGCGGCGCCATTGCTGGTAGCGCTCGAGCACGTCGAGAGCGCCGATATCCTGGCCGAGCCGGTCGGCCTCGACGATGACCTCGGCAAGTGCCGCGACGTCCTTGAAGCCGAGGTTGAGGCCCTGGCCGGCGATCGGGTGAATCCCGTGGGCGGCATCGCCGGCAAGCGCCACGCGTGGCGCGACGAAGGCGCGCGCGATGGTGAGGCCGAGCGGCCATGCGCGCGGCTTGTCGGCAACGCGGATTTCGCCGAGCTTCAGGCCGAAGCGCTGTTCGAGTTCATGCTCGAAGACGAGATCGTCGCCTTCCACCAGCGCTTTGGCATCTTCCGCGCGTTCGACCCAGACGATCGAGGAGCGGTTGGTGCCGTCCTCGTCGGGTTTCAGCGGCAGCGTGGCGAAGGGGCCGGCCGGCAAGAAGTGCTCTTCGGCGCGGCCATTGTGCGGGCGTTCATGCGCCACGGTGCAGACGATGCCGGACTGGCCATATTCCCATTTCACCGTCTTGATGCCGGCCATGTCGCGCAGCTTCGAGTTGACGCCGTCGGCGGCGACCAGCAGCCGCGCCGTCAGCGCGGCCCCGTCGGCCAGATGCACCGATATGCCGGCACCATTGGTCTCGAAACCCTGCACCGCCACGCCTTCGATGATGTCGATGCCGAGCTTTTCGGCCCGGGTCCGCAAGGCACCGTTCAAGGACTTGTTGGCGACCATATGCGCGAAGGGCTCGCCCGGCGCCACCTCGCCGCCGAAGGTCAGGAACACCGGGCGCACCGGATCGGCGCTGCGCGAATCGGTGATGATCATCTCGGTGATCGCCTGCGCCTGCGGCGCGATCTCGGCCCAGACGCCGAGCTGGTCGAGCATGCGGCAGGCGGCCGCCGCGATGGCCGAGGCACGACCGTCCCGTTGCCAGGCGCCGGCAGGCGCGGCATCGACCAGTGCCACCGCCAAATGGGGCCGCGCCTGTTTCAGCGAGACGGCGGTGGCCAGCCCGACATAGCCGGCGCCGGCGACGAGAACATCGAGCCCGGATCTGGTCTTGGCGTCCGCCTTGCGTTCCATCGTCTTAGCTCCTTGCGCGCCGGCCGTGGCTGGCGCCCTTGACGGCTCGTTCTTCCTGTCGGAAACCGCCATAGCAATTTTGCGGCGAGGTCACAAAACATGACGGCGGCGATCGACGAGCTTCTGCGCATTCTCGACCTCGAGAGGCTGGAACACAATCTGTATCGTGGTCGCAGCCCCCAGGTGGAGTGGCAGCGCGTGTTCGGCGGCCAGACGATCGCCCAGGCGCTGGTGGCGGCGCAACGGACGGTGGAGCCGGACCGCTTCGTGCATTCGCTGCACGGCTATTTCATGCGGCCGGGCGACATCAGGGTGCCCATCGTCTACGAGGTCGACCGCATACGCGACGGCGGCTCCTTCACCACCCGCCGCGTGCTGGCGATCCAGCACGGACAGGCGATCTTTTCGCTCGAAGCCTCGTTCCAGGTCGATGAGAAGGGACTGGAACACCAGTTCGCGCTGCCCGATGACGTGCCGCCGCCGGAAGGGCTGCAGACGCAGCGGCAGCTGCTCGAAAGGGCCGAGCGCGTGCCGGAGGCGGTGCGCCGCTTCTGGGCGCGCGAGCGGCCGCTGGAGCTCAGGCCGGTCAATCTCCAGCATTATGAAAGCCGCGACAAGCTGCCGCCTCGGCAGAATGTCTGGATCCGCCTTGCCGGGCCGGTTCCCGACGATCGCGCGCTGCAGTCGGTGCTGCTCGCCTATCTCTCCGACATGACGCTATTGGACACCTCGACCTTCGCGCATGGGCGCGGCCTGTTCGATCCCGACATCCAGGCGGCGAGCCTCGACCATTCGATGTGGTTCCACCGGCCGCATTCGCTCGACGGCTGGCTGCTCTATGCGCAGGACAGCCCGTCAAGCTCGGGATCGCGCGGCTTCAGCCGCGGCACGCTTTACGCGCGTGACGGCACGTTGATCGCCTCGATGGCGCAGGAAGGGTTGATCCGGCTCAAGCGTTGAGCATTGCGAGTCTTGTTTGAGCAGGATCTCTGGATAAACGAAAAGCGCTTGTCCGAGAAAACCGGGCTCGGCTTTCGGGATCGTGCTCAAAGCCGGCAAATTAGGCAAAATCGAAAAATTGCATAATTTTTGAGCATATGACGTGCCGCAGGCATTGGCACCTGCTGCCTCCAATCGCTCCATTCCCTTTGTTTACAACAGGTTAACATGCTGCTTCGGCACTTGGCACGGAGCTTGAATCCTTGTGGGCACTCTCCGGCTCTTTGGGATCGGTGAAGTCGTGCAAACGCGGGGGACCGCAACAGCAAAGGGTGAAACCTTATGAAAATCGTGATGGCAATCATCAAGCCGTTCAAGCTGGACGAGGTGCGCGAAGCGCTTACCGCCGTCGGCATCCAGGGCCTGACCGTCACCGAAGTCAAAGGCTACGGGCGTCAGAAGGGACATACGGAAATCTATCGCGGAGCGGAATACGCGGTCAGTTTCCTGCCGAAGATCAAGATCGAGGTCGCGGTCAGTGCCGACACGGTCGACAAGGCCGTCGAAGCCATCACCGCCGCGGCCAAGACCGGCCAGATCGGCGACGGCAAGATCTTCGTTTTCGGCATCGATCAGGCGGTGCGCATCCGCACCGGCGAAACAGACACCGACGCGCTCTGAGCGGCGAACACGTATTCCAATGGAGAGTTCAATGAATATTTCTTCCACCTTGAAGACGACGGGACGGGCGGCCCTTCTGGGCTCGCTTGCTCTCGCAGCATTGGGCAGCGTCGCCGCCTTCGCGCAGGAAGCAGCTCCGGCCGCTGCCGCTGCCGCGCCGGCCGCCGCTCCCACCCCGGTGCTCGACACCGGCAACACCGCCTGGATGCTGACCTCGACGGCGCTGGTGCTGATGATGACCATCCCGGGCCTGGCGCTGTTCTACGGCGGCATGGTGCGCAAGAAGAACGTGCTCGCCACCATCATGCAGAGCTTTGCCATCACCTGCCTGGTGACGGTGCTGTGGTTCATGTTCGGCTATTCGCTCGCCTTCTCCGACGGCGGCGGCATGAATGCCTATCTCGGCGGCTTCTCGAAATTCTTCCATCACGGCATCACGGTCTCGACGCTCTGGCTGCCTGGGGTCTCGAACATTCCTGAATTCGTCTTCTCGATGTTCCAGATGACCTTCGCCATCATCACGCCTGCCCTCATCGCCGGTGCCTTCGCCGAGCGCATGAAGTTCTCGGCGCTGCTGCTGTTCATGGCGTTGTGGCTGATCGTGGTCTATTGCCCGATCGCGCATTGGGTCTGGGGCGGCGGCTTCCTCGGCACGGCTGGCGTGCTCGACTTCGCCGGCGGTACGGTCGTCCACATCAACGCCGGTGTCGCGGGTCTGGTCTGCGCGCTGGTTCTGGGCAAGCGCGAAGGCTACGGCACCACCAACATGGCGCCGCACAACCTGGTCTATTCGGTGATCGGCGCTTCGCTGCTGTGGGTCGGCTGGTTCGGCTTCAACGCCGGTTCGGAACTGGCGGCCGACGGTCTTGCCGGCGCTGCGATGATGAACACGCAGGTCGCCACCGCTGCCGCCGCGCTCGCCTGGATGTTCGCGGAATGGATCGTCGCCAAGAAGCCCTCGGTGCTCGGCATCATCTCGGGTGCCGTCGCCGGCCTCGTCGCGGTGACGCCGGCTTCCGGCTTCGTCAACCCGACAGGCGCCTTCATCATCGGCATCGTCGCCGGCGTGCTCTGCTACATCTCGGCTGTCAAGGTGAAGCATATGTTCGGCTATGACGACTCGCTCGATGCCTTCGGCGTGCACGGCGTCGGCGGCATCATCGGTGCGCTGCTCACCGGTGCGCTCGCCGACCCGGCGATCAACGCGCTCGGCAAGGGCGGCTCGGTGGTCACCCAGCTCTACGGCATCGTCTTCACCATCCTGTGGACCGCGATTGCTACCTTCGTGATCCTCTACATCGTCAAGGCGCTGGTCGGCCTGCGTCCGACGACCCAGGAAGAGGTCGAAGGCCTCGATATCTCCCAGCATGGCGAAGTGGTGCCGTAAGGCCAGCCTCGCCAACGGGGCCGGCGGAACCCTCCTCCCGCCGGCCCCATTATTCCTTCACGCAATTCCAGGAAACCCGCAATTTGGCTTTCCTTGGAATTGCTCCAAAGATCCCGTCGTGACGTTCTCGAAAGAGGCTCACGCATTGAGGCCCGGAGCGATCCGGGCCTCTTTTTTTGGCAAAATCATCCTGATTGAGATCAACTTTGCGCCGTCACGTTCGTGTGAGGACGCTTTTCGAGGAAACATCGACCGCCCTGGCTCCGAACTGTGGATGCGATCGTCGTTATGACGCTCGTGTGTAAAAACACAGGGAAGGAACTCCTCATGAACTTCAAGAACATTTGCCTCGGGGCACTTGCTCTTTCCATGGTCAGCGGCGTTGCATTTGCCGGTGCACTCGATGAGCCGGACAATATGGCGCCGTTCTTCACCGATTCCAGCATGAAAACCATGAAGCCGATGGCGGAATTCAAGGCCGCCTTCATGGCCATGCCGATGGAAAAGCAGGAAGCAATGAAGAAGGAATGCCAGGATGCGGCGATGAGCAAGCCGCACGCCGAGTTCTGCGCCAACGTCCATATGCTCGGCGGCGCGAACTGATGCGTGAGACGGGCGGCCGGATGGCCTGACTGATGTCCATGAACGAGCGGATGATGGCGGGCCTTGGTGCCCGCCATTGCCTCGTTTGGTCAAAGCAGCGTTAGCGAAGACAGCAGGGTTCCCTGGCCCGACCGGCGGGTCTATCCACCGATCCCGTCATCCATCATGGTGTTTGTCAGCGCCTCATAGGCATTGCTGCAGGTCTGTGAATGGGGGCAATTCCAGACAATCAACGCCGGCGCCACCGTCAGGACGGCCGCAATCAGAATTTGCAGGCCCAGGCCCAGTACCCCAAATCCCTTGCCGAAGAGAGTTCTGTACAGAAAATACAGGCCCTGTATCAAACAGGCGAAGGCAAGCAGGTGCAGGAGTGGGCCGGTCGCCCGCGCGAAGGGCGTGATGTAGCCATCAGGAAAGCCCACCATGCCGAGGTCGATAAACCAATGCAGGGCGAGCACGAGGCTAAGCCCTGCCCAGGCGAGAGCCGCCACGCGAAGGAAGACAGATTGCATGCCTCTATCCACCTTGGTGGTCGCACGGCGACGCTGCACGCCCTGTCCGCTTCCGCTTCAACCTGAAGTGACGGGGTTTGATGATCTCAACCTCTTATAGTTAATGCGCCCTTAACCTTCCCACCGATAGTCTGGCATCCGAATCTGCCGGAGTGCGTCATGTGCTGCGGCCAGGCAATCACTGACGGGGAAGAGCATGCGTTCAGGGGCTTCAGCACCGCTCGCGCTGACCGATACGGGGCACGGCATCCAGGCTTTCGCACGGCGCCAGGTCGGCCGGCTGGTCGGCGCCGGCCTGTTCCTGGCTGTAGCCTTCGGGGTCGCCAGCCTCGCCACCTGGAACGTCGCCGATCCAAGCTTCTCGCACGCCACCAGCAACACCGTCACCAACGCCATGGGCTATGCGGGTGCCGTGTTCTCCGACCTTGCCATGCAGTTCTTCGGCCTCGCCGCGGTTGCGGCGCTGGTTCCGGCTGTGATCTGGGGGTATCTCTTGTTTTCGGCGCGCGGCGTCGACAGGCTGCCCAAGCGCGGACTGTTCTGGTTCGGTTTCGCGCTGCTCGCCGCCGCGATCGCCGGTTGCATCGTGCCGCCCAAGACATGGCCGCTGCCCACCGGCCTCGGCGGCGTGTTCGGTGACATGGTGCTCAAGATTCCCGGCGTGCTCATCGGTGGCTATCCAACCGGGCTGATCGCCAGCGTGTTCGCCGTCTTGCTGGCGGCGCCGACGCTCTGGCTGTTCGCCTATGGCTCGGCGCTGATCGGGCGCAAGAACGGCTTCGCCGTGATGGAGGAGCCGGCCGCCGCGGACCCGCGCGAGGACGATCTGCTGTTCGACAATGACGAGGATGAGGGCGACGAGGGCATACTAGCGCTCGGCGCCATCACCCATTGGTGGCTGTCGCTGCGCGCGTGGATGCATCGCCGCGCCGTGCGCCGCAGGCAGGAACGCGATGAGTACGAGCCGGAGATGGAGCCGCGCTCCACCGCTTGGCGGCGCGCCGCCGAACGGGTCGAATCGGCCGAATTCGCCGAACAGCGGATGAGCCCGGACGGCCGCGCTCGCGTCGAACCGGAATTCTTCGCCGCCATGGTCAATGACCGCAGCGTATCCGTCGATCCGGACGATGACGATATCTTCGACCGCGACGACGTGGATTTCGACGACGAGCCCGTCACCCAGCGCCGTGGGGCCCCCACGGCCAAGGTGCAGCAGTTCCGCTCCGACGCCGCAACCCGCGTCGAAGCGCCGGCGCCGCGCCCGGCCCCGGGCGCGCGCGTCCAGCGCGAGGCGCAGACCTCGCTGATCGGCTCGGACACGTTCGAAATGCCGTCGCTGCATTTCCTGTCCGAACCGAAGAACGTCGCCAAGGACGCAAGCCTGTCGAAGGATGCGCTGGAGCAGAATGCGCGCCTGCTCGAGGGCGTGCTGGAGGATTTCGGTGTCAAGGGCGAGATCATCGCCGTGCGACCCGGTCCGGTGGTCACCCTTTATGAGCTGGAACCGGCGCCCGGCATCAAATCGTCGCGCGTCATCGGCCTGTCCGACGACATCGCCCGCTCGATGAGCGCTATCGCTTGCCGCGTCGCCGTGGTTCCCGGCCGCAACGCGATAGGCATCGAACTGCCGAATGCCAAGCGCGAAACCGTCTACCTCCGGGAGATATTGGCCAGCCGCGATTTCGAGACGACCAAGTCCAAGCTGGCGCTGGCGCTGGGCAAGAGCATCAATGGCGAAGCGGTCATCGTCGACATCGCCAAGATGCCGCACGTGCTGGTCGCCGGCACCACCGGCTCCGGTAAATCCGTCGCCATCAACACCATGATCCTGTCGCTGCTCTACAAGCTGACGCCGCAGGAATGCCGGCTGATCATGATCGACCCGAAGATGCTGGAATTGTCCG
The DNA here is from genome assembly GCF_016756475.1 of Mesorhizobium sp. 113-1-2. Lineage (NCBI taxonomy): Bacteria > Pseudomonadati > Pseudomonadota > Alphaproteobacteria > Hyphomicrobiales > Phyllobacteriaceae > Mesorhizobium > Mesorhizobium sp. 113-1-2. The sequence goes on from NZ_AP023242.1 coordinate 1,196,623, forward strand.
TCTATGACGGCATCCCGCATCTTTTGACGCCCGTCGTCACCGATCCGAAGAAGGCGGTGGTGGCGCTGAAATGGACCGTGCGCGAGATGGAGGACCGCTACCGCAAGATGTCCAAAGTCGGCGTCCGCAACATCGACGGCTTCAACGCTCGCGTTCAGCTGGCCGAGAAAAAAGGCGAGAAGATTTCGCGCACGGTACAGACCGGCTTCGACCGTCAGACAGGCGAGGCGATCTACGAGACGGAGAATCTCGACCTCGAGCCGATGCCCTACATCGTCGTCATCATCGACGAAATGGCCGACCTGATGATGGTCGCCGGCAAGGACATCGAAGGCGCGGTGCAGCGCCTGGCGCAGATGGCGCGTGCCGCCGGCATCCACGTCATCATGGCGACGCAGCGTCCGTCGGTCGATGTCATCACCGGCACCATCAAGGCCAACTTCCCGACCCGCATCTCCTTCCAGGTGACGTCGAAGATCGACAGCCGCACCATTCTGGGCGAGCAGGGCGCCGAGCAGCTGCTCGGCATGGGCGACATGCTCTACATGGCCGGCGGCGGGCGCATCCAGCGCGTGCACGGGCCCTTCGTTTCTGACGACGAGGTCGAGAAGATCGTCGGGCATCTGAAGCTGCAGGGCGTGCCCGAATATCTCGACGCCATCACCGAGGATGATGACGAGGATGATGACGAACCGTCCGGCAAGGGCGGCTCCGGCGGGGGTGGCGGCAACAGCAATCTGGACGATTCCGACGATCCCTACGACCAGGCGGTGGCCGTGGTGCTGCGCGACGGAAAGGCCTCGACCAGCTATATCCAGCGTCGTCTCGGCATCGGCTACAACCGCGCCGCCTCGATCATCGAAAAGATGGAAAAGGAAGGCATTGTCGGCCCGGCCAACCATGCCGGAAAACGCGAGATCCTGGTGCCGACCGAAGACGACAAATTTTGATGGCGGGGAGTTCACGGCAACTTTGAACCCTCTGGCGCGTTGAGGCGAAGCAGCGCCGCGCTACCGCCAAACTTCAGCCCAACTGGGGGTTCACCACAGCGACAGATACAGGAACCACCAAGCGAGTGACCGACATGAAGAACGATCTTTCCGCACTCAGCGATTTTGCTCCCACCCGCCGCCAGCTGCTTGGCCTCGGCCTTGTCGCAGCGGGGGCCACCGCCCTCAATGTAGTGCCCGGCTTCGAGTTGCTGGCCTCGGCGCAGGCCGCCGTGCCTGCCGCCGCGCAGAAGATCGCCGACCATTTTTCCTCGGTCAAATCGATGAGCGGCGAATTCGTGCAGTTCGGCCCCAAGGGCGAGCAGACCGGCGGCAAGTTCTTCCTCGAGCGGCCGGGCAAGATCCGCTTCAACTATGACGGGTCATCGAATTTCAAGGTGATTTCGGACGGCAAGTCGGTGGTCATCCTCAACAAGAAAATGAAGACCTCCGATCTTTATCCGCTGTCGAAGACGCCGCTGAAATTGCTGCTCGACGACCGCATCGACCTCTCCGGCGACCGCGTCAAGAGCGTCAAGGAAGAAGACGACCTCACCACTATCAAGCTCGCCGACAAGTCGGTGTTCGGCAATGCGATGATCACCATGATGTTCGATCCGAAAACCTATGATCTGCGCCAGTGGACGATCACCGACGCACAGGGCAAGGACACCACGGTGATGATCTTCAACACCAAGGAAGGCGTCAGCTTCGCGCCCGACACCTTCGCCATCGACTATACGGCCAACCGAGAGCTGAACACCAAGACGCGGTAGACCGATCGCTCCAATAGCTGTGGAAAGTAATGGGCCGCGACTCGCCGAGCGCGGCCCGGCTTGTATTTGCAGCCTTCGGCTGGCAGGTTCCCGGGACTGACTCCGTCAATAGGCGTCTTCTCCGCCAGAGCCCAGCGGTCTGGCCGGACACACGCTGTCCTGGATTGCGAATGCCCTTTTCGATTGCCACCTGGAATATCAACTCCGTTCGCCTGCGCATGCCGATCGTCGAGCGCCTGCTCGACGAGTACGCCCCCGATGTGCTCTGCCTGCAGGAAACGAAAGTTCCCGATGAGCTGTTTCCCGAAAAGGCATTCCGCAGGCTCGGCTACCAACACATCGCCTTCCATGGCCAGAAGGGCTATCACGGCGTCGCGACGGTGGCGCGGCGGCCGATCGAGGTGGTCGAAAAGCGACGCTTCTGCGAGATCGAGGACAGCCGGCATCTGTCGGTGACGGTACGGGCCGGCGGCAAGACGATCCTGCTGCACAATTTCTACGTGCCGGCTGGCGGCGACGAACCCGATCCCGAAATCAACAAGAAATTCAAGCACAAGCTCGATTTCGTCGCCGAGATGAACGCCATCCGCGCCGAGCATAGCGAGGTGTCCGCCTCGGTGCTGGTCGGCGACCTCAACATCGCGCCGCTCGAGCACGACGTCTGGTCGCACAAACAATTGCTCAACGTCGTCAGCCACACACCCGTCGAGACCGAAAACTTCGAGGCGATGCGGCTCGCCGGCAACTGGGTCGACCTGATGCGGCTCAATGTGCCGATAGATCAGAAGCTCTACACTTGGTGGAGTTATCGCGCGCAGGATTGGGAGCTGTCCAATCGCGGCCGGCGGCTCGACCATGTCTGGTCGTCACCCAACCTGGTGTCTGATTTCGCCGGCTACGAGATCCTGCGGGCGGCGCGCGGCTGGGATCGACCGTCGGACCATGTGCCTGTGATTGCGCGGTTCGATCTCGATTGATTATCCGGACCGGCGCTTTTCCCACTCCGGCCGCAGTTGCGCCATGACCAGTTCGTCGCGATGCACGCCGTTGAAGAACGCACTGCCTCGCGCAACGCCCTCGGCTGTGAATCCAACGGCCTCATAGGCGCGCCGTGCGCGATGATTGTCCGGAAAGAGGCCGATGCAGAGCCGGTAGGCGTCGGTCTCGACAAAGACCCGCTCAACCGCCGCCGCGAGCAGCGCTCGGCCCTGGCCTTGCCCCGGCGCGACGACGGCTATGCGCTTGACCAATGTCACACGTTCGGCAGAAGCCCAACCGCGCAGGATCACGAAGCCGTTCGGCACGGAACGTTCGGTCCCTACGAAATAGGCGTGCGCACCGTCGGCAAAGGCTTGGCGATGGCGCGGCTCGTCCCAACGCCAACGAACGCGCCGTAGCCCTCGCGCCGTTCGGTGGCCATGATGAAGGGCAGGTCGTTTTCGGTGGCGCGAACAAGCTGAAAGGTCATGTCCGCCTCGCTCTCCTCAGCCGGAAAACCGCGGCGCCAGTTTCTCGATGCGGCGGATCATGGCCTGGAATTCCTCGGAAATGCGCTCGTGCAGTTTCACCGCGACTTCGGGATATTCCTCCAGGATGCGACGGAACATCTTGCGGCTGAGCCGGATCACTTCCGAGTCGATTTCGGCCGACGCGCTGGTCAGCCGGTTGGTGTCGGCGATCAATGCCAGTTCGCTCAGGATGGTGCCGGGGCCGGCGCTGCCGATGGGAATGCGCTCGCCGCCCTGCTCGCGATAGAGCACGATGCGTCCGCTGACCACGACGTAGGCCGAATCGGCCTCGTCGTCCTCGCGGTAAAGCTTGTGGTTGGCCTGCAGCAGGGTGTTCTCGGCGCCGAAGGCGAGCAGGCGCAGCTGTTCCTGCGTGAAACCCTGGAAGAGGCTCACGGCGGACAGGATGCGGATGTCGTCATCCAACGCCATCTCTAGCTGCGTCCCCGAACGGTCAGTCCAATCCCTCCTTCACGAGCAGATCCTGAATACCCTCCAACAGGATCGCACCCGAAAGCGGCCCGCCCAGACCGCTCTATCCATTTAGTTTTACGCAATTCCGGACGGAAAACCGCCCACACTTTTCCTGGAATTGCTAATTGGATAGTGAAATGTTTAAGGAACCAGCTTGTAGCCACCGCTTTCTGTCACAAGAATTTCCGCATTGGAAGGATCGCGCTCGATCTTCTGGCGCAGCCGGTAGACATGGGTTTCCAGCGTGTGCGTGGTGACGCCGGAATTGTAGCCCCAGACCTCCTCCAGCAGCACGTCGCGCGTCACCACCTTCTGGTCGGCGCGGTAGAGATATTTGATGATCGAGGCTTCCTTCTCCGTCAGCCGCACCTTGCCGCCGCGCGGGTCGATGAGCAGCTTCTGGCTAGGCTTGAAGGTGTAGGGACCGACCGAGAAGGTGGCGTCCTCGCTCTGCTCGTGCTGGCGCAACTGAGCGCGGATACGCGCCAGCAGCACCGCGAAGCGGAACGGCTTCGTGACATAGTCGTTGGCGCCGGCCTCGAGACCCAGAATCGTGTCCGAATCGGTGTCGTGGCCGGTCAGCATGATGATCGGCGCCTTGTAGCCGCCCTTGCGCAGGATCTTGACGGCCTCGCGGCCATCCATGTCGGGCAGGCCGACATCCATGATGAGCAGGTCGATGAGGCCGCCGCGCGCGGCGGTGACGCCTTTTGCCGCAGTCGCTTCCTGCAGCACGTCGAATTCCTCATAGAGGGCGAGTTGCTCGACCAGTGTGCCGCGCAGGTCGTCGTCGTCGTCGACGATTAGGATGGTGCGTGAAGTCATGGATCAATCCGTTGTTTTGAAAAGTGAATTCATTTGACCGCTGCGTATTTATGCGGAAGCTGGCCGACACAATAGCCGATCACAGTGATTTGTTCCGTGGCACGATCATACAAGAAAAAACGCGATCGCAATGCAGCCGGCGCAATTTTGCCAAAACGGCTGCGTGTGCTGACCGTGCGGGCAAGGCCCGGCCATCCAACACAGGGCCTGCTGCAGGCCGGAAAAATGGTGTTTGCCTGCGCGCTGGGGCGCGGTGGCATCTCGGCCGACAAGCGCGAGGGTGATGGCGCCACGCCGCTTGGCGCGATGCGGATCCTGTCGGGTTACTTTCGGGGAGATCAGTTTGCCGGTGGCCGCAGGACCCGGCTGGCGATGACCCCGATCGGGCCCGATCTCGGCTGGTGCGAGGTGCCGGACGACCGCAACTACAACAGGCCGGTCAGGATCCCCTATGGCGCCAGCCATGAGCGCATGCGGCGCGACGACCGGCTCTACGATGCCTGCCTGGTGCTCGACTGGAACATTTCGCCGCGTCGCCGCGGGCGCGGCAGCGCCATCTTCTTCCACCTGGCACGCCCAGGCTTCACGCCGACGCAAGGCTGTGTCGCGGTGACCGCGCGCACCATGGCGCGGCTCTTACCGCTGCTGTCGGACCGGACGGTGGTGAGGGTGGTGAGGTAGTGCAGTAGGGCAGTAGCGAGTGTCTTCCGGCGTCCTGACTTTCCCTATTGCCCTACCGCCTTATTCCCCTATCTCCTGCCCGGTTTCTGCCAACCCGTGCCCAGCAGGCCGATTTCGCGGAGTTCCCGGTCCATCACCTGTGCGATATCCCGGCGTTCGGCGCCGATGTCGCGCAACTGGCTCTCGGAGAGACCCTCAACAGACTCGTGCGGAAGCCGGGCGGCGACCCGCGCCTGACGCAGCCAATCGATTGCGGCGTGCAGCCAGGGTGCGATGCCGGAGCGGGATTTGAGGGCGGTGTGGGATTTCAGAGCGAGGTCGGTCATGGCTTTATCCGGTTTCTCCAGATGTCAAATCTGGTTTGAAGGTATCTCGATGCTGCAATCATGCCGGATTGAAAAATAAACGGGAAACGAGTAGTTCTTTTCAGATCATCAAGTTTTATTTGGAGACCGGATGTCTCGCCTCCTGCCCGGAACCCGCGCATTGAGGACCTTCGAGGCGGCAGCGCGTCACCTCAATTTCACCCGCGCCGCCGACGAGCTTGGGCTGACGCCGGCCGCGGTCAGCCACCAGGTCAAGGAGATCGAGGATCAGCTCGACCTGGTGCTGTTCACGCGCACCAGCCGCACCATGCGGCTGACGGAAGCGGGAAACGTGCTGTTCGAGGCCTCGATCGACGCGCTCGACCTGCTCAACCGGGCGGTGTCGCGGGCTCGCAAGACGACGCGCGGCACGGCGCTCTTGAAAGTGACGCTCGACGCGCAGTTCGCGACGAAATGGCTGATGCGGCGCATCGACGATTTTCGCCATCAAAGGCCGGGCATCGAGCTGCGCTTCGACATCACCTACGATGTCAGGGATTTCGAGCGCGACGACGTCGATATCGGCATCCGCTTCGGCACCGGCAAATATCCGGGGCTTTGCGCGCACCGGCTGTTCGACAACATCATCATTCCGGTGTGCAGCCCGGCCCTGCTTGCTTCTGGCCCGCCGCTCAATGAACCGCGCGACCTTTTCCGGCACACGCTCGCGCATATCGAATGGTCGCGGCAAGGCGTCACCTGGCCGAACTGGCGCATGTGGATGCAGGCGGCCGGCGTCGACGATTTCGACGACAGCCGCACCCTCGTCTTCGGCTCTTCGACCGACGCCACGCAGGCGGCACTCGACGGCAATGCCGTGGCGCTGGCTGACTTCGCCATGGTCGCCAACGATTTGTCGCAAGGGCGTCTCGTCCGCCCCTTCGAGCTCGGCATCAAGGTCGCGCCGGAGTTCGCCTATTTCCTGGTCTATCCGGAAACCGCAAAGGACGACGCGCGCATCGTCGCGTTTCGCGAATGGCTTCTCGAGGAGGCGGCAAAGACCCACGGCACGGAGGCATGAGCCGGCTGCGCCAGGTCCGATCTTCCGGTCACGACCGGGCGTTGTGGCCGAAGATCATGCGGGTGTATTTCTTCCATTTCCATTTCAGGCTTTTGTACAAACGCGGATAGTTTTTCGCGGAAATGGACGTCTGAAACGCGCCGTTTTCGCTGCCTTGTTCGACAATCGGACGTTCGAACCACAGCATCTCAATGCCGAGCTTCTCGTCCATCTGTTCGACCTGGTGGTCGATCGAGGTGTATATCTTGTTCTGCTCGATCCAGGCGCAGCGGGCTTCGGCGACCGGGCGGGTGATGAGATAGGAATCGGTGCATCTGGCATGCAGTGCCGGGTAAAGCCTCTGGCCCTTCCGCAATTTCCAGCTCGGTGTGTAGTAGTTGCTGCCATTGCCGAGATAGATGACGGCCTTGCGCGCAGGGCTGCCGAGTTCGGCAAGCCCCCGCCGGAACTTGGCGACGAAGTCGCGGGCGAGGAAGACGTCATCCTCGAAGACCAGGCAATAGGGCAGGTCGGTCTCGAGGAAATCACGCCAGATGCCGACATGTTTCAGCGCCAGCGAGACGGCTGGCGGGTGGGTAAAGGCGGGCGCGACCAGCTCGTTGCGGATCTCCGGGGTGATATCGGGCCGGTCCCAGTCCGTGTAAAAATAGACCGGCACGCCGCGCCGCTCGAATTCGCGGACAATATGGCGGCGCCGGTCGTCATAGCCCTGCTTGACGTGACAGATCCGGGTGAACACCAGGTCGCGTGGAAATCCCTGCTCATCCGCCATCGTCAACGCGCCCGTCTCAGCTTGCCGCGGCGCCGAACCAGCCGATCACAGCACCGATGATCAGCAAGACGCCGAGCCAATGGCCGCCATCGATGAGGGTCAGGCCCCAGCCGAAATTCTCGTAGCGATGGTTGACCGACAGCGTCGTGGCGACGAAACCCAGCCAAAGCACGAAGCCGAAGACAAGCCCGGCAAGCAATGTCGGCTCACCACCGGTCATCGCGCCGACAACCAGCGCCATGATGTAAGCCATGACCAGTTCGGCGATGAAGCTGATGACGAAAGGCAGCGGCGATTTCTTCATCGTCGCCGGATCGAGCTTGGCGGCCTTCAGCCAAGGCTTGCTCAACCCCATGTACCAGGCGGCGCCGAACAGCCAAGCCACGACGGCGGCGGCGATGACCGCCAGCCAGTTCACTGCTGAAAAATCCATGAGCTTCCCCCTCCTGACGCAGGCCATGTGACATCTTTTTGTTTTGACGCAATTCCCGTGGGAAAACCGCTAAGCACTTTTCCTGGAATTGCCCGATGCACGTTGTATCAAGCGCTTCGGCGATGGCGTCAAGCAAAGCGCCAGACGGTGGTGCGCTTGACCAGGGAATCCTCCAGCGCCCGCGTGACTTCCACCTCATAGACCGCAAGCGGCTCCAGCCCTGTCTTGGGCATATAGGACCGGCCGGGATCGCCGACGAAGATCTCGGCGCCACGCGCCTTGAGCGTCGCAAACCACGGCATCAGGCGGTCGGCGAAGGATTTGTCGTAGAAAACATCACCGGCGAGCACCACGTCCCAGCCCGCATCGGTGCCGATGCAGTCGCTGGCGAGGAAGTCGATGCCGACGCCATTGGCCTCGCTGTTGAGGCGGATCGCGGTGGCGCAGAACGGGTCGATGTCGGCGGCGATCACCCCGGCCGCACCAGCCTTGGCGGCAGCGATGGCGACGAGGCCGGAACCCGAGGCAAAGTCGAGCACGCGCTTGCCCCGCACCGTGTCGGGATTGTCCAGGACATAGCGGGCGAGGCCCTGGCCGCCGGCCCAGGCAAAGGCCCAGAAGGGCGGCGGCAGGCCGATCTCCACCAGTTCGTCCTCGGTCCGCTGCCAAAGATCGTGGGCTTCATCGGCCAGATGCAGCAGAATCTCAGGCACGTGCGGCGGCGCCATAAGCGCCGTGTTGTCGAGGATAAACTGCTTGGCGCTGTGCGGGGTGAGGGCCGTCACGGAGCAGGCGTCAGGCCGCCCATGCGGCAGACTTCCTTCCATTCGGCCGGGGTGACCGGCTGCACGGAAAGCCGCCCAAGCCGCACCAGCGCCATGTCGGCAAGCTTCGGATTGGCTTTTACCTGTTCCAGCGTCGGCGGGTTCGGCACATCGCGAACCGCCCGGATGTCGACGCATTCCCAGCGCGGATCGTCGGAGGTGGTGTCGGGGTGGGCCAGCGCGCAGACCTCAGCGATGCCGACGATGTTGAGCCCCTCATTGGAATGGTAGAAGAAACCGAGATCGCCGATCTGCATGGCCTTCATATTGTTGCGGGCGGCGTAGTTGCGCACGCCGTCCCACTGCGTGCCGGCCTTGCCCTTGGCCTTCAACGCCTCGAAGGAGAAAACCGAGGGTTCGGATTTGAACAGCCAGTAGTTCATGTTTTCTCCTCCTTGCGATCCAGGTGCGGCGACTGGATTAACTAGCCGCCGGCTTGTTGAACGTCCAGTTCCACTGGCGGATTTCGACGCTTTCGAACAGTCCGGCCTTGGCATAGGGGTCTGCGGCCGACAAGGCCTGTGCGGCGGCCAGATCCGGCGCCTCGACGACTACGAGGCTGCCATTGGGCTTGCCATCGGCATCGAGGAACGGACCGGCAAAGGCCAGTTTCTTCTGCGCATTCAGCTCTTCGAGAAAGGCGACATGCACGGGCCGCGTGTCGAGGCGTATCTGCAGGCTTCCCGGCTTGTCCTTGCAAACAAAAGCAAACAGCATGGTCTTCTCCTGGTTCTTGGGATCGAGGTCGAGGGGATCAATCGTTGGTTTCGGTCTTCAGCGGCCGAGTCATCAGGGCCGTCACGGCCTGGCGGATGGTGATGGCGCCGTCCAGAATGGCCGCGACGGCGGTGATGATCGGTGCGTCGATGCCACGTTCGGCGGCGATGCGGGCGGCGATCGCTGCCGTCGGCACGCCCTCGGCCAGCGGCAGTCCGGCAAGCGCCTTGCCTTGCCCGAGCGCCAGCCCGTAGGCGAAATTGCGCGATTGGGCGGATGAGCAGGTCAGCAGCAGGTCGCCAAGGCCGGAAAGCCCCATCAGGGTCTCTGGCCTGGCGCCGAAGGCCGCACCGATGCGGCGCAGTTCGACGAAGCCGCGCGTCACCATGGCGGCCTGGGCGCTGGCGCCGAGCCCGGCGCCGGTGACGGCACCGGCGGCAATGGCAAAGACGTTCTTCAAAGCGCCGCCGATCTCGACGCCGATCAGGTCGTCGCTCGAATAGCAGCGCAGATTCTCGGCGGAAAAGCGGGCGGCAAGGTCCGCCGCCAGGGTCTCGTCGCCGGCGGCGACCACCACCGCCGTCGGCAGGCCGCGGGCGACATCGGTGGCAAAACTTGGGCCGGAGAGCGCGGCGACCGGGTTTCGCGGCAGGATTTCGCTAGCGATGGCCGACAGCAAGGCGCCGGTGTCGCGCTCGATGCCCTTGGCGCAGAGAACGAGCGGGATGCCGTCAGGCATATGATCCTTCGCTGCCGCCAGTGTCGCCCGCAGCGACTGCGCCGGCGTCACCGCCAGCACGCAATCGGCCCCGGAGAGCGCCGCCGCAATGTCGGATGTCGCCTCGATGCCGGGTGCAATGGCGATGCCGGGCAGGTAGCGCGGATTCTCGCCGCGGCCGATCGCGGCCACGGTTTCCGGGTCGCGCGCGAACAGGCGCACCGCATGGCCGGCGCGCAGCATGGCCAGGGCCAGCGCTGTGCCCCAGGCGCCGCCGCCGAGCACGGTGACGCGCCAGCTACCTTTCCCGGGATTGCCGACGTCTTGGCCGCTCATGGCTTCATCAGTCATGCCTTGGCTCCGCGCCGGCCGGAACCAACCATCGGTGCCGAGATGCTGTCGAGCGGCCAGCGCGAGCGCGGCACGAAATCGAAGCCGTTCTCCTGCGCCATGCCTTCGCGCAGCCGTTCGATGCCGGCCCAGGCGATCATCGCGGCGTTGTCGGTGCACAGTTTGAGCGGCGGCGCGACGAAGGTGAAGCCGGCGTCAGTGCAGAGGCGTTCCAGCGTCGCCTTGATGGTGCGGTTGGCGGCGACGCCGCCGGCAACGACCAGAGCCGGGTTCTTCGTGCCGGGGAATGTCTGGCTGAATCGTGCCAGCGCGCGGGAGACGCGGTCAGCCAGCGCATCGGCCACCGCCGCCTGGAATGAGGCGCAGATGTCGGCGACGTCCTGGTCGCTCAAGGGCTCGATCGCTGTCGCCGCCTGGCGCACGGCGGTCTTCAAGCCGGAGAAGGAGAAATCGGGCTGCGCCGAGCCCTTCATGGGGCGAGGAAAGGCGAAGCGCTTGTCGTCGCCCTTCTGTGCCGCCTTCTCGACATTCGGGCCGCCGGGATAGGGCAGGCCGAGCATCTTGGCGGTCTTGTCGAAGGCTTCGCCGAGCGCGTCGTCGATGGTGGTGGCCCAGCGCTGATAGTCGCCGACGCCGCGCACCGCCAAGATCTGCGTGTGACCGCCGGAGACCAGCAGCAGCAGATAGGGGAATTCGAGCCCGTCGGTCAGCCGCGCGGTCAAGGCATGGCCTTCGAGGTGGTTGACGGCGATCAACGGCTTGCCGGCTGCCGCGGCGATCGCCTTGGCTGTCATCAGCCCGACGATCAGGCCGCCGACCAGGCCGGGGCCGGCGGTGGCGGCGATCGCATCGATATCGGCTAGGGCCGTGCCCGAATCGGCAAGAGCGGCCTCGACTATGCCGTCCAGCGCCTCGACATGGGCGCGCGCGGCGATCTCGGGCACGACCCCGCCGAAGGCGGCATGCTCCTCGATCTGGGAAAGCACGATGTTGGACAGGATTTTCGGCGCGGCATCGCCTTCGAGCGCCACGACACTGGCGGCGGTCTCGTCGCAACTCGTCTCAATGCCCAGAACACGGATCAATTCGTCGCTATCCCAAGAGATTGTTTATCGGGCCTTTCCCCGTTAGGAGAAAGCCCGAAAAGGCCTCGGTTATTTCGGCCGCATTTCCGCGACGCCAAGTGGCTCCACTTGGCTGCAAAATGCTCCGGCCGGGGGTTATCACGGACGGCGCGCCATGCAAACAACCTTGAAAATCGGAACACGCGGCAGCCCGCTGGCCTTGGCGCAAGCGCATGAGACACAGGCGCGGCTGATGGCCGCGCATGGCCTGCCGGCGGAAGCGTTCGAGGTGGTCGTCATCTCGACCAGCGGCGACCGCATCCAGGATCGGCCGCTGTCGGAAGCCGGCGGCAAGGGCCTGTTCACCAAGGAGATCGAGGAAGCACTGCTGGCGGGCGCGATCGACATCGCCGTGCATTCGTCGAAGGATATGCCGACGCAACTGCCGGACGGCCTGGAGCTCTCGGCCTTCCTGCCGCGCGAGGATGCGCGCGATGCTTTTGTCGGCAAGGCGGCGAAGACCATCGCCGAACTGCCGCGCGGGGCGAAGATCGGCTCGTCGTCGCTCAGGCGGCAAGCGCTGATCCGCCGCATGCGGCCGGATCTCGACGTGGTGATGTTCCGCGGCAATGTGCAGACGCGGCTGCGCAAGCTTGACGAAGGCGTCGCCGCCGGCACCATCCTCGCCTATGCCGGGCTGAAGCGGCTGGGCCTGGAGCATGTCGCCACCGATCTGATGCCGCTCGACATCTTTCCGCCCGCACCCGGCCAGGGCGCGATCGGCATCGAGACCCGGATCGGCGACCGCGCTGCTGAAAAGATGCTTGCAGCCATCCACGATGTGCCGACCGGACATGCGCTCGCCTGCGAACGCGCCTTCCTGGCGGCGCTCGACGGCTCCTGCCGCACGCCTATCGCCGGCTATGCCTCGGTCGAGGCCGGAAAGCTCTCCTTCGCCGGGCTGATCATCTCGCCCGACGGCAGGCAGTCGCACACGGTCGAGCTGCAGGGATCGGCGCAGGATGCCACCCGCATCGGCGATGAAGCCGCACGGTCGGTGCGGGCCAAGGCCGGTGAAAAATTCTTCGACGGCTGGCTCTGAACATGCTTCGCGTCCTGGTGACCAGACCGGAACCGGGCGCCTCGCGCACGGCGCGGCGGCTTCAGGAGACAGGCTTTCAGCCGATCGTTCTGCCGCTGACCGAAACGGTGGCTTTGCCTGTCGATGCGGAGTTCGTCACCGGCGATGCCATCGCGGTCGCCGTCACCAGCGCCAACGCCGTGCGTCATGCCTCAAACGAGGTCATCGCGGCGCTTGCCGCCCTACCTTGCCATGCCGTGGGCGCCAGGACCGCCGAAGCGGCGCGCAAGAAGGGGTTCTCTTCGGTCCTTGAAGGCTCGGGCGATGCCGACGCGCTGGCCGACAGCATCGCGATGGCGCTTCCCGGCAAGGCAATCACCTATCTCTGCGGACGCGTGCGGTTTCCGGTGTTCGAGCAGAGGCTGGAAGCTGCCGGAGTCCAGGTCCGGGCCGTGGAGACGTATGACACGTTGCCCGTGCCGTATTCCGACGAGACCATCCTTGCGCTGCTGTCCAGCCAGCCGGTCGATGCGGTGCTGCTCTATTCGGCCAAGGCCGCCGCTGCCATGCAACTCCTGGCCAAACGGCCTGCCCTGCAAGGAGCCTTTGAAAAGACACAGGTTTTCGCGCTTTCCGCGCGCATAGCCGCTCCTTTCGGCGACAGCCCCGGCAAAGCAATCCACGTTGCGCCGCAGCCCGACGAGGAGGCACTGCTGGCGCTTTTGCGCGTGATGCCCTGAGCCGCGTCATCACACCGCCCCTTTTCACCGCTTGGTGATGTGCTAGACCCTTTCTGAACCATCACGCGCCGGCAGGCGTTGAGACGAAGCGAATTTTGCGGAGCCCAGGCATGGTCAAGACGCCGAAGATGCGACACTCGAAAAGCCGCCGCGAGCCGGTGACCATCGATCTCGAACCTGGTGCCGTCTCCCGAATCGCCGACGAGGATGCCGCCAAGGATGCGGCCCAGACCGACGAGGCGAAGGCCGAGGAAACCGCTGATGCCTCGCAGCCGGAGGTTCCCGAAGAGCCGGTGCATGCCGACCAGACCGATCTCGAACCCTGGGAGCATGCCGATGCTGCCCCTGGGCAGGCCGGGACCGAGCCGTCCGCGGAGGCCAAGGCCGTTGAGCCCGAGCTGCCCTATCCCGGCTCGGATACGCCAGCCGATCGCACTGCCGCCTCCGACTACAATTTCGAGGATGTGTCGGCCAAGCACACCGACGACGGCAAGGCAAAAACTGGGACACGGGACGAAAAGATGGCGCCGACACCGGCTGTGGCAAAGCGTGGCGGGCTCAACGGTATTGCCGCCGGCATCATCGGTGGTGTCATTGCGCTCGCCGGCGCCGGTGGCCTGCAATTTGCCGGGCTGCTCGGCGCGCCGGGTTCCGGCGCCGGTGTCTCGCTCGACGGCGTCAATGGCGAGATCGCTTCGCTGAAGAGCGAAATCGCCGGCTTGAAGGAAACCGGCGGCAACAATGATGCAGCGGCCAAGGTGGTCGGGCTTTCCTCGGGACTGGAGCAAGTAAAGGCCGATATCGCGGCGTTGAAATCGGCGGTCGAACAGGGTGGCGCGGGCGACAATGCCGGCCTTGCCGCCCTTGGTGACAAGGTCAAGCAGATCGAGACCGCGGTCGCCGCCCTCGGCAAGGCCGGCAGCGCGGCGCCGGTCGATCTTGGCCCGCTCAACGCAAAATTGGCGGATCTCGACGCGCTGGTGAAATCGGCGGGCGAGGCGGCGAAAGCGCAGGACGGCCGGCTCGCCGCGCTGGAACAGTCGGTGTCGCAGCTTTCGGGCAAGGTCGAGGCAGCGGCGGGACAGCCGAAGATCGCGCTCGCCATTGCCGCGTCCGCCTTAAAGTCGGCGCTCGAACGCGGTGCGCCATTCTCGGCCGAACTCGACACGCTGGCCGCGATCTCACCCAACGCGCCGGAGATCGCGACCTTGCGGCCCTATGCCGAAAAGGGCGTTCCGACCCGTACCGAGATCGCCGCGCAGATGGATGCCGCCGCCAATGCCATGGTCGCCGCTGCAACGCCGGTCGATGAGAATGCCGGCTTTCTGCAGAACCTGATGTCGAGCGCCGAATCGCTGGTCAAGGTCCGGCCGATCGGCGCCGTCGAGGGTCCCGGCGCGCCGGAAACCGTGGCGCGCATGGAGGTGGCGGTCACCCAGGGCGACTATGCCAAGGCGCTCGGCGAATATAATTCGCTACCTGAGGCCGTGAAGGCCGCCGGCGCCGACTTTGCCGGCAAACTCAAGGCGCGCATCGAGGTCGAAACCCAGGTCGACGCGCTGATCTCCGGCGCGATGAAGGCATGAGGGCAAAACGATGATCCGCCTGCTCGCCTTCCTCATCGTCGTCTTCGCGCTTGGGCTCGGCTTTGCCTGGCTGGCCGACCGGCCGGGCGACATGGTCGTCACCTTCAACGGCTACCAGTACCAGGTCAGCCTGATGGTCGCGGCGGTTGCGGTCGTTGCCGTCGTCGCCGCCGTGATGATCCTGTGGTGGCTGATCAGGTCGCTGTGGAACAGCCCCTACACCATCTCGCGCTATTTCCGCGTGCGCCGCCGCGACCGTGGCTATCAGGCGCTGTCGACCGGCATGATCGCCGCCGGCGCCGGCGACGGCGCGCTGGCCCGCAAGAAGACCAAGGAAGCAGCCAAGCTGATCCGCTCCGACCAGGAACCGCTGATCCATCTGCTCGAGGCGCAGGCGTCGCTGCTCGAAGGCGATCATGAAGGCGCGCGGCAAAAGTTCGAGAGCATGCTCGACGATCCCGAAATGCGGCTGCTCGGCCTGCGCGGGCTTTATCTCGAAGCCGAACGGCTGGGCGACCGCAATGCTGCCCGGCACTATGCCGGTCGTGCCGCCGCCGTTGCGCCGCAACTGGCCTGGGCGGCCGAATCGACGCTGGAGGAATTGACCGCCCGCGGCGATTGGGATGGGGCGTTGAAACTGGTCGATGCGCAGAAGTCGACGCGGCAGATCGAACGCGACGCCGCCAACCGCCGTCGCGCCGTGCTGTTGACCGCCAAGGCACAGTCGCTTGCCGATAGCGATCCCACCGCTGCCAGGACAGCGGCACTCGAGGCCAACAAGCTGCGGCCGGATTTCGCCCCGGCCGCCGTTACCGCCGCCGCCGCACTGTTCAAGCAGAACGATGTGCGCAAGGGCTCCAAGGTTCTGGAGACAGCGTGGAGGGCCGAGCCGCATCCGGAGATCGCCGAGCTCTATACCCACGCAAGGCCGGGCGACGCGGTGCTCGACCGCCTCAACCGGGCGAAGAAGCTGCAGGAGATAAAGAAGAACCACGCCGAATCGTCGATGACCGTGGCGCGTGCCGCGCTCGACGCGCAGGACTTTTCGACCGCCCGCCGCGAGGCCGAGGCGGCGATCCGGATGGACCGCCGCGAAGGCGCCTATCTGCTGCTGGCCGACATCGAGGAGGCCGAGACCGGCGATCAGGGCAAGGTGCGGCAGCTGCTGTCCAAGGCGGTGCGGGCGCCGCGTGATCCGGCCTGGGTCGCCGATGGCGTCGTGTCGGAGCGCTGGGCGCCGGTGTCGCCGGTCACCGGACGACTCGACGCCTTCGAATGGCGCGCGCCGATGGAGCGGCTTGGCCAGTTGATCGACAGCCGCGACGATTCGCCTGAGACCACAGTGCCGGTCATTGAAGCGTTGGCGAAGCCGGCCAGTGAGAAGTCGATCGACGCGGTCGACCATGTCGCGCCGGCCAGCGAGACAGCGGGCAAGGGAACCGATAGAAGCGAAGACCAGGTCACGCCGGTCACGGCGGCTGCTTTCGCGGCGGTGCCGGCCGATGCCGAGGCGGTCGAGCCGGCGGAAGAACTGGCGCGGCTGCCGGACGATCCGGGCGTCGATCCGGACGAGGAAGCGGAAAAGTCGCCGCGCCGGTTCCGGCTGTTTTGATATTGGGCCGGCCCTTGGGCCGTTGGGGAATGGATTGATGTTCGAACGCGTTCTGTCGTTTCTCAGGGATTTGCCCGCCGGACCCGGCGCGCAGGCCAGCACGGACGATCCGCGCGTCGCGGCTTCAGCGCTGCTCTACCATGTGATGAACGCCGACGGCGTACGCCAGGATGTCGAGTGGGAACGGTTCAAGGCGGTGCTCTCCGAGAGCTACTCGATCAGCGGCGCCGAACTCGAAGCGCTGGTCGCCGCCGGCGAGCGGGCCGACAATGAGGCGATCGATCTCTATGCCTTCACCAGCGTGCTCAAGCGCCATCTCGACGTGGACGGGCGTAAGGCCTTCATCGGCCTGATGTGGGAGATCGTCTATGCCGATGGCGAGTTGCACGAGCTCGAGGACAATACGGTGTGGCGTGTCGCCGAACTGATAGGCGTCGAGCGTCACGACCGGGTCGAGGCGCGCCGCAAGGCGGCGGCGCACGCGCCGGGCGCCCGTGGAACATCCAGCGACGAATAGACGGGATCTCGCCTGACGATGCCGCGCGCAATGAGCTCGAAGCCAAAAATCCTGATCGTGCTGCATCAGGAGAATTCGAGCCCAGGACGCGTCGGCCACATGCTCATCGAAGAGGGCTTCGAGCTCGACATCCGCCGGCCGCCGCTTGGCGACGCCTTGCCGAAGACGCTGGACGGCCATGCCGGCACGGTGGTGTTCGGCGGGCCGATGAGCGCCAATGACGAGGACGAGTTCGTCCGCCGCGAGACCAACTGGCTGGAAGTCCCGCTCCGGGAGAACCGGCCATGCCTCGGCATCTGCCTCGGCGCGCAGATGCTGGTCAACCATCTCGGCGGCAAGGTCGAGGGTCACGGCGAAGGGCTGGTCGAGATCGGCTGGTATCCGCTGAAAGCGACCGAGGCCGGCCGGAAACTCATGCACTGGCCCGAAATGGTCTACCAGTTCCACCGCGAGGGCTTTTCGTTGCCGAGGGATGCAACGCTACTGGCGACGGCCGATACCTATCCAAACCAGGCCTTCCGCTACGGCGACAATGCCTGGGGCATCCAGTTCCATGGCGAACTGACCCGGGTGATGATGCAGCGCTGGGTGGTGCGCGGCGCGCACCGCTTCGAATTGCCGGGCGCGCAGCCCGGCCGCGATCACCTCGGCGGCCGGCTGATCTGGGACATGCATCTGAAGCGCTGGCTGGACGAATTTTTGCGCATGGTGTTCGGCAGGCCGGTGCGGTAGCCCCTATCCTGCAATTTCCCTAGGGTTCGAGCACCGGCCGCATGAAGCTGCGCTCATAGCTGAGAATGCTGCGATTGCGCTTTTCCGTCTCAAATACTTCCTGGCATTCCGGGTCGGCAGCCATCCGCTTGCGATAGTCCTCGTAGTCGGCAAGGTTCGGAAAGCTGAACATGGCATAGGCGATATTGTTCGCTCCTTCGCTCGGAAGGAAATAGCCATGATGGTTTCCGCCGAGACGATTGACCAGACCGATCCAGCGACGGCCATACTCTTCAAACTCGGCAAGCTTGTACGGATCGATGACATATTTCAGGTGACAGGTAATCATGGCAGCTCCTGTGACAGCGTAATCTTGCTGAGCGTCAGTTTCGCCCGTTGAGGTGACGCACCTTGCGCAGCGCCGGGAACAGATACGCCCACAGCCCGGCGACCGCGACGGCGCCGATGCCGCCGATCACCACGGCCGGAACCGTACCGATCAGCGCCGCCATGGTGCCGGCACGGAATTCGCCGACTTCGTTGGAGGCGCCGACGAAGACCTGGTTGACGGCGTTGACGCGGCCGCGCACCTCGTCCGGCGTCCACAGCTGGATCAGCGTCTCCCTGATATAGACGCTGAACATGTCGGTGGCGCCGAGGAGGGCCAATGCGACGATCGACAGCCAGGTGACGGTCGACAGGCCAAACAGCACGGTGAAGGCGCCGAATGCCGCGACAAAGCCGAGCATGATCTTTCCGGCATTGTCGCGGAGCGGATGCCCGGCGAGCCAGACGGCGACGCAGATGGCGCCGATGCCAGGCGCTGAGCGCAATAGGCCAAGTCCCCAGGGGCCGAGTTCAAGAATATCTCGCGCATAGACCGGCAGCAGCGCCGAGGCGCCGGACAAAAGCACGGCGAAGAGATCGAGCGAGATGGCGCCGAGCACGATCTTCTCGCTCCAGATGTAGCGGAAGCCGGCAAACAGCGTTTCCATCGTCGGCTTGTCGGTTGCAGTCTGCTGGGCAGGCTTGGGAATGGTGAAGATCAGCAGGCCGGCCACCAACATCAGCACAGAGGCGACGGCGTATGCAGCCTCCGGCGAAACGCCGTAGAGCAGGCCGCCGGCGACCGGGCCGATGATCGTCGCCGTCTGCCAGGCGGACGAGTTCCACGCAATCGCGTTGCCGAAATCTTCCGGTGGCACCAGATTGGCAAACAGCGACGACGAGGCTGGTCCGTAAAAAGCGCGCGCCATGCCGAACAGCGCCAGAACGACGAAGATCGGCAGTGGACTGACAAGGCCATGCAGCGTGAAGTACAGCAGAACGAGCGCGCAGCATGCTTCGACCACCGTCGACAGCGCCATGATCAGCCGGCGACCGAAGCGGTCGGCGACGACGCCGGTGACCAGCACCAGAAGCAGGGACGGCAGGAACTGGACGATGCCGACGATGCCGAGGTCGAAGGGATCGCGCGTCAAATCATAGATCTGCCAGCCGACGGCGACAGAGACGATCATGGTGGCGAAAGTGGTGAGAAAGCGCGCCGTCCAGTAGCTGAGGAAGGCTTTGTGCCGGAAGGCAGCGTAGCGCTGCTCCGGCGAAGTTTGTGCTGATGTCACGGATCAAGGCCCCATTGCGATAGCATTGGCCGTCGGGGCACTTCCCGGATGGGCGCTGGTCCGACCAATGGAACGTCTAGCAAAGTTCGATCCGGCATGTGTGCTAAAATCAGCACTGGATCAAGGGATTCTCAGCCTGTTGCGTCCATCGCACGAGGAAGTTACTGCCGCAGCGCAGCCGAGATTGCCTCGAGCCCGCCCCTCAATTCGGCTTCCGTCGGCCAGCCGAAGCCGACACGGAAGAAGCGCTTTTCCATTTCGAACCAGTGGCCGGGCCCGACATAGGTGCCGTGGTTTTCCAGCAGGTTCAGATAGAACCGGTCGAGGTCGAAGCCGGGTTCGACATTGAGGCGGGGGAAGCCGACGACACCGCCTTCGGGTCGCACCCAGTCAACCAGCGGCTCGCGGTCGATCCAGGCCTGGACGATGTCGCGGCGCTTGGCCATTTCGGGCAGCAGCACGCCCAAGAAGGCTTCCCGGCGCTCCAGAACGCCGCGCGCAATGCCCTCGTCGATGACGCTGCCACAGATTCCGATCTGCTCCTTGGCGGCGAGGAACGTCTCCTGAAGCGCTGCATCCCTGGTGATCAGCCAGCCGATGCGGATGCCGGGAATGCCGAAGGCTTTCGACAGCGACGAGACGCTGATCGCCTTCTTGCTGAGTGAGGCAGCCGATGGCAGGCGCCTGCCATAGGAGAGGTCGCGATAGGTCTCGTCGACCAGCAAATGGCAGTTGCCGCTCTCCGCGAGCGCCACCAGCGCGTCGAGATCGGCTTGGCCCATCATCGTGCCGGTCGGGTTGTGCGGACAGGTGACGCTGATCAGCCGAGTGTTCGGCCGCATCGCCCCCTTGACGGCCTCGACGTCGATGGCAAAGCCGTCCTCGAAGGCGAGGTCGACGAAGCTGATGGCGCAGCCGATCGCCCTTGGGGTTTCGATGTTGGTGGCGTAGTTGGGCCTGATGACGACGAGGTGGTCGCTCGCCGACAAAAGCGATGTCGAGATGATGAACAGCGCGCCGGCGGCACCGGCGGTGACCAGCACATCGTCAGGCGAGATGCTGGCATCCTGCGCCGCGATCAGCGCGCGCAAGTCCTTGTCGCCGCGATGCTCGCCATAGAACAGCGTTAGATCAGGCAGTGACAGGCCGATGTCGGAGAGCTTCTGGTCGGCGATCGAGCTTTCGGAGAGATTGTAGCGGATACGGTCGTAGCCGTATTCCTCCGGCGCTTCCTTCTCGATCACCATCCTGGTGTAGTTCATGGCTTCCCCCTCAAAGAACCTGTCCGGTTCATCCAAGCCACAAAAACACGAAGCCTGCCAAGGCGGTTTCGCCGGCAGGCTTCTGCTCCAGTCGTCCTAAATATTGGCTCAGGACTGATTTGCTCAGGCCGCGACCTTGGCCTTGCGGCCCTTGGCCTTGACAGGCGCCACTTCGACGGCCTTGCGGCCGAGGCCGATCGACTTCGCCAGTTGCGAGCGCGAGGCCGCGTAGTTGGGGGCAACCATCGGATAGTCCGCCGGCAGGCCCCATTTGGCGCGGTAGGCGTCCGGCGTCAGGCCGAAATGCACGCCCAGATGGCGCTTCAGCGATTTGAACTTCTTGCCGTCCTCGAGACAGATGATGAAATCCGGCGTCACCGACTTCTTCGGGTTGACGGCGGGAACCAGGGGTGCCGCCACCGGCACGGCCGGCTTGCCAAGCCCGGCGATCGAGGTGGCGACGCTGGCGATAAGGTCGGCCAGACCGGAGGCGGGCAGGCGGTTCTTCTCAACGTAAGCGGACACGATGTGGGCGGTCAGTTCGAGAAGGTCGATACGAGCGTCGTTGCTATCGTCGGTCAATGTTTCCTCCGTCTATGGTGCACGGCCTCGAAAATCGGGAGCGTTTTCGAAAGGACGAGGCACAAAAAACAAAAAATGCTGAAGCGTCTTTAGCGTGTTCCGCGGAGCACGCCGGACAGTGCGCAAAATTCCTAGTCGGCAAATCTGCGCAACGCAATGATTAAGCGCGGCGACACACGTTATTTTGAACAACTATACTAAACTGTAATAATATCAGACGATCAGGGCCTTGTCTCGCCACAGACGAAATCCGCCTTCGAAGGCGCGTGTGTTGTCACCGCGCCTGGAGTCGGCCGGTAACTCGTCGAGCTTGTCGACATTGCCGCCGCCAATGACGACATAGTCTGGCTGCAGGGCGGCGCGGAGCCGGTTGACGATGTCGAAGACAGATTCGCGCCATTTCTTCTTGCCGCGCCTTTCCAGGCCGCGCTCACCGACATAATCCTCGAAGCTCTTGGTCTTCTTGTAAGGCAGGTGGGCGAGTTCCATGGGCAGGCCTACATGGTCGGCGATCATCGCCGCGCCGAGGCCGGTTCCGAGGCCGAGGAACAGCATGCGCCCGCCTTCATAACTGCCGATGGCCTGCATCAATGCATCATTGACCACCTTGACCGGCTTGCCGAACTGCGCGGCGAAGTCGAAGCCGGCCCAACCCTTGCCGAGGTTCATCGGGTCGAGCACTGGCTTGTTGTGACGCACTGGACCGGGATAGCCCATCGAGATGACGTCGTAGGACAGGCCCTCGGCGAGCTTCTTCACCTTGTCGATCATCTGCTGCGGCGTCAGATCGGGGCCGGAATCGTCCCGGCGCTCGGCGCCGCCGGCACTGGTCAGGATCTTGACATGCGAGCCGCCAATGTCGATCGCCAGCACGACCGGCTCGGGTGCTGTTGGCTTCACTGCCTTGGCCATCGCGTTCCCTCCCTCATGCCACCGGGTCGATCCAGCCATTGGGCGGTCCGAAGCCGGCCATGGCGTCCGCCGGTCCCCATGTCTTCGGCTCGTAGAGATGCGGCGGCGTGGTGTCGCCGAGCACCGGCCCGACAATGCGCCAGGCGAGCTCCGCCGCGTCCTGGCGGGTGAAGAGCTGGCCATTGCCGTTCATGGCGTCGCCGATCAGCCTTTCATAAGGCGGCATGTCGGCCTTGCTGTCGTCAAGCGCCGTCAGTTCCACCTGCTCGCCGACCATGTCGTCGCCCGGCGCTTTGCGCTGCGCGCCGATGGCGATCACCACCTGCGGGTCGATGCGGAAACGCACGTAATTCTGGTCGGCGGGCTTGATCGGGTCGAAGACGTCGAGCGGCGGGCGCTTCAGCCGCACCACCACCTCGGTGACATGCACCGGCATGTTCTTGCCGGCGCGGATAAAGAACGGCACGTCCTGCCAGCGCCAGGTGTCGACGAAGAAGCGCACCGCCGCGAAGGTCTCGACCGGCGAGTTCGGCTTGACGCCGGGCTCGGCGAGATAGCCGGTGAACTGGCCGCGCACGACATCGTCTTTGGTCAGCGTCCGGATTGCCCTCAGCACCTGGACCTTCTCGTCGATCAAATCGTCGGCGGAGCGGCCGACCGGTGGCTCCATGGCCAGTAGCAACAGGATGTTGAGCAGATGGTTCTCGATGACGTCCCGGATGCAGCCGACATCGTCATAGAACTTGCCGCGACCCTCGATGCCGAAATCCTCGGCCATGGTGATCTGCACGCTCTCGACGTAGTTGCGGTTCCAGATCGGCTCCAGAAAGGAATTGGCGAAGCGGAAATAGAGCAGGTTCTGGATCGCTTCCTTGCCGAGATAGTGGTCGATGCGGAAGATCGACTGTTCGTCGAACACCAGATGCAGCACCCGGTTCAGCCAGCGTGCCGATTGCAGATCGTGGCCGAAGGGCTTTTCCACCATCAGCCGCGCGCCATGCGCGGTGCCCGACTGTTCCAACCCTTGCACGACCGTCTCGAACATGGTCGGCGGCACTGCCATGTAGTGCAGCGGCCGCCGGGCACTGCCGAGCGCGGCCTTCAGCTTCTCGAACGTGGCCGGATCGCGATAGTCGCCGCTGACATAGCGCAGCAGCGAGGCGAACTTGGCGAACACCTTTTCGTCGATCTTGCCTAGCGCATTGACGATGCCGTCGCGGGCGCAGTCCTGTAACTGCTTCA
Source organism: Mesorhizobium sp. 113-1-2 (assembly GCF_016756475.1). NCBI lineage: Bacteria > Pseudomonadati > Pseudomonadota > Alphaproteobacteria > Hyphomicrobiales > Phyllobacteriaceae > Mesorhizobium > Mesorhizobium sp. 113-1-2. Next base: position 1,220,008 of record NZ_AP023242.1, read on the forward strand.
AATCCCAGGCGTCGAAGGCGACACCGATCACCGGTTCGGTGAGCGTGCCTTTGGCGACCATCTGGTAAAGTGCCGGAAATATCTTCTTGTGGGCGAGGTCGCCGGTGGCTCCAAAGAGCACCAGCGTGTCGGACCGTTCCTGGCTCATGCGTGCGTCTCCCGCTTCGGCGTCACTTGCCGGCCTTCGGCTTCTCGACATGGCCGCCAAAGGCATAGCGCATGGCGGACAACAGCTTGTCGGCGAATTCGGATTCGCCTTGCGAGGAGAAACGGTCGAACAGCGCCGAGGACAGCACCGGCGCCGGCACGCCGGTGTCGATCGCCGCTTTCAGCGTCCAGCGGCCTTCGCCCGAATCCGAGACCCGGCCGCCAAACTGCGCCAGGCCCGGATCGCTCTTCAGCGCGCCGGCGGTGAGATCGAGCAGCCAGGAGCCAATGACGCTGCCATGGCGCCAGACCTCGGCCACCTGGGGAAGGTCGATGTCGAACTGGTAATATTGCGGGTTTTCCAGCGGGCTGGTCTCGGCGTCCGCGGTGCGCTGCCGCTTGCCGGCATTGGCCGACTTCAGGATGTTCATGCCTTCGGCGTAGGCGGCCATGACGCCATATTCGATGCCGTTGTGAACCATCTTGACGAAGTGGCCGGCGCCGCTCGGTCCGCAATGCAGATAGCCGAAGGGCGCGGTGCCTGCGGCCTTGTCCGGGGTCGGCGCGCCGGCATCGGCGCCCGGCGCCAGCGTGGCGAAGACCGAATCGAGGTGCTGCACCGCCACGTCGGGACCGCCGATCATCAGGCAGTAGCCGCGCTCCAGGCCCCAGACACCACCGCTGGTGCCGACATCGACTAGATGGATACCCTTGCTGGCCAGTTTCGCGGCCTGGTCGACGGCGTCGTGATAGTAGGAATTGCCGCCGTCGATGACAATATCGCCAGGCTCCATCAAGTCCGCGACCTGATCCATGATCTTGCCGGTGATCGCCGCCGGCAGCATCAGCCACACACAGCGCGGCTTGGCGAGCTTGCCGACGAATTCCGTCAGGGATGCCGCCCCCAGGGCGCCGTCGGTCACCAGGGCCGCGACGCTTGCGGGGTTGATGTCGTAGACGACGCATTCATGGCCGTCGCGCATCAGGCGGCGCACCATGTTGGCGCCCATCCGGCCCAGTCCCATCATTCCGATCTGCATGGTTTCGTCCCGATTGTTTGAGGAAAGAACAAATCTATCGGCCCCGCTTAATCATGATGCGTCAATGCCGACGCTGAAGTCGACATTCTCCCAACGCATCGCATCGGGCCAGAAAAATGTGAAGACGAGGGTGCTTCCCGCTACCAGTCCGGCGACCGGCAGGTCGACCAGATGGACGCCGAAAGCGCTTTCCCCGGTCTTGTGGTCCTGGATCGTCAGCCAATTGTCACTGCTCCAATGGACAACGCCGGGCGCCGAAAGTTCGACGCGCAAAACCTTGCCGGCGGGGATGGAGCGGATCTTGTTGTTGAAGCGCCATATTCTGAGCGGCGAGCTTGTCTTGCCCTTGATGTAGCGCTCGACGCCTTGCGGCGGCATGTCGAAGACCGCGCCGTCGCGCAGCGATCGCAACAGCTTGATGTGCTCGGCATGCGCCCAGACCAGCGGCATGGCGCTGCCGGACGGTTTGCCCAGCCACAGCTCGCGATCCGGCACATCCGGGCTGTCCCAGACCTGTTCCGGCAGCAGCCCGCCTATACCCGCCGAGCGCTCGAAGGTATCGAGCAGCTCCGAGGCCTTGTCCTTGCGGCCGGCGGCAAGTTCGTAATGCGCCCGCTCGCCGGTGAGCAGGGGCCAGGCGCGTCCCCGGCCGGTGCCGTCGAAAGGCGTGCCATCCTCGTGCTCGCCATAGCCGTCACTGGTGTAACGGTACCAGACCGGGCCTTGCGGCAGATCGCAACGCAAGAGGGCATCGACGGCCTTGACCGTATCGACGATGCGCGGATCGTCGGCCGCCCTGAGGCCAAAGCGGACCAGGGCCAAAGCGTCGGGGCTGATTATGGCTTCCGCCGGTTTGTCGGTGTCGCCCGGCGGCCGGTTCTTGATCGGCACGAAGCCGTCCTTCGGCGCAGCGACGCCGGCATCGTCCGGCGGCGCGATGCGGACATAGTAACCTCCGACGCCTGCATCGATGCAGAGTTGAGTGCCGGTGACATAGGTCCAGCGTTCGACCTGATCGTTCCAGCAATCGGCGGTTTCGCGCAAATAGTTTGCCGGCTCATTCTTTCCGAAGACATCCAGCATGTCGGCGGCGGCAAGCAGTGCGGCGATCTCGACAGCGAGCGTGAACGGGCTGTATCCGGCGTCTTCCTCCCAGCGATCCTCGCCGGTGACGGGGCCGTTGCGCACGATATAGGAGGCCGCGCTTTCGATCATGGCCAGGAAATCAGCGAGTTTTGCGCGCGGCAGATGGTCGGCGCGACGCAAGGTGTCGGCCAGAAGCAGCGGAAAGGCGCATTCATCCATCTGGATGCCGGGCCAATAGGGGGTGCCGTTTGACCAGACATTCTGCGGCCAGTGGCCGTCCGGCTGCTGGATCGAGCGCAGATAGGTCAGGATCTGCAGCGCCTGCTTGCCGTCGCCGGCGGCGAGGAAACCGCCGGCGGTCTCGACCAGGTCGCGCGGCCAGACCAGGTGGTACCCGCCGAGATCGTCGTCGCCCTTGTTGAAGCCCCAGGGGATCGACAGGCTGGCAACGGCAGCGCCGGGTCTTGTGACCGACAGATGCAAGGCCAGAACCGCCGTGCTCACACGATAGGTGTTCAGCCCGGAGGCGGTGTGGCGATCGAGCTTCTCGAGCCCGCCCTGAAATGTCCGCCAGTTCTCGACATAGGTTTGCGCGGCGGCGTCGAAACCCTGCTTGAGACTGGCCAGCGCCAGGTCGGCGGCTGCTTCCGGCGACGCGCCGAAGCCAAGCGCCAGCAAGGCCGTGGTTTTGTCGGCCGAGAAGCCGATCTCGCCGGTCAGCGCGACATTGCCGTCTTCCGCCCGCTGGCAGGAAGGATCGAGCGCACCGCCGTTCTGCAATTGCTGCCAGCCGTCGGAGAAGCCGACATAGCCGGCCGAACAGGCTTTCCAGGGCAGCGAGGAAACCAGCGCCAGCGAGACGCCGCGCCCTGTGGCGAAGAGCATGCGCTGGCCCTTGTGTTCGCCGGCCCAGGCCGTGTTGCCCATGCCGGCGTTGACGAGGTGCGGCGCAAGCAGCGCGTAGACATGGTAGTCGGTCGCTGAGCCTTTCAGCGGTACGAATGCAATCTCTTGCAGCAGGACAGGCCGTTTCGGATCCGTAATGATGCGCTTTTCGATACGGTAGGCGCCGTCTGTCGCGGTGTTGGTCAGCCTGTAGCCCGGCACGCCGTCCTCGAAAGGCGCTACAGCGTGCGCGGCGTCGCGCTTCTCTTCCGAGAAATAGCCGCCGGGGCCGGTGACGATCAGCTCCATGTCACGCGTGCAGGCACTGTCGAGACGCGGATAGTAGATCTCGTTCAAGATGCCGTGACTGATCGTGAACCAGAGCGGGCTCTTGGCTGAAAACGCGGTGCCGACGCCACTCTTGGCGCTTGATGTCCAGCGTGCCGGTATCCCGGGCGCGCCTATGGCAACGGTCGGCGTTACTGCCATCAATTGGCCTCCTGTCGTGCTCCTAGACCATGGGCCGGCGGCTTTTTCAATCATCGCACCGCAAGTTGATCGAAGGCATGACAAGCTTTGCAGTTGACAGCTTGCGGTTCGTCTGAATTTGTCTGACAATAGATAAAAAACAGGGACTGGGCATAACGATCATCAGGCGAAACTAGCAACTTTGGGAGGAAATCATATGAAGAAACTGCTCGTTCTGGGTGCGCTGACGGCTATGTTGGCCTCGGGCACAGCGCTTGCCGACACCAGCGGCAAGAAGATCGCATTCTCCAACAATTACGCCGGCAATTCGTGGCGGCAGGCGATGCTCGACAGCTATGGCATCGTCACCAAGAAGGCGGTCGAAGACAAGGTCGTCGGCGCGGCCGACATCTTCACCACCGCCGACAAGGAAGTGCCGACGCAGGCGGCTCAGGTGCAGAACCTGATCCTGCAGGGCTATGACGCCATCGTCATCAACGCCGCCTCGCCGGATGCGCTCAACGGCGCCATCAAGCAGGCCTGCGATGCCGGCATCGTCGTCGTCTCCTTCGACGGCACCGTCACCGAGCCCTGCGCCTACCGCGTCGTCGTCGACTTCAAGGATATGGGCAAGCAGGAAGTCGAGCAGATGGCCAAATTCCAGCCGAAGGGCGGGAACCTTTTGGAAATCCGCGGCCTGGCCGGCACGTCGATCGACGATGCCATCCATGCCGGCATCCTCGAAGGCGTCGCCGCCCATCCCGAATTCAAGATCGTCGGCTCGGTGACCGGCGACTGGGACCAGACGACGGCGCAGAAAGCGGTCGCGACCATCCTGCCCTCATTGCCCGATGTCGTCGGCATCGTCGACCAGGGCGGTGACGGCTATGGCGCCGCACAGGCTTTCGCCGCCGCTGGCAAGCCGCGCCCGACCATCATCATGGGCAACCGGCAGGACGAGCTGAAGTGGTGGAAGGAACAGAAGGACAAGGACGGCTACAAGACCTGGTCGGCTTCGATCGCGCCCGGCGTGTCGTCGCTCGCCTTCTGGGTTGCACAACAGGTGCTCGATGGCCGCAAGGACATTCCGCACGACCTGCTGGTGCCGTATCTCGCCTTCACCCAGGACGACTTCGAGGCGGCCCTGCCGAAGATCAAGGAAGGCGGGGTCGCCACGCACGAATACACGCAGGAAGACGCCCTCGCGGCGATCAAGGCCAATATCAAGTGAATGTCGCGCCAGTGTTGCCCTTCGTACCATCGCGCGGATATCTCTAGGCATGCCTGAAGGGAACGCTGACATCATCAGACTGAACGGCGCCGAAAAACATTTCGGCGCCGTTCGCGCGCTGGGCGGGGTGGATTTCCATGTCCGGCCCGGCGAATGCGTCGGCCTGGTCGGCCACAATGGCGCCGGCAAATCGACGCTGATGCACATGGTGGCGGGCACGCTCACGCCCGACAGCGGCAAGATCGGCGTGCATGGCGGCAGCGAGGACAACTACTCGGTGTCGCGGGCGCAGAAACTCGGCATACGCTGCGTGTTCCAGGAACTGTCGCTGTGCCCCAATCTCAGCGTCGCCGAAAACACCCGCATCAACCACGCCTCGCTCTCGGGCTTCGGCTGGCGGCGCAAGGCGGCAGCACTGATCACCGCCAAGCTGGACGAGATCTTTCCGGATCATGGCATCTCGGCCTGGGACATTGTCGGCGATCTCTCCATCGGCCGGCGCCAGATGGTCGAGGTGGCGCGCGCCTTTACGGTGACGCAGGATCGGCTCGACCTCGTCATTCTCGACGAGCCGACCTCGTCGCTTGACGCGCATACATCAGGTCAGTTGCTGGCCTTCGTGCGCCGTTTCATTGCCGGCGGCAAAAGCTGCATCCTGATCTCGCATGTGCTGGGCGAGGTGCTGAAAAACGCCGACCGCATCGTGGTGATGCGCGACGGCAAGGTGGTCGTCGCCGATGCGGCAAATGCCTTCGACCGCGACCGGCTGGTGACGGCGATGGGCGGCGCGGAAGCGCGCCAGAAGATCGCCGCCGAGATTGCCGCCGCCAAGCCGGCAGCCGGCCCGTTGCGGGTGCGGGCGCGTCCCGCCGCGCAGAAGGACGGCGCTGACCTTGTCGCCCGCACCGGCGAGATCATCGGCCTTGCCGGGCTGGCGGGACACGGCCAGACCGACCTGTTGCTGGCGATCTTCGCTGCCGCCTCGCGCGCCAGGACCGGCATCGAGGTGACCGCGCCGGTGGCGCTGGTGGCCGGCGACCGCCAGTCGGATGGCATCTTCCCGCAATGGTCGATCGCACAAAATATCGGCATCCGTTCGCTGGCGCGCCTGCGCAACGGGCTGTTGATTTCGCCGCGGCGCGAGGCCGAACTTGCTGAGACCTGGCAGAAGAAAATCGGCATCCGCACGCCCGACATGAACAACAACATTTTTTCGCTGTCGGGCGGCAACCAGCAGAAGGCGCTGTTTGCCCGCGCGCTCGGCTCCGATGCCCAGATCGTGTTGATGGACGATCCGATGCGCGGCGTCGATATCGGCACCAAGCTGGAAGTCTACGACCTCGTGCGCGAGGAGGCTGGCCGCGGCCGCACCTTCCTCTGGTACACGACGGAAACCGAAGAGCTCGACAATTGCGACCATGTCTATGTCTTCAAGAACGGCCGCATCGTCGCCAATCTGGGCCGCGACGAATTGACGGAAGAGAAGATCATCCAGTCCTCGTTCGGCGACGCGGCCTGACATGACCGCCGCCAGTCTCGACACCACTGCCAGGAGTTCCGCCGAGCGTGGCGCGCTGGCCCGTGCCCGCCTGCTGCGCGGGCTGCTGCCGGCGCTGTCGCTGGCATTGGTGCTCGCCGCCATCGCCTGGCTCAACCCGCGCGCCATCAGCTATTTCGGCTTCAGCCTGATGCTGAACTTGGCGATCCCCATCGCGCTGGCGACGATCGCGCAGATGTTCGTCATTGCAGGCAATGAGCTCGACCTGTCGATCGGCACCTTCGTCGGTTTCGTTGGCTGCGTCACCGCGACCTGGCTGAAGGACGCGCCGCTCATCGGCGTCGCCATCCTGCTCGGATCGATCGGCATCTATGCGCTGCTTGGCGCGCTGATCCATCTGCGCAATCTGCCGTCGATCGTCGTCACGCTCGGCATGAGTTTCGTGTGGCAGGGGCTGGCGATCCTCGTCCTGCCCAAGCCCGGCGGCAAGGCGCCGGACTGGCTGCTGGCGATCATGTCCTTCAAGCCACCTCTCATTCCCTTCCCGATCATAGCGGCGCTGCTGATCGGGCTCGTCGTCCATTTCGGCCTGATGCGCACCTCCTATGGCGTGATCTTGCGCGGCTCCGGCGGCAATCCGGCCGCACTCAAGCGCGCCGGCTGGTCGCTGCTGAAGACCAAGATCGTGCTGTTCGCGCTGGCCGGGCTGTTCGGCGTGCTGTCGGGCATGGCGCTGATCGGCATCACCACCTCGGCCGATGCCAATATCGGCAATGGCTATACGCTGCTTTCGATCGCCGGCGTCATCCTCGGCGGCGGCGAATTCGTCGGCGGCCGAGTGTCGCCGATCGGCGCGGTGATCGGCGCGCTGACACTGGCGCTGGCCGCGTCGCCGCTGCTCACCTTCATGCACATTCCGCCCGACTGGCAGGTGGCCGCCAATGGCGCCATCCTCATCATCGTTCTGGCGGCGCGGGTGCTGATCAGCCGCAGGGAGAGGTGAGCGATGATTCTGGTTAGATCGCTGGCCGGCAAACCCTGGATATGGTCGTTCCTCGGCGCGCTTGTCGTGTGGCTGGCGACGATCGCCTTCACCGGCGGCTATGGCGCCGGCGGTATGGTCACGGCGGCATTGTCGCTTGCCGTGTTCACCGTCATCGTCGGTGTTGGCCAGATGTTCGTCATCACGCTTGGCCCGGGCAATGTCGACCTGTCGCTGCCGGCCAATATCGGGCTCGCCAGTGCGGTGGCCATGAAGGTGATGGCCGGCAGCGATTCCATGATCGTGGTCGGGCTGCTGGCTGCGCTTGCCTGCGGCGCGGCGATCGGCGCGGTCAATTACCTGTTGATCTGGGCGCTGCGCATTCCACCGATCATCGCCACTTTGTCGGCGAGCTTCATCATCCAGTCGATCGACATCAGCTATGGCCGTGGACTGCAGATCAAGCCGCCGCCGGGCTTTGCCGATTTCACCAATTGGCAGGTGCTGGGCATTCCGGTGCTGGCGATCCTCACCGTGCTGTTCACAATCGGCGCGGCCATCGCCTTGCAGCGCATGATCTATGGCCGCTCGGTGCTGGCGATCGGCCAGAACATACGCGCCGCCTGGCTCGCCGGCGTCAATGTCGGCCGCATCCGCTTCCTCACCTACACGCTGTCGGGCGCGCTCGGCGGCATCGATGGCGCGCTGCTCGCCGGCTATTTCAGGGGCGCCAATGTCGATATCGGCAATGAATACCTGCTCGCCTCGATCGCCGTCGTGGTCATCGGCGGCACGTCGGTCGCCGGCGGCAAGGCCAACGTGCCCGGCGTCTGGGGCGCGGCGCTGTTTCTGGTGCTGCTTTTGACCATGCTCAACACGTTCGGCGTCAGCGCCGGCGTGCGGCTGCTGCTGACGGGACTGATTATCGTCGGGGTGATAACGGCGGCGGGTGGCGAGAAGGCGGTGCGGTAGCGTGAAGGATCACGTCGACGCCGAGCTCCCGGACAATCGTTAGGCCAGCCCAACAGCGGGTTCCCATTCGCGGCGCGCCCTAGTAAACCCTTCCGCGATCGCAGTTCGCCTCGGGAGGGTTCCGCTTGTCCAGTTCCGTTAGTGTCGTGAACGACAATGGCGTCGCCATCGTCACCATCGACAACCCGCCGGTCAACGCGCTGAGCTTCCATGTCCGCGAGCCGCTGATGCAGGCGCTGGTTGCCTTGCGCGACGATGCCTCGGTCACGGCCATCATCATCGCTTGTGCCGGCCGGACCTTTGTCGCCGGCGCCGACATCACGGAATTCGGCAAGCCGGTGCAGCAGCCGGACCTGCGCGCCCTGATCGTGACGCTCGAGACCATCGCCAAGCCGACAGTCGCCGCCATCCACGGCACGGCGCTCGGCGGCGGGCTGGAACTGGCGCTCGGCTGTCATTTCCGCGTTGCCGATGCCGGCGCCAAGCTCGGCCTGCCGGAGGTGAAACTTGGCCTGCTGCCGGGCGGCGGCGGCACGGTGCGGCTGCCGCGTCTTGTCGGCGCGCTGAAGGCGCTGAGGATGATCGTTTCCGGCACGCCGATCGGCGCGACCGAAGCGCATGCCGCCGGGCTCGTCGATGCCGTCTTCGAAGGTGATCTGACCACGCACGCCGTGAACTTTGCCCGCGAAATCGCCCGCAAGGGTGGTCCTTTCACGCCTGTACGCGATCGCAATGACGAGCTTGGGGAAACCGACCTCGCGGCTTTCGATGCCGAGGCGGCGGAGCTCGCCAAAAAGGCGCGCGGGCTGGAGGCACCGATCGCCTGCGCGCAAGCGGTTCGCAACGCCCTCACGCTGCCCTTCGACGAAGCGCTGGCGGCGGAGCGCGCGCTATTCGTCAAACTGGTCGCCAGCGACCAGTCGCGCGCGCAGCGCCATCTGTTCTTCGCCGAACGTGAGGCGGCAAAACTTCCCGGCAAGGATACACTTAAGCGCAGGATCGCACGCGTCGGTGTGATCGGCGCCGGCACGATGGGCGGCGGCATCGCCATGGCGTTCGCCAATGGCGGTTTTTTGGTCACCTTGCTGGAAACCAGCGCGGAAGCGCTGCAGCGCGGGCTGGGCACGATCGAGAAGAACTATGCCGTCTCCGTTTCGCGCGGCTCCCTGACCGAAGATGCCAAGCGTCAGCGGCTCGCGCAGTTCAAGGGCTCGACCGACTATGCCGATCTCGCCGAGTGCGACCTGATCATCGAGGCGGTGTTCGAGGACATGGCGGTCAAGAAGGAGGTGTTCGGCAAGCTCGACACCGTGGCCAGGCCCGGTGCGATCCTTGCCACCAACACTTCCTATCTCGACATCAATGAGATCGCCGCCTCGATCTCGCGGCCGCAGGATGTGCTCGGCCTGCATTTCTTCTCACCGGCCAATGTCATGAAGCTGCTGGAGATCGTGCGGGCCGACAAGACAGCGCCGGATGCTCTGGCGACCGTGGTCGATCTCGCGCGGCGGATCGGCAAGGTGGCGGTCGTCGTCGGGGTCTGCCACGGCTTCGTCGGCAACCGCATGCTGGCAGCGCGCGGTTCGGAATCGGAAGCGCTGCTGCTGGAGGGCGCGACACCCGGCCAGATCGACAAGGCCTTCACCGATTTCGGCTGGCCGATGGGGCCGTTCCAGATGGGCGATCTGGCCGGCCTCGACATTGGCTGGCGCAACCGCAAGGCGCGCGGCCTGACGGCCGTCATCGCCGACACGCTGTGCGAACAGGGCCGTTTCGGCCAGAAGACCGGCCGGGGCTTCTATCTCTATGAGGCTGGCGCACGGGCGGGCGTTCCCGATCCTGAGGTCGACGCGCTGATCCGTGAAAAGGCCGCCGAGCGCGGCATCGCGCCGCGTGCGATCAGCGCTGACGAAATCATAGAGCGTACGCTCTATCCCCTGGTCAATGAGGGGGCGAAAATCCTCGAGGAGAAGATCGCGGCCCGCGCCTCCGACATCGATGTCGTCTGGGTCAATGGCTACGGTTTTCCGATCGGCAAGGGCGGGCCGATGTTCTGGGCCGGCCTGGAAGGGGCGGCAAAGATCGTCGAGCGGCTCGACTACTGGCACCAGCGGACCGGCAAGGACGTGTTCAAGCCGGCCCCGCTGCTGAAGCGAATGGCCGAGACCGGCTCCTGGGAGGTCGAGGCGACGGACTGATCAAACGCCCGCTGAAGGTGAGGGCGATTGTCGAATCCGCGCGTCGAGGCATAAGCCTTTTGAGCAGCGCGGCGAGACCGCGCTGCATCTCCTCACACGTGCTTGCGGCCGCCGGTCTCGCGGAACCAGCTGTCGGGGTAGGGATACCACCAGTCCTGGATCGCCGGCTTGTGGTCGATGATGACCATTTTCGAGCGACGGAAGGCGTCAAGGCCTTGGCGTCCGAGTTCGCGGCCGAGTCCTGACGCCTTCCAGCCGCCGAAGGGCAAGGCGTCATTGTCGATCAGCGGGTTGTTGACCCAGACCATGCCGGCCTCGAGCCGCTCGGCCGCCTCATGCGCTTCGGCCAGGTCCGTGGTGAACACCGAGGCGCCGAGCCCGAACGGGCTGTCATTGGCAAGCCGGATCGCCTCGTCGAAATCCTTGACACGGCAGATGGCGGCGACCGGGCCAAAACACTCTTCGCGCACGATAGCCATGTCAGGCGTGACACCGGTTAGGATCGTCGGCTCGTAGAACCAGCCGGTGTTGTGCGCCGGCGGGATGCGCCCGCCGGTGACCGCCTTGGCGCCGTTGCGAATGGCGTCATCGACCAAGTGCATGACCTTGGCGCGAGCCGCCTCGCTGACCAGCGGGCCGATCTCGGTCTTGTCCATGCCGTTGCCGATGCGCAGCGCGCGTGTCCTTTCGGCGAACAATTCGACGAAGCGGTCATGCACGGCGTCGACGACGAAGAAGCGCTCGGCCGAGGTGCAGACCTGGCCGGTGAGGTGGAAGGCGGCGGTGACGCTGCCGGCCGCCGCGACGTCGAGCGGGGCGTGTTCGCTGATGATCAGCGGATCGCTGCCGCCGGCCTCGATGACGCAAGGCTTCATGCGTTCCGCGCAGGCCACTGCTACCGCCTTGCCGGCGGCGACCGAGCCGGTGAAGGCAACCGCGTGGGTGCGATCGGAAGCGATCAGCGCCTGGGCGGTCGCGGCCGCGCCGGGCAGGCAGGAGACCAGGCCTTCCGGCAGCGGACGGAACACGGTCATGTACTCCAGTGTCGACAGCGTCGTCGCCTCGGCCGGCTTGATGATGCAGGCATTGCCGGCGGCGAGCGAGGCGGCGACCGTCCAGCACATCAGCAGGATCGGAAAATTGTAGGGCATGATGTGGACGGAGACGCCGTAGGGCTCGTAGCGCGCATATTGGAACGAGCCGGCCTGCGTCGTGCCGGCGACCTTGCCGGCATCGTCGCGCGCCATCTCGGCATAGTAGCGGAAGATCGGCGCGCAATTGGCGATCTCGCCGATGGCTTCCGGATAGGGCTTGCCCATCTCGCGTACCATCAGTTCGGCGCAACGGGTGAAATCCGCCGCCTCGATGGCATTGGCGACGGCGTGCAGATGCTTTGCCCGGCTCTTGGCGTCGAGCTTTTTCCAGGTAGCTTGCGCATTGGTCGCGGCGGCGAGCACGGCTTCGATTTCGCCATCACTGGCCGCGGCGATGGCGCCGACAGTCTCCAGCGTTGCCGGATCGATCACTGCTTTGTTTGCACCGGCCATCGGCCGGTAGTCCGGATTGACGAAGAAGGTCGGCCGGTCAGGGGAGAAATGCATTTTCGTCCTCCTCCACGTGGGGAGCCTTTTTGAGAATTCGCCCTGCCGAGGCAGATGGCGTGGCTTTCGAGAACCGGAGCGCAGCGGACATTTAGTCCGTGAGCACCGGAAGCGCAGAAAGCCGCGTCAGGTGTCCGGCAGGGTAGAATTATCGGAAAGGCTCAGCGGATCATGTAGACCTTCTTGATGGTCTCATGGACGGTGCAGACGCCTTTCCAGTCCTGTGGGAAGAAGGCCGCCGTGTCGGGCTCGATCTCGATGACTTCACCGGATTCGTGCACATAGGTGCAGCGGCCTTCGAGGAAGTGGCAGAACTCGTCACGCGTGACGTGGCAGTGCCATTTGCCGGGGGTGCAGACCCACAGACCGCATTCGGAACGACCTTCCGGTCCCTTGTAGAGCAGCTTGCCCGAAGTGTGCGACTCACCCTCGATCATGGTCGGGATGACGCCCCAGTCGACGAGATCAGTGATGGCGAGCGGCGATTGCATGATGGGCGTGGTCATATCGATTTCCTTGAAAAAGTGCTCACCGGCACATGAAGGCTTTGGTCAGCGTTTGCGTGATGATGGAGATGCCGGTCCAGCCGGCGGGGAAGAACACGAGCGTGCCGGCCTCGACCGGAATCTCTTCGCCGTTCTCGTGGACATAGCTGCCGTGACCCGACAGGAAGTGGCAGAACTCGTCGGCGCCGAAGGTGACCTTGCGGGTGCCCGGCGTGCAGGACCACAGGCCGCATTCGCTCGACCCGTCCGGATTCTGCGACAGGATCTTGCCGGAGGCGCGCGGCGCGCCGGCAAGCGTGTTGCTGCCCGCGCCCCAGTCGTCCAGTTCCACGATTGAGGCCTTTGGCCAGTGCGGTGTCGGCATATCAGTTCCTCGGTCAGGCCAGCATGTAGACGTTGCGCATGGTCTCATGCACCGTGCACTCGCCCGTCCAGCCGGCGGGGAACATGACCACGGTCCCAGCCGACACTTCTATCACTTCGCCGACATCCGACCGGTAGGTCGCGCGGCCGGCGACGAAATGGCACAATTCGTCACGCGGGATCGAGAGCCGCCAGCGGCCCGGCGTGCACACCCAGATACCGGATTCCGGCTGGTTGTTCGGACCTTTGTGCACAAGCTTGCCGGTGGAATGCGAGGCGCCATCGAGCGCGTCGGGCTGGGCGCCCCAGTCGACGAGATCGGTGCGGATGGAAGCCTGGTGGAGGTGCGGGGCAGACGAGGTCATGGACGTGCTCCATGATCATGATGCTCAACTCCGATCTGTTGCCGCCCTACGAGGCCCCCCTCTGTCCTGCCGGCCATCTCCCCCTCAAGGGGGGAGATTGGCAGCTTTGGTTTCGGCGCCCCTTTTTCAGCGTTGGAAATCGGCGAAAGCGGTCGCGACATCCAATCTCCCCCCTTGAGGGGGAGATGGCCGGCAGGCCAGAGGGGGGTGCCTTGGCTCGACATCTCAAACATCGTGCTCACAGCAACGCCTCCAGCAAACCCGCGGCCTTCTCCTGCCCGTTCTGCGCATGCATCTGCGCCGAGGTCTTCGCCAGCTTCGCCTTCATCTTCGGGTCGGTCAGGCAGGTCTCGATCTTGGCGACCAGCTCGGCATCGGTCCAGTCGTAGCGCGGCATGCCGAAGCCGTGGCCGGTTTCCTCGACCCGGGTGGCGTTGTCGTGGCCGTCCCAGACATAGGGCATGATGATGGCGGGCTTGCCGAAATAGAGGCACTCGGTGAACGAGTTGTTGCCGCCATGGTGGATCACCGCATCGACCTGTGGGATCACCGAAGGCTGCGGGAACCAGCTCTCGACGATGACGTTGCCGGGCACATCCGTGTACTGATCCTTGTAGCCGCCGACATTGACCAGCGCGCGGTAGCGCGTCTTGTCTAGCGTGGCGATGATGCGCTTCAACAGCTCGACATCGCCGGCACCGAGGCTGCCGAAGGAGACATAGAGCAGCGGCCCGTCATTGTTTTTCGCGAAGGTCGGTACCGCATAAGGCTTCTCTTGCCGCACGCAGCCTTCGAGATACTGGAATTTCGCCGGGTCGAGCGGATGGCGGCGCTTGAATTTCGCCGCCTCGGGATAAAGCAGCAGGTTCAGATGGGGCGAGGCCTCGAAGAACTGGCCGATCGGATAGGGCGCCTCGTTGTTGGCCTTCAGGAAGGTGTTGAAGTCGTCATGGATCGGCTTGATCACCGCGTTGAAATGATCGCGATAGCGCTGATGCCCGGCATGGTCGTTCTCGCCGCAGCCGGAGAGATGCGGCGGGATGTCCTCGTCCTCGATCTCGTTTTCCGAGCAGGAGATAACGCGCACCCACGGCTTGCCGAACTGTTTGATGGCCGGGAACAGGATGACGTTGTCGACGCAGATGACATCAGGCTTGATGGCGGCCAGCACGCGCGGCAAATCCTTCTGCGCCCATTTGGCGCTGTCGACGATCGCCGTCCAGCAATCCTTCACGTAGTTGTCGACCTGGTCGTAGGGCGATTTGCGGAAGTTAGGGATGTGGCCGTTGATGAAATCCTCCCAGAACTTCGCCATCTGCTCGGGCGGCATCGGTTCGGAGAGGTTCACCGGATGCGCCTCGAAACCGTAGCCTCGGTAGACCTCGACGAAGCCGGGATCGGACAGGAACACGGCCTTGTGGCCGCGCGCCTCGACGGCTTGCGCGATGCCGACGGAATTGAGCGCCGGGCCGTAAGCGGCTTCTGGAAAAAACGCGATCGTCTTCTGCGCCATCAGGCTTCTCCTATTCTGCGAAAATTCTGACATCGGCGGCATCCCAGCCGAGTTCGACCTTGTCGCCTGACGAAACCGGCCTGCGGTCGGCGGCATCGGCAGTGACGCGCACCAGGAACGGTTTGGGCGACAAGGGCGTGCGGACATGCAGCTGCAGGTCCAGCCCTTGATAGGCCAACGCCTCGACCGTGCCGGTCGTGCGGTTGGCGGTCTGAGCCTCGGGAAACAGCCGGATGCGTTCGGGCCGCACCGAGGCGACCGCCGATGCGCCAGGTGTCAGCGCTGCGGGGACCTTGCCGGCAATGCGCGCGCCATTCGCGGCCACCACACCATCGGCCGACGCCTTGCCCGGTATGAAATTCATGACGCCGATGAAGTCGGCGACGAAACGGTCGGCCGGATGCTCGTAGACCGCGTGTGGCGTGTCGCATTGCAGCAGCTTGCCGTCTTTCAGCACCGCCATGCGGTCGGCCATCACAAGCGATTCTTCCTGGTCGTGGGTGACGATGATGAAGGTGATGCCGACCTCATGCTGCAGGCGCTTCAGCTCAAGCTGCATGGCGCCGCGCAGCTTCTTGTCGAGCGCGCCAAGCGGTTCGTCGAGCAGCAGCAGCCGGGGCCGTTTGACCAGGGCACGTGCCAAGGCGACGCGCTGCTTCTGGCCGCCCGACAATTGCTCCGGCTTGCGGTCGGCGAAAGGGACGAGTTCTGTGGTCGCCAGGATGGCGTCGACGCGGGAGCGGATTTCCTTAGCCGGCAGACGTTCCATTTCCAGGCCGTAGGAGACATTGGCGCGCACGCTCATATGCGGGAACAGCGCGTAGGACTGGAACATCAGATTGACCGGCCGCTTGTTGGGCGGGGCTTTGGCGATGTCCTTGCCGTCGAGCAGGATGCGGCCGTCGTTCGGCGTCTCGAAGCCGGCCAGCATGCGCAAGAGCGTGGTCTTGCCGCAGCCGGAGGGGCCGAGCAGCGCGAAGAACTCGTTCTCGCGGATATCGAGCGAGATGCCATCGACGGCGGTGACCCGGCCGAAAGTCTTCGACACATGATCGATGGCCAGCAGCGTGCGCGGTTCGCTCATTGGCCGATGATCCCCCGGTTGAGCCGCTGCGACAGGGTCAGCGCGGTGATCGAGACCGCCATGACGATGGTCGCCAGCGCGTTGATCTCCGGCGTGATGCCGAAGCGGATCATAGCGTAGATCTGCATCGGCAGCGTGGTCGAGGCGCGGCCGGCGCCTGATGTGAAGAAGGCGATGATGAACTCGTCGACCGACAGCGTGAAGGCAAGCAGGGCGCCGGCAATCACCGCCGGGAGGATCACCGGTAAGGTCACCCGCCGGAAGGTGGTGAGCGCGGAGGCGCCGAGATCGGCGGAGGCCTCGACGATCGACCAGTCGAAACTCTTCAGCCGGGCGCGCACCACCGAGCAGACGAAGGCGAGGTTGAAGACGACATGGGCAAGGATGATGGTGTGCAGGCCCATGGTCAGGTTGAGCATGGAAAAGAACGACAGCAATGCGATCGCCAGCACGATGTCGGGGATGATCATCGGCGCGAAGATCAGGGCTTCGAGGCCCTTGCCATATTGCCGGCGCATCTCGACGCCGATCGCCAGCAACGTGCCGAGCAAGGTGGCGATTGCGGTCGAGACCAGCGCCACGATCAGCGTGTTGAGCGCGGCGGACAGGATCGCGGAATTGTGGGCGAGCGAGACATACCATTTCAGCGAAAAGCCCGACCATGCCGTGGGCAAGCCGCCTTCATTGAAAGACAGTGCGACCAGCACGGCGATCGGGATGTAGAGGAAGGCGAAGACGAGGCCGAGCACCAGCCAAAGCGTGCGCCGCGTGGCAGGGGAGCGCTCAGCCATCGGCATCGCCTTTGGCCTCAGCCGCACGCCCCGCGGCGCGATCGGCGGCGAGCGCCTGTGCCATCAGCACCAGCAGCATGATGGCGATCAGCGCCATGGCGAGCGCCGCGCCGAACGGCCAGTCATTGGCGGTCAGGAACTGGTCGTAGACGAGATTGCCGATCATCTGGAAGCGGCCGCCGCCGAGCAGCGCCGGGGTGACGAAATTGCCGATCGACAATACGAAGACGAAGACCGCGCCGGCGGCGATGCCGGGCACGGTCAGCGGCAGGATGACACGGCGGAATGTGGTGGCGGCGGAAGCGCCGAGGTCGCGCGAGGCTTCGGCCAGTTCGGGGTTGAGGCGCGACAGCGGCGCGTAGCAGGCGAGGATGACGAAGGGCAGATAGTTGTAGACCAGGCCGGCGATGACGGCGCCTTCGGTGTAGAGCATCGAGGGCGGCTCGCCGGTATAGCCGACCCAGCGCAGCAACTGCGTGATCAGGCCCTCGCGGTTGAGCAGCACGATCCAGGCATAGGTGCGGATCAGGTAGTTGGACCAGAACGGCAGCACGGCGAAGAACAGGAACACCGGCTGCCACCGGCGCGGTGCCGCCGCGATGGCGTAGGCGGCGGCATAGCCGATCACCACCGCGATCAAGGTGGCGGTGCCGGCGATGCGTGCCGATTTGAGGAAGATGCCGGCATAGAGCGGGTCGAAGACCAGCCCGAAATTCTCCAGCGTGAAGGTGTAGTCGATGCCGCCATAGATGCCGCGCCGAAAGAAGGCGAGCGCGAGCACCAGCGCACACGGCACCACCATCAGCGCGGTCAACCAGACCAGCGCCGGGGCCATCAGGAGGGAAGAGCGGGATGGTCGCGTCAAGCGGCACCCCCCTCTGCCCTGCCGGGCCCGGCCCTTCGCTTTCGCTCCGGGCGTTCGTCATTCGGAAAGCCAAGCAATTGGCTTTCCGTCCGCTGCGCGGACCACGCCTCACCCCCCTCAAGGGGGGAGATTAGCAGCTTTGGCGTTGCGGTCATCCTCAAGCATTGGAGGTTAGCGAAGGCGATGCCACAGCCAATCTCCCCCCTTGAGGGGGAGATGGCCGGCAGGCCAGAGGGGGGCGACACGGAACGCAAGCTTAATTCCAGGATGCCGTTGGAACAGTCCTTACTGCGCGGCCTTGATCTCGCTGACGATCTTGGAATAGTCGCGCTGGGCTTCGCCGACGTCACGTAGCTGTTCGAACTTGACGAGGTCGGCCACAGGCATCGCCATGTTGGGGAATTTGGCCAGGAAATCGGCCGGCAGGCTTTCCATCGCCGGCTTGTTCGGCACCTTGTAGTCGATGTTCTGTGCCGCCCAGGCGTGGTTCTTGGCGTCGAGCATGAAGTTGATGAACTTGAAGGCGTCGTCCTTGTGCTCGGACGCCTTCATCACCACCATCGTGTCGACCCAGAGGTCCGAGCCTTCCTTCGGGATGACGTATTTGATCTCCGGCTTCTCGGCGATGCCGTAATTGCACCAGCCGTCCCAGGCCTGCACCATCAGCGCCTCGCCGGACACCAGCTTGGAATAGAAGGTGGTGTCGTCATAGGCGAGCAGGGTCTTCTTGGCCGAAATCAGCAGGTCCTTGACCTCGGCCATCTTGGCCGGATCGGTCTCGTTGACGGAAAAGCCCTTGTCGAGCTGGCCGGCGGCCAGCAGCCAGCGATCGGTCGCCAGCATGGTGGTCTTGCCCTTCAGTGCGTCGGAAGGCGCGAGCAGGTCGCTCCAGCTCGTCGGCGCCGTCTTGACGAGGTCCGAGCGGTAGCAGAGGCCGGTCGTGCCCCAGGTGTAGGGCACGGAGAAGTTGTTGCCGACATCGTGCGGCAGTTTGGTCGCTTCCGGGTAGAGGTTGGCGAGATTGGGGATCTTGGCGTGGTCCACCGGCTCGGTCAGGCCGAGCTTGTTCAGCACCTCGGCGAAGGGCGAGGAGACGAAGACAACGTCATAGCCCTTGCCGCCGGCGGCAATCAGCTTGCCCATGATCTCCTCATTGGTGGCGTGCACCACCACTTCGCCGGAGACGCCGGTCGCGGTCTTGAACGCGGCCATGGCATCGGGCGCCATGTAGCCGTCCCAGTTGGAAATGACGAGGCCGGCGGCCATCGCCGGCGCAGACAGCGTCAGGGCAAGGCCGAGAGCGATTGAAGATAGCTTGAGCGCACGGCGCCGCGGGCTGGTAGCGGTCATGGCAGACTCCCATTCCGGTTGATCGTCGAATTCTGTGCTGGACCGGCGCGACTGATGCCGCTGCCTTCGATCCTGTTCCCTCGGTCTTTTTCTCGCCGATTGCGCAGACAGTACTATTGCAGAAAAAAGTACGTCAATCCATAATTTGTCGAGCGACCCAGGAATCTGGGCGACCGAGGAATCTGGCCGATTGCGTCCGCGAGGCCGATCGGTCAAACCTTAACGGCCACGTCCGCCCACCGAGACCACATATGCAAGCCGCAGCCCGACGACCTCGCACCAACCATCTCGATCTGGCGCAGCGCATCCTGGATGTGGCGCGCCAGCGCGGCTTCGAACCTGGCGCGCGCCTGCCCGAACAGCAGATCGCCTCGCTGTGCAATGTCTCGCGCACGCCGGTGCGGGCCGCGCTCAGCCTGCTGGCGGAGCGCGGCGTCGTGCGCTGGGAGGCCGATACCGGTTATCACCTGGCGATCGACCTCGCCGCGCAGCCGGCCATTGCCACCGAGCTTCCCAGCGCGGAGGAAGACGAACTCGCCGAGGCGATCCTGCGCGACCGCTCGGCGCGCAGGCTGGACCAGACGGTGACCGCCGCCGGGCTGATGCGGCGGTACAGTGCCGAGCGCAAGACGGTACTAAAGGCACTTAATAAACTGACCGAAGAGAATCTGCTGGACCGTGCGCCCGGCCAGTCCTGGCTTTTCCGGCGCACGCCCGATGATCCCGAGGCGCAAGGCGAAAGCTATGAATTCCGCTTGCTGCTGGAGCCGGCGGCGATCCTGACGCCGGGCTTCCGGCTGGACGGCGCGCGGGCGGCCGCGTTGCGCCAGGGCATGGACGCTTTGTCGGCACTGCCGGATGCCGCGTTCGACACGCGCGAGTTCCAGCGGCTGGACATGGATTTCCACGGCATGATCGCCGAGGGCTGCGCCAACCGTTTCATCGCCGACGCGCTGGCGGATCATCTCCGCCTGCGCCGGCTGCCGGGCATCTATGCCGGCGTCAATGTCTTCCGGCTGCGGCAATCCTTGCTGGAACATCTGAACATACTCGACCATCTCGAAAGCCGGCAGTATGAGGTGGCTGCCGATCTGCTTCGCATCCACCTGCGGCTCTCCCGCAACCAGCGACCGCAAGCGGCGAGCCGCGGGGCGCCCGCCCTGTTCGGCATGATCAGCCGGCCGGAATGAAGAGGATTAATTGACGCGCAAAGCCAGCCCGACCATCGCGCTGTTTCCCGAAGCCAGCTTCGGCGCCGCGTTGAATTGCGTCGGCATCGCGCAGGCCTTGCGGGCGCGGGGCGCCCGGCCCGTCTTCATCTGCCATGCCGGTTTCTCCGGCGTCTTTGCCGACTACGGTTTCCAGGAATACCAGCTGCCGACCGACGAGCCGCTGAGCGACAGCGAGCGCCAGAGCTACTGGCAGGCCTTCGTGCGCCGGCACCTGCCGCATTTTAGGCTCAGCCCGATCGACCAGCTCGAAACCTATGTCGCGCCGACCTGGCAGGCGATCGTCGACACGGCGGTCAATGCCGAGGCGCCGCTGCGCCAATTGCTGGCGCGACTGAAGCCGGACGCGGTGGTGCTCGACAATGTCATCATGTTCCCGGCGATCGCCGCCGCCGGCTGCCCCTGGGTGCGCGTCGTCTCCTGCGCCGAGACCGAGTTGCCCGACGCGGAAGTACCGCCCTACCTCTCAGGGATGGCTGCCGACGATCCGCAACGCGGGGCGTTCGAGGCCCGCTATCTCTCTGCCTCGGCGCCGGCGCATGACCGCTTCAACCGTTTTCGCGGGGATGCCGGCCTGGCACCATTACCCAAGGGCCTGTTCCTCGAAAGCTCGCCCGACCTCAACCTGCTGCTGACGCCGGCGATCGTGCGGCGCGAGCGCGCCGAGCCACTCGACCCCGAACGCTTCGTCTATCTCGAAGGTTGTGTGCGCTCGGAAGGGCCGTTCGAGGTGCCGGTGTTTCCGCGCAACAAGGGGCCGCTGGTCTATGTCGCTTTCGGCAGCCTTGGCGCCATGGATGTCGGGCTGATCGAGCGCATGCTTGCCGTTTTCGACAGGCTGCCGGCGCGCTTCATTGTCAATGTCGGCGGCCTGCGCGATGCCTATCGGGCGGTTCCCGACAATGTCTATCTCGACGCCTGGTTTCCACAGCCCTCCGTGGTGGCGAAGTCCGACCTGTTCATCCACCATGGCGGCAACAACAGCTTTTGCGAGGCGCTGCGCTTCGGCGTGCCGTCGCTGATCATGCCCTATTGCTGGGACGGTCACGACAATGCGCGCCGCGCCGAAGAGACCGGCACCGGCGACCATATCGGCCGTGACGGCTGGACCGAAGGAGTATTGGAGAGAGCCATTCTCGGCCTGTTGGCCGACGACGCCATGCGCGCCCGCCTGAGGGACAATGCAGCCCAGATGGCGCTGAAACCCGGAACGGACGTGGCCGCGCAAGCCATACTCTCTCTGATACGGACTTGAACGAAATGCTCGATAAGAACACGAACACCGCGACCAACGATCCCAAAGCCTGGCTGGCCCAGCACGGAATCAACGAGGTCGAATGCCTGGTGCCCGACATGAACGGCGTGCTGCGCGGCAAGGCGTTGCCGGCCGCCAAATTCCTCAAGGCGCTGGAAGACCACGCGCTCTATTTGCCGAGCAGCGCCTTCCTGGTCAGCATCGATGGCCGCTATTCCGGCTCGATCGACGAGGGCTTTGCCTATTCGGACCCGGATATGCGCATGGTGCCTGACGTCTCGACGCTGTGCCTGGCGCCGGGCGCCGGGGCGGGGAAGGCCTATGTTTTCGCCGACGCTTTCCACATGGACGGCAGGCCGTGGATGGCCTCGCCGCGCCATGTGCTGCGCGCCGTGCTCGATCTCTACCGCCAGCGCGGCTGGCGTGCGGTGGTGGCGCCGGAGGTCGAATTCTATCTCACCGCGCCCAACCCCGATCCGGACAAGCCGCTGACCGCGCCGGTCGGCGCCAATGGCCGCGCCGAGGGCGTGCAGCATCCCTATGACATGGCGGCGCTGGAAGAATTCGAGCCGGTGATCAGGCGCGTCTATGATTATGCCGCGGCCGCCGGGCTGCCGCTCGACACGCTGATCCATGAATCGGGCACGGCGCAGCTGGAGATCAATCTCCTGCATGGCGATGCGCTGCCGCTGGCCGACCAGGTGCTTTTGTTCAAGCGGCTGACGCGCCAGGCCGCGCAGCAATGCGGCATGCACGCCACCTTCATGGCCAAGCCGATCGCGGCGCAGGCGGGAAGCTCGATGCACCTGCACATGTCTGTCATCGATGAGGCGGGCAACGCGCTGTTTGCCAGCGCCGACGACGCCGACACCGAGATGTTCGGCCATTTTATCGGCGGCCTGCAGAAATACGTGCCGGAGATCATGCCGCTGTTCGCGCCCAACGTGAATTCGTTCCGCCGTATAAGGCCGAACCACAGCGCGCCGGCCAACATCGAATGGTCGCACGACAACCGCTCCTGTGGCCTGCGCGTGCCGGCCGGTGGCCGCTCGGCGCGACGTGTGGAGAACCGACTGCCGGGCGCGGATTCCAATCCCTATCTGGCGATCGCCGGATCGCTGCTTGCCGGCTATCTCGGCGTCGAGCAGAAACTGGCGCGCTCGGCGGAAGCCACGGGCAATGCCTACAAGATCAAGAGCACGCTGCCGAAAACCATGGAGGAGGCGCTCGACCGCTTCACGGCTTGCGAGCCGATGCGCAAGCTGCTCGGCGAGGATTTCTTCCAGACCTATCTGCGCGTCAAGAGCGTCGAGCTCGACCTGTTCCAGAGCGTGGTGACGAGCTGGGAACGCGATCATTTGCTGCTGAAGGTGTGATCATGGCATCTTCAACGGGTTTCAATTCCGGTCTCGATATCGGCAAATCCTACTATGTCGCCACCGCCAATCCGGCGCCGGACCATCCGGCGCTTGACGGCGATGTCGAAGCCGACCTGGTCGTCGTCGGCGGCGGCTGCACCGGCCTGTCCGCCGCCCTGCACGCCGCCGAGCGCGGCCTGAAGGTGGTGCTGCTCGAAGGCGGCAAGATCGGCTGGGGGGCCTCGGGGCGCAATGGCGGCCAGATGATCCCCGGCCTGCGCAAGGGCGCCAAGGGCCTGGTCAAGCTCTACGGGCCGGAGCGGGCGAAGGTGCTGTTCGACCTTGCCTTCGAAGCACGCGGCCTGGTGCTCGGCATCATCGAGCGCCATGCCATCGATTGCGACCTGAGACTCACCGGCCATCTGGTCGGCGCGGTCAACGGCTCCGATCTTAAAGACCTCGAGGACGAAGCAAAGTGCCTCGAGAGCGTGATGAAATTCCGTGACGTCGAGATCCTGTCGGCCGCGGACGCACGCGCCAAGGTCGACACGCCCTATCGTGGCGCTATGTACGAGCCGCTTGGCGGCCACATGCATCCGCTGAACTACACACTCGGCCTTGCCCGCGCAGCCGCGGCCGCCGGCGTCGTCATCCACGAGAATTCGGTGGCGGTGAAGCTGGAGCGCGAGCCTTCGATACGGGTCTCGACGGCCAAGGGTTCGGTGCGGGCCAAGCATATCGTGTTGGCGGGCGACGCGCTGCTGCATGGGCTGGAGCCGCGCGTCAACAGCCGCATCATGCCGGTCGGCAACTACATCGTCGCCACCGAGCCGCTGGAGGGCAAACGCAACGTCATCCCGGCCAATGTCGCGGTGTCGGACACACGCTTCGTCGTCAATTACTACCGCATGTCGGCGGATGGGCGGCTGCTGTTCGGTGGCGGCGAGCGCTACACGCCATCGCCGCCGGCCGATATTGCCGGCTTCGTGCGGCCGCACATGGAAGCGACGTTTCCGCAGCTCAAGGGTTGCCGCATCGATCACGCCTGGGGCGGGCTGGTGTCGGTGACGACATCCAGGCTGCCGCATGTCGGGCACTATGGCGAGGTCTATTTCGCGCACGGCTATTCCGGCAAGGGCGTCATCCTGTCGACGCTCTCGGGCAAGCTTTTGGCCGAAGCGATTGCCGGGGATGCTTCACGGCTCGATCTGTTCTCGACGCTGACCCCGATGCCATTCCCCGGCGGCACGGCGCTACGCGGACCGCTCTATGTGCTGGGCATGCTGTGGTACGCGATGCGGGATCGCATCAAGCATTGAGGTCGCGAGAAGCGACCTAGACCACGAAGAAATCCTCGATGCGCTGCCTGGCCTCAAGCAACGCCGGCAGGATTTCCCGTTCCATCTCCGCGACCGAAAATCGCGCCGACTGGGTCGAGACGTTGATGGCCGCGACCGTGCTGCCAGCGCGGTCGCGGATCGGCACGGCGATGGAGCGCAGTCCAAGCTCCAGTTCCTCGTCGACGATCACAAAGCCGTTCGCCTTCGCCTTGCCGATGGCCTCGGCCAGCGGCCTGATGTCGGTGATCGTCTTCGGCGTCCGTTTCTCGATGGTCGCCTGGCGCAGGAATTTGTCGAGGTCCTCTGGCGCCAGGCCGGCGAGCAGCATGCGGCCCATCGAGGTGCAATAGGCCGGCAGTCTGGTGCCGATATCGAGCGACACGCTGAGGATGCGGCGGCCGGGAATGCGGGCGACATAGACGACATCCTGACCCGACAGGATCGCCGCCGAGCAGGCCTCGTTCAGTTGTGCCGCAACGGTCCGCATGATCGGCGCGGCGAAGCTCCACAGCGAGCCGCCGCCGAGCCATGTGCGGGCGACGGTCAGCAGGCGCGGCGACAGCGAGAACATACGGCCGTCCTGAGTGGCATAGCCTGATGCGACAAGCGTCAGCAGGAAGCGGCGGGCGCCGGCACGGGTCAGGCCGGCCTCCTCGGCCATTTCGGTCAGAGTCATGCCGGAGGAGTGGCGGGCGAGGATCTCCATCACGGCAAGGCCGCGCTCCAGCGAGCCGACATGGTCACGGGAAGCAGCCTCTTCGTCCATTTCACCTCCGCCAAAACGGTATCGTCGCCAGGATTGACTCCGCACCATAGGATAGCTTAGAAAGTATCCTATGTAAAACAAATGTTCGCAATACGAACTTTTTGAATCCGGAGCCCGATCGATGGTCAAGTTCCTGCCGCTCAAACAGGCCGTGGCCGAGAATTTGAACAATGGCGACGCCGTCGCTTTCGAAGGCTTCACCCATCTGATCCCGACGGCGGCAGCGCATGAGGCGATCCGCCAGGGGTTTCGCGACCTGACCCTGATCCGCATGACGCCGGACCTGATCTACGACCAGATGATCGGCATGGGCATGGCGAAGAAAATCATCTTCTCCTATGTCGGCAATCCCGGCGTCGGCCTGCTGCGGCGCGCGCGCGATGCCATAGAGAACGGTTTTCCCCGGTCGATCGAGGTCGAGGAGCACAGCCATGCCGGCATGGCCAATGCCTATGAGGCTGGCGCGGCCGGACTGCCCTGCGCCGTGTTCCGCGGTTATCGCGGCGCTGGCCTTGCCACGGTCAATCCCAACATCAAGTCGGTCACATGTCCGTTCACCGGCGAGGTGCTGGCGGCCGTGCCTTCGATCCGGCCCGATGTCACCTTCATCCATGCGCAGAAGGCCGACAAAAAAGGCAATGTGCTGGTCGAGGGCATTATCGGCATCCAGAAGGAAGCCGTGCTGGCGGCCAAGCGCGCCGTGGTGACGGTCGAGGAAGTGGTCGACAATTTCGACGATCTGCACCCCAATCTGACCGTGCTGCCGCGCTGGACGATCGCGGCGATCTCCGTCGTGCCGGGCGGTTCGCACCCGTCCTACGCGCATGGCTATTATGCGCGCGACAACGCCGCCTATCTCGAATGGGACGAGATCGCCGCCGACCGCGAAAAATTCCTGACCTGGATTCAGGCGAATGTCATTGAGAAGAACGCCGATGACTTCGCGGCCCGGGTCGACCATCTGAGGAAAGCGGCATGAGCGACAATCAGAACCCTTTGGGCTTCACCCCCAACGAGATGATGACCATCGCCGCCAGCCGCGCGCTGCGGAATGACGATGTCTGCTTCGTCGGCATTGGCGCGCCGTCCGCCGCCTGCAATGTGGCGCGGCTGACGCATGCGCCCGACATCACGCTGATCTATGAGAGCGGAACGATCGGCACGGCGCCCGACGTGCTGCCGCTGTCGATCGGCGATGGCGAATTGTGCGAGACCGCCGTCACCACCGTCGCGGTGCCGGAAATGTTCCGCTACTGGCTGCAGGGCGGCCGCATCTCGATCGGCTTCCTCGGCGCGGCACAACTCGACAAGTTCGGCAACATCAACACCACGGTGATCGGCGACTATTTCCATCCCAAGACCAGGCTGCCCGGCGGCGGCGGCGCACCGGAGATCGCGACCTCGTCGAAGGAGATCTACATCACCATGGCGCAGACCAAGCGCGGCATGGTCGAAAAGATCGACTTCTTCACCTCCTTCGGCCATGGCGAGGGCGGCGATCACCGCCAGCGGCTTGGCATCGACACCGCCGGTCCGACGCTGCTGATCACCGACCTTGCCATCTGGAAGCCGGATCCGGTGACCAAGGAATTCACCGTCGTGTCGCTGCATCCCGGCGTCACCCGCCAGCAGGTGCAGGAGAGCTGTGGCTGGGTGGTTAAGTTCGCCGAGGCGCTTGACGAAACACCGGCGCCAAGCGAACTCGAACTCAATACATTGCGCGACCTGCAGGCCCGCACCAAGGCGGCGCATGAGGGAACCGGAAAAGCAAAGGCTGCATGACATGGCCGAGGCCTATATTTGCGACTATATCCGCACGCCGATCGGCCGCTTCGGCGGTTCGCTGTCTTCGGTGCGCGCGGACGATCTCGGCGCTATCCCGCTGAAGGCTTTGGTCGAGCGCAATGCCGGCATCGACTGGCAGGCGGTGGACGACGTCGTCTATGGCTGCGCCAACCAGGCCGGCGAGGACAACCGCAACGTGGCGCGTATGGCGCTGCTCCTGGCCGGCCTGCCGAAGGAAATCCCGGGTTCGACCGTCAACCGGCTGTGCGGGTCGGGCATGGATGCGCTGACCATCGCCGCGCGCGCCATCAAGGCCGGCGAGGCGGAGCTGATGATTGCCGGCGGCGTCGAATCGATGAGCCGGGCGCCCTTTGTCATGCCCAAGGCCGACACGGCGTTTTCGCGCAATGCCGAGATCTACGACACCACCATTGGCTGGCGCTTCGTCAATCCCCTGATGAAAAAGCAGTACGGCGTCGATTCGATGCCCGAAACCGGCGAGAATGTCGCCGAGGATTTTTCCGTCTCGCGCGCAGACCAGGACGCTTTCGCGGTGCGCAGCCAGGACAAGGCGGTCGCAGCACAGGCCAATGGCAGGCTGGCGAAGGAGATCACCGCGGTGACCATCCCGCAACGCAAGGGCGATGCGGTGGTGGTTTCGAAAGACGAGCATCCCCGGGCCGGCACCACGGTGGAGGCGCTGGCCAAATTGCCGACGCCGTTCCGGCAAGGTGGCACGGTGACCGCCGGCAATGCCTCCGGCGTCAATGACGGCGCGGCGGCGCTGATCGTTGCTTCGGAAGCGGCGGTGAAGACATACGGCCTGACGCCGATCGCCCGCATTCTCGGTGGCGCTGCCGCCGGCGTTGCGCCGCGCATCATGGGGATCGGCCCGGCGCCGGCGACGCAAAAACTGTGCGCGCGGCTTGGCCTGACGCCGCAACAGTTCGACGTCATCGAGCTCAACGAAGCCTTCGCCTCGCAAGGCATCGCCGTGTTGCGCCAGCTCGGCATTGCCGAGGATGCTGAGCACGTCAACCCGAATGGCGGCGCCATCGCACTCGGCCATCCCTTGGGCATGTCGGGCGCGCGTATCTCCGGCACGGCGGCGCTGGAGCTTCGTGAGCGCGGCGGCCGCTATGCGCTGGCGACGATGTGCATCGGCGTCGGCCAGGGCATCGCCATCGCGCTCGAACGGGCCTGAGCAAAGACCCTTTCTTGGTTGGCCAGATCGGAGATCTGATCAGGTCCACCAAATTTGACCATGTGGACAAAAGTCCACACCCGTTCCATAGTTCCCCGTCTGACATTTCTAGGAACAGCCGGCTCGACACGGCTGTCGAACAGAGGGGAATGCAATGGAAAACCGGAAGAACAAATTTTCGTCGACACGCGAAGGGATTTCGCGGCGCAACGTGCTGGAGCTCGGCGCGCTTGGCCTGGCTGCCGCGATGCTGCCGGGCGCGGCTTTCGCCAAGGACAAGAAGCTGAAAGTGGCGGCGATCTTCGCCACGCCGATAGAGGAGCCATGGGACAACCAGATCCATGTCGCCTTGCAGAAGGCGCAGAAGGAACTCGGCATCGACTACAAATGGTCCGAGAAGGTGCAGACCGCCGACTTCAGCCGCGTCATGCGCGAATATGCGCAAGGCGGCTATCAGCTGGTGCTGGGCGATGCCTTCGCCGCCGAGCGTGAATCGCGCCGCACGGCCAAGCAGTTCCCGAAGACCGCCTTCCTGTTCGGCTCCGGCGCTGGGCCGGCGGAACCCAATTTCGGCGTCTTCGACAACTGGATCCATGAGCCCGCCTACCTCTCCGGCATGATCGCCGGCAAGATGTCGAAGTCGGGCACGGTTGGTGCGGTCGCGGCGATGGGCATTCCGGAAGTGAACCGTCTGGTCAACGCCTTCTTCGCCGGCGCCAAGGAGGTCAATCCGAACGTCAAGAAGAAGGTCGCCTTCATCGGTTCCTTCTTCGATCCGCCGAAGGCCAAGGAAGCCGCGGTCGCGCAGATCGACGCCGGCGTCGACGTCATCTATGCCGAGCGCTTCGGCGTCATCGAGGCGGCGGTCGAGAAGAAGATCCTCGCCATCTCCAACATGTCGGACCAGTCGAGCCTCGGCCCCGACACGGTCATCACCGGCCCGGTGTGGGACATGTACCCAACGGTCGAACAGGCGATCAAGCTGGTCAAGGCCGGCGTCTACACCGCGCAGGACTATGGCGATTTCTCGCGCATGGCCAAGGGTGGCTCCTATCTCGCCCCCTACCACAAGTTCGACAAGACGCTGCCTGCGGAGGTCAAGGATCTGGTCGAGAAGAAGAAGGCCGAGATTCTTGAGGGCAATTTCCGCGTCGACGTGGATGAGAACACGCCGGTTTCGGATTGAGTTCTTTACCCTCCCCCTTGTGGGGAGGGTCGATCCGCGAAGCGGATCGGGGTGGGGGTCTTCAGCGCCGCACCCCCACCCCGTCTCGCAATCTCCGCTTCGCTGCGAGTGCGAGCCGACCCTCCCCACAAGGGGGAGGGTGAGGAGCTGCTTCAACGCCACCTCTCAACGGGAAATGCCCCCTTGCCGACGCCCGCCCCACTCATCGAAATGCGTGGCATCACCAAGAGCTTTGGCGCCGTCAAGGCGAACGAGGCTGTTGACCTCAGCGTCGCGCCCGGTGAAATCCTCGGCCTGCTGGGCGAGAACGGCGCCGGCAAGACGACGCTGATGAACGTGTTGTTCGGCGCCTATGCGCCGGATGCCGGTGAGATACTCATCCAGGGCAAGAAGGTGCGGATCACCAGTTCGGCCGATGCGCTGGCCGCCGGCATCGGCATGGTGCACCAGCATTTTCATCTGGCGCCACGGCTCACCGTGCTGGAAAACCTGCTGATCGGCATCCCGGGCAAATCGGGACGGATCGATCGCGCCGGCGGGCTGGCGCGGCTGGCTGAAATCGGCCGCCAGCATGGGCTGACGCTCGATCCCGACCTGGCGGTCTCGGCGCTGTCGGTCGGCGAGCAGCAGCGGCTCGAAATCGTCAAGGCGTTGTTTCGCGGCGCGAAGCTCCTGATACTCGACGAGCCGACGGCGGTGTTGGCGCCGAGCGAGGTCGACGGTCTGTTCTCGGCACTGCGCTCGATGGCGGCCCAGGGCCTCGGCATCATCTTCATCTCGCACAAGCTCAACGAGGTGCGTGCGCTGACGCATCGCTGCACGGTGCTGCGGCTTGGCCGCGTCGCCGGCCGCGTCGCCGATCCGGCCAACACGACGTCGGCCGCCATGGCTGAGCTGATGTGCGGCCACGAGATCGTACCGCCGGCAAGGGGGCCATCGACACCAGGGGCGGCGGTGCTGACGCTCGACGGCATTTCCACGTCAAAGCATGCGGGCATGGTGCTGCGCGACGTCTCGCTTGCCGTCCGTGCCGGCGAAATCCTCGGCATTGCCGGCGTGTCGGGCAATGGCCAGCGGGCGCTGGCGGAGGTTATCTCCGGCGTGCGTGCGCCCGATGCCGGCCGGATGACGATCGCCGGCCAGAAGGTCACGCGGTTCTCGCCGCGCGAGGTGCAGGCGCTTGGTCTCGGCCGTATCCCGGAAGACCGCATGACGACGGGTCTGGTGACCAATTTGCCGCTCGCCGATTCCATGGTGCTGCCGCGCATTGGCACCGCCGCCTTCAGTAGCAAAGGCCTGCTCAAGCCCGATGCGATCCGCGCCTTTGCCGAAGAACAGATCAAGGCCTATGATATCAGATGTCCCGGGCCGATGACGCGTGCCGGGGCGCTGTCGGGCGGCAACCTGCAGAAGGCGCTTTTGGCGCGCGAGCTCGCCTTCGATCCGAAGGTGCTGATCGTTTCGCAGCCGACGCGCGGCCTCGACATCGGTGCCGCCCGTTTCATCCATGAAAAGTTCCTCGACATGCGGGCCAACGGCTGCGGCATCATCGTCATCGGCGAGGATCTGGAAGAGCTGCTGGTGCTCTGCGACCGGATCGCGGTGATGTATGAGGGCCGCATCGTCGGCACGCTCGACAGCACTGACGCGACGATCGCGCGGCTCGGCCTGCTGATGACCGGGGCGGAGGGGCACGGTTGATGTTTCGCCTGGAAGTCCGCACCTCGACGCCGACTTGGTTCAATCTCGCTTTGCCGTTGGTGGCGATCGCGGCGACGCTTGTGCTGTGCAGCGGCCTGATCGCGCTGGCGGGTGCGGGCGTGCTCGAATCCTACGGCGTGATGTTCACGGCTTCGCTCGGCGACAGCTACGCAATCACTGAAACGCTGGTGCGCGCCGCACCGATGATCTTCACCGGGCTGGCGGTCGCCGTCGCCTTCCGCGCAAAATTCTGGAACATCGGCGCCGAGGGGCAATTGCTGGCCGGTGCGGTCGCCAGCTGTTTTGTCGGCGCCATACCAATGCCGGGGCTGCTCGCCATGCTGTTGATGGCCGTGGCGGGTGCAACTGCCGGTGCCGCCGTTGCGCTGGTGCCGGCGACGCTGCGGGTCAAATTCAAAGTCGACGATGTCGTCAGTTCGCTGCTGCTCAACTCGGTCATCTACTATGCGCTGATGGCGCTGATCGAGGGGCCGTGGAAAGATAGTTTCAGCGGCTATCCGATCTCGCCGCCGATCGAGGATTCGGCCAATTTCCCGGTGCTGATCGAAGGCACGCGACTGCATCTCGGCGTCATCGTGGCGCTGATCGCCGCACCGTTGATCTGGTTCCTGATCGCGCGCACGACGCTCGGCTTCAGGATCAGGGTCACCGGCGAAAATCCGGAAGCCGCCCGCTATGGCGGCATCCACGTCGAGCGTGTGCTGCTCTCGACCGCGCTGCTGTCCGGCGCGCTGGCGGGGCTTGCCGGCGTCGGCGAAGTCGGCGGCGTGCATTTCCAGGTGATGAGCGACATTTCGCCGGGCTACGGCTATTCCGGCATCGTCGTCGCCATGCTGGCGCGACTCAATCCGCTCGGTGTCGTGCCGGCGGCGATCTTCCTTGCCGCCGTGATGACCGGCGCCGAGGCGATGTCGCGGGCGACCGGCGTGCCGGCTTTCCTCAGCGACGTCATCCAGGGCACCGCACTGCTCGCCATGCTGGTCGCGCTGCTGTTCACCGCCTATCGCATCCGCCGCGTTGGACCAGCATCATGAGCGTGGTGTTCGAACAGATCTTCCAGGTTGGTTTCCTGGCCGCCATCATCCGCATCGCCACGCCGCTGGCCTTCGCCACGCTGGGCGAGATGTTTTCCGAGCGGGCAGGCGTACTCAATCTCGGCATCGAAGGCATCATGCTGCTCTGCGCCATGACCGGCTTCACCGCCACCAGCCTCAGCGGCAGCCTGTGGCTCGGCGTGCTGGTGGCGGTGCTGACCGGCATGCTGATGGGCGCGCTGCATGCGCTGTTCACGGTGGCGCTGGGCCTGAGCCAGCATGTCTGCGGCATCGGCGTCACGCTGTTTTCGTCGGGCCTTGCCTATTTCCTCTACCGGTTGATCTTCGGCCAGCAATCGGTGCCGCCGAGCATCAAGGGTTTTCAGACGCTGCCGATACCCATCCTGTCCGACATTCCGGTGCTCGGGCCGGCTGTGTTCAACCAGTTCGCGCTGGTCTACATGGCGATCCTGGCCATCCCGCTCGCCGCCTTCGTGCTTTACCGCACGCCCTGGGGCCTGTCGGTGCGCATGGTCGGCGAGAACCCGCGCGCAGCGGACTCCGCCGGCGTCAGCGTCATTGCCACACGCTTCCAGGCCGTCATCCTCGGCGGTGCGCTGATGGGACTGGCCGGCGCCTTCCTGTCGATGGCACAGTTCAACGCCTTCACCTTCGGCGTCGTCTCCGGTCGCGGCTGGGTGGCTATCGCGCTGGTCGTGTTCGGCCGCTGGGATCCGTGGCGCTCGGCGGGTGCCGCGCTGCTGTTCGCCTTCGTCGATGCCTTGCAATTGCGCATGCAGGCGAGCGGGCTCGGGCATATCCCTTACGAAGCGTTCCTGATGCTGCCCTTCATCTTTACCATCGTTGCGATGGCGGTGATGTCGCGCAACGCGGTGGCGCCGTCGGCGTTGTTGAAGCCGTTTCGTAGGGAAGAGCGGTAGAGGGCTTGGGCTTCCTCGCCCCCGCCATGGGCGGGGGAGAGGTGGCCGCGAAGCGGTCGGAGAGGGGGCCGGCGCCGACGGTTGGAAGGGATTTCTTGAAATCTACTCTCGGACAGGATTGCGCCATCCCCCTCTCCGTCTCGGCTTCGCCGAGCCACCTCTCCCCCACTCCCGTGGGGGCGAGGAAAAGGCCTCACATCGCCGTAAAGCCATTGTCCACGAACAGATGCGCGCCGTTGACGAAGCTGGACTCGTCGCTCGCCAAATACAGCGCCGCCTTCGCCACCTCTTCCGGCTCGCCGATGCGCCCCTGCTGCGCCGCCAGCGCGGCATCTGACACATCGACACCGAGCTTGCCCAAATCGGCGACCTCGCGCAGGCCGTGTGGCGTGCGGATGAAGCCGGGGCAGACGGCGTTGCAGCGGATGTTGCGGTCGCGGAACTCCACCGCGATGGCGCGGGCGAACATGTGGCAGGCGCCCTTGGTGGTGTCGTAGAGCACCTCGTTCGGTGTCGCCGCCACCGCCGAGATCGACGAGGTGCAGACGATCGAGCCGCCGCCGGCCGCGATCATGCCGGGCAGCACGGCACGCGTCATCAGGAACATCGAGCGGACATTGACGGCATGCAGCCAGTCCCATTCCTGCACCGTCGTCTCCAGGAATGGCTTTATCACGATGGTGCCGGCATGGTTGAACAGCACCGTGACCGGCCCGAGTTTTTCCGCCGCGCCCTTCACCGCCGCCTGAACCTGCGCTTCGTCGGATACGTCGGCGACGAAATGCTCGGCTGTGTGTCCGCGCGCGCGGATCGCCGCTGCGGTGGCGGCGGCCGCATCGCCGTTGCGGTCGATGATCGCTACCTTGGCGCCTTCCGCCGCGAACAGTTCCGAGGCTGCCCCGCCCATACCCGTCGCGCCGCCCGAGATGATGGCGACCTTGCCGGCCAGTCTTTCGCCCATTTTGTTCCCCTGTTCGACCCATTTCGCTTTTTGCTTGTTGGGTGATGCTATCGCGCCCGCACCAGGCAGCCAATGGGCGAATTGGGTGCAGCGGAAACAAGGACATAGGTCCATTCGGCCGCGCCTGAGAGCAAGGCCAATGGCCCGCCGATCGATCGCGCGACAGGCGATCCCAGCAATTGGTGACCAATTTAACATCAAAAATGAGAAAATTATTCTGCCTATCGCTCAAAAATAGCAATCGACAAAGTCTACAAGTTTTATAGATTAACCAGCGAGACGGAGGTCGATATGTCCTATATCCAGAACGCTCAGACTGACAGCAGCGGCCAGAGGCTGGCCAATGCCCAGACCTTTCGCCCGGCCTATGCCGGAGCGTTCGCCTATCTCGTCTTTGCCCTTGCGTTCGTGTTCACCGGGGCCGTCGTTCTGGGCCTCATTCCCTAAGGCACAGGATCGACAGGGGTTAGTTGCCCCGCTGTATCAAGGCAATCGGAGTTGAATGAACCGGATCCCGGTGCGTTTGCGCGCGGCCGTGTTTCGAATTTCACCGCATCCATGATTCCAGCGATGGAGGAGATGACAATGCCGATCGAATTCACCCATGTCCCCGGCAAGACCGCCGATGCCGCCGTTCCCTTCTTCTACGACTTCGCCGAGACCGCGACCAAGCTCGGGCTGATCGAGGATGGCGGCTTCCAGAAGATCGTCGTCGACGATCCGGCCGGGCTGCTGACCAATATGGATCTTGGTGCCCAGGTGCTCAATCGCACCGCGTCACTGGAAGTCGTTTTGACCCATTGGGCCGGCGTGATCGACCCGACGGTGGCTGCGCGCCAGTTGGCGTCGATCGACAGGGAGAGCGGCGGACGGCTGGCGCTCAGGATGATCAGCGAGCCGTTGAACGACGACGACGCCGAGACACGGCCGGTCGGGCATGGCGTCATCTGGCAGCGCATCGACGAATATCTGGTGCTTTTGAAGCGGCTGTGGTCGAACGACCGGCCTTTCGATCACGAAGGCGCCTTCTACAGCATCAAGGGCGGTTACGTGCCGCGCAAAGGCCCGCACGGCGCGGACCTGACCATCCGCATGGGTGGACAGTCTGGAACGGCGCTGAAAGTGGCCGGCCGGCATGCCGATGTCTTCGAACTGGCGCCGGGCTCGATCGACGAGGTCCGGCAGCTGATGGAGCGGGTGCGTGGCGCCGCGGCCGAACATGGCCGGGCCGGCAAGCTGCGCTTCGCGCTTCCGGTGCGGATTCACCCAGGCGCTTCGGCCGCCGGCCACAAGGCGGTCGACCTGTCCGGGCCGCCGGCCCAGGTCGCTTTGTCGCTGCTTGCCTATGCCGGGCTCGGGATCGATGAGTTCATGATCGTCGGCGTTGACACGCCGCGCGAGATCGCGACAGTCGGCCGCGAAACGATCGCCCTGCTGCGCAATTCGCTGGCGCGCCGCGAACAGGATGCCTTCCAGCCGGGGGCCTATGCGCCTCGCTCCGGGCTGGAGACGCTGGCAGCAGGCTGAAGCCGATCAATCGTCCGCGTGACGCCTGCCGCCAAGCCGCGACAGGCCGTCGATGACGGCGGCTGAATCGGCTAACACGCCGAAGACACCGTCCTCGACCGTCACCATGTGAAGCGCCGCCTCGTGGGCTTGTCTGTCGCCGCTGGCGCAGGCATCCGAGATCGTCAGGCACTGGAAATTGCGGTCGCAGGCCTCGCGCAGCGTGGTGTGGACGCAAACGTCGGTCGTGCAGCCGGAAAACATCAGATGCGTGATGCCTTGCGCGCGCAGCACGAGCTCGAAATCCGTATAGGTGAAGGCGCTGTTGCAGGTCTTGTCGACGATGATGTCATCGGGCGCGACATCGATCTCCGGGACGATCTGGAACCCCGCGCCCGAGCGCAGCAATACATCGGTGCCGTCGAGATCGGAGCGCTTGCGGCGCCATTTCTCGTAAGGCGTCATGTCGGCCATGTCGGCGCGATAGCCCTGCCTGGTGTGGATGATCCTCACCCCGGCCCTGCGCGCGGCTGATATCAGCCGGTTCACCGTCGGCAGGATCGCCCGCAGCGGCGAGGGGTCATATCCCTTTCGGGCGAAGTAGCCCGTGGTCGACAGGAAATCCTGCTGCAGGTCGATGACGACAAGTGCGGTGTTTTCGGCCACCAGCCTGCCGTCATAGGGGTAGTCGAAGGGTGTTGCCCTGATCATCGATGGTTCCCTGTTTTCGACCAACCATAATCGTTCAATGCGCCGATACCAGATGCTGGGCGTCATGAAGCCGCCGATAGACGCCGTCGGCATGGATCGGGTCCTGGTGCGAGCCTTGCCAGCGGTACCCGCTGGGCCCGAGCTCGCTCGCGACATGCACTCTCAGCTTTAGCTGTCGCTAAAATTGCTTCTCTGCACTTAAGTGAGTGGTAATATACGCTGGCCAATAAATCGATTCGGTCACGGTGGGGTGGGAAGCTATATTGGAGGAATCGATGAAAACGTTTCCCTTGCTATTAGCGTCCTCGGTCGGTGTTCTAGGCGTTCTCGTGACGGCGAATGCATTCGCAAATCAGGTCTCCGATCACGGTGGTCCAGCGACTGCCATCGTATCCAATCATGAAAGCCAGGATGCCAGCACCGGCGAACAGAACGACGATAATGCGGTCGAAAGCGAAGCCAGCAACGGCGACCAGAGCGACGACAGTGTCACCGCCGGCCAGCAACAGGGTGACGACGATCAGGCTGAGAACTCCGGTCATGACGGCAGTGACCACCATGACGGCGACCATACAGGGGGCGACAACGGCGGCGGTGGCGGTGGTGGAGACGGTGGCGGGGGTGGCGGGGGTGACGACTGATAGCGCGACTGTCAGGTTGGCGGCATCGGCGACGTTTCTAAGCTGACCCTGATATGGACACCTCATACTCAAGCCCGCTGGCTCCGCTGGCGGGCTTTGGGGCGAGGCATGCCACGCGGCAGCATGTGCCGTTTGATGCCAGCTATTCTATCGCAGGTGGAAACCTCTCGCCGACCCCTAGACATTGCCGAAACTGAAATGTCCTGAATTCTGATAGTTCCTGCATCCAAGCCTTGAAACCCGCACATAAGAGCAAAAGCTGATTTTAGGTTCATTGGCGTTCGAAATGCCGCGCAGTAGCAGGCCGAGGCCGCGATTGTCGGTGCCGTAGAGATCGCCGGTGGCGCCGGGCGTGTAGCGCAGGACGCCGCCGAGATTGTCAATCGCCTGCGCCTCGATCTAGTCCTGGGTGATCACCGAGATCGACTGCGGCGTCTCGATCAGCGGCGTGTCGTTGCGATCAGCAGGCCCTTGCGCACAGGTTCACTCCGCCAGATCGGTTCCCGTCCAGTGATCATCCGCTGCGCCCCCGCCTTTGCGAATTTCGCCGCGATATTGACTGCCACGACGATTTGTTGATTGTTGCAGTCATCTTCAATGTTGACTAGTAAGGTCATGTTTCATAGTCAACCGGGCATCGGACCGCCGAGGCCAGAAATTGGAAATGCGGGCGGCCGCACCGGAGAAGAACCATGACCGTGGCTGGAGCCGAGACGGCCTTTCATATCGACGCGGTGCGGTTTGCCGTCGGCGAGCGGACGCTGCTCGGTCCGGTTTCGCTCGAACTGCAACGCTCGCGCGTCTACGGGCTGATCGGTCACAATGGTTCGGGCAAGTCGACGCTGATCAAGCTTTTGGCCCGCCAGCAGCCGGCAAGCTCGGGCGCCATCACTTTCGCCAAACGGCCGCTGCCGCAATGGGGCGCCCGTGAGCTCGCCCGCGCGCTCGCCTATCTGCCGCAGACGACGCCGGCCGCAACCGGCCTCACCGTGCGCGAACTGGCGACGCTCGGGCGCTATCCCTGGCATGGCGCGCTCGGCCGCTTCAGCGCGGAAGACAGGCGCCATGTCGAGGAGGCGCTTGCGCTGACCGACATGGACGGTTTTGCCGACCGGCTGGTCGATGAATTGTCCGGCGGCGAGCGCCAGCGCGCCTGGCTTGCCATGCTGGTGGCGCAGAATGCCGGCGTCATGTTGCTCGACGAGCCGATCTCAGCACTCGACATCGCCCATCAGGTCGAGGTGCTGGGGCTGGTCAAGGAACTCAGCCGCAAACGCGACCTGTGCGTCGTCGTCGTGCTGCACGATCCCAACATGGCGGCGCGCTATTGCGACGAGCTGATCGCGCTGAAGGACGGCAAGCTGCTGACCCGCGGCACACCGGGCGAAATCATGCGGGGCGACGTGCTGAAAGGCATTTTCGGCGTGGAGATGGGCGTGTTCGCGCATCCCGTCACCGGCCAACCCGTCGGCTATGTGCAGTAGGCGGCAGGAAACGGAAAGCGGCTGGCCGCTGTCAGAACAAGGAAGAAGCTGTTGTCTAGAACCAGTTTGTTGGCGGCGTTGGTCGCATCCGTCATCCTGGCAGGCGGCAGCGCCACGGCCCAGGAACAGCCGGCTGGCGCTGCCCCGGCAGTCGAGGCACCCGCCGCGCCCACAGCGATGGCACCTGCTGCTCCACTCGCACCAGCGCCTGTCGCACCGGCACCCTCTACACCAGCGCCTGCCACACCAGCGCCTGCCACACCGGCGGCTGCAGCACCGGCCACCATGGCGCCGGCGGCACCGACCGGGGCCGCGCCCGCGGGGGCGATGGAGCTGAGCCTGCCGCACGATCTGTCGCCATGGGGCATGTTCATGGCCGCCGACATCATCGTGAAAGCGGTGATGGTCGGACTGGCCTTCGCCTCGCTTGTCACCTGGACGATATGGCTGGCCAAATCGCTGGAGATTTTCGGCGGCAAGCTGCGCATCAGCCGTGCCGTCCGCGCGATCGGCGAGGCCGCCACCTTGAAGCAGGCCAGCCGCGCGCTCGACCGTAGCGGCGGCCCCGGCGCGCTTCTGGTGCGGGCGGCCGAGGAAGAGACCGCGCTTTCGGCCGGGGCGCTCGACCATGTCGGTGGCGACGGGCTGAAGGAAAGGGTCTCTTCGCGCCTGTCGCGCATCGAGGCGGCAGCGTCGCGGCGCATGTCACGCGGCACCGGCATGCTGGCGACGATCGGTTCCACGGCACCCTTCGTCGGCCTGTTCGGCACGGTTTGGGGCATCATGAACGCCTTCATCGGCATTTCGCAGGCGCAGACCACCAATCTGGCCGTGGTCGCGCCCGGCATCGCCGAAGCGCTGCTGGCCACTGCGATGGGTCTTGTCGCGGCGATCCCGGCCGTCGTCATCTACAACGTCTTCGCCCGCTCGATTGCCGGCTACCGGCAGATACTCGCCGATGCCTCGGCGGGCGTCGAGAGGCTGGTCAGCCGTGACCTGGATTTCCGCACGGTCGCGCCGGCGACGGCGCTGGCGGCGGAGTAGCGACGCCATGGGAAGCAGAATCCGACAGACCATGGACGACGATCTCGAGGAGAGCCACGAGATCAACGTCACGCCCTTCATCGACGTCATCCTAGTGCTGCTGATCATCTTCATGGTCGCCGCACCGCTGGCGACGGTGGACGTCAATGTCGACTTGCCGGGCTCGACCGCGACGCCGGCGCCCCGGCCCGAAACGCCGCTGTTCCTGACCTTGAAGGATGATCTTACGCTGGCGATCGGCAACGACAGCGTGCCGCGTCCGGCCTTCGCGGCGACGCTGGAAGCCAAGACCAAGGGCGACAAGCAGACGCGAATCTTCCTGCGCGCCGACAAGGCGGTCGCCTATGGCGACCTGATGGAGGCGATGAACCTGCTGCGCGGCGCCGGCTATCTGAAGATCGCACTGGTCGGGCTGGAGACGGCGCCCGCGGCCGATGCACCGGCACCCGCTCCAGCGGGAACGGCCGCGCCATGAGACAGTCCGCCGCCTTGCCCACGATGCAGTTGTCGCGCTTCGGCTGGCGCGATCTTGGCTTGTGGACGGGTGCGGCGGTGCTGGTGCTTGGCGCCCATGTCGCGGTCGCCTATGCGGTGCAGAGCTTCAGTCCGATCGAGATGGATGGCGGGCCGCCGCCGGCCCCGGTGATCGAAATGGCGCCGATGGTGGTGACGCCGGCGGTGCCCGTACAGGCCGCGATGCTGGATGCGGCGATGCCCGACCAGACCAAACCCGTCGAGGAGACCGAAAAGGTCACTGAGGCCAAGCCCGAGAAAGTCGCCGAACAGGCCGAGCCGACCGTCGAGCAACCGGAAACGGTGCCGCCCGACAAGACCGAGCCGACCGAGACAGCCGAGGCCGAACCGGTCGGCCAGCCGCCGCCGGATGCGGTCATTCCCGACATCGCCGAGGCCCTGACGCCAGAGGTCGTCGTTCCGCTGCCGCAGCCAAAGCCGGTTGAGGAGCCCAAGGAAAAGAAACCGGTCCAGGCCAAGGCGAAAAAGCCGGTCGAAAAGCCCAAGCCGCGGCCAAAGAAGGAAGAGGCCGAGCCGGCAAAGACCGTTGCCACCGCAAGCGCCGAGACAAAGCCGGCGGCCAGGGCGGCCGCGCCGAAATCGGCGGCCGGGGTTTCAGGCGTCAGCCCGGCCAAGTGGGAATCCCGGCTGACGGTATGGATCAATCGGCACAAGCGTTATCCAAGTGCCGCGAAATCCAGGGGCGCGCAGGGCAATGTGAACGTGACCTTCACGGTGGATGCATCCGGCAGGGTGATGTCGGCCCGCGTGGCCCGTTCTTCGGGCGATCCTGACCTCGACCGCGCCGCGCTCGCCGTGCTGCAGGGCGCAACGGTGCCGGCACCGCCGCCGGAACTCGGCGCGCGCGTCAGCCGCACGGCGCCGTTCGTGTTCAATTTGCGGAATTAGAGCAAGGGCTTGGCGCGACCAAATACTGGTAGCGTGCGACCTCCGTAAGAACCGCAGTCAGTGGCTCATTGACTGGCACAGGGCTTCGACCTGCTCCAGGTAGAAGCGGCATTTCGTGCGCAGGATCCTGAGGTTCGGATCGTCGGCGCCATCGATCCCAATGGTCTGCATCATGAAATCGAAATGGGCGTGAAAGGCGTCCGCCGCGCCCCACAGGCTGTCGGCCTGCCAGGTGTCGGCCATCGCCAGGGAAATCAGTTGCCGGGCCTCGACGCGTGCGGCATCCGGCGATGCCGGCCGGCTGGCGATCAGGGCCTGGAGCCGGCCAAAGACGCTGTCCCTGGCGTCGGCGCTCCTGATGGGTGCGATCATGTTCATTGGTGGGGCCCCCTCAAATCTTTATGCATAAAGTCCATTTGCGGGCTGCGGGCGATCAAGGCGGGGATCGCCTCGGCATCGGATGGCCGGCCCCTGATGATGTTGGCAAGCCCGGCGTCGGCCTGCGCGAACCAGTAGACCATGTCGGGCCGGTCAAGGTCGGCGGCGGCCTTTTTCAGGAGCGGCAACAGGCTTTGCAGCGCACACAGCGTCTCCCACCGGTTCGGCGAAGAGCCCGCCGGCGCGCACATGGCTGACGGCTGCATCCGCTACGCCCTCCTTGGCTGAGCGTGGTTTTCCTTCGGCTTGGAATGCATCGGGTTGCCGCTGAGCTGGGCATGCCTTGCCGGCCGCGCGCCGCGCAGGACATCGAAGGCTTCGGCATAGGCCATGCCGAGCAGATAAGAGATCATGGGAAAACGGCTTGCTTCAGCCATCTGCACCAGCTCATTGCTCATCGTCGCGATGTATTGAAGGCTATCGATCTCTGACTGACGTAGGGACTGATTTGCCACGTGCCTCTCCTGTCATCTGGGTGGAACTCAGGGAACGCGTACCGGCTACAACAGACATAATAAAACGGCTAATTAATCGACTGACCCGCCGAATGCGGGCTTGGTTCCGGGGTCGAGAGTGTCAACGCGTAGATGGGTGCATCGGTGAGGCGGTCGAGGCCGAGAAGGCGCTTGATCGCCGAATGGCTGAGCGCTGCCGTCGGGCAGGCCGACAGGCCATGCCTGGTCGCCGCCAGCATCATGTTCTGACCGATATGGCCGGCCTCGATCAGCACGACGCGATAGGCGTTGGCATCCTCATATTTCCACATGGTGCGGTCGAGCCTGGCGCAAAGCAGGATCAGGCACGGCATGGCGTCAGCCCATTCCTGCCCGCCGACCAGCTCGGATATCTTCGGCAGATGGTTGGCCGAGATCCTGCCGAGGTCGTGATCGGCGGCCGAATAATGATAGACGCCGGGCTCCAGACCCTCGACGCCAAGCGCAACCACATAGGCCTCATAGGGGTTCCGCGCGCCGCCCGAAGGGGTCATGCCAAGCGGCAGGGCCCCGACGCAGTTGCTGGTTTCGCCGGTGATACCCATGCCGGCGAACAGGCAGTCGGAAAGCTGCTGCGCGGTGATGGTGGGCGCGGCCGCGGTGCGGTTGGTGCGGCGCCGCGCCATCAGGCTCAGAAGTTCGTTGTCGTCGAGTGCGTTCGGCAGCCGGATGGCACCCGTGGCGTTCTTGAGCAGGAGGTCGGGCTGAGCGACGTGACCGGCGCGTTCGATCTGGCGTGCCTCGGCCTGTTCAATGGTCATGAACTCCGAGTCCTGGACGCAGAAATGCATCAGCGCGGTCGGGATGCCCCAGTTCCACTGTCCTGAGAATTTCGTTTCCTGTTCGGCCAGCGGCGAACCGGCGGTGACCAGTGCGGAAAAATCAAGCAACTGCGGGACGACGGCATTGAGGTCGGATTTCGACCATCCGTGGGTGCGTGCGATTTCCGCTGTGGAGGCCCATTCGTCCCAGGATGCAAGAAGGCCGATCACCTCGGGGCTGCATTCGAAGACGCTTCTGGTCAGGAAGTTGCAGGCCGTGACCTTGTTGGTCCCGGGATAGAAAACAAGCGTTTTTGAAGAGCGCATTTTCATGTTGCTGAATGCCGTTTGCGAATGTGAGGCGCCGACAAGCGAAGAGCCGATCGGCGCCGAACGACTTCAGCGCTTGTTGTAGTGCATGCCCTGCGAGAAGAAGACGGTCTGCGTGCCTGCGGCGACCGTCAGCTTCGGGGCATTGTTCACTTTTTTGGCCATTTTCGTCCCTTTCCCGACCCCCCAGTGGGATCTGTTGAAAGATCCCCACAGCGGGATCTGCGTGAAGAAAGGTAAGGTCGAAAGAGTTAATGGTTTGTTAAAATTGTAGTAAAGACAACGTGGTCTAAAATATCTTTCTTGGCGTTAAAGTCTAAAATATCGATTTTGCTCAGATATGGAGTAGGCAGTCGCTAGCATACGCTTTTTCGGGATATTCTTATTCTTATTTAGCGTAACCGGACAGCTAGCCCAACCCGTCCCGGGCAAGGCTGACGACGAGCTGATCGATGCTCGGATCGTCAAGCTTGATGACATGCGCCATGCGGATCGCATGTCGTGGCCGGATACCGGACATATCCTGCCGCATGATGACCGATACGAATGCCGGTCCAGCCTCGGTCAGAAGCATGGCCTTGCCCATCAGCACCGGTTCGGAGATGGGCGCCCACTGCACGGAGATCAGCGAGGGTTCGCCGGTCTGGCGTCGGTTGACGCCGCTGAAATAGATCCAGTTCAGGCGCGAGATCGCCACGCCATAGTGGTTGCCGCGCGCCCGCGCCCATGTGGAGCCACGGCGCTCTGACCATCCGGTCACCCGGCGGAATGTGACCAGTTCGGCTTCGCGCCGCACGAAGGTCACCGACCGCATCAAGAGGTCGGAACGGGCCGGGATCGAAAAGTAGGTGAAATAGGTGCCGCCCGCGATCGATGGCGCGGGTGGGCGGATCATCTGGTTGAACAGGCTTTCGGAAATCGGCGGCAGGCCGGGGTCCCTGGGCTCGGGGGCACCAGGGTCCTGGTAGAGTTCCGCTTCGTCGATGCGGAAGTAGTCGCAGATCAGCTTGGCAGTGGCCTTGTTCGGTACGGTCTGCCCCTGCAGGTAACGCTCGAACTGCGTGCGGTTGATACCCAACTCACGGCATACCGCGCTAACGGAGGCATGGTCCTTGCAGAGCCGTCTGAGATTTGCAGCGAGGTTCTCGCGAATGGACACGTCTTTGCTTTCACAGGCGAATTCTTCATTTCGACTCAGGAATCCATATAGCGCCTTCGGTCGCCCCCGCCGAAACGCCTTGTCACAACACACAGAAAAAACTGATTTGAGAACGCCAGTCTAATGGGATGGCTTTCAAAAAAAATAGCGCCGATTCCGGCAGCGGCCATCGCCATAAGTCCAATTGACGCCCCTTTGCTCAATGCGCCAGGCGCAGAACCATTGATCCTGATTCGATGGACGTTGCCGCACGAAATATCGTGCGATCGCGGCGGCAAACGCCGTAGCGCATGAAGCCACCAGACGCCTGCCCTCCACAGAGCGACGGTTGATGCAGGACATTACCGCCTCCCCGGCTGGCCGAGCTTGATTCAAGTCAAAGGTTTCGCGTCGTGATGACGCTAGGGTTGGTCGAGGGCTGGGGCTACCCACGTCCGTCGTAAGATTGATCCATATGGGAAAAGGGGATTCAAGACCGCTTCTGTGTACGAAGGATTTTCATGCCTTGCGGGCGGCCTATAAGACGGCGGTCGAACAGGGGTTCGTATCCAGGCAGTCACGGGAAGAGTATGCCGCCGAGTTGATCAGGCAGCGCGCCGGCATCCCTCGCATAGACAAAGGCCTCTTGGCCTGGATCGTCCGCAATGTGCAATAGGTGGGCAGCCTCGTGGCCGGGGTCTGGTTTTCCAGCCTGGCGGCGAGCATGGTGATACTGAGCCGGATCAAATCATTCGTGGCAAGTGCCTTGCGATGGTTGCCCGTCGTCGGAATTATGTCGAATGCGCGTCGCGATCCTGTCCGACATCCATGCCAATCGTGAGGCGCTAGACGCGGTGCTCGATGCTGTGCACAAGGTTGGGCCAGACCAGCTGGTACTCTTGGGCGACCTGGTTGGTTATGGGCCTGATCCCGTCCATGTGGTCGAGAAAGCTGCTGGCCTGATTGCTCAGGGCGCGCTTTGCGTTCTTGGCAACCACGACGAGGCCGTGGTGCTGAACCGGACCGACATGACCGAGAACGCACGGTTCGCCGTCCAGTGGA
Organism: Mesorhizobium sp. 113-1-2; assembly: GCF_016756475.1. Lineage (NCBI taxonomy): Bacteria > Pseudomonadati > Pseudomonadota > Alphaproteobacteria > Hyphomicrobiales > Phyllobacteriaceae > Mesorhizobium > Mesorhizobium sp. 113-1-2. The sequence goes on from NZ_AP023242.1 coordinate 1,264,765, forward strand.
CCCGCGAGCGCCTCGCACCAGCGCATTTCGATTTCCTGGCGCGGCTGCCACTTTCGCTGCAATCCGAAGACCGACTGTATGTGCACGCCAGCGCGGAGCGGCCGGCAAAATGGCTTTACATACGCGACGTCGACGCGGCGGAACGCTGCCTGTCTTCAAGCGACGCTCGTTTCATTTTCTGCGGCCACACCCACATGCCAGCCGTCTACTATGCGCTGCCCGGCCGCCGGCCGATCCATTTTCAGCCGTTGGACAATGTGGCGGCGCCTTTGTCCGCTCTTGCGCGGCATGTGGTGATCGTCGGCGCGGTCGGCCAACCCCGCGACGGCAATCCGGCGGCGTGCTTTGCTGTTGTCGATACGGATCGACGCGAGGTCACCATGGTGCGGGTTCCCTATGATCACGAAGAGACGGAACGCAAGATCAAGGTCGCCGGTCTGCCGGCGTGGCTCGGCATGCGGTTGAAGATCGGCCGCTAGTTTTGCTGGAGACGATCGATGCAGCGCTTTGAAGCAGGGACGGAGATCGATGGTTTCGAGTTGGTGGAAAGGCTTCCGTCCGGTGGCATGGCGGGAGTCTGGCGGGCGACCAATCCGCGGTTTGATTTCCCGCTTGTGCTGAAAATCCCCTTTCTCGATCCGGGTGCCGATGTTTCCGTCATTCTCGGCTTCGAGACGGAAGAGCTGATCCTCAAGCGCCTGACGGGGCCGCATGTTCCGCGCTTCGCCGCATCCGGCAGCCTCGCCGACGTTCCCTACATAGCGATGGAGTTCGTGACCGGGAGGAGCCTGGCGGACGAGATCGGCAATGCGCCACGGCCAGCGGACGAGGTGACAAGGTTCGGGGTCGAGATCGCCAAGGCGCTCGCCGCCCTGCATCGGCAGAAGGTGGTTCACCTCGATCTCAAGCCCGAGAACATCATCCTTGCCACGCGCGGCGTGGTGCTGCTCGACTTCGGGCTCGCCCGGCACGCGGAGCTCCCCGATCTTCTCGGCGCGGAAAGCTCCGTGCCGATGGGCACCGCCGCCTATATCTCACCTGAACAGGTGCTCGGCGAGAGATCCGATCCGGCAAGCGACCTGTTTGCGCTGGGCTGCATCCTCTATCAACTGGCTACCGGCGAAGAGCCGTTCGGACGTCCGGCGACTTTCGCCGGCATGAAGCGCAGGCTTTATCATGCCCCCAGGCCGCCGCGAGACATCAACGACGCCATCCCACGCTGGCTGGAGGCCATCATCCTGCGGTGCATGGAGGTGGACAGGTCTCGGCGATATAGCGAGGCGGCGCATGTCCTCTCCGATCTCCGGAACCCCGACCAGGTCGTGGTGGCCAAGGGGCGCGCGCGCCCGGAGAAGGGGATGTGGGCCGCGATCGCCAATCTGTTTCGCAAGGTGGACGACAAATCGCTTGTGGGAAGACCGGCAGGTCCGAGGGGGCAAGCTGGGCCATCAATTGTCCTCGCCGCCGTCGATCTGGCCAACGGAAGCGATGCGCTGGCACGCGAGGTACTGAATGAAACCGCGCGTGTGCTAGCGTCGAGGGAGGATTCCTGGCTGGCCTGCGTGACTGTGCTGAAGACCGAGATCATCGGCGACACGCCGGCGACTGACGAATCAGGAAGCTCGGCCTACGTGAAGCGGCTCGTGGCATTGAAGGACTGGGCGCATCCGCTGCATATGCCGGAGGACCGCATCAGCTATCACGTGCTGGAGGCTGTCAGCCCCGCCGATGCGATCCTCAACTATGCCGAGCACAACGACGTCGGACATATCGTCGTCGGTGCCCGGTCTTCCTCGGCAATTCGCCGGCACCTTGGCAGCGTCTCGACCAAAGTCGTGGCGCGGGCCTTTTGTTCGGTTTCAGTCGTGCGGTTGAAAGCGGTCGAGGAACAGGGACGGCACCACAAGGAGGATACTGCCGAGTGAACCTGTCGTGCCCGGGAATTGGGTAGCGCGCGCGACAAGATCAATGAACAGGCGTCAGGATGCGGTGCCAATCGAGCACGCCTTGCCCTGTGCGCGGGCGGCCCTATCTGTCAGAGACAACCAAAACTTCGAGATGATCCGATGGTGGAGCTGAGGAGGATCGAACTCCTGACCTCGTCATTGCGAACGACGCGCTCTCCCAGCTGAGCTACAGCCCCGTCCAACGGATGGCGCATTTATCGGGCGCGGCGGATTTCTGTCAAGGCGGCGTTTTGCCGAAATTTCCCCCTCACCAATCGCCGCCTGCCGTGCGGAACATGGCCGGCCCTTGCCGGTCGGGCCGGCAGTGGCTACATGTCGCGCATTCGCAAGGAGCAAGAGATGATCGCAGTTTTTTACACGCTGCATACCGCAATCAACATCTATTGGTGGATCATAATCGGCGCGGCCATCTTCTCCTGGCTCTACGCGTTCAACGTTGTCAATTCGCGCAACCAGGCCGTCAATTCGATCGGTACCATGCTATATCGGCTGACCGAGCCGGCGTTACGGCCGATCCGCCGGTTCCTGCCCGATCTCGGCGGGGTCGATATCTCGCCGATCGTCCTGCTGCTGGCGCTAACATTCATCAGCGTGTTCTTGAATTACACCGTCCAGCCGCTGTTTGGCATCGGCCCGATGTGAGCTCCGCCGCCAGTTCATGCTTTCGTACCCGCGAGAACGGCATCGATCTGTTCGTGCGGCTGACGCCAAAATCTTCCGTGGACAGGTTGGAAGGCGTCGAAACATCGGCGGACGGGCGAAGCCATTTCAAGGCGCGGGTCCGTGCCGTGCCGGAGAACGGCGCCGCCAATCAAGCGCTGGAGAAGTTGGTCGCCAAGGCGCTGGGTGTGCCGGCGTCGGCTGTTTCGGTGGTCGCGGGTGGCACGGCGCGGCTCAAGACGCTGCATGTCGCGGGTGATCCGGAGGCGCTGGCGCCGCGGGTTGAGGCGCTCGGCCCGAAGCCCGGTTTGCCGAGGGGGCCTTAGCTCGGCGCAATCACCCCGGTCGCACTCAATCCCCCAGCGGCAGCCGTGGATCATCAACCTTCAGCGTGTTCACGCTCTGCTTGATGCGGCGCAAATTCTCCAGCACCTTCGGGCCGCGCGTCTCGGCAACCGATGTCACGATCATGTCGACGATTGCCAGCAGCGCGTAGCGCGACGATGTCGGCTTGTAGATGTTGCCGTCCTCGAGCGGCTGCAAATGGATGACCGTGTCTGCGGCCTTGGCCAGCGCCGAATCGGGTGCGGTGATGGCGACCGTGGTGGCGCCGTATTGCTGGGCGACCTGCACCGCCTCGATGACCGAGCGGGCATAGCCGGACACCGAAAAAGCGACCACGGTTGTGTCCGGAGTGGCGACGGCGGCGTACATGCGCTGCAACTGGCCGTCGATCTGCGCCAGCACCGGCAGGCCGAGCCGGAACAGCCGGTTCTGCATCTCCGTCGCCATCATCGAGGAGATGCCGCCGGAACCGATGCACAGCACATTGCCCGACGTCGCAAGCCGCTCGGCGACGGCGACCAGCGTCGTCATGTCGAGGTTCTCGCTGGCGCGCTGGATGGCCGAGATCGCGGCTTCGGTGATGGCCGAGGCGATGCGCTGCTCACGCGCGTCGCGGCTCAGCGGCTCGGGCGACAGATACTGGCCGCCGATGGCGATGGCCTGCGCCAGATAGAATTTGAAGTCGCGCAGCCCCTCGCAGCCGAGATTGCGGCAGAAGCGGGTCACCGTCGGTTCGCTGACACCGACGCGCGCGGCAATCTCGGAGATCGCCGCCTTGGAAGCGAAATCGAGATCGGAGAGCACAAGGCTCGCCAGCCGGCGGTCCGATTTGGTGCCGTCCTGCGACATCAGCTGCAGCCGCGTGATGATGTCGGCCGGCGTCTTCATGCCCGTGTTTTCGTCATCATGTTTGTCGCTTCGTCTTCATGCCATTGCCTTCGCAGGGGTAGGCCTTATAGCGGCAGGCCCGTCGCTTTGTCGAACAGATGGATGTTGCCGGGATCGACCGAGACCGGCAGCAGGTCACCTGGCCTGACCGGTACCCGATCGCGGAACACGGCGCGTACAGTATCCGCGCCGATCGCGCCATAGACATGGGTTTCGGAGCCAGTCGGCTCGACGACATCCACCTTGAGCGCCATGGCGTCGGCGGCTTCACCGATGATGAAATGCTCGGGCCGAATGCCGGCCTCTACCGCATTGCCCGCGGATGCTGCCTTGCCGGCAAGCGCAAGCCGCCCGCCACCCGCCGATTCGAACCAGCTTTTCTGGGGCGTTGTCTTGAGGGCCCCGGAGACAAAGCTCATCGATGGCGAGCCGAGGAAGCCGGCGACGAACTTGTTGGCCGGCTTGTCATAGAGTTCGAGTGGTGCTCCGACCTGCTGGATTCGGCCGCGATCCATCACGACGATGCGGTCGGCCATGGTCATGGCCTCGATCTGGTCGTGGGTGACATAGACGATGGTCGATTTCAGCCGCTGGTGCAGCGCCTTGATCTCGGTGCGCATCTGCACGCGCAATTGCGCGTCGAGATTGCTGAGCGGCTCGTCGAACAGGAACACCGACGGCTCGCGCACGATGGCGCGGCCCATGGCGACACGCTGGCGCTGGCCGCCCGAGAGCTGACGCGGATAACGGTCGAGATAGGAGAAGAGGTTGAGCACGCCTGAGGCCTTCTTGACCTTGTCGTCGATCGCGGCGCGGCTCTCGCCACGGATCTTCGGGCCGAAGCCGATATTGTCCGAGGCCTTCAAATGCGGGAACAGCGCATAGGACTGGAACACCATGGCGATGTTGCGCTGCTGCGGCGGCAAATCGTTGGCGCGTGTGCCGCCGATGAGAAGATCGCCCGAGCTGATCGTCTCCAGGCCGGCCAGCATGCGCAACAAGGTGGATTTGCCGCAGCCAGACGGGCCGACCAGCACCACGAATTCGCCAGTCTTGATATCGAGATCGATGTTCTCGAGGATCCTGTGTTGGCCGAAGGATTTCGACAGGTTGCGAAACAGGACGTCGGTCATGGTCACGCTCCCAATATGTCGTCGATGAACGGCAGGCAGCCGGCGGTCAGCCCCGCATCCACGGGCATCACCACGCCTGTTACGCCCGATGCGCGCTCCGAGGCAAGGAAAGCCACGGCTTCGGCCACTTCAGAGGCATTGACGATGCGGCCGAGCGGATAGAGCCGCTTGAGCTTGCCGAGGATTTCCGGGTCCTTGGCGAGGCGATGGTCCCAGGCGGCGGTGCGGATCGATCCGGGGCAGACGACATTGGCGCGCACGCCGCTGCGGCCAAGCTCGACGGCGATCGCCTTGGCATAGGCGTTGATGCCGGCCTTGGCCGCGGCATAGGCCGGATTGCCGAAATGCGCGATGGCGTTGACGGAGGAGATGAAGACGACGCTGCCTGACCCGCGCGCGGCCATCGCCTTGGCGATAGGGTCGGCGAATGTCATCACACCGGTCAGATTGAGGTCGAGCTCGTGCTCTATTCTGTCGGCATTGAGCGCGGAAATCGTCTCGGCGCGCGTCCAGCCGGCATTGTTGATCAGGATGTCGGGCGCGCCGTCCTTGTCCAGCACGGCGGCGATCCCTGCCTCGATCGAAGCCCGGTCGAGAAGGTTGAAGACGTGGCGCGAGGCAAGGTGCGGGCTTGCCACCGCCTCCTGCGACTGGTCGCAGCCGACCACCCGGGCGCCCCTGCCCGCCAGCAACGCGACGATCGCCGAGCCGAGGCCGCCGCCGGCACCGGTGACGACGACAGTGCGGCCTTCGAATTCGGCTTTCGAAACCACGGCGCTTGCTCCTCCCGCAGGTCTGGCAGATGCCGGCAGGCTACTGAAAGGAATGTAATTAAGCAACATGATAATCCGCTTGCATGCGCTGAATTCCTCGATAATGTAGGAAAGTCACATAAATCTTGTGCCAGCCATCGGCACAAGGAGCGCAAATGCACGGAACAATGGGAGAGATCAGATGAGCCTTGCCAAATGGACTGTCGGCCTGATGGCCGGAATGAGCATGCTGGCCCTCGCGGCGCAGGCGAATGCAGGTGAAGTGCGCGTCACCGTCGCCGAATACAGCGCCAAGACCGGTCCGTATTTCGAAGCGGTCAAGAAGGAGTTCGAGGCGAAGAACCCCGGCATTACGGTCAAGTTCGAAGTGGTGCCGTGGGATGTGCTTTTGCAGAAACTGACCACGGACATCACCGCCGGCACCAATGCGGATCTGTCGATCATCGGCACACGCTGGCTGATCGACTTCGTCCAGCAGGATGTCGCCGAGCCGCTCGACGGCTACATCACGCCGGAATTCAAAGGCCGCTTCATCGACACCTTCCTGTCGCCCTCGATCATGGGCGGCAAGACCTACGGCCTGCCGATCGCCGCCTCGGCGCGCGCCATGTATTACAACAAGGAGCTGTTCGAGAAGGCCGGTATCGCCAAGCCGCCGGCAACCTGGATCGAGTTGCAGGACGATGCGCGCAAGATCAAGGCGCTGGGAACCGGCGCATTCGGCTTTGGCCTGCAGGGCAAGGAGATCGAGACCGACGTCTATTATTACTACGCCATGTGGTCGCAAGGCACGGAGATCCTCAACAAGGACGGCACGTCGGGCCTCGGCACGCCGGGCGCGTTGGAAGCCGCCAAGCTCTACAAGTCGATGATCGACGAGGGGCTGACCGAGCCCGGCGTCACCTCCAACAACCGCGAGGATGTGCAGAACCTGTTCAAGCAGGGCAAGGTCGGCATGATGATCACCGCGCCCTTCCTGTCCAACCAGATCAAGGATGAGGCCCCGACCCTGAAATATGGCGTCGCCGCCATTCCGGCCGGCCCGACCGGCGCGCGCGGAACCTATGGCGTCACCGATTCCATGATCATGTTCAAGAACTCCAAGAACAAGGATGAGGCCTGGAAGCTGATGGACTTCCTGTTCACCACGGAGCAGCGCGCCAAGTTCACGCAAGGCGAAGGCTTCCTGCCTGTGAACAAGGAAGAGGCCAAGATGGATTATTACGTCAACAATGCTGATCTCGCCGCCTTCACCGCGCTGTTGCCCGACGCCCGCTTCGCGCCGGTCATTCCGGGCTGGGAAGAAGTCGCCCAGATCACGTCCGACGCCATGCAGAAGATCTATCTCGGCGGCGACCCCGAGGCAGGCCTGAAGGACGCGGCGGCCAAGGCCAATGCCGTGCTGAAGAAATAGGGCGTATCTCCCTGCGCCCCGTGGCGCGCCCCAGACTCAGGCGGGGCGCGCCACATCTTGCCGTTGCGAATTTTGGATTCGCCAGCCAGGTCAGCCGATGCAAAATCGTTTCCTGCCCTATCTCCTGACCTTGCCCAGCCTGTTCCTGGCGGCGGTCGTCATCTTCTGGCCGGTCTGGGACCTGATCCAGATTTCGACGCATGACGTCAACCGCTTCGGCCAGTTGCGCGAGTTCAGTGGGCTCACCAATTTCGCGACACTCGCAGCCGATCCCGACTTCGTCGCTGCACTCTGGCGCACCGGCCTGTGGACCGTGCTGGTGGTCGGCGGCGCGCTGCTGCTGTCGGTGCCGGTGGCGATGATCCTCAACACCGATTTCTATGGCCGCGGCATCGCCCGCGTCATCATCATGCTGCCCTGGGCGGTGTCGCTGACCATGACGGCGGTGGTCTGGCGCTGGGCACTCAGCGGCGAAAGCGGCATGCTGAATTCGGCGCTGCTCGGGCTTGGCCTGATTGATCACAACATCCAGTGGCTGGCCAGCGCCGAGACTGCGTTCCCGATGCAGGTGCTGATCGGCATATTGGTGACGGTGCCGTTCACGACAACGATCTTCCTCGGCGGCCTGTCGTCGATCCCCGACGATCTCTACGAGGCGGCGGCGCTCGAAGGGGCGACGCCGCTGCAGCAGTTCCGCGAGATCACCTTTCCGCTCTTAAAACCGTTCATCAACATCGCCATCGTGCTCAACACCATTTACGTCTTCAATTCGTTCCCGATCATCTGGGTGATGACGCAGGGCGGCCCGGCCAACTCGACCGACATATTGGTCACCCACCTCTACAAGCTCGCTTTCCGCATCGGCAAACTCGGCGAAGCCTCCGCGGTGTCCTTGGTGATGTTCGCCATATTGCTGGTCTTCACCATGATCTATGTGCGGTTGGCGATGCGGGAGCAGCGCGCATGACCAGCAAGCTCAAGCGCACCGTCATCGCCTGGCTGCTTTTGGCGCCGCTGATCGTGGTGACGCTCTTTCCCTTCGCGGTGATGTTCCTGACCGCGGTCAAACCACGGCAGGAGGTGCTGTCGCCGACATGGTGGCCGAGCGAGTTCCGCTGGTCCAACTTCTCCGACATGTGGGTGGCGACGGGCTTCGGCCAGGCGCTGGCCAATTCGCTTTATGTCTCGGTCATCGCCACGGTCGGCGCCATCCTCATCTCCGTTCCCGCTGCCTACGCCATGTCGCGCTTTCGCTTTGCCGGCTATGGCGCCTTCCGCCAGTTCCTGCTGATCTCGCAGATGATCTCGCCGATCGTCTTGGTGCTCGGCCTGTTCCGGCTGATGGCCGCCTGGGGGCTGGTCGAATCGACCACGGCGCTCGGCTTCATCTACATGGCCTTCAACGTCGCCTTCACCGTGTGGATGCTGCAGAGCTATTTCGACACCATTCCGCGCGATCTCGAGGAAGCCGCCTGGATGGAGGGCGCCGGCCGCTGGCTGACGCTGCGCAAAGTGTTCCTGCCACTCTGCCTGCCGGCGATCGCGGTGACGGCGATCTTCACCTTCATCAACGCCTGGAACGAATTCGTCGTGGCGCTGACCATGCTGCGCAGCCAGGAAAGCTACACGCTGCCGATCCAGGTCTTTTCCCTGGTCGCCGGCCGCTACACGATCGAGTGGCATCACGTCATGGCGGCGACGCTGCTGGCGACCTTGCCGGTGGCGATCCTGTTCATCTGGCTGCAGCGCTACCTGGTCCGAGGCCTGGCGCTCGGGGCCGTCAAATAGACTTAGCATTCCACGGAGCTTGTATGCGCATCTTCACCGCCTCGCTGGCGACGGAAACCAACACCTTCTCGCCGGTGCCGACCGACCGGGCCTCGTTCGAGATGGCGTTCTATGCCGGGCCGGGCAAGCATCCGGACACGCCGACGCTGTGCTCCTCGCCGATCGTCGCCTTGCGGCGGCGTGCGGCGAAAGAAAGCCTGACCGTGATCGAAGGCACCGCCACATGGGCCGAGCCCGGCGGTCTGGTGCAGCGCCAGACCTTCGAGGCGCTGCGCGACGAGATTCTCGGCCAGCTCGAGGCGGCGCTGCCGGTCGATGCGGTTATCCTCGGCTTGCATGGTGCCATGGTGGCGCAAGGCTATGACGATTGCGAGGGCGATCTGCTGGAACGTGTGCGGGCAATCGTCGGACCGGATGTGGTGGTCGCTTCCGAGTTCGACCCGCACAGCCATCTGACGCCAAAGCGCGTGGCGGCGTCCGATATCATGGCCTACTTCCTTGAATTCCCGCACACTGATTTCTACGAACGCGGCGAGCATGTCGTCGAGCTGGGGCTGGCCGCCGCGCGCGGTGAGATCAAACCTGTCATCTCGACCTTCGACTGCCGCATGATCCAGGTGCTGCCGACCAGCCGCGAGCCGATGCGCTCCTTCGTCGACCGCATCAAAGCGCTGCACGGCAAGGACGGCGTGCTGTCGGTCTCCGTCGTCCACGGCTTCATGGCCGCCGACGTGCCGGAAATGGGCACGCGCATCCTTGTCGTCACCGACAATGACAAGGCCAAGGGTGACGCGCTGGCGGAGCGGCTGGGACGCGAGCTCTATGCCTTGCGCGAAAAGACGGCGATGACGATGCTGAGCACCGAGGACGGCATAGATCGCGCCTTGGCTGTTCGCGCCGAAAATCCGGGCAAGCCGGTGGTGCTAGCCGACATCTGGGACAATCCCGGCGGCGGCGTTGCCGGCGACGGTACGGTCGTGCTGCGCGCCATGCTGGAACGTGGCCTGAACAATGTCGGCGTGGCGACGATCTGGGATCCGATCGCCGTGACCTTCTGTCAGGCGGCGGGCGAGGGAGCCGTCATCGATCTGCGCTTTGGCGGTAAAGCCGGGCCATTGGCTGGCGAGCCGATCGACGCGCGCGTCAAGGTGCTGAAGGCCGTCGTCGAGGGCTGGCAGAGTTTCGGGCCGAGCCGGGTGACGCTCGGGCCGACCGCACTCATCCGGATCGAAGGCACCGAGGTCGACATCATCCTCAACACCAACCGTACGCAGACCTTCGAGCCGGACATTTTCTCCAATATCGGCGTCGATCCGATGAGCAAGGATATCTTGCTGATCAAATCGACCAACCATTTTTATGCCGGCTTCGAACCGATCGCGGCGGAAATCATCTATGTCTCCGCGCCGAGTTCGTATCCTAGTAATCCGGCGGTGACGGACTACAGGAAGCTGACGCGGCCGGTGTGGCCAAGGGTGGCGGATCCGTGGAAGGTGTAGGGTTCTTCCTTCTCCCCTTGTGGGAGAAGGTGGCCTCGCGAAGCGAGGTCGGATGAGGGGTGTTCCAGCTTGGCGCCATCGCTCGCAAAGCCATGACTGCTTTCCTCGCCAACGCCTCACTCCGCTGGAACACCCCTCATCCGTCTCGCCGCTGCGCGCCGATCCACCTTCTCCCACAGGGGGAGAAGGGAAAGGCTGGCGCTACACCAGCCCGCGCTTCACCATCATTGCTTCCGGCGACGGCATCTTGCCGCGAAATGCGGTGTAGAGCTCTTCCGGGTCCTTCGAGCCGCCGGCGGCGTAGATGTTCTTCCTCAGCCGTTCGGCCAGTGCCGGGTTGAAGGGATCGCCGGTCTCCTCGAAGGCGGCGAAGGCATCCGCGTCCAGCACTTCCGACCACATGTAGGAATAGTAGCCGGCCGAATAGCCGTCGCCCGAGAAGACATGGCCGAAATGCGGGGTGCGGTGGCGCATCGCGATGGTGTCGGGCATGTCGAGCTTATCGAGCGTTTCGGCTTCGAAACGAAGCGGTTCCTGTGGGGCATCGGGCCGGGCGTGATAGGCCATGTCCATCAAGGCGGAAGACGTGAATTCGACCGTGGCGAAGCCGGCGCCGAAGGTGCGCGTGGCCAGCATCTTGTCGAGCAGCGCCTTTGGCATCGGCTTGCCGGTCTTGACATGCAGCGCATGTTTTTCCAGCACAGCCGGGACGGTTAGCCAGTGTTCGTAGAGCTGCGAGGGCAGTTCGACGAAATCGCGGCTGACCGAAGTCCCGGACACTGACGGCCAGGTGACGTCGGTCAGCATGCCGTGCAGCGCATGGCCGAATTCGTGGAACAGCGTCTTCGCCTCGTCGACCGACAGCAGTGCCGGCTCGCCGGCCGGCGGCTTGGCGAAGTTCATGATGTTGTAGATCACCGGCTTCGAGCCGTGGCCAAGCTTATAACCGGACTTCAGCGCGCTCATCCAGGCGCCGGAACGCTTCGAGGGCCGCGCGAAATAATCGGCGAGGAACAGGCCGCGCTCGCTGCCATCGGCGTTTTTCACCACGAAGACACGCGCGTCGGGGTGCCAGGCGACGATGCCCTTCTTCTCCTCGAAGGTGATGCCGAAGAGTTTTGTCGCGACATCGAAGCAGGCGTCGATGACGCGGTCGAGCTGCAGATAGGGTTTCAGCTCCGCCTCGTCGAAAGCGAATTTTTCCGCGCGCAGCTTTTCCTGGTAGAAGCGCCAGTCCCAGGCGGCGAATTTTTCGTTGCTGCCGGCCTCCGTTGCCAGCCGCTCCAACTCCTTCTGGTCGGCTGCGGCCTTCTCCAGCGCTTTTTCCCAGACCGGATCGAGCAGGTCGTGCACCGCCTTCGGCGTCTTCGCCATGGTGTCGTCGAGCTTCAGCGCGGCGAAGGAGGCGTAGCCGAGCAGCTTGGCCTTTTCGGCGCGCAGTTTCAGCATGTCGCGCACGACTGACGTGTTGTCGGAAGCGCCGCCATTCTGGCCGCGCATGGTGAAGGCTTTGAAGGCGATCTCTCGCAGGTCGCGGCGTTCAGAGAAGGTCGAGAACGGCTCGTAGATCGAGCGCGACAAAGTGACGGCGTAGCGCCCCTTCTGGCCGCGCATCTCGGCGGCCTCGGCCATCGAACTTTTCAGGAAATCCGGTAGGCCGGCAAGGTCTGATACGTCGAGGAACAGCGCCCAGTCGCGCTCGTCGGCCAGCACATTCTGGCCGAAAGTCGTGCCGAGCGAGGACAGTTCCTCATTGATCTTGGCCAGCCGCTTCTTGCCCTCGGCATCGAGCTTGGCGCCGGAGCGGACGAAACCTTTCCAGGTCTTCTCCAGCACCCGCAAGGTCTCGGCGTCGAGGCCAAGGCTCTCGCGGCGCTGGTAGAGGTCGTCGATGCGGGCAAAGAGTTTCTCGTTCATCGAGATTGCCGAGAAGTGTCTCGATATCTTTGGCGAAATGTCGCGCTCCAGCGCCTGGATCGCGTCGTTGGTGTAGGCGCCGGCCCGACACCAGAAGATCGACGAGACATGATCGAGCGCTTCGCCGCCGAGTTCCAGCGCCTCAAGCGTGTTCTCGATGGTCGCTGCATCCTTGTTGCCGGCGATCGCCTCGATCTCGACCTCATGCGCTTTCAGCGCTGCGTCGAAGACCGGGGAGAAATCGTCGTCGCCGATATGGGCAAAGTCGGGCAGGCCGAGCGGCCCCTGCCACGTGGTCAGCGGATGAGCGGCGAGGTTGACGGCTTTCGGAGAGGGCATGGAGGGTCTTTCGCTGGGCATCAAGGAGGGATGTCACCGATGTAGGGCGCAGGCCGCAGGCCCGCAATATGGCAGTTGGCCGATACGCCTCAATAGGCTTCGCAGTTTTCGGCGATGGCCGCTTGCGAGCTGGCGGTGATGCGGTTGTCGGTCACCGCGAAGGTTTCCTGCATCAGCATGTCATTGTCGGGGAAGTCGTAGCAGGCGATCACCGTGGTGACGCCGCCCTCGCTCTTCTCGATGCGGTGCCGGATCGCGGCGCCTGCAACCGCGCCTTTCCATTCATCGAGCGAGGCGATGAATTCCTGCTTGCTCTGGACGATGCCGAGGTCATCGAGCTTGATGCGGACGTCGTCGGCAAGCAGGTCGGCGAGTTCGGTGCGGTCGGCGACCAGCAGCGCCGAATACCAGCGGCTGATGACGGCGCCATCATCGGCGCGGGCGGCAACAATCGCGATCAGCAGGGCGGCCGCCGTGAAAACGACCGAGCGGACGTTCATCACATGGCGCGCCTTACAGTTCATTCCAGCACCGGCCGCTCGAAATCGCCGGTCTCCTTGTTCATCACCCAGAGTTCGCCGGTCGAAATGTCGAACCAGGCTCCATGCAGCGACAGCCGCCCCTTGCCCTCGAGGATGGAGACGCAGGGGAAGGTCCTGAGGTTGGCGATGGAATAGCGGATCGAGATGCGCTCGAGTGCTGTCTGGCGCTCCGTTGCTGTCATGAAGGTGCTGGAAGAGACCGTTTCGGCAGCCGGAGCGATCAGGCTCATCCATTTGCCGATGAAGTCGCCGGGGGACAGCGGCGCGGCATTGGGGTCGAGCGCGGCGCGAATGCCGCCGCAGCGGCCGTGGCCCATGACGACGATGTTCTTGACCTTCAGGCTCTGTACCGCGAATTCGAGCGCCGCCGAGGTCGAATGGAACTCGCCATCCGGCTCGTAGGGCGGCACCAGATTGCCGACATTGCGCAGCACAAAGAGTTCACCTGGCCCGGCGTCGAAGATCGCTTCGGGGGCCGAGCGGGAGTCGCAACAGGCGACGATCATCGTCTCCGGGGCCTGCCCCTCGCGGGCGAGCTCGCGATAGCGGCCGCTCTCGGTGAGGTAGCGGCCATTCATGAAATTGCGGTAGCCGGCGAGGAGATGGTCGGGGAGATGAGGCATGGGCGGCTAAGGCCTTTCCGGGGTTGGAGGCGGCAGCTCTTTGCGGTCGAGAAGGCTCTAACGGTAAAAGCCTGTCGCGAGCAATGCAGAATTGTGGGGGCTAGCTATAAATGCCATGCGCATAAGCGGGACGTCCGCCAATATTGTCATGCCCAGATGGCGACCGGTATGCCAAAACCGTCAGTGAGCGGCGGATCCGGAAACGGCCTGGCCTTGCCGCTGGCGATTCGGCCGGCGATCAGCATCATGACGGCCGCATCGAGGAAATCGTCGGCGGCCGCGCCGCGGGGCGGGGGCTGGTCGAGGAAGTCCATGACATAGCCGTGCCGGCACAGCAGCGTCTTGCGCTCCGCCATGCCGGCCGGATTGACGGCGCCCTTGATCTTTTTCGGCAACTGCATCGCCTGATCGCCATTCAGGCGGCAGAAGGCGACTTCCGGATGCGATTCGAAGATTCGGCCGCGCAGATCGGGCCGCGCGATCAGCAAGGCGTCGATTTCGCGGATTTTCGAAAAGATGCCGAAGGCCTGGATCGAAACGCCGCGCGGCGGGTCGGATGTGGCCCTGGCCACCTCGCTTGCCCTGCGATGCGCGGCATACCAGGCTTCGACCGTGGTGAAGTCATCGGTATCGGCATAAAGCGCGGCGCGCGACGGGATCGAAAAGACGCTGGACTGGCGCGCCCCGAGCAGCGGCCTGACCAGCGCTTCCGGTCCGCGTCCGCCTTTGCTGGAAAATTCGGGCAGGCCGATTGGCATGTCGACGGCGACAACCGCATCGTCCGGTACTGCCGAAACCAGTGCCGCGAAACTGGCGAAGATTTCGACCGAGGGTGTCGAACCGGGGTTGCGCCGCACCGCGATCCAGCCGGCCTTGCAGCCGTCGGCGCCGACAAGCGCGACCTCAGAGATCACGCCCGGCGGTCCCGCCCCGGATGTGTGAGGTGGCGCAGCTGCACCATGGCCATCGGGTGCGACAGGCTCTGTGCGTCGGTTTCGAGCTGCAGTTCGTCGCCGCCGCGTTTGGCCGTGCGCGCCAGGATTTCGTAGACCGCCGCCGTGGTCGACTGCAGCGCCTTGATTGGCGGCTGGCCGGAGAGGATGCGGGCGAGGTAGACGGCCGCCGTCAGGTCGCCCAGGCCGTTCGGCGGCTTGTCGATCAGCCGGTGCTCGGCGAGCAGCGCCTGGGTGCCGTCGAGCAGCAGGTTGCCGGTGCCGCCGGTCATCATCGACTGTGCCGAGGTGACCAGCATCGTCGACGGCCCGGCATGAAGTGCTGCCGAAATCACCGATTTCAGGTCGGGCAGCGGCGCGCCGGCCATCCATTCCAGCTCGTAGCGGTTGGGCGTGGCGATGTCGGCGATCGGCATCAGCCGGTCGCGCATGGCGGCGGCGGTGGGCTCGGGCACATAGAGACCGCCGGAATCGCCCATGACCGGATCGCAGATGTAGACGGCGTCCGGCGTCCTGGCCTTGACCGTGGCGACCAGCGAAGCGACGGCCTCGGCCTGGCCGGCTTCGCCGAGATAGCCCGACAGCACGGCGCCGACCTCGCCCAGCCATGGCGCGCGCTCGAGATCGGCCATCAGCGCCTTGAACTGGTCGAGTGGCGGCACGATGCGCGTCGCCCGCCCATGGCCGGGATGCCAGGGCAGGATGACCGTGGGTACGGCCCAGACCGGAAAGCCCAGCGTCTCCAGGGCGAAGACGGCGGCACGGTTGCCGACCGAGCCACGGGCGACATGGCTGGAAATGACGATGACCGCACGCGGCGCGTCGGGTTTTTCGGCGCTCATTGTTTTTTGATTCCTAGCTGCCCCGGGTGAGGAAAAGCACAAGCCAGACCATCAGGCCCAGCGCCAGAAGCAGGCCTAGTATCCTGCCAATGCGCGTTCCCCAGACTTCGATCGGATCCGCGCGGTCGGCGTCGGCGGCGGCGACATGGTCGCGCACGCCTTTCGTCGTCCGTGCCACGAAGGAGGTGCCGGCCGGATCGGTCTCTTGCGCGACGCGCTCGAGGATGCGGCGTGATTCCCTGTCGCTGTCCTGGCGCCCTGCCATGGATGATGTCCCGTTTTGACCGGACCTTATCGCGTTCGTGCGGCCAATCACAGGGCCTTGCGCGGCGCGGGGCGTTCCGGGCCGGCGGTTGCCGCCCGTGGCCGTTTTCTTGCGCGCTGATTGTGGTAATGCTTCGCATGCAACTTCTACCGAGGGACCCCATCATGCTTGCCCAGCGCCTTGCTCGACCATCACTCCGCACGCTGCCCGCCTTCCTGATGATGGCAATCGTGCTGCCGTTGCTTGCCGGCTGCGGCTACAACACGATCCCGACGGCGGAGGAAAACGCCAAGGCGGCCTGGAGCGAGGTGCTGAACCAGTATCAGCGCCGCGCCGACCTCATCCCCAATCTGGTCGAGACGGTCAAAGGCTATGCTTCGCATGAAAAGGACACGCTCGACGCGGTGGTCGAGGCGCGCGCCAAGGCGACGCAGATCACGGTGACGCCGGAAACGCTGAAGGATCCCGAAGCCCTCAAGAAGTTCCAGGATGCCCAGGCCGGGCTGACCAGTGCGCTGTCGCGGCTGATCGCGGTATCGGAGGCCTACCCCGACCTCAAGGCCAACCAGAACTTTCTCGCGCTGCAGGCCCAGCTCGAGGGCACCGAGAACCGCATCGCGGTGGCGCGGCGAGACTACATCCAGGCTGTCAGGGATTATAATCTGACGTTGAAGACGTTCCCGTCCGTGCTGTGGGCGACCTTCTGGTTCCGCAGCAACGAACCCTTCGCCAATTTCACCGTCGACGAAGACAAGATGCAGCCGCCGAAGGTCGATTTCGGCACGAAGCAGGGCGGGTAATTTCGCGAAATCGGCTGAGTGTCTCTTTGCCACAAGACGGACCGCTGGCGTGCAAACACCCCCCTCTGTCCTGCCGGACATCTCCCCCTCAAGGGGGGAGATTGGCAGTTTCGAACGCGTCGCTCATCCTTCTGCGTCGGTGATTGGCGAAGGCCGGCGTGACGTCCAATCTCCCCCCTTGAGGGGGAGATGTCCGGCAGGACAGAGAGGGGGGCCTCGCGCTTACCTCACCCTTCTTTGCCTTCTTGCCGGCCTCCTTTTCCTCCCCCTAGCCGCCATCGCCGCCGACCTTCCCGCCCTCACCGGCCGTGTCGTCGACAATGCCGGCATCATCGATGCCGGGACCAGGGCGGCGCTGACGCAAAAGCTTGCCGCCTTTGAGACCAAGGGTTCCGACCAGATCGTCGTCGCGACCATCCCCAGCCTCGGCGGCGAGGAGATCGAACCCTACGCCAACCGGCTGTTCCGTTTCTGGAAGCTTGGCCAGGCCAAGGAGAACAATGGCGTGTTGCTGCTGGTCGTGCCGAACGACCACAAGATGCGCATCGAGGTCGGCTATGGTCTGGAAGGCACGCTGACCGACCTGCACACCAAGCTGATCATCGAAAACGACATGGTGCCGGCCTTCCGCGCCGGCGATTTCTCCGGCGGCATCTCGAAGGCCGTCGACGACATGGTCATGGTGCTGGAAGGCAATCCTGAGGAATTGGTGGCGCGCGGCGAGCGCAACCAGAAAGCACCGTTCAATACCGATAATCTGTTCTTCGCGGTGTTCATCGGCATCTGGGCGGTCATCTTCTTCGGCGGCATCGCGGCCTCCATCCTGCCGCCGATCTTCGGCCAGAAGCTCGGCCCAGGGCGCTATCGCTGGCTCGGCATGACCTTCGAGCCTGGCCGGCGCTCCTCTAGTGGCGGCTGGTCCTCGGGCAGTTCCGGCGGTGGCTGGTCTTCAGGTGGCGGCGGTGGTGGCTTTTCCGGCGGCGGCGGTTCGTCCGGCGGTGGCGGCTCCTCGGGAAGCTGGTGACGGCATGACGACACGCACCATCAACCCTTCGAGGCCCGGCCATTTTAACCCGGTGATCCATGCTGTCTTGTCGGCGCTGGCGCTGCTTTTGTCCTGCTTCGCGGTTTTCGCCGCCGAGTTGCCGGCACTGACCGGCCGTGTCGTCGACAATGCCGGCATCATCGATGCCGGGACCAAGGCTGCGCTGACGCAAAAACTCGCGGATTTCGAGAAAAAGGGCTCCGACCAGATCGTCGTCGCGACGATCCCCAGCCTCGACGGCGAGGAGATTGAACCCTACGCCAACCGGCTGTTCCGCTTCTGGAAGCTCGGCCAGGCGGGTGAGAACAACGGCGTGCTTTTGCTGGTGGCCAAGAACGACCGCAAGATGCGCATTGAGGTCGGCTATGGGCTGGAAGGCACGCTGACCGACCTGCACACCAAGCTGATCATCGAAAACGACATGGTGCCGGCGTTCCGCGCAGGCGATTTCTCCGGCGGCATCTCCAAGGCCGTCGACGATATGGTGATGGTGCTGGACGGCAATCCGGAGGAGCTCGAAGCGCGCGGCAAGCGCAATCCCGCCGACAACAGCAACCCAGTGGACCCGATTGTCGTGATCTTCCTGATCCTGTGGGCGACGATGTTCTTCGGTGGCCTGGCGATGGCGTTCCTGCCGCCGATGTTCGGCACAAAACTGTCACCGGGCGTATACAAATGGCTGGGCATGACGTTTCGCTACGGCCGGGGGCCAAGCGGATCGTCGTCGGGTTCCAGCGGCTGGACATCGGGGTCGTCAAGCAGCGGCTGGTCTTCGGGGAGTTCCGGCAGCAGCTGGTCGTCCGGGTCGAGCAGCAGCGGCGGCGGTTTCTCGGGCGGCGGCGGTTCGTCCGGTGGTGGTGGTTCTTCAGGAAGCTGGTGAGACAATGGCAACACGACCGATCAGTCCCGAAGATCACGAACGCATCGCCGATGCGATCCGCGCCGCGGAAACCAAAACCGACGGCGAGATCTACTGCGTCGTCGCGCATGCCAGCAACGGTTATTTCGCCCCCGCCGCCTTGATGGCGACGCTGGGCATGCTGGTCGTCAGCCTCGCCGTCGCCTATGGGCTGGAAGCCTGGTGGCTCACCATCCGCCTGCCGCATTTCGTCATCGCCCAATTGCTGGCGCTGGCCTGCGTGCTGGTCCTGTTGTGGGCGGTTCCCGGCCTGCGCATCCACATGGTGCCACGGCGGCTGCGCTATCAGGCGGCGCACGCCAACGCGGTCAAGCAGTTCCTCGCCCGCAACGTCCACCGCACGACGGCGCGCACCGGCGTGCTGGTCTTCGTCTCGATCGTCGAACGCTATGCCGAGGTGGTCGCCGATTCCGGCATCGACGCCAAGGTCGGCCAGCATGTTTGGGATGGCGTGGTGCGTGACCTCACGGCGCACGCCGGCGACGACCGGCTTGCCGATGGTTTCGTCAAGGCGATCGAGCAGGTGGGGGCGGTGCTGGCCGAGCATTTCCCGGTCACCTCGGGCGACACCAACGAGCTAGACGACCATCTGGTCGAAATCTGAGAGCCTGCTGGTAGACACCATTTTGCCGATCCGGCCTGTTTCCGGACGGCTTTTGCCCGATGTCAGCAATGTCAGGATCGGCTGTGAGAAAGCGGCCGGCGGGCCGCCCGGACTCTTGCAATCGGGCGACGCGGGTTTATGGTTAACAAATCATGAATACGCTGACGATCGACATCCGGAAAGCCGACCCGCGCGATGCAGGCGCCATTGCCGAAGTGCACTTGGAAGCCTGGCGCGGCGCCTATTCCGGCATCATTCCGCATCGTACGCTGACGTCGATGATCAACCGCCGCGGCGCCGACTGGTGGGCGAATGCGATTCGCCGCGCCGCCACCGTTCTAGTCGTCGAAATCGGCGGCACGATCGCCGGCTATGCGACGATCGGCAAGAACCGCGCCCGGGAACTCAAGCAGCAAGGCGAGATCTACGAACTGTACCTGCGCCCGGAATATCAGGGCATCGGTCTTGGCCGGCGGCTGTTTTCGGCAGCCAGGGCGCGTCTGGCCGACCATGGCCTGAAAGGCATGGTGGTGTGGGCGCTGGAAGACAACCAGAACGCGCTGGCCTTCTATGCCGGCGCCGGCGGCCGCGACGTTGCCGAGGGTGTCGAGATCTTCGAGCAGAAAGCGCTGAAGAAGGTCGCCTTCGTCTGGGAATGATTGCCCGGAGATGATCGTGGAAAGCTAGGCCGGTACGCGGTGCGCATCCCCGTGAAATCACGCCGCTGAAACATCTTGTGCTAATGATTGAACGCGTTGGATGCCATCGCGTCTCGACTGACGTGCGCGAGCACCATTCGCCGCATTGCACCATTCTGCGCCGCCCGCTATCTCCTCCCAACCGAGAGAGGGACAAATCCATGCGCATTGAAGCCATAGCCACCGGAAAGAATCCGCCTGAAGACGTCAACGTCATCATCGAAGTGCCGATCGGCGGCGAGCCGATCAAGTATGAGATGGACAAGGAGGCCGGCACGCTGTTCGTCGACCGCTTCCTGCACACCTCGATGCGCTATCCCGGCAATTACGGCTTCGTGCCGCACACGCTGTCGGGCGATGGCGATCCGATCGACGTGCTGGTCTGCAACACGCGCGCCCTTGTGCCGGGCTGCGTCATCAATGTCAGGCCGATCGGCGTGCTGGTGATGGAAGACAATGCCGGCCAGGACGAGAAGGTCATCGCCGTGCCGTCGCCCAAGCTGACGCTGCGCTACGAGAACGTCACCGAATACACGCACCTGCCCGAGATCACCCGCCAGCAGGTGCAGCACTTCTTCGAGCACTACAAGGATCTCGAGCCCGGCAAATGGGTCAAGATCGAAGGCTGGCACGATTCCAAATATGCCAAGAAGATGATCGTCGACGCGATCGAACGGGCGAAGAAGAGCAAATAGTCAGTTATCGACCCGGCCGAAAGCCGGCACGTTGCCGATGACGGTGTGCCGGTCCTTGCCGCAGGTAAAGGTGCGCGCCTTCTCGTCGGCGAGTTTTCGCGCCTGGTCGTTGGCTTGCGGGTTGCCGGTGGCCAGGACAAGGCCGACGGTGCAGCTTTCGCGCGCGTCCATCTGGCCGACCTTGGCGACGAGCAGCACATCCGTTGATTTGTTCTGATCCTCGCCATTGCTGATCGTGCGGCGGTGGATGACCGCGAAGGGCACGGCCTTGTCGCCATTGGTTTCGATGCGCCATTCGACCTTGGCTCCGGACGAATTGAAGCCTGAAAAACTCTCCCAGACGGACGTCATGTCTCCGCCCGGCGGAAAACCGTAGAACAGCGATTCGCGGGCGTCGTCATAGGCGATCAGCACAGGGTAGCCGCGATAGCCCGAACAGGCGAGATCGGCCCAGTCGCCATCGCCCTCATCGGCCTGCGCATAGGTCACGCAATCCTTCTTCGAGTCGAGATCGGTGTAGGCGCTCGATATGTCGCCGGCATGGGCTGCCTGGCAGAGACCGGCGAGGGTAAGCGGGATCAGAACGGCACGCATGGCGGGCACCTCCGGTTCGGGCCGGAGCAGCGTACCGCCAATCGCTATTTCTTCAAGCTCGCTTCGATCAGCAGATCGGCGTTGCGGGCGACCGACTGTGCCGGACCGCCGAGGCCGAACAGCTGGCCGCTGATATAGGCGCCTTCGATGAGGAGCAGCAGTCCGTCGCCCAGCGTGTCGGGGTCCTGCGCCCCCATCGCGGCGGCCATGGCGCGCAGCCTGCGGCGCAGCTCCTGCTTGTTGGCTTCGCTCACCACGCGGGCCGGATGGCTGTGGTCGGGATATTCGACCGCCGCGTTGGTCATGCCGCAGCCGCGATAGTCCGCCACTTGCGTGCGCTTGCCGATGCGGGTCAGGAAAGCCTTGATCTGCGCGCGCGGGTCGCCCGGATGGGCTTTGACCGCCTCGTCGAAACGTTCCCAATATTCACGATCGTATTGCCGAAGATAGGAAGCGGCCAACTCGTCCTTGGAAGGGAAGCTGCGATAGAGGCTGGGCTTGGTGACGCCGGCCCGTTTGACGATCTCGTCGACGCCGATCGCCCTGATACCGCGCCGGTAGAAAAGGTCATACGCCACGTCGAGGATCTTCTTGGCAGCCTTCGGCGGCGCCGATGCATGACCGTCGCTGATGGTTAGTTCAATATTTTTGTCAGTTGGCATCATGGGACTCGATTGACAATGTTACCGATCGGTACGTATACAGGCTCCCATCTTGCAACGTACCGGTAAGTAACATGATAGCTCAATCCCGTCCGTTTGGCCAGCGCTACGCTTTCGTCGTGGTCGGCGTCATCTTTCTCTGCCTGCTGGTTGCGGCCGGGCTTCGTTCCGCACCCTCGGTCATGATGTTGCCGCTGGAAAACAGTTTTGGCTGGCGGCGCGACGTCATCTCGCTGGCCGCCGGCGTTGGCATCCTGCTCTATGGCCTGACCGGCCCGTTCGCCGCCGCGCTGATGGAAAGAATCGGTCTGCGTCGCACGCTGCTTGCCTCGCTGCTGGTCATGTCGGGTTCGACGGCGCTCAGCCTGCTGATGACCAAGCCCTGGCATCTCTTCATCACCTGGGGCGTCTTCTCCGGCATCGGCTCCGGCGCGGTCGCCAGCGTGCTTGGCGCTACCATCGTCAATCGTTGGTTCAAGACCAATCGTGGCCTGGTGATGGGATTGATGTCGGCCTCAAGTGCGTCGGGCATGCTGGTGTTCCTGCCGTTGATAGCCGCTTTGGCGCAATCGGGCGGCTGGCAGCCGGTTGCCGTTGCAGTCGCGGTCGCCACGGCGGCAATGATACCGCTGGTCTGGCTGCTGGTGCCGGAGCGGCCGGCCTCGATCGGCATGGTGCGCTATGGCGCCGAGGCCGATGACGTGCCGCCGACATCGCCCGCCTCGCAAGGTAATTTCCTGGCGCATACGCTCAACACGCTGCGCCGCGCCGCCGGCACACGGGTGTTCTGGTACTTGTTCGCTACCTTCTTCGTCTGCGGGTTCACCACCAACGGGCTGGTCGGCACGCATCTCATCGCCTTTTGCGGCGACATGGGCATCGGCGAGGTGCAGGCCGCCGGCCTGCTGTCGATGATGGGCATCTTCGACCTGATCGGCACGACGCTGTCGGGCTGGCTCACCGACCGTTTCGACCCGCGCAAGCTGCTCGGCGTCTACTATGCCATTCGCGGCCTGTCGCTGATCTACCTGCCCTATTCCGGCTTCTCGGCGACCAGCCTGATCATTTTCGCCGTGCTCTACGGCCTCGACTGGATCGCCACCGTGCCGCCAACGCTGCGGCTCGCCAACGAGGCGTTCGGCGACCGCAGCGGGCCGATCGTGTTCGGCTGGATCGTTGCCGGCCACCAAGTTGGTGCCGCGGCAGCGGCTGCCTTCGGCGGCACCATGCGCGAGCTGCAGGGCAATTACGAGTTGGCCTTCCTGATCGCCGGCATGACGGCCATCGCGGCGGCCTGTATCTCGTTGCTGATCAACACCAGCCGGCCGGCTTTCGATCCGGAACCGCAGGCCGCTTAAGGCGCGCCGATATTCAGGTGATGCCGGCCTGCAAACGGTGATTTCCTGCGCTTCCGGTGCTCACGTACTTTGAGTACGCTCCGCTCCGGTTCTCGGAAACCACCGTTTTCGACTCGGCCTGACCTGAATCTCGACACACCTTCGCTGCCGATTGCAATATCCAAACCTCAAACCGGGTGGCCTGACGACCAAGCCGCCCGGTTTTGTTGCGAGGCTGCCTGGCCTGTTCACTGTTATCAAAACTTCATGGTTCCGAGATGCGGCTGAAACATTGAGGCCGGACCTTGATGGCGACGTTCAAAGCCATCCAGGAGACAGCCATGAACAAGCTTTCGATGACCCGCCGCGCCTTTGTCACCTCCGCGAGCGCTGCCGGTCTCCTCGGCGCCTCGGGCCTCGCCTTGCCCTACTATTCCCGCGCGAGCCAGCGTCCGGCCTTCACCCATGGCGTCCAGTCCGGCGACGTCGATGCCTCCAGCGGCATGGTGTGGACGCGCACGGATCGTCCGGCGCGCGTCATGTTCGAGGTCTCGTCGGCGGAAAGCTTTGCCAATGCGACGCGTCTGGCGCCGCTCGATACCTCGCCTGCCAGCGACTACACGGTGAAGCGGCTGCTCACCGATCTCGCCTCCGATCAGGACATCTTCTATCGCATGGTTGCGGCCGATCTCGCCGACGTCAACGCCGTCTCCGAGCCGATCGTCGGCCGCTTCCGCACAGCGCCGGCCTCGAAGCGCGATGTCAAGTTCGCCTGGTCGGGCGATACCGCCGGCCAGGGCTGGGGCATCGATGAGATCGGCATGAAAACCTACGCCACCATCGCCAAGCACACGCCGGACTTCTTCCTGCATTCGGGCGACACCATCTATGCCGACGGCGCCATGAAGGACGAGGTCGACCTGCCCGGAGGCGGCAAGTGGAAGAACGTCGTGCTCATCGACGGCAAACGCAAGGTTGCCGAGACGCTGGACGAATACCGCGACCAGTGGAAGTACAACATGATGGACAAGAACGTGCTGGAACTCAGCGCCATCTGCCCGACCTTCTACCAGTGGGACGACCACGAAGTGCTCAACAACTGGTCGGACTCGAAGGACCTTGGCAAGGACGACCGCTACAAGGAAAAATCCATCCACGTGCTGGCGGCGCGGGCGGCGCGCGCCTTCCACGAGATGACCACCATCCGTTACGAGCCGGCGGAACCGGGCCGGGTCTACCGCAAGATCTCGCACGGGCCGCTGCTCGACGTCTTCTTCCTCGACATGCGCTCCTATCGCGGCCCGAACGGCCCGAACCTGCAGGAAACCCTCACACCGCAGTCGCGCATGATCGGCGAGGAGCAGTCGAAGTGGCTGAAGCGGGAACTGGCCAACTCCAAGGCGACCTGGAAGATCATCGCCGCCGACATGCCGCTCAGCCTCGTGGTCTGGGACGACGCGGCGAAGAAGGTCGGCTTCGAAGCCGTCAGCAACAACGACAATGGCAAGCCGAAGGGCCGCGAGATGGAATTCGCCGACGTGCTGCGCTTCATCAAGACTGCCGGCGTCACCAACACGGTGTGGCTCACCGCCGACGTGCACTATACGGCCGCGCACTACTACAACCCAGACAAGGCGCAGTTCCAGGATTTCAACCCCTTCTGGGAATTCGTCTCCGGCCCGATCCACGCCGGCACCTTCGGCCCCAACGATCTCGACATGACCTTCGGTCCGGAGCTGAAATTCATCAAGGCGCCGACCGCCGAACAGGGACAGAACCTGCCGCCATCGGCGGGCCTGCAGTTCTTTGGGCTGGTGGATATCAGCGGCGCCAGCGAACAGATGACCGTGCGGCTGATGGATCGCGACGACAACGAACTCTACAAGGTCACTCTCGATCCGGTGCGATCGGCGTAAGCGCTGGCAATCGTCAGTCGGGGTAGCAGACTATCGGAATGTTCGGCCACACCGCGCTGTCGCAGTTGGCAGCGGCTTGGCGCTGCTTGAAGGCGGCGCTGACCGGTCCCGTCACCATCGGGTCAACGCCGTCAGGCGCATCGGCAAAGGCCTGTTCGGCGGTCTGGGTGTCAGACTGCGCAACAGCGCGCGCGCCTTTCTGGGTCGCGGCAGCCGACTGCGCGGCGTTGGCCGCCAGCAGCAAGGCAAAGGCCACCGAAGCGATGAGCGGCCAAAATCGGTTGAGTTTATCGGTCATGACGGTCGAACTGCCCGGGCCCTCAAAAGGTTCCCGCCTTGGTTAACAAAATCATCTCACACGCAGATGCTTAAGATTTGATGAGTATTTGGTGTCGCGCTTCCCCTTTCGCAACTGCGAAAAACCCTGTATGAGCCGCGCAACCGAAAGAGGCAGCGCCTTTGGCCTGCTGCCTGCAACGCTTCCGAGACCCAGAACATGAAACTCCGTAATATCGCGATCATCGCGCACGTCGACCATGGAAAGACCACCCTTGTCGACCAGCTTTTGAAGCAGTCCGGCTCCTTCCGCGACAATCAGCGCGTCGCCGAGCGCGCCATGGATTCCAACGACCTCGAAAAGGAACGCGGCATCACCATCCTGGCCAAGGCGACCTCGGTCGACTGGAAGGATACCCGCATCAACATCGTCGACACCCCCGGCCACGCCGATTTCGGCGGCGAGGTCGAGCGCATCCTTTCGATGGTGGATTCGGCCATCGTGCTGGTCGATGCCGCCGAGGGCCCGATGCCGCAGACCAAATTCGTCGTCGGCAAGGCGCTCAAGGTCGGGCTGAAGCCGATCGTCGTCATCAACAAGATCGATCGCCCGGACGCCCGTCATGTCGAGGTCGTCAACGAGGTGTTCGATCTGTTTGCCGCGCTCGACGCCACCGATGAGCAGCTCGACTTCCCGATCCTCTACGGTTCGGGCCGCGACGGCTGGGTCTCCGAGAATCCGGAAGGCCCGAAGGACCAGCAGCTGGCGCCGCTGTTCGACCTCGTCATCAAGCATGTGCCGGCGCCGACCGTCCATCCCGGCCCGTTCCGCATGATCGGCACCATCCTGGAAGCCAACCCGTTCCTCGGCCGTATCATCACCGGCCGCATCGAATCCGGCACGCTGAAGGCCAACCAGGCGGTC
The DNA here is from genome assembly GCF_016756475.1 of Mesorhizobium sp. 113-1-2. NCBI lineage: Bacteria > Pseudomonadati > Pseudomonadota > Alphaproteobacteria > Hyphomicrobiales > Phyllobacteriaceae > Mesorhizobium > Mesorhizobium sp. 113-1-2. The sequence continues at coordinate 1,291,184 of NZ_AP023242.1, forward strand.
AAGGTGCTGCACCATGACGGCACCCAGATCGAAACCGGCCGCATCTCGAAGATACTGGCTTTCCGTGGCCTCGAGCGCCAACCGATCGAGGAAGCCCAGGCGGGTGACATCGTCGCCATCGCCGGCCTGTCGAAGGGCACCGTCGCCGACACGTTCTGCGATCTGGCGGTGACCGAGGCGCTGCATGCGCAGCCGATCGATCCGCCGACCGTGACCATGTCCTTCCTGGTCAATGACAGCCCGCTCGCCGGCACCGAAGGCGACAAGGTGACCAGTCGTGTCATCCGCGACCGCCTGCTGCGCGAGGCCGAAGGCAATGTCGCGCTGAAGATCGAGGAATCGCCCGACAAGGATTCGTTCTTCGTCTCCGGCCGCGGCGAATTGCAGCTGGCCGTGCTGATCGAGACGATGCGCCGCGAAGGCTTTGAAATCGCCGTGTCGCGTCCGCGCGTCGTTATGCAGAAGGGCGAGAACGGCGAATTGCTGGAGCCGGTCGAGGAAGTCGTCATCGACGTCGACGAGGAACATGCCGGCGTCGTCGTGCAGAAGATGTCGGAGCGCAAGGCCGAGATGGTCGAACTGCGCCCTTCCGGCGGCAACCGCCAGCGCATCGTCTTCCACGCGCCGACGCGCGGCCTGATCGGCTACCAGTCGGAGCTGCTGACCGACACGCGCGGCACCGCCGTGATGAACCGGCTGTTCCATGCCTATGAGCCCTACAAGGGCGAGTTGCCCGGCCGTACCAACGGCGTTTTGATTTCCAACGAGCAGGGCGAATCCGTCGCCTATGCCATGTGGAACCTGGAAGATCGCGGCCCGATGGTCATCGATCCGGGCGTCAAGGTCTATCAGGGCATGATCATCGGCATCCACTCCAGGGACAACGACCTCGAAGTGAACGTGCTGAAGGGCAAGAAGCTGACCAACATCCGCGCCGCCGGCAAGGACGAGGCGGTCAAGCTCACCCCGCCGATCCGCATGACGCTGGAACGCGCGCTGGCCTGGATCCAGGACGACGAACTGGTCGAGGTGACGCCGAAGACCATCCGCCTGCGCAAGCTCTACCTCGATCCGAACGAGCGCAAGCGTTTCGAGAAGTCGGCCAAGGCGGTCGGCGCGGCGTAATTTTTCTTCTGACGATTTCTGAGAGGGCGGAGCATCAAGTGCTCCGCCCTCTTTCGTTCATCCGCCGGCCGCGCGGATGATCGCTTCGTGGTCCGGCTCGCCGGCCAGGGCGACGTGGATTGTTGTTCCCGCGCGGGCCGGCTTGCGCAAGGCTTTGGCGCCGTCCGGATCGACGACCAGCAGGCGCCGCTCCTCCAGCGCCTGGAGCCGCGAGCGCGCAATGCCGAGTTCATTGGCAAGCAGACGGTCGAGCCGGAGTGATGTCGGCATTTCCAACCCAAGCCGGAGTTCCAGAACCGCCGCGCTTTGCCTGGCACCGTCGAGCAACCGCTTGTGCACGGCGACATCGGGAAACTCCTCGACACGCCCCACCTGGTTGCGCAGAGCGACGATGTCGAAGGCATGGCGCCGCGCCAGCCCCGGATCGTTGCTTTCGAGCGCCTGAAGCAGCGCCGGTTCGATGTCGCGGCGGTTGCTGCGTTCGAAAATGCCGAAATTCCAGGAATTGTCGCAGGTGACGCAGCGGTAGATCAGCCAGACGTCAATGCGCTTGCCGTTGGCGTTGACGCGGAATTTGCCGCTGCAGCGATAGGCCTTCACACCGCCGCAGCGATTGCAGTTGATCAGGGGTTGCGGTGCGATTTGAGGCGTGATCGCCCAGTGGATGCGCACAGTAGAAGACATGCCGGTAAGCCCTTCCCATCGGGAAGTTCATCAGGTCGGCACGATCGAGATGCCCCTGCGGGCGCGGCGTGGCGGTAGGCTGCGGAGATTCTTGAAGTCAGGTGTCGCTGGCGGAAAGCGCGCGACAGCGGTTCAGCGGTGCCAAACCGGTCTCGAACCGCCGCCCAGAGGAACACATGAACATAAAACAGGCACCGCGAGTGCGGCGCCATCAGGTGTGTCGGGGGAGTTGACGAGACCGGCGGTTACTGAGGCAAAGTGAAGCTCGAGATTGTTTCGCGGCGGCCCTTCTAGCCGTAGCCAATGAGGACTGCAAGGGTGCCAATGGCTTCAAACGAATGATGGCTTTCCAACGTGTTTGGAGCCGACCGATTGTCGAGACGATGGGGAGGAGCGACGACGCCGGCGATCGGTGCTTGTGACATGTCCAGCGCGAAATTACCGTCGGCTCCAGCCACTTGCGATCACCCTTCTGATGACACTGGTGCCCAAGGGGGGTATGCTCTCTATGTCTTCAATGGTTCGCAAGACCGAATAGTGATCGATCCTTTCCGAGTAACGTCCTGATTCGATTCCGGATCCGTAGAATACAGTGAATATATGGTTCTCTGTATGGTAGTCGTCTTCATCGAAGGTCACTACCAAAAGGCTGTTGTTTTTCTTCGACCAGGCGGCGTAGCCTCCAAGGTGAGTTCTCAACCAAGTGTCAGCCGTCTCTATTGTGCCGTCATGCATGTCATTTTCGAGATTGGGGATCACGAAACTGACGGATGGTAGCTTCTCGTAGTCGCGAGGGAGGTGGGCAAGAGACTTCTCAGATCCCTTCGCGTCGGCAAACGATTCCCACGGATTATGTTTTCGCGGCGATCCGGCTTCGACGTAGCCCGTAAATGTCTTGCCGTGAGCCCGAAGACGAGCGGCCAGGTTCGGCGCAGCAAAGGCGTGCATGCCATCGTCATGGACGTTCTGTGTCAAGCCGCTGAACAGCGCGAAGTAATTGGGCTGGCTGGGATGAGCAACTCCATAGGATCGATCGAACAGCGCGCCGCCTTTTGCCAACTTGTTCAAATAGGGAGCAGCTCGTCTCGCCAGTGAAATCTGCTCAAAGCTGTGGTTCTCCATGATCACGACAACGACGTGATCATATTTCGGCGGCTTCCTCGACGATGCTACGGCTTGGGGCGCTCCGTTTAGCGCCATGCTGGCTACCAGGACAGCCAGAATGGAGAGCCGTCGAACGACCTTGCGCCAACTTTGCACAACCACGAAAACTCCTCCTCCGCCTGCAGGGCAAGATCAACCTGACTGCAAGTCAGGCATGGCAGTCAAGGGCATGGGCCGAATGCGGAGCCGGTCCGGGATCTGCTGCCGCCGACGTTGCAAGCGGTGATGTCGATCGGATATCGTCCGCCCTTCAACCGCTTGGAAGGCAGTGCCATGCACCTCACCTCGCTCCTGATCTTCGCCGCCGCTTTGTTCGTCGCCGCCGGTTCGCCCGGCCCGTCGATCGCCGCACTCGTCGCACGCGTCATCTCGAAGGGTTTTCGCGATGTGTTTCCGTTCCTGCTCGCCATGTGGATCGGCGAGGGCATCTGGCTATCGCTGGCGGTGTTCGGACTGGCTGTGGTGGCGCAGACTTTTCACCTCGCCTTTGTTGTCGTGAAATGGGTGGGCGTCGCCTATCTCGCTTACCTTGCCTGGAAGATGTGGACAGCGCCTGTCGATGCCAAAGAGGGCGAGATGCCGCGCGAGGATTCGGCGATAAAACTGTTCTTCGCCGGCATGGCGGTGACGCTCGGCAATCCCAAGATCATGATGTTCTACCTGGCGCTGCTGCCGACCATCATCGACCTCGCTTCGGTCAGCATCGTCGGCTGGGTCGAACTGACGGCGACCATGGCCGTGGTGCTGATCGCCATCGATCTCGCCTGGGTGCTCGCCGCCTCGCAGGCGCGCAAGCTGTTGAAAAGCAAGCGCGCCATGAAGATCGCCAACCGGATCAGCGCCACGACGATGGCCGGTGCCGCGGCGGCTATCGCGGCGCGATCCTGAGGCGACGTTAGCCCATCATATTGATGATCGGTGCGATCTCGACGTTGCAGTTCGGCATGGCCAGCATCGGACAGCCTTTGGCCTTCTCGGCGGCGTCGTTGATATCTTTGGCCTCGATGATCGAATAGCCGCCGGTCGGGTTGCTGCCGCCGTTGTTTTCTATCTTGCCGCCAGGCAGGACGGTCTTCGACATTCCGACCGGATTGCCTGGGTCGACAACGGCCGAACCGAGCTTTCCAAACCAGCCTGTCCAGGCGTCGGTCATCGCCTTTCGCTCGGCTTCGCTCGTCGGCATCTTGCCGGAGCCATGATAGACATAGAGAAACTTCGCCATGTTCTCCTCCCTTGATGAGCGGCATCGAACCGGCATGCGGTCATGCCGCCTGCCGATCATCGGACCAAACCGGCGGAGAAGCAACGAGAATGCGTTGTCGCTAATGTGCAGCGCGACGGGCCATTCGATGGGATCCGCTATCGCGCCATGGCGTGGTATTCGTCGTTCGGCCGCATGTCGATCGCCGCCGCCACCCGGTTCGACATGTTGAAGAAGGCCGCGGTCGAGGCGATGTCCCAGATGTCGCGGTCGCTGAAGCCTGCTTTGCGAAGCGCCGCCCGGTCGGCCTCGACGATCTTGGCCGGCTCCTCGGTCAGCTTGACGGCGAATTCGAGCATCGCGGCCTGCCTCGGCGAGAGATCGGCGGCGCGGAAATTCATCACCATCATCTCGCCGAGCGCCGGGTCGCCGGACAGCTGGCGCACCGCGGCGCCATGCGCGGTCAGGCAGTAGTAGCAATGGTTGATCGAAGAGACGGCGACCGCGATCATCTCGCGCTCCAGCTTCGACAGGCCTGATTCGCCCAGCATCAGGTCGTTGTACATGTCGGTGAAGGCGCGCAGCTTCTTGTCGTCGAAGGCATAGGCCTGGAGCACGTTGGGAACGAGGCCGAGCTTCTCCTCGCATTTGGCGAAATAGGTTTTCGTCGCCTCGCTCAACTCTCCCGAGGCCAGATCGAGTGCGGTGATTTTGCCGGTCATGGGGCGTTTCTCCTCTTTGGGCGGTGGCTTGCCGCCGAATTCGGATAATTCTTGGCAAGCCGTCAAACCTTTGTCGCCAAACAGCGGTCATCTGCTACGATAGTCGTAAAAGCATTCGACGGGAGGGAATAGCGTCATGGCCAGCGTGAAATCCGCAGCGAAGCCGAAGAAAAAAGCCTCATCAGCGGCAAAGACCGAGGAAAGGCCAGCCAGGCTTGCCGATTACCTGCTCGCCCGCGCGCCGGCCGAAGACATCGCCGCCTATGAGGCGGCCGACCTCGCACGTGCCGCCGAACTTGCCGGCCAGGCAGTCGCCGGCCACAAGAAGGGTGAGTGCGTCGTTGCCGTCGAGACCGATTCGGGCGTCGTTCGCGAGGGTCGGCCGGTCACGGTCATCACCGTCGTCAACGACAACATGCCGTTCCTGTTCGATTCCATCCTGGGCGAGATCACCGAGACATCAGGCGAACCGACCCTGGTCACCCACCCGGTCATCACCGTCCGCCACGGCAAGAACGGCGTCGAGGAAATCCTCGGCGACGGCAATTTCGCCAGGGACGACAGCAATCACGACCGGCTGAGCGTCATCCACGTCCATATACCGCGGCTGACGGCGGAGGCGGCGAACGCTCTGACCGAGCGATTGCGCAAGATGCTCGGCCAGGTGCACGCCGCCGTCAACGACTGGAAGCCGATGCTCGCCCGCCTCGACCAGGCGATCTCGGAATTCCGCTATTCGCCGGTGCCGCTCGACAAGAAGAGCGTCGCCGAGGCGATCGCCTTCCTGGAGTGGCTGCGCGACGACAATTTCACCTTCCTCGGCATGCGCGAGTTCAAATACTCAGGCGGCGAGGAAAGCGGCAATCTGGAGCGCGCCGACAAGCCCGGCCTCGGCATCCTCTCCGATCCCGATGTGCTGGTGCTGCGGCGCGGCACCGAAGCGGTGACGACGACGCCTGAGATTCGCGCCTTCCTGCATGGACCGGAGCCGCTGATCGTCACCAAGGCCAATGCCAAGTCTTCCGTGCATAGGCGCATCTATCTCGATTACATCGGCGTCAAGACCTATACCCCGAAGGGCGCGCTTGCTGGCGAACTGCGCATCGTCGGCCTGTTCACCTCGACCGCCTACACGCGCTCGGTGATGAAGATCCCGTATCTGCGCTCCAAGGCCGAGACCATCATCGCCAAGTCGGGCTTCGACCGGCACGACCATTCCGGCAAGGCGCTGATCAACGTGCTGGAAAGCTATCCGCGCGACGAACTGTTCCAGGTGCCGGTGCCGATCCTGCGCAAGCATGCCGCGGCCATTCTCGGCCTGGTCGAGCGGCCTCGTGTGCGGGCGCTGGTGCGCGCTGATCAGTTCGACCGCTTCGTCTCGATCCTCGTCTTCGTGCCGCGCGACCGCTACGACAGCGTCGTGCGCGAGAAGATCGGCGCCTATCTGAAAACCGTGTTCGAGGGCCGGCTGTCGGCCTATTACCCGGCCTTCCCCGAAGGCGGGCTGGCGCGCGTGCATTTCATCATCGGCCGCTCCGGTGGCAAGACGCCGAAGGTCGAGCAGGCGACGATCGAAGCGGCGATCCGCGACATCGTGCGCACCTGGGAGGACGCCCTTTCCGACGCGGCGGATGCCGACGGCGGTGACCAGGCGTTGAAGGCCATCGCCGCAAGGCTGCCGGAAAGCTATCGCGATACGTTCAGCGCCGCGGTGGCGCTGGCCGATGCCGGGCGCATTGCAAAAATCAGCGCCGAGAATCCGATCGCCATCGACTATTACCGCCATGCCGAGCAGAAGCCGCACCAGGCGGCGCTGAAGATCTATCACCATGGCAGCCCGGTGGCACTGTCGCGGCGTGTGCCGGTGCTGGAAAACATCGGCTTCCGTGTCATCAGCGAGCGCACTTTCGAGGTCGGCGACGGTCCGTCCGGCATGGTCTTCATCCACGACATGGAGCTTGAGAACGCCTACGGCAAGCCGATCGACCTTAGCGATCATGGGGCGCTGTTCGAGGACGCATTCCTCGCTGTCTGGCGCGGCGACGTCGACAATGACGGCTATAATGGCCTTGCCCAGACCGCCGGCCTGTGGTCCGGCGAAATCACCATCCTGCGCGCCTATGGCCGCTACCTGCAGCAGGTCGGCATTCCGCAAAGCCAGGATTTCATCGCCGCGGCGCTCAACCGCTATCCCGAGATCGCGCGCGGCCTGCATGCGCTGTTCATCGCAAGGCTTGGGCCGACGGCGCAGACCGAGGGCGTGGTGGCGGCAAAGCACCTCAAGGCCAAGATCAAGGACGCGTTGGAGGATGTGCCCAACATCGACGACGACACCATCATCCGCCGCTACCTCAATCTGATCGAAGCCTCGCTGCGCACCAATCATTTCGTTGCCGATACGAACGAGAAGGGCCAGTCGCTGGCGATCAAGCTCGAATCGCAGGCGATCGAGGGACTGCCGGCGCCACGGCCATGGCGCGAGATCTTCGTCTACGGTTCCGAGGTCGAGGGCGTGCACCTGCGCTTCGGCCCGGTGGCGCGCGGCGGCCTGCGCTGGTCGGACCGCGCCCAGGACTACCGCACCGAGGTGCTCGGCCTGGTCAAGGCGCAGCAGGTCAAGAACGCCGTCATCGTGCCGGTCGGCGCCAAGGGCGGCTTCTTTCCCAAGCGTCTGCCGACGGGCGGAAGCCGCGACGCCATCTTCGAGGCCGGCACCTCGGCCTACAAGAACTTCGTCTCCAGCCTTTTGTCGATCACTGACAATATCGGCCTCGACGGTGTCATTCCGCCGGCCGGCGTCGTCAGGCGCGACCAGGACGATCCCTATTTCGTCGTCGCCGCCGACAAGGGCACGGCGACCTTCTCCGACACCGCCAACGCCATCTCCGAGAAGCATGGTTTCTGGCTCGACGATGCCTTCGCCAGCGGCGGCTCGGCCGGCTATGACCACAAGAAGATGGGCATCACCGCCAAGGGCGCCTGGGAAGCGGTCAAGCGGCACTTCCGCGAGATCAACCGCGACATCCAGACCTCGCCCTTCACCGTCGTCGGTGTCGGAGACATGTCGGGCGACGTGTTCGGCAACGGCATGCTTTTGTCGCCGAACACAAGGCTGATCGCCGCCTTCGACCATCGCGACATCTTCATCGATCCCGATCCCGACATGGCGGCCTCGATGACCGAGCGCGAGCGCATGTTCGCGCTGCCGCGTTCGAGCTGGCAGGACTATGACAAGACCAAGCTGTCGGAAGGCGGCGTCATCGTCTCGCGCAGCCAGAAGTCGATCACCTTGCCGGCCGCGGCGGCGGCGGCGATTGGACTCAGCAAAACCACCGCCACGCCGGCCGAGATCATGACCGCCATCCTCAAGGCGCCGGTCGACCTGCTGTGGTTCGGCGGTATCGGCACTTACCTGAGGGCCTCCACCGAAACCAATGCCGAGGTCGGCGACCGCGCCAATGACGCCATCCGCATCACCGCGCTCGACGTGCGCGCCAAGGTGATCGGCGAGGGCGCCAATCTCGGCGTCACGCAGAGGGCGCGCATCGAGTTCGGCATGAATGGCGGCCGTTGCAATTCCGACGCCATCGACAATTCGGGCGGCGTCAATTGCTCCGACGTCGAGGTCAACATCAAGATCGCGCTGGCGTCGGCCATGCGCAAGGGTTCGCTGACGCGCCCGGCCCGCAACAAGCTGCTGGCCGAGATGACCGGCGAGGTCGGCGGGCTGGTGCTGTCCAACAACTACGAGCAGACGCTGGCGCTTTCGATCGCCCGCAAGCGCGGCCTTGCCGACATCGCGCATCAGGCCCGCTTCATGTCGGCGCTCGAAGCACGCGGCCTGCTCGACCGTGCCGTGGAAACATTGCCGTCGCCGGCAGCCCTTACCGAGCGCGAGGCGCGCGGCGAGCCGCTGACCCGGGCCGAGCTCGGCGTGCTGCTCGCCTATGCCAAGATCGTGCTGTTTTCCGACATTGTCGCCAGCGACGTGCCGGATGACGCGCATTTCGACCGCGACCTGATGGGCTATTTCCCCGACCGGATGGCGAAGAAATACGCCGCCGAAATCCACGGCCACAGGCTGCGCCGCGAAATCATCGCCCGCGTCGTTGCCAATGATCTGGTCAATCGCGGCGGCCCGTCCTTCGTCAACCGGCTGCAGGAAGCCACGGGACGCACCGCCGCCGATGTGGTGCGCACCTTCGCTGTGGTGCGTGACGGCTTTGCCCTGCCGGCGCTCTATCGCGAGATCGACGCGCTCGACAACCAGATCGACGGCCAGGTGCAGCTCGATCTCTATCAGATGGTGAGCCGGCTCATCTACGTGACCAGCGGCTGGTATCTGAAGAACGACGCCGGCACGGCGCCGCTTAGCCAGCGTATCGCCGAGCTGCAGGAGGCGCGCAAAGCGCTCGAGCCGAAGCTCGCTTCGCTGCTGCCGGCGTTTTCGCGCGAGCGGATCGAGGAGAAGCGGCATGGACTGTTCAAGGCCGGCGCGCCGGAAAAACTCGCCGAACAGCTGGCACTGAGCGAGGTGGCGGAATTGATCCCCGACATCGCGCTGACCGCGCGGATGGCAAATGCCGACATCGTCGCCGCAGCAAGAGCGTTCTTTGCGGTGAGCGATGCCTTCCGCATCCCGCGTGTCGAGGACGCCGCGCGCTCGATCACGCCGTCGGACTATTATGATCAGCTCGCTTTGTCGCGCGCCACCGACACGATCGGTGCTGCACGGCGCGGCATCGCGGTGGCGGCACTCACCGGCCATGCCAAGACGGCCGATCCGGTGGCGGCGTGGCTGGAAGCCGGTGGCGAGCGGGTGGCACGCATCCGCGAGCGGCTGCAGGCGCTGACCGAAGGCGGCGACATAACCGTGTCGCGGCTGTCGGTCGCGTCAGGTCTGATGAGCGATCTGACCGGCATGTGAGGCTTACCCTCCCCCTCGTGGGGAGGGTCGCTGCGAAGCGGCGGGGTGGGGGGCGGCGCCGACCCACCTGGACCTTCGGTCCGACGTCCCCACAAGGGGGAGGTAGGGGTTAGCGCTCTCTTGCTCCCGTTCACTCGGCAATGAAAGTGCTGCAAGCCAATGAACGGCAGCACGACGCTTGTGTTTGCATGACCATCGGAAAACATGCAGACATGGCGCCGCCAACGACATGAGGCGAGTGGAGGGTATATGGCCGAGGTAGCAGTGCAGCGGGCGTCCGGGCGCGGCATCTGGGGATGGATGTTCTTCGACTGGGCGGCGCAGCCGTTCTTCACGGTGGTCACCACCTTCATCTTCGGCCCCTATTTCGTTTCGCGCATGGCGAGCGATCCCAACACCGGCCAGGCCGTCTGGGGTTATGGCATCGCCGCTGCCGGACTGGTCATCGCGATATTGTCGCCGATCCTTGGCTCGATCGCCGACCAGACCGGGCCGCGCAAGCCGTGGATTGCCTTCTTTGCGGCGATCAAGATCAGCAGTCTCGCCCTGCTCTGGTTTGCCGCGCCCGGCTCGAACCTGTTCCTGATCGTGGCACTGTTTTCGCTGGCGTCGGTGGCTGCGGAATTCTCCACTGTGTTCAACGATTCGATGATGCCGCGGCTGGTGCCGAAGAGCGAGATCGGCCGCATCTCCAACATGGCCTGGGGCCTCGGCTATCTCGGTGGCATGATCGCGCTGATCTTCGTCGTCACCTGTCTCGCCGGCTCGCTGGAGACCGGCAAGACGATCATCGGCATTACCCCGCTGTTTGGGCTCGATCCGTATCTGGGCGAGGATGCGCGCGCCACCGGGCCGCTGTCGGCCGGCTGGTATTTCCTATTCATCCTGCCGATGTTCCTGTTCACACCCGACGCCATCAAGGGCATTCCGATCGGGCCGGCGGTGCGCGAGGGCCTGTTGGAGCTGAAATCGACTTTGGCCGAGGTGCGCAAGCGCGGTGGCATCTTCCGCTTTCTGGTCGCCCGCATGATCTACCAGGATGGCGTCAATGCGCTGCTGGCGCTCGGTGGCACCTTCGCGGCCGGCATGTTCCACTGGTCGATCACCGAGATCGGCATGTTCGGCATCATCCTCAATGTCGTTGCCATCTTCGGCTGCTGGATCGCGGCGCGGCTCGACACCGCGCTCGGCTCTAAGGCGGTGGTGATGATCGCGCTGGTCATGCTGTCGGTCGCCACAATCGGCGTCGTCTCGACTGGTCCGGGCTTCACGCTGCTCGGCCTGATCCAGCTCTCGACCGCCGATTCCGGCGGCCTGTTCGGCACGGCGGCCGAGAAGGCCTACATCCTGTACGGACTGCTGATCGGCCTGGCTTTCGGCCCGGTACAGGCGTCGTCGCGTTCCTACATGGCGCGCAGCGTTACGGCGGCGGAATCCGGCCGCTATTTCGGCATCTACGCGCTGGCCGGCCGGGCAACCAGCTTCCTGGCGCCGTTCCTGGTGGCGACCATCACCGCGCTCAGCGATTCGGCGCGGCTCGGCATGGCGGTGATCTTCCTGTTCCTGGCCATCGGCATGGCGATTTTGGTTCGCACGCCGTATCCCGCGGACCAGCCGGTGGAGTAGTGCCTTACCCTCCCCCTTGTGGGGAGGGTCGATCCGCGAAGCGGAGCGGGGTGGGGGGCAGCGCCATCACCCCACCCCGGCGCGCTCGCAAGCGAGCGCACCGACCCTCCCCATCGAGGGGAGGGTAAACGCGCTCAGTGCCGGAAATGCCTGACCCCGGTAAACACCATCGCAATACCGTGTTCATCGGCCGCCGCAATGACGTCCTTGTCGTTCATCGAGCCGCCCGGCTGGATCACGGCGGTGGCGCCGGCTGCGACCGCGGCAAGCAGGCCGTCGGCGAAGGGGAAAAAGGCGTCGGAGGCGACGACCGAGCCCTTGGTCAGCGGTTCGGCCATGCCTGCTGCTTCCGCCGCATCGAGCGCCTTGCGGGCGGCGATGCGGGAGGAATCGACGCGGCTCATCTGGCCGGCGCCGATGCCGACGGTGGCGCCGTCTTTGGCGTAGACGATGGCGTTCGACTTGACGTGCTTGGCAACGCGGAAGGCGAATTTGAGATCGGCCATCTCCGCCGGTGTCGGCGCCCGCTTGGTCACCACTTTCAGTTCGAGGTCGTCGACCACGGCGTTGTCCCGGCCCTGGACGAGCAGGCCGCCCGCAACGGATTTGACCGTCGTGCCGGGCGAGCGCGGATCCGGCAGGCCGCCGGTGACCAGCAGGCGCAGGTTCTTCTTCGCGGCAACGATCGCCACCGCTTCGTCCGTCGCATCGGGCGCGATGATCACCTCGGTAAAGGTCTTCACGATTTCTTCCGCCGCCTCGGCGTCGAGGGTGCGATTCACAGCGACGATGCCGCCGAAGGCCGAGACCGGGTCGCAAGCCAGCGCCTTGGCATAGGCCGATTTCAGCGAGGCGCCCTCGGCGACGCCACAGGGGTTGGCGTGCTTGATGATCGCCACAGCGGCGGAGCGGCTGGGATCGAACTCGCCGGCCAGTTCGAAGGCGGCGTCGGTGTCGTTGATGTTGTTGTAGGAGAGCTGCTTGCCCTGCAATTGCCGCGCCGTGGCGACGCCCGGCCGCTTGTCGCCATTGACGTAGAAGCCGGCGCCCTGGTGCGGGTTTTCGCCATAGCGCATCACCTCGGCCAGCCTGCCGCCGAAGGCGCGCCAGGTCGGATGCTCGATCTCCAGCGCCTCAGCGAACCAGCCGGAGATCGCCGCGTCATAGCTGGCGGTGCGGGCAAAGGCCTTGGCTGCCAGCTTCTTGCGGAAATCCAGCGACAGCGAGCCGATGTTCATCTCCAGTGCGTTCAGCACCGAGGCATAGTCGCCTGGGTCGGTGACGATGGCGACGTAGGCGTGGTTCTTGGCCGAGGCGCGGATCATCGCCGGGCCGCCAATGTCGATGTTCTCGACGATCGATGCATAGTCGGCGCCGGAGCGGCGGACTTCCTCGAACGGATAGAGATTGGAGACGAGGAGATCGATCGGCTCGATGCGGTGTTTGCGCATTGCCGCCGCATGCTCGGGGTCGTCGCGCACGCCAAGCAGTGCGCCGTGCACGGAAGGATGCAGCGTCTTGACGCGGCCATCCATGATCTCGGGAAAGCCGGTGAGCTCGGAGACGTCGCGCACCGCCAGGCCCGCCTCGGCGAGAGCCTTGGCGGTGCCGCCGGTCGAGACCAGCTCGACACCGGCCGCGGCCAATGCCCTGGCGAAGTCGATGAGGCCGGTCTTGTCGAAAACGGAGAGCAAGGCACGACGGACCGGGACGAGATCCGGAGCGGGAATGTTCTTGGCGGCGACGGCCATGGGCTGGCGGCCTTTCACGGCTGGTGTGGTGGATGCCCGCGCCGTAGCACATGACGCCTGGAAATCAAACCGGCCTGGGCCGCCTCAGTTGTTTTCGGGATAACCGGCGATGCTGGTTCGCGTCAGCTGCCAGTGGACTTCGGACACGTCGGACGCCTTGAAGGCAAGCACGATCTGCCGGCTTCGGCGCGGTCCACCAAGACCGGCGAAATAGATCGATTCCTCGACCTCGGGCACCACTTCGCTTGCGGTGAATACCCAGCTGTCGGCCTGGTCGGCGGTCAGCACCAGCCGGTCGTGCTCGTCCTGCAAAAGGTTGATGTCGGGATGGACATGGAAGCGCACGGTGATGAAGTCACGGCCATTGTTGCGGATCGCGGCATTGCCGGGGCGCTGAAACCGGTCCCTGCCGGCCAGCACGTTGCCATTCGTAGACAGCTTCAGCTCACGCTCATGCAGGAAGCCGAAACGCGGGACATAGCCGTCATGACGGGCAATGAAACCCTGGACGCCCTTCTGGTCGATGCGCTTGCACTGCACATTCTGCGGGCCGCCGATCAGCGGCGAACCGAGCAGGTCGTTGACGCGCAGCGAATGGCTGAAGCGCGCCGACGAGGTGTCGTTGATGGTGGCGGTCGAGTGCGCGGCGGTGGCGCGGGCCAGCGGCCGGAACTCGGCGGCGCCATAGGTGTCGATGCCGGCATTGACGATATAGTGCTGGCGGCCGGACGACAGTTCGAAGGCAAGGCAGCCGGCGTGCGCGGCGTTGGACACGTCGACCGGCGGCGGCAGGCCGGTGTCGGCGATGACCGTGACCCCGCCCATTGACAGCCGCTCATAGCCCGAATGCGGCGCGTGCAGCAGCGGCGCGCCGGCAGTGTCGTCATGGCGCAATATGGTGGCGATGCGGTCATGGATGGTGGCGCCCATGCCGTTGAAGCGGGCAAGGCTGCCATCCTGGTGGCGGAAGAAGCGCAGCGCCGGCAGCATGCGGTCGATGGCGCCGATCAGTGCCTGCGGTGGGGCCTCCGCCTGGTTGGCGTAGGTCTGGCGCAGCGGCAAAAGGTCGGCGAGGATCTCCAGAACCGTCATCGGATTGCGTGAGATGTGGCCGCCGTCGGCAAGGATCTGGCGGTTGAGTTCCTCGGCGAGGTTGCGGGTGGCGCCGCGCAGCGCCGAAGCCGGCGCCGGCAGGGACAGAGCGGCGAAGGCAAGTGCTATGCGGGCGCGCAGCCGGTCCTTGCCGTCTGGCATTTCACGCGCCATCGACCTGAGATAGCGGATCTGGACGGCCAGCGACTTCAAGAAGGCGCGGTAGAAGGGGAATTCGGCGCCCTGCAGCACGACGGAGGAATGCTGCAGCCAGGCGATGATGCGCTTGGCCGTCGTCCCGGGCTCCCAGGCGATGCCGGCAATGTTGTTGCCATGCATGGCGATCCAGTCGGACACCAGGGCACGCGCATTGGCGGCGGCAAGCTCGGTGCCCGCGGCGCGCATGTGGCGCAGCCAGCGAAAACCATGCAGCGTCTTTTGCCAGCCATGATTGGGCACGTTGATCTGGAAAGGCGACTTGCCGCCGGTCTCGACCAGATGCCCCGACAGGGGATAGCGGCCGTAATAGATCTCGAGCGCGATCTGCGGGTCGGCGAGGCGCAGGTCCGGTGGTGCGATCAGGACACGTTCGGGCGTGCGGCCGGAATAGCGCCAGCGATAGACCGGCCCGGCACGCAGGCGCCGGCGCGTCTTGCGCCAGAACTCCTTCGCGACCAGCGTCCACAGACGCGTCGTGTTGCTGGCAACGAGTGCCAAAAGCCCTCCTGGTCGTCCTCTACCCCGGTGCGGAGTTTACATGATTGAACGAGTCGTGCGAAGGCGAATTCCTGGGAATGGGGTCGGTGCCCGATACCCTCCCTAAAAAAGTCAGCAAATTCTGCCGGTTAACTCAAATAGCGCCGCGCGATGCGACGCGATTTGTTTTTGTTACATGCATGTCGTCACCCCAAAACCGCTACGCACTTTTGGGCGACATGCATTAGCCGGCTCGGCGCATGCGGGCGGCGAAGAAGCCGTCAAGGCCCGAGCGCTCCGCGGCACCGAGGTCGAGATCGGCGGGCGTGGTGCGCAGCGTGCCTTGCGCCGTCAGGAACGAATCGACGCCAGCGACCTCGCCCTGCTGCAGCGGATCGTCGACGACCGCCGCTGTGTCCTTGAGAAAAGCACGATGCAGGTCTTCGCCTTCGAGTGGGTCGAGCGAACAATTGGAAAAGACGATCCGGCCGCCGGGCCTAACCAGCGTGACGGCACGGGCGAGCAACCGCCCTTGCAGGTCGGCGAGCTTTTCGACATCGGCCGCCGTCTTGGTCCATGGCACGTCGGGGTGCCGGCGCACCGTGCCGGTCGACGAGCAGGGCGCATCGAGCAGCACGGCGTCGAACAGCTCCTCCGGCTCGTATTTGAGGAGGTCGGCCTGGATGATTTCGGCCGACAGGCCGAGGCGGTCGAGATTCTGCGTCAGCCGGGCCAGCCGGTTCTTCGAGGTGTCAACGGCGGTGACCCTGGCGCCGGCCAGGATCAGCTGGGCGGTCTTGCCGCCAGGCGCGGCGCAGAGATCGGCGACACGCAACCCCCTGACATCGCCGAACAGCCGTGCCGGCAGACTGGCGGCGGCATCCTGGACCCACCAGGCGCCTTCCGCGAAGCCGGGCAGTTCGGTGACGGCCCCGGCAAGGTTTTCCACGCGCACCGTGCCGGTGGGCAAGACGATGCCGCCGAGCCTTTCGGCCCAGAGTTCGGGATCGGCCTTGACCGAGAAGTCGACCGGCGCCTCAACGCGATGGGCTGCGAGAATCTGCCTGGCCTTATCAGGGCCATAGGAGGCTTTCAGCCGGTCGGAAAACCATTTTGGCGCTTCGTCGGTGGCGGCAAGAGCCTTCGGCAGTTCAGTGTCCTTGGCACGTGCCAGGGTGCGCAGCACGCCGTTGACGAGGCCGGAAAAGCGCTGCGTGCGTGGATCGGACTTGGCGTGCGTCACCGCGAGGTCGACAGCGGCGCTGTCGGGAATGTCGAGGAACAGGATTTGTGCCGCCGCTACATGCAGTATGTGCGACAAAGCGGTGGCGTTGGGCGGCAGGGGCTTTTCCAGGCGTCGCGCCAGCAGCCCCGCAATGGTCATGCGGAAGCGCAGCGCGGTGACCAGGATGGCACGCACCAGGCCGCGATCACGCAAATCGAGCGCTTTGTATTGCGGGTGGCCGTTTTCGTGGTCGGTCAATCCGTCGAGCGGCGTCCTGGCGTCGATGACGGCGGCAAGCAGCCGCGCCGCTGCCTTGCGGGCGGCAAGGCCGGCGACGAATTCGCCGCCGTCTCTATGGTCCTGATCGCCTGAGCCTGTGCGCCGAGGTGCTCCCACGCTCACGACCAGCGGCCTTTAGGCCCGGTCGGGTTGCGTCCCCATGGGTTGGGCTTCGGCGCGGCCGGCTCCGCCGGCTGTTCTGCTTGAGGCGCCTGACCCCACGGACCGGACGGCTGTTGCTCCTCGGCCTGCCGGGGCGCCGGCGCCTGGCGCGGCGCGGCCTGGGTGCTGCCGCCTGCCATCTGCCGTGCCATTTCCTGCAAAGCGGCGATGCGGTTGTCGGTGCTCGGATGGGTGGAGAACAGATTGTCCATGCGCTCGCCGTGCAGGGGATTGATGATGAAGAGATGCGCCATCGCCGGATTGCGCTCCGCATCGGGGTTGGGGATGCGTTCTGCTCCACGGGCGATCTTGTCAAGCGCCGATGCCAGCCACAGCGGGTGTCCACAGATTTCGGCGCCACGCCGGTCGGCCTCGTATTCGCGGGTGCGGCTGACCGCCATCTGCACGATCATGGCGGCAAAAGGCGCCACGATCATCGCCGCCAGCACGCCGACAAAGCCGAACGGGTTGTTGTCGCGGTTGCCGCCGAGGAAGAAGGCGAAATTGCCCAGCATCGAGATGGCGCCGGCAAAGGTGGCGACGATGGTCATGGTTAGCGTGTCGCGATGCTGCACATGCGCGAGCTCGTGCGCCATCACGGCCGCGACCTCTTCATGGGTCAGCCGCTGCAGCAGGCCGGTGGAGGCGGCGACCGCCGCGTTCTGCGGGTTGCGGCCGGTGGCGAAGGCGTTGGGCTGCGGATTGTCGATCAGGTAGGTCTTCGGCATCGGCACCCCGGCCTGCTTGGCCAGTGCCTCGACGATGGCGTAATATTCAGGCGCGTTCTTCTCGTCGACCTCGACGGCGCGGTTCATCGACAGCACCATCTTGTCGGCGTTCCAGTAGCTGAACAGATTGGTGCCGGCGGCGATCACCAGCGCGATCATCATGCCGCCCGAACCGCCGATCAGAAAGCCGACGCCCATGAACAGCGCCGTCATCGCCGCAAGAAGCATGGCGGTGCGAAGGGTGTTCATCGTCTGCTCCTGTCGTGTCGGTGGCAAAAAGGGGTCGATCGTCTTGGGTTCATGGCTATATGATGGGAAACGCCTGCCCCTGTTTCAATCTTCGGGGAATATCGCATGACCGACGAAACCAGTAAAACGCCCGCCGGCCGGGATGACGGCGCGCCGTCAAAAGAACTGACGCCCGCCGCCCGCCGCGCGCTGGCGGAAGCCGAGGCACGGCGGCAAGACTATCGCCAGAAGGAAGCCGCGCTGCCTCGGGAAATCGGCGGCCGCGGCGGCAAGGAACCCGGCCGCTACGGCGACTGGGAAGTCAAAGGCCTGACCAGCGATTTTTAGAGTGCGCCGATATTCAGGTGATGCCGGCCTGCAAACGGTGGTTGCCCGCGCTCCGGTGCCTCAAGCAGCGCTGCGCTGCGCCTCAAGCGCCAGCCAGCCGCGCTCGTCGACGGTGATGCCGACATTGTTGTAGCCCGCGATCGCGGCATGCTGCGTCGGCAGCGGGTGCGAGTGCGTGGCGCTGATCACCATGACCGCGGCTTGGGCGGCCTCCGCCGCCGCGATGCCTGCCGGGGCATCCTCGAACACCAGGCAGTCGCGCGCATCGAAGCCGAGCCGTTGCGCGCCAAGCCGGAAGCAGTCGGGCGCCGGCTTGCCACGGGAAACGTCTTCCGCCGCAACGATGACCGCGGGGACAGGAATGCCGGCCGCCTCCATGCGTGCAAGCGCCAGGGAGCGCGGCGCCGAGGTGACGATCGCCCAGCTTTCACCGGGCAACGCCTTGAGAAACGCCACGGCGCCGGGGATCGGGACAATGCCATCCAGATCGGCGGCCTCGGCCTGCAGCAGCAGGTCCGCCTCATGCGCCGGGTCGACGCCTGGAAGGGCTAGGTTGGTGATGGTCTCGATCGCCCGCACACCGTGGATCGTCGGCAGGAAGGCGGCGACGTCGAGGCCATGGCGGTGCGCCCAGTCGCTCCACACCCGCTCCGCCGAGGCGATGGAATTGATGAGGGTGCCGTCCATATCGAAGAGAAAGGCGGCGAATTTTCTGCCAGCAAACATGATTTTCCTTGAAGTCCGGGAGAGTGTGTCGAGGGAGGGTGCAACCGTAACGTCAAGGTACGGCCATGGAAAGGCACGCGGGCGTATTTTGCGGGCGATCCAGGGAACCACAGCCAGCTTGCGGCGTTTCAACGGCATTGTTTTCCATGACGATCGAAGGGGACCTGCGATGCTGATCCGGCTCGGCTACGAAATCTCCATTGAATGCGCCGAGGCCACTCCGGTGATTTCGCTGCTCGAGATCCACAAGGACAGGCAGGCCGACATCAAGCGGCAGACGCGGGTGCTGACATCGCCTTCGGTGCCGACCAGGCTCTACCAGGATCTGCATGGCAATGGCTGCCGCCGCTTCACCGCACCGGCCGGCACCTTTCGCATCCTCTACGATGCAGTGATCGAAGACAGTGGCGAGACGGACGAGGTCAACACGCTGGCCCGGGAAATGCCGGTAGCCGAATTGCCCGACGAGGTGCTCGGCTATCTCTTGGGCAGTCGCTATTGCGAGACCGATCATCTCAGCCATCTCGCCTGGCAGCTGTTTGGTCATCTTCCCTCCGGCTGGGCGCGGGTGCAGGCGATCGTCGACTATGTCCACAACCGGCTGTCATTCGGCTACGGCTATGCGCGTTCGACCCGCACGGCGGCACAGGCGCATGAGGAACGGGTCGGCGTCTGCCGCGACTTCGCCCATTTGGCGATCACGCTCTGCCGCTGCATGAACATTCCGGCGCGTTATGTGAACGGCTATCTCGGCGACATCGGCGTGCCGATCGATCCGGCGCCGATGGACTTCTCGGCCTGGATGGAAGTGTTCCTCGACGGCAAGTGGTACACGTTCGATCCACGCCACAACCGGCCGAGGACCGGCCGCGTCGTCATCGCGCGCGGCCGCGACGCCACCGACGTGCCCTTGCTGCACAGCTTCGGCCCGCACCGGCTCAGCCTGTTCAAGGTGTGGACCTATGAGCAGGAGGGCAATTTGTTCAATCCGCCCCATCACGGCATCGACCGGACGGTCAGCGCACAGATGCTCGCTTAGTCCTTCGTACCGTTTTGTGTTTCACAACCTCGGGACGGTTGGCCCGCTTCGGCACAGAAGGCCTGTGCCGCAACAGGACGTTATGGAGCATTCCGCCATCGCCTCGATTCGAGCATGGTAAGCGATCCCTAAACGCCGCAGAAACCGCGTTCTCCCGTTTACCGGTCATTCACCTTTGTAAAGAGCGAAATCCAACAAAAACAACAGATTGATTGTCTAGGGCTTAGTTCCGGCGCCCGACGAGCGGCTTCCGGCCGGAATCCTGCATTGCCCTCACTGCGGCGACGAGGCCGAGGCATGCGGAGGCTGTTGGATGCGAAATTACGGGGGTCTTGTTCACGCGGTCGGCGGGTTCGCCAGACACAGCGGTGGAAATTTCACAATCCTGTTCGGCTTTGCTGCCTCGGTCTTGGCGCTGGCCGCCGGCTTCTCGGTCAACATCTCGCAGCTCTACAACGCCAAATCGAGCCTGCAGGGCGTCGTCGACGCCGCGGTGACATCGACGGCGCGCGACCTGACGACCGGGGTCATCAAGGAAGCCGATGCCAGCAAGGCGGTGCAGAACTTTCTCGTGGCCAACAGCATGGCGGGCATTCTGCAACCCGACCAGATCGTGCTCGACAAGCTTGTTGTCGACAGGACCGCCAACACGGTGCAGGCGGACGTCCACGTCGATGTCGCCGTGTTCTTCCCGGTCTTCGGCATGGGCGACACGAAGCGCGTCACCGCGTCGACAACATCGCTTTATTCGGACAAGACCATCGAAGTGGCGATGATGCTCGATGTGACCGGATCGATGGCCGCCAACTGGTGGGCCAAGACCGACAAGATCGGTGACCTGCAAACGGCCGCTTCGGCGGCTGTCGAGGACCTGCTGGACAACAACATCGATCCAAAGAATCCGCGCGTGCGCGTGGCCATTGTTCCCTATGCCGAGGCGGTGAATACAGGCGGCCTCGCGGACAGCGTTTTCGTTGAGCAGCCAGGAGGCTCGAATCTGCCGCCACCGGTGGATACGCCGATCCAGGTGGACTCATCCGTGCCCACGCGGCCCGACAATTGTGCCACCGAGCGCAAGGACAAGGATGGCTATGCCGATTATTCGTCCGACGGGCCGTCGGCGCCGCGCCTGAACAACCAGGGCAAGACCTATCTCGCCAAGATCAATCGTGACGATCGTATGGGAAGCTGTCCGAAGCCGGAGCTCATTCCGCTCTCAGCCGACAAGCAGAAATTGCTGAACACCATTGCGAGTTTCAAGGCGGGTGGCGTGACCGCAGGCGGCATTGCCGTGCAATGGGGCTACTACATGCTTTCACCCAACTGGCGCTCGACGATCGTCGACGCCAGGCTGGGTGCCGGCCCCGCCAATTTTGACAGTAGGAAAGTCGGCAAGGTCGCCATCCTGATGACGGACGGCCAGTTCAACACGGCCTTTGCCGGCGGACGCGGCGCGCCCAGATCGCAGAATGCAGGCCAGATGTCGCGAAGCAATGCCGAAAACATCTGCGACAACATGAAGCGCGACGGCATCGAGATCTTCACCATCGGCTTCGACCTCGACGATCCGTCTATGACTTCGACCGAGCGGGATCAGGCGAAGAGCGTGCTCCAGGATTGCTCGACCGCGGACACGTCCACGCTAAAGCACTATTACGAGGCGGCCACGGGTTCCGAGTTGAACGACGCGTTCAATGCCATCGTGCAGAACATCGAGCGGCTGACCATCGCCAAGTGAATTTTGAACACCAGCTGGTCTTTCGCAATGGCCAAAGGAAAAGGCCGCCGCTTCTTTCGAAGCCGGCGGCCTTCCGTGTTTCCGTCCATGGCGCGGCCTGTGGCGGCAACCCCTTCGGGTTACCTGCCGCGCATCTCGCGCCTTAACGGGAAGACTGCTTCCCGAAAGTGCAATCCGCTGAGGCCACGTTCTGGAAAACGAAATCACTCGACATCGGATCACCTCCTTTCGATTTGTTGAACACACAGACATGATGGGGTGCGTTGCAGCAAATGACAAGTGCCATGCACAAAAAGGCGCCCCGCCATAAAACGGCGCCCAGCCAGATCCGCGTGCTTCGGCTTGCGATCCAAGGCCCAAACGGACAACATGGCGTTATCGGGTCACGGGAGGGACCATGGACGCCACCGAGAGAGCCGCGCGCATCGTTCGCACCGTGATCGAGGCGCTGAAACCGGGTTTTGCCGTCAAGCTGTGGACCGGTGAGCGGATCGGTCCCGCCGGCGGTCCGGTGCTTGCCATCAACGATCAGGACATTGTCTGGCAGCTGGCCCGCCGGCCGAATTTCACGACGCTGCTGGAGATGTGGATTTCCCGGACGATCGACGTGGAAGACGGATCGCTGTTCGATCTTTACGCCTTGCCGTCCAAGGGAAAGCTGAGGCTGAAGGCGTTGCCGAAACTGGCGATCCTGCGCGACCTGCCCGCCGTCCTGTTCTCGCGCAAGCAGATGACGAAACGGGCCGATCTGGCCGGACGCAATCCCTTCGTCAGCGGGTCGAACAAGCAGGCGATCGAACATCACTACGACATTTCGAACGCCTTCTACCGCCTCTTCCTCGACGAGCGCATGGTCTACACCTGCGCCTACTTCACTGATTTCGCCAACGGCATCGACCAGGCGCAGAAGGACAAGCTCGACCATATCTGCCGTAAGCTCAGGCTGAAGCCGGGCGACCGGCTGCTCGACATAGGCTGCGGCTGGGGCGCCATGCTGATCCATGCCGCCAAGCACTATGGCGCCATCGGCCACGGCGTCTCGCTGTCGGAGGAACAGACCCGGCTGGCACGCGAGCGCATCCGCGCCGAGGGGCTGGAGGACAGGATCACCATCGACATAAAATCCTACACCGAGCTCGACGGCAGCTATGACAAGATCTCGTCGATCGGCATGTTCGAGGCCGTCGGTCTCGCCAACCACGCCACCTATTTCTCGACCGTCCATCGCCTGCTGAAGCCGGGCGGCATCTATCTGCACCACGCCATCACAAGGCGCGGCAAGGGTGGCACGCGCAAGACTTTGCGCAAGGGCGCGGAGTACAAGGCGCTCATTAAATACATCTTCCCCGGCGGCGAGGTCGACACGATCGGCATGACGCTCGGCAATCTCGAGGCGCACGGCTTCCTCGTCGCCGATGTCGAGAATCTGCGCGAGCACTATGCCCGCACCTGCAGGCTGTGGGCCGAGCGCCTGCAGGCGCGTTTCGAAGAGGCGACCGCCGAGGTCGGCGAGCCCAAGGCTCGGCTGTGGCTGCTTTACCTCACCGGCTGTTCGATCACCTTCGATCGCGGCTCGGCGCAGATTTTCCAGACCGTCGTCACCAAGCGCGCGCGGGGGCCGAGCGGCCTGCCGCCGACACGGGCCGACCTTTATCGGTAGCCGGGAGTTCGCGCCTTACTCGGCGATGCCAAGTGAGGCGATGTAGGCCGCCGAGGCCGGGATCTTGGACTTGTCCCTGATCTCGATGATGAGGCGCGGACTGCTTTCGAGCTTCGCCAACGCGGCAAAGACCGAGCGCCATGGAAGCGTGCCTTCGCCGAGGCTCCAGTGACGATCGGCGTAGCCGTCGGCATCCTGCAAATGGACGTGACGCAGGCGGTTGCCGGCGGCATGCACATAGTAATCGACCGGCGGCGCACCGGTCGAACCATGGGCATAATAGGCATGGCCAGTGTCGATCGAGACGGCGACCGCCGGGGAGTTGAAGCTGTCGGCCAATACCACGCGGATATGCGGGTCCTTGTCCTCGATGTTCTCCAGAACCATCGTGCAGCCGATGTCCTCGGCCCGCCTGACGGCATCACGTAGAGTGAGCTGGCAATAGTCGATGATTTTCTCGCGCTCGCCGGGATTGTTGTCGAGATTGTTATAGGACCAGGTCGTATAGGGGCTGTGAACAACCATCTGCGTCGCACCGATGGCGGCGCAGACCTCGATGCCCTGGACCAGACGCTTGCTGACGACATCGCGAATATCGGGGTCCTGCGAGGCAATGGTGAAGCCCCAGAAAGGTCCGTGAATTCCAAGCCGTCCCCGATGGCCGTCGAGGAGCTTTCTGGCTCGCTCGGCGAGCGGTGCCCAGTCGCCGTTGAGAACACTGGCCTCGGCAAAGCTCTGCAATTCCAGGTCACGCTGTTTTTCGAAGAGCCAGTCGCGATGGATCTCGAGGTCGTCAAGTGTCATGGCGGCGCCGAGAATGGGCAGAGGGGTCATCGGGACTCCGATCGGTGAGATTTCAAGATGTCGGGCAGCAGGACGGATCGCCCCCGGGGGGCTGTATGACGCCGTTTTCTGTCAGGCGTATTACACGCTGCACCAAGCTTGCAGGGAGGTGCAGAGATCATACCGTCGCTATATGGCGCGGCGTTGGCGGTATGATTTAGACGAAGCGCATCGGTGCGCCGACCTCGACGCGGGCGGGCCGGTCTACCGTGCAATAGACGCCGAGATTGTGGGCGTTGTGGCGCACCAAATTGCGCAGGATACCGGGATCGTGCTCGAAGCCGTCCTGGGCGATGATGGTGAAGCCACAGCGGCGGCACGGTTCGGAAATCGTCAGGAGCAAGTCGCCGATGGCGAGCTTGCGGCCGATCCATTCGGTTTCGGGAAACAAGCCTTCCACCGCCGCCATGTCGACGACGATGTTGGGGCGGAAGCGGCGCGGGTCGGCGGCACCTTCCGGATGCAGCGCCTTCAGCCGCGCCAGCGAAGCCGTGGTCAAAAGGTGGACCGGCGCCTTGGTATACCGGGCCGCGGTGACCGGACCGGCATAGGCCGGCGGCGCATTCTCCCGGCCGAAGGGCCGGATAGAGGCGGCGAAGCCGAGATAGGCCGAAATGGCGTGGTCGCATTCGGCGCTGGGGGCGTTCAGCCAGTCGCCGTCAGGGACGGCGACCTCCAGGTCGCGGTCATTGGCCAGCCGGGTGCGGATGCGCGGCACTTTGTGCCATTTCGCTTCGCGGTCGGGCCGGGCGATCTCATTGCCCGAGGTGTCGACAAGGCCGAACATGCGGTCGCCCGCCATGCCTGCGGGTCCGACCAGGATGGCGTCCTGGCGCTCGCCGGCGAGCGAGCTCGCGGGATAGCGCCAGAGCTGGCTGACAGAGCCCAATACAGCTTCGCCTGCCATCAGCCCTTCTTGTTCTGCCGGTTGGCAATAAGGTCGTCGACGACGGCCGGATCGGCGAGCGTCGAGGTGTCGCCGAGGGCGGCAAAATCGTCCTCGGCGATCTTGCGCAGGATGCGGCGCATGATCTTGCCCGAGCGCGTCTTGGGCAGGCTGGGCGAGAACTGGATCTTGTCGGGCGAAGCGATGGCGCCGATCTCCTTGCGAACATGGGCGATGAGCTCCTTGCGCAACTCCTCGGTGGGCTCCACCCCCTTCATCAGGGTGACGTAGCTGTAGATGCCCTGGCCCTTGATGTCGTGGGGATAGCCGACGACGGCGGCCTCCGAGACCTTGTCGTGGCTGACCAGCGCCGATTCGACTTCGGCCGTGCCCATGCGATGGCCGGAGACGTTGATGACGTCGTCGACGCGGCCGGTGATCCAGTAATAGCCGTCGGCGTCGCGGCGGCAGCCGTCACCGGTGAAGTACTTGCCCTTGTAGGTGGAGAAATAGGTCTGCACGAAGCGGTCGTGATCGCCATAGACGGTGCGCATCTGGCCCGGCCAGGAATCGGTGATGCAGAGGTTGCCGTCGGCCGCCCCTTCCAACACCTTGCCTTCGCCGTCGACCAGTTGCGGCTTGACGCCGAAGAAGGGCCGCGTCGCCGAGCCTGCCTTGAGGTCGGTGGCGCCCGGCAGCGGCGTGATCAGGATGCCGCCTGTCTCGGTCTGCCACCAGGTGTCGACGATCGGCACCTTGCCGTTGCCGACGACGCTGAAATACCACTCCCAGGCTTCCGGATTGATCGGCTCGCCGACCGAACCCAGCACGCGCAGCGATTTGCGCGAGGTCTTCTTCACCGGGTCGTTGCCGGCGCCCATCAGCGCGCGCAGCGCGGTCGGCGCGGTATAGAAGATGTTGACCTTGTGCTTGTCGATGACTTCCCAGAAGCGCGACTGCGACGGGTAGTTCGGCACGCCCTCGAACATCAGCGTGGTGGCGCCGTTGGCGAGCGGACCATAGACGATATAGCTGTGGCCGGTCACCCAGCCGACATCGGCGGTGCACCAGTAGATGTCGCCTTCATGGTAGTCGAAGACATATTGGTGCGTCATCGAGGCATAGACGAGATAGCCGGCGGTGGTGTGCAGCACGCCTTTCGGCTTGCCGGTCGAGCCCGAGGTGTAGAGGATGAACAGCGGGTCTTCCGCCTTCATCTTCTCGGGTTTGCACTCCGCCTTCACCGTCGCGACTTCGTCGTGATACCAGACGTCGCGGCCGGGCGCCCAGCCGATCTTGCCGCCGGTGCGGCGCACGACGAGGACATTCTTCACCATGACGAAGTTCTTCGCGGCGATGTCGATGGCCTTGTCGGTGTTCTCCTTCAGCGGGATGGACTTGCCGCCGCGCAGGCCCTCATCGGCGGTGATGACGAAGGTCGATTCGCAGTCGACGATGCGGCCGGCGAGCGCATCCGGCGAAAAGCCGCCGAAGACGATCGAATGGATGGCGCCGATGCGCGTGCAGGCCAGCATCGCATAGGCGGCTTCCGGGATCATCGGCATGTAGATGGTGACGCGATCGCCCTTCTTGACGCCGTGCTTCTTCATCACATTGGCGAGCCGGCAGACATGCTCGTAAAGCTCGTTGTAGGTGATTTTCTTGTCGTCGTAGGGGTTGTCGCCTTCCCAAATGATGGCGGTCTGATCGCCGCGCTTCTTCAGGTGGCGGTCGATGCAATTGTAGGAAACATTGGTCAGCCCGTCCTCGAACCATTTGATCGAGACCTTGCCGTCGAAGGAGGTGTTCTTGACCTTGCTGAAGGGCTTGAACCAGTCGATGCGCTTGCCGTGCT
Organism: Mesorhizobium sp. 113-1-2; assembly: GCF_016756475.1. Lineage (NCBI taxonomy): Bacteria > Pseudomonadati > Pseudomonadota > Alphaproteobacteria > Hyphomicrobiales > Phyllobacteriaceae > Mesorhizobium > Mesorhizobium sp. 113-1-2. The sequence goes on from NZ_AP023242.1 coordinate 1,317,889, forward strand.
TGCCCCAGAACTTGTCCGGGTTCTTGATGCTGTCGGCGTACCATTTGAGATACGTGTCATTGTCGATCAGCGCATTCTTCTTCCACGCCGGCTGGACGCGATGGACATGAACCTCGGACATTTCTGGTTTTCCTCCCGAACCAATCCGCCGGCTTGAAACGCCGGCGGGATCGCGGCGAAGCGGCCGCGAATTCGGCGGCATTATTACCAGTTCCGCCGTGACGGCAACATTAGACGTTGGATTCGCGCGGCGGGATGCCGCAGGGGCATCGCCATACGTTGTCAGCACTCGGTTTGGGTCGCTGCTAACTGTATGTTTTCGCGTCGAAAACCCTGTTTCGATCAGGAAAAATCAATAGACAGTTAAGCAACGGCGCGCACAATGTTGCGTTGGGAGGCGAGGTTAATCAACCTGGGGACCGCAATGCGCGACCATGCCGAAATGGACCTGATGCTTAGGGGTTATGGCCTAACCACGGCCAAGATTCTCTATCACTTCCCCGACCACCCGCACCTCCTGCAGAGCTTCATCTGGCAGGACTACGACATCGCCCCGCAGTTTCCGGTGCTGATCAAATTCATCGAATTCTGGAAGGCCAAGCTGGACGGGCCGCTGCACTCGGTGGTCTACACGCACCAGAAGCTGATCGCGCCGAATGAGTGGCGGAAGGTGGATGGGGAGTTCGTGCTGCACTAAGGCGTGCCGATATTCAGGTGAGGCCGGCCTGCGAATGGCGGCTTCCTGCGCTTCCGGTGCTCACGTACGAAAAGTACGCTCCGCTCCGGATCTCGGAAGCCACCATTCTCGACTCGGCCTGACCTGAATCTCGACACGCCTTAACTTTGGCGCGCGGTGGTCACACCGCCGGCGGGTTCAGCCGGGCAAAACCTTCCTGGCGGCGGTACGGAAAATACGGGTAGGGCGCTGTCACTTCGCTTGCTGCGTCCAGTTTTTTGATCTGTTCCGGCGTCAGCGACCAGCCGACGGCTCCGAGGTTCTGCCTCAGCTGTTCCTCGTTGCGGGCGCCGATGATGACGGAGGAAACGGTCGGGCGCTGCAGCAGCCAGTTGATGGCGATCTGCGGCACGGTCTTGCCGGTTTCATCAGCCACCGCGTCCAGCGCATCCATCACCCGGTAGAGATGTTCGTCCGCGACCGGCGGACCGAAATCAGCCGTGTCATGCAGCCGGCTCTTTTCCGGCAGCTTCTGGCCACGGCGGATCTTTCCGGTCAGCCGCCCCCAGCCGAGCGGGCTCCACACCAGCGCGCCGACGCCCTGGTCGAGGCCGAGCGGCATCAGCTCCCACTCATAGTCGCGGCCGACCAGTGAATAATAGACCTGATGCGCGGCGTAGCGCGGGTAGCCATGCTTGTCGGCCTCCGCCAGCGACTTCATCACTTGCCAGCCTGAAAAATTGGAGACGCCGACATAGCGCAGCTTGCCGGTGCGCACGAGATCGTCCAGCGTCGACAGGACTTCTTCAATCGGCGTCCCGGCATCGAAGGCGTGCAGTTGCAACAGGTCGATGTAGTCGGTGCCGAGGCGCTTCAGCGCGGCGTCCACGGACTTGATCAGCCGCGAGCGGGAAGAGCCGTAGTCGGCCGGCCCGTCGCCCATCGGCAAGGACGTCTTGGTCGAGATCAGCACGGCGTCCCGCCGGCCCTTGATGGCTTCGCCGAGCACCTCTTCCGAGGCGCCGTTCGAATAGACGTCGGCGGTGTCGAACAGATTGACGCCAGCCTCCAGGCAGATGTCGACCAGCCGCCGCGCTTCCTTGGCGTCGCTGTTGCCCCAGGCGCCGAACAGCGGGCCGGAACCGCCGAAGGTTCCGGCGCCGAAGGAAAGTGCAGGGACCTTCAGGCCCGATGCGCCGAGACGTCGATAGTCCATTTTCTTACTCCTGGTGGTTTGGAAAGAGGTGTCGAAAAAATCCGGTCCGCCGACGAGCGTCAGGGCCGAACGGAGACAGGCGCACCGAGCGCGTTGGTGCGGTCGAGGCGCAGGGCCAGCCCGGCGACGCCAAGCGCCGCGACCGGCAGCAGAGCGGCGACCCAGGTGAGCGAACCCAGCCCCATGCCATGGGCGATGACCGCGCCGCCAAGCCAGGCGCCGGCGGCGTTGCCGAGATTGAAGGCGGCGATGTTGAAGGACGAGGCGAGGCTTTGGCCGGCACCTTGCGCCTTGTCCAGCACCCACATCTGCAGCGGCGCCACGGTGGCGAAGGCAGCGGCGCCGAGCAGGCCGACATAGATCACGGCCATCACCTGGCTGTGGATGGCAAAGCTCATGGTCGCGAGCACCAGGGCGAGCACCACGAGGCTGCCCAGCACCGCCGGCACCAGCCAGCGGTCGGCGACCTTGCCGCCGGCGAGATTGCCGGCGATGAGACCGCCGCCGAAGACGAGCAGGATCGGCGACACGGCGGCTTCCTTGAAGCCGCTAATCTCGGTCAGCAGCGGAGCGATGTAAGTGAAGACAGCGAAGACGCCGGCGTAGCCGAGCACGGTGGTGGCGAGGCCGAGCAGAACCGGCGTGCGGCGCAGCACGGCAAGATCGGCGCGCAGGTCGCTCTTCTCGGGTGCTGCCTGGCTGCGGGGCACCAGGGCCAGGATGACAGCGAAGGCCGCGAGGCCGACCGCGGTCACGGCCCAGAAGGTCGCGCGCCAGCCGAAGGCCTGGCCGAGCCAGGTGCCGAAAGGCACGCCGAGGATGTTGGCGATGGTGAGCCCGGTAAACATCAGCGCGATCGCCGAGGCCTTCTTGTTGGGCGCGACCAGACCGGTGGCGACCACCGAGCCGACCCCGAAGAAGGTGCCATGGGCAAAGGCGGTGATGATGCGAGCGCCCATCAGCGTCCAATAGTCGGGCGCCAGCGCACAGGCGAGATTGCCAATGGTGAAGATTGCCATCAGCGCCAGAAGCACGGTCTTGCGCGGCCAGTTGCCGGTGGCGATGGTGAGCAGCGGCGCGCCGATGACGACGCCCAGCGCATAGCCCGAAATGAGCTGGCCGGCGGCCGAGATCGAGACGCCGAGGTCTTTGCTGACGTCGAGCAAAAGACCCATGATGACGAATTCGGTGACACCGATGCCGAAGGCGCCGGCAGCGAGGGCATAAAGAGCAAGAGGCATGGCGGTTTTCCACTTCCAAGACGGGTCGTTAAGGCGACGAGCGCCTTGTCCAAACCCGCGCCCAGACCGGGAAGATCGTGTCGCCACGCACTGTGAACCAGACTTGATCAAGGCATATTTTCTGTGAAATAGATTCACAGATGGCCAGACCCGACATTAACCGCTCCGGCGAGATCGAAGTCTTCGTGCGCGTCGTCGAAGCGGGCAGCTTCTCGGCCGCGGCACGCGCATTGCGCATGACGCCGTCGGCGGTGAGCAAGCTGATCGCGCGGCTGGAAGCCCGGCTTGGCGCGCGGCTGGTCAGCCGCTCGACACGCAAGCTGCAGCTGACGCCCGAGGGAACCGCCTTCTACGAGAGCGGGCTGCGCATCCTGGCCGACATGGCGGCTGCCGAGCGCGAGGCGGCGGCGGGTGCCGCGCCGCGCGGACGGCTGCGCGTCAACAGCTACGTGCCGTTCGGGGTGCACCGGCTGATCCCACTTTTGCCGCGCTTCCTTGAGCGCTACCCGGAAATATCGGTCGATCTGGTGCTGACCGACAGCGTCATCGACCTGATGGCCGAACGCGCCGATGTCGCCATCCGCGCCGGGCCGCTCGGCGAATCACGGCTGGTGGCGCGCAAGCTCGGGCAAAGCCCGGTTGTGGTGGTTGCGGCACCGTCCTACCTTGCCGCGCATGGCACGCCGCTGACGCCGGCCGATCTCGACAGCCACAACCGCATGGGCTTCGGCTTCGTCAGGCATATCGATGGCTGGCCCTTCCTCGACGCGGAGGGCCGCGCGGTCATGGTCCCGATCACCGGCAATACGCTGGTCAGCGACGGTGAGGCGATGCGGCTGATGACGCTGGCCGGGACGGGCATCTCCCGGCTGGCGCGCTGGCATGTCGCGGCCGATATCGCTGCCGGACGGATGGTGGCGCTGCTGGAGGATTTCAATCCGGGCGACGAGGAGGCGACGCACGCCGTCTATGTCGGCCAGGGCCGCCACCTGCCGGCGCGGGTCCGGGCCTTTCTCGATTTCCTGGCCGAGACCGTGCGGCTCTGACGAAGCGCGGTTTTCAAGGTCCGTTCGACAACCCAGCAGGGGCAGGATATGGATTCCTGCCCGGTCATAGCAGGCGCTTCGCGCCCAGGCACCGAAAGCGTTGGCAATTCAGGAGGCGTGATTTGGTCCGCTTGTCCTTGGTCACGGCATCCCTGCTAGCCATCGCGACATGGCTGCATGCCCCAACGATCTCCGAGGCAGCCGAGGCCTCGATAACAGCCGTGCCTGCCGCAAACGCCGGAAATGATGACGTCAAGCAGCTTGTCTCGGTGGTTCTGGCGGAAACGGAGGATTTCTGGGGCGCCACCTTCAAAGCCGGCGGATCGACTTACGAGGAGCCTAAGCTGGTGCTGTTCACCGGCTTCATCGCCACCGCATGCGGTGCCGTTTCAGGGACATCATACTGCGCGGCAGACCACAGGATTTATCTCGATCCGGCGTTCCCCGAGCTTCGACAGGTCGGTTTGACCGGAGATTTCGCCAAGGCGTTGATTGTCGCCCGGGAGGTTGCGTACCACGTGCAGAACATCTCGGCCGTTCCGCAGCAGCTTGTCGCCGACGGTGACCAGCAAGCCGCCATCATCCGGTCGGAACAGGTCGAACTGCAGGCCGATTGTTTTGCCGGACTGTGGAGCCGCTACGTTCAGGACAAGGGGTTGTTGGAAGGCACCGATCTGGCCCAAGCCAGAGAACTGCTGCGATCTCTTGGAGACGATCGGGCCGCCAATGCCTCCGGAAATTCGACGGCCAAGAGGTACGGCACCTCAGAACAGAGGATCCGCTGGTTTGATCGGGGCCTTGCCGGAAAAGCGATCGCGGACTGCAATACTTTTGCCAATCCGCTTTAATACCGAGTCTATCCAACTCCGGGTGAGGTGCGCCATCATCAGGTGATAGCCTTCAAGGCTTTCCTGATCTTTTCAATGACGGTGCCGATGTCCGATCGCCCGGACGTGTATTCCCCATCCGGGTCATAATACGCGTCCCGCAGCCGCTCCAAATGAGCAATCACGGCGGCTGCGTAGTCATGCGCCGTACCGGCGACGGCGACCTTTTCAAATTCGCCTCGCGCGGCACTGACGGCTCCGACGCAGACTTTCCAATCGTAAGGGCTGGCGGAAGCCGCTGCCTGGCGATCAGCCAAGATCGCGATGATCCTGTCTCGAAATTCCTCGGCGGATAGCGCCATCATCGCCCCTGACATTCCGGTATGCTGCTCCGGCGTCATGATGGTAGCTGCGAACCTGCGTCCGGTACAAGGCGACAGTTCGGCTTGACGAAGCGCGAAAAAGCCCCGTGCCCGAAGGACACGCGGCTTTCTTTAAATCGTGTGGAGCCGGTTACGCTTTCGGCGTGAACGGCGCTGGGCGGCGGCCAGCTGCCTGGCGCTCCAGCATCCAGCCGGGATATTCGGCCGGCAGCGCGCTGACCTCGTCCAGTTTGGCGAGATCATCCGCATCGAGCTTCACTTCAGCCGCGGCAAGGTTTTGTTCGAGCTGATCCATGCGGCTGGCGCCGATGATCACGCTCATCACGAAGGACTTGGCCAGGACATAGCCGAGCGCCACGGTGGCGACACTCACATTATGCTTTTTCGCGATCTCGCGCATGACCGCGACGGCCGCCCAGGCACGATCCTCGTTGACCGGCGGGAAGTTGAAGGACGCGCGGCGGCCCTCGCCATTGCCGGGCGCGCCGGGGCCGTATTTGCCGGAAAGCAGGCCACCGGCCATCGGCGACCACACCATCAGGCCGAGTTTCTCCTCGTTGATGAGCGGCACGATCTCGCGCTCGAGGTCGCGGCCGGCGATCGAATAATAGGACTGGATGGTCTCGAAACGGGCAAAACCCTTACGGTCGGCGATGCCGAGCGCCTTGGCGATGCGCCACGCCGCCCAGTTGGACACGCCGACATAACGGACCTTGCCGCTGGCAACGAGATCGTCGAGCGCCCTCAGCGTCTCGTCGATCGGCGTCACCGCGTCGGTGCCGTGCAGCTGGTAGAGATCGATATGGTCGAGCTGCAGCCGTTCGAGGCTGGCATCGACCGAATCCATAATGTGGCCGCGCGACGAGCCGCGCTCGTTCGGGCCCTGGCCCATGGCGCCATGCACCTTGGTGGCGATGACCACGCTCGACCTGGCGACGCCAAGGTCCTTGAGCGACTGGCCGAGCAAACGTTCGGATTGGCCAAATGAGTAGACATCGGCCGTGTCGAAGAAATTGACGCCGGCGGCGATCGAGCGGCCGACAATCTCATTGACGCCCTTCTGGTCGAGGCTGGCGATCAGGCCCCATTGGGCATTTTCGCCGGCGGCACCGAAGGTCATGGTGCCGAGGCACAGTTCGGAGACGAACATCCCCGTATTGCCAAGCTGGTTGTAGCGCATGGTGAAGGCTCCAGGAGAATTGTGAGGACACAAAACAAATAGGAACGGAACGTTTCGTTTCCAGCGGTGGCGCAATGAACCTTTCAAGCTGGACCATCCCCGATCGATCGTCACTACCGCTGCATTTCCGATGGTGGTGTCAGAATTTGTCAGAGATCGATGGCTCGGATCATCGTGTTTGAGCGGCGATTGACCTTCTCGGCGAAGTCTTCATCCCACCCGGGACCGGAAAGAAGATATTGCCCAAGCGAGGGTTTTGCCCCGATCAACCGTTCATAGTCCTCAACAGCCAGGACGAAGGCAGCCGGCTTTCCATGCACGGTAATGGTTTGCGGTCCCTTTTCTCGCAACTGTCTCAACAGCTTCGAGAGATCGCTCTTTGCGCTCTGAATATCCCAGTTCATGAGGACTGCTCGCTGAATGGCTTAGCAAGCATATACCAGACTCTGCAGAGGGACTATCGGCTACCAAAAATCGCCGAACCGACCCTGACGCTGGTGGCGCCGAAGGCAATCGCCGTCTCATAGTCGCCGGACATGCCCATCGACAGCTTTTCGACGCCGGCCTCGCGCGCCAGTTTCTCCAGCAGGGCAAAGTGCGGGCCGGGGTTCTCGTCGGCCGGCGGGATGCACATCAAGCCTTCGATGGCGAGGCCGTGGACATCGCGGCAGCGGGCGACGAAGGCCACCGCGTCACGAGGTTCAATGCCGGCCTTCTGCGGCTCCGAACCGGTGTTGACCTGGACATAGAGTTTCGGGGCGCGGCCTTGCCTGGCGATCTCCTTGGCGAGTTCGGCGGCGATTTTCTCGCGGTCGACCGTCTCGATGACGTCGAACAGCGCCACCGCCTCCTTGGCCTTGTTCGACTGCAGCGGACCGATGAGATGCAGCTCGATGTCAGGAAAAGCCTGCTTCAGATCAGGCCATTTGCCTTGCGCTTCCTGGACGCGGTTCTCGCCGAAGACGCGCTGGCCGGCCTCTATCACCGGCCGGATGTCGGCGGCAGCAAAGGTCTTGGAGACGGCCACCAGCGTCACCGCGCCGGCCTCGCGGCGGGCTTCCTGTTCGGCGGCGGCGATCTTCGCGTTGACCGCGAAAAACTGCTGAACGGTGTCACCCATATGCAAATCCCGCTGTTTTGACCCGCGTTTTTAGCCGTCGCGATGCCCATATGGTTGACGGGTTTGCCAAACCATGGTGAACACCCGGACCACATTCCCTGAACCGCACAGCCGATCGCCCGCGGTTCGCGCCTGCTTTTAAGTGAAAAACGTCCCATGGCAACCGAACGATACAATCCGCGCGCGTCAGAACCCAAATGGCAGAAGGCCTGGGCCGAGAAGAAGCTGTTCGAAGCGCGCAATGACGACCCGAAGCCGAAATACTACGTGCTCGAGATGTTCCCCTATCCGTCGGGGCGCATCCATATCGGCCATACCCGCAATTACACGATGGGCGACGTGGTGGCGCGCTACAAACGGGCCAAAGGGTTCAACGTGCTGCACCCGATGGGCTGGGACGCCTTCGGCATGCCGGCCGAGAACGCGGCGATGCAGAACAAGGTCCATCCCAAGGAATGGACCTACCAGAACATCGCCACCATGCGCGAGCAGCTCAAGGTGATGGGCCTGTCGCTGGACTGGGCACGCGAATTCGCCACCTGCGATGTCGATTACTACCACCGCCAGCAGATGCTGTTCCTCGATTTCGTCGAGAAGGGGCTGGTGACGCGCAAATCCTCCAAGGTCAACTGGGACCCGGAGGACATGACGGTGCTCGCCAACGAACAGGTCATCGACGGGCGCGGCTGGCGCTCGGGCGCGCTGGTCGAACAGCGCGAGCTGACGCAGTGGTTCTTCAAGATCACCGACTATGCGCAGGACCTGCTGGATTCGCTCGACGGCCTCGACGAATGGCCGGAAAAAGTGAAGCTGATGCAGCAGAATTGGATCGGCCGTTCGGAAGGCCTGCTGATCCGCTGGCCGCTGGCGTCGGACGTTGCCGGCGAGCATGAGCTGGAAGTCTATACGACGCGGCCCGACACCATCTTCGGCGCCTCCTTCATGGCCGTCGCCGCCGATCATCCGCTGGCCAAAAAGGCCGCCGAGACCAATCCGGAGCTGGCGAAGTTCATCGACGAGGTCCGCCATATGGGCACCTCGGTGGCCGCACTGGAGACGGCCGAGAAGAAGGGTTTCGACACTGGCATCCGCGTCGTCCATCCGTTCGACGACAGCTGGACGCTGCCTGTCTATGTCGCCAATTTCGTGCTGATGGAATACGGCACCGGCGCCATTTTCGGCTGCCCGTCCGGCGATCAGCGCGATCTCGACTTCGCCAACAAATACGGCCTGCCGGTGATCCCGGTGGTGATGCCGGAAGGCGGCGATGCGAAGACCTTCCAGATCATCGAGGAGGCCTATGTCGACGACGGCGTGATGATCAATTCACGCTTCCTCGACGGCATGAAGCCGGATCGCGCCTTCGACGAGGTGGCGAAGCTCTTGGAGCAGAAAACGATCGGCAACCGGCCGATGGCCGAGCGCAAGGTGAATTTCCGCCTGCGCGACTGGGGCATTTCGCGCCAGCGCTACTGGGGCTGCCCGATCCCGATGATCCATTGCGAGGATTGCGGCGTGGTGCCGGTTCCCAAGACCGACCTGCCGGTCAAGCTGCCGGACGATGTCGATTTCGACCGGCCGGGCAATCCGCTCGACAGGCACCCGACCTGGCGGCACGTGAAATGCCCGCAATGCGGTGGTGATGCGCGCCGCGAGACCGATACGATGGACACTTTCGTCGATTCGTCCTGGTATTTCGCCCGCTTCACCGCGCCCTGGGCGCATGAGCCGACCGATCCCAAGGCGGCCAACGAATGGCTGCCGGTCGACCAGTATATTGGCGGCATCGAGCACGCGATCCTGCATCTGCTCTATTCGCGCTTCTTCACCCGCGCCATGCGCGAGACCGGCCATGTCGACCTGGCCGAGCCGTTCAAGGGCCTGTTCACGCAAGGCATGGTGGTGCACGAAACCTATCGCGTCGGATCGGCTTCGAACGGCCGCTGGCTGGCGCCGACCGAGGTGCGGCTGGAGGGCGTCGACGGCGAACGCCGGGCCTTCGACATCGCCACCGGCGAGGCTGTCACCATCGGCCCGCTGGAGAAGATGTCGAAGTCGAAGAAGAACACGGTGAGCCCGGAAGACATCACCGACGGCTACGGCGCCGACACGGCGCGCTGGTTCATGCTGTCGGATTCGCCGCCCGAGCGCGATGTCGAATGGACCGATGATGGCGCCGCCGGCGCGCACCGCTTCATGCAGCGCATCTGGCGTCTGGTGTCGACGGCGGCCGAGACGCTGGCAGGCGTCAAGCCTGCCGCGGCAAACATTGGTGAGGCGGGAGCGGTCTCGAAGGCCACGCACAAGATCCTGAAAGCGGTCGGCGAGGACATCGAGAAGCTCGGCTTCAACCGTGCCATCGCGCGCATCTATGAACTGGCCAACGTGCTGACCACGCCGCTCAACCAGGTGGCGGAAGGCAAGGCCGATCCGGCACTGCAAGGCGCCTGCCGCCAGGCGGTGGAGATCCTGGTGCATCTGATCGCGCCTGTCATGCCGCATCTGGCCGAAGAGTGCTGGGAGACGCTCGGCGGCACCGATCTGGTCGCCGAACGGCCGTGGCCGGTCTTCGATCCGGCGCTGGTCGTCGACAACGAAGTGACCTATCCGGTGCAGGTCAACGGCAAGAAGCGGGGGGATTTGACAATTGCCCGCGACGCGGACCAAGGTGCGGTCGAAAAAGCGGTATTGGCTCTCGACTTCGTGCAGAAAGCGCTCGAAGGTAAGGCTCCGCGCAAGGTGATCATCGTGCCGCAGAGGATCGTCAATGTCGTTGCCTGATCGGGAAAAGACAGAGCTGAGCCGTTTGCTGCGCCGCGTTGCGCTTGCCGGCCTTGTCGGCGCGCTTGCGCTGGTTTCGGCCTGCACGGTGCGGCCGCTCTATTCCAACGCGCCGTTGTCGACGGGCTCGACCGCCAATACCGAACTGGCGTCGATCGCCATCAAGCCGGTCAAGACGCGTTATGCCCAGCAGGTGCGCAACAATCTGATCTTCGGCTTTGGGCGTGGCGCCGGCGAACCGGCCTCGCCGCTTTATTCGCTCGATCTCACCGTGACCGAAGCCGTCGATTCGGCGGCGCTCGTGCAGGTTGGAACCGACGAAGACGAGCCCACCGCCGGTTCGGTGACGCTGAACGCCAGCTATACGCTGACCGATATGAAAACCGGTGCCGTCATCACGGTCGGCAAGCGCGCGATCACCTCGTCCTTCGACAGGCCGCGCCAGGAATTTGCCTCGTACCGGGCGCAGATCGACGCCGAAAATCGCGCCGCGCGCGAACTGGCCGAGGCCCTGCAGCTGTCCATCGCCCAGGATCTGGTCCGGCACGGCAAGGCGGCCAGCTAGCGCCGCTTTTCGTTTCACGGAAGACGACCTTTCGATCCTGGTGCCCGGCCGCCCCGCAGCGGCCGAGCACCCTATTTTCAGCTCACCTTTTTAGCTCGACGTATTGGATGGCGCGGTGATCGCCGAATGACGATTGGCTGCTCGAATCCGGATCCCACACATCGCTGCGAAAGATGCATTTCGGTCGCTCCAAAGGTGCTGACGGGAAGCAACTGTTAACCACTCGCTCCCTATGTCTCAGCAGATGTTTCAGAGTGAGTCTTGAGAATGGAATCCAAGCGTTTTCCTCGGGTCAATTCATTGAAGTCAGCTTCGCCCGATGACCCCGAGGGAAAGCGTTTCAACGGCCAGCAGCCCGGCGCGGCCAAGGCCAGCAATCTCCCGCCACCTGTTGATCTCGGCGGCAACGAAAGCCCTGCCTGGCAGGACTATTTCTTCCTGGCGCCCAACGTGCGGTTTACGCGCACGCCGGATTATGAGGCCAATACGCGCCGTCCGGAACGCGACCAGATTGCCGCCGAGCAAAGTGAGCCACTAGCGCCGCCGGCGCCGCAGGCGATGGCAAAATCCACCGCGGCGTCCCACGCCTTGCCCCCGCAGACGAGCAGCCGGCCTCCTGCCTCGTCCGTACCATCCATCCCAGCCGGGCATACCAGCGAAAAGGCGCGGGCTGTTGCGCCGGTTGGTCCGAGGACGGCCGCGCCGGCACGGACATCCGCACCGGCGGCGTCCGCCCAGGGAATGGCTGCGCTGGTCAAGACACCAGGCCGCGAAACCGTGCGCTGGCCCTATCTGTCGAATCACGTCTTCTTCGAGCTCATGGCGCCTTACATGATCGAGAGCCCGTTGCCGGCGCCTCGGGCGGTCCCAACTCCCCGTCGGGCAGCGCCGGTTGTCTCCCCACGGGTCGACGTCCGCGCCGCGTCCATGGCCGATCCGACCGCATTGTTCCGTGTGATCGACTGCCTTCCAGGCCAGCGGGCTCCGTCTGCCCCGCCGGAAGTCCGTCCGGCCAACTCGAACGAAGCCGTGGTCCAGCCGGTGGCGAGCAGCGCACCACGACGGGCCCAAATGGCGGTTGCAGTTCCCGCTGTCGCGGGCAGTGCCGCTCCGGCGCAGGTCGCGGGGGAGGCCGGGCAGGCTCCGGCCGTGCGCGTGTCCGCGCCACTGCCCAAGGCCGGCAAGATCGTGCCAGCCACGACGGGCGAGGCGTACGAACTTCCCTCGGAAGAGCTGCTGCAGCAGCCGCCGGAAGGGCAGGGCTTCTACATGTCGCAGGAGCGGCTCGAGCAGAATGCCGATCTTCTGGAAAGCGTGCTCGAGGATTTCGGCGTGCGCGGCGAGATCATCCACGTTCGCCCCGGTCCGGTCGTCACCCTCTATGAGTTCGAGCCGGCGCCGGGCGTCAAATCGTCCCGCGTCATCGGTCTCGCCGATGATATCGCCCGCTCCATGTCGGCGGTTTCAGCGCGCGTCGCCGTCGTGCCCGGCCGCAACGTCATCGGCATCGAGTTGCCGAACGAGACGCGCGAGACCGTCTATTTCCGCGAGCTGATCGAATCGCAGGGTTTCCGCAAGACCAGCTGCAAGCTGGCGCTTTGCCTTGGCAAGACGATCGGCGGCGAGCCTGTCATCGCCGAGCTGGCGAAGATGCCGCATCTGCTTGTCGCCGGCACCACCGGCTCCGGCAAGTCGGTTGCCATCAACACCATGATCCTGTCGCTGCTCTACCGGCTGAAGCCGGAAGAATGCCGGCTGATCATGGTCGATCCCAAGATGCTCGAACTCTCGGTCTATGACGGCATCCCGCATCTTCTGACGCCCGTCGTCACCGACCCCAAGAAGGCGGTCACCGCGCTCAAATGGGCGGTGCGCGAGATGGAGGACCGCTATCGCAAGATGGCGCGGCTCGGCGTGCGCAACATCGACGGCTATAACGAACGCGCCGCCCAAGCCCGCGACAAGGGCGAGGCGGTCGTCATGACGGTGCAGGCCGGCTTCGAAAAGGGCACCGGCGAGCCGCTGTTCGAGCAGCAGGAAATCGACCTGGCACCGATGCCCTACATCGTCGTCATCGTCGACGAGATGGCCGACCTGATGATGGTCGCCGGCAAGGAGATCGAAGGCGCCATCCAGCGCCTGGCGCAGATGGCGCGCGCCGCCGGCATCCATCTGATCATGGCGACGCAGCGTCCCTCGGTCGATGTCATCACCGGCACGATCAAGGCCAACTTCCCGACCCGCATCTCCTTCCAGGTCACCTCCAAGATCGACAGCCGCACCATTCTGGGCGAGCAGGGCGCCGAGCAGCTGCTCGGCCAGGGCGACATGCTGCACATGATGGGCGGCGGGCGCATTTCGCGCGTGCACGGCCCCTTTGTCTCCGACGCGGAGGTCGAGCATGTCGTGGCGCATCTGAAGGCCCAGGGACGCCCGGAATATCTGGAAACCGTGACAGCCGACGAGGATGACGAAGAGGTCGAAGACGACCAGGGCGCGGTCTTCGACAAGGGATCGGTCGCAGCCGAGGACGGCGATTCCAGCTATGAGGAAGCGGTCAAGGTGGTGGTGCGCGACAAGAAGTGCTCGACGTCCTACATCCAGCGCCGCCTGGGCATCGGCTACAACCGCGCCGCATCCCTGGTCGAGCGCATGGAGAAGGAAGGCCTGGTCGGCGCGCCCAATCATGTCGGCAAACGCGAGATCATCATGGGTCGGCGCCCGCCGGCGGCCGCGCCTGACGACGACGGCACGGATTGATCGGCCGCCCTTTTCGGCGATCCGGTTTCTTCTGAACAATAAAAAAGGCCGGTCGCCCGGCCTTTCTTACTTGAGGGAAGCGCGACCTCAGCCGATCTTCTGGCCGGTCTTTGCCCAGTCGGCGAGGAACTGTTCCAGGCCCTTGTCGGTCAGCGGGTGCTTGACCAGCGCCTTCAGCGTCGCCGGCGGCGCGGTGATGACATCGGCGCCGATCAGCGCCGCCTGCTTGACGTGGTTCACCGTGCGCACCGAAGCGGTCAGGATCTCGGTCTGGAAATCGTAATTGTCGTAGATCTGCCGGATCTCCTGGATCAGCTCCATGCCGTCCGAGCCGGTGTCGTCGATGCGGCCGACGAAGGGCGAGATGAACGAGGCGCCGGCCTTGGCGGCGAGCAGCGCCTGGTTGGCCGAGAAGCACAGCGTGACGTTGACCATGCGGTTCATCTGGGTGCGGATCGTCTTGCAGGCCTTCAGGCCGTCCAGTGTCAGCGGCACCTTGATGCAGACATTGGGCGCGATCTTGGCCAGCACCTCGGCCTCCGCCATCATGTCCTTGTATTCGGTCGCCACGACTTCGGCCGAGACCGGGCCGGCGACGATATCGCAGATCTGCTTGGTGACGTCGGCGATCTTGCCCCCGGATTTGAGAATCAGCGACGGATTGGTGGTGACGCCGTCGAGCAGTCCCAGATCGTTGAGTTCACGGATATCCTTGATGTCGGCGGTGTCGACAAAAAATTTCATGACGGGTCTCCTGAAGATTCTTATGTGCATGCCATGCACATTCGGGGTCGGCCTTTGATCTAGACCAAAGTCAGGGCAAGGTCACGCCTCATGATCGAAGATTCGCCCTTTGTCGCAGCCGCACCGGTGCTGGTGCCGATGCCTGCCGAACGCCCCTACACCTATGCCGTGCCGGCCGGCATGCGCGTGGTGCCGGGCTCGATCGTGCGCGTGCCGCTCGGGCCGCGCCAGGTCGCCGGCATCGTCTGGGATGGCGCGGTCGAGAATATCGACGCGAAAAAGCTGCGCCCGATCGAACAGGTTTTCGATTGCCCGCCGATCGACCGCGCCATGCGCCGTTTCGTCGACTGGGTGGCGCAATACACGCTGTCGGCGCCGGGCATGGTCGCGCGGATGCTGCTGCGAGCTCCCGAGGCCTTCGACCCCGAACCCTGGATCGAGGGGCTGCAGCGCACGCTTATCATTCCGGACCGGATGACGGATGCGCGGGCGCGCGTGCTGGAGACGGCCGAGGGCGGACTGGCCTGGACACGCTCGGGCCTCGCCCATGCTGCCGGCGTGTCGTCGACGGTGATCGAGGGGCTGAAGGCGCAAGGCGTGTTCGAGACGGTGATGATCCCGCCGCGCCCGGTGGTCGCCGCGCCTGACTCGAGCTACGCCGTGCCGGAACTGATGCCGGACCAAAGCGAGGCCGCATCGATGCTGCGCGCCAATGTCGCGGCCGGCGTGTTCAATGTTGCGCTGCTCGATGGTGTCACAGGTTCGGGCAAGACGGAGGTTTACTTCGAGGCGGTGGCGGCAGCCCTCGACCAGGGCAAGCAGGTGCTGATCCTTTTGCCGGAAATCGCACTGACCCACGCTTTCCTCGAGCGTTTCCAGCAGCGCTTCGGCGCCAAGCCGGGTGAATGGCATTCCGACCTGCCGCCCAGGATGCGCGAAAAAGTCTGGCGGCAAGTGGCTGAGGGCACGGTGCGCGTCGTTGCTGGTGCCCGCTCCGCGCTGTTCCTGCCGTTCAAAGAGCTTGGGCTGATCGTCGTCGATGAGGAGCACGATCCCGCCTACAAGCAGGAAGACCGTGTCTTCTACAATGCGCGCGACATGGCGGTGGTGCGCGGTCACATTGGTAGCTTTCCGGTGGTGTTGGCGTCGGCGACACCATCGGTCGAGAGCCGGGTCAATGCGAGCCAAGGCAAATACAACAGAGCGGTTCTCTCCGCCCGCTTCGCCGAGGCAGCACTTCCGCAGCTGAAGTCGATCGACATGCGACGCGCGCCGCCGGCGCGCGGCGGCTTCCTGTCGCCGGTGCTGCTCGACCATATGCGCAAGACGCTGGAGAGGAAGGAACAGTCGCTGCTGTTCCTCAACCGGCGCGGCTATGCGCCGCTGACGCTGTGCCGGGTCTGCGGCCATCGCTTCGGCTGTCCGGTCTGCTCGGCCTGGCTGGTCGAGCATCGATTTCGTGGCCAGCTGGTCTGCCATCATTGCGGGCACAACGAGCGCCGCCCCGAAGCCTGCCCGGAATGCGGCACGCTTGATCACCTGGTCGCTTGCGGGCCGGGCGTCGAGCGCATCGCCGAGGAGGTCGTCACGCATTTTCCCGATGCGCGCACCATCGTTTTGTCATCCGACCTGATGGGCGGCGTGCGGCGGCTGCGATTGGAACTGGAGGCGATCGCCGATGGCGAGGCCGATATCGTCATCGGCACGCAGTTGGTCGCCAAGGGCCACAATTTTCCCAACATGACGCTGGTCGGCGTCGTCGATGCCGATCTCGGCCTTGCCAATGGTGATCCGCGCGCCGCCGAGCGTACTTTTCAGCTGCTCAGCCAGGTGACCGGTCGCGCCGGTCGCACCGGCAAGAAGAGCCTCGGCCTGCTGCAGACGTTTCAGCCGGACCATCCGGTGATGCGGGCGATCGTCTCCGGCGATGCCGAGGCTTTTTACGAGCGCGAGATCGCCGAGCGCGAACGGGCGGCACTGCCGCCGTTCGGCCGGCTGGCCGGCGTCATCGTCAGCGCGGTGACACGAGCGGAAGCAGAAGGTCATGCACGCGGCCTGCGTCGCGCCGCGCCCGAGGCGTCCGACCTGTTCGTGCTGGGTCCGGCCGAAGCGCCGCTGTCTTTGCTTGGTGGCCGCCACCGCTTCCGCCTGCTGATCCAGGGCGAACGGCGCGCCGACATGCAAGGTTTCATCCGCGCCATGCTGGCCAATGGGCCGAAACAGCGTGGTTCGGTCCGCGTGCAGGTGGATATCGATCCGCAGAGCTTTTTGTAAGGTCGCCATATCGGCGATACGCTGCAGGCCAGCGAGAAACGGAAGATCGAATGAAAACCCTTGGCCTTCTGGGCGGCATGAGCTGGGAATCGACCGCCATCTACTACCGCCTGCTCAACGAGATCGTGCGCGAGCGCCTTGGCGGGCTGCATTCGGCCAAACTGCTGCTGTGGTCGTTCGATTTTGCCGAGATCGCCGAGCGGCAGCATCATGGCGATTGGGAGGGGGCCGGCATGCTTCTGGTCGAAGCGGCGCGCAAGCTCGAGGCCGGTGGCGCGGAAGGCCTGCTTCTGTGCACCAACACCATGCACAAGCTGGCCGACCAGGTGCAGACGTCCGTCTCCATCCCGCTGATACACATCGCCGATGCCACGGCGGCAGCGATCAAGCGTGCTGGCATGCAGCGTCCGGCGCTGCTGGCGACGCGCTTCACCATGGAGCAGGATTTCTACAAGGGCCGGCTTACCGACAAATACGGCCTGTCGCCAGTGGTGCCCGATGCGGCCGGGCGCGACATGGTGCATCGCGTCATCTATGACGAGCTCTGCCAGGGTATTGTCACCGATGCTTCGAAGACGGCTTATATAGAAGAGGCCGAACGCCTGCGCCGCGAGGAAGCCGCCGACAGCATCATAATGGGCTGCACCGAGATCACCATGCTCATCGGCCAGGACGATTTCGACATTCCGGTCTTCGACACGACACGCATCCACGCCGAGGCAGCGGTGGAATTCATGCTGCCCTGAAGCAATTCAACGGAAAGCCTGTCAGGGCGGGGCAGCCACGGCGACTGCTCCGCTGCCGACCACTTTCAGCTTCCATCCGTCCGCTTCCGTGCCGGCCAGGTTGAGATGGCCGGTGAGAAAATACAGGCGATCGGTGTCGGGGCCTTTGGCGGTGCAGAACCGGTCCTGCAGATAGGATGGCGGCGTCGCCTGGTAGTAGAGATCCGCCTCGATGCTGGCAGGGCGTGCGCCCTTCGGCAGATCGGCAAGCGGGATCGAGTAGCTCAGCGTGTCACTGCCGCCCTCGACATAGTCGGGGTCGTCCTCGACGGCAGTTGTGCCGACATCGACGGCGAGCTCTTCATCCGCGCCCAAGGCCTTGGCGATTTCCAGCCGGTCCGAGAGCGGCAGGAAGCCCGAGGGCAATATGCGGTTGTCCTTCACCTCCGTGCAGATCGACAGGAAGCTGGTGGTGAGTTCGCCTTCCGGCTTCGAATGGGCATTGCAGACCGGATTGGGCGTATCGGCCGGCGGGGTGGAGACCAGCTCCTGATAAATCTGGACCTGATCCTGGCGCGTGATCTTCTGGTAGTGCGGCTGATGCGGCCGTTCGCCAGGGTGCACGCGGCCGGAACAATCGTCTTTCCACCAAAGTTCGCCATCGAGCGGCTTGCCGTCGGCGCCGACGATGACGCCGGCGGCGTTGGTGCGGCCGGAGACCCAGAGCGGCTCGCCGTTCTGGTCGAACACACTGAAGTTCAGAAACGCGCGCCGGAAACCGACGCCGGAGGGAAATTTGTGACCGGCAAGGTTCTTCACCGTCACCTTGGCGTCGAGCGTATCGGCGGTCAGGGCAAGGTTGCTGACGGCGACGGTGGCGGTTGCCTGCGAGGCCTGGTCGAGCATCGCCTGCTCGGTGAGGACGAGCGGATCGACGGCCTTCTTGCCCATCATCGGATCGTGCGTCCTGATGCCGAAGACATCGGGAAACTGCTGCGCCATCTTAACCAGGAAGACATTGAGGCCAACCAGAGTGTGACGGGCAAAGCCCTCGCGAGCCAGAAGGTCCGGCGCGTTGCTGGATTCCGTCTGTGGGAAATTGAGATTCTCCTGGATGCTGGCGATCTTGCTCGTCGTTGGCGATCCGTCCTTTTCCGCCGACGGCATGTGGCAGCCCTGGCAGCTGCGTGGCGTGGCGCCGGGGCCGAACGGAAGCTGCCCGTCCGGGGTGCTGCCGGTTCGATAGGCGCTGAACGCCCATTCCGGATAGGTCGTCTGCTCATAGATATGCGCCAGCGTGTTGGTGCCTTGCAGAACCGGCAGATGAACCGTGTGGCAGGTCCCGCAAACCTCGGAACTCATGATCGTGGCGTCGTGAACCGGTTTGATGCCGAGAGCGGTGTGCATCGGCCCGACCTCCGGTTTCTCGAAGGGGCCGATCAGCGTATCGGGCGAACCGACCATGAAGCTGCCGGTGAAGGTCTTGGCAAAACCGGTTGCATGCGGATTGAGCAGCTCCTGACGCTCGTCGACGCAAGCGTTCTGCGGCTGGTCACCGAGCGGGTCGCTGGCCTTGCTGTTGAGCACCATGCGGTGACACGACGTGCAGGTGATGCCGTCGCGGGCAAGCATGCCATAATTGGCATGCGCGGCACTCGGATTGTCGGCCGGCCATGGCGTCGCATCGACCATTGCGCGCGAGAACGGTTCGCATTTGCCCGTGCGCGCCTTGTCGTCGATGTGAAACTGCCGCTCTCCGGCGATGCCGTGGCAGCCGAGACAGACGTCCTGCACGACGCCGGACATTTTGGGGTGAAAGCTCTGCGTTTCACTGGCCAGTTGCGCAAAGAAGATCGGATCGCGGCCGCCCAACCCCATCGGCGAGGTTCGCCAGGTCGCAAAGGGCGACAGGTTGATCAGGCCGTCGCCATGTGGGTTCGGCTTGGTCATGTCGAACTGCAGCCCGGTGCTGCCGGCATCATGACAGCCGAGACACTGGCTGGAGGTCAGGAAAGTGTCCGATGCATCGGGGCCCTTGGCCCCGACCCAGGTGTTGTCGTAGGTCTCGGAAGGCATTCGCGAGACGGTGTCGTAGCTCGGCATCTCGCGGACATAGGCTCGCAGCGCGGCGATCACGTCGGCGTTCGGACTGTAGAGCGGTTGACCAAGGCGCGGGCTGGCATTGACCGGCAAAACGACGGTCTGGTGCAAAGTCGGAGCCGGCGCTCCGTCGAAGAAATCCTGTGCGAGATAGTTGAGCGGCTTGCCTGGCTCGCCGGCGATATTCTTGGGCGATGCGAAAGTCAGATTGTCGGCTGCCGAGGCATGACAGTTCATGCAATATTGGGCGAAGCCCATGTTGGGCAGGCTGTTGTTGTCGGCCGGCAGGGCCGGCCAATCCGGAGTCCAGCCGCTCTGGCTGCCAAAGCCGTACCAGCCCCAGAACCAGCCGTCGTAAGAGGCGCTGGCATCGCGGATCATGATCGCGGCGCCGCTGGTTGGAAAAAGCTTGACGGGATCGACCGTCCGGCAATCGGATGCCGGCTCGGAGAACATTTCCTTCACCATGATGGCGCCGTCGGGTACGGGCGGCGGATGATCGACCTCGCCCTCGGCCGAGCGGTTCTTGCGAAGCCAGTCCATCATCTCGGGCGAATACCAGATCATGACAGGCGCATGGGTTCCGAAATCCTTGCCCTGCCAGGCGCCGTTGACCAGGGTCGCGATGCGCGGTCCGGCCTGGCGCACGAATTTGTCGTGCACCCATCCGGCCGCCTCGTCGCGGTAGCAGTAGCTGCCGAGATATTGGTTGAGCTTGTTTTCGTAGTCCCCCAGGGACTGCGCCGAGGGTTTCTTGATCGTGGCCTCAAGCTGGTGGCAGACAAGGGGATCGGCGGGAACCATCGCTGTCGGCCGTTCGGCGACGCAGTCGGCGCGCGCGCCTTGCGTGATCCCGGCAAGGGCGGCCGCGGCGACCCAGATGCGGGCCAGGTTCAACGCGCGACCGAGATTCGGCATGATCGTCTCCGCATTCGAGATCCTGCCTGCCGCACTCCGTCCGCGCAGATTTCACAAGTGATCGTGAAACATGTGCAATTGCTAAAATGAACAAGCAGTCGACGAAATAAACATCGAGACCATAATACTTGGCTTACGTTGCGGCAAGGCGCGCAATCTATACTGTCGAAGGAATTGCATCCGGCATACTCGCGTGCGTGGATTTTCTTGCACAACAGCCATATCGGCGGCGGAGCCGATGCTTCCCAGGCGGGCATTTCCTGGGAGGCCTTGGCGAAACCTCGGTGTGCCGGCTGCGCGCTTGACTTCCGCCACGGGTGACATTCAATGCATCCGCAATTCTTGTGAGGGGTCGAGACAGAATGGACTTTGCGCTTCCGTGGCCGACGAGCCAGGGCGAATGGCTGGCCTGGTCGAGCGCCGTCTTCACCGTTCTGCTCGGGCTTCTGTTTTTCCTGGCACCCAACCTGGCCTTCCGCATCCTGCGCCTGCAAGCCAAGCCTGAGAAGGCGGCGGCGATCGCCGAGGGGCGCGGCAGGATGTCAGGCTTTTATCTCGGCGTCGGCCTGTGCTGCATCCTGCTGGCGCAGCCATTGGTTTACATGACGCTCGGCTTCTCCTGGCTGTTCACCGCCTTCGGCCGGCTGCTGTCGATGATGTCGGATGGCGCAAACACACCTTTCAATTGGGTTTCCATTGTGGTGGAATTGGTCTTGGCGGCATTGCCGCTCGCCTTTGCCTTCGGCTTTGTGCCCTGAATCCAAGGGTATTGCGGCGCATAAGGCGGGAGTCTTTCGCCAGATGCGACAATAGTGCCTGAAAAGCATGCGGAACGACGCATTGCGGTCTTAAAATGCCTGTGCTAGACGGCAATCGACTTTCGGCCGGGGATAGCGGAAGCCGCGCCTCCGTGCTTGAAAAAATGCAGTAAGGTCAAAGATTTAGCCAGAGTTTTTGCTCGCGCCAACAATCTGCGGCCTGTCAGACAAGAGAAAAGACGGTCCGTGGCTCAATCGTCATCGCCAATCTCAGGTGTCGCAGAACGCTATGCGGGTTCGCTGTTCGAACTCGCCCTGCAGGCAAATTCCGTGGCCAAGGTCGAGGCCGACCTCAACAGTTTCGAGGCGATGCTCGCGGGCAGCCCCGACCTGACCCGGCTGATCAACAGCCCGGTGTTCTCCAGCGAGGATCAGGCCAAGGCTATCGCGGCGATCGCCGACAAGGCCGGGATCACCGGTCTGGCCGGCAATTTCCTGCGCGTCGTCGCCCAGAACCGCCGGCTCTTCGCCGTTCCCGGCATGATCAAGGCGTTCCGCCAGATATCCGCCGAACATCGCGGCGAGACCTCTGCCGAGGTAACGTCGGCTCATGAACTGACGGCTGCCCAGCAGACCGAACTCAAGGCTGCGCTGAAGAGCGTTGCCGGCAAGGACGTGGCCATCTCCGTCACCGTCGATCCGTCGTTGCTCGGCGGGCTGGTGGTCAAGATGGGCTCGCGCCAGATCGATACGTCGCTCAAAACCAAACTCAATTCGCTCAAGCTTGCACTGAAAGAGGTCGGCTGATGGACATCCGCGCCGCGGAAATTTCCGCAATTCTGAAAGACCAGATCAAGAATTTCGGCAAGGAGGCCGAGGTCTCCGAAGTTGGACAGGTGCTGTCCGTCGGTGACGGTATCGCCCGCGTCTACGGCCTCGACAATGTCCAGGCCGGCGAGATGGTCGAATTCCCCGGCGGCATCCGCGGTATGGCGCTCAACCTCGAAGCCGACAATGTCGGCGTCGTCATCTTCGGCGCCGACCGCGACATCAAGGAAGGCGACATCGTCAAGCGAACCGGCGCCATCGTCGACGTTCCGGTTGGTCCGGGCCTGCTCGGCCGCGTCGTCGACGCGCTCGGCAATCCGATCGACGGCAAGGGCCCGATCAAGGCGATCGAACGCAAGCGCGTCGACGTCAAGGCACCCGGCATCATTCCGCGCAAGTCGGTGAACGAGCCGATGTCGACCGGCCTCAAGGCCATCGATGCGCTGATCCCGGTCGGCCGCGGCCAGCGCGAGCTGGTCATCGGCGACCGTCAGACCGGCAAGACCGCCATTATCCTGGACACGATGCTCAACCAGAAGTCGGTGCACGACAACGGTCCTGAGAAGGAAAAGCTCTACTGCGTCTATGTCGCCGTCGGCCAGAAGCGCTCGACCGTCGCGCAGTTCGTCAAGGTTCTGGAAGAGCGCGGCGCGCTAGAATATTCGATCATCGTCGCCGCCACCGCTTCCGATCCGGCGCCGATGCAGTTCCTGGCGCCGTTCGCCGGCGCCACCATGGGCGAATATTTCCGCGACAACGGCATGCATGCGCTGATCAGCTACGACGATCTGTCGAAGCAGGCTGTCGCCTATCGCCAGATGTCGCTGCTCCTGCGCCGCCCGCCGGGCCGCGAAGCCTATCCGGGCGACGTTTTCTACCTGCACTCGCGCCTGCTCGAGCGCGCCGCCAAGCTCAATGACGATCTGGGTGGCGGATCGCTGACCGCGCTGCCGGTCATCGAGACGCAGGCAAACGACGTGTCGGCCTATATCCCGACCAACGTGATCTCGATCACCGACGGCCAGATCTTCCTCGAAACCAACCTGTTCTTCCAGGGCATCCGTCCTGCGGTGAACGTCGGTCTGTCGGTCAGCCGCGTGGGCTCGGCCGCGCAGATCAAGGCGATGAAGCAGGTTGCCGGCTCGATCAAGGGTGAGCTCGCGCAGTACCGCGAAATGGCGGCCTTCGCGCAGTTCGGCTCGGACCTCGACGCCGCCACGCAGCGCCTGCTCAACCGCGGATCGCGTCTGACCGAACTCCTGAAGCAGCCGCAGTTCTCGCCGCTGAAGACGGAAGAGCAGGTCGCGGTGATCTTCGCCGGCGTCAATGGCTATCTCGACAAGTTGCCGGTCAACCAGGTCGGCAAGTTCGAGCATGGTCTGCTCAGCCACATGCGTGCGGCCGGCAAGGACGTTCTCGACGCCATCCGCAAGGAAAAGGCACTGTCGGACGATCTGCGCGCCAAGCTGAAGGCCGAGATCGACGCTTTCGCCAAGACCTTCGCCTGAGCGAAGCGCCAGTCCGGATGAGACAAGACGGGATCAGGTTTGAAGCATGCCTTCATTAAAAGACCTTCGTAACCGTATCGCCTCGGTCAAGGCGACGCAGAAGATCACCAAGGCGATGCAGATGGTCGCCGCGGCGAAGCTGCGCCGTGCGCAAGAGGCCGCGGAAGCGGCGCGCCCCTATTCGGAGCGCATGGGTTCCGTGCTGGCCAACATCACCCAGGCGATCGGCGGCGGCGGCGATGCCCCGGCGCTGATGACCGGCACCGGCAAGGACGACGTCCATCTGCTCGTCGTCTGCACCGCCGAGCGCGGCCTGTGCGGCGGCTTCAATTCGCAGATCGCCCGTCACGCCCGCGACCATATCCGCCGGCTTCTCGCCGACGGCAAGCAGGTCAAGATCATCTGCGTCGGCAAGAAGGGTTTCGACATACTGCGCCGCGACTATGCAGCGATGATCCTCGATCGCGTCGATCTGCGCGAGGTCAAGACGCTCGGCTTCGTCAACGCCGACGCGATCGCCAAGAAGGTCATCCACCTCTTCAACGAGGGTGCCTTCGACGTCTGCACGCTGTTCTATTCGCAGTTCAAGTCGGTGATTAGCCAGGTTCCGACCGCGCAGCAGATCATTCCGGCCGGCGTCGCTTCGTCTGCTCCGGCAGTGTCGGCGGATGGCGCCAACGCCGTCTATGAATACGAGCCGGAGCCGGGCGAAATCCTCTCCGACCTCATCCCGCGCAACATCTCCGTGCAGGTTTTCCGGGCGCTGCTCGAAAACGCGGCCGGCGAGATGGGCGCCAAGATGAGCGCCATGGACAATGCGACGCGCAACGCCGGCGAGATGATCAACAAGCTGTCGATCACCTACAACCGCCAGCGGCAGGCGCAGATCACCAAGGAACTGATCGAAATCATTTCGGGCGCCGAGGCGCTCTAGGCGCGGTTCGCGGGTCAATCTGCCCGCGACCGGACCGCGTGAGAAACAAAGGACGAAAAGGGTAAAGACGATGGCGAAAGCAGCGACCCCCAAGACGGCAGCCCCCAAGGCCGCAGCCGCGAAGACCGCAGCCCCCGCGAAGGCGGCCAAGGCAGCTCCGGCCAAGACGGCGGCAGCGCCAGCAAAGGCCGCAGCGGCCAAGACCTCGGCTGTTGCCACCAAGGCAACCGGCGTTGTCGGCAAGGTCCGTCAGGTCATCGGCGCCGTCGTCGACGTGCAGTTCGGCGATCACCTGCCGCCGATCCTGAATGCGATCGAGACCACCAATGTCGGCAACCGCCTCGTGCTCGAAGTTGCCCAGCATCTCGGCGAGAACACGGTGCGCTGCATCGCCATGGACTCCACCGAAGGCCTGGTGCGCGGCCAGGAAGTGCGTGACACCGGCGGCCCGATCTCCGTGCCGGTCGGCCCGGGCATGCTCGGCCGCATCATCAACGTTATCGGCGAGCCGGTCGACGAAGAAGGCCCGGTCGACGCGACCGAGATGCGCTCGATCCACCAGCCGGCTCCGGCCTATGTCGAGCAGTCGACGGAAGCGCAGATCCTGATCACCGGCATCAAGGTGCTCGACCTGCTGGCACCTTACGCCAAGGGCGGCAAGATCGGCCTGTTCGGCGGCGCCGGCGTCGGCAAGACCGTGCTGATCCAGGAACTGATCAACAACATCGCCAAGGCGCATGGCGGCTATTCGGTGTTCGCCGGCGTCGGCGAGCGCACCCGCGAAGGCAACGATCTCTATCACGAGTTCATCGAATCCGGCGTCAACAAGAAGGGCGGCGGCGAAGGCTCCAAGGCGGCCCTCGTGTACGGCCAGATGAACGAGCCGCCGGGCGCCCGCGCCCGCGTCGGCCTGACCGGCCTGACGGTTGCGGAATATTTCCGCGACCAGGGCCAGGACGTGCTGTTCTTCGTCGACAACATCTTCCGCTTCACGCAGGCAGGTTCGGAAGTGTCGGCTCTGCTCGGCCGTATCCCGTCGGCCGTCGGCTACCAGCCGACGCTCGCCACCGACATGGGCGCGCTCCAGGAACGCATCACCACCACCACCAAGGGGTCGATCACCTCGGTGCAGGCCATCTACGTGCCCGCCGACGACCTGACCGATCCGGCGCCGGCGACCTCGTTTGCCCACCTTGACGCGACGACGACGCTGAACCGCGCCATCGCCGAAAAGGGCATCTATCCGGCGGTCGATCCGCTGGATTCGACCTCGCGCATGCTCGACCCGCTGGTTGTCGGCGACGAGCACTATGCCGTCGCCCGCCAAGTGCAGTCGATCCTCCAGCGCTACAAGTCGCTGCAGGACATCATCGCCATCCTGGGTATGGACGAGCTGTCGGAAGAGGACAAGCAGACCGTGGCCCGCGCCCGCAAGATCGAGCGCTTCCTGTCGCAGCCGTTCTTCGTCGCCGAAGTGTTCACCGGCGCGCCGGGCAAGCTGGTCGACCTCGCCGACACTATCAAGGGCTTCAAGGGCCTCTGCAACGGCGACTACGATCACCTGCCGGAAGCCGCCTTCTACATGGTCGGCGGCATCGAGGAAGCGGTCGAGAAGGCACAGCGCCTGGCGGCTGAAGCGGCATAAGAAGCGAATAGCGAATAGGGAGTAGCGAATAGGGCAAGGTGAGCCGAGCGAGTTTCTTCCCTACTCGCTACTCACTAATCCCTACTCGCTAAAGTGATCATGGCTGAAGCTTTCAAATTCGAACTGGTCTCGCCGGAGCGCCTGCTGGTTTCCGAGCAGGTCGAGTCCGTCGTCATTCCGGGCGCCGAAGGCGAGATGACCGTGATGGCGCATCACGCGCCGGTCATGACCACAATCAAGCCGGGTGTCGTCACCGTGAAGACCGCGGCGGGCGGCGAAGAACGCTATGTCGTGTTCGGCGGCTTCGCCGACATCGTTCCGGCCGGCTGCACGCTGCTGGCGGAATCGGCTGTCGCCGTGAAGGATGTCGATCGTGCGGATCTCGCGCGCCGCATCCAGGAAGCCAAGGAAGATGCCGCAGACGCCAAGGACGACCAGGCGCGCAGCAAGGCCGAGCAGTTCCTCAGCCAGCTCACCACGCTGGAAGGCGCGATTCTCCCGGCCTGAAGTCTGCATCGAGTGACTTGATAAAAAGCGGGGCCTTGCCTCGCTTTTTTGTTTAAATGCCCAAGGCGGCAAAGGCCAGTGTCGGACCATCCCGCCGCAAGTGGACCAGATGCACGGCCACGAGTTCGATCAGCGTCTGGCGTTCGGCGTGGTCTCCAGCGAAGCCGGCCAGGTCGAACACCGCCGTCACGGTCTCGTTCGCCGGTAGCTGCTGGTCCAAAAGCACCGTCAACGCTGCATCGAGCGGATCGGTGAAATGGCTTTCGGGCAAGGTTTTTCCACGCGCGGCGCAGGCGGCGATCCAGGCCGCCACCACCAGCGTGAGATGTACGAACTCGGTACCGGCTTCGAGGCACTCGATGGCGGACGCGATGATCCGCTGTGGCAGTTTCTGGCTGCCATCATTGGCGATCTGCGCCGTGCGGTGGGCGAGCGCTGTGTTTGAAAAACGCTCGGCAAGCTCGGCTGTGTAGGTTGATGTGTCGAGCCCGGCATCTTCCGGCAATGTCGGGATGGCTTCGGCCCAGAGCCCGTCGACAAATTGCCGGATCGCCGGATCGGCGAAAGCGCGGTCGACGGTGGCGTGGCCGCTGAGCAGGCCGAGATAGGCGATGCCTGAATGCGCGCCGTTGAGCAGCCTGAGCTTCATGTCCTCGAAGGGACCGACATCGCCGACCATGGTGACGCCGAACTTTTCCCAGGCCGGCCGGCCTGCCGGAAAATTGTCTTCGACCACCCATTGGCGGAAGGGCTCGGTCATCACGGGCCAGGCATCTTCGACGCCGAGTTCGCCAGCGACGCGCGTCCGATCGGCGTCCGTCGTCGCCGGCACGATGCGGTCGACCATGCTGGAGGGAAAGGCGACCTGGTTTGCGATGTGGTCGGCGATTGCGGTATCGTCCGCCGTGGCGAGCCTGGCATCGCGCAATGCGGCGAATTCGATCAGCAGCCGGTGCAGTGTGGCGCCATTGGCGGGCAGGTTGTCGCAGCACAGCACGGTGAAGGCGGATGTACCCGTGGCGCGTCGCCGGGCAAGCGCCTCGGCAAGAAAACCATGCGCGGTCTTCGGTGTTCGCGGATTGGCCAGATCGTGGATGATGTCGGGATGAGCGGTGTCCAGCCCTCCGCCCGCCGCCCTGAGATAGGCCTTCTCGGTGATGGTCAGCGTGACGATGCGGGTGCGCGGATCGGTCAGAACGGCCAGCACGGCGCCCGGATCTTCCGGCGCCACCAGCATCGACTGAATCGAGCCGATGACGCGCAGCTCTTCCACACCACTGCTGCGGATCGCCAGCGTGTAGAGCCCGTCCTGCGGCGCCAGCGCATCGCGCGTGTCGGGGCTGCGCAAGGAGACACCGACAATGCCCCAGTCCGTTTCGCCCGCCGCCAGGCACTCGTCGACATAGGCGGCCTGATGGGCGCGATGGAAGGCGCCGACGCCGAGATGCACGATGCCAGGGGCAACCTTGCCGCGATCATATGCGGGAATTTTGGTCCCGGCGGGCAGCTTCTGTAGCGTGGCGTCGGACAGATGGCTTCTGGTCATCATGATACCGGGGCTGAGGGCTTGGGGACGCGGCGGATGACAGGCGGCGTAACACCTGTTTGCGCCTGCCGCAAGGATGCCGTTTTGCCTGCGCACATTGACTTCGCCTTGGCCCGAACGTACCGCTATCCAAACTGGGAGGAGCCGCTTTCCCATGGTCGCGCTGACCGATCCGGACCTGCTGTTTCCCTCCGAAGCGCATTCGCGCTCGCTTGCCCGCGACCTCTACGCCGGCGTCAAGAACCTGCCCATCGTCAGCCCGCATGGTCACACCGATCCGCGCTGGTATGCACAGAACGAGCCCTTCCCGGATCCGGCGCAACTGCTCATCGTGCCCGACCACTACATCTTCCGCATGCTGTTCAGCCAGGGCGTGCGTCTGGAGGATCTCGGCGTGGCGAGCCTGGACGGCGCCCCGGTCGAGACCGACGGCAGGTCCATCTGGCGGCGCTTTGCCGAGCACTACTACCTGTTTCGTGGCACGCCGACCCGGCTCTGGCTCGACCATGTGCTGGCGCATCTGTTCGGCATCGAAGAGCCGCTGGATGCAGCGACAGCCGACCGGCATTACGACACGATCGCGACGGTGCTGCAGTGGGAGAATTTCCGCCCCCGCGCTCTGTTCGAGCGTTTCAACATCGAGGTCATCGCCACGACCGAAGGCGCGCTCGACGATCTCAAATGGCATAAGATGATCCGCGACAGCGGCTGGGAGGGCCGCGTCGTCACCGCCTATCGGCCGGACGCGGTTGTCGATCCCGATTTCGACGGGTTTTCGGCCAATCTCGACCGGCTGGGCGAGATCACCGGCTGCGACACCGGCAGCTGGGCCGGTTATCTCGACGCGCATCGCCAGCGCCGCGCCTTCTTCAAAAGTTTTGGCGCGACCTCATCCGACCACGGCCATCCGACGGCCGAGACCGCCAATCTCTCAGACGCGGCGGCACAGGAGCTGTTCAACCGCATCCGCCGCGGCTCGGAGGACGAGCGCGAGCGAAAACTGTTCCGCGCCCAGATGCTCACCGAAATGGCCAAGATGAGCCGGGATGACGGGCTGGTGCTGCAGATCCATCCCGGCTCCTGGCGCAACCATTCGCCGGACGTTTTCAAGAAGTTCGGTCGCGACAAGGGTTTCGATATTCCGACGCGGACCGACTATGTGACCGCGCTGAAGCCGCTGCTCGACTGCGTCGGGTTGGAGCGTGACCTGACCGTGATCCTCTTCACGCTCGACGAGAGCAGCTATGCGCGCGAACTGGCGCCGCTGGCCGGCGTTTATCCGGCGCTGAAGCTCGGGCCGGCCTGGTGGTTCCACGACAGTCCGGAGGGCATGCGCCGCTTCCGCGAGATGACGACCGAGACGGCCGGCTTCTACAACACTGTCGGCTTCAACGACGATACGCGCGCCTTTCCCTCGATCCCGGCTCGCCACGATGTGGCGCGCCGGGTCGACTGCGCCTTCCTTGCGCGCCTTGTCGCCGAGCACCGGCTGCGTGAGGACGAGGCGCATGAGCTGGCAGGGGAATTGGCCTATACGCTGGCCAAGAAAGCCTATCGGCTCTGACGCATGCTGCCGTCCGCAATGAGGAGATGACGATGACGAAGATCTTCGCGCATGCCGGCGAGGGCGCCTGGACACCAACGCCGGACGGCAACAGGCGGCGCGTTCTCCTCTCCACCGATGAGCTGATGCTGGTCGAATTCGGTTTCGACAAGGGCGGTGTCGGCGCCTTGCATTCGCATCCACATGTCCAGTCGAGCTATGTCGCCGAAGGCCGTTTCGAGGTGACCATCGACGGCCAAACCGAAATCCTCGAAACCGGGGGCAGCTTCATCGTGCCGTCGGGTCTGGTGCATGGCGTCAAGGCGCTGGAAGCGGGGCGGCTGGTCGACAGTTTTACGCCGCACCGGGCTGATTTCCTCGCCTGAGGGCGAGCCGCGGCCGACTTCGCGCTCTCTTTCGAAATGAAAAACCCGCGCCCTCAAAGGAGGCGCGGGTTTGTTGCCTGGGCGCTTGTCGCGCCGCGGTACTCAAAAACATCACCGCAGAATTGGAACCTGCCGGATCATGGTGAATATAGACTTAATGCGCGGAGGCCACGACGCTTGATCAGGTGATCCGCTGAAGCAGGCCGAACAGCCGCTCGAACGTCTTGCCGTAGGGCGGTCGCAGCAGGGCGCCGGCGCTCACGCGCGACTGCAGGAAAACCGGCTTCTCCTTGCTGAAGGTGCGGAAGCCCCATTGCCCGTGATAGGCGCCCATGCCGCTGGCGCCGACGCCGCCGAAAGGCTGGTTCTCCTGCACCAGATGCAGCATGCAGTCGTTGATGGTGACGCCGCCGGCGACCGTCTCACGCAGGATGCGCTGGCGGTTGGTGCTGTCATTGCCGAACCAGTAGAGCGCCAGCGGCCGGTCGGCCTGGTTCACATGGCTGATCGCCTCGTCGACGGTGCCGTATTCGACGATCGGCAGCACCGGGCCGAAAATCTCCTCGCGCATCAGCCGCAGGTCAGGTCCGGCGTTTCGAACCAGGGTCGGCAAAAGCTTGCGGCTCGTGGCGCCAAGGTCTTCGCCGGCCGGGTTGATTTCGGTGACATCGGCGCCGGCCTCGCGGGCTTCCGCGATCATGGCGCGCAGGCGCTGAAAGTGCCGGTCGCTGATGATGGCGGTGTAGTCGGGGTTGTCGCGCAGCGTGGGGTAGAGCCGCGCCACCGCGGCTGCGAGCTTGGCCGTGACCGTGCCTGCCTGCCCCTTCGGCACCAGCAGATAGTCCGGCGCGATGCAGGTCTGACCGGCATTGAGCAGCTTGCCATAGGCAATGCTGGCTGTTGCCGCATCGAGATCGCAGGAGGGATCGAAGATCGCCGGCGACTTGCCACCGAGCTCGAGCGTCACCGGGGTCAGGTTGGCGGCAGCGGCGATCGCGACCTGGCGGCCGACCGCGGTCGAGCCGGTGAACAGCAGATGATCGAACGGCATCGACACGAAGGCCTTGCCCATCTCGGCATCGCCGGTGATGACGCTCAACTCGTCGGGCGAAAAATGCTCGGCGGCCAATCTGGCCAACAACTCCGAGAAAGCCGGCGTCAGTTCGGACGGCTTGACCAGCACGCGATTGCCGGCGGCAAGCGCTGCCGTGACCGGCGCGACGGCAAGCTGGAAGGGGTAGTTCCATGGCGAGACTATGCCAACGACGCCGAGCGGCTGCGGCACGAGGCGATTTTTGCCCGGCAGGAACGGCAAGGTGGTGGCGACACGACGCTCCCGCATCCAGCCCTTCAGATGAGACAGCGTGTGGCGGATACCGGCGCGCACGACAAACAGTTCGGCAAGGCGTGTCTCGTGTGTCGAGCGGCTGCCGAAGTCGGCGTTGATCGCGGCGCAAATCTCGGCTTCGTGCCGTTCGGTCAGGGCCAGCAGGCGCTTCAGGCGGTCTTTCCGAACGCTCAGGTCCGGAAAAGGCTGCTTCTCGAAGACTGTGCGCTGTAGCTGGAATCGCTCGCCGAGGACATCCTGTCTCACCTGAAGCATCGCGCGCTCTCTCCTTGCTCCAGTCCAGCTTACATCAGAGCCAGCCCGAATCCAGCTGGGAGCACTTGCCGCAAGGGCAGGCGAGGCTCACATGGCTATTGTTTGACCTTCCGTTTGCATCCATGGCGTTGTACCGAATGCGGTAAGCTGAAATCTCCGCCAAGGGCGCGTGCCGCATGATTCCGCAAATCCGTGTCACTGCCATGCGACACGGCCCCGTCATTACGCCGGATATGCTGCCCGGCGATGACGGGGCCAACATCAACGGGCCGTCGCTGATCAGCATGCCCGACTGGGTGCCCGGTCGGCTTGGTGCCTACTATCTCTACTTTGCCCACCACATGGGGACCTATATCCGCCTTGCCTACTCCGATTCGCTGCACGGGCCTTGGCGCATCCACCCCGGTGGTGTGCTGTCTCTCGATCAATGCCCATTCATCGTCGGGCATATCGCCTCGCCGGATGTTCACGTCGACCGCAAGCTTCGGCATTTCGTGATGTATTTTCACGGCCCGGCAAAATCCGGCGAAGGCCAGACGAGCTTCGCCGCGACATCCGTCGACGGGCTTCGTTTCACTCCGCTTTCCGAGCCGCTCGGGCCGTTCTACGCGCGCATCTTCCGTCACGATGGCTGGTGGTACGGTTTGCTTGGAACGGGAGCGATCACCGTCTACCGATCTAGAAACGGCATTTCGGATTTCCAACGCGGTCCGGTCGTGCTGCCCGCCATGCGGCGCGATCTCGCCCCACGCCATGTCGCGCTGCAGAAGTCCGGCCGCTGGCTGCGGGTCTATTACACACGTCGGGGCGACGCGCCGGAACGGATCCTTTACGGCACGATCGATCTCGCAGAGGATTGGCAGGACTGGACCGTGCGCGGGGACAGCGAAGTGCTGCGGCCGCTGATGGAGTTCGAAGGGGCCGGTTTGCCGATCCGCCCCAGCCGAATCGGTCTGGCAAAGGGCAGGGAAAACGCGTTGCGAGACCCGGCCATTTTTGAGCAGGACGATCAGAGCTGGCTGCTCTATGCGGTCGCCGGAGAAAGCGGAATCGCGCTCGCCGAGCTTGGCTTTTCCGAGGTGCGGGCCACCGCGGCCCGGAAGCCGATTGCGACGTTGCGTCGCCGCGCGCGGCGGTTTTTCTGGCACCTTCGACGCAAGGCGCCAATGCTGCGTTCGGCAATGAGACCGCGAAACAGAATTTTCATCGCCGGCTGTGCGCGCAGCGGCACCACGCTCAGCCTCAATCTGATGGGCTGTTTTGAGGATATCTATATCCATGCCGGCGAAGCGCCGTACCAGACACTGATCGAACTGGATCGCTACCAAGCCAACCTGGTCGTAAAACGCACTTTCGTGAGCTATAGGGATCTTGAGGACTTGCCGGCCTCGGTCGGCCTGATCTATTGCGTGCGGCATCCTTTCGACGTGCTGACCAGCTCTCATCCGGAGACCATTGCTCTGCGGCCTTTTCACGTGACCATGGAGCGCTGGGAGGCCGAGTATGACGGTTTGATGCGGTTGCGACAGGCCCAGCCGGAAAGGGTCATCTCCTATTTGCGCTATGAGGACCTGATCGCCGAGCCGGACATCGTGCAGGCGAGGATTGCCCGCTCCTTCGGCCTGACGACGGCTACGCTCTTCAGCCGCGATGCAAACAATCCCATTCGGTCGACCTCGCTGAGAAAATGGGAGCGCAATGAAGCGTTCAGGACCTATCTGCGCGGGCTGCCGCCGCCGTTTCTTGAGCGCGTCGAC
Source organism: Mesorhizobium sp. 113-1-2 (assembly GCF_016756475.1). Taxonomy (NCBI): domain Bacteria; kingdom Pseudomonadati; phylum Pseudomonadota; class Alphaproteobacteria; order Hyphomicrobiales; family Phyllobacteriaceae; genus Mesorhizobium; species Mesorhizobium sp. 113-1-2. The sequence goes on from NZ_AP023242.1 coordinate 1,351,460, forward strand.
TGCTTCTGCCGGGAGTTCGGCTATGACAATTCGGCCGGCATATCGACGACGGAATTGGCTGAATGACGCAGGCTACCAGCATTAGGGCCGAGGATCCCAAGCGGCGCGTCCTGAAGGACGTGTTCGGTTTCGACGATTTCCGTCCCGGCCAGGCCGATGTCATGGACGCGCTGCTCGGCGGGCGCCATGTGCTGGCCGTCATGCCGACGGGTGCCGGCAAATCGCTCTGCTACCAGGTTCCGGCGCTGGTCATGGGTGGGCTCACCCTCGTCGTGTCGCCGCTGGTGGCGCTGATGCAGGATCAGGTCGCCGCCTTGCGGCTGGCCGGCGTCGGTGCCGATACGATCAATTCCTCGCTCGACCGCGAGGCCAATGTCGCCGCCTGGCGCCGTGTGGCGTCCGGCCAGACGCGGCTGCTCTATCTGGCGCCGGAGCGGCTGATGACCGAGCGCATGCTCGAGGCGCTTTCAAGGCTCGAAATCAGCCTGATCGCCATCGACGAGGCGCATTGCATCTCGCAATGGGGGCCGGCGTTCCGGCCCGAATATGAAGACCTGTCGCGGCTGCGGCACATCTTCCCCAACGTGCCGATCATCGCGGTGACGGCAACGGCGGACGAGAGCACACGCGGCGATATCGAGGCAAGGCTGTTCGCGGAGCGGGTCGAAACGCTGGTGCTGGGGTTCGACCGGCCCAACATCAAGCTCGCCATCGAGTCCAAGCAGGACAGCAAGCGGCAATTGCTGCGTTTCATCGAACGCCATCCCGGCAAGAGCGGCATCGTCTACTGCCTGTCACGCAAGAAGACGGAAGAGATGGCGGCCTTCCTGGAGAAGAACGGCGTCACCGCGCTCGCCTATCATGCCGGCATGAGCAAGGAGGCGCGCGAGGCGAACCAAAACGCTTTCATGACGCTGTCCGGCGTCGTCATGGTGGCGACCATCGCCTTCGGCATGGGCATCGACAAGCCGGATGTCGCCTATGTCTTCCACACCGACATGCCGGGCAGCCTGGAAGCCTATTATCAGGAGATCGGCCGCGCCGGGCGTGACGGGCGCAAGGCCGAAGCGCACATGCTTTACGGCCTTGGCGACATCCGCATGCGCCGGCTGTTCATCGACGACGAGGACTCGGCCGTTGAGCATAAGAGGCGCGCGCATCGCCGGCTCGACACGCTGATCGGCTATTGCGAGACGGCGCAGTGCCGTCGCCAGGTGCTGCTTGGCTATTTCGGCGAGGAAGCCGAGCCTTGCGGCAATTGCGACAACTGCGTCGACCAGGTGCCGCGCGCCGATGGCGCTGTCGAGGCGCGCATCATCCTGGCGGCTGTCGCGCAGAGCGGCGAGCGCTTCGGCGCGGCGCACGTCATCGACATCCTGCTCGGCCACGAAACCGAGAAGATTTTGGCCAGAGGCCATCAGAGGCTGGCCAGCTTCGGCAGCGGGGCGGCGCACAAGAAGGATCTTTGGCTGTCGCTGATCCGGCAGCTCGTCGCGAACGGTTTCCTGGAGCCGGATCCGAGCGGCCATGGCGGCCTCGCCATCGCCGAAAAAGGCCATGCGCTTGGCCGCGGCGAGGTGCCGTTCCACTACCGTGTCGAGATGCGCGCCCGCGCCTTGCGCAAGATGCGAGCGGCCGAGGCTTCGGGTGCCGAAGGCGTCGATGCCTCGCTGCTGGCTATGCTGAAATCCCTGCGGCTGCGCCTGGCCAAGGAGCGCCAGGTGCCGGCCTATGTGGTGTTTTCCGACCGCACGCTGATCGACATGGCCGAACGGCGTCCACGTGACCTTGATGCTTTCGCCGAAGTGAATGGCGTGGGCGGGGCGAAGCTCAAGGAGTTCGGGGCGATTTTTCTGAAGGCGATTGCCGCGCACCGGTCGGACGGATCGGCCTGAAAACCTCCTCCAGATACTGCCGGCAATCGTCACATTTGGATCGACATGCCGCCATCAACGGTCAGGACGTGCCCGTTGACGAAGGAGGCCGCCTCGCTGGCGAGGAAAAGCGCGGCGCCGGCGATCTCCTGCGGCCGCCCCCAGCGCTGCAGCGGAACCCGCTGGCGGGCGAAGGCAACCAGATCGGGTTTGCCGCCATCGCGGCATTGATCTCGGTGGCGAACATTCCCGGCGCGATGGCGTTGCTGGTCACGCCGTGGGCGCCATATTCGACGGCGATGCTGCGCATCAGCCCGGTCAGCCCTTGCTTGGCGGCGGGGTAGATGGCGTCGCCGGGCCGCGCCATCTCGCCGACGATCGAGGTCACCGCGATCAGCCGGCCATGACCTTGGGCCTTCATGATCTCGGCCGCATCGCGCGACAGCGAGATCGCCGACAACAGATCCGTCCTGATCAGGTCGAGAATGTCGTCGTCGTTGAAGGCGGCGAGCGGCCGCCTGTCGCGGGCGCCGACATTGTTGACCAGGATGTCGAGACGGCCTCGGGTCTTGCTGATCTCGGCGATCATCGCGCGGCCCGCTCCGATGTCGGCCACGTCGAAGACCGCCGCCTGCGCGCTGCCGCCATTTCTCGTGATGGCAGCGACAGCACCATCGAGCGTGGCGGCGGTGCGTCCGCTCACCACGACATGGGCCCCGGCTTCGGCAAAGGCGCGCGCGATCTCGAAGCCGAGGCCGCGTCCGCCGCCGGTGATCAGGGCCACTCGTCCCTTCAGGGAAAATCGATCGAAAATGCTCAAAACAGGCGGCCTCTGCGCGCATGGGACGGGAACCGACCCCATGCGGCAATCGGCGGCTTGCTTTCAGCCTACCGTTCAATCGAAGCCGGTCAAATGAACTTAATGCGCAGGTGAATTTCGCCTGCGTCCATCAGGTGGATCGGCCTGAAGCTAGGCCTGCGAACCACGCGAGAGACCTGGCGCCGCTTCACGGCCAGGCACGCTGCATTGAATTGACCGACAGCCAGGCAATCAGCGGCAGCGCCAGCAGAAGCGCCAGGCGCAGCGCCGCCGATCGGGCTCTATCGAAATCATTGCGCCTCAGCCGTGGCCATGCCGCACGGCGGCGCCAAGGGGGAGCAGGGCGTAAAGGCCGGCCAGAGCCCACAGGAGCTGCTCGCCGGTAACTGGGACGCCGCCCTGTCTGAGCGCGTCGCCGATGGCCGCGCCCGGTACCGCGACGAAGAAAACTCCAGCGATCGCGACCAGGAAGCCGATCATCGAACCCGGAAACGATGTCGCCGACAGCGCGACCGCCATCGCCGGCAGGATGAGCAAGATGATGAACGTGCGCTGGGTCACTGCCGGGAACTCCGTCCGCCAGCAAACCGATAGCAGCAAAGGCTTAGAAATCCGTTCCCGCCAGCCCGTTGAAGCCGGCACCTTGGGGCGGTTCAATCGGTCTTTCCATCAGCCATCATGGCAAAGCTTGCTTCGGTCGATAAGTTGACCTTTTGATGCGTGTTTGATAGCGCCATTGCGGCGCACCAATCCAGCCAGTTGAGCTGAAGAAGCGTTTCGCGGTTCACGTCACTTGTTGAAATTCGCGATAAACTGCCCGAATTGCTGGGTGGGGGGGCGCGCGAACATCTCCTTCGGTTCGCCCAGGCAATCCACCTCGCCCTTGTGCAGGAACATCACCTTGCTCGATACGTCGCGGGCAAAACTCATTTCGTGCGTTACCACCAACATGGTGCGCCCCTCCTCCGCAAGCGAGCGCATGACGCGCAGCACCTCGCCGACCAGTTCCGGATCGAGCGCGGATGTCGGCTCGTCGAACAGCATCACCTTGGGATTCATCGCCAGGGCACGCGCTATGGCGGCGCGCTGTTGCTGGCCGCCTGACATGTGAGGGGGATAGTAGTTGCGACGCTCCCATATCCCCACGCGCTTCAGCAATGCCTCGGCCTGCTCCAGGCATTCGGCGCGCGGCCGCTTGAGCACATGCGTCGGCGCCGCGACAAGGTTCTCGAGCACGGTCATGTGCGACCAGAGATTGAAACTCTGGAAGACCATGGCGAGATTGGCCCGAATCCGTTCGACCTGGCGCATATCGGCCGGCGCTTGATGACCGTCGCGGCTTTGCTTCATCTTGATGAGCTCGCCGTCGACCCGCACTTCGCCGGAGTCCGGGGTTTCCAGGAGGTTGATGCAGCGAAGCATCGTGCTCTTGCCCGAGCCCGAAGAGCCGAGGATAGAAATGACGTCGCCCTTATGAGCCTCGAGCGAAATGCCCTTGAGCACCTCATGATCGCCAAAGCACTTGCGCATGTCCTTGACGCTGATGGCTGACTTGTCGTCCGGGGACGGTGCTGCTTTCGCGGCAGCGGCGACATTTGCCGACATCACAACACCTCCGGGACAGGTTTGATTTGCTGGCTCTGCTCGGGCGGGGGACGCAGATGCGGTGAAAGCAGGTATTCAACCCAGGCAAACAGCCGGGCGATCGACAGGTTGAGCAGCAGATAGATGACACCGGCGCACGTCAGCACCTCGATCGGCCGGAACGTGTCGTGCTGGATTTTCTGTGCCGTTCCCATCATCTCCATGATCGTCACCACGGAAGCGAGCGCGGTCGCCTTCGTCATCAGGATGATCTCGGTCGAATAGGCCGGCAAGGCCAGGCGGAGCGCTATGGGCAACGTCACAATGCGGAACCGTGTGAACGTAGACATGCCGAAGGCCTTGGCTGCCTCGATCTGCCCGACCGGCACGGCCCGGAGCGCGCCGCGGAAAATCTCGCTCTCATAAGCGGCGGTGTTGAGCGCCATCGCGACGATCGTGCAATACATGGGGTCCCGCAGGATCGGCCAAAGAATCGGGCTGTGGCGCACAAAATCGAACTGGGAAAGGCCGAAATAGATCAGATAGAGCTGCACCAGCAGCGGCGATCCGCGGAAGACAAAGACATAGGCCCGGGTGAAATATTCGCCGGATTTGTGGCCCGATGCCCGCAGCCAGGTCAGGCCGGTGGCGATAACCAGACCGATGGCGACACCGAAGAACCAGATCTCGAGCGTCAGCGGCAGTGCTTTCAGCACGCTCCACATGGTCGAAAGGTAGAAGTTGTAATCCACCGCCACCTCCTATTTCGGACGCAGAAAGCTGCGTGAGGTGTAACGCTCGGCCTTGTCGAAGATCGGCGTCGAGATCGAGGTCATCACGAGGTAGAGGATGCCGGCGACCGTGTAGAAAAGCAGCGAATGGTGTGTTGAGCGCGCGGCCTTGTTCGCCGTCAGCATCAGCTCAGCGACGCCGGTGACCGAGATCAAAGCTGAATCCTTGATGGTCAGCTGCCACACATTGCCCAGCCCCGGCACCGCCAGGCGCAGCACCTGAGGCATGATCACGAGGCGAAAACGCAGCCAGGCCGACATGCCGTAGGCGCGTGCCGCTTCCAGCTCGCCGCGATGGATTGCCAGGAACGACCCGCGGAAGACCTCGGCCTGATAGGCGCCCGAAATGATGCCGACCGCGAGAACGCCGCCCAGAAAGCTCGGCATGTTCAAGATGTCGGACGAACCGATCGATCCGGTGGACCGCGCCACGCCCGTCAGGATCTGCGTGCCGCCATAGTAGAAGAGGTAGATGACCAAAAGCTCCGGCTCACCGCGGAACACGGTCGTGTAGCTCTCGCCGATGAACCTCAGTCCGCCGCGATGCGAAAGCTTGGCCGCCGCCACGAGCGAACCCAGCACGGCGCCGATCATCATCGAAACGACGGTGACGGCGAGCGTCCAGCCAATGCCCCAGAGCAGCTGCAAGCCCCAGCCGGCCGCCAACAGCTCATAGGCCGTCGACAGCTGATCCTTGAGACTGTTGAGAAAGTCCACCTACGCCTCCCCGGGCGTCGAGATGATGCATCGACAGCTCGCCCGCCTCAATGCAAAACGGGAGCAGCCTTGGCTGCTCCCTTTGCGACACTACTTGGTAATGTCGATCTTAAACCACTGCATCGAGTATTTCGACACCGAGCCGTCATCGAGAGCAGCCTTGAGCGCCTTGTTGTAGATATCCTGCAGGTCCTTGTCGGTCTTGCGGAAGGCTGCACCGATGCCTGGTCCAAGGATCGGACCGCCCTTGAACTGCGGCCCGACAAACTCCAGGTCCTTGGCGTCGGGCTTGGCCAGCGTGCCGAGGAAATAGGTGGTGTCGGCGAAGGCCACGTCGAGGCGCCCGGCCATCAAGTCGAGATCATGCTCGTCGGTGGTCTTGTATTCATGGACGTTGGCGACATCCTTGAGATATTTGTCGGCAAACGTCGCCTCCGTGGTCGAAACCTGCAGGCCGACATTCTTGCCGGTCAGTTCCTTGCGCAGCGTGTCGAGCGCCGCCTTGGACTCGGCGTCGTCCTTGGAAAGATCGATCATCTTGCCGCTGTTGGACAACTGCGCCAGCGGCCCATTCTTGTCGGCAAGGAAAGCCACCGGCGAGGAGGCATAGGGGATCGAGAAGTCGATGGTCTTCATGCGGTCTTCGGTGATCGACATGCCGTCCATGACAATGTCGAACTTGCCTGCGGTGAGGCCGGGGATAACGCCGTCCCAGTCCTGCGCCTGGATCTTGCATTCGAGCTTCGCGCGGGAGCAGACGTCGTTGAGGATGTCCACCTCGAAGCCGACGATCTTGCCGCTGGCGTCGGTCTGGTTCCACGGGGCGTAGGAGCCCTCCATGGCAACCGTCACGGTCTTCCAGTCCTTGGCCAGCGCCGGGGTTGAACAGGTCAACGCAAGTGCTGCAAGCGCAATCCAACGTGATGATGTCACGATACTTCTCCCTTTTTTTGTTCTTGGAACCCTCAGATACCAATTGCTTAGCCTAGCCCCAATTCCCCCACAAGTGCTGTTTTCCGCTCCACATTGAGCGCATTCTCGACGCTGCACTGGTGCAAGTTCCGCGGCACGGGGAAAACCCGGCGCGATAGCGGGGTCATCTTGCTAAGCTACCGGTTTGTCGAAGTAAGCTATCGCGCGGTGCTGCCAGCTGGCTGTTTACCGCCTTCACCCTTGCGCCATTGCTGTGCGTGATCAGCGCCAGACGAGTCATCAAGATCTCGTGAACCGGCGAAGTCCGCGAAAGTCACTTTGAAAGCCTCGGTCCCGATGCTGCTCCAGCAAATCATGCCCGTTGGACAGTGTGCCGCCGAGGAGCCGGCGCGGCGGCAAGGAGCAATCGGGGACGGCAGGGTAATTCCGGCTGGGGTCGTGCAGTGGGGTACCAGGAGATGAATCCGCCAGTCAGGAGGCGAATGGCTAGTGCCAGAGGCAAACCCGGACGTCCTTGCCAACATAGCATGCGCCTTCGCGGCGAAGCTCACCCCAATCGAGTTCGTCGGCGTGCGTTTCGTCAATCTCCGAGTTCGAGTAGCCCGTCCAGGAATCTCCGTCCTTGTAGACAACCGCCCAGTAATCCCGGGACATTTCACCAGCCCCACTGTGCGTGTCAGGATAGTCGATCCCCGCAAAAACTTGCCGGGGCCCCTGGATATTGAAATCGCCGCCCTTCTCGATTTGGTAGTAGCATTTTCCGGATATGCGGGTCTGACCGTGAACAGTAAGCAGGCAGCGGCCCCATTTATAACCGCTCGGTAGACGATGCTCTAGTCGCGCATGCGCAGGCGAAAGGGAAACCGCAATTGCAAAGGCAGCCGCTATAGTTCGCCCGATCATCTTGTCACCCGTTGTGAACAGCCGATCCAAGGAGCGGCCGGACACTGTTGGATTGCGCGCGGAGCGCATATCGAAACGGTCCTCCGCAGGATGGTCCCCTGAGAGATCCAATTATTTATCGGCCATAGTCGGATTTTTGTCACGTGACATGTGCGCTGATGCACGGCGAAAGAAGCCAGTCAGCACGAAAAAAACGTTAAATATCAGGCATATAGGAAATCAATGGCGGAGAGGGAGTCCGCCGAGGAAATCGCCTCTCGTCAGGCCAACCTCGAACATCGTCGTAACGAGAATTTTCGGGATCACTTTGAGCGCGCCGCCATTTGTGGCCTGTGGTTGTTTTCGATCTGCATTCTATTGGCTGGCGCTACCTGGTTCTATCACGTCGTCACCCCGGACGCTTGGCATTGGCTCAGCCCGGATGGGACGACGCGCCTTCAAAACATACTTACCGGCGGTGTGGTAGCTGCCGTGGCGGGTGGTCATCTTAAGCGTCGTATGGGTTGAGACGGCAACCAACCCCTCTACCGTCAGGTCTTTTGACGGTATGCGGCAAGGTCAAAGAGCGCCGCCGCTCCCACATTCAACACCGCCCACAACTCGCGCGATACTCGGTCGACGAATACGATCTGCTCGGCGTCGAGCGTGAGGCCGGGAAGCCGGCCTTTGCGTTGATGGCTGATCGGGCGACGGGCCGCTACGTGGGATCGGCCTTCATCAATTCGCGCGGCGCGATCCGCGACCGACTTTGGAAGAGCGTCCAGGAGCACGCTGGGCCGCCGCCAAAGGGCATGAAGCGCGCGGCGACACAATGGGTAAAGCCGGGACTGATTGGCCGCGTGAAGCACTTGCGCGGGGAAGAGGACTTGCGCCATGCTGCACTGCAGGACTTCCGAGAGGACGACCGCTCAATAGCGGTGCCGACCGTCTGGCAATATCTCGCGTGCGATGCGGGGAACACGTATTGCTTGGACGGCACAGCGGTGCTCATAATGCGACGGAACCCAGTGCAGTGCATTTTTGGAGCATCGATCCTTTAGGGCATCCTCAAATTGCAGGCGCGCAACCCCATGAAAGGATCTACCGACCTAGAATCACGGCTGCCTGCTGCCGGCGCTTATGGCGATCGATTTGCGAGCTATTTCAAGCTTGCAAAGGCTAGCATTTTTAAAACAGGCTCGCTGCGTACTGGAGAAATTGCTTACACCGAAACGTCCGGATACTGCCATAAGCCCGAGCCTAGCGTACCTGTTCCCCCGGAAGATGCGTTTCTCGTCCAAACGCAGCTACAGGACTATCCCAACCATATATCGTGGGAGGACGGACGGCCCGGCATAGTAGGAACGCTTCGGGCGGGACACACCATCCTCCGCGACCTCCAGCGAAAGCCCAACGCTATCATAATGGGGCCGCATCATACGGTTCATTTCTACATCCCTCGCGCTACTTTCAACACGGTGGCCGAAGACCTAGAAGCGCGATCAATCAGCGAGCTTGCCTATGTCCCCGCGCAGCCCATCGATGACGACGTCATTCGCGGGCTCATCGGTACCGTGCGTGCGGCAATTAAGGCGCCAGAGGAAACGAACCGACTTTTTCTTGACCATCTGATGATGGCGGCCGCAGTTCATTTGGCGCAAACTTATGGCGGGCTAAAGCCGCGATCCCTGCAGCATCGTGGCGGGTTGGCGCCGTGGCAGGCACGATTGGCAATCGAGCTGCTCGAGAGTGACCTTACAGGCCAGTTGCCACTGAAAGACGTGGCAGCGGCGTGTAAATTGTCAGTGAGCTATTTTTCGAAGGCTTTTTGCAAGACCACCGGCCTGGCGCCGCATCAATGGCTTCTGTACCGCCGCGTTGAACGTGCTAAGTCGGCGATGATTAACGAAAAAACCACTCTCGCGGAAGTGGCTCTGAGTTGTGGTTTTTCGGACCAAAGCCATTTCACCCGCGTCTTTGTGCGTCTCGTAGGGACCAGCCCAGCCACATGGCGGCGAGCGCGAAATCTATAGGTCGCCGAGCGCGTACTCAAACGCGCTCGGCAATGATGAGACGCCGGCTGAAGCGGTGTCCTAGGCCGCCAATTCGCGGGCGATTCGCTGAGTGAGAGCAGTATGTTCCCAGAAAGCCCAATGTGCGACGGTCGCGAGCTGGCGCCCATGCTGTTCAGATGGGTCCGACGGGTCAGAATTCTTCAGATAGGCTTCCGCTAAGTCGCGCAAGAAGGCATGGTTTTCGTACTCTGCCCCGATATAGGCTGTGTCAAACGCAGTGCCTGCCGCCGAACCGGCGATGTGTTCGAGCGCGCTTTTCGCGGCGTCGCCCATCGGAGGCAACGGGGTTCCAAGTTCCTTCAACACAGCGATGACTGTCTCGGCCTCCTTTAGCTCGAAGCCGGCGAACTCCTTGGCATCGGCACGCGTCGCCTTTTTCAGCGCGACCTCACAGGCCGCTCGCGATAGGTCAGCGCGGCCTATGACTTCGGCACCAAATTGCTTGACAGTCTTGATGCTGGAGAAGTCGAAGGCCGCTGCGGATGCCGCCGAGGCTGTGATAGACGACGCGACCGAAATGATCGGAAGTGCGGCCGCGACTTCGAGAACGCGGCGACGATTAATAAGCATGGCTATTCCTCCTTCGTTTTGAGTGCCGCTGCATTGGACACGACGAAATGCTATCGACTGGAGGCAAAGTCGGGATTGCACGGTTTAGTCGCGTTTTGGACGTTTCAGCTCTTGTGTCGAGGAAGCCTTGACTAGAGGACGTGGAACGACCTTTTCGTCATAGCCAACGCAGGCTGGTGGCCAATCGAGCACGAAATGATTGAGCCAATGAGTTGGCCGTTCCCACGAGAACAAAGCCGAAGCAAATCACTATCCGCATGAAGCCCCCTTGTTGCAGTCTGATAAGATCGGCAGGGCTCGCGTAGTCCAGCCCGCCAGGCACCCTCGCTACAACCTTTTCAGAGGACCTCGGGGCGGATTTCTCATTCGTCCGGCACTCGGCGAAAGCGAACCCTGGGGTGAGGGACGGTCTCAGCTCGAAATCGTTCAAAATTCACTTTGGTCCAGGAGCCCGGGTCTTTCACATCGTGGGCAGCGCCAGTTGGCTGTTCTGTTTCCGCGTTCTCGGTTCCGACGATCACCACATAGGCCGGAAAATCATTCAGCGCAAAGAGGTGAACTCGAACCGCGACATAGGTAAGCCCGTGGGCTTTGATTTGGGCTAGGTAGAGTTCATGGATGTCGTGGGAGGCATCGTCAGGTCGACCGATGATATCGCCGCCGATATACCTCGTGATCCACTTGCCCCGATCTCGAAGGATGTACTCGACCGTCAGCGGCGAAAATTTCCCTCTCAAAGAGGCATGTGCATAGGCGAAGGCAATTCTGTTTATGAAGCGAAAGAATTCGTCGAAGCGGTAGCGTTTCGCCACGGAAACGGTTCCAGGCCCTAAAGCGGCGAGCCGATCTTGGTAGTCCTTCAGTGGAGACCACAGTGCTAGATCGACCTTCACATTTCCGCTGACTGGTTTGTTGTCGAGGATAAGAGGTCGATGGTTTAGGCACGTCAGCCAAACCGCAGCTGGCAGCTCGTCGCCCTTAACAGCGACATCAATCTTCTCTGCTTCGCGCGTGACCTGGACGTTGAATTCATCTGGCCATTTTCGGCCGTTGCCACGCCGCAAGCCCAGGATAGCGCGAGTGTCGCCATAGGCCTGACTTATAATGCGCCCCTCGAAAGCCGACGTGATTTTCTCGCATGCATGACAGCTTGCTTTGGCGTACACCAACCTCCCACCAAGTCCGTCCGGAATGATATGCTCATCTCGGAGGCCCTCCTCCCCGCCTGGCTTCCCGCAATAAATACATCGTTCGGGGGGATCGAATGTCCTCGCTGAGGTATGGGGTCGGGGCAATTTCATAGGTGCAACAGCTCGAATATCGCGGCGCCCAAGGTCGAGGTCGAAGAACTCTCAAAAGACACAGCCGTTCGCAGTCGCCGTCGCCGTGATTGTTATTGCGCCGATTGGGCGAAGCCGCCGATCAGACCTCCGACAAAGGAACCGATCTTGCCGTAGTTGTCGGATGTCAGGCCGCCCGGCCTTGCCTCGACCGTTTCACGGATCGAGGACGACCCGTTGAATGAGCCTTTCTCGATTGCGACGATACCCTTGGCGGTCAACTGGGCACCAAAGTAGCCGCCGGCTATATTTTGAGACAAGACTGTTACCAGGCCCTCGGCGCGGAGCCACTCCATGACGTCGACGAAATGATGCACATCGTCGCCAGTCGGGTAATTTTCTGAGTAGATAGGCTTTGCTTCCAACTCCTGCCGGCGAAGGCCATTCAGGATAAGCTTTGCGAGGATGCGCCCGATAACTTCGTAGCTGTCGCTGAGTGTGGGCATCTAGAGCTGTCCGCAGTCTTGTACGTAAGCGCACCGAAAATCAAGAAAACATAATAATTTCAATGCTGAATGGCGGAGAGGGAGGGATTCGAACCCCCGATGGGCTTGCACCCATGCCGCATTTCGAGTGCGGTGCATTCGACCACTCTGCCACCTCTCCGCGGTCATGGTCGGCCGTCGCCGGCGCGGCGCACTAGATAACGGCTGATCGGGCAGGTTACAAGGCCAAATCCACCAGTTATTTGGCTTGCCGGAGAGGCAGCGGATTCATGGCAGGTCCATGCCGGGGTCCACGGCCGTCCACGCCTCGCCGCCAAGCGACGGTGACGCCGGCAGTCATGTTGACGCGATCAGTGGTTGCCCGCCTCTCGGCAACGGCTGTTGCCTTGACTCCACCTCAACCTTCGGTTAGGGACAGCGCGCAATCGGCGTGGAGGGTTCTTCCGCGCCGCTTGTTTTTTGAACCCGCAGACTGACAAAAAGACGGCCGAACCGCCTCAGGCGGTTCATCGAGGCCGACCGAACAGCGAAAGGCAAAAAATGTTCGCAGTCATTAAAACGGGCGGTAAGCAGTATCGCGTTGCCGCCAACGATCTCCTGAAGATCGAAAAAGTCGAAGCCAATGTCGGCGATATCGTCGAGATCGGCCACGTGCTCGCGCATGGCGAGGGCGAGAATGTCACGTTCGGCGCGCCGTTCGTCGATGGCGCTCTGGTCACCGCCGAAGTCGTCGAGCAGGGCAAGAACCGCACGGTCATCGCTTTCAAGAAGCGCCGCCGCCAGAATTCGCGCCGCAAGATCGGCCATCGCCAGCTTCTGACCACCGTGCGGATCGCCGAGATCCTGCTGGGTGGCGCGAAGCCTGCCAAGAAGGCCGCCGTGAAGGCGGAAGCCAAGGCTGAGGTTGCCGCCGAGGCGAAGGCCGAGGCCGCGCCGAAGGAAGCCAAGGCCAAGAAGGAAGCTGCCCCCAAGGCAGAAGTGACGGCCGAGACGGCCGCCGCGCCGCTGTTCAAGGCGCCGAAGGGCGAGCCGGACGACCTGACCGTGATCAAGGGCATCGGCCCGGTCGCCGCCAAGGATCTTAACGAGCAGGGCATCATCACCTTCGCGCAGCTCGCCAAGCTGACCGACAAGGATGTCGCCAAGATCGACGAACACATGCCGTTCAGCGCCGACCAGATCAAGGACTGGCGTGAACAGGCCAAGGAACTGGCGAAGAAGTAATTTTTCCGGCGAAACATCCGCCGGATCGGACTTGAAACGGAACGCGAACGCGTTCATAAGGCCTTTTAGGCGCCTTGCGGCGCAACGGAGTTAGTTAGATGGCACACAAGAAAGCTGGCGGCTCGTCGCGCAACGGTCGCGACTCGCATTCCAAGCGTCTGGGCGTGAAGAAGTTCGGCGGCGAAGCCGTCATCCCGGGCAACATCATCATTCGTCAACGCGGCACGACCTGGCATCCCGGCGTCAATGTCGGCATGGGCACGGACCATACCCTTTTTGCGCTCGAATCCGGCGCCGTGACGTTCAACAAAAAAGCCAACGGCCGAACCTACGTATCGGTCAACCCGATTACCAAAGCCGCGGAGTAGCCGGTTCCGCTCTAGAACACCGGCGCCCATCTCGGGACCGGTGTCTGGCAACGCCAGGAAAAGGATCAGGGGAGATGGGTTTCCATCTCCCTTTTTTCTTGCCTGGAGGACTTTGAAATGGTTGCCGAAGCGGAAGACTCAGAAGACGAAAGTTACGCGATAGACTGCCCGGTGCTGGTCACCGAGCGGCTGGTGATGCGGGCGCCGCGCGAGAGCGACATCGCGCAACTGGTCGAGCTTGCCGACAACCGTCATGTCGCCGAAATGCTGGCGCGCATGCCGCACCCCTATGGCGAGGCCGAGGCGCGCGCTTTCCTGGCCATGACAAGGTCGCGCCGCTCCGGCATCGCCTATGCCTTGACGCTGGCCGGCACCGACGCGTTTGTCGGCTGCGCCGGGCTCAACACCACCGATCGCGGGCTGGAGCTCGGCTACTGGATCGGCGAACCCTACTGGAAGCGCGGCTATGCGACGGAGGCCGCCCACGCGCTGGTCGACCTCGCCTTCCAGAAGACGTCGGTCCAGGTGCTGCATGCCTCGACGCGGGTCATCAATCCGGCCTCGCGCCGGGTGATCCACAAGTGCGGCTTCCAGTACGCCGGCCAGGGCATGCTGAACTCGATCGTCGCCGGCCAGGTGCCGGTCGAGCGCTACAGGCTGGATCGCAAGACGTGGATCAGCCTGCGCAACTGGGTCCACTTTTGATGGATGGCGCCGGTCAAGCCAATGGTCGATGACAGCAACGATATTGAAACGATCGCGATCGCGCCGATAACGCCTGGTCACATCGAAAGCTTTCATCGCGCGCTTGATCTCGTTGCGCGTGAGCGGAAGTACCTGTCCTTCCTCGAGGCGCCACCGCTGGATCAAGTCAGGCGATTCGTATTGGACCGTCTCGCGGCAGGCGATCCAGGTTTCGTCGCCATTGTTCGCGGCGGGGTTGTCGGTTGGTGCGATATCTCACGCCATGACCGGCTCATCCACGCCCATCGCGGCTCCCTCGGAATGGGAATTGTTGCCTCCCATCGCGGGCGTGGCCTCGGACTGCGGCTTATCAATGAGACCTTGGCGCAGGCACGCAAGGCCGGCTTTGTCCGCGTCGAGCTGTCCGTGCATGCCGACAATGCCCGCGCCATCGCTCTTTACGACAAGGTCGGGTTTGTCAGGGAGGGTGTGCAGCGCGACGCTATCCGTATCGACGGGCAATACGGCGATACGATCATGATGGCGATCGTCGAACGCGAAAACGCAGCCGGATGAACAGCCGTCAGCCCAGTTCGGCCCACACCGGCAGATGGTCCGAACCGGTTGCCTTGTGGTCGACCCACAGGCGCTGCAACGACCGGGCAAGCGAGGCGCTCGTGAAGACGTAGTCGATACGCTTGTGGCGGCTGGTGTTTGCCGGGTCCTTGGGGTCGACCCAACTGACGAGATCGTCGCCAGTGACGTTCAGGCGCACGGCGGCATCGACGGCGAAATCGGCGGTCAGCGGCATGCCGAACTGGTGGTCCGACCGGCCGGCCAGTTCGACATATTCGGGCGAGCCGGCCAGCATGTTGAAATCGCCCATGGCGACAAACGCCTCGGGGTGCGGCAATTCCGGCAGGCCGATCTCGGCGACGCCGGACAGCGCGCCGCCTTCGAGCGCATAGTTCAACAGGCGGCGGCGCAGGAACTGGATCTGGCTGGCGCGTTCGACCGGGCTGCGGTGATCGAGATGGATGGAATAGAAGCGGATGAAGCCAAGCGGCGTCTCGATCAGTGCTTCCAGCGCGCCGCGCTGGAAGTTCATCATCTCGAAGCTGCGGCTGCGCGGCAAAAGCAGATTGCGCGACAGATGAATGGGCGACTTCGACAGCATCATGTTGCCGAGCTGGAAGGTGGTGGTGATGGCGCGGCCGTTCTCGATGCGCGAGCCGATATTGGCCTCGAAATTGCTGCCATAGACGGCGAAATAATCGGGCAGCGCTTCGCCGATCTCGGCGACCATGTCGCGTCCACCGTTCCTCGGATTGTTGCGGGTGACCTCCTGCAGCGCGATCACGTCGGCGCCGCGCACCGCGTCGGCAATGCGCGCGACGTCGTATTGCCCATCAAGCCCAATGCCGTATTGGATGTTATAGGTTACAAGCTTCATAGCAAGATTTCTCCGGCCGACCCCAAGCGGCCATTGTCACAAAACGGCCTCGCCCTTGGCCGCGCCTTGGTTTAGAGCAAGGCCCAAGGTTTAGAGCAATGCCGCAAGGCCAATAAAAGAAACTGCAATCCCATGAAATTTCTCGATCAAGCCAAGGTCTATGTCCGCTCGGGTGACGGAGGCGCCGGTTCGGTGTCGTTCCGGCGCGAGAAGTTTATCGAGTTCGGTGGGCCGGATGGCGGCGACGGCGGGCGTGGCGGCGATGTCTGGCTGGAAGCGGTGGATGGGTTGAACACGCTGATCGATTATCGCTACCAGCAGCATTTCAAGGCCAAGACCGGCGTCCATGGCATGGGCCGCAACATGACCGGCGCCAAGGGCGCCGACGTCACGCTGAAAGTGCCGGCCGGAACCCAGGTGTTCGAGGAAGACAATGAGACGCTGATCTGCGACCTCACCGTGGTCGGCCAGCGCTTCCTGCTCGCCAAGGGCGGCAATGGCGGCTTCGGCAACCAGCATTTCAAGACCTCGACCAACCAGGCGCCGCGCCGCGCCAATCCCGGCCTTCCCGGCGAGGAGCTCAACATCTGGCTGCGGCTGAAGCTGATCGCCGATGCCGGGCTGGTCGGGCTGCCCAATGCCGGCAAGTCGACATTTCTCGCCGCTGTCACCGCCGCCAAGCCGAAGATCGCCGACTATCCGTTCACGACACTGCATCCCGGCCTCGGCGTTGCCCGCATCGATGCGCGCGAATTCGTCATCGCCGATATTCCGGGCCTTATCGAAGGCGCGCATGAGGGCGTCGGCATCGGCGACCGCTTCCTCGGCCACGTCGAGCGCACACGCGTGCTGCTGCACCTGGTCTCGGCGCAGGAGGAAAATCCGGGCAAGGCCTACAAGACCGTGCGCGCCGAGCTCGATGCCTATGGCAATGGGTTGGTCGAGAAGGTCGAGATACTGGCACTTTCGCAGGTCGATACGCTCGATGCCGATGAACGCAAGAAGAAGGTCGCCTCGCTGAAGCGCGCGGCCGGCCGCGCGCCGATGCTTCTGTCCGCCGTCACCGGCGAAGGGGTCGAGGCCGTGCTGCGGGCACTGATGACGGTGATTGCCGAGGCGCGCGCGGAGGCCGCGCCCGTGGTCGAGACGCGCTGGGAAAAGTAAGGCCATGCAGTCGCTGAAGAAATACCGGCGCATCACCGTCAAGATCGGCTCGGCGCTGCTCGTCGACCGCGCGAGCGGCCTGAAGCGCGACTGGCTGGACTCGCTCGCCGACGACATCGCGGTGCTTGCCCAGGGCGGCGCCGAAATCCTCGTCGTCTCCTCCGGCGCCATCGCGCTTGGCCGCACCATTCTTGGCCTCGGCAAGCGGGCGCTGAAGCTCGAGGAGAGCCAGGCGGCTGCCGCCGTCGGACAGATTGCGCTGGCCGGCGCCTGGTCGGATGCGCTCGGCAAGGGTGCGCTGAAATCGGGCCAGATCCTGCTGACGCTTGGCGATACCGAGGAGCGACGCCGCTATCTCAATGCGCGCGCGACGATCTCGACGCTGCTCAAGATGAAGGCGGTGCCGGTCATCAACGAGAACGACACGGTCGCCACCTCCGAAATCCGCTATGGCGACAATGACCGGCTGGCCGCGCGGGTGGCGACGATGATGGGCGCCGATCTTCTGGTGCTGCTGTCCGACATTGACGGGCTCTACACGGCGCCGCCGGCCAAGGATCCAGGAGCAAAATTCATTCCGGTGGTCGACCGCATCACGCCTGATATCGAGGCGATGGCGGGGGCGGCCGCCTCCGAGCTGTCGCGCGGCGGCATGCGGACAAAACTCGATGCCGGCAAGATCGCCACCGCCGCCGGCACGGCGATGATCATCACCTCGGGCACGCGGCTGTCGCCATTGATGGCGATCGAGCGCGGCGAGCGCGCCACCTTCTTCAAGCCGAGCGCCAATCCGGTGAAAGGCTACAAGACCTGGATCGCCGGCCAGCTCGAACCGGCCGGCCGGCTGACCGTCGATGCCGGCGCTGTCGGCGCGCTGACATCGGGCAAATCGCTGCTGCCGGCCGGCGTCAAGCTGGTCAGCGGCAATTTCTCGCGCGGCGATACGGTGGCGATCCTGTCGCCCGAGGGCCGCGAGATCGCGCGCGGGCTGGTTGCCTATGATGCCGCCGATGCCGTAAGGATCGCAGGCCTGAAGACGGCCGAGATCGAAACCGTGCTCGGTTACGAAGCGCGTTCGGCGATGATCCACCGCGACGATCTCGTGGTGAGTCACTCTGGAGGCGACATAAGCGGAGGATGAGCCATGCTGAAGCTGCATGAAAAATCCGGAGACGACACCGTGGCGCTGATGGCCGATATCGGCCGCCGTGCTCGCGCCGCTGCCCGACCGCTGGCCATCGCCGCCACTGCCGCCAAGAATGGCGCGCTTGTCGCCATGGCCGACGCGATCATTTCCCGTGAGCAGGACATCCTCGACGCCAATGCCATCGATGTGTCTAATGGCCACGAGTCCGGGCTTTCCGGCTCCTTCATGGACCGACTGAAGCTCAATCCGGCGCGCATCCGCGCCATGGCTGACGGCATCCGTGAAATCGCCGAACTCAAGGATCCGGTCGGCGATGTCATCGCTGCCTGGGAGCGGCCGAACGGTCTGCAGATCGAGCGCGTGCGCACGCCGCTCGGTGTCGTCGGCGTCATCTATGAGAGCCGGCCCAACGTCACCGCCGATGCCGGTGCGCTCTGCCTCAAGGCCGGCAATCCGGTGATCCTGCGCGGCGGTTCGGACTCGCTCAATTCGTCCGCCGCCATCCATGCCTGCCTGGTCGAGGGGCTGAAGGCCGCCGGCTTGCCGGAAGACGCCATCCAACTGGTGCCGACCACCGACCGCGCCGCCGTCGGCGAGATGCTCAAGGGCCTCGGCGGCACGCTCGACGTCATCATCCCGCGCGGCGGCAAGAGCCTGGTCGGGCGGGTGCAGAGCGAAGCGCGGGTGCCGGTCTTTGCCCATCTCGAAGGCATCTGCCATCTCTATATCGACGGGTCGGCCAATCTCGACATGGCGGTGAAGATCGCCGTCAACGCCAAGATGCGGCGCACCGGGGTCTGCGGTGCCGCCGAGACGCTGCTGGTCGACCGTGCGGTGGTATCAACCCATCTGGTGCCGATCCTCGATGCTTTGCGCGCCGCCGGCTGCGAGATCCATGCCGATGCCGAGGTGCTGAAGGTGTTTTTCGACGCCAAGCCGGCGACCGATGCCGACTGGGTGACGGAATATCTCGACGCCATCATCGCGGTGAAGCTGGTCGACGGCATCGGTGGTGCGATCGAGCACATCGAGACGTTTTCATCGCATCATACCGAGGCGATCATCGCCGAGGATGCGAAGGCGGTGGAGCGGTTCTTCAACGAGATCGATTCGGCGATCCTGCTGCACAATGCCTCGACGCAATTCGCCGATGGCGGCGAGTTCGGCATGGGCGCCGAGATCGGCATCGCCACCGGCAAGATGCATGCGCGCGGGCCGGTCGGCGTCGAGCAGCTGACCTCGTTCAAATACCGCGTGCGCGGGTCGGGACAGGTGAGGCCTTGACGCTTTTTGTCGCTAGAGCCTGAGGCGATGCTGGCATCTTCCGAACCGGCGGTCCCCTCCCGTTACCTGAAGATGCCTCATGCCGAAAAAGGGCTGACGGTCGGCCTGTTCGGTGGCTCGTTCAACCCGCCGCATGCTGGCCATGCGCTGGTCGCCGAAATTGCACTGCGGCGCCTGGCGCTCGACCAGCTGTGGTGGATGGTGACGCCGGGCAATCCGCTGAAGAGCACGCGCGAGTTGGCGCCGCTGACTGAACGGCTGCAGCTGTCGGAGAAGATCGCCAGGAACCCGAAGATCAAGGTCACCGCCTTCGAGGCGGCGCATCATGTGCGCTACACCGCCGACACGCTGGCTTTGGTCAAGGCGCGCAACCCCGGCGTGGAGTTCGTCTGGATCATGGGGGCGGACAGTTTGCGCGACTTCCACCGCTGGCAGCGCTGGCGCGAGATCGTGCTGACCTTCCCGATCGCGGTCATCGACCGGCCGGGCGCGACGCTGTCGTTCCTGTCGTCGGTCGTCGCCAAGACCTTCGATTATGCCCGCATCGACGAAGGCGACGCGCCGCTGCTTGCCCGCATGCAGGCGCCGGCCTGGACTTTCATCCACGGCCCGCGCTCGTCGCTGTCGTCGAGCGCGATCCGGAAGATGGCGAAGGGGTAAGCTTCTCCGCTAAGGGAAGCGCCAGCGTTTCAGCCGTCCGGCCATGTCGTTTTTACAGCGGCGCGTGCCCAGCCGATCGGCGATGCTGACCTGAAATGGCAATTCAAACCAAAACCCAACCTACGATCGAGCCGGAGCATGGCAGCGCGGCGACGCCGCTGATCGCGATTGCCAGCGTCATCGTGTCGATGGCGCTGATCGCCATCGGCAACGGGCTGATGTTCGCCTACATCCCGGTCCGGCTTGGTGTCGAAGGCTTCGATCCGACCTGGGCCGGGCTGATCGTCACCGGGCTTTCGGCCGGCGGCCTTGCCGGCTGTATCCTCACCGGACCACTGGTGCGCCGGGTCGGCCACGCCCGCGCCTTCATGGTGCTGTCGGCGCTGATCGCGCTTTCCAACGCGGCCATCGGCGCCGGGCCGCATCCCCTATTGTGGATCGGCGCGCGCGCCCTTTACGGTTTTGCCATATGCGGCCTGTTCATCGTCGCGCAGAGCTGGCTCAACGACGCGCTCCCCAATGCCATACGCGGGCGGGTTATGGCGGTATTCTACGTCTCCTACGTTGCCGGGTTGGGTGTCGGCTATGCGACACTTGCGATCGTCGACATCCACACCGCCGCAGCCTCTCTGATCGGCATCACCTTTACGGCCTTGTCGATCCTGCCCGTCGGCATGACCCGCCTTGCTCAGCCGCCAGCGCCGCAGGCGGCTTCTGTCGCGTTGCGGCAAGCATGGCGCATTTCGCCTGTTGGGGTCGCCGGTATGCTGGCGGTCGGTGGCTTGTCGATGATCATCTCGGGCTTTGCGCCCATACACGCCACCGCCAAGGGCTACACGCAAGGTGACGTCGCGCTGCTTCTGTCGGCGATGCCGGTTGGAACGCTGATCCTGCAGATCCCTCTTGGCTGGATTTCGGACCGCACGGATCGGCGCTTCGTGCTCGCCGGCGCCGCGATGCTGGCGATTGTCGCCAGCGTGCTTGCCATCGTGTTCGACGGCGGTGCGCTGATGGTCCTGGTGGTGATCTACCTGATCTGGGACGGTGCGGCGGAATCGATCTATTCCCTCTCAAGCGCACATGCCGCTGACCGCGCCAAGAAGGATGAGCTTCTCGCCCTGTCGAGTTCGATGCTGTTTGCCTGGTCGCTGGCCGGCTTCGTTGTGCCGGGCATCGTCACGGCGCTTTCGGTGGTTTTCGGCACCGCGACGTTCATCTATGTCGGGATCATCATCGCCGCGCTGTTTTGCCTGTTCGTGCTATGGCGGGTAATAGCGGCTCGGCCGGTCCCGGCAACCGCTACGGGCAGTTTCACGCCGATGTCGGCGCAGGCGCCCTTGCCCGTCGAACTCGCCTTCACCACCGACGAACCGCAAGGCCGGGTCAAGGACTGAAGTCCTTTTTTTCGCGGTCTGGGCTGAATTGCCCTACTGCTTGCGGGCCTCGGTCACCGGCGCTTCCGGTGGCGGTAGCGGGATGGAGATGCCCGCGCTGTCGAAAGCCTGCTTGGCGCGTTTCGTCATGTCGATGTTCGTGGAGAAGTAGTCGGCGGCCGCGGTCCAATAGCGCAGGGTGAGCGAAACGGTCGTGTCGCCGAGGCTGGCCACGAAGGCGATCGGCGCTGGTTCGCGACGAATGCGATTCTCGGCAGCGGCAATGGCAAGCAGTGTCTTCTGCGCGCCGTCGATGTCGTTCCACGAGCCGATGCTCAAGCTGATGTCGGCGCGGCGCACGCCATTGCGCGAAAAGTTGCGCACCGGCTGGTTCCACAGCGTCGAATTGGGCGCCAGGATGTAGACGCCGTCGGCGGTCCTGAGCCTGGTGGCGAACAGGCCGATTTCCTCGATCGAGCCTGATATGACGCCGACCTCGACGGATTCGCCGATGCGGAACGGCCGCAGCGCCAGCAGCATGATGCCGGCGGCGATGTTCTGCAGCGTGCCTTGCAGCGCCAGGCCAATGGCAAGACCGATGGCGCCGATCGCGGCGATGATCGAGGCGGTCTGCACGCCGAACTGGCCGAGCACCATGATGACGACGAGGATCAGGATGGCGTAGCGGACGATCTTGGAAAAGAAATGCCGCAGCGTCGCATCAAAACCATGGATATGGCCGAGGCCGGCGAAGATCGAACGCTCGGCGAGGCCGGCGACGAGGTAGCCGACAACCAGCAGGATGATCGCGCCGATAGCCGAGAAGGAATAGGAGACGATCAACGTGCTGAGCTGTGCCAGGCCGGCCTGGACGGTGAGAAGGGTGTTTTGCGGGTCGATCGGCATGGCTGGATTCCGGTTGGTCGGTCAGCCGATAACCCATGCCAGACGCCCGGGTTCCGATCTTTTTGCCCGCCATGTGGAACAAGTGGGCAACCGGCGAGTTCGCGTGAGTTGGGACTGCGTCTTGAAACTGTCAGGGAACTCTGCCTATCTAAGTGGTGTCACCTGCTTTTGGGGGTGATTTGGTTGTTCTTGCTGCGAAAGGAAATACACTGAGAACAGCACTGCGGAAGAAGGCCGACATCATGCCTTCGCCGGCCGGGATCAGCGTAGACGACGCCGTGTCCCGCGCCATCAAGACAGTCCTTGCCAGTCTGGAAGACTCCAAGGCCGAAAATATTGTCTCAATCGACATTCAGGGGAAATCGAGCCTCGGCGACTACATGGTCGTCGCGTCGGGTCGATCGCACCGTCATGTCTCGGCTGTCGCCGACCATCTCCTCAAGGCGCTCAAGGATGCCGGCCTCGGCACGGCGCGCGTCGAGGGGCTGTCCGGCGCCGACTGGGTCCTGATCGATTCGGGCGATATCATCGTCCATGTCTTCCGCCCCGAAGTCCGCGAATTCTACAATCTCGAAAAGATGTGGCAGGCGCCGGATCTCGAGGAAGAGACCCTCCACTAAGCCCTTCACGGGGTTTATAGAGGCGGGATGAAGATTTCAGTTCATGCCGTGGGCCGAATGAAAGCCGGCCCCGAGCGGGAGTTGGCCGACCGCTATTTCGAGCGCTTCGCCAAGAGCGGGCCAGCGGTCGGGCTCGAATTCGCCGGGATCACCGAGATCGCCGAGGGCCGCGCGCAGAGCGCCGCCGAGCGCCAGCGCGACGAGAGTTCGAGACTGCAGGCGCAGCTGCAGCCGGGCACGGCGCTGATCCTGCTCGATGAGCGCGGCAAGAGCCTTTCCTCGCAGGATCTCGCCAACCGTATTGGACAGTTGCGCGACGGTGGGCGCAAGGCGCTGGTGCTGGCCGTCGGCGGCGCCGACGGCCACGATCCGTCGCTGCGCGACCAGGCCGACCTGGTGCTGTCGTTCGGTGCGCTGACCTGGCCGCATCAGCTGGTGCGGGTGATGCTGGGCGAGCAGCTCTACAGGGTGGCGACAATCCTTTCCGGCCACCCCTATCATCGCTCGTGAGCCTGCCGCTACAGTTGCCGGCAGCGTGATTCGTCGCCCATTGCCCGGATTTCCGCCCCAATGCCGCGCAAGATGGAAAATCTCTGGTTTTTAGGCGTGCCGTTTTCCCAAAAAGGGGACCACTTTTGGGCAACATGCAGTCGGAGACGGGCTCCCAAACATGGTTGATGATTCGTTAACGAAGCCGCGGATAGTATAGATCGCGAATGTCTGAAGGCTGGAAATCGACACTGGGCTCAACAGCGGGCTCATCAACCGGGCGCTTAGGGCGCGCGCGCTGCGGCATCGCGGCGGTGGCGGTGCTTTTGTCGTTGCATGCCACCCGGGCCGAGAACACGCTCGACATGGCGCCCGATCCGGACCAGAGCCGCGCTGAATACGAACAGGTCTCCAAGGAAATAACGCTGTCGTCGGAACGGCTGGCCAAGCTCGCCGCCGATATCGCCGCGGTCAAGAAGGACCATGCCTCGATCACCGCGGCGCTGATCCAGTCGGCGATGACCGAGCAGAAGCTTGGCCAGGACATCGAGGACATCGGTGCCAAGTTGGAAGGGCTGAAGGGCCAGCAGCAGAAGATCCGCGCCTCGCTTGTGGCGCGGCGCGACGTGCTGGCCGAAGTGCTGGGCGCGCTGCAGCGCATGGGTCTCAACCCGCCACCGGCGATCCTGGTCAAGCCGGAGGATGCGCTGTCGTCGGTGCGCAGCGCCATCCTGCTCGGCGCCGTGGTGCCGGAATTGCGCCAACAGACCGACAGCCTGCTGGCCGACCTCAAGGAGCAGACCCGGGTGACGGCCTCGATCGAGGCCGAGCGGGCGCGGCTGACGGAGGCCGTCGGCGAGCAGGTGGCGGAAAAGAAGCGGCTCGGCATGCTGCTGGAAGCCAAGCAGAAGCTCGAGGCCGATACGCAGGCGCAAATGGCGGCCGAACAGCAGCGTTCAGAGCAACTGGCGGCCAAGGCCTCCAGCCTGAAGGACCTGATTGCCTCGCTCGAAGCGCAGGCCGACAGGGCCCGCAAGGCCGCGGATGCCGCCAAGGCAGCCGCCGCCGCTCAGCCGGGTGACGATCAGACGGGTGGTGACAAAACGGCATCGCTGGCAGCACTGCCGGTCCCCGAAGGCAATCGGCTCACCGCGGCTGCTCCCTTTTCGGCGCTGCAGGGGCAGATCGCGCTGCCGGTCACCGGCCGCATCAAGCGTCGCTTCGGCGCCGATGACGGTAACGGCGCGGTGATGCTTGGAGACATGCTTGCGACACAATCGGGAGCCATCGTTACCGCGCCGGCGGATGGGAATGTGCTTTATGCGGGGCCGTTTCGCTCCTATGGTCAACTCTTGATCCTCAATGCCGGCGACGGTTATCATGTCGTTCTGGCGGGGATGAGCAGAATCAGCGTCGTGACCGGCCAGTCGGTGCTCGCAGGAGAGCCGGTCGGCGCGATGGGAGAGGCCCGGGTGGCAAGCACCTCGGTTTCGAAGAATGGAAATGCCACGCCGGAACTTTATGTCGAGTTCCGCAAGGATGGAAAACCCGTCGATCCGGCCCCATGGTGGGCGGACCGTTTTTCTGGAAGGACGTGAAATGATGCGGAAACTGTCGCTTCTGTTTGCCGGTGCGCTGATGGGCGCCTCCGCCATGAGCCTTGTCTATGGTGCTCCTGGCTCGTCGGCGAACGCTGCGGGATCGGAGACCTACAAGCAGCTGGCGATCTTCGGCGACATCTTCGAGCGGGTGCGGGCACAATATGTCACGCCGCCCGACGACAAGTCGCTGGTCGAGAACGCCATCAACGGCATGCTTTCGTCGCTTGACCCGCACTCCTCCTACATGAACGCCGAACAGGCGCAGGACATGCGCGTGCAGACCAAGGGCGAATTCGGCGGCCTCGGCATCGAGGTCACCATGGAGAACGACCTGGTCAAGGTGATCACGCCGATCGACGACACGCCTGCCGCCAAGGCTGGTGTGCTGGCCGGTGACTACATCGCCAAGATCGACGGCGAAGAGGTTCGCGGCCTGACGCTCAACGACGCGGTCGACAAGATGCGCGGCCTGGTCAACACGCCGATCAAGCTCACCATCCTGCGCCAGGGTGCCGACAAGCCGATCGAGCTGACGGTGGTGCGCGACATCATCAAGGTCAAGGCGGTCAAGTTCCGGGTCGAGAAAGACATCGGTTACATGAAGATCACCTCCTTCACCGAAAAGACCTATGACGACCTCGAGAGCGCCATCGACACCATCAAGAAGCAGGTGCCGGACGACAAGCTCAAGGGCTATGTGCTCGACCTGCGCCTCAATCCGGGCGGTCTGCTCGACCAGGCGGTGAGCGTGTCCGACGCCTTCCTCAAGCGCGGCGAGATCGTCTCGACGCGCGGCCGCGATCCGAAGGACGTCACCCGCTTCGACGCCAAGCCGAAGCAGGTCGACGACGTCAACGGCAAGCCGATAATCGTGCTCGTCAATGGCGGCTCTGCCAGCGCCTCCGAAATCGTCGCCGGCGCGCTGCAGGATCTGCGCCGCGTCACGGTGGTCGGCACGCAGTCCTTCGGCAAGGGTTCGGTGCAGACCATCATTCCGCTCGGCGAGAATGGCGCGCTCAGGCTGACGACGGCGCTCTATTACACGCCGTCGGGCAAGTCGATCCAGGGCAAGGGCATCACGCCCGACATCAAGGTCGACCAGCCGCTGCCGCCGGAACTGCAGGGCAGGGATTTGACGCGCGGCGAGTCCGACCTCAAGGGCCACATCAAGGGCGCCGACGAGAGCTCGACCGGCTCGGGCTCGGCAGCCTATGTGCCGCCGGATCCGAAGGACGATCTGCAGCTCATCTTCGCCGAGCAGCTGCTGCGCGGCGAGAAGACCGACCCGGCCTTCCCACCCAATCCGGAAAAGGCCGTGCTCAACCAGTAACGGCTTGGCTGGCCCAGCTCTGGCCGGCTGAACGAAGCAATGCGATGCTGCCGGGACCGAAAGGTTCCGGCAGTTTGATTCGGCGAGGCAAGACAAGGCCTCCAGATACGATGCCAGTGGCGCGCCAGAGTTGATGAATTCGCGCATGTCGCCGAAGGGGCGCCTTCGGAATCATGTGCTCCGGGGACAGGGCTTGGCTGATATCGGCAAGGACATCGAACGCCCGCTGGGACAGGCCGTCCGGGCGCCGCGCGCTACCGGCAAGGTCAGTGCGGGCGTGATCGTGCCGACAATTGTCGTGCTGGCGGTGGTCGGCGCCTCGGCCGCGATAGCCCTCAGGGAAAAGCCATTTCGCAAGCCGCAAGAGGTCGCCGTTTCGACGCCGAAGGTGACGGCGGCGGCCGAGCCCGCTGCCGCGCCATCCGCCTTGGCCCCTGTCGCGGCGCCAAAGGTTGAAACGCCAACCAAGACCGGTGGTCCGCAGATCATCCATGTGCAGAAGGAGGAGGGCGATGGTCCTCCGCAGGCGGCGATCATCATCCGTGATCCATCGACCGTCGGGCAGAACCTGAAGATCGCGCATCTTCCCGACAAGGCGCTGATCGAAACCAGCGACACCGGACCCTTGCCGATGCGCTCCGCCGATGGCAGGCGGCCCTTCGATGTCTATGCGCGGCCGTGGTCCGGCGCGCGCGGTGCGCGGGTGGCAATCGTCATCGGCGGGCTTGCCGTGTCGCAGACCGGCACCCAGGCGGCGATTGCCATGTTGCCGGCGGAAGTGACGCTGGCCTTTGCCCCGCAAGGCAACAGCATCGGCCGCTGGATGCAGGCCGCCCGGCAGGGCGGCCACGAGATCGTCATGCAGGTGCCGCTCGAACCGTTCGACTATCCCAATGTCAACCCCGGCCGCAACACGCTGACCGTGGCGGCGAGCGCCGAGGAGAATCTCAAGAATCTGCACTGGGTGCTGTCGCGGACGACGAACTATACCGGCGTCATGAACTATATGGGCGCACGCTTTTCCGCCGACACGGCGGCGATGGAGCCGTTCATGGCCGAACTCGGCAAACGGGGTCTCGCCTATATCGACGATGGTTCGTCGGCGCGCAGCCTGGCGCCCGACCTGGCGCTGAAGGACGGCGTGCCCTTCGTCGCCGGCGATACGGCGATCGACGCGGTGCAGGATCGCGGCGCCATCCTGAAGAAACTGGACAGTCTCGAAGCTACCGCGCGGGCCAAGGGCTCTGCCGTCGGCATCGGCTCGGCCTTCGACCTGACGGTCGACACCGTGTCGTCCTGGATTGCCGAGGCCAAGAAGCGCGGCATCGAGATCGTGCCGATTTCAGCAGTGGCGATCGATCCGCAAAAAGGCTAGCCACGCCTGGCCGTGAACCCCTCGGAGCACAGATAATGGCGAAGACGAAAAAGGTCGACCGCGAAACGCTGCCCTACCGCCCCTGTGTCGGGTTGATGATCCTCAATGGCGAGGGCCTGGTCTGGGTCGGGCATCGTATCGCCGAACCCGACAGCGAATTCGCCGGCACGACGCAGCTCTGGCAGATGCCGCAAGGCGGCATCGACAAGGGCGAGGAACCGTTGCAGGCGGCGGAGCGCGAGCTCTATGAGGAGACCGGCATGCAGAGCGTCTCGCTGCTCACCGAGGCGCCGGACTGGATCAACTACGACCTGCCGGATCATCTCGTCGGCATTGCCTTCAAGGGCCGCTATCGCGGCCAGACGCAGAAATGGTTCGCCTTCCGCTTTCATGGCGATGTGAGCGAAATCCAGATCAATCCGCCGCCGGGAGGCCATACCGCCGAATTCGACAAATGGTCGTGGCGGCCGATGCAGGACCTGCCCGACCTGATCGTGCCGTTCAAGCGCAAGGTCTACGAAGAGGTGGTGGCGGCGTTCAGCCATCTGGCGCGGTAGCGGCGCGTCGCGGTTGCCGCGCCGGTGCGGGGATCGTATTGATGGCCGATGCAATGAGGGTCGCCATGAACGACACCGTCAACCGGAATGCCGCGAAAACCGTCACCGATTGGCCGGTCAGCGAAGTGGCGGCTGGCGCCATCCTGACCATCGATCTCAGCGTCATCCGTGAAAACTACCGGCGGCTGAAGGCGCGGTTGGGCGGCGTGCGTTGCGCCGGCGTGGTCAAGGCCAATGGCTACGGCCTCGGCGCGGCCCAGGTGGCAGCAGCGCTGGCCCGGGAAGGCTGCGACATCTTCTTCGTCGCGCTGCTGGCTGAAGGCATCGCGTTGCGCAAGGCGATCGGTACCGGACCAGACATCTACGTGCTGAACGGGCTGCCGCCGGGCTCCGAGCCGGAAGCGGTGGCGGCTGGGCTTTGCGCGGCCATCAACAGTGGCGCGCAGTTGCAAGCCTGGCGCACGGTGGCACACGACGCCGGGCGCCGGCTGCCGGCCGCGCTCCAGGTCGACAGCGGCATGTCGCGGCTCGGCATGGCGCCAGCCGAAGTCGAGGCACTGGCCGGGGATAGCAGCGCGTTCGACGGCATCGACATCAGATATGTGATGAGCCACCTGGCCTGCGCCGACGAGCCGCATCATCCGGCCAATGAACAGCAGCGACTGGCGTTTGAGCGGCTGCGCGCCATGCTGCCCCGGGCGCCTGCCTCGCTTGCCAATTCTTCCGGCATCTTTCTCGGGCCGTCCTATCATTACGATCTCGCCCGCCCCGGTGCGGCGCTTTACGGCATCAACCCGACGCCCGGCGAACCCAATCCGATGCTGCCCGTGGTGCGGCTGCAGGCCAAGGTGGCGCAGACGCGCCGCGTCGAAAAGGGCACCGGCATCGGCTATGGCCACACCTATCACGCGGACGGTCCGCTGAGCCTGGCGACGATTTCGTTTGGCTATGCGGATGGCTGGCTGCGCCGCTCCGCTTCGGCGGCCTGGTTCGAAGGACTGCGTCTGCCTTTCCTCGGGCGCGTGTCGATGGATTCGATCATTCTCGACATTTCCGCTCTGCCGCCCGGCAGGCTGCGCGAGGGCGATCTGGTCGAGCTGCTTGGCCCCTCGCAGAGCGTCGACGATGCCGCCGGCCATGCCGGCACCATCGGCTATGAAATCCTGGCCAGTCTCGGTCCGCGCTTTTATCGCCATTATGTCGGCGGTTGAGCGGTTTGGCCGCGCTTGACAAGCGGGCGCCTGTCGGCAAGGTTCGGAGCATGAGCAACCTCGCTTATACCAGAACCTTGTTCAGGGTCTGCCCGATCGCGGGATCGTAGCCCCGGCGCGGCCGCCTTCCGGCGTCCGTCCTTATCGGGGCATCCATACATCCACCATCGCCATCAAGTCGTGCAGCTTTTCGCGGCTGCCGGCTTTTCATCACGCCGCCGTCAGCGCGGTGGCAAGCGCGCATTCGTTCGATGCGCCGATCCATGAGGTTTGCCATGCAACATGCAATCGGACTGCGACCAAGCAGCCAGATTTTGATCAGTGATACCGACCACGGCAGGTTGACCAGCCTGGCGAGGGCCTTGCTCGATCGCACCCCCGAGACGGCCGAGGAGCTGCTTTCGGAAATGGACCGGGCCGTCATCACGGACGCGGCGGCGATGCCGGCCGGCGTGGTGCGTATGGGTTCGATCGTGACGGTCCGTGCCGACGGCGGGGAGACCCAGCGCATCATGCTGGTCTATCCCGGCGAAGCCGACATTGCCGAAAACAGGATTTCGGTGCTGACGCCGATGGGAACGGCGCTTATCGGCGCGACCATCGGGCAGGCGGTGTGCTGGAGCAGCCGTGGCGGCCGGGAACTGTCGGTGACCGTTGAAGCCGTCGATACGCCGCCCTCCGGCCCGCAACGGCCTTGATCGTGGAGGCGATGATGACGAGCACGAATTGCTGCCTGACGACGAAGGACTTCGCAGTCCTCGAAGTCATGCTGGCGCGCCGGCAGGCATTCGCGGATCCGATCGCGCGTATGCTCGAACACAAGCTTTCAAGCGCCGATGTCGTTCCGCTTGATTCGGTCGAGCCCGATATTGTGACGCTCAATAGCAGAGTGGTGTTCAGCATTGATGCCGGTCAGACCGAGACGCGCACCCTGGTGCAGAACGAGGTGCGCGGACCGGTCGGCTCCAGCCTGTCGGTGGCGACGAGGCGCGGGCTCTGCATGCTAGGCATGGCGCAGGGCGAAACGGCTTTGATCGAGCACGCCGATGGCCGACGGGAGTCGATCCTGATCAAGGCCGTGCTTTACCAGCCGGAGGCTGCCCGGCGCGCGGTCAGGCAGAAGGACCGGGCCGATCGGCGACGACCGCACGGGCTTACTCTCGTCTACAGCGCCGCAGACGATTGGCGGCCTCTTGGCGAGACGGCCGGAATGCGGCAGACAGAAGACGACGACCCCGGTCCCTCGGCGGCGTGAATGGGCCACAGCGCATGGTTCTCGAAAATCGGCATCGATTTTCATTTGGGATCATGCGCAAATCGAGAAATGCGGTCGCGTCCACGGGCGTCCTGAGGATGCGCGGCGCGGCAAGGAGTGAACGATGAAGATCATGGTGCTGGGCGGCGGCGTCATCGGGGTGACCACGGCCTATTATCTTGCCGAGGCTGGCCACGAGGTGACGGTGCTCGACCGCCAGAAGGGCCCGGCGCTGGAAACCAGCTTCGCCAATGCCGGCGAGATTTCACCCGGCTATGCATCGCCCTGGGCCGGACCCGGCATTCCGCTGAAGGCGATCAAATGGCTGTTGATGAAGCATGGCCCGCTGGTGGTGCGGCCGGCCTTCGACCCGCATATGTGGACCTGGCTGGTCAAGATGCTGCGCAACTGCACGGCCGAGCGCTATGCGATCAACAAGTCGCGGATGGTGCCGCTGGCCGAATACAGCCGCGACACGCTGAAGGCGCTGCGCGAGGCGACCGGCATCACCTATGACGAGCGCACCCAGGGCACGCTGCAGCTGTTTCGCACGCAAAAGCAGCTCGACGGCACCGGCGGCGATGTCGAGGTGCTGAAGAAATATGGCGTGCCCTACGAGATCCTCGATCAGGATGGCTGCATCGCGGCGGAGCCGGCGCTGGCCGGTGTGCGCGAGAAGTTCGTCGGCGGGCTCAGGCTGCCGCATGACGAAACCGGTGACTGCAAGATGTTCACCGAGAAACTGGCCGAGCTCTGTGTCGCGCGTGGCGTCACGTTCGAATACGACACGACGATCTGGCGCGTTATCCGCAGCCGCAACCGCATTGCCAATCTCAGCACCAGCAAGGGTTTCAAGGCCTCCGAAGCCTATGTGATGGCGCTGGGCAGCTACTCGGCGGGCTTCATGCGCAGGATGAAACGGTCGATCCCGGTCTATCCGGTCAAAGGCTATTCGATCACCGTGCCGATCAAGGATGCAGCCCTGGCGCCGGTGTCGACCGTGATGGACGAGACCTACAAGGTGGCAATCACACGGCTCGGCGACCGCATCCGCGTCGGCGGCACGGCCGAGATTTCCGGCTTCGACCTCAGGCTGCATGAATCACGGCGCCGCACGCTCGAACATTCGGTCGGCGATCTCTTTGCGGGCGCCGGCGCCATGCGCGAGGCGACCTTCTGGTGCGGGCTGCGGCCGATGACGCCGGATGGCCCGCCACTGATCGGCCGCACCGAGCTTTCCAATCTCTTCCTCAACACCGGCCATGGTACGCTCGGCTGGACCATGGCCTGCGGCTCGGCCAAGGTGCTGGCTGACATCATGTCCAACAAGGTGCCCGACATCGATGCCCGTGCCCTCGCGCAGGAGCGCTACCTGAAATAGGCACAGGGCGAGAAGATCAGAACGCCTGCCTGACCCAGGCCTCATCGAACAGCAACCGATAGGCCCACGGGATCGTCACCTTGGTGGAAACCGGGTTCGAGTGGGCGAGATAGTCGTCATAGATCGGCTTCATCCTGATGTAGAAGGCGGGATCGAGCACCATCATGCCGTTCTCTGAATCGTGGAAGAAGCTGCGGTTGTTGAGGTTGACCGAGGAGATGGCGACCAGCCTTTCGTCGATCATCATGATCTTGGAATGCAGCACCACGTCGGGCGCCTTGAACTCGCGGATGTTGATGCGGTCGCCATATTTCTCGACGAACAGCTTGTTGAGCGCGGTGAGGAATTTGCCGCCGATATCGCCCTTGAGATCGATGCGGCCGACAATGTCGATCTTGACGCCACGGGCAAGCGCCCGGTCAACGGCCTGGGCGAGGCTCGGCGTCAAATTAAGGTAGGGGTTGACGATCTGGATGTGGTGTTGAGCGGCATCGACCAGCTCGACGAAATAGGCCTCCAGCGCATGGTCGTCTTCATAGGGCACCGAAATGAAATGCCGGGCATTGCCTTGGGGGCCATCACCGCGAACCGGGATGGAGAAGGGGCGCGCCAGATTGGTGTCGGCGTCGCGCAACCATATCGTCGACAGATGCGCGGCGAGCGTCTCGACCGTGGCGCTGTCGGCGAACTCGATGTCGAAGTCGCTCCAGTTCGAATAGTAGTTCAGCGAAAGCCCGTCGGTCTTGCCGTATTGCTGCAGGTCCGGATAGCGTGACAGGTCGATCGGCTGATGGAACAGGAAGCCATCATGGATGTTGCGGCCGCCGATGATGACGCGCGAGCGCGCGGGATCCTCAGCCAGCGTCGCCAGCATCTTGATATGATGGGTCTTGTGCAATTGTGAAATCTGCTCGTCGATCGGCGCGCCATGGTCGGCGCGCCAGCGGTACTCCTGCAATTCGACATTGGGGAATTCAGCCGCCAGCCGGTGCAGCATGGCGTCGTCCTTCTCGCGCTCCAGCACGTCGGTGACCATGATGCGCACCTTGGTGCCAAGGGCTGCATGATGACGGATCAGCCGTTCCATGATGCAGCCTGAAAAGTCGGCCTTGAATTCGAGCGAGGACAGATAGATCAGCTTCAGCCTTGGCGCCCTGGAGAAATCGAGCGGCAGATCGGGGTCGCCTTTGTCTATTGCCGCATCGGACAGAGGCGCGCCCATCAGCGCCTCGACCTTGGCGTTGAAGCCGTCGCGCGACTTGCGCAGCAGCTTGGGCGCGCCGATCGGCAGGGCGCAGGTCTGCGACAGCCAGCGGCTGGCATAGAAGGCGCGTTCAAGCGCGTCGAGGCCGGCGCTGTCGGGGACCGGGCAACGCTCGTAGCGGCTGTCGAAGCTGGCGAGCGAGGGATCGGCGGCCTCTTCGCGCCGGATCGTAAGCGGCGCGCCGGCCGAAGCAAGGCTGGAGCGGATCCTTGCCGTGCAGCGGTTCAGGCTGTCGCTTGGAAACAGGCTGACTGCGTCGTCCTCGCCAGACAGGCGGAACCGAAATGCCGCGCCGGCGGCGATGGTGCGCGAGGCGCCGGCGTCGCGGATCGCCAACGCGCCGTCGCAGGTGGCCTCGATG
This sequence comes from Mesorhizobium sp. 113-1-2, assembly GCF_016756475.1. Taxonomy (NCBI): domain Bacteria; kingdom Pseudomonadati; phylum Pseudomonadota; class Alphaproteobacteria; order Hyphomicrobiales; family Phyllobacteriaceae; genus Mesorhizobium; species Mesorhizobium sp. 113-1-2. The sequence goes on from NZ_AP023242.1 coordinate 1,385,199, forward strand.
TCGGCAGGCTGCTCGCCGACCTGGCGCACGACGATCTCGGTGCTGCGTGCCTGCAGGCCGGAGAAATCGAAAGTCTTGGGGGCTGTGGGCCGCGCCGCCGCATCGATGTAAAGCGTCTGCCGCGACACCCGCCAGCGTCCGTCGAACTGGCCCTCGCCGCTGCCGCCACTGGCGGGCGGCAGAAGCGCCCTGGCGACCGGTCCGGCCAGTTGCTGCAGCGTCGAATAGGTCGCCTGGAAGTCACTGTTCTGCACGTCGCGCCGGTTGCGCCCGAATGGGCCGGTGCCGTTGGCGCGGTCCATGGCGCCGAGCTGATTATGGGCAAGCAGCGCCAGGAATCGTCTTTCGTAGTCACTGGCGCCGGCATCGCCGAAAAACTGCGACGCCGCGACCTGCGGCCCGGGCGTGCCGGCCGACAGGGAAGGCCGCGCGCAGGCTTCCTGTCCCGGCAGGAGGTCGCAGGCATTGCGGCCTGTGCCGGTACAACCGGCAAGGGCGGCCAGCCCGATTAGGGCAAGGATGATGGATGCGCTGCGGTTCAACCGGCGGCTCCGGCCTTCATCGCGCTCAACTGTGCCGGGTCGCGCGGCGGCATGAAGCCCTGTGGAAACACCTTGCAGACGGGAATGGCGAAGGTAGCGATCAGCAATTCTGCCTCGCCGCGCATCTTGCGTGGCGCCGTCTTGTCGTCGCGAATTGCCCTGGCGGAGGTGATAAGCGCGCCGTCGCAGTCGCAATGATTGTGGCGGGCGATGTAGCAGGCGTCATGGACCTGGCATACGGCGTCGAGGCGGTCGACCGGCCGGGCCGACAGATCGCCGGTGCGGGTGCCGGGGCCGCAATAATTGCCAATGACGAAAGGCGAGGGGCGCGCCATGGCGTAGCGGATCGGCTTGGGCAATTCGGCTTCCGGCACCTTGGCCCAAGGGTTGGCGCAGGCCGAGACGAAAAGCAGCGGCAGGATGGCAAGAACGGCTCGCATGTTTATCCGCGCCAGCTTTCTGAACGATTTCCCCACCCGGCGGCCTTGCCTCGTGGCCGGCGACCGCACGCCTGATGCCACACTGGCCGGTTTTGTGGCAAGGGAAAGGCGTCGTGTGTTGCACCTGCCAGGCGCCTCTGACAGCGCTTCTAAAGGAAAAGGCTTCTTTCCCGCTCCACCGCCTTGGTGATGAAGCCGGCGACGATCTGGATGCGGCGCAGCGGCCTGACTGATTCGTGATAGACCAGCCAGTAGGCGCGGCGGATGGGCGCCACCACATCGACGGCCACCAGCTCCGGCATCGAACGGGCGACGAAGGTGTGCAGGATGCCGATGCCGGCGCCCGAGCGCACCGCTTCGGCCTGGCCGAGTGCGGAGGAAATGGCGAAGCTGGTGCGCCAGTCCGCGCTGAATTCGGCGGCGTAGTCGAGCGATGGGCTGACGATCAGGTCAGGCACATACCCAATGAGGGTGTGCCGGCCGAGTTCGGCCGCTGTTTTGGGCAGGCCATTGGCATCGGCGTAGGCGCGCGAGGCAAACAGGCCGAGCGAATAGTCGACCAGCTTGCCCGCCACCAGCCGACCTTCGGTCGGCCGCTCGACGGTGATGGCGATGTCGGCCTCGCGCCGCGACAGGGAGAAGGAGCGCGGCACCGGCACGAGCTGGATCGTCAGCTCGCGGTGCAGCGCGGTCAGTTCGCCGAGGCGTCTGGCCAGGAAGGCGACGCCGAAGCCGTCGGGTGCTCCGATGCGCACGGTGCCGGAGATATCGTCGCCTTCGCCTGATATGGTCGAACGCGCGGCGATCATGTCGCCCTCCATGCGCTCGGCAATATCGAGGAACCGCTCGCCGGCGGGCGTCAACTCGCTGCCGGTGGTCAGCCGGCGGAAGAGTTTTGTGCGCAGCGCGTCCTCGAGTGCTGCGATGCGGCGCGAGACGGTGGCATGGTTGAGCTCCAGCCGCCTGGCGGCGCCAAGGATCTGGCCGGCACGCGCCACGGCGAGGAAGATGCGGACGTCATCCCAGTTCATGGGCATCCCCCAGGAGATATCTTGTTGTCGGCCATTTGCGAGAATTGATGCTCGCCCGTCAATCGATATCTAATTTTCGCACAACGGTTGCGTTCTCCCTCGCGTTGCCTTCGCCACCACAAAGGCGGAGAATACACCCATCACAAACAAGGGAGAGACATCATGATCGAGTACGGTCATTTCATCGGCGGCAAGCGTGTCGCCGGTACCAGCGGCCGCAAGCAGGACGTCATGCAGCCGATGGATGGCTCCGTGCGCGGCACGGTGGCGCTCGCCTCGCAGGCGGAACTGCGCGCGGCCGTCGAGAACGCCAAGGCAGCACAGCCGAAATGGGCCGCCACCAACCCGCAGCGCCGCGTGCGCGTGCTGATGAAATTCCTCGAACTGGTCGCCCGCGACTATGACGAACTGGCCGACATTCTGGCGCGCGAGCACGGTAAGACGATCGCCGACGCCAAGGGCGACATCCAGCGCGGCCTCGAAGTGGTCGAGGTCTGCATCGGCGCGCCGCACATGATGAAGGGCGAGTTCACCGATGGCGCCGGCCCCGGCATCGACGTCTATTCGATGCGCCAGCCGCTCGGCGTCGTCGCCGGCATCACGCCGTTCAACTTCCCGGCGATGATCCCGCTGTGGAAGATCGCGCCGGCAATCGCTTGCGGCAATGCCTTCATCCTGAAGCCGTCGGAGCGTGACCCGGGCGTGCCGATCCGCATCGCCGAGCTGTTCCTCGAGGCCGGCCTGCCGGCGGGCATCCTCAACGTCGTCAACGGCGACAAGGAAGTGGTCGACGCCATCCTCGACGATCCCGATATCAAGGCCGTCGGCTTTGTCGGCTCGACGCCGATCGCGCATTACATCTATTCGCGCGGCACCGCGGCGGGCAAGCGCGTGCAGTGTTTTGGTGGTGCCAAGAACCACATGATCATCATGCCCGACGCCGACATGGACCAGACCGTCGACGCGCTGATCGGCGCCGGCTACGGCTCGGCAGGCGAGCGCTGCATGGCGATCTCGGTGGCCGTTCCGGTCGGCAACGACACCGCGAACCGGCTGATGGAAAAGCTGGTACCGCGCGTGGAAAGCCTGAAAGTCGGCCCGTCGACGGATTCGGCCGCCGATTTCGGCCCGCTGGTGACGGCGCAGGCACTGGAGCGCGTGAAAGGTTATGTCGACACCGGCGTCAAGGAAGGCGCCACGCTCGTCGTCGACGGCCGCGGCTTCAAGATGCAGGGCTATGAGGGCGGCTACTATATGGGCGGCTGCCTGTTCGACAACGTCACGGCGGACATGCGCATCTACAAGGAAGAGATCTTCGGGCCGGTGCTCTCGGTGGTGCGCGCGCCGACGTATGAGAGCGCGATCAAACTCGCCAACGACCACGAGATGGGCAATGGCGTCGCCATCTTCACCCGCGACGGCGACGCCGCTCGTGACTTCGCAAGCCGTGTCCAGGTCGGCATGGTCGGTGTCAACGTGCCGATCCCGGTTCCCATCGCCTATTACACCTTCGGCGGCTGGAAAGCTTCGTCCTTCGGCGACCTCAACCAGCACGGCCCGGACGCCTTCCGCTTCTACACCAAGACCAAGACGGTCACCTCGCGCTGGCCGTCCGGCATCAAGGACGGTGCCGAGTTCGTCATTCCGACGATGAACTGAATTCGGATTTTCATCGAGTTAAGGGCGCGGCTTTGGCCGCGCCCTTTGTTTTTTGCGCGGCATCACACTGTTGGAATCGTGCCACCATCGATGACGTATTCGGCGCCGTGGATCGATGCCGCACGGTCCGAGACGAGGAATGCCACAAGTTCGGCAACCTCTTGCGGCCATGCCGGCCGGCCGATCGGGATGCCGCCCAGCGCATCCATGATGCTCTGGCGGGCGGTTGCCTCATCCGAACCCGAGTGGGAGGCCAGTCGCTTCACCATGGCTTCCGAAGCGCTGGTGTGGATCCAGCCCGGCGCCACGGCGTTGACGCGGATGCCTTTGGGGCCGAGCTCCTTGGACAGCGCCTTGCTGTAGGTCGAAAGGGCGGCCTTGGCCGCCGCATAGGCGATGGTGGATTCGTGCAGCGGCAGGCGGCGCTGGATCGACGATATGTGAACGATCGCGCCTGCGCCTTGCTCGATCAAATGTGGGACAAGCAGGCGATCGAGCCGCACGGCCGCCAGCAGATTGAGGCTGAGCTCGTCCTGCCAGAGCTGATCGGTCAGTCCGGCAAACCCGCCACCTGGGCTCTTCGACCCGCCGACGCTGTGCACGATGATGTCGATGCCGCCAAGCCGTTCCATGATGGCCGCGACCACCGTCTCGATACCCGCCAAAGTACTCACATCGGCCTGCACGAACAGCTTCGGCTGGCATGCTTCGGTCGCTGAGCGGGCGGTCGTGAGAACGACAGCTCCTGCCGCCGAAAGCCTGTGCACGATGGCTTCGCCGGCACCCTTGGTACCGCCGGTAACCAGAACGCGCTTGCCGGCGAATTCCCGGTCGTCGATTGCAAATTTCTGGACGATGGTCATGCGCCGATCTCCAGCAGGGCGATCCGGTTGTCGGCCAGCGTGAAGTTATAGTGGAGCGTCGCAGGGCTGCCTGGGAAATTCCCTGACACGATGCCGGCGATTCGCCATGCATCGCCATTGGCGGTCGCCTCGGCGACCTCGACGGTCACCCGGTATTTGCGTGTCGTCTCCTCCATCCAGCTGCGGATCGCGTCCGAACCCCGATGGGTTTTGCCTTCGTCCTTGACCGTGGCGTCCGGCGAGAAAGGAATGAGCATGGCGTTAATGTCATGCCGGTTCTTGGCGGCGAAATAATCGGCCAGTAGCTGCGGAAGGGTTGCGGTCATGCTGTCGTCTCCGATGCGCGTTGCCGCCGCCCGTCGAGGCCGGCGGCGCTTGTCCGGTTCCTAAAATGAGATATGCTGGTGAAATGACAAGAACCGACGAAAAAGTAAGGTACTTACCTGAAGGTGAGCCCGAGTCATTGACGCCTTCTTCGGCAGCGAGCGGCGTCGAGAATGTGCTGCGCATTCTCGAAGGCCGCTGGAAGCTGGTGATCCTGTTTCACCTGTTCGGCGGCAAGGTGCTGCGCTTTTCCGACCTCGAACGGGCGATCCCGGCGATCTCGCAGAAAATGCTGATTCAGCAACTGCGGCAGATGGAGGCCGACGGAATCGTGCGCCGGATCGTGCACCACCAAGTGCCGCCCAAGGTCGAGTACTGCCTGACCGATTGGGGCCAGGCCCTGTGCCCGGCTCTCGATGCCTTGCTGAAATGGGCGGCACTTCGTGAACCCGCGGAAGCTTGATGCGGGTCGTCGTCCTGCAACGCGCCCCGAGCTCCGAAATGGCGCTTGTTTTCGCATCGGGGCCTCACCATATCGATTCTAGGGAATGATAAAGTTCCCCTGACGACAGACCGGAAACCAGAAGGAGTGACGTGATGAAGACGTCGAACCCGGCCTGGAGTGTTTCGGTGTATTGAGGCTGCCTCATGTGCCTCCCTTTGCCGGAACGCGAAGGCGAAGGAGGTGCCAGATGGCACACAAATTTTCGTTTCGATGGATCAGGATAGCCGCGGTCGGCATCGCGCTGGCGCTGTCGACGCTATCGGCGCAGGCGCAATTCATCTGCGGCGGCCACAGTGACCTCGTCGCGGCATTGGCAAAGGCCCTGCAACAAAAGCAGATCGGCTACGGTGTGGTTGGTCAGGCCGCCATTGTCGAGGTCTATGTTTCGGCAAGTGGGACCTGGTCGATGCTGGTGACCGACGTGCAGGGCCGAAGCTGCATTTTCGCGACCGGTGACGGGTGGGAGAATACCGCCATCACCACCACGCAAGGGATCTGACTGCTCAATCAGCGCGTCGCGGCGACCTCGGCATGGCCGCGCAGCAGCGCCATCAGCCGCTTGGCATCCTTGGCGGCTCCCTCCTCGTCGCCGTCGAGGATCGAGCGGATCAGCGCGACATGATGCTCGGCGGATTCGGCCAGGCCCGTATCCGCCTTGTAGCGGAACCAGAAGCGGCGGCTGTGGGTTTGCAGAGGCGCGGCCAAGCGGGCGGCGAAGGGGTTGTCAGCAGCCAGCGCCAGGGCCTCGTCGAGCGCCTTGTCGGCCTGGATGAAGGCCAGCACGTTGCCTGAGATGACCGCCTTCTGCATGGCAAGCGCCGCCTCATGAAACAGGTCGGCGGCCTCGCGGGTGACAAAGCGGGCGGCCGAACGGGCAAGCACCACTTCGACGCCGCGCCGGGCGTCGAGCACGCGCAGCCAGTCGCCGGGATGCAGCGGCGCGATCGCGATGCCGGCGCGTGGCCGGACATCCAGCAGCCCTTCCCAAGCCAGCCGCTGGATCGCCTCGCGTACCGGCGTGCGGCCGAGGCCGAGCTTGTCGATCAGCGCGCCTTCGGTGACGAAGCTCGACGGCGCCAGTTCCAGCGTGACGATCATGTGCTCCAGCATGCGATAGGCCTTGGTCGCCGCAGGCTCGAAGGTTGCGTTCGTCGCGATGGATATCAGCGGGGAGATCAATGGCCGGCTCCTGATATATTTTTCATATATCATAATGGAGTCAGCGTTGACAGGCCAGCTCTTAATAGATATACGGCTGATATATCAACTTGGAGAGACAGCCATGTGGACCGGAGTTTTCCCCGCCGTCACGACCAAATTCACCGCCGACGATCGGCTCGACCATGCCGAGATGGAGCGTTGCTTCAACCTGCAGATGGAGGCCGGCTGCGACGGCATCATCGTCTGCGGCTCGCTCGGCGAAGGGCCGATGCTATCGCCTGACGAGAAGATCGAGGTGCTGAAGACGGCGCAGAAAGTCGCTGGCAAGAAGCCGGTGCTGCTGACGGTCAATGAAGCGGGCACCCGGGAAGCGGCCAGCATCGCCAGGCGCGCCGCCAAGGAAGGCGCCAATGGCCTGATGGTGGTGCCGAGCCCGATCTACCACACCAATGCGGAAGAAACGGTGGCGGCTCTGCGCGCGGTCGCCGAGGCCGGCGACCTGCCGGTCATGATCTACTCCAACCGGCTCGCCTACCGCGTCGACGTTACCGTCGACCAGATGGAGGAACTGGCATCGGACAAGCGCTTCGTCGCCATCAAGGAATCCTCCGACGACATCAGGCGCTCGACCGAGATCATCAACCGGCTTGGCGACCGCTACGATCTGTTCACCGGCGTCGACAATCTCGCCTTCGAGGCGCTGTCGGTCGGCGCCATCGGCTGGGTGGCCGGCCTGGTCACCGCCTTCCCACGCGAGACCGTTGCCATCTACCAGCTGATGAGAGAGGGGCGCCGCGAGGAGGCACTCGCCATCTATCGCTGGTTCCGGCCGCTGCTCGACCTCGATGTCTCGACCTATCTGGTCCAAAACATCAAGCTTGCCGAAGTGCTGGCGATTGGTACCAATGACCGGGTGCGCATGCCGCGCCAGCCGCTGTCGGGCGAGCGCCGCAAGGCGGTGGAGAAGATCATACGGGATGCGCTGGCGGTGCGGCCGAAGCTGCCGTCGCTCCAGACGTCTCCTCTATCGGCGGACAAACTGGTGGCAGCCGAGTAAGGGACAGCACCGACGTGCCAGGAAATTCCAAATCCCCGGAACAGGAGCGACGCTCCGCCACTGGGGCACCTTCTCCCCGTTCGCGGGGGGAAGGCGAGGACATCGCCATCATCGGCGGCGGCATCATCGGCATCTGCGCGGCGGCCTTCCTTGCCGAGGCAGGGCGGAACGTTACGGTCTTCGACCGAACTGGCATCTGCGAGGAGACGAGCTCCGGCAATGCCGCCGCTTTCGCCTTCTCGGACGTGCTGCCGCTGGCACACAAGGGCATGATCAAGAACCTGCCGAAATGGCTGGCCGATCCGCTCGGCCCGCTCAGCATTCCGCCCGCCTATCTGCCGAAGCTGCTGCCGTGGCTGATCCGCTTCTGGCGCGCCGGCGCGCCGGCGAAATACGAAGCGAGCCTCGCCGCCCAGGCCGGCATAATGAAGCTCGCCGAAGCGGAATGGATGGATCTGCTCGATCGCTCCGGCACGCGGCCGATGCTGCGCGAGGATGGCTCGCTTGAACTCTATGAAAGCGAGGCCGAGTTCCGCGCCTCGCTGTCCGGCTGGGCCGCGCGCGAGCGTTTCGGCATCGGCTTTCGCCATGTCGAGGGTAAGGACCTGGCCGGTTTGCAGCCTGGCCTGTCCCCGCGCTTCATCAAGGGCACCTTCGTGCCGGGCTGGAAGACCGTCTCCGATCCGAAATTGCTTGGCAAGGCGGTGTGGGCCTACGCCGAGGCCAGGGGCGCCCGCTTTGAAATGGCCAGGATCAGCCGGGTCGCGGCGGACCAGGATGGCGCGACGCTGACCCTGGCCGACGGCACGACCAGGCAAGCCAGGCACCTCGTCGTCGCCGCTGGTGCATGGTCGCACCTTTTGGCACGGCAGCTTGGCGACCGCATTCCGCTGGAGACCGAGCGCGGCTACAACACGACGCTGCCCAAAAGCGCCTTCGACGTGAAGCGGCAGCTGATCTTCTCCGGCCATGGCTTCGTCATCACGCCGCTCGAAACGGGCCTGCGCGTCGGCGGCGCCGTCGAACTCGGCGGCATCGAGCGGCCGCCCAACTATGCCAGGTCGAAAGCGCTCCTGCGGAAGGCGCAGCAATTCCTGCCTGGACTCAATCCCTCGGGCGGGCGCGAATGGATGGGGTTCCGGCCCTCGCTGCCGGATTCGGTACCTGTCATCGGCAAGGCGTCGGGAAGCCGGCCGGTGGTCTACGCTTTCGGCCATGGCCATCTCGGCCTGACCCAGGCCGCGGCGACCGGACGGTTGATCCGGGAAATCATTCTGGGGCAGGTTGCGCCTGTTGATCTCGCCCCTTTCAGTCCACAACGGTTTTGAATTTTCGAGGAACGCCATGGCCAGGAAATCCTTCTTCTGCATAGACGGCCACACATGCGGCAATCCGGTCCGGCTGGTCGCCGGCGGCGGCCCGTTGCTCGAGGGCTCGACGATGATGGAACGGCGGGCGCACTTCCTCGCCGAATATGACTGGATCCGCACTGGCCTGATGTTCGAACCGCGCGGTCACGACGTGATGTCGGGTTCGATCCTCTATCCGCCGACGCGCGAGGATTGCGACATAGCCATCCTGTTCATCGAAACCTCGGGCTGCCTGCCGATGTGCGGCCACGGCACCATCGGCACGGTGACGATGGCCATCGAGCATGGGTTGATCAAGCCGAAGACGCCGGGCGTACTGAGGCTCGACACGCCGGCCGGCCTGGTCATCGCCGAATACAAACAGGTCGGCGAGTATGTCGAGGAGGTGCGCATCACCAACGTGCCGTCGTTCCTCTATGCCGAAGGTCTGACGGTCGAATGTCCCGGGCTCGGCGAGATCAGCGTCGATGTCGCCTATGGCGGCAATTTCTACGCCATCGTCGAGCCGCAGAAGAACTATCGCGACATGGCGGGCCATTCCGCCGGCGACCTCATCGCCTGGAGCCCGGTGGTGCGGCAGCTGCTCAACGAGAAATACACTTTCGTGCATCCGGAAAACCCCGGCATCAACAAGCTGTCGCATATGCTGTGGACCGGCAAGCCGACGGTGGAAGGGGCCGACGCCCGCAATGCCGTCTTCTACGGCGACAAGGCCATCGACCGCTCACCGTGCGGCACCGGCACCTCGGCGCGCATGGCGCAGCTTCATGCCAAGGGCAAGCTCAAGGCCGGCGACGCCTTCGTGCATGAATCGATCATCGGTTCGCTGTTCAAGGGCAAGGTCGAGAAGGAGGTCACCGTCGCGGGCAAGCCGGCGATCATCCCCTCGATCGGCGGCTGGGCGCGCATGACCGGACTGAACACGATCTTCATCGACGACCGCGATCCGTTCGCCCATGGTTTCGTGGTCAAGTGATGCCGGATCGCTGATCATCAGCATCGACCGAGACCGCCCGGCGAAACCAGTCGGCGAAGGTGAGAGCGGCGGCCGAGGCATCCACCGACATCGTCAGAAAATAGCTCTTGTCGCGGTTGGTCGAGACATCGGACAGAACCACCAGGTCGCCGCGCTTCAGTTCATCACGAAAGACGTCGACCGGACAAAGTGCCACGCCGTGGCCGGCGATGACCGCAGTCGCAAGAATGTTGAAGTCGGCGAAGACGGGCCCGTTGCCGACATCGACACCGGGAAGGCCGGCCTCGGAGAACCATTCGCGCCAGCCCTGCCGGTTCTCGTCATGCAAAAGGTCGGCGGCAGCGATACCCGAAGCTGTTCGCAGATGCTGCCTGCCAGCCAGGTAATGCGGACTGCACACCGGCCGGTTGAGGCGTGAAAACAGCTTGAGGCTGGTGACGCCAGGCGTCGGATCGGCTCCGAGCGTGATCAGCACATCGTTCTCACCATCTCCAAGCCTGTCCTCGGCCTTGGCATAAGCGACCCGCATGCCGATATCGGGATGGCTGGCGGTGAAGTCCGGCAGGCGGGGAACCAGCCAGCGGCTGGCGATGGACGGTATGCAGCCTACGGACAGTGTCGCCGACCCCGCATTGCGGCGGATGCGCCGGCATGTGGCACCAAGCTCGGCAAGGGCTCCGCTCGCCGACGCCTGCAGGATCACGCCGGCATCCGTCAGCCGTACCTTGCGTGCGTCCCGGTGGAACAGAGGCGTGCCCAGCCACTCTTCGAGCCGCCTTATCTGGTGGCTGATGGCCGGATGGGTGACGTGAAGCTCTTCGGCCGCCGCCGAAAAGCTCAAGCGACGTGCGGCGGCCTCAAAGGCGCGGATGGCATTCAACGGGATATAGTCCATCTGTAAAATTTACTAACACATCAGGTGAGAAGCAATCATTTGAATGTCCGTGCACGTTGCGGCACTCCTGCATCCGTTCCAGCGGCCCTATTGGCATTCCTGGCTCGGGCCACGATCTGCAGGGAAAGAAAACATGTTCACCAGACAATTGGCTGATGTAGAAAAATCTGACTTCTTCGTGGATTGGGGCAATGGCACCAGCCACCGCCTGCTGACACAGCGGGACGGCATGGGCTTCACCGTCTGCCACACTGTCGTGCGCGCCGGCAGCGAATCGCGCCTCCAGTATCGCAGGCATTTCGAGGCCTGCTACTGCATCGCCGGCGCTGGTGAGGTCGAAGACATGTCCGGTGCGGTGCATCGCATCGAGCCGGGCACGATCTATGTGCTAGACGAACATGATGACCACTATCTGCGTGCCGACGCCTCCGGCGATATGATCCTGGTGAGTGTCTTCAATCCTCCCCTTCAGGGCACGGAGCGGCATGCGCTGAGCGAAGACGGGGGATCGGCGTACTGATCCGGAGTAGTGGCAATTTCCTCGATCGGCAGCCAGGCAGGCGCAGTCGCTTGAATGCGATGCTCGCGAGCGACCGCGATCCATTCGAGCATGGCTTTGAGGCCAGCCAGGAGGAATCCTGACCTTGGGGAAAGGAGTGTGGCGAAAAAACGAACCGTGTCAGGAACGCAACGATTCTTCTTATCACCTAATTTTGACGGCGATTTCTTCGAAACGGGGCGCATGATACCGCCGAATCGTCAAAGACATTGCGTTATGCCAATGATAGGGTCCGCGGTAGTCCAGGGGTCGGGTGCAAAAAACGGGCGGTCGAAACGACGTGAATCAGAAACACGCGGGGCAGTCAAAAAAATCACGTTGCAATCCGGGCTCGAAACTTTACGACTAGGGGAAATACGAAAAGGAATGCGTCTGCATGGGCGACATTCCAGGGGAGCCATGTACACATGCAGTACTTTGTCCAGCAGCTTATCAATGGGCTGACGCTGGGATCGATCTATGGGCTGATCGCGATCGGCTACACGATGGTCTACGGCATCATCGGGATGATCAACTTCGCCCATGGCGACATTTTCATGGTGGGCGCCTTCACGGCGCTGATCGTCTTCCTCATCCTCGGCGCGATGTTCTATTCGGTGCCCGTGGTCATCGCGCTGCTGGTCATGATGATCGTGGCGATGCTGCTCACCAGCCTCTACAACTGGACGATCGAAAAGGTGGCTTACCGGCCGCTGCGCGGTTCGTTCCGGCTGGCGCCACTGATCACCGCCATCGGCATGTCGATCGCGCTGTCGAACTTCGTCCAGGTGACGCAGGGCCCGCGCAACAAGCCGATCCCGCCGATGGTCAGCCAAGTCTACAACATCGACGGCGTCAGCGTGTCGCTGAAGCAGATCATCATCGTCATCGTCACCGCGCTGCTCTTGGTGCTGTTCTGGTATCTGGTCAACAGGACCTCGCTAGGCCGGGCCCAACGCGCCTGCGAACAGGACCGCAAGATGGCCGCACTGCTCGGCGTCGACGTCGACCGCACCATCTCGATCACCTTCATCATGGGTGCCTCGCTTGCCGCCGTCGCCGGCACGCTGTTCCTGATGTACTATGGCGTGGTGGCTTTCTCCGACGGTTTTGTGCCGGGTGTGAAGGCATTCACCGCGGCGGTGCTTGGCGGCATCGGCTCATTGCCGGGCGCCGTGCTCGGAGGGCTGCTGATCGGCTTCATCGAGAGCATGTGGTCGGCCTATTTCTCGATCGACTACAAGGACGTCGCGGCGTTCTCGATCCTGGCCATCGTGCTGATCTTCCTGCCTTCCGGCATTCTGGGCCGGCCTGAAGTCGAAAAGGTCTGAGATCATGGCCGTTACCGTATCTCCGGAGCGCGACGTCGTCGCCACCCCCATCCAACGCGCTGTTAAGGAAGCGTTCTATGCCGGCGCCATCGCGCTTGGCCTGTTCGTGCTGTTCATCGGGCTGAAGACCGGTCAGAACATGTCCAATGAACTGGTCCTGACTCAGCGCTGGGGCTTGCTCGCCGCCGTGGTGATCGCCACGGCCGTCGGCCGTTTCCTCTATGTCGCCTATGGCCAGCCCTTCATGGCCAATCAAAAGATCGCCAACGTCGCCACCGGTCTGTTGCCGGCCAGCGTGGGGTCACGGTTCTTTCAGTTGCCTGCGTTCATCGTGGCTGTCGTCGCGGTGGTGCTGCTGTTCGCGTTGAATAGCTCCCTCGCCGGATGGGTGGGAGCAGAACCGGCCGGCTATCTGCAATTCCTGCGCGCCCTGGCGGTCATCTATGTGCTGGCTTGCGTGATCTACTACTTCCGCGCCTTCATTCACGCCAACTTCACCAAATTGGGCATCACGGCGCTGGTGCTGTACCCGATCCTCGTGGTCGCGGTGCTGTCGCTGAACGCCTGGTCGATTGCTGGAGGGCTGCAGGGCTCGCTGAAATGGGTCGACAATTTCGGCATCCAGATCCTGATCTATGTGATGCTGGCCTGGGGACTGAACATCGTCGTTGGCCTTGCCGGCCTGCTAGACCTCGGCTACGTCGCCTTTTATGCGCTTGGCGCCTATGCCTATGCGCTTCTCGCCACGCAATTCGGCCTGTCGTTCTGGATCCTGCTGCCGGCCGCGGGCTGCATGGCGGCGCTGTGGGGGGTGCTGCTCGGTTTCCCCGTGCTGCGCCTGCGCGGCGATTATCTGGCGATCGTGACGCTCGCCTTCGGCGAGATCATCCGCCTGGTTCTGATCAACTGGCGCGAGGTCACCAACGGGTCGGCCGGTATCTCCGGCATTCCCAAGGTTTCCTTCTTCGGCCTGATGACCTTCAACGTGTCGGACCCCAACTACATTGCCAAGGTTCTGCACATTGCGACCTCGAGCGCCTACTACAAGATCTTCCTCTACTATCTGATCCTGGGCCTGTGCCTGCTTACCGCCTTCGTCACCATCAGGCTGCGCCGTCTGCCGGTCGGCCGCGCCTGGGAAGCCTTGCGTGAGGACGAGATCGCCTGCCGCTCGCTCGGCATCAACACCACCACGACCAAGCTGACGGCGTTCGCCACCGGTGCCATGTTCGGTGGCTTCGCCGGCTCGTTCTTCGCCGCCCGGCAAGGCTTCGTCAGTCCCGAATCGTTCGTCTTCCTGGAATCCGCCATCATCCTTGCCATCGTCGTTCTCGGCGGCATGGGCTCGCTGGTTGGTATTGCGGTTGCCGCGATGGTGATGATCGGCGGCACCGAGGCGCTGCGCGAACTCGACTTCCTCAAGCAGATCTTCGGGCCGGACTTCACCCCTGAACTCTACCGCATGCTTCTGTTCGGCATGGCCATGGTCATCGTCATGCTGTGGAAGCCGCGCGGCTTCGTCGGCAGTCGTGAACCGACCGCCTTCCTCAAGGAGCGAAGGGCTGTCTCAAGCTCCTTCACCAAGGAGGGCCACGGCTGATGAATGCGACCACGCAAATGAACGACGCCATCCTGCAGGTCGAACATCTGTCGATGAAGTTCGGTGGCCTGATCGCCATCGGCGACCTCTCCTTCACCGCCAGACGCGGCGAGATCACGGCGCTGATCGGCCCCAACGGCGCCGGCAAGACCACCGTGTTCAACTGCATCACCGGCTTCTACAAGCCGTCCGAAGGCATGATCACGCTCAACCGGGCCGACGGCTCAAGCTATCTGCTGGAGCGGTTGCCCAATCATGAGATCCCGGCACGCGCCAAGGTGGCGCGCACCTTCCAGAACATCCGCCTGTTCTCGGGCATGACGCTGTTGGAGAACCTTCTGGTTGCCCAGCATAACAAGCTGATGAAGGCATCGGGCTATACGGTGCTTGGCCTGTTCGGCTTCAGCGGCTACCGCAAGGCATCAGCCGAGTCGATGGACCTGGCCAAGCATTGGCTTGAGAAGGCCGATCTCGTCGATCGCGCCGACGATCCGGCCGGCGATCTGCCCTATGGCGCACAGCGGCGCCTCGAGATCGCGCGTGCCATGTGCACGGGTCCGGAGCTTTTGTGTCTCGATGAGCCGGCAGCCGGCCTCAACCCGAAGGAATCGGCGGCGCTCAACGAGCTCTTGATCGACATCAAGAAAAACACCGGCACCTCGATTCTTTTGATCGAGCACGACATGTCGGTGGTCATGCAGATTTCCGACCATGTCGTGGTGCTGGAATATGGCCGCAAGATTTCCGACGGCAATCCGCAATCGGTGCGCACCGATCCACGCGTCATCGCGGCCTATCTCGGCGTCGACGACGAGGAGGTCGAGACCGTGCTGACCGAGGTCGGTGACGAGGACGTCATCGAGCAGCTTGACATAGGTCCGGATGCCGCGCATGGCCCGGGGACATCGTCTTCATACCTGGCCGGACCGGTGAGCGACACCGTAGGCCACAGCGAGGGCGAGCGCGTCACGGTGTCGAAGGGTGCCTCGAAGGCGGCGCAGGTCGATGCAAAGGCCAATCTGCCAAGAAAGTCGTCCGAGCGGGCCACGGCCAAGCCGACCGGAAAAACCTCGACAGCCAAGCCGCGTGGAGGGCGTAAATAATGGCCGGGACAACGCTGCTCGATATCAAGGGCGTGGAGACCTACTATGGCAATATCCGGGCGCTGAACGGCGTCGATGTCTCCGTCAAGGAGGGCGAGATCGTTGCGCTGATCGGCGCCAACGGCGCCGGCAAATCGACGCTGATGATGACCATTTTCGGGGCCCCGCGTGCCCGCACCGGTACAATCACCTTCGCCGGCACCGACATCACCCAGTTGCCGACGCATGAGATCGCACGCATGCGCATCGCCCAATCGCCGGAAGGTCGCCGCATCTTCCCGCGCATGACGGTGATGGAAAACCTGCAGATGGGCGCCAGCCTCGACAACCTCAAGCACTATGACGAGGACGTCGAGAAGGTGTTCACGCTGTTCCCGCGGCTCAAGGAGCGTATCGCCCAGCGCGGCGGCACGCTGTCGGGCGGCGAGCAGCAGATGCTGTCGATCGGACGCGCGCTGATGGCGCGACCGAAACTGCTGCTGCTCGACGAGCCGTCGCTGGGGCTGGCGCCGCTGATCGTCAAGCAGATCTTCGACGCCATCCGCGAGTTGAACCGCACGCAAGGGCTGACCGTGTTCCTGGTCGAGCAGAACGCGTTCGGAGCGCTGAAGCTCGCGACGCGCGGCTACGTCATGGTCAACGGCAATGTGACGATGAGCGGCACCGGCAAGGAACTGCTCGCCAATCCCGAAGTGCGCGCCGCCTATCTCGAAGGCGGACATCACTGAGTTCAGGAGTCCTCACCATGCAAGGCATTCTCTACGAGGAACCGTCAATCTGGCAGTTCTTCTTCGTCACCTGCTTGCTCGGCGGCTGGGCGGCCTGGATGACCGGCAAGGCCAGCGCCCAGACATGGCGCTCCTTCATCCAGCTGTTCGCCTATCTGCTGGGTCTCGGCATCGGCATCCGCTTCATCCATCATGCGCTGTTCGACGGCACGATGTTCTCGCTGCACTACTATATCGTCGACACCATCGTGCTGATGATATTGGGCTTCGTCGGCTATCAATACACACGAACAAACCAGATGGTCACACAGTATAATTGGCTCTACGAAAGAGCTTCAATCTTGAGCTGGAAACCGAAAGGTTGACGTTCATCATTAACGCCGCGTCAGGGATGAATCGGCGTGACAAGTGCCTGAAAATCGGCAAACTATGCTTTCTGCGATAAGGGTGGGCATCGCATGAAAGCTTCATCCACGCCCACTCCGTTAATGGGAGCGTTTAAATGAAAAAGACACTTTTGTCCGCCGTCGCCCTGACCGCGCTGGTCGCGTTCGGCGGCAGCGCGTGGGCTGACGTAATGATCGGCGTCGCCGGTCCGATCACCGGCCCGAACGCGGCCTTCGGCGCACAACTGCAGAAGGGCGCCGAAGCGGCCGTTGCCGCGATCAATGCCAAGGGCGGCATCAATGGCGAGCAGATCAAGCTCGAAGTCGGCGACGACGTCTCCGACCCGAAGCAGGGTATCTCGGTCGCCAACAAGTTCGTCGGCGACGGCGTCAAGTACGTGGTCGGCCACTTCAACTCGGGCGTCTCGATCCCGGCCTCGGAAGTCTACGCTGAAAACAACATCGTCGAAATCACCCCGGCCGCGACCAATCCGAAGTTCACCGAGCGCGGCCTGTGGAACGTGTTCCGCACCTGCGGACGCGACGACCAGCAGGGGGCCATCGCAGGCGCCTATATCGCGGCGAATTTCAAGGATGCCAAGATTGCCGTCGTGCACGACAAGACCCCTTATGGCCAGGGCCTCGCCGATGAAACCAAGAAGGCGATGAATGCCGCCGGCGTCAAGGAAGTGATGTATGAAGGCGTCAATGTCGGCGACAAGGACTTCTCGGCGCTCATCGCCAAGATGAAGGAAGCCGGCGTCACCCTGATCTATTGGGGCGGCCTGCACACCGAAGCCGGCCTCATCATCCGCCAGTCGGCGGACCAGGGCCTCAAGGCACCGATGATGTCGGGTGACGGCATCGTGACGGACGAACTTGCCGCGATCGCGGGCGACGCCGTCGCCGGCACGCTCAACACGTTCGGACCCGATCCGCGCCTGATCCCGGCCAACAAGGAACTCGTCGAGAAGTTCCGTGCGCAGGGCTTCGAGCCGGAAGCCTACACGCTCTATGCCTATGCCGCCGTGCAGGTGATCGCCGAGGCGGCCGCTGCCGCCAAGACGAACGACCCGCAGGCCGTTGCCAAGGCGATGCATGAAAGCGGCCCGTTCCCGACCGTTCTGGGCGATCTTGCCTATGACGCCAAGGGCGACCCGAAGCTGCCGGGCTACATCATGTACGAGTGGAAGAAGAAGGACGACGGAAAGTATTCCTGGTTCCCGAAATAAGCCGCTCAGGCAGGTCTGATATCATGATGCCCGGCGCGTTGCGCCGGGCATTTTCTTTGGCACTCTTCGGCGGCCGATAACCATCCTTGCCGCTTTTCCAGCCGGAAGAGATCGCATCCAGGATCGAAATTGTCGCCCTTGTTCCGTCCGTTCGGGCTGAGGCGTGCGAGTGTTGGCCGGATATTTGATTTAAATCGGTTTAAATTGACGTCGATTTTGTTTGCACTGCAGCATTTTCACGCTAATCATTGCTCCGATTTCCCGTCCCTGCCGCTGCTGGAGCCCAGTCCTTGGCCATCACGAAGATCCTCGTCGCCAACCGGTCAGAAATCGCCATCCGCGTCTTTCGCGCGGCCAACGAGCTGGGCCTCAAAACCGTGGCGATCTGGGCCGAGGAAGACAAATATTCGCTGCACCGTTTCAAGGCCGATGAGAGCTACCAGGTTGGGCGCGGCCCGCATCTGGCCAAAGATATGGGGCCGATCGAGAGTTATCTGTCGATCGAGGAGGTGATCCGCGTCGCCAAGCTTTCGGGCGCCGATGCCATCCACCCGGGCTACGGCCTTCTGTCCGAAAGCCCCGAATTCGCCGAAGCCTGCGCGCAAGCCGGCATCACCTTCATCGGCCCGAAGCCGGACACGATGCGCCGCCTCGGCAACAAGGTCGCGGCGCGCAACCTCGCCATCGAGGTCGGCGTGCCGGTCATCCCCGCCACCGATCCGTTGCCGGACGACATGGAAGCGGTCAAGAAACTGGCCAAGGAGATCGGCTATCCGGTGATGCTGAAGGCCTCCTGGGGCGGCGGCGGGCGCGGCATGCGCGCCATCCGCGCCGAGGCCGATCTCGCCCGGGAAGTCACGGAAGGCAAGCGCGAGGCGAAGGCCGCCTTCGGCAAGGACGAGGTCTATCTCGAAAAGCTGATCGAGCGCGCCCGCCACGTCGAGGTGCAGGTGCTCGGCGACACGCGTGGCAATGCCGTGCACCTGTTCGAGCGCGACTGCTCGATCCAGCGCCGCAACCAGAAGGTCGTCGAACGGGCGCCCGCACCCTATCTCGAAATGTCGCAGCGCGAGGAGCTTTGCGGCTACGCGCTGAAGATCGCGCGCGAGACCAGCTATATCGGCGCCGGCACGGTCGAGTTCCTGCAGGACGCCGATACCGGGAAATTCTATTTCATTGAGGTCAATCCGCGCATCCAGGTCGAGCATACCGTCACCGAGCAGGTGACCGGCATCGATATCGTCAAGGCGCAGATTCACATCCTCGACGGCTTCGCCATCGGCACACCGCAATCGGGCGTGCCGGCGCAGAAGGACATCAGGCTGAACGGCCATGCCTTGCAGTGCCGCATCACCACCGAGGACCCCGAGCACAATTTCATTCCGGATTACGGCCGCATCACCGCCTATCGCGGCGCCACCGGCTTCGGCATCCGGCTGGATGGCGGCACCGCCTATTCCGGCGCGGTCATCACCCGCTTCTACGATCCGCTGCTGGAGAAGGTGACGGCTTGGGCGCCGACGCCGGCAGAGACGATCGCCCGCATGAACCGCGCGCTGCGCGAATTCCGCATCCGCGGCGTCGCCACCAACCTGACCTTCCTCGAAGCGATCATCAACCACCCGAGCTTCGCCGACAATTCCTATACGACCAAGTTCATCGACACGACGCCGGAGCTGTTCCAGCAGGTCAAGCGGCAGGACCGCGCGACCAAGCTCATCAACTATCTGGCCGATGTCAGCGTCAACGGCCATCCGGAAACGCGCGGCCGGCCGATGCCGAAGGCCGATGCGGCCGCACCCGTGGTGCCCTACCTCAACGGCAACGTGCCCGGCGGCAGCAAGCAGAAGCTCGACGTGCTCGGCCCGGAAAAATTCGCCGGCTGGATGCGCGAGCAGAAGGAAGTTCTGGTCACCGACACGACGATGCGCGACGGCCACCAGTCGCTGCTCGCGACGCGCATGCGCACGCACGACATCGCCAATATCGCCAGCACCTATGCGCGTGCCCTGCCGCAGCTTCTGTCGCTGGAATGCTGGGGTGGCGCGACGTTCGACGTCGCCATGCGCTTCCTCACCGAGGATCCGTGGGAGCGGCTGAGCAAAGTGCGGGAGGCGGCGCCCAATCTGTTGCTGCAGATGCTGCTGCGCGGCGCCAACGGCGTCGGCTACACCAATTATCCCGACAATGTCGTGCAGCATTTCGTCAAGCAGGCGGCTGCCGGGGGCATCGATCTGTTCCGAGTCTTCGACTGCCTGAACTGGGTCGAGAACATGCGCGTCGCCATGGACGCCGTCGGCGCCGAGGGCAAGCTGTGTGAGGCGGCGATGTGCTACACCGGCGACATTCTCGATCCGGCGCGGGCCAAGTACGATCTCAAATACTATGTCGGGCTCGCTGGCGAATTGCAGGCTGCCGGCGCCCACATCCTCGCCGTCAAGGACATGGCCGGCCTCTTGAAGCCGGCCGCCGCCCGCGTGCTGTTCAAGGCGCTGCGCGAGGCGACCGACCTGCCGATCCATTTCCACACCCACGACACGTCGGGCCTGTCGGCGGCGACCGTGCTGGCGGCGGTGGAGAGCGGCGTCGACGCCATCGACGCGGCGATGGATGCCTTCTCCGGCAACACCTCGCAGCCTTGCCTGGGTTCGATCGTCGAGGCGCTGAAGGGCACCGAGCGCGACCCGGGCCTCGATCCGCAATGGATCCGCAAGATCTCGTTCTACTGGGAAGCGGTGCGCAACCAGTACGCCGCCTTCGAAAGCGACCTCAAGGGGCCGGCCTCGGAGGTCTACCTGCATGAAATGCCG
This sequence comes from Mesorhizobium sp. 113-1-2, assembly GCF_016756475.1. Lineage (NCBI taxonomy): Bacteria > Pseudomonadati > Pseudomonadota > Alphaproteobacteria > Hyphomicrobiales > Phyllobacteriaceae > Mesorhizobium > Mesorhizobium sp. 113-1-2. The sequence continues at coordinate 1,405,750 of NZ_AP023242.1, forward strand.
GGCGGACAGTTCACCAACCTCAAGGAACAAGCACGTTCGCTCGGGCTGGAGACTCGCTGGCACGAGGTCGCGCAGACCTATCACGACGTCAATCTGATGTTCGGCGACATCGTCAAGGTGACGCCGTCATCCAAGGTCGTCGGCGACATGGCGCTGATGATGGTGAGCCAGGATCTGACCGTCGCCGATGTCGAGAACCCGGCCAGGGACATCGCCTTCCCGGACTCGGTCGTCTCGATGCTGCGCGGCGATCTCGGCCAGTCGCCCGGTGGCTGGCCGGCGGCGCTGCAGAAGAAGGCGCTGAAGGGCGACAAGCCGATCACGGCGAGGCCGGGCTCGCTCTTGAAGCCGGCCGATCTCAAGGCCAGCCGCAAGGAAATCGAGGAGAAGCTCGAGCGCAAGCTCTCGGAATACGAGTTCGCCTCGTGGCTGATGTATCCGAAGGTGTTCACCGACTTTGCCGGTGCACAGGAGACCTACGGCCCGGTCAGCGTCCTGCCGACGCTGACCTATTTCTACGGCATGAAGTCCGAAGACGAAATCTTCGTCGACATCGAGAAGGGCAAGACACTGGTCGTGCGCTGCCTTGCCATCGGCGATGTCGACGACAAGGGCATGGTCACCGTGTTCTTCGAGCTCAACGGCCAGCCGCGTCGCGTGAAGGTGCCGGACCGGGCGCATGGCGCCTCCGCCGCCAAGGCGCGCCGCAAAGCAGAGCCTGGCAACGAGGCGCACGTCGGCGCGCCGATGCCGGGCGTGGTCTCGGCACTTTCGGTCGCCGCCGGCCAGGCGGTGAAGGCCGGTGACGTGCTGCTCTCCATCGAAGCGATGAAGATGGAGACGGCGCTGCATGCCGAGCGCGACGGCACGGTCGCCGAGGTGCTGGTCAAGGCCGGCGACCAGATCGATGCCAAGGATCTGCTGATCGCGTTCGCTTAAGCGCCCGCAAAGAACGAGCAGGCTGTCGGCTTCTGTCGGCAGCCCGTAGTGGGCTGTTCGATAACAGCTTGACCCGCCGCCGCCGGTCGGGCATCGAACCGGCTCGAATTTGCCGCCGTCTTTCCGCGAGTCGCGGCACAGAACCAATCTTTGGAGAAAAACATGGCCGACGATATCACCGAGACCAGCCAGACTGTTGCCGCCGGCCAGCTGCGTGCCCTCATCGAGCGCATCGAGCGGCTCGAGGAAGAAAAGAAGACGATCGCCGACGACATCAAGGAAGTGTTCGCCGAGGCCAAGGGCACCGGCTTCGACACCAAGGCGATCCGCACCATCATCCGGCTGCGCAAGAAGGACCAGGCCGAGCGCCAGGAAGAGGATGCCATCCTCGATCTGTACATGGCCGCGCTCGGCATGGTCTGAGGCGCGTGGCCGGAAACCGGCGGCTTCTCATCACGAGAGCGATGCTCCGCGCTTGCGCAGGACTTATCGATGAACGAGACCGTTGTTGAAATCCGAAGATACTCCGGGGAGGTCGAGAGGCACCAGCACGACTATCCCCAAGTGATCCTGCCCATTTCCGGAGCACTTGAAATCGATCTGGGGCATCGTTCAGGACGGGTTTCGGACAGCACTGGCGCTTTTGTTTCTGCCGGTTGCCGGCACGCATTCTACGCCAAGCAGACCGACTCTTTCGTCGTCCTCGACCTGCCGTCCCGCCCCGGTATCCGGGAGCCGGATGAAGACATACCCGCATTCTTTGCGATCGGCCGGGAGGTTCACGGCCTGATCGACTACATGGCGGCGCTGGCGGCATCGCAGGAGCTTTCCGCCTCGCTTCGCCACGCCTGGTCCACATTGCTGCTGGATCGCATCACTCCTCACAGGGATCGTCCAGATCGCGCAGAGCTTGCTGTCAGAAGAGCAACGGCGTTCATGGAACGAAAACTCGCCGACCCAATCCGCATTGCCGATATCGCAGAAGCGGCAGGGATGAGCCCAACCCGTCTCCATGAAGCCTTCATCAGGCGCCGCGCGACCACCCCGCACGCGCATTTGGTTGCAATGCGCCTCGATGCGGCTGAACGGATGTTAGCCGATCCGCGCCTTTCCATCGCGGATGTGGCGATTTTCAGCGGTCACTCTGACCAAAGCGCCCTGACGCGCGCAATGCGGCGGGAGCGAACCTCAACCCCGGCCGAAGTTCGCCGAAATCTGCTTAGAAGAACGGGAGGAAAAGCCTAAAATCCGGAAGGTTTTGCCAAGATATCGGCCTCGCGCGGCGCTACGGATGCGAAAATTTCGCGTATGTGAGGATCACCGACATGGATTTGACTCGCTTCAAAGTGCTGACATTCGATGTCTATGGCACGCTGATCGACTGGGAAACCGGCATCTGGAACGCGCTTCAGCCGCTTCTCAGCCTCGCAAATCGCGAAATCAGCCGAGACGAAGCGTTAGAAACCTATGGGGATATAGAGACGCGGCAGGAAGCCGAAACTCCTTCCTTGCATTACAGAACACTGTTGGCGGCAGTACACGCAAGGCTCGCTCGACATTGGCGGATTACCGCGCAGGCTGATCTGCATGAACGTTTCGGCACCTCGGTACCCGATTGGCCTGCCTTTCCGGATTCCAGGGAGGCGCTGGCCTATCTGAAACGGCACTTCCGTTTGGTCGTATTATCCAATGTCGACGGCCAGAGTTTCGCGGCTTCAAACCGGAAGCTCGGTGTGAGCTTCGATGCCGTTTACACGGCGGAAGACATTGGCAGCTACAAGCCGGATCTGGGCAATTTTCGTTTCCTGTTCGACAGGCTGAAGCAGGATCTGGGCATTCAGCAAGACGAAGTCCTTCATGTGGCTCAGAGTCTGTTTCATGATCATGCGCCAGCAGAAAGCATCGGGCTCGCCAGCGTTTGGATTGACCGCAGGTTTGGGATGGAGGGCCCGGTGCAACGAAGCGTCCTCTTGCCCAGCCGAAGGTCGGAGGGCATTTCCCAACCTTGGCAGAGTTTGCCGCCATGCATCGCGCAGCGGATAAGAAGCACTGATCTCCTTCGTAAGGTCCAGGCCGCGAGATCTGAACGGTCCTCGCCATCCTCAGGCGAGACCAGGAGCGACACCTGCCGCATTGGCCGGTTGATGGCGTTTTCCGCGCCTCCGTTGCGCACGGACCCAAATGTCCGCTACGCTACGGTTTCTCAAAACGCCATCATATGACTCGCCAGAGCGTATTACCAAACAGTCTCGGGCAGCGGGGCCAGCCGGTCATGAGCGAATTTGACTTCGGCGGCCGCCGCGCCTCGGAATTCCGCCATCGCGGCTTCTGGTCGCTGTTTGCCGAGCGGCATCCGGAAGAAAGGGCCCGGCTGGCGCGGCGCGGACCCTGGTTCTGGCAGCGCGGGCTGCCCGACTTCGCCCTGGTCATTTCGATGTATGTCGCGCCGGCGCAGAACCATGTCGGCGTCTTCTTCGGCCGTAACGAGAAAATTGGCGCCACGGAGAGCTGGTCGCGGCTGAAGCCGTTCCAGCCGGCGATCGAAGACAGGCTTAAGCTCAGGCCGGAGCAAAGCTGCGAGGGGCTCGGCATCAATTCGATGTGGCGGGTCAACTGCTTTGCCGAGGACAATTGGCCTGCCATGACCGACTGGCTGGTGACGGAATGCTCGCGCGTCGAGCGCGCCGTCACCGAAGTGCTTGGACAGGAGTAGGGCGCGGGTGTTCCTGGAAGGCGTCAGGTCCTTCTTCCGCTCGCGTTGGCTTGGCCAGGTGCCGATTGACCGGCTGTTCTGGCGCGACATGATGCTTGTCGGGACGGGGATCAACGTTGCTTCGTCTGCGTCAGCACTGATCCTGCTTGGACTGAAGATGCCGCTCGGCCTCGTGCTGGCGGTGCATTTCGCACCGGTGCTTTACAACATCTTTCTCGCTATCGCGGTCTGGCGGACGGCAGAACAATCGGGCGCCAAGGCCTCGCTGATGCTGTTGGGCTCGGCGCTCTGGCTCGTCGCCACGGTGGCGGTCTGAAGGCATTACACGCGCCACGAAAAAGGGCGGCCGAAGCCGCCCTTTGCCGAAAGCCATAAGATGCCGATCAGGCGGCCGGCTCGAATTTCAGCGCCACGCCGTTGATGCAGTAGCGCAGGCCGGTCGGCGGCGGGCCGTCCTCGAAGACGTGGCCGAGATGGCTGCCGCAGCGCGCGCAATGGCACTCGGTGCGGACCATGCCGTAGCTGCGGTCGATGGTGTTCTCGACGGAGCCGGGCACGGGATCGTTGAAGCTCGGCCAGCCGGTGCCGCTCTCGAACTTCAGCTTGGATTCGAACAGCGGCTGGTCGCAGCCGACGCAGGAAAATGTACCGGCGCGCTTCTCGTAAAGCAGGGCGCAGCTTCCTGGCCGCTCGGTGCCGTGGCCGCGCATGACCGCATATTGCTCCGGCGTCAGCCGGGCTCGCCATTCGGCATCGGTGCGGGTGACAGGGTAGGTGTGGGTGTCCATTTGATCTCCTCAGCCTTGCCGGCTCGTTGTTGATTGCAACCTCATATTCGCACCAACATAGGCATCTGTTACGCGATTTGCCCACATTTTCGCTCGGCCTGTCATGCGATCGCCGCGAGATAGCGGGCAACCGAAGTGGCGAACGAATTCTTCCCGCCGCCGATGATGTTCAGGTCCCACCATGCGCCGCGGATGTCGTCGAAGTCGAAGGGTTCCAGTGCTGCCGCGATGCGGCGCACGGCCGTCGCGTTGAGCGGTATCTGGTTCGGATAACTGTACATGAAGCTGACATGGCGGCGCGTCGGCGTCACCTGCACGGTGTCGCCGGTCAGCAACGCGTTGCCGCCCTCGCGCCGCCAGTGCAGCACCTGGCTGCCGGCAAAATGGCCGCCGCAGCGGATAAGGGTCAGCGACGGGTTTATGGCCAGTGTCTCGCCTTGCCAGCTGACGATCGAGGGATGCGGCCGCATGATCCATTGGCGGTCATCGGCATGGAGATAGATCGGCACGCCGCCAAACGCGTCACTCCATTTACCCATCGCCGAATAGAAATGGCAGTGCGAGATGGCGATGGCCGCCAAGCCGCCGCGGCGGTTGATCTCGGCCACAGCCTCGTCGCTCACCATCGGGATGCAGTCCCACAAAACGTTGCCGTGCTGCGTCTGCACCAGCTGCGCCCGCTGGCCGATGGCGAAGCGCGGCTCGATGCCGAAGCCGAGCCCGCCGGCATCGTCCCGCATCACCAGCCTATGCCCTATGGCAAGCTCCTGCGGCGTGGTCCAGGCCTGGCCTTCCCAGCGCACGAACTGCCGCTCGTCCTCGCAGATCGGGCAGTGTTGCGGCGGCGTCTCCGTCGCCGTGAACTGGACGCCGCATTGCAGGCAGAGGAAGCAGGTCATGGTGGCCCCGGAAATTGCTCAGTGCTTTCTGGAAAGCTGCTTCGTCGCGATTTCGAGCCCGGCCAGCGTCAGCGGGAACATGCGGCCGCCGAAAATGTCGCGGATCATGGCGATGGAGTGGGTGTAACCCCAGTTCTTTTCGCTCTCGGGATTGAGCCACACCGCATTCGGCCATTGCTGCAGCAGGCGGCCAAGCCAGACGGCGCCGGCCTCCGGGTTCCAGTGTTCGACCGAGCCGCCGGGATGGGCGATCTCGTAAGGGCTCATCGAGGCATCGCCGACGACGATCACCTTGTAGTCAGGTCCATACTTATGGAGGAGATCGAAGGTCGGGATCACCTCGGCATGGCGGCGGCGATTGTCCTTCCATACGCCCTCGTAGAGGCAGTTGTGGAAATAGAAATATTCGAGCTGGCGGAATTCGGCTCGTGCCGCCGAAAACAGCTCCTCGACACTCTTGATGTGATCGTCCATCGAGCCGCCGACATCGAAGAACATCAAAAGCTTCACCGCGTTGCGCCGCTCGGGCCGTGTCTGGACGTCGAGATAGCCATGCTCGGCGGTGGCATGGATGGTGCCGGGCAGGTCAAATTCCTCCTCGGCGCCCTCGCGCACCCAGCGGCGCAGCCGCTTCAGCGCGATCTTGATGTTGCGGGTGCCAAGCTCGACGGCATCATCGAAATTGCGGAACTCGCGCTTGTCCCAGACCTTTACCGCGCGGCGGTTGCGGCTTTCGTGCTGGCCAATGCGCACGCCTTCGGGATTGTAGCCATAAGCGCCGAAGGGCGAGGTGCCGCCGGTGCCGATCCATTTCGAGCCGCCCTGATGGCGGCCTTTCTGTTCCTCGAGCCGCTGCTTCAAGGTCTCCATCAGCTTCTCGAAACCGCCGAGCGCCTCGACCAGTTTTTTCTCTTCCTCGGTCAGGTGCTTTTCGGCGAGCCGGCGCAGCCATTCTTCGGGAATATTGGCGACGTCGACCGCATCAAGTCCGCCCAGCGCTTCAATGCCCTTGAAGACATGCGCGAACACCTGGTCGAAGCGGTCGATATGCCGCTCGTCCTTCACCAAAGCAGCGCGGGCCAGGTAGTAGAAACCCTCGACGTCATAGTCGACCAGCCCGGCTTCCAGCCCTTCCAGCAGCGACAGATATTCCCGGAGCGAGACGGGAACACGCGCGGCCTTCAGTTCGAGGAAGAAGGGGATGAACATGGTCGATTATCTATGGCCCTCGATCTTCTCTCGGGCGGCGCTTGCAATGAAAGCGGAACGTGTCAAGCCACGCCGACCGGCTTCCTCGTCGATCGCCGCCAGGAGACCGGCGTCGAGCGATAGATTGGCCCGGACGGGGCGGCCGGAGTCGATCAGCACCGGTATCATCACGGCGGATTCACCTGAGGCGCTGTCGATTTCACCCTGGTTGAGCAGCTCGGCAACTGTACTGGATCCAGGCAGAGGCAGATGTTTTGCCAAGCGTGCTTCGGCCCATTCGCGCACAGCGGACGTCGCATCGGCAATGGCCTCTTCGGGGCTTGCGCCGCCACCATGGCAGCCGGGAAGATCGGGCACCCGCACCCCCCAGACATCTCTCGCGCCATCTAGAATTCCGACATAATGCGTCATGCTGTCCGTCCTCAAATCCATCCAGCCAGTCGGGCGATCGACCGGGCCACCCCGGGAGATTGTTCACGATGCCGAGGCACGATGATTATCACCTCGGGTCGATCCGGATGCTCATACTTTTCATGCTTGCCGCCGCCGACACTTAGCCAACCGTCGCGCAAAAGCCTTGAGACGATCTTGCGCGTATTGGTCTCGATCAGTGGCATCCACACTCTTGATCATGCGCAATATATTGCGCAAAAGCTGCAATTTCAATCGTCAGCTTTCTTCACAGCAGGTCATACTCGATGAAGCCGGTGCGGCGCGCGACGTGGTCGTAGAGCTTGCGCGCCCTGGTGTTGGTCTCGTGCGTCATCCAGTAGACGTTCTTGACGCCGATTTTTTCTGCCGCGTCCTGCACCGCTTTGATCAGCGCGGCGCCGATGCCCTTGCCACGCACCTCCGGGTCGGCGAACAGGTCCTGCAGGTAGCAGTTGTTTTTCTCGGACCAGCCTGAGCGGTGGTAGAGGTAGTGCGTCAGGCCAACAGCCTTGCCGTCGAGCGTGGCGATAAAACCCTTGGGCTCGAATTCGCCCGCCGTGAAAAGCCGCTTCCAGGTCACGGCGTAGACCTCTTCCGGCAGCTTGGTCTCGTAGAAGGTGAGATAGTCGGTCCACAGGCGCTTCCAGTCGGCGTGGTCGGACTGCGCGAGCGGGCGGACAATAATTTCAGACATTTCATCTCCTCCGAAGGTTCTGCGCCGAAGCTGCCTTCCTGGTCGGCCGGCAGCAACGGTCCACGGCCGGGGAAAGCGCTATTGCTGCCTGGCTATTGCTGCCTTCGCGCCATGAAGGCCAGCCGCTCGAACAGATGCACATCCTGTTCGTTCTTCAGCAGCGCGCCATGCAGCTTGGGCAGCGCGTTCTTCGGGTCGGCGCGCAAATCCTCCGGTGCGATGTCGTCGGCGACCAGCAGGCGGATCCAGTCGAGCGCCTCGGAGGTCGACGGCTTCTTCTTCAGGCCTGGCACGTCGCGGATTTCGTAGAACTGGGTGAGCGCCGCCCGCACCAGGTTCTGTTTGATGCCGGGATAGTGGACGTCGACGATCCTGTGCAGCGTGTCGACGTCGGGAAAGCGGATGTAGTGGAAGAAGCAGCGGCGCAGGAAGGCGTCCGGCAGCTCCTTCTCGTTGTTGGAGGTGATGATGACGATGGGGCGGACGGCGGCGCGAATGGTCTCGCCGGTCTCGTAGACGAAGAACTCCATCCGATCGAGTTCCTGCAGCAGATCGTTGGGGAATTCGATGTCGGCCTTGTCGATCTCGTCGATCAACAGCACGACCTTCTTGCCGGCCGCGAACGCCTCCCACAGCTTGCCGCGCTTGATGTAGTTCTTGATGTCGTTGAACCTGGCATCGCCGAGCTGGCTGTCGCGCAGCCGCGATACGGCGTCATACTCGTAAAGGCCTTGCTGCGCCCGCGTCGTCGATTTGACATGCCATTCGATGAGGTCGAGGCCAAGTGCCGCCGCCACCTGCCGGGCTAGCTCGGTCTTGCCGGTGCCGGGCTCGCCCTTGACCAGCAGGGGCCGCTCCAGCGCGATCGCCGCGTTGACCGCCACCATCAGATCCTTGTCGGCGACATAGGCCGCCGTGCCTTCGAAACGCATTTTTGCTCCTTGGTTCATTCCGGTGAGCGTAAGGACGCCGCCCGGCCTGTGCAAGGGTTCGACGCGGGTGGCGAATAAAGCCACCGAGACTGGCTGTCTGACTGGCGCTTGACCGATGAGCGGCCTATATTGGGCGGGACGGTCTGTGCTTCCCGGCAGGAGAACATTTTCCCCGGGGCCTTAACGATCCTTAGGGAGCTGTCCCTGGGAAGACCCGTGGGTTTTCTCACACGGCGCCCACCTACTTTGTAGGTTCCCGGGATCGCTCTCTCCACCGGTTGTGTGGATCGTCACTTATTGTATGCTTGTATGCGCCCACGCATTCCGGTGGATGATGGGGTAGAAAACGTCGCTCCTAAAACGCCATCCAGTTCTGACCTTTTCTATCATCCGCGCATGACATCTCCGAAGGATTTGAAAAAACAACTGCGCCGTGAGGCACTCGCCCGTCGCGATGCGCTCGATGAATTCTGGCGCGTGGAAATCGCGCTCGAAATGGCCGAGACGGCGCGCGATCACCTCGCGATCGAACCGGGCCAGATAGTCTCCGGCTTTTGGCCTATGCGCTCGGAAGTCGACGTCAGGCCGCTGATGTTCGCCTTGCGCGAGCAGGGCGCGCGGCTCTGCCTGCCGGCGATCCTCGACAAGACCACCATCGTCTTTCGCGAACTGGTGCGCGGCGCGCCGATGGTCGAGATGGGGTTCGGCACCGTCGGGCCGCATGAAGGGGCCGAGGTGCTCGATCCCGCGGTGATGCTGGTGCCACTCGCCGCGTTCGATGCGCGTGGCCACCGCATTGGCTACGGCGCTGGCTATTATGACCGCGCCATCGCCAAACTGATCGACAAGGGGCTGCCGCCACGGCTGGTCGGCATAGCCTTCGACTGCCAGGAGGTGGCGCTGGTGCCGGATGAGAACCACGATGTCATCATCCCGGAAATACTCACCGAGAGTGGGTTGCGCCGCTTCGCCATCGCTTAAAGATCGCGATCTGCTTAACGCGTTTCCAAGATACGCCGGATAGTATTGCCATAATACAGTCCGGGCTGATGGCGACCATGGTTTTTGTTTTTGCACGCTTCCTGCTGATGCCGTTCGTGCTGATCGCGGTGACGCTGCTGGCGATGGCATTGCATATCATCGGAACCTCTCTGCATCACCAGGCCGCCTGGCAGCAGACGGTCGCCACCGTAACCTCCGTCAGTCCCTACAGTGAAAGGCAGGAAAGCGGCATCACCACGGATGGCATCGATGTCGCCGTCACCTATGTGGCCAACGACGCGCCGATGAGCTGGTCCGGCAAGGGAAAGATCATCGGCCTCTACAAGGCAGCCGTGGGCGACAAGGTCGAATTTTATTACGACCCCGCCGATCCATCGAAGCTCGACACCGCGGCGATGAAGGGCTGGCGCGGTGGGCTGCTGCTGGTTGCCGTTACAGGCGGTTTCACCATCTTCTACATCTGGTTCTTCTGGTTGCGCGGACGGAAGCCGCCGTCGACGTCGCCCATGATGCCATCGTCCGTTGGCGTTGCGGGCGCGGGCGCAAAGCCGCCTCAACAACAGCGTGGCACTTTCGGCCGGCGTTAGGGCCAGTCGCGGTATCGCTTGCCTATCGTCTGTGCCTCTGGATAGAAGTGGATATGAGACTTCTTTTCCTCGGCGACATGGTTGGCAAGACAGGACGGACGGCGGTTTGGGAACAACTGCCCGGCCTGATCTCGGATTTCAAACTCGATTTCGTCATCGTCAATGGCGAAAATGCTGCCGGCGGCTTCGGCATCACCGAAGAGATCTTTCGCGAAACCATCGCGGCCGGCGCCGATGTTGTCACCACCGGCAACCATGTCTGGGACCAGCGCGACGCGCTCGCCTTCGCACCGCGCGAAGAGCGCTTCCTGCGCCCGTCCAATTTTCCCAAGGGCACGCCCGGGCGCGGCTCAGGTGTCTATATCGCCAGGAGCGGCGCGCGCGTGCTGGTCGCCAACATCATGGGTCGGGTGTTCATGCATCCCGAGCTCGACGATCCGTTCCAGGCCGGCGAGCGCGAGCTTGCCGCCTGTCCGCTCGGCGAGCAGGCCGATGCGGTGGTGATCGACTTTCATGCCGAGGCAACCTCGGAAAAGATGTGCTTCGCGCATTTCGTCGATGGCCGCGCCAGCCTGGTCGTCGGCACCCACACCCATCAGCCGACCGCCGACCACCAGATCCTCAATGGCGGCACCGGCTATCTGTCGGACGCCGGGATGTGCGGCGATTACGATTCCTCGCTCGGCATGGACAAGGAAGAACCGCTCAACCGGTTCCTGTCGAAAGTGCCGAAAGGGCGCTTCGAGGCGGCGACCGGACCGGCGACCTTGTGCGGGGTCGGTGTCAATATTTCCGACCGTACCGGTCTGACCGAGAAGATCGCGCCGTTTCGTCGCGGGCCGAGACTCGAAGAAACGGTTCCATCCTTCTGGTCGTGACATTGATATAGGCGCGCGCAGTACCTAACTGCCGACGACATCTGCTTCAGATCGTTAAAAGAGGGGACAACGACCTCCATGCAGCTTATCGAATTTCTTGCGCCGCATTTTCAATTCGTTTCCGATCCAACCGCGTGGGTCGCCTTGCTGACGCTGGTGGTGCTCGAGATCGTGCTCGGCATCGACAATCTCATCTTCATCTCGATCCTGACCAACAAGCTGCCGGAAGCGCAGCGGGCCCGCGCCCGCCGGCTCGGCATTTCGGCGGCGCTGGTCATGCGGCTGGTGCTGCTGGCCACCATCTCGATCATCGTCCAGCTGACGACGCCGGTCTTCACCGCCTTCGGCCACGGCTTCTCCTGGCGCGACCTGATCCTGATCGCCGGCGGCCTGTTCCTGGTGTGGAAGGCGACCAAGGAAATCCATCACACGGTCGATCCCGACGACCACAAGGACACGATGATGGGCGAGACGATCAAGATCTCGCTTGCCGGCGCGATCTTCCAGATCCTGCTTCTCGACCTCGTCTTCTCGATCGATTCGATCATCACCGCCGTCGGCATGACCGACGAGATCGCCATCATGTACATTGCCGTGATCGTGGCCGTCACCGTGATGATGCTGGCGGCAGGGCCGCTGGCCAACTTCATCGCCAAGAACCCGAGCATCGTCATGTTGGCGCTGGGCTTCCTGCTGATGATCGGCATGACGCTGATCGCCGACGGCATGGGCTATCACGTGCCCAAGGGCTACATCTACGCGGCGATGGGTTTCTCGGCCCTGGTCGAGGGGCTCAATATGCTGGCGCGGCGGCGCAAGAAAGCGAAGTCCGGCGACGGGCATTGAGACTGGCATGCCGGGGCATCTAGCGCCCCGGCACGCCCTTCGGGTGGCGATCAGCGATCAGACCGAGCGTCAGGCCCTGTTCCAGCCAGGCCTTGGCGCCGGCCAGCACCAGCGTGAAGCCGCCGGTTGAGCCGATCGCCTCTTTCACCTGTTCGTCGCCCGTGCCGGAAAAGCCGAAGTTGCGGACATCGAGAAAGGTCGTCTCATCAGGCATTTCGGCGAAGGTCCAGACCACCGTTGTCGGCGGATCGCTCCATTGCATGACGATCTTTTCATTCCTGACGATCTCGCTCACACGGACTGTCGTCGAGGCGCCATACATGCGCCATTCCCAACGGACCTCGTTGCCGCTGTCCAGCCGGCCGCTGCCATGGGTGAACCAGAATTTGGTGGTGATAGCCGGATCGACAATGGCCTCGAACACCTCGGCGATGGGCCGCCGGATCAGCATGCCGGTTTCGGCGGTTGGGGTTTCGCGAATCTCCATGGCAACCTCCTTCGAAAATTTTGCGGCGTCTAGGCCAGGTTGACCTGCCAGGAGACGCCGAACCTGTCGTTGAGCCAGGTGAAACGGCGGCTGAAGCCGTAATTGTCAGGCGGCATCAGAAACCCGCCGTCCTTCGCCAGCGTCTCGACGATACGGTCCAGTTCCTCCGAGGAGGAACAGTCGACATAGAACGAGACCGACGGCGTGAAGGTGAAGGCGTGGTGCACCGGGCTGTTGAAGATCATGACGTCCAGGCCGGCGATGGACGCGCGTGCCAGCTTCAGTGTCCCTTCCGGGCCATCCTCGCTGGCGCCATAGCGGGTGATGTCAAGGACGCTGCTGCCGGGAATGGTCTCGCAATAAAGGGCCATTGCCTCTTCAGCCTTGCCCTCGAACATCAGGAACGGCGTTGCTTTCGTCATCTCGGCCTCCGTTTTCCATGGCTCACACATTGGTCTCGTTGGCGGGTTCGCCCTTCATCTCGCTGCGGTAATAGCCGTCGCGCAGATTGATGCCGTATTCGACATAGGCCTTCATGCAGGCCAGCATCTGCGACCAGCCCTCGCAGTTGAGGTAGGATTTCTTCAGCCCGGCCGCGCCTTCCTGCCACCCGCTCTCGGCGATGGTGACGAAGGTGCCGCCATCGTCGAGCGGTTCGAAATTCATCTCGATGCGGGTCTTGTAGGCCGGCTTGCCGTCGGCGTCGGTGGCGTCCCAGCGCAGCACGATGCGGCTGTCCTTGACCACTTCATCGACCTCGACCGGTACCTTGCCCCACCAGACGACGCCCATGCCGGTTTGCAGCGGCGCGCTGGCGCCGCCGATGGTGGTGAAATAGCCGCTCAGCTTCTTCGGATTGACGACAGCGTCGAAGACTTCGGCGACCGGTTTGCCGATGCGGCCAGAAACGCGGAATCCGAGAGACATATCCACAGCTCCTCTGCTTGATTGGCTCGACGATATGTTATAGAAATATAACATGTCAAGCCGATCCCAGGACGACAATGTTTTCAAGGCGCTGGCGCATCCACGACGGCGCGAAATGCTGGACCGGTTGAAGGACGAGCCAAAGACCACCGGCATGCTGTGCGACGCCTTTCCCGACATCGACCGCTGCACCGTCATGCTGCACCTGAAGGTGCTGGAGGAGGCGGAACTGATCGTTGCGCGCCGCGACGGGCGGGAACGCTGGAACCACCTCAATGCGCTGCCGATCAAGCAGATCCATGACCGCTGGATCAGCCAGTATGCCGGCCATGCGCTCAGCATCATCGACCAGCTGAAGTCGGATCTCGAGGCGTGAGCGCTTGCAGTCGTCCTTGTTGGTTGCCCGCAGCACGGCGCGGCTGGACGAATTGAGCCGATTTATCTATAAGCCGGCCATTCCGACAGAGAACGCCGTGCTTCCACGGGTTGCACCTGCGACGCTCTGAATTTTGAATTCGAGCATTTTTGCAAAGGCGAGGTGATCCACCTGGCTGCGAGATGCTCTAGCCGAGAACACGACAGGGGTGCCATGGCTGGCCATTCACAGTTCAAGAACATCATGCACCGCAAGGGCCGTCAGGACGCGGTGCGCTCGAAAATGTTTTCCAAGCTGGCGCGCGAAATCACCGTTGCCGCCAAGAGCGGCACGCCCGACCCATCGATGAACCCACGCCTGCGGCTGGCGATCCAGAACGCCAAGGCCGTGTCGATGCCGAAGGACAACATCCAGCGTGCCGTCAACAAGGCCTCGATGGGCGATGCCGAGAATTATGAGGCCGTGCGCTATGAAGGCTATGGCCCGGGCGGCGTCGCCGTCATCGTCGAGGCGCTGACCGACAACCGCAACCGTTCGGCGTCGAATGTGCGCGCTGCCTTCACCAAGGCCGGCGGCGCGATGGGCGAAACCGGCTCGGTGTCCTTCATGTGGGACCGTGTCGGCGAAATCTATTATCCGGCATCGGCCGGCAGCGCCGACAAGGTGATGGACGCGGCGATCGAAGCCGGCGCCGACGACGTGGAAACCGACGAGGAAGGCCACACGATCTATTGCGCCTTCGAGAATCTCGGCGAGGTGTCGAAGGCGCTGGAAGCTTCGCTCGGCGAGGCAGAATCGGTGAAACTGATCTGGCGGCCGCAGAACAATGTGCCGGTCGACGAGGAACGGGCACAGTCGCTGATGAAGCTGGTCGCTACGCTCGAGGACGACGATGACGTGCAAAGCGTCTACGCCAACTTCGAGGTCGACGACGAGACCATGGCCAAGCTCAGCGCGGCTTGAGTTTCTGACCGTCACGCGGAAGTGTAGAGGAACACCATAGTCAAGGTCTCCCCGCCCAACGTATAGCTCAACGAGTTATCGACGGGAGGGGAGATGACTGGCGACAGGCCTGAAGTTGCCACTGCGATGGCTTGGCCTCGCCGGGGTGGCATATGGCGTCGGTTCCTCGCTTTGATCATCGACTACCTTGTCGTGATGATACCCCTCTATTTTCTGGTTGCTGGACTGTTCCTGGTGGCCGGCGGTGGGGTGAAGGATCACTTCGTAGAAATATGCAGGTCGGGCAAGGTGCATGGCGGTCTGTTGCCCGAACGTCGGCAAGTGTGCAAATCCTATAACTTCGACGTTCCAGTTGCCGATTGGGCGGTCGAAAAAGCTAAGATGGCCCAGCTTGCAAAGTCCGAGACGGTTTCGATCAAAGTTGGTTCGGAGGAGACGTTTCGACTTACGACATTGGATCTGGGCTTCCCCCAGTTACCCGCTCTGGCGATCTATCTTCTTGTCATGGAAATGGCCTTGGGCCGATCAGTCGGCAAGCGGGCTTTGGTGCTCGTCGTGTATGACGAGGATAACTGGCAAAGGAGAGGCCTGCCATTGCAAAAGGCGTTTCATCGACAGTTTATCAAGTTTCTCGGCGCTTTCCCCCTCGTACTGACGGGAGCCTGGTCCGCCTTTCAGACCTGGGGGGGCGTTGCGACACCTGCGCCGAGCTATTTCTGGCTGGAAATCGTTACTACCTTGGCTTTGGTCTGGCCGCTCTGGATCGGAATATCGATAGCATTGGGCCATGAGCCGATCCATGATCGGGTAGCCGGCACAACCGTTCGCACCCGCGAGACACATGAATGAGCCTTTTTGAGAAACCTCGGATCGTCATCACCTATTGCACGCAGTGCCAATGGCTGCTGCGCGCCGGCTGGATGGCGCAGGAGCTTTTGTCGACCTTCGGTACCGATCTCGGTGAAGTGACGCTGGTGCCCGGCACCGGCGGCATCTTCACCATTTCTTGCAACGGTGTTCTCATCTGGGACCGCAAGCGCGATGGCGGCTTTCCCGACGCGGCAAAGCTGAAGCAGCTGGTGCGCGACGTCATCGACCCCGATCGCGACCTCGGCCATTCCGACCGCAAGGGCCACACGTCAAAGGGGCATACGCAAGAAGACCCCGCCTGAGCGGCGTCTTCTTGCAAGGCTCTCCTCAGAGCAATGCGAAGATAAAGCAGGCCATCGCCACAATGGCGGTGACGGTGCGGACGTGGTTCCACATCACCCATTGGCTCAGATGGTTCGCCCAGACGGCGGCGCCATTGCTGCTGGCCGGGTCGACGGCGGCAAGCGCGTCGTTGAGCGGCACGTTGAAGACCATGGTGACGATCGGGTTGCCGATCAGGTAGATCACCGCGCCGGCAAGCAGCCAGTACGAGCCGGACTGGCTCCAGCCCATGATGGCGGCGGCGATAAGCACCAGACAGATGAGGCCGGTGCCGAAAAGCGCCGTCATGAAAGTCGGCGTGATCACCGTGACGTTGATCGAATTCATCGCCGCGATGCCTTGCGGGACAGGCAGCCGGGCGAGTGCTGCCATGACGAAATTGGAAAAGGCAAAGAACAC
This sequence comes from Mesorhizobium sp. 113-1-2, assembly GCF_016756475.1. Classification (NCBI taxonomy): domain Bacteria; kingdom Pseudomonadati; phylum Pseudomonadota; class Alphaproteobacteria; order Hyphomicrobiales; family Phyllobacteriaceae; genus Mesorhizobium; species Mesorhizobium sp. 113-1-2. The sequence goes on from NZ_AP023242.1 coordinate 1,422,033, forward strand.
GCCGCCGACGACGCCCGAGCCGATTGCGGCGATGATGGTGAGGGCGGGGACAAGCTTGATCATCTCAGTGACTCCAGATTCGGCTAGCGGCGGTTTCGGTTGCGTAGGCGGAAAAGTCTTTCGGTGCACGGCCGAGCACGCGCTGGACGCCGTCGGTGAGCGACTCGTTGCGGCCGTCGAGCACCTGGGTGAACAGCTCATTGAGCAGCCAGACGATTTCGGGTGGCAGTTCGTATGACGCGACAGCGGTCGTGAACTCGTCATGCGAAATTCTGACAAAGCGGATGTCGCGTCCTGCCGCCTTGGCAATCTCGGCGACCGCGTCAGTGAAGCTCAACAGCCGCGGCCCCGTGAGCTCATAGAGCTGGCCGACATGACCGGGCTCAGTCAGCACCGCTTCGGCGGCGTCGGCGATGTCGTCGACATCGACAAAGGGTTCGCCGACCGGTCCGACCGGCAGTGCGACCTCGCCCGCCAGCAGTGGTTCGACGAGAAAGCCTTCGCTGAAATTCTGCGAGAACCAGGCGCAGCGCAGGATCGTCCAGTCGGCCCCGGAAGCCTTCAGCATCTCTTCGGCGCGCTGCGCCTCTTGCTCGCCGCGGCCCGACAAAAGCACCAGCCGGCGAACGCCATGCCGCACGGCAAGGCGGGCGAAGGCGCCGATCACTTCGGCGGCGCCCGGCACGGCGATGTCGGGATAGTAGCTGATGTAGACCGCGCTGACGCCCTCGAGTGCGGGAGCCCAGCTTGCGGGAGCTTCCCAGTCGAAACGAGTCTCGGCGGAACGGGAACCGATGCGTACCGGAATGCCGCGCGCCGTCAGCCGCTCGGCGAGACGGCGGCCGGTCTTGCCGGTGCCGCCGAGGATCAGGATTGGTTTGGTGTCGGTCATGGTGGTTTTCCTCTGTTGCAAAACATGAGTAATCCTCACATTTGCAAAACGTGATAAACCCTCGTATTTTGCGAGTCAAGCCATTTCCTCGGCGATTGTGCCGAATGCGTTGTTGGGAGACAGTCCATGGAAGGCACGCCGGCCAATGAGCAGATCGCTTCGCCACGGCGGGCGCCGAGCCAGCAGCGCAGCCGCGAGCGGGTGGAGCGCATGCTGGCCGCAGCCTCGGCGCTGATCGCCGAGCAAGGCAGCGACGCCATGCGCATGGGAGAAGTCGCGGATCGGGCAGGGGTGTCGATCGGCTCGCTTTACCAGTTCTTCCCCGACAAGCGGGCGATCATCTGGGCGCTGGCCGAGCGCTACACGGCCGAAAGCCAGGCCTGTATCTCGGCGGCACTTGCCGATGTCAGTGATGTGGAAGGGCTGAACCAGGCGTTTTCAGAGCTGGTCGAGATTTACTACGGGCTGTTCCTGGCCGAGCCGGTGATGCGCGACATCTGGTCGGGCACGCAGGCCGACAAGGCGCTGCGCCAACTCGAACTCGCCGACAGCCGGGCCAATGCTGAATTCCTCGTGGCGGTGCTGAAGCGCTTGCGTCCCGGCGCCGATCCCGTCGCCCTGGAGACTGCGGCGTTTCTCGTCTGGCAAATGGGCGAGGCTGTCATGCGGCTGGCGATCTCGGTCGAGCGGGAGGAGGGCGACAGGCTGGTCGCCGCCTACAAGCGCATGGCGCTCAGGGAACTGGCCGGAGACTGAATGGCGCCGCGCCTGTTCATTTTCCTTCCTCCGGCAAAGATGTGGCCAACAAGGATGTGGCTGGCAAGGATTTAACCGGCATCGCACCGCCTGGCGGCTGGTGCTCAAGCCGCCATGCCTTCGGGCTCAGGCCGGTGATGCGCAGGAACTCGCGGTTGAAGTTCGATTTGCTGAGGAAACCGGCGTCGAACATGATGCGGGTGATCGGTTCGTCCGTCGTCGCCAGCAGGCGGCGCGCCTCGTCGATCCTCTGGTTGTTGACATATTGCGACACGCTCGATCCGTGGATGCGATTGATGGCCGACGACACTTGCCGTGCCGGCAGGCCGAGCCGCCTGGCGATGCGCCCAAGGTTGAGATCGACGTCCTTGTAGAGCTCCTTCGATCGCATCAGCGCGTCGACCGCCGCCGCGATCGCGGAGTCTTCGCTGGTTGCCTGTGGTGCGATCTGCTCCTGCGGCCCATCCTCTTCTTCCTCGTCTTCGTCCGGAGCGGCGGCTTCGCTGGCGACCGCGGCGGCACCGCCGAGAAGCAGCAGCGCCAGCACGTTGCCGCCGGCAATGACCGCGCCGGAATGAACGCCGCCGGTCCATTGCATGTCGAAACTGATGATGATGTCGGTGATGGGCGACGCGAGGATCGCCAGAGCCGTCACCCACAGCGATCGGTAGGACAGCAAGACGCCGTCGAGGCGCGATTCGACGAGGATATCCGGGCCGGCCAGCGCAAGCCAAAGCAGTGCCAGCCCATACGACAGGAACACCAGGATGATCACCGGCCCGACCGGCTCGCGCCAGAAGATCAGCAGCAGGGCGACCAGGCAGGCCGGCAGCAGATGCGGCCACAGCCGTGCCAGGCGATGCTCCGCCCGTTCCTTCGTCAGGCCACTGAAGGCGATCCAGGCAAGCGGCGCGATCAGCGCCGCCAGTACCGACAGGACCGGCATGACGATCCTGGTGTCATAACCCCAACGGATGCCAATCAGCACCGACTGCAAGGCATAGGCCGCCATCAGCAGCATGAAAGCGATGTTATCGCGCGGGTCGGCCTCGCTTCGACGGACCATCTGCATGAGCAGGATGACGAGCAGCAGGGAGACGACGAACGGCAGGGGAATGAAGATCATGATCGCAGGCGTGGTTCCAAGGCTGGCAGCGACCGACAATGACCCGGATTGCGTTCACGGTCGTCCCGGATCGCGATCGAGGTCGCGGAAAACGACGTCCCGGGTCATTCCGACAGCGCCACGGTCCAGGCGGGACCGTCACACATGATCGGAGATATCAATGAAATCCGCAATTCTTGGCCTGCTGTCCTTCGGCAGCGTCGTGCTCGCGTCACCGGAAAGGGGGGATGCCGGCAAGACACTCGATCTCGCCGGCGTGAGCGCCGTCGTCATATCCGGCGAAGCCAGTTCCGTCAGGCTGACCACTTCGACCTCGGCTCCCTACCGGGCAACGATCGGCAGCCGCCGCGAAGGCTGGTTCGCGCGCTGGTATTCGAGCTGGTTCGCCAATGACTGCAGCCTTGCCAGCGACATGAAGCTGGAGGCCTCGACATTGCGTATCGACGTTGCCCCCTCATCATGGCTGGATCCCTCGGACTGCAGGGTCGAGATCAGCGCCAACATTCAGCCGGAAAGTTCGGTGTCGATCGACCAGGCGGCGCTGCAGGCCAGCATGGTGGGGAGTTTCTCCACCATCGCCATAAACAGCAAGGCGGCCGATGTTTCACTGGACGGGCATGCCTCGACCGTCGAGCTCAAGGGCGACGCGCTGAGAGCCAATCTCGCCTTTGGCAGCGTCCGGCAGGACGAAAACATCGCCATCACCGGCAAGGCGCTGGATGCTACGCTGTCTTTCGGCCAGGGGGTTGCGGTCAGCTACTCGGTCGCCGCGACGGCGTCCTTCGTCGACAGCACGATCACCAACACCGCCGGTGCCAAGCCCTCGGTCGTCATCAAGGGCGACTTTGTCAGGGCCATTATTCGCTGAACAAAAAACCCGCCTCGAAGGCGGGTTTTTGATCTGCGGCAATGCCGAAATGGGCTTAGAGGCCGAAACCTTCGAAACGCTTCTTGAACTTCGACAGTCGGCCGCCGCGGTCGAGCAGGGTCTGCTGGCCGCCGGTCCAGGCCGGGTGCGTCGTCGGGTCGATATCGAGGTTCATCGTATCGCCTTCCTTGCCCCAGGTCGAACGGGTCATGTATTCGGTGCCGTCGGTCATGACGACCTTGATGGTGTGATAATCGGGATGGATAGCGCTCTTCATGGCTCGGTTCCTGGCTTGCCGGCGCGGCTGACGGGCATAAGCCTGCGTCGATGCGCCTCTTTTTAAAACTCGAAGCCGCAGCTATTGAGGAGCCACGGCTTCTAAAACGGTCGGCGAGCCTATACATCAGGCGGAATTGAATCACAAGGCCGCGGCAAGCGCATTTTGAAGCGCATAAAACTTAAGCGGCTAGAGGAAACATCGAGATGGCGCAATCAAGCAGCGCAGACGAGCGCCGACGCTCGCTCAAGCCGCTCAGGCGCCTGTTCCCCTATCTCACTGGATATCGCACGCTGGTCGTCGGCGCCCTCATCTCGCTGGCCATCGCGGCGGCAACGACATTGGCGCTGCCGCTGGCCGTGCGACGCATGATCGACCATGGTTTCTCGTCGTCCAGCACCACCTTCATCGCCGAATATTTCGCCGCCCTTGTGGCGATGGCCGCCGTGCTGGCGGCGGCATCGGCCAGCCGCTACTATTTCGTCATCACGCTCGGCGAGCGCGTCGTCGCCGATATCAGGCGCGATGTCTTTGCCCATGTGACGACGCTGTCGCCTGCCTTCTTCGACACCGCCCAGTCGGGCGAGATCGTCTCGCGGCTCGCCGCCGACACCACACAGGTCAAGTCGGCCGTCGGCGCCACGGCTTCTGTCGCGCTGCGCAACGTCATCCTTGGCCTCGGCGCGGTGGGAATGATGGTCATCACCAGCCCGAAACTGTCCAGCCTGGTCATAGCTGCCATACCCGTGATCGTGCTGCCGCTGGTCGCCTTCGGCCGTTCGGTGCGGCGCAAGGCAAGGCAGGCGCAGGATACGCTTGCCGATGCCACAGCCTATGCCAGCGAGCAGATCGGTGCGGTGCGCACGCTGCAGGCCTTCACCAACGAGAAGCTGGTCACCAGTCATTTTTCGGGTGCCGTGGAGGCTGCCTTCGAGGCGGCACGCGCCTCGATCTTCGCGCGCTCTTTTCTCACCTTCTTTGCCATTTTCACCATTTTCTCGTCGGTCGTGGCGGTGCTCTGGTTCGGCTCGCGCGACGTCCTCGATGGCGCGATATCGCCGGGCACGCTTGGCCAGTTCCTGCTCTATTCGGTGTTCGCCGCCGGCGCGCTCGGCGCGCTGTCGGAAGTCTGGGGCGAGCTTGCGCAGGCGGCGGGCGCGGCCGAGCGGCTGACCGAGATCCTGGCCGAGAAGCCGGCGATCCAGGCGCCGGCTGATCCGAAGCCGCTGCCGGCGGTCGCCAAGGGCGCGATCGTCTTCGACGACGTCTCCTTCTCCTATCCGGCAAGGCCCGACCGTGCCGCCGTCCACGGCCTGAGTTTCCAGGTCATGCCCGGCGAGACGGTGGCCATCGTCGGCCCCTCGGGGGCCGGCAAGAGCACGGTCTTTTCGCTGATCCTGCGCTTCTACGATCCCGAGACCGGCAAGATCCTGATCGACGGCGTCGACGTGCGCGAAGCCGATCCGGTTTCGGTCCGCGAGCGCATCGCCATCGTACCGCAGGACGTCACCATCTTCGCGGCGAGCGCGCGCGACAATATCGGCTTCGGCCGGCCGGGCGCAGGCAATACCGAGATCGAGGCGGCGGCCAAGGACGCGCTGGCCGACGAATTCATCCTCAAGCTCGAGAACGGCTATGACAGCCAGGTCGGCGAGCGCGGCGTGACGCTGTCCGGCGGCCAGCGCCAGCGCGTGGCTATCGCCCGCGCCATCCTGCGCGACGCGCCGATCCTGCTGCTCGACGAAGCCACTTCGGCACTCGACGCCGAAAGCGAGACGCTGGTGCAGATGGCTCTGGAACGGCTGATGCAAGGCCGCACCACCATCGTCATCGCCCATCGGCTGGCGACGGTGCTGAAGGCCGACAGGATCCTGGTGATGGATGGCGGCCGCATCGTCGAGGAAGGCACGCATCAGAGCCTGGTGGCCAAGGGCGGCATCTATGCCAGGCTGGCCAAGCTGCAGTTCGAGACCGGCGCCAGCGCTTTCAGAGGCGCGGCGGAATAATCACGGACCAGCGCGATTTCCGGACGAAAACCGTTTCACCCTGGAATTGCTTGGAGGGCTCAGTTCGCCTCAGGTTCGGCATAGCCGAAATTGTAACTCCAGGAGGAATTGTCGCTCATCTTCCTGCGTGACCTCAGATACAAGCCGATATCCTTGGCCGGAACCCGGTCGCCGATCGTCTTGAGAAACCAGTCGACCTGAAATTCGGTCGGCGTGCTCGACCAGCGCGCCTTGAAGGCGACATAAGGCGTGATCACGTCGTCGGACTTTTCGGGACCGACAAACGCCGCCTTCAGGTTCCTGACGATGCACTGGTGGCGCTTGAACATCGGGCTGCCGAGCCAGATCGGCCCGCTCCTGCCGACCATGTCCGGCTCCGGCAAATTGCTGATGCCGACATCCGCCTTCAGTGGGAAGTTCTTGACGAGATCATCGGCATCGAGATCCTCGGCCGGCAGTTCGTAGGATTCGACCGTGGTGACGACATTGCCGTCACGGTCGTCCTTTGTCGACAACGGCACCAGGCTGATCATCCCCGGATATTGCCGGTTGTAGTATTGGAGATAGTCGTCGGCGAGCTTGGTGGCCGATTGCGAAACCAGCCTGTAGCGCATTGAGTCGGCGTCCGCGTCCCGGTAGGTCGTGCTGACCGTCAGCTTGAGCGCCTCGCCTTTGAGTTTGGGAAAATCGAAGGCTTCGCTGACGAAGGTGGTCGGCTGGAAAAGCTCCTTGCGCTCCATCCTCTCCATTTGCGCTTTGCCGGCGACGACAGGCAAGGCAAAGCCATAGTCGGGCGGAACAAGGTTTTCGGCCCGGCCACCCTGCAGGTAATTGGTCGCATCGATCCAGTAGGTCTGGCTTTTGATCGATGCCTTGACGATGACGTGGTCGAAGGCGCGTATCGTCGGCAGCATGTCGCCAAGCGCCAGTCCGTCGTCGAGATCGGTCAGGGCTGGCTCGGCCTCAACGCCAAGCCGGCGCAGGCTGGAGGCAAGAAGCAGGGCCTTGTCCTTGCAGTCGCCGAAGCCCGAGGCGATCACGGTGCTGGGGCTGCGGGGAATATAGGAGCCGCGGCCCATCGACAGGCTGACATAGCGGATGGTGTCCTGGACCAGCCGCATCGCCTCGATCATGCGGTCTTCCGGCTTGGCGTATCTGGCGGCGATGTCATCGAGCTTCGAAGCGAAAGCGGCCGGCAATTCCTGGTCGAGCCGGTAGTAGGGCAACATCGCATCGACGACATCCTGCCATTTGGCCGTCGAGGAGATCTGGACCGTCGGATAGGTCAGGAAATCCGCAGGCAGGTTCTCCTCGGGCTTGACCGGGGCAGGGTTGATGCTTTGCCAGGTATAGGTTTTCAACGCCCCGTCGGTTTTGACATCCGGCTGGATGTCGGTGCGCACCTGGCGGATGTTCAAGGGTTGGTTTGCCGGCCAGATGACCTTCTCGCGGATGAGCGCTATCGGTTCGCCCCAGGCCATGGCGACCGAGTGGAAGAACAGATCCGCGCCGACGATCGGTGTCCTGACGGTGGTTTTGCCATAGTCGATGATGTCGCCGACACGGACATCGTCGACATTCACATAAGCCGTGAGCCAGCCGTCGAACAGGCCCTTCTCGGCATCCTTCTCGCGCCGGAACACATCGAAGGTGGCTCCGGGCAGCCGGTCGATGACGACGCCGTCGCGGATGATGTTCAGCCAGTTCATCGTTACCTGCGACGTCGCCGGGTCGAACTCGAAATTTATGGCGGCGCCGCGCTCGAGTCCGGTGCGGTCGACGATCCTGTAGGCATAGCGGTCGAATACCTCGATGCCACCAGGATGCTGCCGGATCTGATATTCCGAGACAAGATTGGAGATGCCGTTCTTGATCCGGCTGTCGAAGCGCGGGTCCGCCTTCGGAAGTTCGATCCGGTCGATCCAGCTGCCAGGGCTGCCCTTGTGGATTTCGGCGTCGGCCATGGCCGGGACGCAAAAAAACGCAAAGGCAATCAAGACGAAAAGCCGCGTGATCGCAGAAGATGTCACCGGAAAGCACCCGCCCTCATGATCCGCACGTCTTGCAATGTGCCGTCGAATGCCACCAGTGATAGAAAAGTAGAGGCGATCCTGCAAGATCGCCATCAGGCGATGGCGCCTCATCGCCTTGTTGTTCGCCGGCTGTTGCCGCTTGTCACCGAAATCGGGATGGCACGATGGCCGATCTCATCCGCCGTAGCGCTGCTTCAGGTGATTGACGAAATACACGGCGTTGAGCTTTTCGCCGGTGGCGCGTTCGAGCAGTTCCGGCGTCGACCAGCGCGATCCCTGCGACCATATCTTCTTGCGGCGCCAGTCGTTGATGGCAGTGAAATTCCCTTTCGCCAGATCGTCGTCGGCGGAGGGATGCTCCCGCGTCAGAGCGGCCCATTGCTGCGCCGCCATCATCGCGCCCAGCGTATAGGACGGGAAGTAGCCGAAGGCGGCGCCCGGCCAATGCACGTCCTGCATCGGCCCGTCGGCCGGGTTGTCCAATGTGGAGAGGCCGAGATAGTCGCGCATCTTGGCGTCCCAGGCTTCGGGAAGATCAGCCACCTCCAGCCTGCCCGCGACCAGCTCCTGCTCCAACTCGTAGCGCAGGATGACATGCAGGGGATAGGTCACCTCGTCGGCGTCGACGCGGATCAGGCCGCGCTCGACGCGATGCACATGCGGCAGGAGGTCGTCGAGCGACCAGGTCTCGCCAAGATGCCTTTCCAGCACCGGCAGCGCCCAGCGCCAGAAGGCGGGATTGCGGCCGACCTGCTTTTCGACGAACAGGCTCTGGCTTTCATGCACGGCCATGCCGCGCGCCTTGCCGAGCGGCCAGTGCGACCAGGCCTTCGGCAGGTTCTGCTCGTAGAGCGCGTGGCCGGTCTCGTGCAGCACGCCCATCAGCGCCGACAGGAAATCCGATGTCTTGTAGCGGGTGGTGATGCGCACGTCGCTGGGCACGCCGCCGCAGAAGGGATGGTGCGACACCGACAGTGAGCCGTGCGTCAGGTCGAAACCGACCGCCGCCATCATGGCAAGGCCAAGTTCGCGCTGCTTGTCGATCGCATAGGTGCCCGAAAGCGGCTTCAGCGGATGCTTGCGCAGCCGCGCTTCCTGGATCGCCAGCGCCTCCGGCACGAATCCCTTGAGGAAGGCTTTCAGCTCCGCGAAGACGGGGGTGATGTCCGCCGTACGGTTGCCGGGGTCGAATTGCTCCATCAGCGCATCGTAGGGGGCGAGGCCGAGCACGGCGGAGCGCAGAGCTGCCTCTTCGCGCACCAGCGCCACCACGCCCTCGAGCGCCGGCTGGAAGCCCGCCCAATCGTTCTTGGCGCGCAGGTCGCGCCACAGCTGCTCGCACCGCATGCGCGCCGTCGTCTGGCGTTCGACGAACTCGACCGGCAGGCAGGTCAGGTTGGTGTATTGCCGCCGCAGTTCGCCGAGAGCCGCGCGTTGCTCGTCGTCGAGCGCCTCGCCTTCGGCGGCGGTGATCCAGTCGGCGATTTCCGGTGCGGTTGCCCTGGTGTGGTACATGCCGGCCAGTGCCGCCATCGCCTCGGCACGCTTCTCGCCGCCGCCGACGGCCATATGCGTCGCCTCATCGGCGCCGAGAATGGCCAGCGCATGCTCAAGCGCTTCGAGCTTGTGGCCGAGGTCGTCGAGTTTCTGAAAGGACATGGCGGCTTCCGTGATTGAGGACGGCGCGAAAAGACACCAACGCAAAAGCGTTGGCAACCCTCAGAGCAGTTCACCGTTTCACGGAAACGGCAACCTGCTCTGACTCTTTGTTTTGACGCAAATTCCCAAGGGAAAACCGCTTCACACTTTTCCTGGAATTGCTCTGGATACCGTCCGCCAGATGCGCCTTGCGCAGGCGATGCGACACATGAAATGCTGCCGGTAACGCGTGAAGGGGGAGCAAATGATCGGCAACATCCTGGTCGGGCTGGTGGCCTTGATCCATGTCTACATCGTCTATCTCGAGATGGTGCTGTGGGACACGCCGCGCGGGCACAAGACATTCCGCCTGACGCCGGAATTCGCCAATGCCTCGAAGGTGCTGGCCGCCAATCAGGGCCTCTATAACGGATTTCTCGCCGCCGGCCTGATCTGGGGGCTTTATCTCGGCGCCGCCGGTTTTCAGGTCAAAGTTTTCTTCCTGTTGTGCGTCGCGATTGCCGGCCTCTACGGCGCGGCAACGGTCGGCCGCAAAATCCTGTTCATCCAGACCGTGCCGGCGGTGGTCGCCCTGATCGCGGTCTGGCTTGGTTGGTAGGCAAGCGGGACAGGCGAGGAAAAAGGACGCCCGCGGGATTGGGGTCCCGAAGGCGCCAGATGGTCCCTTCCTCTTGGGCCCTTAGAGGCTCAGCCGTTCGGATAGTTTCCTCCGTCGGAGCCGTCGCCCATCTGGAAACCGCTGCCAGTATAGATCATCAAGCGCTGGTCGACACGGTCGAGATGGCTCAGCAGGTCATGATACTGCGCGGCCGGTATCCTGCCGTGATCCGACGCGGCAATCTTCTCGGCCGCCCGGCGGATCTGGTCGGCGCGCATTTCCAGGTGTGCCGCCACGGTCGGGGTGATGCTGTTGGCCTGCCGTGCGTCGACGATGCCCTGGCGGACGCCTTGAGCCTGTTCAATGAGGGCTTCGACACGCGGACCCGTCAAATCGGTCGGGTTGGTGGCATCGAGAACGCCCTTGTGATGGCCCGCGGCATAGGCGCCGGCGAGCGGAATGGCGATGAAGAATGCGGTCAGTGCTGCAGTTCTGAGCGTGGGGTTAAAAGAGCGCATCGTCGCGTCTCCTCCTGAAGAGAAAGGCAGCGGTTCTTACGTCTGCCTCCCTGCCGTGGGTCGTCCAGTTCCGTCGCGTCGCGATGGGAGGCATCGCCGGCGGTTCTCGGCCCTGCGCGGCAAGCTAGGAGCGCTTCGGCGTGAAGTGTAATTAAAAAAAGATAATCTTTTCAGGCCTTGCCCGCTCCGGCCTGCGCCCTAGAGTTGAGCCGACGAACAAGTTCGCGTGACTTTTCCGTGATGATGAATCACCGTTCGGTGAGCTTCAGTTCAATGCGGCGGTTCTTGTTGCGCGCCTCGTCGGTGTCGGCGGGATCGAGCGGCTGGAACTCGCCGAAGCCGGCGGCGACCAGCCGGTTGGCCGGCACGCCGTTCTCGATCAGGAACTTGACCACCGAGGTCGAACGCGCCGTCGACAGCTCCCAATTGTCGCGATAGCGGCCTGTGCCGGAGAGCGGCTTGTTGTCGGTGTGGCCATCGACGCGCAGCACCCAGTTGATCTCGGGCGGAATTTCCTTCTGCAGTTCGATGATGGCGTCGGCGAGCTTCTTCATTTCGACCTTGCCGGCATCGTTGATCACCTCGGAGCCGGTCGGGAACAGCACTTCCGACTGGAAGACGAAGCGGTCGCCGACGATGCGGATGTTCTCGCGGTCGGCGAGGATCTCGCGCAGGCGCCCGAAGAAGTCGGAGCGGTAGCGGTTCAATTCCTGCACGCGCTGCGCCAGGGCGACGTTTAGGCGGCGGCCGAGATCGGCGATTTTGGTGTTGGAATCGCGGTCGCGGGTCTCGGACACGTTGAGCGCATCCTCGAGCGCGCCGATCTGCTTGCGCAGTGCCGCGATCTGCTGGTTGAGAATCTCGACCTGGCTCAGCGCCTGCTGGCTGATCTGGCGCTGGTTGTCGAGTTCGCCGCCCAACACCGCGGCCCGCTGGTTGGCGGCATCGCCGGCGCCGGCACCTTGCGCCAGCAACTGTTCGAGCCGGCTCTTCTCGGCCTCGGCCGCCGATAGCGACGCCTGCAGATTGGCGAGCGAATCGTCCTTGTCCTGTGCCGTCGAGCGCTCCAGTGCCAGCAGCTGGGTCAGTTCGTTGATTTGCGAGTTGAGCCGGTTGAGAACGGTGTCCTTGCCGGAGATTTCACGGCCGAGCAGAAACTGCGCCAGAACGAAGACGGTGAGCAGAAACATGATGGCGAGCAGCAGCGTCGACAGCGCGTCGACAAAGCCCGGCCAGTAGTCGATGCGGCGATCGGTGCGCCGGCCCCTGGCAAGCGCCATGTCAGTGCACCCCGGGCTTCTTCAGGGCGTCGGCGATCTTTTCCAGCGTGTTGCGCATCGCCTTCTGCTCATCGGACTGGGCCTCGACCCAGTCGCGCATGATCTGCTGCTCGGAGCGCATGTTCTTGACCAGGCCGGAAATGCCGTCGGCGAGATTGGCCATGGCGGTGGCGACGCGCGGATTGGAGCCGCCGCCATTCTCCTGCATGCTGCGCAGCCGCTCCGACAGCACACGAATCTCGTCGGAAGATTCGGTCTTGGCCGGATCGGAGACGACGATGTCGGAGGAGAGATCCGTGACCGAGGACAGCCAGTTCTCAAGCTCGGTGTAGAAGCGCGTCTGGGCGCGGCCCGCCTGCAGGTCGAGGAAGCCGAGGACGAGCGAGCCCGACAGGCCGAACAGCGAGGAGGAGAAGGCCGTGCCCATGCCGGCCAGCGGTGCCGACAGCCCCTGCTTCAGCGAATCGAGCACCGCCGCGGCATCACCCGTGCCGGGGTCGAGCGATTCGATGGTCTCGCGGATCGAGCCGATCGTGTTGAGCAGGCCCCAGAAGGTGCCGAGCAGGCCGAGGAACACCAGGAGGCCGACCAGGTAGCGCGAGGTGTCGCGGCTCTCGTCAAGGCGCGTGGCGATGGAATCGAGCATGGTGCGCATCGAGGAGGTCGAGAAGGCCATGGTCGAGGAGCGGCCGATCATGGCTTTCATCGGCGCCAGCAGCACCGGTTCTGTCGTCTCCGAGCCGGCGCGGAAGGAGTTGACCCAGCGCACCTCGCGAAACAGCCGCCCGACCTGGGCGAAGGCGAGCAGGATGCCGACCACGAGCACACCGATGATCAGGCCGTTGAGCCCGGGATTGGTGACGAAAGCCGTCGAGATCTGGCGGGTCAGGATGGCGGCAATAAAGGCGACGATGGCCAGGAAGATGACCATGGTCAGCAGGAAGACCTGCGGACTCGACAATTTATGCGGATCGTAGATCAGAACGTCGGAGCGCCTGCCCATGCCGAAGGATCTGAGAAAAGCCATCCGTGCCCCGTTTCCGATGCTCTATTTGCCTTTACGCAATTCCGAACGGGAAACCGCTCACACTTTCCCTGGAATTGCTCCAGCGCCGCCGATCACGTAGTTGGCGACTCTAAACGGAATTGTGACCAAATTGAATGGCGCTTGGCAATATTGCCGTGGGGCCCCTGTGCCCGCTCGTGCGATCGGCGATCGAAAGCCAAGTCAGAGCCGGTTGATGACCAGGCAGTCGACCATGGCCGCCAGGTGCAGGCCGGCGCCGGTGACGACAAAGCCGTGCCACAGCGCGTTGTGGAAGCGCAGTCCCTTCCAGGCGAAGAAAATGACGCCGCAGGAATAGACGATGCCACCGGCGACGATGAGCACGATCGAGGTCGTCGGCAGCGTCTCGACGAGCGGCTTGACCAGGACGATGCCACTCCAGCCGATGGCGAGGTAGAAGACCACAGCCAGCCGGTCGAAGCGGCCGGGGAAGAACACTTTGATGGCGATGCCTGCCGCCGCCGCGATCCAGACCAGCACGATCATCCAGCGGGCCAGCGGCGAAGCGTCGAGCTGGGCGAGAAAGGGCGTGTAGGTGGCGGCGATCAAGAGATAGATCGCGGCGTGATCGAAACGCCGCAGAACCCATTTAGCCGGGGAGGACACCGGCCACAGATTGTAGGCCAGCGACACCGACAGAACCGTAAGCAGCGAAACGACATAGAACGTGGCGGCGATGTATTCGCCCGGCCCGACCCGAAACGCCGCCAGCGCCAGCAGTGCCGAACCGGCCGCGATCGCCAACACGATGCCGACAGCATGGACGATACCGTCGGCGATCAACTCGGCGCGCGAATAGTGCCAGCGCCCGATGAACGGAATGTCGAGTTGCGGCGGTGTGTTGGTCATCGATCGTCCTGCGTCACCCCATATCTGGGCAACCGCCGGACAGTATTTCAAGCTTAGGTGGCGGTTTTGCGACTGCGGCTGTTCAGCGCGGTGCCAGGGGCGTTTTCACCGTCTTCAGCAGTGCGCGCTGGATGACCTCATTGCCGGCGACGACCGAGCCGTTGTCCAGCATGTCTTGTCCGCCATCCATATCGGAAACGAAACCGCCGGCTTCGCGGATCAAGAGCAGGCCGGCGGCGATGTCCCAGGCCGACAGGCCGGTTTCCCAGAAGCCGTCCATACGGCCGGCGGCGACATAGGCGAGATCGAGCGAGGCCGAGCCAAGCCGCCTGATGCCGGAAACCTCGGCCATGACGTTGCGCAATTCGACGAGGAAATTGCCGTGGTGGCCGCGTCCCAGATGCGGCATGCCGCAGCCGATTACCGTGTCGACCAGCTTGATGCGGCCGGCGACGCGCAACCGGCGGTCGTTCATGAAGGCGCCGCCGCCGCGCTCGGTCGTATAGAGTTCGTCCATCGCCGGATTGTAGATGACACCGGCGACGATCTGGCCCTGGCGCTCCAGCGCGATCGAGACGGCGAAAAGCGGAATGCCGTGCAGGAAATTGGTGGTGCCGTCGAGCGGATCGACGATCCAGCGGTGCTGGCTGTCGTCGCCTTCCACCACGCCGCGCTCTTCCATCAGGAAGCCATAGCCCGGACGTGCCTTCGACAATTCGGCAAACAAGATGTCCTCGGCCTTGCGGTCGGCCTGGCTGACATAGTCGCCCGGGCCTTTCAGCGAGACCTGCAGGTTCTGGACCTCGCCGAAGTCGCGCGACAGCGAGCGGCCGGCCTTCATTGCGGCCTGGACCATGACGTTGAGAAGGGCTGAGCGTGCCATAGTGTGTCTTCCTGTGCCCGCGTGTCAGTCCGCGCGGCGCACGTAAGTGATTTCGTTGGTGTCGACGATGATGCGTTCGCCGGCGCCGATGAAGGGCGGCACCAGTACGCGGATGCCGTTCTCCAGCACCGCCGGCTTGTAGGAGGATGCCGCCGTCTGGCCCTTCACCACCGGGTCGGCCTCGGTGATGGTCAGGGTCACATAATCGGGCAGCGAAATGCCGATCGGCCTCTCCTCATAGAGCTGAACCGTCACCATCATGCCGTCCTGCAGGAATGCGGCGCGGTCGCCGACGAAATCCTTGTTCAGTTCGAGCTGCTCGTAGCTTTGGGTGTCCATGAACACCAGCGCGTCGTCCTGCTCGTAGAGGAAGGAAAAATCCTTCAGGTCGAGGCGGATCTGCTCGACCGTCTCGGCCGAGCGGAAGCGCTCATTGAGCTTGGTGCCGTTGATGAGGTTCTTTAGTTCGACCTGGTTATACGCGCCGCCCTTGCCGGGCTTGACGGTGTTGGTCCTGACCGCGACCCACAGGCCGCCATCGTGCTCGATGACGTAGCCGGGACGGATTTCGTTGCCATTGATCTTGGCCATGATGATGGGATCCGGAATGAGATTTTCGCCGGGACAAGCGATTTAGGGGCTCCCAAGACCACAAATCGCCAGGAGAGGCAAGGGACGCCGGACGGAGCCCAGCCGGCTCGCCGGCATCAGGCCTCGATCTTGATGGCTTCGCCGACGGCCTTCGCTATGGCCTGTGCGGCCATCGCCAGCCGGTTGAGGTGCGGGGAGCGCAGTGCCACGACCTGCAATGAAAGGTCGACATCGACAAGCGCGAGGCCGTCGGGAAGTCCGCGCGCCGCGAGCCGCAACGGCATGAGGCCAAGGCCGTGTCCCCGACGTATCCATTCCATCTGCATCGCCGGGTCCTGGATTTCCGCCGCCACAACAAGCCGATGCCGTTCGCCGCCCAAATTGGCGAGGAGGCTCTGACGCGCGTCGCAAGGTTCGGGGCTAAGAACCCAAGGCATGCGAGCGTTCGTGACATGGGGTTCGGTGCCGCCAGCCTGGGCTATGACGCAGAGACGTTCGGTGCCGAGCACTTCCGAGCCTTGATGATCGGCAGGCCGCAGAACGATCGCCATATCGAGTTGGCCGCGTTCGAACTGGTCGATGAGCTCCGCGCTCCAGCCGGTCTTGAGCCGCAACGATATTTTTGGAAACGCAGCAGCCGCGCCGGCGATGGCGCCGGCAACGCCGGCATCGGACAAGCCATGCGCCAGGCCGACACGCAGCACGCCTTGCGGCTCGGCGTCGGCGGCGAACGCTTTCAGAGCCTCGACCGAAGCCAGTATGTCCTTTGCCCGCGCCAGCACCTCCAATCCCGCCGCGGTCAGGCGCGGCGGCTTCTGCCGGCGATCGAGAAGCGTTGTCGCGAGCATATCCTCCAGCCGCTGCATCTGCCGGGTAACGGCAGGCTGCGTCAGCGGCAGACGCTGCGCGACTTTCTGGATCGAGCCTTCCTCGGCGAAGAGAACAAGCGTGCGCAATTCTTCCAGCATTCCGAAAATGCTCCAGGTGCATAATCATTCTGATTATTATGAATTTGAAATCACGATGCTGGCAAGCGATTTTCCTTTCGACGGATCTCCAAAAGGAAAGGGAAGACAATGCAGGCAATCGAATTGCAGGCGCCCGGCGGCATCGACAATCTCAGATTGGTCGAGCGGCCAATGCCGGAACCAGGCCGCCAGGAGATGATCATCAGGGTCAAGGCAACCGCGCTCAACTACCGTGACGTGGAGATCGCCCGTGGCAGTTACCACACCGCCTTTGCGCTGCCGCTGATACCGCTTTCGGACGGTGTCGGCGAAGTGGTCGCGGTTGGCGCCGAAGTGACCCGCTTCAAGGTGGGCGACCGCGTCTGTGGCACGTTCTGGCAGCGCTGGGTCGGCGGCAGCTTTGCCATGGCCGAACCGTCCTATCAACGCGGCGGTCCCATCGATGGTCTGCTCAGCGAATTCGCGCGGCTGGACGAACAGGCGGCCGTGCTCGCGCCGCCACATCTGAGCGATGTCGAAGCGGCGACATTGCCTTGTGCCGCGGTCACGGCCTGGCACGCGCTGTTCACGGAAGGCCAGTTGAAGCCGGGCGAGACGGTGCTCAGCCTGGGCACTGGCGGCGTCTCGCTGTTTGCGGTGCAGTTCGCCGCGGTAGCCGGCGCACGTGTCATCGTCACGTCAAGCAGCGACGACAAGCTCACGCGGGCAAAGGCGCTTGGAGCGCATGACGGCATCAATTACCGCAGCGATCCGGACTGGGCGACGGCGGTGCTGACGCTGACCGGCGGACGCGGGGCCGACCACATTATCGAAGTCGGCGGACCACAAAGCTTCGAGCAATCGTTGAAGGCCGCGGCGCGCGGCGCCCAGATCAACGTCATCGGCTATCTCGGCGGCAGCGACGGGTCGATCAATCCGCTCGACATCTTTCGCCGCCAGGTCACGGCGCGCGGCATACCGGTCGGTTCACGCGAATCCTTCGAGGCGATGAACCGGGCGCTCCTCGTGAACGGACTGCGGCCGGTGGTCGATCGGGTCTTTCCCTGGGTGGAGGCAGAAGAGGCTTTTCACCATCTCGAACATGGCTCGCCATTTGGCAAGGTCGTCCTCGATCACATGCAATGACTGCACGGGCCGCCATCAAGGCAGGCGGTTCGCCTTCTGCAGAGCCTGCTTGGTCTGGTCGTCGCCCAGCCCTTGCAGGAAATCGTCCATGTCGGGATCGATGAGACCGGCGCGGCGGGCGACGATATACCAGGCGCCGGCGAGCACCAGGTCCGGGTCGGTGCCGATGCCTTGCATATAGAGCTTTGCCAGGCGGTTCTGGGCGGCGACATTGCCGCCCTCGGCAGCCTGCTTCGTCCAGCCGAACGCCGATTTCAGGTCGCGGGCGCCGCCGCGGCCCTCGATCATCCAGGCGGCGAGATCGATCTGCGCGGTATCGTAGTTCTGCCGTGCCGCCTGCGCCAAAAAGCGCCTTGCCTGCACATCGTCGCGCGGCTTGCCTCCGACGCCGTTGGCGTAGATCTGGGACATGGCGTATTGCGCGTCGGCGAGACCGGTCGCGGCAGCGCGCTCATAATAGGCGGCTGCTTTGGCTAGACCCGCCTCGCCGGGATCCTGCTGGACCAGCATCTGCGCGAAATTGAACTGCGCCAGCTGGTTGCCGGCTTCGGCGGCCGCCTGCATCAGCGCGTAGGCCTCCTTCGTGTCCTTCTTGACGTAACGGCCGTCGAGCAGCATCAGCGCATACTGGAACTGCGATTCCGGCACGCCCTGCTCCGCAGCGCTAGCATACCATTTTGCCGCCTCCGCCGCGTTCAACGGCACGCCGAGCCCGCGCGACAGGATTTCGGCCACCAATGTCTGCGCCGCCGGGTCGCCGTTTTGCGCGCGGGGCAGCGCCAGGTTGTAGGCCGTCTTGTAGAGCCCGCGCTGGAAGGCGCCATAGGCCGCGTCCGCGGGCTTGGCCCCGAAACGGTCTGGATTGATGCTGTCGGCCGAGGGCAGCGGTGCGGGCTCCGCCGTGGTGGCGGGTTGCGGCAGCTGGTTTTCGATCGGCTTGTCGGTGTGCACGCCGGCTTCAGGCTTGGGTTGCGGCAAGGGTATGGTTTCGGCGGCGGCGGCCTGAATCATGGCCGCTGCAAGCAAGGCCTGAAGGGGAAGCCTCACCGGAACCACATCAGTCCTCGAAGCGTGGCGCGGTTTCGTCGAGCAGCGCGTTGGCTCGGGCAATCGCCGCTTGCGGATCGACGCCATCGGCGAAGACTGCGCTCGACAACGCGACGAATTCGGCGCCGGTGGCCGCCACTTCCTCGATGGAAGCCAGATCGGACCCGGCCATGACGATGCAGGGGATCTGGATCATGTCGGCCCACCATCGTCCCAGCGACAGGTTGCGCGGATGCGGCTCGGGCTTGTTGTCGTAGCCGAAGCGGCCGAAGAAGATGTAGTCGGGCCGCGTCTCGCCAAGCTCGAGCGCATCGTCCCGCGTCTTGGCACCGCCGGCGCCAACCATCATTTTCGCCTGGAAATGTTCGATCGTCTCGGCAAGCTCGGCCTTGGAGACCTCGACATGGATGCCGTCGGCCTGGACACGCCCCGCGACGCGGGTGTCGCCGGCAATGACGACCGCCACCCCCGCGGCCTGCGCCGCCGGCACGATCTGTTCGGCAAAGGCCTGGAAGGAGGCCTCGTCCATGCCGTTCTCGGGCAGGATCAGCGAAGCGACGTCGCCACCGTCGAATGCGGTGGCGATGCGGGCGGCCGGCACGCCGGGCGGAGTGATCAGCACGATGCGGCAGCGATTTGGGGGTGTGGCGTCGTTCATGGTTCTTCAATCCCGGGTTTCGCCTATGCCGGGCGAAGATGGTTGGATTGCGGCATAGAGCAAACTGCCGGAATTGAACAGGCGTCAGCTGTCAGGCGACATCAGGTGGAGCGAAGACCATTGCGGGCTTTCGTGACGATGTCGAAGACTTTCGACGGGTCCTCGATGCCAAGGAACTGCGGCACGGGGTCGAGAGCCGGCGACCAGCTGCCAAAACTTCGACAGCGCGATTGAGACCAGCCGCCCGGACTTCCGAAGACCGATGCCGCTGCGCCGAAGCGCAAACTGCCGCGCTTTTCGCCCTCGCCGGTGAGCTGGATGTCGGGAAGACGCTCCAGATCGATCGATGTGAAGGTGGCGAAAGGCGCGGTGCGCATGATGAGAATGCGTTTGTCGGTGACCGCATAGGAGATGCGCTGTCTCAGCCAAGCGTCGACAGCAAATCTGCCAAACACGAAGAAGAGCCCGATGCAGATGAACATTGCGCCCCATGCGTCGAAGAAGAGCGGCGCACCTTGCGTTGCCGCGGTATAGGTCCAGAAAATTGCAAAACCGCACCAGAGCAGGCTGAACGGAATGAGAAACATATCCCGGCTGGTGAAGAACAGGCCTTGCGCGGGAATGCCGCTCCAAACGATGTGTTCGCGGGGCAACAGCCGTCCCTGAAAAGATCCGAGCGCCACGCCTTTACCCCGTTGCTTTGTGCCCGCATCCACATCGCACGGACGGCGATCGCCGCGCAAATCAGCAACGCGTTATCCGCCGCGAGATCATGGGTTCGAAAGTATCGTCGCAGCCATCCACATTCGAGGAGGCTACGCCGGCACTTTCGACTTCCACAGCGACCAGCCGAGATTCATGCCGGCCGCCGCCGTCAGGATCAAAGCGGCGCCGATGATCTGGCTGAGATGCAGCCGATGGCCGAAAGCCACGACATCGACCAGGATGGCGACGACCGGATAGATGAAGGACAGCGATCCCTGCAGATGCGTCGGCAGCTTCTGGATGGCGCCGTACATCAATATGTACATCAGCCCGGTGTGGACGATGCCGAGCGTCGCCAGCATGGCCCAGCTCCATGCATCGGCCGGAAGATGCGCGAGGTTGGCGAAGGGCGCCAGCATGACGACGCCGACGCAGACCTGGATCAGCGCGATCAGATGCGGCGGTGTGCCCTTGAGTTTCTTGGTGACGATGGCCGCGACGGCCCAGAAGAAGGCGGCCGCCAGCGCCATGAGGATGCCGGCAAAATAGTTGGTGCCGACATCGCCGGCGTCAGGGGCCGCCTCGACGATCAGCACCATGCCGGCGAAGGCGATTGTCAGCCAGGTCAGCTTGGTCAGCGTCAGCCGCTCGGCGAAGAAGAGCGCGCCGAAGCCGACCAGCATGAAGGGCTGGGTGTTGTAGACGGCGGTGGCGATCGAGATCGAAGCGCGCGAGAAGGCGCTGAACAGGAGCAGCCAGTTGATGACGATGGCCGCACCACCAAGCGCGGCGAGACCGATGACGCGCAAGGACAGCCTGTTGCGCAGCAATCCGAGGCAAGCGCAGATAATCAGCAGCGTCACCGCGCCGAACGCGCAGCGCCAGAACACCACATCCATGATCGGCTGGCCGGACATGATGACGAACCATCCGATCGTTCCCAGGATCGCCATTGCGGCCGACATTTCGACCGTGCCGCGTACCGTATCGTTCATGATAGACCTCTGGACCTGTTGAGGGCACATGATCTCATGCGATGTGGACACTTTCCATCTCGTGGAAAAGGCGGTATGGAGAGATTGCCTAATTATATTAGGTAACTTCTGCGAATTTGTGAGAAATCTGAAATGCTTGACGATCTCGACCGAAGTCTCCTCGAAATCCTGGTGAGGGATGCGCGGACCTCGCTGAAGGAACTGGCTGCCCAGGTCGGGCTGTCGTCGCCGAGCGTTTCGGAGCGGCTGCGGCGGCTCGAGGAGCGCGGCGTCATCCGGGCGTTCACCGTCGAGATCGATCCGCTGGCGCTCGGCTACACCTTGCAGGCGATCGTGCGCATCAAGCCTCTGCCGGGCAAGCTGCATATCGTCCAGAAGCTGATCGAGGAGATTGCCGAGTTCGCCGAATGCGACAAGGTGACGGGTGATGATTGTTTCGTCGCGCGGCTGTTCGTGCGCTCGATCGGCGATCTCGACGGCATTCTCGACCGCATTGCCGATAAGGCCGAGACAAGCACCGCCATCATCAAGGCGCAACCGATCCGGCGGCGGCCGCCGCCACTCGGGACTTCGTCATCGTCTTGACTCCACATGGCCATGGTGGAAATGCGCGGCCAGTCCACCAAATGTCAGTTCGTCAGATGATAGGCTGAGAGACGAGGACGGACATGGCACAGAATATCTATGACCAGCCGGATTTCTTCGCGGGCTACAGCCAGCTTGGCCGGTCGATCGAAGGCCTGGACGGTGCCGCCGAATGGCCGGCGCTGCGGGCGATACTGCCTGAAGTCGGCGGTTTGCGCATCGTCGACCTCGGCTGCGGCTTCGGCTGGTTCTGCCGCTGGGCGCATGAGCACGGGGCGAGCCACGTCCTTGGGCTGGACCTGTCGGAGAACATGCTGGGCCGGGCGAGGGCGGCCGGCCCGGACGCAGGCATCATCTATGAGCGAGCCGACCTTGACCAGCTCAGCCTGCCGCGAGCCAGCTTCGATCTCGCCTACAGCTCGCTTGCGCTGCACTATGTCGAGGACGTCGCGCGCCTGTTCAGGACGGTGCATCAGGCCTTGTCGCCGGGCGGGCATTTCGTCTTCTCGACGGAACATCCGATCTACATGGCTCCGACCAGGCCCAGCTGGGCGGTCGATGCCGAAGGCCGCAGGACATGGCCTGTAGACCGGTATCTGGTGGAAGGTCCGCGCAGGACCGACTGGCTGGCCAAGGGCGTGGTGAAACACCACCGCACCATCGGCACCACGCTGAACGCGCTGATCCGGTCCGGTTTCACCATCGGGCATGTCGAGGAATTCTGTCCGACGGACGCCCAGATCACGGCCAGGCCGGAACTGGCGGAAGAACTCGAGCGGCCGATGTTCCTGCTGGTCTCGGCGCGGCGATAGGCACGAGCCGGACATTGGCGGGTGTTCGGCAACCGGTCCGGATTTGCAGTCGCCCGAAACGCAATTCTGGGTTATTCAGGCACTGACGCCTTCCCTCCAGACCAGTCCCTCCCCATGTCAGGCCTGCTTCTCGATCCGTGGTTCTACGCGGCCGCCATACCGGCGGTCATTCTGGTCGGCCTGTCCAAGGGCGGGTTTGGCGGCGCCGTCGGTTTCGTCGGCGTGCCGCTGATGGCGCTGACCATACCGCCGGTGCAGGCGGCCGCCATCCTCTTACCGATCCTGTGCCTGATGGACATCGTCTCGGTGTGGACGTGGTGGGGCGTTTACGACCGCAAGATGCTGGTCGACATGATGCCGGGCGCCGTCATCGGCATTGGCCTCGGCTGGCTGACGGCCGCACTGGTCACCGAAGAGGCGGTGCGGCTGATCGTCGGCGCCGTCGCCATCATCTTCGTGTTGCGCTGGCTCTATCTGCAGTTCCGCCATGGCGCCGACCATGCCGCCGAGCCCAACCGCCTGGCCGCGGCGATCTGGGGGACGGTTGCCGGCTTCACCAGCTTCGTCGCCCATGTCGGCGGCCCGCCCTTCCAGGTCTATGCCTTGCCGATCCGGCTCGACCCCAAGGTCCTGTCGGGCACGGCCGCGATCTTCTTTGCCGCGACCAATGCGTTGAAGCTCATCCCCTATTTCGCGCTCGGCCAGTTCGACACCGCCAATCTGACGGCATCGGCCGTGCTGATGCCGCTGGCGCCGCTGTCGACCATCGCCGGCGCCTGGCTGGTGCGGCGGATGCGGCCCGAGATCTTTTATCCCTTCACCTACGCGACCGTGGCGGTCGTGGCGCTGAAGCTTTTGTGGGATGGTCTTGCCGGCCTGATGTAACAGGCCGGCGGATTTGCTGCCGCGCGCGGTTCACCGCCAGCGTCAGGCGGCGCTTTCCACGAGCCGGCGGCTTCC
Source organism: Mesorhizobium sp. 113-1-2 (assembly GCF_016756475.1). Lineage (NCBI taxonomy): Bacteria > Pseudomonadati > Pseudomonadota > Alphaproteobacteria > Hyphomicrobiales > Phyllobacteriaceae > Mesorhizobium > Mesorhizobium sp. 113-1-2. The sequence continues at coordinate 1,445,290 of NZ_AP023242.1, forward strand.
ACTGAAGGCCAGCGTGGCGCCCACCACCAGGACCAGTATCATGCCAGCGAGGATGCCGACATCATGCATGGTCGGCTTGAGCACCATGTCGGCGACGATCACCAGCATCACCGCATAGTCGAAGCGCGCCGCGCTCATCATGCGCTGGCCGATGGCAAGCACAGCCGGCGTGACGCCCTCCTTGGCGATCATCGCGCCCATGCGCTCGCCGGTCGGCTTGAAGATGAACATGCCGATCGAGAAGGTCGTGGCGTAGCCGACCAGGCCGATGATGATCCACAGGTCGGAGAAGCCGACCCAGAAGCTGCACATGATCAGGCCGAAGATCAGGGTGAGCATCGACATCGGCGCGAAGAAACACCCGCCCAGCTGTCCGCTGGCGCGCATCGCCTGAAGCTTGTCCGCGATGTTGCCGGCGCGCTCGGCAAGCACGCCGAGCAGGAACAGCACGAAGCCGCCGCCGACCCACAAAATGGCCGAGACGATGTGGAGAAATTTGACGATCGAATACCAGTCCATCCGTTGCTCCTTGGGATATTTCGGGTTTTGCGGCGGAGCGGATATGCCCCGGCCGCCAGAGGAGCGGGCGTTTAGCGTGGCGCCTGTTTCGGAACGATGTCGCGAAAAACAGTTTCTGTTTCGGCGGCTTTCAACCAGCGCGGTTGCCAACAACAAGCCGATGCGCGGTTTCATTTCTGCTATTGTCGGATGCGTCAGGGGAGCGCGACATCGTCTTGAAACACTGCCGATGCTAGTGCGCCGACACCGGGAGCCCGGTGGCGACAGCAATCGCCTGACGATCAACCCATTCCCGAAAACGGGAAAAGGCAATTCGAGGGGACAAGCATGCAAGGGGTAGCACGGAATTTCTTCACACTGGCGATCATCTATGCACTGTGCGGGATGGCGCTCGGCATCCACATGGCGATCAGCCAGGATCATGGCCAGATGCCGACCCACGCTCACACCATGGTCGCGGGATGGCTGATGTCGGCAGTCTTCGCCTTCTTCTATCATCTGTTTCCGGCGGTCGGACAAAAGACGCTGGCCGTCGTCCATTTCTGGCTGACGGCCATCAGCGGCATCGGCCTGCTGATCGGCCTCTACTTCCTGCTTGCCGGCAATGCCGCGATCGAACCGATGGTGGCGGCGTCTTCGATGGGCTTCTACGCGGCCATGCTCCTGTTTGCCTTTATCGCCCTGCCCGCGGTCTGGAAAAAGGCCTGAATCGAAGGCCGATAGGGTTCTTGGGGCTGTGCTGTTACGGCACAGGAATGGGGCGTTCAGTCAAAAAACATCGGTGCCGTTAAAGGTTCATTAAGCTTTACAGGCGTTTACTATGCGCATCCAGTGATCTGGATTCTTACCGAGTGGTTGGAGCCACTTTGTTTGACGCCTCCCTGTTAAACTCCTGAGAGCCGCCTTATCCGCGGCTCTTTTTTTGTCCGCATTCCGGTTGCACGCCGGGTGTCGGTCCGCTGTTAACCTTCTGTTAAACATGTGCTTGCCTTCACCCCCGGCGAAGCGCATTTTCAAGCTTCAGTTGGATAGGGTGCCGGGTGTATCGGCAGAGAACCGAATCGGCCGGTTGCAAGTGCAGGGGCGTAGCAATGAACGAGCCTTCGAAGGGCAGTGCGAAAACCGTTAAACTGGCGGAGCGTCGGGTTTTTTCGCATTCCTTCAAACCGCTCTACCAGGAAGGCATGGGGCTGGTCGAACAGGCGGCTGAATATCTCGACGGCAAGGGCCGCGCCGAGGCCAAGAAGCTGTCGCGGCTGGCGGCCACGCTCTACGCGGCCGAATCGATGCGGCTGACGACCAGGCTGATGCAGGTTGCCTCCTGGCTGCTTTTGCAGCGTGCGGCCAATTCCGGCGAAATGACCCGCGACCAGGTCGCTTCGGAAAAATCCAAGGTGCGCCTCGATACCGCTTCCGCGCATGACGAAGCCGCTGGCTGGGCCGAACTGCCCGAGGATTTCCTCGACCTCGTCAACCGCTCGCTTCGCCTGCAGGCGCTGGTGCGCCGCATGGACGACGAGATCTACGGCGCCGGCGCAGTGGTCGACATGCAGCCTGTGGGCCGCCGGCCCAATCCGGTTTCGGACCAGATCAGCCTGCTCAACACCGCTTTCGCCCGCAACTAATCGGCTTCGGAATATTTCCGGCTCGATAGATGCCGTTTCCGGTTTGTTCACATTTCGCTGGCATCGCTGTCCCCCGGAGGTAAAGTAACCGGATGGGGGACGCGATTCGCATCATTGGTATCGATCCGGGGCTCAGGCGCACCGGCTGGGGCATCGTCGAGAGCCTCGGCAATTCCTTGCGCTTCGTCGCGTCCGGCACCGTGCGCTCCGAGGACAAGGCGGCACTGGCGACGCGGCTCTGCCAATTGCATGACGGGCTTGCCGAAGTCCTGCATGCGGCAATGCCGCATGAGGCGGCCGTCGAACAGACCTTCGTCAACAAGGATGCAGTGGCGACGCTGAAACTCGGCCAGGCGCGCGGCATCGCCATGCTGGTGCCGGCGCGGGCCGGCCTGGTCGTCGCCGAGTATGCGCCCAATGCGGTGAAGAAGGCTGTCATCGGCGTCGGCCATGGCGACAAGAAGCAGATCCACATGATGGTCAAGGTGCTGCTGCCCAAGGCGACCTTCGACACCGAACATGCCGCCGACGCGCTGGCCATAGCCATCTGCCATGCGCATCACCGCCAGAGCGCCGCCTATCGGATGGCGCTGGCGTCATGAGAGGCTGTCGGAAATGATCGGCAAGCTCAAGGGCACGTTGGACGAGATCGACGAGGATCATTGTCTCGTCGACATTCATGGCGTCGGCTATGTCGCCTATTGCTCGGCGCGCACGCTGGCGGCGCTGCCTTCACCTGGCGAAGCGGTGGTGCTGTTCATCGAGACCTATGTGCGCGAGGACATGATCCGGCTATACGGTTTCCAGTCGCAGCTTGAGCGCGAGTGGTTTCGGTTGCTGATGAACAATGTGCCGGGTGTCGGCGCCAAGGTAGCGCTTGCCATCCTGTCGACCCTGACGCCGGCCGACCTCGCCAATGCGATTGCACTGCGCGACATCGCCATGGTCAGCCGAGCCCCTGGCGTCGGCAAAAAGGTGGCCGAGCGCATCGTTACCGAATTGAAGAACAAGGCGCCGGCCTATGCGGGTACTGCCTCCGGCACCATCGGCCTGAAGCAGGAGCTTGGTGAAGGCGTAGCAGCCGCACCGATCACCGACGCGGTCTCGGCACTGGTCAATCTCGGCTATTCGCGCGACACCGCCGCCAATGCGGTTGCCGCAGCGCTGAAGACAGCGGGCGAGGACGCGGACGCCTCGAAGCTGATCCGCTTCGGCCTGAAGGAACTGGCGCGGTGAGGGCTCGCTTGTCCGGTCCTCTGCCTTGTGCGAGGAAGGCAGCATGAGCCTGTCGCCCCGTCTCATTGCGCCGGAAAAACGCGGCGAGGATGCCGATCAGACCTTGCGGCCGCAGACGCTCGCCGACTTTGTCGGCCAGGCGGCGGTGCGGGCCAATCTCAAAGTGTTCATCGAGGCTGCCAAGGGCCGCAACGAGGCGCTCGACCATGTGCTGTTCGTCGGTCCGCCGGGGCTCGGCAAGACGACGCTGGCGCAGATCATGGCACGCGAACTCGGCGTCAATTTCCGCTCGACCTCAGGGCCGGTCATCGCCAAGGCGGGTGATCTCGCGGCGCTTCTCACCAATCTCGAAGAAGGCGACGTGCTGTTCATCGACGAAATCCATCGACTGAACCCGGCGGTGGAGGAAATCCTCTATCCGGCGATGGAGGATTTCCAGCTCGACCTGATCATCGGCGAGGGACCGGCGGCGCGTTCGGTGAAGATCGACCTTGCCCGTTTCACGCTGGTCGCCGCCACCACGCGGCTTGGCCTGCTCACCAATCCGCTGCGCGACCGTTTCGGCATTCCGGTGCGGCTCAACTTCTACACGGTCGAGGAGCTGGAGCAGATCGTGCGGCGCGGCGCCCGCATCCTGCAAATGCCGCTCGGCGACGACGGCGCGCTGGAGATCGCGCGGCGCGCGCGCGGCACGCCACGCATCGCCGGCCGGCTGTTGCGCCGTGTGCGCGATTTCGCCTCGGTCGCCGGCGATGGCCATGTCGACCGTCACATCGCCGACGAGGCATTGACCCGGCTGGAAGTCGACGCGCTCGGCCTCGACGCGCTTGACCGGCGCTATCTCTCCATGATCGCCCGCAATTTCGGCGGTGGGCCGGTCGGCATCGAGACCATCGCCGCCGGCCTATCCGAGCCGCGCGACGCCATCGAGGACATCATCGAACCCTATCTCATCCAGCAGGGTTTCATCCAACGCACGCCACGCGGACGCATGCTGACGGCCAATGCATGGCGCCATCTCGGCCTCGACGCGCCGAAGGACCTGGCACAGCAGCAGATCAACCTGTTCCAGGAAGAATAGCCGCCAAGCGATCCGGCGCGAGTTCCCAGACCAGTGATCAAGGATATGTGACCCGTCCTGCGCAAAATCTGCGCGTCTTTGCCGATTTGCCGGCGTAATCCTGGATTTTATCGAACGCGTGCGGGGAACCGCTGCGATCGAAGGGCTGGGAGCCAATCCATGATAACCAGACGCGGGTTCCTGCGCTTTGTCGGCGGGTCGTTCCTGACCGCTGCCGCGCTCGGCGCCTATGCGGTCGGCATCGAGCCGATGCTTTTGACGCATGTGAAGCGCTACGCGCTGAAGCCGCCGCACTGGCCTGATGGCCTGAAGCTGAGGGTTGTCGCGCTCGCCGACATCCACGCCTGCCGGCCCTGGATGACGCAGGAGCATATTGCCTCGCTCTGCGAAGACGCGAACGCGTTGCAGCCGGACGTCATTGTGCTGCTGGGCGACTACATTGCCGGCATGCCTCTGGTGACGGGGCCGGTGACGCCATCGCAATGGGCATCCGCGTTGTCGGGCCTCAAGGCGCCGCTCGGCGTCCTGTCGATCCTTGGTAATCACGATTGGTGGAGCGACGGCTTCGCGCAGCGCGCCGGAGCCGGCCCGATCATCGCGCGCAAGGCCCTGGAGAAGGTCGGCATCCCGGTGCTGGAGAATGATGTCGTGCGCCTGGAGAAGGATGGCCATGGCGTCTGGATCGCCGGCCTGGCCGACCAACTGGCGCTGCTGCCGGCCAGGAGGGGTGATGACTGCAAGGGGCTCGACGATCTCGACGGCACGCTGGCCAAGGTCGGTGACACTGCGCCGATCATCCTGCTCGCCCATGAGCCTGACATTTTCCCGACCGTGCCGTGGCGGGTTTCGCTGACCTTGTCGGGCCACACTCATGGCGGGCAGGTGCGGCTGTTCGGCTATTCGCCCGTCGTTCCGTCGCGTTTCGGCAATCGCTACGCCTACGGCCATGTCGTCGAGAACGATCGTAATTTGATCGTCTCCGGCGGGCTCGGCTTCAGCATCATGCCGGTGCGTTTCGGCGTGCGGCCGGAGATCCTGCAGATCGACCTCGGTTGAAATCTTACGTTTTGGGCATGATCTCAGGACAAACGGAAACCGTTTGTCCGAAAACCGGGATCCACTTTTCGGGATCATGCCCGGCCTCAGTGAAGCGAGCGGATCACGTCCATCACGTCAGGCTCGGCCTTGTCGCCATTGAAGGCGTCGACGATGCCGAAGGCACCGCCATAGCTCCAGACCGACCATGAGAAGCCGTGCGCTTCGGCGCGTGCGATCATGTCCTTGACATAGGCGGCCCGATACTCGGCCGGCATCACATAAGCATTGCCGTATTCCTGGCGGATCATGCCGAACTCACCCAGCGTGATGTTTTCCGGGTTGATGCCGTTGGCCTCGGCCCATGCCTCGACCTTGTTGAACGGCGCATCCATCAGGCCGAGCAGCTTGTCGGGGCTGTCCATGCTGGCGACCTGTTCGTCGAGATAGGCCAGCAGGCCACTTTGCCGTGTCCACGGCGCCTCGGCCTTGATCCGGGCGCGGATGGTGTCAAGCGTCACGTCGAGCTGCGCCTTCGGCACTGATGTCAGCGGATAGGGCAGGCCGGTCACGTAGGGAATAAAATCGCCGGCCCAGGTCGCGCCCTGATGGGTGAGCAGGAACGGATCGTAGGAATGGAAGGTCCAGATGACATTGTCATCGGGGGTCGCCTTGGGATCGATCTTTTCCAGGGACGAGGCGGCGGAATAGCAGGCGCCGGTGAGCACCAGGGTCAGCTTGGTTGCCGAGGATCGCGCCGCGGCGAACAATTTGCGCTGGCGGTCCGGCCACAGGCTGGTGCCGTCGCTGTCGCAATCGACGATCGGTTCGTTCATCAGCTCGAAGGCGACTTGTCTGGGATCTTCGCTGGCCAAAGTGCGACCCATTTTGCGCACCATGTCGACATAGCGGTCGAAGGTCTGCGGGTCGTCCATCACTTGCGCCATGCCGATCTTGCGGCTGCTGCCCGCCGGGATCATGTGCATATCGACGATCACCTTCAGGCCGGCGCGGTTGATCATGCGCACCGAGTCCAGCACGCTGGCATAGAGGTCATCACGCAACGCCGTGGTCTGGTCGGACAGGAAGGGTGAGGGATCGACCGGCATGCGCAGGAAGTCGAAGCCAGCCTCCTTCAGCGCCTTAAGGTCGTCGTCTTTGAGGAATTTCCGCCATTCCGGATAGGGCAGGATCGCCTTGGCGTCGCCCCATTGGTCCTCGCCGGGCCAGGTGACCCACTGGTCGAGATTGAGGCCGCGCTTCATCGTAAAAGTCGCCGCCTGGCCGGGCCAAGCCAAAACCATCAGCACAAGCAGCGCCGCCATCAAACGCTTGATCATCGCCGTCAACAGTGCCATCCGATGCCATGTCACGTTAGAGTAGTTCACCGTTTCACAGAAACGGCGAGCCACTCTAACTCTTTGTTTCGACGCAATTCCGGACGGAAAACCGCTCACACTTTTCCTGGAATTGCTCTAGGGAACAGGTGCCTCGTCGAGACTGAAAAAGGAAGCGCAATGGGCGATCATGGTGAATCGGCGACGCTGCTGGCGGGGCTTTCCGGCGCGCTGACGGCGTTCGGCCACCGGCTGATGGCGCGGGTCTATTATGCCGACACCGACTTCTCCGGCGTCGTCTACCACGCGCGCTATCTGGAATTCCTCGAGCGCGGCCGCTCCGACTATCTCAGGCTCACCGGCGTGCATCATACGGAGCTCGCCGACGGCAAGCATGGCGAGAAGATCGTTTGGGTGGTGCGCCGCATGGAGATCGACTTCCGCAGCCCCGCCCGCATCGACGACATCCTGACCGTCGACACAAGCACCGACAGCATTTCCGGCGCGCGCATCTTCATGGCCCAGCAGCTCAAGCGTGGCGACGAGATCCTGGTCGAAGCCAAGGTCGAGGCGGCGATCATCGGCGAGAACGGCCGGCCGAGGCGTTTTCCCAAGGAATGGGTCGCGGCGTTCATGCCTCGGGTGGGTTGATATTCAGGTGAGGCCGGCCTGCAAACGGCGGTCTCCTGCGCTTCCCCGTTCTACTGCGTCGCAGTAGAACTGAGCTCACGTACCCAAAAGTACGCCCCGCTCCGGTTCTCGGCGTCCGCCGTTTTCGACTCGGCCTGACCTGAATCTCAGCCCACCCGGCGTCGCGCTTGGACGAGGGCATTGCAGCAGGCGGGCGCGGCAATGCGCCGCGCCTTATTCACTAACCCATCCTTAACCATAACGGTTCATGAAGAGATTGGTGAAGATTGGCGCAATCCGGCGCCTTCCTTTCACCAATATTTGCCCTGAAAAGGCCGACAACGGCACGGTTTGGGGTGTCCGGTAGCTGCGTGCGAACCGACCACAAGGGATGCCATGGGCCAGCCGCCAGCTTCGCCCGGAAAATCTTAAGGACGTAACGATGGAAAATATCGCACTCGCCGATCCGGGCGCGCAATTGTCGATTTGGGCGCTGTTCATGCAGGCCAGCTGGGTGGTCAAGCTGGTCATGATCGGGCTGCTCTGCGCCTCGGTCTGGACCTGGGCGATCATCATCGACAAGCTGGTTGCCTATGGCCGCATGCGGCTGGCGCTGAACCGCTTCGAGCAGGTCTTCTGGTCCGGACAGTCGCTGGAGGAGCTCTACCGCACGCTCGCCGACCGCAAAACCTCAGGCATGGGCGCCATTTTCGTCGCTGCCATGCGCGAGTGGAAGAAGAGTTTCGAGAAGGGCGCCAAGACGCCACTCGGGCTGCAGACCCGCATCGACAAGGCGATGGACCTGGCGCTGACCCGCGAGATGGAGAAGCTGGAGGGGCGGCTCGGCTTCCTCGCCACCACCGGTTCGGCAGCCCCCTTCATCGGCCTGTTCGGCACGGTCATCGGCATCATGACCTCGTTCCAGGCCATTGCCGGCTCCAAGAACACCAGCCTTGCAGTGGTTGCGCCCGGCATCGCCGAGGCGCTGCTGGCGACGGCCATCGGCCTGCTCGCCGCCATCCCGGCGGTCATCGCCTACAACAAGCTGTCATCGGATGCGAGCAAACTCGCGGTGCGCATGGAAGGGTTCTCCGACGAGTTCTCCGCCATACTCTCGCGCCAAATCGATGAAAAAGTCGCGCCGAAGGCCTGAGGAGTAGCTGATGGGTATGTCCGTAGGCATGGCGGGACGCGGCGGGCGCGGCCACAGGCGGCGCGGCCGTCACCATGCGCTGATGTCCGAAATCAACGTCACGCCGATGGTCGACGTGATGCTGGTGCTGCTGATCATCTTCATGGTCGCGGCACCGATGTTGACAGTCGGCGTGCCGATCGACCTGCCTGACACGCAGGCCAAGGCGATGAATGCCGATACGCAGCCGATCACCGTCTCGATCGATGCCACGGGCAAGATATTCCTGCAGGAAACCGAGATCCCGATCGAGGAGCTGGTGGCCAAGCTACAGGCGATCTCGAAGACCGGCTACGAGGAGCGCATCTTCATACGTGGTGACAAGTCCACCGACTATGGCACGGCAATGAAGGTGATGGCCCGCATTTCGGCCGCCGGCTACAAGAATATCGGCCTGGTTTCGCTGCAGGAACAGGATCAATAGACGCGAGATGAAGACCGGCCTCACCACATCGGTGATCTTACATACGGCGGTGCTGGCCTTCGGCCTGTTCACGCTGTCGGCGCCGGCAGCGCTTCCGTCCGCCGATGTCGAGTCCGTCGCGGTCGATATCGTGCCGATGGAAGCCATTGCGCAGACGCTGCAGGGCGACAAGAAGGCCGTGATGCATGAAAAGCCGGCGCCGCTGCCGACGCAGCGTCCGGACATCGTGCCGGCTTCGCAGAAGATCGGCGAAAACAGCGTCGACACCGACAAGCCGATAACGCCGGAGGCCAAACCGAAGCCGGTCGACACGACCTCGGCTCCGCCGCCGGCGCCGACTCCGAAAGAAAAGCCGAAGACCGAGGACGTGCCGAAGCCGCAGGAAAAGCCGAAGCCCATTCCGGCGACGGAAGTGGCGCCGGCGCCGACGCCCAAGGAAGAGGTCAAGCCCGAGCCGGTCAAGCAGACCGAGCCCAAGCCGACGCCGGCCAAGCCGGCGCCGACCCCGCCGCCGCAGGACAAGACCGCTGCTATCGATCCGACGCCCGAGGTCAAGCCGGATGCCGTCGCCGAGGCCATAGCCAAGGACCCGCCGACCGAAGAGACGCAATTGCCGAGTTCGGCGCCGGCACCTGAGGCACGGCCGAAGCCGCAGCCGGCCCAGGCTGAAAGCGCCAAGGCGCCGGAACGCAAGGATGCCGACAAGCCGGTCAAGGAAGCCTCGTCGAAACCGAAATCCGACGACAAGCAGTTCAACGCCGCCGAGATCTCCGCTCTCCTCGACAAGCAGAAGCCATCCGGCGGCGGCGCCAAGCGCTCGACGCAGCAGGCCTCGCTCGGTGGCGACAAGGATCAGGGCCAGAAGTTGTCGAAGTCGGAGCAGGGCGCCCTGGAAAGCCAGTTGGGCGGTTGCTGGACCTTGCCGGTCGGGCTGGAAGGCTCGGAAAATTTCGTCGTCGTCGTGCGCTTCAACCTGGACAACTCCGGCAAGCTCGACGGACGCCCGTCCGTCGAAAAGTCGAGCGGCAACCGGCAGTTCGATGAAAGCGCGGTTCGCGCGGTTCAGAAATGCGACGTGGCCGGCCTGCAGGTTCCTGCCGGCAAACAGGATATCTGGAACGACATCCGGGTCACTTTCGATCCAAGGGAGATGCTCGGCCTTTAGGCCTGGCGTCAACCCAATCAAAGAAGAGAAGCGAGAAGATATGAGATCTTTCCTCAAGCCGCTCCTGACGATTGCAGCCATGGCGCTGGGCATGACGGCCGTAATCCCCATGCCGGCATGGGCGCTCGTCGAGCTCAACGTCAACAAGGGCAATGTCGAGCCGCTGCCGATCGCCATCACGGATTTCCAGGGTGGCGACGCGCTTGGCGCCCAGATATCCCAGATCGTCACTGCTGATTTGAAGCGTTCCGGCCTGTTCGCGCCGATCGACAAGAGCGCCTTCATCGAGAAGATAACGAACCCGGACGCCGCCCCTCGCTTCGACGACTGGAAGGTGATCAACGCCCAAGCGCTGGTCACCGGCAGCGTCAGCAAGGAAGCAGACGGGCGCATCCGTGCGCAGTACCGGCTTTGGGACACTTTTGCTGGACAGCAGATGGCCGGCGAACAGTTCTTCGCCAACGACGCCAACCAGCGCCGCGTCGCCCACATCATCGCTGACGCCATCTATGAGCGGCTGACCGGCGAGAAGGGTTATTTCGATACGCGCGTGGTGTTCATCGACGAGTCCGGCGCCAAGAATGCGCGCAAGAAGCGCCTGGCTATCATGGACCAGGACGGCGCCAATGTCCGCTATCTCTCGGATGGTCGCTCGATCGTGCTGACGCCGCGTTTCTCGCCGAACCGGCAGGAAATCACCTACATGTCGTATGAAAGCGGCCAGCCCAGGGTCTATCTCCTGCAGATTGAGACCGGGCAGCGCGAACTGGTCGGCAATTTCCCGGGCATGACGTTTGCGCCGCGCTTCTCGCCCGACGGCCAGAAGGTGATCATGAGCCTGCTGCGCGACGACGGCAATTCCAACATCTTCGCCATGGATCTGCGCAGCCGCTCGACGACGCGGCTGACCAATTCGACCGCCATCGACACCTCGCCCTCCTATTCGCCCGACGGCAGCAAGGTGGTGTTCACCTCCGACCGTGGCGGCCGCGCGCAGATTTATGTGATGGGCGCCGACGGCTCGGGCCAGACCCGCATCTCCTTCGGCGATGGCGTCTATTCGACGCCGGTGTGGTCGCCGCGCGGCGACCTCATCGCCTTCACCAAGCAGACCGGCGGCGAGTTTCAGATCGGCGTCATGAAGACCGACGGTTCGGGCGAGCGCATCCTGTCCTCGGGCTTCCAGCAGGAAGGACCGACCTGGGCGCCGAACGGCCGCGTGCTGATGTTCTTCCGCGACTCCAATGGCGGCCCGAAACTGGTTTCGGTCGATCTTACCGGCCGGAACGAGCAGCCGATTCCGACGTCGAACTTCGCGTCCGATCCCGCCTGGTCGCCGCTGCTGGAATAAGAGGGAATTGGAGAATTGAGGAATTGAAGAACTGAGGAATGGAGAAGCAGGGACACTACGTTGGGCGCGCCAGAGACCTTGAGGTCTACAAGCGCGCCTACGCGGCTTCTCTTGAGATTCACAAAGCCACGCTTGCCTTTCCGAAGATCGAGCAATATGCGCTCGCCGACCAGTTGCGTCGCTCCAGCAAGGCAATCTGCGCCAATCTGGCCGAGGGTTTTGCCAAACAACCTCACTCCAAAGCCGAATTCGCGCGCTTTATTTCGATGGCGATGGGATCGTGCAGCGAAGTGGAGACATGGATCTCCTACGCGTTCGACCTTGAGTACATACAGAAGACACAGCTCGACAGGTGGCAGCATTCCTATAGCCAGATCTACGGAATGCTGGTGAATCTCAGAGGAGCGCTCAAGTGACCTCTTTCTCCAATTCTTCAATTCCCCAGTTCTTCAGTTCCCCATTTTCCACGCCTTTGTCGCGTTTTGGCCGCATTTCCGCCTAGGGTCCGCGCCAACTGTGGCTTCAAGCCAAACGGCTGCGGACGGGCAGCTAAACCAATTTTTAACCGTGTTTCTTGAATGCCGGTTAACCCAAACGTGGTTACTGGGTGATCAACGAAATCACTCGAATACGATCACTCGAAATACGAAGGAGAGGCGGCATGGGCCGTATCGCAGCACTTACCAGAAACCCGGCCATGATCGCGCTGGTGGCGATGCTCGCCATCACCGGTTGCGCCTCGAAGAAGACGCCGAACAACGCCGCTGACCTTGGCCTCAACGGCGCGGGCGCTGCAACGCCGGGTTCGGCGCAGGACTTTACCGTCAATATCGGCGACCGCATCTTCTTCGACACGGACTCGACCTCGATCCGAGCTGACGCACAGCAGACGCTTTCGCGCCAGGCGCAGTGGCTGAACCAGTACAAGCAGTATGCCATCGTCGTCGAAGGTCATGCCGACGAGCGCGGCACGCGCGAATACAATCTGGCGCTTGGCGCCCGCCGCGCCGCCGCCACCCGCGACTTCCTCGTGTCCAAGGGTGTCGCTTCCAGCCGCCTGAAGACCATTTCCTACGGCAAGGAACGTCCGGTCGCGGTCTGCGACGACATCTCCTGCTGGTCGCAGAACCGCCGTGCGGTCACCACGCTCAGCGGCGCCGGTTCCTGATCGGCAAAAATACAACACAGCTTCGCGAAAGGCGGCCTCCGGGCCGCCTTTTTCATATCTGGGTGTCCGAAACAAAATTTGGCCGAAGTCTCGCGCCCTGCTATGAGCCGAGGGCGCTTGGCTGGTCCCACTCTGGTTGGAAGGCGCGAAACAGACCAACGACACACGGCGAGAGGCACATGCATTTGAGATCGGTTCTGAGCGGCACGCTTGCGCTGCTGCTCCTTTCAGGCGTCACAGCCCTGGGGGCTAGCGGCACGGGGCAATCAACCGACAGCGGGTTTTCCTTCCATCTGCCCAGCATCGAATTGCCGAAGCTTTTCGGTGAAAAGAAGAACCTGGATCAGGTTCAGATGGTGCAGTCCGATCCTACTGCCGTCACAAGCCTGGAAGACCAGCTGCGCCAGATGAACGGCAAGATCGAGGAACTTAATTTCCAGGTCCTGCAGATGCAGGAGCAAATCCGCAAGCAGCAGGAAGACAACGAGTTCCGCTTCCAGCAACTGGAAGGCGGCTCGCAGGGCGGACAGACACCGGCGGCGCCGAAGAAGAAGTCCGACGCAACCACTGACACCAACACCGACGTGGCCGCGGTCCCGGCAACGCAGGCGCCGGCTGATGCCGGCGCCGCTACTGGCAGCGATCAGTCGACCGGCGGCAAGACGGTCGAGGACGTCATCGTCGAATCACCCGATGGCGATCCAGGCAAGGTGATCCCGGGCACCGGCGCGCCGGAAAAGACCTTTGGTTCCATCACCGTCGACAAGAACGGCAATGTGATCGATGCCGGCGGCAACACCCAGTCGACCGCGCCGACGCAAGATATTGCCCCGGCCACCAAGGCACCGGCCAAGGCCGGCAAGTCCAATGGCACGATCGTCGCGGCGCTGCCTTCCACCAAGGACCCGGAAGAGCTCTACCGCAATTCCTATCAGTTCATCCTGTCGGGCGATTACAGCACCGCCGAACAGGGTTTCCGCGATCATATCTCGCGCTTCCCCAAGGACGCCAAGACGGCGGACGCGCATTACTGGCTTGGTGAATCGCTGCTTGGCCAGCAGAAATACCGCGACGCGGCCGAAGTCTTCCTCGCCGCCAGCAAGGACTACCCGAAGGCCAAGAAGGCGCCCGACATGCTGTTGAAGCTCGGCGTGTCGCTGGTCGGTCTCAAGCAGCACGACGTTGCCTGCGCCACCTTCAGCGAAGTCGGCAAGCGCTACCCCGATATTTCCAATGCACTCAAGGAACGCGTCAAGCAGGAGAAGGCCCTGGCTGCGTGCTGATTTTTCCTAGGCATGTCTTATTCCCAAAGCTGGGACCACTTTTGGTCGACATGCGTTGATGCTCGACACCGAGCCTGATCTTTCGACCGGACTTTTTTCGCATATCGATTTTACCCACGGCGCCGTCGCGGCCGTGTCCGGCGGCAGCGACTCGACCGCCCTGCTTCTTCTTCTCAAACAGCATCTCGACCGAACCGCGCCGTCCGCGAAGCTGCTGGCTGCGACGGTCGACCATGGCTTGCGGCAGGGCTCGGCAGCCGAGGCGCAAGCTGTAGCGAAGCTTTGCCTGGAGCGTGGCATTGCCCACCGCACCCTGGTCTGGGCCGGAAGCAAACCATCGACTGGTCTGCCGGCGGCGGCGCGGGAAGCGCGCTACCATTTGCTGGCACAGGCGGCGCGCGCGGAAGGCATCGGCCTGATCGTGACTGGCCATACCGCCGACGACCAAGCCGAGACGGTGCTGATGCGGCAGGCGCGGGATAAGGGCCGAGAGTTTGCCTTCATGGCGGGCCGCGGGATTGCCGGCATGGCGCCGGCCACCCTTTATGACTGGCGCGAGTGGATCGTTCGCCCGCTTCTGGGCACGCGGCGCTCGGCGCTTCGCGATTTCTTGGGGCGTGAGCATGTCGGCTGGGCCGATGATCCGACCAATATCGACGAGGCCTTCGAGCGGCCGCGTGTGCGCGCCGCTGTTGCCGGCGAAACTGTCGGGCGTATCGAGGATGTGCTGCTGCTCGCCGGGCAGGCCGCCGTCGAACGCAGGCAGCTTGGCGCCGGCGCCGCCGATCTGATCCATCGCTTCGCCAGCCAGCCAGCCATCGGCCTCATCCGCCTCGATCCCGCTCTGCTGACCGTGGACGACAATCGGGCGGCCATCTACGCGTTGCGTATCCTGCTGGCCACCGCCGGCGGCGTTGCCTTTCTGCCGGACCAGGCGCGTAGCGAGGCATTGTTCGGCCGGCTGAAGGCCGGATTTCTTTGCGCCACATTGTCGCGGACCGTGGTCGATTTCCGGCGTGCCGGCCTCTTCCTGCGCCGCGAGGCGCGGGGTTTGCCGCAGGCTGCCATGGTCGCCGACAACGCCGTCTGGGACGGCCGCCGCCACATCACATTGAACGACAGGTCAGGCGCATTGTTGATCGCTCCGTTGGGTGCGGCAGCAGCGAAGCGGCTGGCGGTCGATGATGGAGAAACCCCGGCGAGCCTGATGCGCGCCGCTTTGGCTGCGGAACCGGCATCGCGGCAAGCCCTTGAAAATCCTCGTCTGCCGCAGGGCGAACCGGGGTCGCCAGGGTTCGCGGTACGGCCGGTCGTGTCGCCTTTTGCCCGCTTCCTGCCGTCCTTCGATCTGGCGCCAGCGCGGGCCGCAGCCGGGCTGATCGGAGCGTCACCGCTTCCCGCTCCGCCATTGCGCGGCCACAGTGCCGATTGATGGTGGCCGAAAGCTTAACCCAGACGTGCTGTTCTGCTTGGCAAGGGGAGACGCTCTCCCTATGTTAGGCCCAAGTTTCCTCTCATGATGCTGTCCGTGTGCGGACGCCAACGGGACAATTGATGAATCCGAACTATCGCAATCTCGCGCTCTGGGCGATCATAGCGGTCCTGCTCATCGCGCTTTTCAATCTGTTCCAGACGCCGCAGACGCGCGGGGCTTCGAGCGATGTGCCTTATTCGCAGTTCCTGCAGGATGTCGCGGCCGGCCGGGTCAAGACGGTGACCATTGCGGGCGCACGCATCACCGGCACCTACACCGACAATTCCACCAGCTTCCAGACCTATTCGCCCGGCGATCCCCAGCTGGTCTCGCGGCTGCAGGACAAGAACGTCACCATCAATGCGCGGCCTGAGACCGACGGTTCCAATTCGCTGTTCGGCTACCTGATTTCGTGGCTGCCGATGATCCTGATCCTCGGCGTCTGGATATTCTTCATGCGCCAGATGCAGTCCGGATCCGGGCGTGCGATGGGTTTTGGCAAGTCGAAAGCCAAGCTTCTGACGGAGGCGCATGGCCGCGTCACCTTCCAGGATGTCGCCGGCGTCGACGAGGCCAAGGAAGATTTGGAAGAGATCGTCGAATTCCTGCGCGATCCGCAGAAGTTCCAGCGCCTCGGCGGCAAGATTCCGCGCGGCGTGCTTTTGGTCGGCCCTCCCGGCACCGGCAAGACGCTGCTCGCCCGCTCGGTCGCCGGCGAAGCCAACGTGCCGTTCTTCACCATTTCCGGTTCGGACTTCGTCGAGATGTTCGTCGGCGTCGGCGCGAGCCGCGTGCGTGACATGTTCGACCAGGCCAAGAAGAATGCCCCCTGCATCATCTTCATCGACGAAATCGACGCCGTCGGCCGCCATCGCGGCGCCGGCCTCGGCGGCGGCAATGACGAGCGCGAGCAGACGCTGAACCAGCTGCTGGTCGAGATGGATGGTTTCGAATCCAACGAAAGCATCATCCTGATCGCAGCCACCAACCGCCCCGACGTGCTCGATCCTGCGCTGCTCAGGCCGGGCCGTTTCGACCGCCAGGTGGTGGTGCCGAACCCCGACATCGTCGGCCGCGAGAAGATCCTCAAGGTGCATGTGCGCAACGTGCCGCTGGCGCCCAATGTCGACCTCAAGGTCGTGGCACGTGGCACGCCGGGCTTCTCCGGCGCCGACCTGATGAACCTAGTCAACGAATCCGCGCTGATGGCGGCGCGGCGCAACAAGCGCCTCGTCACCATGGCCGAGTTCGAGGACGCCAAGGACAAGATCATGATGGGCGCCGAGCGCCGTTCGTCGGCCATGACCCAGGCCGAGAAGGAGCTGACCGCCTATCACGAGGCCGGCCACGCCATACTGGCGCTCAACGTGCCGTCGGCCGATCCGCTGCACAAGGCCACCATCATCCCGCGTGGCCGGGCGCTCGGCATGGTCATGCAGTTGCCGGAGGGCGACCGCTATTCGATGAGCTATAAGTACATGATCTCGCGCCTCGCCATCATGATGGGCGGCCGCGTCGCCGAGGAGTTCAAGTTCGGCAAGGAGAACATCACCTCGGGCGCTTCCTCCGATATCGAGCAGGCAACCAAGCTGGCGCGCGCCATGGTCACGCGCTGGGGCTTCTCCGACAAGCTTGGCCATGTCGCCTATGGCGACAACCAGGAGGAAGTGTTCCTCGGCCATTCGGTGGCGCGCACACAGAACATCTCGGAAGAGACCGCGCAGATCATCGACGCCGAAGTGCGCCGCCTGATCGACGAGGCCTATTCGACGGCAAAGTCCATCCTGACAAAGAAGAAGAAGGAATGGATCGCGCTGGCCCAGGGCCTGCTCGAATACGAGACGCTGTCGGGCGACGAGATCAAGCAGCTGATCGCCGGCGAGAAGCCGGCGCGCGACCTTGGCGACGACACGCCGCCCAGCCGTGGCTCGGCCGTGCCGAAGTCCGGCGGCCGCCGCAAGAAGGGTCCCGAGCCCGAAGGCGGCATGGAGCCCCAACCATCGAGTTGAGGTGGCGCGAGAAAGACTGATCGAGAAACGCCGCGGCTTGGTCCGCGGCGTTTTTGTTTGGAATTGGAGAGCGGCTGGGGGCGCGGTCCCAAGCTGGAATGAAAGCGGCGATCCTTCGCGCCCCTCTGCCTTGCAGGCTTTCGTTGCTCTGAAAGCCAGGCAATTGGCTCTCAGTCCGCTGCGCGGATCGCTCCTCAATCCCCAGGAGGGGGGAGATTGGCCGCGTGGCCACTGGCGGCAGTTGGACTATCTTCCGCAGTCCACAAAAAGCCCGCGAACCTTGCGGCTCGCGGGCTTTTGCTTTTCGAATGCTGCTGGCGATCAGCCCTTAAGCCGCGCATTGCACAGGCTGTAATAGCCGCCGCCCTTCTGGATCCAGCGAAGGCCGTTTAACGTACCCGCCTCCTTGTTGCCGTGGTAACCCTGCAGGCAGGTCTTCATCCGCGCCTTCGCGGGCTTTTCGGTCTCGAACTCGGCGGCAAGGGTGGTCGGGAATGTTACGCCCGCCGGCGCTACAGTGGGGGCGACCGCCGCGCTGGTTTCCTTTTTCGGCTGCGGCGCGGTTTTGACGGTATCCGCGCTGACACTCTCCGCTGCGGACGTCGCGCATTTCTCCTTGCGGAAAGCGGCCCAGTCCATGCCGTTCAGAGTGCCGCCTTCCTTGGCTGCCCGATAGGTCTCGCCGCATTCCTTCATCGTCAGTGCGCTTGCAGGGGCGACGCCCCAGGCAACCAATGCCGTCACAGCCAATACCGCCAATTTCAAATTGAACATAAGACCCTCCTGGTTGATAACGTTCGATGTCCTTTTGTATACTGTTTGTTCCGTATATGTTCAACCGGAATCTTTGCGAGCTACTTATAAAACCTGCCGGTCGGAAGTGTGGGCGGGTTGATGATGCCGGTCGTTCCCGACAGATGCAGATGCGGGTAGAGCCGCAAGCGTCTTCGCGCGCAACAAACGCGCAACGAAAAGGCCCGCGCATCTCACGATGCGTGGGCCTTCTTTCTTCGAATAACTAGGCGATCAGCCCTTCAGTTTGGCATTGCACAGGCTGTAGAAGCCGCCGCCTTTCTGGATCCACTTCAGGCCGCCAAGCGCGTTGGCGTCCTTGAGGACATAATACTGGTCGAGACAGGTATGCATGCGGCCCTTTCCGGGGGTCTCGCTGGCATATTTCGGCGAGATCGCGGATGGGAAGGTGACGCCCTTGGGCGCAACCGTCGTCGGCTTTGCCGGCTCCTTGGTGTAATTTGCTTCACTTGGAGCAGGCACGGTGTCGTCATCGGCGGCAGCGGCGCCGCATTCGGCCTTGCGGAAGTCGTTCCACTTCTGGCCCTTCAGCGTGTTGGCCGTCTTGGCAGCCTGGTACTTGGCGCTGCACTCGGCCATCGTCAGGCCCTTGCCGTCGGCGGCAGCCGCGGCGGCCTTGGTGGTTGCCGGCTTGGTGGTGTCGGCGGCGGCGGATGCGCCGGCGGCGCATTCAGCCTTGCGGAAGTCGTTCCACTTCATGCCGTTCAACGTGCCGGCGGCCTTAGCCGCCTGGTACTTGGCGCTGCATTCCTTAGCCGTCAGGCCTTTGGCCGTGCTGTCGGCCGCCGCGGCCGCAGGCTTGGCGGCCTTGGCCGGCTTGGTTTCGGCAGCCTTGGTCGTTGCCGGCTTGGTGTCGGTGGTGGCCGCGGCGTCGGTGCCGCACTGTGCCTTGCGGAACTGGTTCCAGGTCTGTCCGGCAAGTGTCCCCGCATCCTTGGCGGCGTTATACTTCGTGCTGCATTCGGCCATGGTCAACGCGTTGGCTGGCGCAGCCAGGAACAACGTCGCTACGGCAAGGCCGGTCAAAGTGGCAAGTCGGTGGATGAGCATAGCGTTTCTCCGTTGCAGCAGCCCATTATACGTCCCGGCGAATCAATAACGCTCAACGATCGGTTGCGCCAGATGCTAAGTGAGGTATATATCGCCGGAAGCTCGGTTCTCCCGATAAGGTGATGAAATCATTGTCCCTTACCGGGTTGAAAACAAGATTTTCCGCGTGCAGCTGCGCCGAATAGCTCGCAGAACTGGTATATTGCCGTGCCACAGTGCCAGCATGTTGGGTTGCGGCCTTGTTGTGTGCAGCGCACAACAATGATTTTCTAAGGATTGGTAACATATAATCACACAATGTGATCATGGCGCATCGGCCAATTGTGGCATGAGATGCCGGCAAAAGAACCGTCAGGGACTCTAACTAGCATGGCAGGAAATTACTTCGGCACCGACGGCATTCGCGGGCGCGCCAACAAGTTTCCGATGACCGCTGAAATCGCCATGCGCGTCGGCATGGCCGCCGGCCTTTCGTTCCAGCGCGGCAGCCACCGCCATCGTGTCGTTCTCGGCAAGGACACCAGGCTTTCCGGCTACATGATCGAGAATGCGATGGTGGCCGGCCTTTGCGCCGCAGGCATGGACGTGTTCCTGCTCGGCCCGATCCCGACCCCGGCCGTTGCCATGCTGGTGCGTTCACTGCGCGCCGATATCGGTGTCATGATCTCGGCTTCGCACAACCCCTATTACGACAACGGCATCAAGCTGTTCGGGCCGGACGGCTACAAGCTCTCCGACGAGATCGAAGAGCGCATCGAGAGCATGCTCGACAAGGATATAGATCTGGCACTCGCCGATTCCGACGGGCTTGGCCGCGCCAAGCGCGTCGACGGTGTGCATGACCGCTATATCGAATTCGCCAAGCGCACCTTGCCGCGCTCGATGTCGCTCTCGGGCCTCAGGATCGTTGTCGATTGCGCCAATGGCGCCGCCTACAAGGTGGCGCCCGAGGCGCTGTGGGAGCTTGGGGCCGAGGTCGTGGCCATCAATGTCGAACCGAACGGCTTCAACATCAACAAGGAATGCGGCTCGACCCATCCGGCCGGCCTGCAGAAGAAAGTGCACGAAGTGCGCGCCGATATCGGCATCGCGCTCGATGGCGATGCCGACCGTGTCGTCATCGTCGACGAGAATGGCACGATCGTCGATGGCGACCAGATCATGGCGCTGATCGCCGAGTCCTGGCACCAGAGTGGACGGCTTGCCGGCGGCGGCGTGGTTTCGACGGTCATGTCCAATCTCGGCCTCGAACGCTTCCTCGGCGACATGAAGCTGCAATTGCACCGTACCAAGGTCGGTGACCGCTACGTCGTGGAGCACATGCGCGCGCACGGGCTCAATGTCGGCGGCGAGCAGTCGGGCCACATTGTGCTGTCGGATTTCTCGACCACCGGCGATGGCCTCGTATCGGCGCTGCAGGTGCTGGCCTGCATCAAGCGCCAGGGCCGTCCGGTCAGCGAACTGTCGAAGAAGTTTGAACCGGTGCCGCAACTCCTGAAGAATGTCCGTATCGCCGGCGGCAAGCCGCTCGAGGAAGCTCCGGTCAAAGCCGCCATCGAGGATGCACGCCACCGTCTCGGCAAGGCCGGGCGGCTGGTCATCCGTCCGTCCGGCACCGAGCCGCTGATCCGTGTCATGGCCGAGGGCGACGATCCGCAGTTGGTCGAGGCCGTCGTCAACGACATCGTCGAGGTCATTTCGGAGACCCGCAGCGCCGCCTGATCTCCGGCGCGCCCGCGGCACGCCACGCCGCTGATTGCATCGAGGCCCGCCCTTCCGGCGGGCTTTTTTGTTGGCCGGGAACTGACCTCAGACTGTCGAAATCATCCCCGAATCCTTCGAATTTTAGAGATTCGTGGTTAATCGACAGGGTTAAACGCCTTTTAACTTTTCCAATTCATTATCCACGCTTGAAAGCCAATCTCATTCGGACGCGATCGCGTTCCGAGGGTTCCTAGGGGTGACAAGCATGTTCAATACAGCAAGAAAGGCCCTGTTCGCGCTGCTGTTCGCGGGCCTGGCCTGGCCAGTGTTTGCAGCCGACCTGCCCGAGCCGCAGGTCGAAGAGGCACCGCCGCCGGTCTATGAGCAGCCGGTCGATGTCGGTGGCTGGTACATCCGTGGCGACCTCGATTACCACAAGTCGTACGTGAGCGGCATCGACTACATGACCTACACAGTCGATCCCTGTAACTGTTCGGTCACGCCCGGCGGCAAGAGCTTCGACTACGGCAAGCTCAAGGGCGGCTTCTCGCTCGGCGGCGGCGTCGGCTACAAGATCAACGATCACTTCCGCACTGACGTGACCGCCGACTACTGGTTCAAGTCGAACTTCAACGGCGGTACCTCGGATCTCGTTTCGACTTCGGTCGAAGCGTCGAAGATGAGCGCCTTCCTGCTGCTCGCCAATGCCTATGTCGATATCGGCACCTGGCACGGCATCACGCCTTATGTCGGCGCCGGCATCGGCGGCGCGCATGTCAAATGGGATACCGTCTATGACCCGACCCCGGGCGCTACCGAGCGCAATCCGGGAGCATCCAACTGGCGCTTCGCTTACGCGCTCATGGCCGGCGCTTCCTACTGCCTGACCGACAAGATCATCCTCGATGCGGGCTATCGCTTCTCCCATATCCAGGGCGGCCGCATGTTCGAATGGGATGTGACCAGCTCCGGCCCGGGCTTCGACCGTGGCATCAACACCCACGAGGTGCGCGGCGGCCTGCGCTATCAGTTCGGCGGCAACAATGGGTGCGCGGCACCGGTGGTGGCCTACCAGCCCGAACCTGAGCCGATCTACACCAAGTAAGAACTTTACTGCCTCGAATAGACGCGAACCGCCCGGCTTGACCGGGCGGTTTTCGTTTGTGCTGTCGCCAATGAAGTGTCTGGGAGCAAGGTCAATTTGGAGCGACATGCATTAGCTGAAATGAATTCGCTAACGCTCTGTTAGCCTTAACCGTGACTTAACCACTATGGTTAACAATGCTTCCTGAAACGATGGCTGCCGTGTTGATTGCAGATGTCGCCAAATCCGGGAGTCGGGACCATGACACTCACATCGCGTATTGTGCTGGCGCTTGCCGGACTCGGCCTCTTGCCGCTGACACCGGCATTCGCCGCCGATTACGATCCGCCGATCTACGCCGATCAGGCGCCCGACTATGTGCCGGTCGAGGTCGGCTCCGGCTGGTATCTGCGCGGCGACGTCTCCTATCTGGTGCAGAAGAGCTTCAAAAATGGGGATTTCACCTTCCCGTCAACGATCAACGATGAAAGCTTTAGCGAGAGCGAGAACGCGGTCTTCGCGAGCGTCGGCTTCGGATATCATTTCAACGATTATCTCCGCGCCGATCTCAACTTCGGCTATTTGCCGGGTAACAACGCCAACTTCAGCTATGACGATTCAGCCGTCGTCGCACTGCCGACATTTCCGACCCAGGGATCGGGATCCCTGAAGAACTATGCCTTCTCAGGGATACTCAATGGCTATGTCGATCTCGGCACATATGTCGGAATCACGCCTTATGTTGGCGCCGGCATCGGTTTTGTCCGTAGCACGCACAAGCTTTCGGCGAGTTACACGGACAACAATGTCCCCGCCAACAGTTTCAGCGTGCAGGACAATGCGACAAAATATTCCCTCGCCTATACGCTGAATGCGGGCCTTGCCTACCAGGTGACGAAGAATGTTTCCGTCGATCTCGGCTATCAGTATTTTTCCGCCCCGAGCGCGGAGTATGTGACGGCCGAGAGCCTGACCTCCTTTCCGGTCAAGAAGGGAATCAGCAATCACCAGGTCAAGGTCGGGCTGCGCTACGATCTCTGGTAGGCCCGGGATAGATCAGCATTTTGGCGGCGGATCCCTGAGGTCCGCCGTTTGCGTTTGAAATCACGCGATCCTGATCACGGATTCGCCGGTATCCCGGCAGCGACAAAAACTTTCCTCTTGACGCCCGAAGCCTGAACGCATATCGCCGTCCGTGGGCCACCCCTCCCCAACGAGGGGCCACTATCTGGAAGGATAGACCACGATGACGACGCATACGAAGCCCGGACTCCGTCCGGCAAACCCCAATTTCTCCTCAGGTCCCTGCGCAAAACGTCCCGGCTGGTCGGTCGAGGCGCTCAAAAATGCCGCGCTCGGCCGTTCCCATCGCGCCAAGATCGGCAAGACCAAGCTCGAACAGGCGATCGAGCTGACGCGCGAAATCCTTCAGGTTCCCGCCGACTACCGCATCGGCATCGTGCCGGCGTCGGACACAGGTGCTGTCGAGATGGCGCTGTGGTCGCTGCTCGGCGAGCGCGGCGTCGACATGGTCGCCTGGGAAAGCTTCGGCTCCGGCTGGGTCACCGATGTGGTCAAGCAGTTGAAGCTGCCAGACGTGCGTAAGCTCGAGGCCGGCTATGGCGACCTGCCGGATCTGGCCAAGATCGATTTCGACCGTGACGTGGTCTTCACCTGGAACGGCACCACATCGGGCGTGCGCGTGCCGAACGGCGATTTCATTCCTGCCGCGCGCGGCGGCCTGACCATCTGCGATGCCACTTCGGCGGCGTTTGCGCAGAGGCTCGATTTCGAAAAGCTCGATGTCGTCACCTTCTCCTGGCAGAAGGTGCTTGGCGGCGAGGGCGCACACGGCATGCTGATCCTGTCGCCCCGCGCTGTCGCGCGGCTGGAGAGCTACAAACCTGCATGGCCGCTGCCGAAAATCTTCCGCCTGACCTCGGGCGGCAAGCTGATCGAAGGCATCTTCAAGGGCGAGACCATCAACACGCCGTCGATGCTGTGCGTCGAGGACTATCTCGACGCGCTCCAATGGGCGAAGTCGGCCGGCGGCCTCGATGCGTTGATTGCCAGAGCGGATGCCAATGCCGCCGTGCTCGACGGTTTTGTCGACAAGTCGTCATGGCTCGGCCATCTCGCAGTCGATCCGGCGACGCGGTCGAACACGTCCGTCTGCTTGTCCTTCACCGATCCCGATGTGGCGGCGCTCGATGCCGACGGGCAGGCGGCTTTCGCCAAGGGGCTGGTCTCGGCGCTCGACAAGGAAGGCGTCGCCTATGACATCGGTTCCTATCGCGACGCGCCCCCCGGCCTGCGCATCTGGTGCGGCGCGACGGTCGAGACATCAGATCTCGAAGCGCTGCTGCCCTGGCTCGACTGGGCCTTCGCCGCGCAGAAGGCGTCGCTGAAGGCGGCGGCCTGAGACTTTCCGTGGCGGCCTGCGGGCCGCCCATTCCCGGATCAATCCCCATTTCAAGGAGGCCGCCATGGCGCCCCGCGTTCTCGTCTCTGACAAACTTTCTCCCACCGCCGTGCAGATCTTCAAGGATCGCGGCGTCGAGGTCGACTATCTGCCCGACCTCGGCAAGGACAAGGAAAAGCTGCTCGAAGTGATCGGCCAGTATGACGGCCTCGCCATCCGCTCGGCGACCAAGGTCACCGAGAAGCTGATCAACGCCGCCCCGAACCTCAAGGTCATCGGCCGCGCCGGCATCGGCGTCGACAATGTCGATATACCGGCGGCGAGTCGCAAGGGTATCATCGTGATGAACACGCCCTTCGGCAATTCGATCACGACGGCCGAACATGCGGTCGCGATGATCTTCGCGCTGGCGCGACAGATCCCGGAGGCCAACGCCTCGACCCATGCCGGCAAGTGGGAGAAGAACCGCTTCATGGGGGTCGAGATCACCGGCAAGACGCTGGGCGTCATCGGCTGCGGCAATATCGGTTCGATCGTGGCGACGCGCGGCGTCGGCCTGAAGATGCATGTCGTCGCCTTCGACCCGTTCCTGTCGGACAAGCGTGCCGAGGAGCTCGGCGTCGACAAGGTCGAGCTCGACGAGCTGTTCTCGCGCGCGGACTTCATCACGCTGCACACGCCGCTGACCGACAAGACGCGCAACATCATCGATGCCGCGGCAATCGCCAAGATGAAGAACGGCGTGCGCATCATCAATTGCGCGCGCGGCGGGCTGGTCGTCGAGGCCGATCTGATCGCGGCGCTGAAGAGCGGCAAGGTGGCGGGTGCCGGCATCGACGTGTTCGAGGTCGAACCGGCCGAACAGAACGCGCTGTTCGGCATGGAAAACGTGGTGGCGACACCGCATCTCGGCGCCTCGACGGCGGAAGCGCAGGAGAATGTCGCGCTGCAGGTCGCCGAGCAGATGGCCGACTATCTGATCAAGGGTGCGGTCTCCAACGCCATCAACATGCCGTCGATCACGGCGGAAGAAGCGCCGCGGCTGAAGCCCTTCGTCAAGCTCGCCGAAGTGCTCGGCGCCTTTGTCGGCCAGGTCACCGAGGATCCGATCAAGGAGGTCGAGATCCTGTTCGACGGCTCGACGGCGACGATGAACACGCGCGCGCTGATCAGTGCCACCCTTGCCGGGCTGATCAGGCCGCAGGTCGCCGACGTCAATATGGTGTCAGCGCCGATCATGGTGAAAGAGCGGGGCATCATCGTCGCCGAGGTCAAGCGCGACAAGTCGGGCGTGTTCGACGGCTACATCAAGCTGACGGTCAAGACCGAGCACATGACGCGGTCGATCGCCGGCACCTGCTTCTCGGACGGCAAGCCGCGCTTCATCCAGATCAAGGGCATCAACCTCGACGCCGAGGTCGGACAGCACATGCTCTACACCACCAATGCCGATGCTCCCGGCATCATCGGCCTGCTCGGCACGGTGTGCGGCGAGAACGGCGTCAACATCGCCAACTTCCAGCTTGGCCGCAACCGGCCGGGCGGCGACGCCATCGCGCTGCTCTATCTCGACGCGCCGTTCCCGGAAAAAGTGCTGGAGCAGGTGCGGGCGCACAAGTCGATCGACTCGGCCAAACGGCTGCAGTTCGACGTGGGCGGGATCTGATCCGGCTTTTTGCCAAGATCGGAAGGCGCGGCCTATGTCGCGCCTTCTTGCTGCTCAGCGCGCCTTGACGGCGGGGTCATCGCCATCTTGCGCCCGCTGTATTCGGCGAGACCGATGCCGCCCAGCACGAGCACAAGCGCCAGTGCCTGATAGAGCTGGAACGTCTCGCCGACGATCAGCACCGAAAGCAGCGTGCCGAAGATCGGCACCAGATTGATGAACAGGCCGGCGCGGTTGGCGCCGATCAGTTCGTTGCCCCTGATGTAAGTTATCTGCGAGATGACCGAGGCGCCGATCGCAGTGTAGACGATGACCGTCCAGCCGCGCGCGTCGGGCACGATGACCTTGCCGGCAGCGACCTCCCACAGCAAGAAGGGCAGCGAGGTGATGAGCGCGGCGATCGACATGGCCAGCATCAGGCTCTGCCAGCGCATCGCAGGCTTCAGCCGCAGCCCGACCGAATAGCCGCTGTAGAGGACGACCGCCACCAGCATGATGGCGTCGCCGAAATTGAGCTCCAGCGTCAGCAGCCGGCGCGGGTCGCCGTGGCAAGCGGTCAGGATGACGCCGGCAATGGTCAGCACGACGCCTGCGATCTGCGCCCAGTTCACGCGCAGCCGGAAGAAGATGAAATTGGCAACGATGATTAGGATCGGCATCGCCGCCTGTTCGATCGAGACGTTGATGGCGGTCGTGTAGTTGAGCGCCGTGTAGAAGATGGTGTTGAACAGCGTGAAGCCACTGGCGCCGAGTGCCGCCAGGATGAGCCGGTGCCTGCGCACCACCGGCCAGTCCTCCTGGATCGTGCGCCAGCCGATCGGCAGCAGGATCGCCACCGCCAGCATCCAGCGCAGGAAGACCAGCATCATCGGCGAGACATGATCGACCGCGAGCTTGCCGGCCACCGAATTGCCGCCCCACAGCAAGGTGGTGAGCAGCAGGAATAAGTAGGCGTGTCGATGCATCGCGGGATTCCGGCCGCGGCGGATGCGCTACGGTGTTTGCCGGCCTATTGCCACCGCCTGTCCAAGTAAATGATGTCAAAGCCGAAAATTGTTGTGCCTCAGGGCATTTTCGGCGGCAAAGAAAGGTCGCACTCGCGAGGTCTTGACGCTATAGAGGCCTGTCGTTTCGAACCATATCCAAGCCGCTCGGCGGCGTCTCAAGGGAAAAGAAACATGGCCAATGTGGTGGTCGTCGGCTCGCAATGGGGCGACGAAGGCAAGGGCAAGATCGTCGACTGGCTGTCGGAGCGTGCCGATGTCGTGGTGCGTTTCCAGGGTGGCCATAATGCCGGCCACACGCTGGTCGTCGACGGCAAGGTCTACAAGCTGTCGCTGTTGCCGTCCGGCGTCGTGCGGCAGGGCAAGCTGTCCATCATCGGCAATGGCGTCGTCTTCGATCCGCATGCTTTCGTGGCGGAAGTGGCGAAGCTCAAGGCGCAGGGTGTCGACGTGACGCCGGATCGCCTGAAAATAGCCGAAAACACAGCGCTTATCCTGTCGTTGCACCGGGAGCTGGACGGATTCCGTGAGGACGCCGCCTCAAATTCCGGGACGAAGATCGGCACGACCCGCCGGGGCATTGGTCCCGCCTATGAGGACAAGGTGGGTCGGCGCGCGGTGCGGGTGATGGATCTGGCGGATTTGGAAACGCTTCCCCTGAAGGTCGACAGGCTGCTGACGCACCACAATGCGCTGCGCCGCGGGCTTGGCCATGGCGAAGTCACGCATGACGCGATCATGGCGGAATTGACCTCGGTCGCGGATGAGATCCTGCCCTATATGGACCGTGTCTGGAAGATCCTCGACGACAAGCGCCGCGCCGGCGAGCGCATCCTGTTCGAGGGGGCGCAAGGCACGCTGCTCGATATCGATCACGGCACCTATCCGTTCGTCACCTCGTCCAACACGGTGGCCGGCCAGGCCGCCGCCGGCTCGGGCGTCGGTCCGGGCGCCATCGGTTATGTCCTTGGGATCACCAAGGCCTACACGACGCGCGTCGGCGAAGGTCCGTTCCCGACCGAACAGAAGAACGAGATCGGCGAATTCCTCGGCACGCGCGGCCATGAATTCGGCGTCGTCACCGGGCGCAAGCGCCGCTGTGGCTGGTTCGACGCGGTGCTGGTGCGCCAGGCCGTCGCCGTCAACGGCATCAAGGGCATCGCGCTGACCAAGCTCGACGTGCTCGACGGGCTGGACGAGATCAAGGTCTGCACCGGCTATCGCCTCGACGGCGAGATGATCGACTATTTGCCGGCGAGCCAGGGCGCGCAGGCCCGTGTCGAACCGGTCTACGAGACGCTGGAAGGGTGGAAAGGCACCACTGCCGGCGCGCGCAGCTGGAACGATCTTCCGGCCCAGGCCGTCAAATATGTCCGGTACATAGAGGAGTTGATCGGCGCGCCGGTAGCCCTCCTCTCCACCAGCCCGGAACGGGACGACACGATACTTGTGACCGATCCGTTTCAAGACTAGTTTCTGAAGCCTTTCCGGGCATAGCGGCTGATTTGCGGGGGCCGGCGCGGAAGCAAAATACAGGTCGACTGAAGCATGGCAGATTTCGTTGCTGTTCTGAAAAAGGCGCTCGACAAATACGGCGAGCCGACGCCCGAAACGCGCACACGGACCTACGATGGTGCCCGTTCCGCGCTGGCAAAGAAGCTCGCGGAATATTCGCCGCCGCTGGCCGCCGAGGTCATAGCCAAGCAGAAGCGCTCGCTGGAAGACGCCATTGCCAGCGTCGAGCGCGACTATGCCAAGAGCGTGCCGGAAACGGATCCGCTTGCCGAGCTGGAACACATCTTTTCCTCGATCGACCGCAACAAGAACCAGCCGAGCCACACGCGCCAGCCGGTGAAGGCGGAGCCGGCGTGGCCGGCACCGCCAGCCGCGAAGCCCGAGCCTAGCCGTCCCGCGCCGCCGCCTGCCGCCAAGACCGAGCCGAGCTGGCAGAAGCCCGCGCCGGTGCAACCAGTAGCCCCCGACCTCGCCGACCATGCCTTGCCGGGCATGGATGCGGAGCAGGACGATGACCGCGCCGATGTCTTCCCGAACGACGACGAGCCGGCGGCGGCCGATACGTTCCAGCGCCTGCGTCCGGCCGAGCGCAAGCGCAGTTATGGCGGGCTGATCGCCGCCGTTGTCGCCTTGCTGGTCGTTGCCGGCGGCGGTTATGGCATCTGGCTGAACAAGGATGCTTTCGGCAAGATGCTGGGCCTGGGCGGCAGCAAGGTTGTTGCCAAGACCGAACCGGTGAAACCGGCACCGGCCAAGCCGGCGACCGACGCGGCGGCGACGCCGCCGGCACCTGCAGCGGGCGCCGAAGCGACGAAATTCACGCAGCGGCTGACGCCTGAAGGCGGCGAAACCGACCCCGGCCCGGCCAGTGGACAAACCGGCATAGGCGAGGGGGAATCCGTCGCCGCGCTGACCACGCCGCCATCGGCGACGAATGCGCCGGCCGCGCCGCCACCGGCTGCAGCCGCGCCCGCCGCGGCGGCACCAGCCGCAGCCGCACCTGCGCCTGCGGCAGGCACCGCCCCCGCCGCAACCCCGCCTGCCAACGGAACCGCACCGGCGGCGCCGGCCGATGCTGCCGCCACGCCGCCGGCAGCACCTACAGGCGCTGCGCCCGCAGCACCGGCGGCCGCCGCTCCAGCGACGGCAAGCTCGGTGCCGGTCGGCCAGAAGGCGATCTTCTATGAGGAGCGCACCAGCACGGCGCAGGGTTCGGCCGAGCCCGGCAGCATCGTGTGGTCGCTGGTGCAGGAATCGCCCGGCGGCGACCTGCCGCCCGAGCCGGCGATCCGCGCCGAGGCGACCATTCCCGGCAAGGACATCCAGCTGCGCATGACCATCCGCCGCAACACCGACCAGACGCTGCCGGCCAGCCATATCATCGAGATGATCTTCCTGACGCCCGACGGTTTCGAGGGCGGTGGTGTCGACAACATATTGCGCGTCGCCATGAAGAGTTCGGAGCAGGATGCCGGCAGCCCGCTGATCGGAATTCCGGCCAAGATCGCCGACGGCTTCTTCCTCGTTGCGCTCAACGACACCAAGGCCGACGAGGACGCCAACATGACCTTGCTGCGCGGCCAGGACTGGATCGATGTGCCGGTGGTCTACAAGACCGGACGGCGGGCGCTGCTGACCATGGAAAAAGGCATTCCGGGCGAGAAGGTCTTCGACGAGGCGATCAAGGCCTGGCAGGCGAAGACAGCGGGCTGACGACGGGCGTTTCGCTCGGCTGTCGCCTTCGTTCAGAAGCCCTGGAACAGCATGTCGAGCGCGGCGACGATGTCGTCGTGGTGCTTTGTCAGGTTCAGGCGACTTTCCCCCAATTCACTCACTGGGACGGTGGCAATCAGGTGTGTCGCCATGACCAGCTTTCGGCCGTTGATCTCGAAGATCGGATGAAGCTTTCGCATCGGTGGCGGCACCGTCGCGACCGGCAGCAGAGGGACGACTACTCGGGTCTTGAAATTGTCGAGCAGGTCGGATTGAACGTCGAGCAGATAGTTGCCTTCGATCCGACCGGCGAAGACATCATAGCGGGGCATCAGAACTGCCGGTGCTCTTCCAAGGGGATGCCGTTCTTTTCGACGTAGTCGTTCCAGGCGTCCATCGTGGCGCGGTTCTCAAGCTTCCACAGCCGCGTTTTTTCAGCCGCCACCGCCTCCGCGATGCCAGCTTCCGCGGCGCGTGAGACATTCACGTCCAGCCCCTTGGCTTCCCTCATGAGGTTCGAATCGATCGACAGATTGGCTGGCTGACGGATCGCATTCAAGGCAATCTTACGCATAATAGCCTCCGCAATATGCGCATAATGTATGCGCATTCTCGTATGGAGGCAATAATCGAGCGACCTGGGTTGCGGGTGGGAGCGCCCGGCCCTCCGCTATGGCTGCGGGCGGTTCGTCGCTTCAATCGACAAATCGTTGTCGATTGATCGGCCTACGGCCGAATGCTCGTCACCCTTCCATCTCCTCGCGCAGCATCTCCAGTTCCAGCCACTCTTCCTCGAGCGCGGCCAGCGTGGCGCGCTCCTTGTCGAGGGCGGCGATGGTCTTCTGGAACGAGGCCGGATCGCGCTCGTAATAGGCCGGGTCGGCGATGTTGTTCTCCAGCCGCGAGATCGACGCGGTCACCGCCTCGATCTTCTTGGGGAGCGATTCCAGGGCGAATTTCTGCTTGAACGACAGTTTCTTCGCAGGCCCTTTCGGGGCTGCCGGTTCGCTCTTGCCTGGCGACTGTGCGTCGCCGGCTTCAGCTTTGGCGCGCGCCTTGCGGTCGTCGAGCCTGGTGCCGCCGCGCTGCGCCAGCATGTCGGAATAGCCGCCGGCATATTCGATCCAGCGCCCGTCGCCGTCCGGTGCGATGATGCTGGTGACCGTGCGGTCGAGGAAATCACGGTCGTGGCTGACCAGGATGACGGTGCCGGCAAAGCCGGCGACCAGTTCCTGCAGCAGCTCCAGCGTCTCCATGTCGAGATCGTTGGTCGGCTCATCGAGCACCAGGAGGTTCGCCGGCCGCGCCAGCACGCGCGCCAGGATCAGCCGCGCCCGCTCGCCGCCGGACAGTTCGCGCACCGGCGTGCGTGCCTGCTCCGGCTTGAACAGGAAATCCTTCATGTAGGAGACGACATGGCGCTGCTCGCCATTGATGACGAGGTTTTCGCCGCGCCCGTCGGTGAGGTATTGCGCCAGCGTCTCCTGCGGATCGACCGCCTCGCGCTTCTGGTCGAGTGTGGCGATTTCCAGATTGGTGCCGAGCCTGATCGAACCGGCGTCCGGCGCCAATTCGCCGGTCAGCATCTTCAAAAGCGTCGTCTTGCCGGCGCCGTTCGGGCCGACGAGACCGACGCGGTCGCCACGCTGGATGCGGGTCGAGAAGCCTTTGACCACGGTGAGGTCGCCAAAGCTCTTCTCGATGTTCTTCGCCTCGATCACCAACTTGCCGGATTCGGCGGCGTCGCTCGCCACCATGGTCGCCGTCCCTTCGGCGCCGCGATGGCCGCGGAAGCGCTGGCGCATGGTCTGCAACTCGCCCAACCGGCGCATGTTGCGCTTGCGCCGCGCCGTCACGCCGTAGCGCAGCCAGTGTTCCTCGCGCACGATCTGGCGGCCGAGCTTGTGCTGTTCGCGCTCTTCCTCTTCCAGAACCAGGTCGCGCCATTCCTCGAAATGGCCGAAACCCTTGTCCAGCCTGCGGGTCTGGCCCCGGTCGAGCCAGACAGTGGCGCGCGACACGCGCTCGAGAAAGCGGCGGTCGTGCGAGATGACGATGAGCGCCGATGAGGTGCGGACGAGCTCCTCTTCGAGCCATTCGATGACGGACAGATCAAGATGGTTGGTCGGCTCATCAAGCAGCAGAATGTCGGGCTCCGGCGCCATGACGCGCGCCAGGGCGGCGCGCCTCGCCTCGCCGCCGGAGAGATCGCCCGGCCGCTCCTCGCCCGTGAGACCGAGATGCTCCATCAGATAGCTGGCGCGGTACGGATCGTCGGCAGGCCCCAGCCCCGCCTCGACATAGGCGCGCACGGTGGCGAAACCTTCCATGTCTGGCATTTGCGGCAGATAGCGGACGGTCGCCGAAGGCTGACGGAACACCTCGCCGTCCTGCGGTTCGATCAGGCCGGCGGCGATCTTGAGCAGCGTCGACTTGCCGGATCCATTGCGACCGACCAGGGCAATCTTGTCGCCGGCCGAAGCCGTCAAGGCGGCGCCATCGAGCAGCGGCGTGCCGCCGAAGGTCAGTTTTATCCCGTCGAGATTGAGAAGGGGCGGGGCCATGTCAGCTTTCGGGTAGCGGATAGGGATGCGCGAGCAGCAGTGCGCGGCCGTGGCCGAGCGCGATCTCGAGGCGGCCCCGAACCTCGTTGGAGATGGTCAGTGAAGAACCGAAGGCCACCTCGACCTGGTTCAGCGGCCATTTCGCGCCGGTGACGGTCAGGCCGGCAAGCTCGGAAAAACCGAGGATCGAAAACAGCGTGCCGTCGGCATAGTCGAAGCCGGCCGTTCCCAACAGCAGGGGGATACCTTCCTGGGCGCCGCTGGTCAGCAGCACATCCGTTCCGGCCTCGGCCAGCCGCAAGCCGAGCGCCAGATGCAGGAAAGCGTGGTCGGCACGCTTGCCGCCGAAGGCACCCGCCAGCACAAGACGAGTCGCGCCGCGCTCGAGGGCTGCGGCGACCGCCAGTTCGCCGTCGGTCTTGTCCTTCTCCGCCGGGAAGGTCTGGCGCGGCACCGCGGCGAGGTCGGCGGGGAGATCGGCGGGAACCGAATCGAAATCGCCCACCCACAGTTCGGGCACAAGGCCGAGCAGCCGGGCATGGCCGATGCCGGCATCCGCGGCGATGACGCGTGAGCCTTCGACCTGGCGGTCGAGCCGGGGCGTGCGGATGAGATCGCCGCCAAGCAGGATGGTGAATGTGCTCATATCTGGTGGCCTGTACCAGCCCGGCAGCGGAAACGGAAGGCCGGCAAACTGCCACTTGCGCGGTTCCTCGGCCGGGCCTATGTGTCGAAACGCTCTAACGGGGTGCCGGACGCGATCTTCGCGGACCGGCTGAGAGGCAATCTCGCCAACCCGCTGAACCTGATCCGGTTTGTACCGGCGGAGGGATTAGACGTTTCGGCCAGTCCGACGCCTCAATTCCTTTCAATTCGAACGAAGGAGGCGCCGATGCGCACGCTTTTATACGCTCTTGTCTCAGCCATGGTCGTGACGCTGTCCGGGCCGGCCTTGGCCAAGGACAAGCTCACCGTCTACACCTATGAGAGCTTCACCGCCGACTGGGGTCCCGGCCCCGTGGTTAAGAAGGAATTCGAGGCCGAATGCGGCTGCGATGTCGAGTTCGTCTCGGTCGCCGATGGCGTGGCGCTGCTCAACCGCGTCAAGCTCGAAGGGGCGTCGACCAAGGCCGATATCGTGCTCGGCCTCGACACCAATCTCACCGCTGATGCCAAGGCTAGCGGGTTGTTCGCCCCGCATGGCACGGTCTCCGATGTCAACGTGCCGGGTGGCTGGAGCGACGATACGTTTGTGCCCTTCGATTACGGCTATTTCGCTGTTGTCTATGACACGCAGAAGCTGAAGACGCCGCCCAAGAGCCTGAAGGAACTGGTCGAAGGCAGCACCGACGACAAGATCGTCATCCAGGATCCGCGCACCTCGACACCCGGCCTCGGCCTGCTGTTGTGGGTGAAGTCGGTGTATGGCGACAAGGCGCCGGAAGCCTGGGCCAAGCTCAAGACAAAGGTGCTCACCGTGACGCCGGGCTGGAGCGAGGCCTATGGCCTGTTCACCAAGGGCGAGGCGCCGATGGTGCTGTCCTACACGACGTCGCCGGCCTACCACATGGTCGCGGAGAACACGCAGCGCTACCAGGCGGCTTCCTTCGAGGAAGGCGAGTATCTGCAGATCGAGGTCGCTGGCATCACCACGACCGGCGCCAAGAACCCGCTGGCGGCAAAATTCATCGCCTTCATGACCGGCCCGAAATTCCAGGACGCCATCCCCGAGACCAACTGGATGTTCCCGGCTGGAAAGACCGACAAGCCGCTCAACCCGGCCTTCGACAAACTGGTCAAGCCGACCAAGACCTTGCTGTTCAGCCCCGAAGAGGTCGCGGCCAACCGCAAGGCCTGGGTCGATGAATGGCTGGCGGTGATGAGCAAATGAGTGCGCTTCTCACCCTCCCCCTTGTGGGGAGGGTCGATCCGCGAAGCGGAGCGGGGTGGGGGCTGCGACGCTGAGCACTGCCTCACCCCCACCCCGGCTCGCGGACACCGCTTCGCGGCATCCGCGTTCCGACCCTCCCCACAAAGGGGAGGGTGGAAGGCGCGCGTCTGACTCCCGCATCAGTGCCGGCATCATCGCGCTCGCCGCCATCACACTGCTGATCGGCGGCGCGTTTGCCGGGCTGCTTGTCGAAGGCGCTCATGACCTTTCGGGCGCCTGGGCAGCTTTCGATCCCTATCTCCTACGTGTCGTGCGCTTCACGCTCTGGCAGGCAGCCCTTTCGACCCTGCTCTCGGTTATCCCAGCTCTGTTCGTCGCACGCGCGCTGTCGCGGCATCCGCGTTTTTTCGGCCGCGCCTTCATCCTGCAGCTCTTCGCCGTGCCGCTGGCGCTGCCGGCGATCGTCGCGGCGCTCGGCATTCTCGCGCTTTACGGCCGCGCCGGCTATTTCGCCGGGCTGTTCAGCGCCGTCGGCGGTCAGGGCTGGCCAGGCATCTATGGCCTGCCCGGCATTCTCGTCGCCCACGTCTTCTTCAACCTGCCGTTGGCGACGCGGCTGTTCCTTGAGGCGCTGCAGACCATTCCCGCCGACCAATGGCGGCTGGCGAGCCAGCTCGGCATGGGGGCGCGGCCGGCGTTCCGGCTGATCGAATGGCCGACGCTGCGCGGTGCCTTACCCGGCGTCGCCGGTCTGGTCTTCATGCTCTGCATCACATCCTTCACCATCGTTTTGACGCTGGGCGGTGGGCCGGCCGCGACGACGCTGGAGGTCGGCATTTACCAGGCGCTGCGCTTCGATTTCGATCCCGCGCGGGCTGTCGCCCTGACGACGCTGCAGATCGCGCTCACCTTCGTCGTGGTGCTGGCGCTGACGCGGCTTGGCGCCAATGTCGTCGGCGACACCAACCTGCCGGTCGCGCCGCGCCGCTATCTCTCCGTCAACGGGACCGAGACCACACTGAACGCCGCGCTTATCGTGCTGGCGCTGCTGTTCGTTGTCGGACCCATGGCGGCCACGGTGCTCGCCGGGTTAGGGGCCGATCTCGGCCGGCTCGCCGGCGAAGCCACTGTTCGGCAGGTTACACTGACCAGTGCGGTGCTGGCCTTCCTGTCGGCGCTGCTTTCGGTGATGCTGTCGCTGGCCCTGACCATGGCGCGACGGGCACTGGCGTTGAACCGCCGCGCCGGTCCAAGGACAGTGCTCGAACATGCAACCGACACCGGCGCCGGTTTTGTCCTGGTCGTGCCGCCGATCGTCATCGGCGCCGGCTGGTTCCTGTTGCTGCGCCATGCCGGCGATGTCTTTGCCATCGCCCCGGTCATGGTCGCCACCGTCAATGCTGTTATGGCGATGCCGTTCGCGCTGCGCGCCGTCCGCCCCGCCTATGACGCGGCGAGCGAGCGTCACGAACGGCTCTGCGCGCAGCTCGGCATTTCCGGCTGGGCGAGGCTGCGGCTGGTGGACTGGCCGTCATTGCGGCGGCCGCTCGCCACCGCTTTTGCTTTCGCCATGGCGCTGTCGCTTGGCGATCTCGGCGTCATTGCGCTGTTCGGCAGTGATTCCGTGCAGACCTTGCCTTACCTTCTGCTTTCGCGCATGGGCAGCTACCGCACCGAGGACGCCGCCGGCCTGGCGCTGTTGCTTGGCCTGGTCTGCCTCGCTTTGGTACTGGCCGCGGATTGGCTGGGAAGGGAAAAGGTCCGTAATGTCTGACGGGGCGGTGGGCAGGAAGGGCGTTCCGGTACGGCTGGACAAGGTCTCGTTCAGCTATGGCGAGGCGCTGATTGCTTTCGATGTCGGGTTCGCCGCGGCGGAAATCACCGCCATTATGGGGCCGAGCGGTTCGGGAAAGTCGACGTTGCTCAACCTGATCGCTGGCTTCGAGACACCGCAGTCCGGCCGCGTGCTGATCGGCGGGGCCGATGTCGGCGCCGCGCCGCCAGCCGCGCGGCCGGTGTCGATGGTGTTCCAGGAAAACAATCTTTTTGCCCATCTTTCCGTCGAGCAGAATGTCGGGCTCGGCCGCTCGCCAGCGCTGCGGCTGACCGAGGCCGATCGAATCGCCATCGCCGAGGCGTTGGAACGCACAGGGCTTGGCGGCAAGGAAAGACGCTTGCCGCATGAACTCTCCGGCGGCGAGCGCCAGCGTGTTGCGTTGGCGCGCGTCCTGGTGCGCGATCGCCCGGTGCTTCTGCTCGACGAACCCTTTGCTTCGCTGGGGCCGGCCTTGCGCGACGACATGCTCGATCTGGTTGCCGGCTTGCATGCCGAACGCGGCATGACAGTGCTGTTCGTCACGCATCAGCCTCAGGATGCCCACCGGATCGGCCAGAATGTGGTGTTTCTGGACAATGGTGCAGTCGCTGCCACCGGCAGCGCGGAAGATTTCTTTGCCGGGGCTGGTCCGGAGGTGTTCCAGCGCTATGTCGGTGCGAGTGCCGGGAATGCGGTATCACGAGATATTGCCCGGAAGCCGACATAATTTACGGTCAAACCGGCTACAGGCGATGGGGCGCTTGCTTGCCATGGCAGAAGTAGTGTGGCTAGGTCCGCCTACTGGTCGGCACAAGCCGTGATTTGCCTACAGCATCCGCCGCACGCCCCGAGGGACGCGCGACGGATGCTGTAGAAGTTTGTTTTTAGCGCATGATGGGTTCCGAGGATCGCCCCCGATTTTCGTGGTCATGCGCCGGGACCTGAAAGGAAGCCGTTCTGGCGATCGGCGTCGACAAGCTACGAATGAATCCGCTGGCGCGCTTTCTGGCGCTGGCCGGCTTTGCCGTGGCCTTGGCAAGCTGCCAGATGTTCACGCCTCCGGAAGTCCAGGAGTCCGGCTTCCAGCCGTCCGACAGGCCGATCACGGTCGACAATGTCGGCGCCAACAACAAGCTTGCCGAACTCGCCAAGGCGCAGCATCCGCGCATCCTGGCCACCTATGGTGGCGAGTATTCCGATCCCAAGCTCGAGCGCATGGTTGCCAAGGTGGTCGGCAATCTGACCGTGGTGTCGGCGAACCCGACCCAGACCTATCGCATCACCATTCTCAATTCGCCGAACGTCAACGCTTTCGCGCTGCCGGGCGGCTATCTCTACATCACGCGCGGCCTTTTGGCGCTCGCCAATGATTCGTCGGAACTCGCCGCCGTCATCGCGCATGAGATGGGCCACGTCACCGCCAATCACGGCCTGCAGCGTCAGCAGCTGGAGGCCGAGGAAGGCCTGGCGACCAAGGTGGTCTCGGATGTGCTCGGCGACAGCCCGACCGCCAAGGCGGCATTGATCCGCGGCAAGCTCCGACTGGCGCAGTTCTCGCGCAACCAGGAGCTGGAGGCGGATGCCATCGGCATCAAGTCGATCGGCGAAGCCGGCTACGATCCCTATGCCGCTGGCCGCTTCCTGCAGTCGATGTCGGCCTATACCGACTTCCGCTCGATCAGCGGTGCCACCGATGCCAGCCTCGACTTCCTGGCGACGCACCCCAACACGCCACAGCGTATCGACCTGGCGCAGCGTCACGCCCGCCAGTTCGGCATGCCCGGGGTCGGCACGCGCGACCGCGATTCTTTCCTCGCCGGCATAGACGGCCTGCTCTATGGCGATACGCCGGAAGAAGGCTATGTGCGCGGCGAGACCTTCCTTCATCCGGGCCTCGGCGTCTCCTTCACGGTGCCGGACGGTTTCATCATCGACAATTCGGCGGCGGCGGTGACGGCGACGGGGCCGGGCGACATTGCGATCCGCTTCGACGGCGTCTCGATCGACAAGAACCGCGCCTTGACCGACTACATCAGAAGCGGCTGGGTGGCCGGTCTCGACGACAGCACCGTCAAGCAGGAAACCATCAACGGCAACGAGGCCGCGACCGCGCATGCCGGCGCGGAAGGCTGGCAGTTCGATATCGCGGTGATCCGCGCCGGCGGCCAAGTCTACCGGCTGCTGACCGCGGCACCGTCGGCCAGCACCTCGCTGGAGACGGTGGCGCGCTCGGTCAGCGGGTCGTTTCGTATCCTCAGTCCTGCGGAAAAGGC
Organism: Mesorhizobium sp. 113-1-2; assembly: GCF_016756475.1. NCBI lineage: Bacteria > Pseudomonadati > Pseudomonadota > Alphaproteobacteria > Hyphomicrobiales > Phyllobacteriaceae > Mesorhizobium > Mesorhizobium sp. 113-1-2. The sequence goes on from NZ_AP023242.1 coordinate 1,484,334, forward strand.
GGCCTTGAAGCCGCTGCATATCCGTGTGCTCACCGTGCAGCCGGGCCAGACCATGGGCTCGCTCGCCGCGCAGATGGTCGGCGTCGACCGCAAGCTCGACCTGTTCCGGGTGCTCAATGCGCTGTCGCCGGGGGCCGCGGTTTCGGCCGGCGACAAGGTCAAGATCGTCACCGACAAGTAAGTCGGCGTCGGCGTTCAGGCCGCTGCGGAATAGTCAGTTTCGACACTGCTTGTGCGGCGATGGCGTGGCTCATCCGGCAGTATTGCCACCGCCAGTGTTGCCACCGCCGGTGTTGTGGTCAGAGTCGCCGCCATTGCCGCCACGCCAGGGCGCTGGTCCGGTTTCCCCCGGCACTATCGGGACCCTTGGCTTGACGATCTTCGGCGGCGGCGCTTTTGGGACAGGTGTACGGATCACCTTTATCTTCGTGATGACTTTCGTCACCACCTTGGGCTTGCACGCCGCGACCGTCAGCGTGCTTGGCCTGGGCGAAAGACCGAGAACGCCCATCGAATAGGCCTCTTGCCGCTCGATGCCGGCCCTGAGGAAAGCCAAGGCACGGGCCGGATCGGCGGGCACGCCATTGCGGCCTTCCTTGAAGATCATCGCAAGATCATTCATGGCGCCGATATGCCCCATCGCTGCTGCCGTGAGCATGAGGTCAAGTCCTTTGCCGGTATCGCGCTGGACGCCGACGCCATTGAACAGGGCGCGGCCCCACGCGCTCATGGCGTAGGGGTCGCCCCTGTCGGACGCTTGCGAATAGAGACCATTCGCTTGCGTGGCATCCACGGGCATCCCTATTCCCGAGGAGGCGAGGTAGCCGAGCTCGTAGACGGCGCGGACGTGTCCCTTGTCGGACGCTTCCTGGATGGCCTTCCTGGCCTCGTCGATGTTGCCGGCGGCCAGCAGCGCCCGCCCGAGTTCGTAACGGAAGCGGGCGATATCGGGATAGGCTTTCACCGCCGCCTCGCAAGCCTCGACCGCGCCGCCCGCAATCTCGTTCGGTAACCGGCCGGGGACGACGCCTTGCAGGTCGAGCGGCTCGCCGGCGGCCTGGTCGCAGGGGTCGATGCTCGGCGACAGTGTCATCGTCGCCCGTTTCGACGCGTCGCCGGCGCGGATTTGAAAGCCAATCTCGACGGGAGCCACCGAGCCGATCTGCGGCTCGTAGCGCAATTGATCGACTTCAGCGGCCATCAGGCTCGACTGCGGCGACAGGACGCGATCCGGCAAAGACAGCGTTCCAACGGCCGGATAGCCGGCCAGTTTGAGGTTGATCGAGGCATCCTTGGCCGGAAAATCCAGCTTCAGCGCAATCGGACCGACGCCGACCGGGACGCTGATGTCGTGATTTTCGATAGCTTCGGCGGCTGCGGCGGCCTGGATACCGCGCTCCGCTACTTGCTGGCTTTGCTGGGCGTCGGGCGCCGGCAGCGCCGGTTGCTCCGCCTCGCGCATCAGCACGACATCGTCGATCAGCGAGGAATTCTCCCACGGAACCTGCCTGCCATTGGTCGCCTTGACCACATCGCGGCGCACCGCCGCCATGACGGCGCGGATTTCCTGGTTCGGCGCCAGCGCGCGGCGGGAAAAGGCCGATGAGAAGGGGCTAAGATCGCCGGACCCGTCATAGGCGACGGAGCCGGGCTCGGTGGCAAAGGCAATCAGCGCATTCTGCGAGCCTGTTACCTGCGCGAGCCCGGTGCCGCCGGAGACGATCAATTGGTCGCGCAGCCAGTAGTCCTTGCGCGGGAACGGATCGTTGCGGCAGGCATCGAGGATGATCATCTGGATCTTCGACTTCGTGCGCAATTGCTGCAGCACGTCGTCAAGCCTGATTGTCTGGACCTCCATGTCGGCCGCATCCTTCAGCGACGCATCGACCGGGATCAGGAAATTCTCGCCGCCGATCTGAAAGCCGTGGCCGGAATAATAGACGACGGCGAGATCGGCGCCGTCGGCGGCGGCCAGATAGTTGCGGAACTTCTCTTCGAATTGGAGCTTGGTCACGTCCTTGGCGACGAACACGTCGAAACCGGCCTGCCGGAACGTGTTCGAAACGTCCTCAGCGTCCTTGTCCGGATTCTTGAGCGCCGGGATTTGCTGGTACTGCGAATTGCCGATCACCAGCGCAACCCTTCGATCGGCGCGAGCGTCGAGCGTCGAGAGGCTCATGATAATCAAGGCCGCAAGGAACGCGTAGCGTTTCAGCATGGCAAAACCCACCTTTGTTATGGTCTGGTAGCCCAAAGAGGCTTTTTGCCATGCCTGGATCTTTTAGAGAAATCACAATCCGCAAGCTTAAAAAGAATAGAATCCCCCGCTACAGCGACATATTTTATTTAAAATAAATCTTATATTTTAAATCTCGAATCGCTCTATTGCCGTCAGGCGGCCGTCGCCAGAAATTCCGGGTTCTGTTTCACCAGCGCCAGCTTCAGCTTTTCCATGGCGCGCGCCTCGATCTGGCGGACGCGTTCCTTGGAAATGCCCAGCGTTTCGCCGAGGGCTTCGAGCGTGGCGCCTTCGTCGGTCAGCCGGCGTTCCTCGATGATGCGAAGCTCCCGGGCGTTGAGGGCAGCGAGAGCCGCTTTCAGCCAGAGGGAACGACGCGCGACATCGATCTTGTCGCCGACGATCTCGTCGGGCAGGGGGTCGTCCGAAACCAGGAAATCCATCCGCTCGGTGGCGCCCGCATCGTCGGCAAGCGGCGCGTTCAGGGAGGAGTCGGGCGCGGACAGCCGTGAATCCATCATCGCCACATCAGCCTCGGAGACACCAAGCGCAACCGACACCTCGTGGTAGAGCGCTGTGTTGGAGAGCGGCTCCGCGCCGTTCGCCAGCCGGGCGCGCAGGCGTCGCAGATTGAAGAACAGGGCTTTCTGCGCCGAACTCGTTCCGCCGCGCACGATCGACCAGTTGCGCAGGATGTAGTCCTGCATAGAGGCGCGGATCCACCACGTTGCATAGGTCGAAAACCGCACTTCGCGCTCGGGCTCGAAGCGGGCGGCGGCCTCCAGCAGACCGACATGGCCTTCCTGGATCAGGTCACCAAGCGGCAAGCCGTAGTGACGGAATTTCGAGGCCATGGAAATGACCAGCCGCATATGGGCGACGGTGATGCAGTGCAACGCGTTCTGGTCGTTGTCTTCCTTCCAGAGCAAGGCCAGCCGATGTTCCTCATCGCGTTCGAGGTAGGGAGCCTTCATTGCCGCGCGGACCATGATCCGTCCTGCCGTGTCTTCCATCATGAGGCGCTCCCCTGGCTCAGGCGATATAGCCGACGTTACGAACTGGCAGGGCACCGGTTGAAATTGCGGCGTCGCGCCCTAGAACAGCCAAAACTGCCATGCGCGAGAAAGGTTCCGCTGGCGCGGGCAGGCGAGCGATGCCGTCCGGGCGATTTCGATGCGGTTGCCGGGAGTCCTCAAACGCTGCGAAAAATCGCTTTTAGAGAATTTGGTTTCTGGACTTCTTTGTTTTTGAAATCTGGTTCCTTATTCTTTCGGCCGGCATCTGTCATTTTCCAGTCCTCACAACAAGCCTGACATCAGGCCAAGGACGGGATCACAAAAAAATGAAATGGCTCAAGTCGCTTATCGTCGCCGGAACGCTGCAGGCCCTGGCGGTCACCGCTGGCCACGCCGGCGCCAATCTCGACCAGATCAAGCAGGCCGGGACCCTCAAGGTCGGCACCGAGGGCACCTACGCACCCTTCACCTATCATGACGCTTCCGGCGCCCTGGTCGGCTTCGACGTCGAAATCGCCAAGGCAATCGGCGACAAGCTCGGCGTCAAGGTCGAGTTCCTCGAAGGCAAGTGGGACGGTCTGATCGCCGGCCTCGACGTCAGCCGCTATGACGCTGTCATCAACGAAGTTGGCATCACCGACGCCCGCAAGGCCAAGTATGATTTCTCTGATCCCTACATCGCCTCCAAGGCGGTGCTGATCGTGCGCGGCGACAACACCGACATCAAGACCTTCGCCGATCTCAAGGGCAAGAAGTCGGCGCAGTCGCTGACTTCGAACTTTGGCAAGCTGGCTGAGACGAACGGCGCCGAGCTGGTCGGTACCGACGGCTTCGACCAGTCGATCCAGCTGCTGCTCACCGGCCGCGCCGACGCTACGATCAATGACAGCCTGTCGTTCCTCGACTTCAAGAAGCACAAGCCCGACGCCAATGTGAAGATCGCCGCACAAGAGGAAAACGCCGACTATTCCGGCGTCATCGTGCGCAAGGGCGATCCGGAACTGGTCGCCGCCATCAACAAGGCGCTGGCCGACATCAAGGCCGACGGCACCTACAAGAAGATCGCCGACACCTATTTCGGCCAGGACGTTTCGAAGTAATTTTTTGGGAGGGGCCGGCCATGGGTCCCGCAAAGCACTCAGCGGCGAGCGTCTTTTGACGGCTCGCCGCTTTTGTCGTGATATGGCGCTCGCATTCGCGTTTCAATGATGCCGTCTCGATCATTCCGGAGGGTCTTTCGTGCCGCACTGGCTGCAACTGATGCTGGAGTCGCTGCCTTCGCTGCTCTGGGCCGCCCTGATCTTCACCGTGCCGTTGACGCTGTTGTCCTTCGTTCTCGGCCTGACCGTCGGCCTGGGCGCGGCACTCGGCCGGTTGTTCGGGCCGAACCCGCTGGTCGCGGTCGTGCGCTTCTATGTCTGGATATTCCGCGGCACGCCGCTTCTGGTGCAGTTGTTCCTGATCTTCTACGGCCTGCCGTCGGTCGGCATCCTGCTAGATGCTTTCACCGCAGCGCTGATCGGATTCACGCTGAACATCGGCGCTTACACGTCGGAAATCATCCGTGCGGCCATCGGCTCGGTGCCGAAGGGCCAGTGGGAAGCCGCCTATTCGATCGGCATGACCTGGAGCCAGGCGATGCGGCGCACCATCCTGCCGCAGGCCGGACGCGTCGCGGTGCCGCCGCTCTCCAACACCTTCATCTCGCTGGTCAAGGACACGTCGCTGGCCGCCGCCATCACCGTGCCGGAAATGTTCCAGGCGGCGCAGCGTATCGTCGCCACCACCTATGAGCCGCTGATCCTCTATGTCGAGGCAGCGATCCTCTATCTGGCGATGAGCTCGGTGCTGTCGGCCTTGCAGACGCGGCTGGAGGAACGGCTCAACCGCTATGGCGGCTTCCTGGAGGCACGCTCATGATCGGCCTCACCAACATCGAAAAGCGCTTCGGCGACAATCTCGTGCTGAAGGGCGTGACGGTCGCGATTGCCGAAGGCAGCGTCACGGCGCTTGTCGGCCCTTCGGGCGGCGGCAAGAGCACGCTGTTGCGCTGCATCAACCTCCTGGAAATCCCGACTTCGGGCACGGTGCGCATCGGCGACGAGACGCTTGAGTTTCGTCCGGGCGTCAAGGTGCCGGCCGCCGACATCAGGCGGCTGCGCCTGCAGACTGGCATGGTGTTCCAGAACTTCCAGTTGTTCCCGCACCGCACCGCGATCGAGAATGTCATGGAAGGGCTGGTGACGGTGCTGAAGTGGCCGACGGAGAGGGCGCGCGAGCGAGCGCTCGCTTTGCTGGAAAAGGTCGGCATGGCCCACAAGGCCGATGCCTGGCCGGCGACGCTCTCAGGTGGCCAGCAGCAGCGTGTGGCGATCGCCCGCGCCTTGGCGCCGTCGCCGAAAGTGCTGCTCTGCGACGAGCCGACCTCGGCGCTCGATCCGGAACTGGCGCAAGAGGTGGTCGACGTGCTTGGCAAGCTCGCCAGCGAAGGCACGACCATGGTGATGGCAACGCATGATCTGCGGCTTGCCTCCAAGATCGCTCAGGAAGCGGTGTTCCTCGATGCCGGCGTCGTCGTCGAAAAAGGGCCGTCGGCCGTGCTGTTCGGCAATCCGGAGCGTGAGCGGACGAAGCGGTTTATCGCGACGCTGAAGCAGGAAGCGGAGAAGGAGGGCGGGGGGCAGGCGTAGACGGCTACCCGCCGCGACCGATCTTCCAAAACAAAAAACCCGGCGCGCGGCCGGGTTTTTCGTGAACTTAAAGGCTCAAGAGCTCAGGCAGCTTCTTCCTGCTCGGCTTCCTCGTTGTCGGCCTTGGCGCCACGCTTAGGGCCCTTGTTGAGGTTGACCTCGATCAGGCGCACGGCTTCGGTTTCCGACATGCGGTTGACGGCCGCGATCTCGCGGGCCATGCGGTCGAGTGCCGCCTCGTAAAGCTGGCGCTCGGAATAGGACTGCTCCGGCTGGTTGTCGGCACGGTAGAGGTCGCGCACGACTTCCGAGATCGAGATCAGGTCGCCGGAATTGATCTTGGCATCGTATTCCTGGGCGCGGCGCGACCACATGGTGCGCTTGACGCGGGCGCGGCCCTGCACGACCTTCAGCGCACGCTCGACATAATCCTCTTCCGACAGCTTGCGCATGCCGATGGAGGTCGCCTTGGCGACCGGCACCTTCAGGCGCATCTTGTCCTTCTGGAAGTCGATGACGAACAGTTCCAGCTTATGGCCGGCCACTTCCTGCTCGTCGATCGACACGATCTGGCCGACGCCATGCGCCGGGTAGACAATGTATTCGCCGGTCTTGAAACCATGACGCGCACCAGTGGACTTCTTCTGTGGGGTGATCGTTGCCATTACGCCCTGAACTCCTTGTTGTGGGCCGGCGGCGGTGCCGGCTGAACTCGTGCGACCGGGGAAACCGATCGTTAGCCGCACAACAGATGAACCCACCGGAAAGGCCGGGACCGGCAAACCGCACGAACTGCGACCGCCTGGCCCAGATCGCTCTGGTCCGGAATGGGATTTTCACCTTTCAGTGATTTGGGGCGTCTGCGCCATAAATCGACGTTGTGTCACCGGCATGTTTGGCTGATGTAACACAAAAAGTCGGAAGAATCAAGGTTTTGCTGCATAAGCGAAGGCCACAACCAATCGCCGCCTGTCAAGGCGGTTAATCCAGTGTGCCCGTTACGCTGCGTCATACAAGCCTTAACGGCCGTATTGTCAATCGCCTTCGCCGGGCTCGGCCGAGAAGTATTTCTCGAACTTGCCGGCCTCGCCGTCGAACGTCTTGGCGTCGGCCGGCGGTTCCTTCTTGGCGGTGATGTTGGGCCATTTCTCGGCATATTCGGTGTTGATCTGCAGCCATTTGTCGAGACCGGGCTCGGTGTCGGGCTTGATCGCGTCGGCGGGGCATTCGGGCTCGCAGACGCCGCAGTCGATACACTCGTCGGGATGGATGACGAGCATGTTTTCGCCTTCGTAGAAACAGTCGACCGGACAGACCTCGATGCAGTCCATGTATTTGCACTTGATGCAATTGTCGGTCACGACATAGGTCATCGGTCGGCTCCGGGATGTCCCAGCTTAATGGGCCAGTTTTCTTGGGCTTTTTCCGTGAGGTAACGCCTTTGCCCGTCGCTTGCAAGGGTGGCGATGCCCGTCGGCTTCGGCGTTTCAGGAATGGCATTCCAGGCCGCAGGCGCGACAAGGGCGTGCGATGTCGCGTCGAGCGGCTTGTTTGCCGGGTTCCGTTCCGTCGCGTGTCCGCCGTTGGCCTGAGATCGGCTCACTTTAGAGCCGGCAGGTCTCACTCTTCGCCAAGCAAACGGTCGGTCTGCCGGCGCTCTCTTTTGGTCGGGCGGCCGCTGCCGGCCTCGCGCAGCGCCGGGATGGCATCGGGAAGCACCTCGCCCTTCGGCGTCGGCGGGGGCGACATGTCCTCATAGAGGGTGCGGGCTTCCTCAGCCGGGCCGCGCCTGACCCCGGCGCCGAGCACCTTCCAGACGAAAATGCGGCGGTCGAGCGTGATGGTCAGCACGTCGCCCGGCTTGACCAGATCGGAGGCCTGCGCTGCTTTGTCGCGATTGATGCGCACCCGCCCGGCGACAACCAGCTTCGCCGCCAGCGAGCGCGATTTCACCGCGCGCGAGAAGAACAGCCATTTGTCGATGCGCTGGCGGCCTTCAGCAACCATCGAACCACACCGAGCCTACTTCTTCAGCTGGTCGCGCAAGGCGGCGAGCTTGGCGAAGGGCGAATCCGGGTCGAAGCGCACTGGACGTTCCTCGCGCGGCTTTGATTGGAAGGCCGGCTTTGCGCCGCCCTTGCCGCGATCGGGACCACCCTTGCCCTCGGGCCGGCCACCCTTCCAGTCGGGACGGCCTTCGCGGCGCTCGGGACGTTCGCCTTGCGGGCGGCCGTCGCGGCGCTGTTCGCCTTCACCTTGCGGCTTGGGCTTGAACTTCGAACGGTCGAAGCGCGGCTTGCCGGCGCCATCGCGTCGTCCCTCGGGACGTTCTCCGGGAGCAGCCGTGGCCTGTGCGCCGGCGGCATCGGTGGGTGCATTGTTTCGGCCGCGCGCTTGTCCGTTGCGCTGGCGGTTGTTGCGGCCTTCGTGATGACGGGGGCGCTGTTCGAAACGACCCTGGCGCCACAGCAGGATCGGTTTGGGCGCTTCGGCCACTTGACCCTCCCCCTCGTGGGGAGGGTCGGCGCGCAGCGCCGGGGTGGGGGGAGCGGCGGTACCGTCAGCACTGCCTGAATCGTTGGCGCCATCACCCCCACCCGCGTCGCTTCGCGCAGCGACCTCCCCCATCGAGGGGGAGGTTAGGGCGTCGGCGCCCTCAGCGACACTGACGTCAGCAATGGCTTCCGCCTCTGGCTCGGCAGCAGGTTCAGCAGCCACTTCAGCAACAGCGGCCTCTGTAGCGGGCTCTTCCACGGCTTCGGCCGGAGTTTCCGGTTGCTCCTCCGCGACGGGCTCCGCCGCCACTTCCGCGATGGCTTCGGCCGGCGCTTCGATGGCGGTCTCGGCAACAGCCGGCTCCGAACCCTCGACCGCCGCTTCGGCGGCTGCATCCGTTGCCGCGGCTTCCGCCGCCTTGGCCTGCTCGGCGCGTGCGGCTTCTTCCGCCGCAAGCTTTGCTGCAGCGGCTTCGCGCGCGGCAGTGTCCTGCGCCTCGAGCCGCGCCTTGACTTCGGTCGCCGGCTTCGGCTCGGCGCGGTAGCCGAGACCTTTCAGGATCTCTTCCATGTCGTCGGCGGTGGCGCCGAGGATCGACATCATCGGCGGCGTCACCATGAAGGAGTGGCCATCATAGGCGCCGTCCGGACGCTGGCCGAGGCCGGGCTTCCAGTTGGTCGCCGGACGGATGAGGTCCGCCAGCCGTTCCAATATGTCGATGCGCACGGCGCGGCGGCCGAGATTGCGGTAGCCGGCAAGCTTGTAGAAGGCCTTGTCGAAGGCCGGATCGATCACCACCGAGGTGCGGCCCGACGCCAGCGCGTGGACCACGTCGCCGAAACCAGGCTTGTCCTTGCCGTCGTTCTTCAGCGCCCACAGCAAGGTCACCAGCCCGGCGGGCGCCGGCTTGATCAGCGCCGGCACGAAGACATGGTAGGCGCCGAAGCGCACGCCGAGCCGGCGCAGTGCCGCGCGGCCTTCCTGGTCGAGCGACTTCATCTCCTCGGCGATGTCGCGGCGGTTGATGAGGCCGAAATTCTCGACCAGCTGGAAGGCGATGCCCCGGCCAATACCGGAAATCTGGTCGGCGTTCTTCAGGTCGACCAGCGGCTTCAGCAGCGACTCGATCTGGAAATTGACGAACCGTTCGGCGCGCGCGGCGACCTTGTCGCGCGCCGGGCCGGTCAGTTGTTCGTCGGCCAGCAACACCAGGCGCGGCTTCAGCGCGTCTTCGCCGGAGACCAGCGTGCCGATCGGCGCGCCGATCCAGCGCAGCGTGCCGTCCGAGCCGAGCGCCAAGTCGCCGTTGGCGCAGGCGCCAAAACGTTCGGCACGCGCCTCGAATTCGGCGGCCAGCGCCTTTTGCGCGGCCGTTCGCACGGCCTTGGCGTCTTCGCCGCCGGCGGTCTGGTCGGCGGTGAAGCGGAACCCTTGCAACTCGCCGACATGATGGCCTTCGACAAGGACGGTTCCGGTAGGACTAATTTCGGCTTCAGGCATGGTATTTTCTCTAAGGCGCCGCATGAGGACGGAAGTCCTGCGGTCTACGAAGCGTTTCGTCAACCGCTCATGCAGCGCATCCGACAATCTGTCTTCGATTTCGCGCGTCTTTTCCTGCCAGTGTGCCTGATCGGCCAGCCAGCCGGGCCGGTTCGACACGAATGTCCAGGTGCGGATCTGGGCGATGCGGTGCGACAGCGTGTCGATGTCGCCCTCGGTGGTGTCGGCGCGGCGCACCTGCTCGGCCATGTAGTTTTCGTCGACATGGCCGTGGCGGGCAAGGTCCATGTAGATCGAGGCGATGAGGTCGGCATGCTGGGCCGGCGCGATCTTCCTGTAGTCAGGCAGAGCACAAGCTTCCCACAGCAGCGCCACGCGCTTGGCATCGGTGGCGAGCGCGCGGATGTCGCCGTCGCGGGAGAGATATTCGAGCGCCTGTGCGTCGACCGCCGGCAGCGCGCGCGTCAGGCCCTCGACCGGTGCGTTGGTCTCGATCGAGCGCTTCAGCGCATCGAGACTGGCGAAGTCGAAATGCGCGGTGCGCCACTGCAGCACCTTCACCGGATCGAAATCATGGCTCTCGATCTTCTTGACCAGCTCTTCGTCAAGCGGGTCGACCTGACCGGTGACGCCGAAGGTGCCGTCGCGCAGATGCCGGCCGGCGCGGCCGGCGATCTGGCCAAGCTCGGCCGCCGTCAGATTGCGATACTGGTAGCCGTCGAATTTGCGGTTCTGGGCGAAGGCGACATGGTCGAGATCGAGGTTGAGGCCCATGCCGATGGCGTCGGTGGCGACGAGATAGTCGACATCGCCCGACTGGAACAGCGCCACCTGGGCGTTGCGGGTGCGCGGCGAGAGCGCCCCGAGCACGACGGCGGCGCCGCCCTGCTGGCGGCGGATCAGCTCGGCGATGGCATATACCTCGTCGGCGGAGAAGGCGACGATCGCGGTGCGCCGCGGCAGGCGGGTCAGTTTCTTCGAACCGGCATAGGCCAAGTGCGACAGCCGCGGCCGCGTCACCACCGAGACGCCCTTCAGCAGGCGCTGCAGGATGCCGTGCATGGTGGCTGCACCCAACAGCAGCGTTTCCTGGCGGCCGCGCAGATGCAGGATGCGGTCGGTGAAGATGTGGCCGCGCTCGAGGTCGCCGGCGAGCTGCACCTCGTCGATGGCGACGAAGGCAGCGTCGGTCTCGCGCGGCATGGCTTCGACGGTGCAGACCGAATATTTGGCGCCTGGCGGCTGGATCTTCTCCTCGCCGGTGATCAGCGCGACCTTGTGGGCACCGACCTTTTCGCAGACGCGGGTGTAGACCTCCCGGGCCAGCAACCGGAGCGGCAGGCCGATGATGCCGGTCTCATGCGCCACCATGCGCTCGATGGCGAGATGGGTCTTGCCGGTGTTGGTCGGCCCAAGCACGGCGGTCACGTCGCGGCCCGACAGGATCAGCGGCTCGGTGTGTTTGGGCTGGATGTTCATCGGCTCGGAAATATGGGCTTTCAGGCCTCTGGTTGTCGGGAGCGTGCCTCAACTGGCGCGTATGACAGGCGACACATAGGGATTTCGGGCGCGAAGCGAAAGCGGAATGTTCCACCGGCGGCTCGAAGGCCTCTATGTCTAGCGCTAAATTGGCTGCTGCTTAACTGATGGAACGAGTCTGGAACGAATCAGCGACGAATCGGCGACTCGCTCAGATTCAGCTTTTGTTCACGGCTACATATGGATTTTGTGACCATGAGTCTCACCACATGCTGAATCGTCGAATTGGCCCGTTTTATGCTGGGCGATCTCTGGCCTTAACCTTTGCCGGGCAACGAGGGCAGCGACCCGGTGTCCGCCGCTCAAGATTATGAAATTGTTAATCTTTCTGAACCGGGCGTTAAGCAGCTACAGCGGATTCCGGGCCATTAACGTTAACTTCCGCTCAAAGCCGGAACGAATCGGCGACAAAGCAGCGCCGAAGCTATTTTCCCGTTTTGTTCCCTCAATATCTTGTGTTGTGAACAGCTTATCCACCGACAATCCACAGGCTTGGCCACAGGGTTCGCACAGACGCCGCTGTCGCCATTAACCTTTGCGTGCCGGATTGGGTCATCGCGCCGCGGTGAGGCGTTTTGGCTCCTGGGCGTCAATTGGAAACGGACCGGTTTCCCGGTCCGTTCGTCACGGGTTGAAGCCGCTGGACATCTCAGGCGAAGTACTGGCCGCCATTGGCCGTGATGGTCGAGCCGGTGATGAAGCCGGCATCTTCGGAAGCGAGGAAGACGACGCAACGCGCGATCTCTTCCGGCTCGCCGAGGCGGCCGACCGGGATCTGCGGGATGATCCGTTCGTTGAGCACCTTCTCGTCGATCGCCTTGACCATCTCCGTGGCGATGTAGCCGGGGCAGATGACGTTGACGGTGATGCCCGCGCGAGCACCCTCTTGCGCAAGCGCCTTCGAGAAGCCGATATCGCCGGCCTTGGCGGCGGAGTAGTTGACCTGGCCGGCCTGGCCCTTCTGGCCGTTGATCGAGGAGATGGTGATGACGCGGCCGAACTTGCGCTCGCGCAGGCCGTTCCACAGCGGATGCGTCATGTTGAAAACGCCAGACAGATTGGTGTCGATAACCTCTTTCCACTGCTCGCGAGTGATCTTGTGGAACATGGCGTCGCGGGTGATGCCGGCATTGTTGACCAGAACCGAGACCGGGCCGAGGTCGGCCTCGACCTGTTTGATGCCGGCAGCGCAAGCGTCATAGTCGGCAACCGACCATTTGTAGACCGGAATGCCGGTTTCGGCCTTGAACTTCGCCGCCGCCTCGTCGTTGCCGGCATAGTTCGCGGCAACCGAATAGCCGGCATTCTTCAAAGCTATCGAGATCGCCGCGCCGATGCCGCGCGATCCACCCGTGACGATTGCAACCTTGGTCATGCATTTCCCCTTTTTGAAATCGCCCTGTTGTCGGGCTTAGCAGGCACTGGATAGGAAACGGGCGGCTCGCGCCGCCCATCTTCAGTTTTTGTCAGAGCGCTTCCACGCAGAGCGCGACGCCCATCCCGCCTCCGATGCAGAGCGTGGCAAGGCCCTTCTTGGCGCCACGCCGGCGCATCTCGTAGACCAGCGTGTTGAAGATGCGCGCGCCCGAGGCGCCGATCGGGTGGCCGATGGCGATGGCGCCGCCATTGACGTTGACGATCGAAGGATCCCAGCCCATGTCCTTGTTGACGGCGCAGGCTTGGGCGGCAAAGGCTTCGTTGGCTTCGACAAGGTCGAGATCGCCGACCGACCAGCCGGCCTTTTCCAAAGCCTTGCGCGAGGCCGGAATGGGTCCGGTGCCCATGATCGCTGGATCGACGCCGGCGGTTGCCCAGGACGCGATGCGCGCCAGCGGGGTGATGCCACGCCTTGCGGCTTCCGCTTCGCTCATCAGCAGCGCGCCGGCCGCACCATCATTGATGCCGGAAGCGTTGGCGGCAGTGACCGTGCCATCCTTGTCGAAGGCCGGCTTCAGCTTGGTCATGGCGTCGAGCGTGGCGCCATGGCGGATGTATTCGTCCTGGTCGACAATGGTGTCGCCCTTCCTGCCCTTGATGGTGAAGGCGACGATCTCGTCCTTGAACTTGCCGGCCTTCTGCGCGGCCTCGGCCTTGTTCTGCGAGGCCAGCGCGAACTGGTCCTGGTCGTCACGGGTGATCTGGAACTGGCGGGCGACGTTCTCGGCGGTGTTGCCCATGTGGTAGCCATTGAAGGCGTCCCACAGGCCGTCCTTGATCATGGTGTCGATCATCTTGTAGTCGCCCATCTTGACGCCGGCGCGCAGATGTTCGGCGTGCGGCGACAGCGACATCGATTCCTGGCCGCCGGCGATGATCACCTTGGCGTCGCCGGTGGCGATCTGCTGCATGCCGAGCGCGATGGCGCGCAGGCCCGAGCCGCAAACCTGGTTGAGGCCCCAGGCGGTGGTTTCCTTGGGCAGGCCGGCAAGGATCGAGGCCTGGCGGGCCGGGTTCTGTCCTTGAGCCGCGGTCAGCACCTGGCCGAGGATGACCTCGTCGACCTCGGCGGCCTCGACACCGGCGCGCGACAGAAGTTCCCTGATGACGACGGCGCCGAGTTCATGCGCAGGCGTGGCGGCAAAGGCGCCGTTGAAGGAGCCGACGGCCGTGCGCGCGGCGCTGGCAATGACGATGGAATCGGACATTTTCTTCTCCAGACTTCAAGGTGTTGTTCTGTCGTTGAGGACTTTTCTTGCCCTTTCCCAACCCCAAGTCAAACCGGAAATCGGCATGGCGCCCATGCGCGCCAAGCAGGTCACGCGTCGCCGTGCCGGCAGGCTGGCCGCTGCTGCGCAGCATATTTTGCCTGCTATGCAGCATTATGTGATCCCGCACTGCACAAACTGCTTGGAATTATAAGGCTTTTGCGCATATCCTCGAAAAGGGCGCAATCGTTACCGGCTGCTTACTCAGGCGTGCCGGTGTCCGGGGAGGATGCAGATGGCCGCAAAAGACGATCCGATCATTATCAAGAAATACGCCAACCGCCGCCTCTATAATACGGGGACGAGCACCTATGTGACGCTCGAGGATCTGGCCGAGATGGTCAAGAAAGGCGAGGAGTTCACCGTCCAGGACGCCAAGACCGGTGACGACATCACGCATCCGGTGCTGACCCAGATCATTTTCGAGCTGGAGAACAAGGATGGGCAGAACATGCTGCCGATCCCGTTCCTGCGCCAGCTGATCGCCTTCTATGGCGACCAGATGCAGATGATCGTGCCGAGCTTCCTCGAACAGTCGATGATCGCTTTCTCCAAGGAGCAGGAGCGGTTTCGCGAGCAGATGAAGGGCGCAATCGGCAAGTCGCCGCTGGACGTCATGAAAATTGCGACGCCGATGAAGGCGCTGGAAGAACAGACACGCCGCAACATGGAAATGTTCCAGAACGCGATGCGGCTGTTCACGCCTTTTCCCCCCGCAGGCTCGGCGCCGGCCGCGGCTCCCGCCGAACCGGCCAGGAAGGATGCGCCGCCGGAGAAGTCCGACGATCTGCAGCAGTTGAAGGACCAGATCGCGGCGATGCAGCGCAAGCTCGACACGATGTCGTGAGCCGGTAAGGCACGGCTACGCGTTCGGATCACGCCCGCAGAGCACCAGGCTCCTTGCCTGAGGCGAAAGGCAGCTCTTCGTCCTGCCAGCCTGTTATGCCGCCGATCATGATCTTGACCGGCAGGCCGAGGCTGGCCAGCTTGAACGCCGCGCGGTCCGCGCCATTGCAATGCGGCCCGGCGCAATAGACCACGAACAGCGTGCCTGCCGGCCACTCTGCCATCCGCTCGGCCGATATCTCACGGTGCGGCAGATGCAGCGCGCCGGGTACATGGCGGCGCTCATAGGCATCAGGCGAACCGACCACATGCAGAAGCACAAAGTCCGGCTCGCCGGCGCGCAGGGTCGCGGCGACGTCGGAACAGTCGGTCTCGACGGAAAGCCGGCCTAGGAAGTGGTCGCGGGCAATTTCCGGTGATGCCGCCGGAATGTCTGTCACATAGCTCGTCAAGGGGTCTCCATCTCTGATGGAGCTGGTCTCCATCACTTTTGCTGGAGCTGAGGTAGCGCACCGAGCCAGGCGATTGCAGCTGGCAGCTTTGCCATATATCGTCAAGATCATGCCAAATGTGCCGCCTGCCAAACCGCCCCCTCCCAATCGGCTTGTCGTTGCTGTCGCCTATGACGGGCTGTGCACGTTCGAGTTCGGCGTGGCGGCCGAGATGTTCGCCTTGCCCAGGCCGGAGATGGGTGCGGATTGGTACCGTTTCGCAGTCGCCGGCATCGACGCCGGCGAAATGCGCGCAATGGGCGGTGTACGCATCGTCGCCGACGGCGGACCTGACCTGATCGGCGAGGCCGGCACGGTGATCGTGCCGGGATGGCGCGGTGTGGAGTGTCCAGTGCCGCCCTTGCTGATCGAAGCGCTTCGCAAGGCCAATGAGCGGGGCGCGCGCATCCTGTCCATCTGCTCGGGCGTCTTCGTGCTTGCCGCGGCCGGGCTGCTGTCAGGCAAGAAGGCAACCACGCATTGGCGCTACAGCGAGCGGCTGAGGGAGATGTACCCGGACATCACCGTGGTTCCTGACGTCTTGTACATCGATGAGGGAAATGTGCTGACATCGGCCGGCAGCGCGGCCGGCATCGATCTGTGCCTGCACTTGGTCCGGCGCGACTTCGGCACCAAGGCGGCCAACATGGTGGCACGCCGCCTAGTCGTGCCGCCGCATCGGGATGGCGGCCAAGCGCAGTATGTCGAGAGTTCCGTTCCGGAGCCGCACGAACGCAGCCGGCTCGGGCCGCTGATCGACAGAATGCGCGCTGACATCGCCGCCGACTATTCTGTTGCCACTTTGGCCGGCCTGGCTGGAATGAGCGAGCGGACATTTCTGCGCCGCTTCGCCGCCGCGACCGGTGTCACGCCGGCGCGCTGGCTGCTTTCGGAGCGGCTTTCGCGGGCGCGCACTTTGCTGGAGGACACCGCCTTGCCGATCGAGCGGATTGCCGAAACCGCCGGCTTTGGCGCGGCAGCGACGTTGCGGCATCACTTCCGTCAGCAATTCGCCACCACGCCCGCAGCCTATCGAGCGCGGTTCGGGACCAATGCCAACTCCGCCTGACGACGTCACACACGGTCAGGGCAACAGTCCCTCGTAGCGGCCGCGCGGCCGGATGATGCTGCCGCTGACGATCTGTTCGACCATGTGCGCGGCCCAGCCGACGCTGCGTCCCAGCGCGAACAGATGGAACGGCGCATCGCGCGGCAGACCGAGACCGCGTGTCAGCGCAGCCAGGGCGAAGTCGATATTCGGCCGCGTGCCGGTCATGGCAATCGCGGCCTTTTCCAGCTGCCGCAGTGTCTCGTCGACGGGGATAGCGGCCAAAAGTGCGGTGGCACGGCGATCCCCGTCGGGATAGAGCGGATGGCCGAATGCCGGCAATGGCCGGTCGTGGCCGAGCCAGCGCCGGATCGCTGCATCGGCGCCGTGTCTTGCGGCATCCTCGGCGAGCTGCATCACAGCCTCGCCGGCGCCGCCATGGCGCGGGCCGGACAGCGTTGCCAGGCCCGCCAGCAGGCATGCGGCAGGCGAGGCTCCGGTCGAGGCCGCAACGCGGGCAGCGAAGGTCGATGCGTTGAGTTCATGATCGGCAAGCAGGACAAGGGCGCACCGTATGGCTTCCGCACCGGCGTCATCCACCGACCAGCCTCGCGCCAGCCGCAGATGGACGGGCTCTTTGCCGGCTGCGGCGCCCAGCGACTGAGCCAGCGCTCCCACCGTTTGCGCGGCCTCGGTGCACAGCGAGGCGGCGCTGCGTCCAAGCGAAGGCCGCCCCTGGCTGGCAAGCAAGGCAAGCTGGGCAAAGGTCGAGGCGCGGCCGACTGGATGAGGCGCCTGCGACGACGGCGTCTTGAAAGCCACCGGTTCAGCCAGGCCCCACAGCACGGCGGCGGTTTCCTCCAGCGTTGCCGATCTGGAGAGCGCAACGGCGTCCTGCCCCCGGTAGATGAGGCGACCGTGCACAACGGTCGAAATTGCGGTGACGATCGACGGCTCACCCCAGGCGATGGCGCTTTCGGCGATGGCCGAGGGGCTGCGTCCGCGCGCCCGGCGGGTTGCCAGCGCCGCGATGTCATCGGCGCGGTACCGGCTGCGGCGCGGGTCGGCCTCATCCGGCTGCATGCCGATGCGCCCGCGGCTGACATAGGCATAGAGCGTCTGTGGCCGCACCTTGAGCCTCTCCAGCGCCTCTTCCCGCGACAGCCATTCCGACATTTTCGGCCCTGATATTGATTCTATTGATCAAGATTGATGCTTGGTTTGTCCAGCCTTATCTCCGATCCGCAAAAGCTTCAAGGAGACAAGGCTATGGCGAATGGGCTCGATGATGTAGTGGCGGCCGAAACCGTGCTGTCCGACGTGGATGGTCTGGGCGGGCGCCTGACGATCCGTGGTCATTCGCTGCCGGAACTGGCCGGGCGATGGAGCTTTCCGCAGGTTATCAGGCTGTTGCTCGACGGCTTCTTCGAGGATCTGCCTGGCGATGCCGAACTGACGGCGCAACTGGGTGAGGCGCGTGCCGAGGTGTTCGAGCGGACCCTGCCTTCGCTGTCGCTGCTGGCGCCACTCGAAACCTACAGCGCCATGCGCGCCGGCATGGCTCTGCTGCCGGATGGCGAGACCTTGGAAGATGCCTTGCGGCTGATCGCGGCGCCCGCGGTGCTGACGCCGGCCTTGCTGCGTCTGCAGCGCGGCGAGCAGCCGATCGCGCCGGATGGCAAGGCCGGTCATGCCGCCGACATGTTGCGGATGCTCAGGGGTTCGGTCCCGTCGCCGGCCTTGGCAAAGGCGCTCGACACCTATCTGGTGACCGTCTGCGACCACGGCCTCAACGCCTCGACCTTCGCCACCCGCGTTGTCGCCTCGACTTTGGCCGGGCTGACCTCCTCGGTGCTGGCCGGGCTTGGCGCGCTCAAGGGGCCGCTGCATGGCGGCGCGCCCGGCCCGGTGATCGAGATGCTTGACGCAATCGAGGCGCATGGCGATGCGGCCGGCTGGCTGCGCAACGAGATCGCGCATGGCAGGCGGATCATGGGTTTCGGCCATCGTATCTACCGTGTGCGCGATCCGCGCGCCGACGTGCTGAAAGCAGTCGTGCGGCAGCTCGGTGGCGCGGGCGAGACCGGCCGCCGGCTGGCTTTCGCCGAGGAGGTCGAAAAGACGGCGCTCGAAGTGCTGCGGATCGCCAAGCCGCAGCGCTCGCTGCAGACCAATGTCGAATTCTACACCGCGCTGGTGCTGGAAGCGGCGGGTTTCCCGCCACAGGCCTTCAGCAATGCCTTCGCCGCCGGGCGCGTTGCAGGCTGGATCGCGCATGCGCGCGAGCAACAGACGACGGGGCGGCTGATCCGGCCGCAATCGCGCTATGTTGGTCCGGTGCCGGATCTGGTTGCCTAGACACCCGGTCTGTTTCGAAAGATGAGGGCCTCTCCGCTTCAGTGGAGGGGCTTTCTGCATAAATGAAATTTCATGTGATCACGCGACCGTGTTC
The DNA here is from genome assembly GCF_016756475.1 of Mesorhizobium sp. 113-1-2. Taxonomy (NCBI): domain Bacteria; kingdom Pseudomonadati; phylum Pseudomonadota; class Alphaproteobacteria; order Hyphomicrobiales; family Phyllobacteriaceae; genus Mesorhizobium; species Mesorhizobium sp. 113-1-2. Next base: position 1,503,356 of record NZ_AP023242.1, read on the forward strand.
GTGTTCTTGCCTTGGTTCGTCCTTATATGCTGCACTGCAACATAGGCCGCCAATGACTGCTTCCTTCAATGACGTTGGGGCGGGCTGGCGCATCAGCATGACAGGAACGCCATGACGAAGAACGGCAAGGCGGAGGAAAAGAAGAAGATCAACATCGCGCTTCAGGGCGGCGGCTCGCATGGCGCCTTCTCCTGGGGCGTTCTGGATCGCCTGCTGGAGGATGGCAGGCTGGAGATCGCAGCGGTGTCCGGTACCAGCGCCGGCGCCATGAACGCGGTGGCGCTGGCCGACGGATATGTGCGCGGCGGGGTCGAGGGCGCGCGCAAGAAGCTCGACGATTTCTGGCGCGCCGTGGCGGCGAAAGGCCGGTTCAGTCCGGTGCAGCGCATGCCGTGGGATGTCGCCTGGGGCAATTGGTCGATCGAGAACACGCCGGGCTACGTCGTCTTCGACACCATGTCGCGGGTGTTTTCGCCCTATGTCGCCAACCCGCTCGGCCTCAATCCGCTGCGCGACGTGGTGCAGCAGGAGATCGACTTCAAAAATGTCCGTGCCTGCAAGTCGATGGAGCTGTTCATCTCCGCCACCAATGTCGAGACCGGACAGTTGCGGGTGTTTTCCGATGGCGAGATCGACCTCGACACGGTGATGGCCTCGGCCTGCCTGCCGCAATTGTTCCGCGCCGTCGAGATCAAGGGCGTGCCCTATTGGGATGGCGGCTATGGCGGCAACCCGGCGCTGTTCCCGTTTTTCAAGACGGCGGCGACCGAGGATGTGCTGCTGGTGCAGATCAATCCGGTGGTGCGCGAGGGGACGCCCAGGAGCGCCAACGAGATACAGAACCGCATCGACGAAATCACCTTCAATGCCGGGCTGCTGCGCGAATTCCGCTCGATCGCCTTCGTCAAGGAACTGATCGCCGCCGGCCGGCTGCCGCATGGCGAGTACCGCGACATCCGCATGCACCGCATCGATGCCGACGAGGCGTTCAAGGACCTGTCGGCATCGTCGAAGGTCAATGCTGAATGGGCGTTCCTGACCTATCTCAGAGATCTCGGCCGCACCGCCGCCAGCGACTGGCTGGACGAGAATTACGACGCGGTCGGTAAGCGGCCGACGCTCGATCTCTCCGGCGAACTCGATGACGGTTTCAAGCCGCTGCGCGGTCCCGCACCGGGCCGCCGAGTCAAGGAGTTCCTCGCCGCACGCAAGAACCCGGAAGCGGAGCGCCGGCGGGCCTGAACCCGTCGGCGCCAAAGGAGCAATAGCCGATCTGGTCAGGCGCTGCCCGGCTATCTCCGGATCGATCAAGACCATCAGCGAGGTCTTCCGGAAATCGGAATAGCGGGTGGGGCGATCCGGCAAGGCGACAACCTTCGCGTGTGGAGGAGGCTTCATCATGCTGACGCCTGCTGCCACCAATATTCCCACGATGCCGAGCGCGGTCGGACAGTGTGGCTGGAAAATCGTGAGCGGAACGATCGACACCAGTCCTGCAAATTGACACGGAAAATGGCCTGAGTTTCCGCAGCCGCACCGTGTTCGCGTCACCTCGCGAACCGGGGGGCCACCCCGATCTCAGACGCTCCAGTGCCGTGGGGTGCCGACCCTCCCGACGCCGGGTTCAATATCAACGAACCGGCCTCGGGCAATCTCCGCCTGATTGGCGCATCGTGACATTTTCCGAGCAATTCCAATATATTGGTCAGGCGCCACGTCGCCGGAGCTTGATGTCCTTCGTTGACCGAAAATGATCTGGCCAGCCGGTCAAAATCCGCATCAAGGGTAAATAGTCCGGTGGGTGATGACGCCGGTATTTCGACGAGCATCGCGTTGCTCGTCGGCAATGACGGATCGGTCGTTCGGGACTGGTCTTGGGAGGGTAGATCATCAGCCGGCTGCAAGTCCGCTGAACCGGTATTTTAGCAAGTCGAGAACAGTTTCGCGGCGGCCACACCTTGCCCGGCTACGCAATGCTGCTGCAACTTTCGGACTATATTGCAGTGCAACTTTGATGTAGAAGCACGCTCGCCTATCACGGCAAATTGAACACGGTCAGGCGCGCACCCATATCGGCGACGCGCCCGCGTCATGAAGGCGCGGTGCTGGCCGAACCCGCAGTGGAAAAATGACGATGCCTAAAATCAGGTTTCACAAGCTTGCAGCCATTGTTGTGCTCATTGGTTTCGCGGCGTGGATGGGGACAGGCGAATTCTCATCGGTCGGCAGCGTAGCGGCCAACAGGGCCAAGGCAGCCGAGGTCGAGCAGGGCAAGGCGCCGGACGCGAGCAAGCCGAAGACGGCGGAAGCCGAACCGAAGGCGCCGCTGCGCACCGTTGCCGTGGTGACGCCGCCGCGCAAGACCTATGCGCGCGCCATCCGTATTTCCGGCCTGACCGAGGCCGACAAGCGCGCCGTGCTCGCAACCCGCGTCGCCGGCGTCATCGACAAGCTGCCGGTCAAGCAAGGCGATCACGTCAAGACGGGCGATCTGGTGCTGATGCTGGCGGCCGAGGAAAAGATCTCGATGGTCGACAATGCCAAGCAGCTCGTGGCTCAGCGCCAGGCCGAACTGGACGCGTCGCTGCGGCTGATGAAGACCGGCAATTTGCCCAAGCTGCAGCTCGACACCGCCCGCTCTAATCTGACCCTGGCGCAGTCGCAGCTGGATACCGCGCAGGCCGAGCTCGACCGCAACGAAGTCAAGGCGCCGTTCGACGGCGTCATCGACCGGGTGCCGGTGGAACTCGGCAGCTCCGTCATGCAGGGCGGCGAGGTGGCGACCATCCTCAAGCTCGATCCGGTGATCGCGCGCGGCGAAATCAGTGAGCGCGACCTCGGCTATCTCAAGATCGGCGACAAGGCCAGCGTTCGGTTGGTCAGCGGCCAGACCGTCGAGGGCACGGTGCGCTATATCAGCCGCGACGCGTCGTCGGCGACCCGCACCTTCCGTATCGAGGTCGCCATCCCCAATGGCGATGGCTCGGTGCCGGCCGGCATGACGGCGGAGATCCAGCTCAGCGCATTGCCGACCGATGCGGTCCTGCTGCCCCGTTCGGTGGTGACGCTCGGCGACAAGGGCGATCTCGGCATCCGCGCCGTCGGCAAGGACAACAAGGTGGCGTTCTTCCCGATCGATCTCGTCGACGACACGCCGACCGGCCTCGTGCTCGGCGGCATCCCGGCCGATGCACGCATCATCGTCGCCGGCCAGGAGCTGGTGAAGGAAGGCGATGAGGTCAAGCCGGTCGAGGCCGACCAGGCGACCATCAACAAGCTGATCGGCGAAGCCACCGCCGGGACGCAGTAGCGCTGGCTACGGCGGGATACCCCGGGCGGGGTCAATCGGCTGCGACGCAGCTCCTGAAATTCAACGACAGGCGTTAGCCATGGATATCGTCAAACTCGCGATCAACAACGCCCGCCTGACCATCGCGGTCCTGGTCTTCCTCTTAATCGCTGGTGGGTTTGCCTATCAGTCGACGCCAAAGGAAGCTGAGCCGGATGTCCCGGTTCCGAATATGTATGTCAGCCTGATCTATCAGGGCATTTCGCCGGAGGATTCCGAGCGACTTCTGCTGCGACCGATGGAAAACAAGCTGAAGAGCCTCAAAGGCCTCAAGGAGATGCGCTCGGCCGCCTTCCAGGGCGGCGGCTATGTAATGGTCGAGTTCCAGCCGCAGACAAACCTGGCGACGGCGCTGCAGGATACGCGCTCCAAGGTGCAGGACGGCAAGGCCGACCTGCCGCAGGCGGCTGAGGAGCCTGTCGTCACCGAAATCAACATCTCCGAGTTCCCGGTGCTCGTCGTCACGCTGTCGGGCGAATTGCCCGAACGCGTGCTGGCCGCCGCCGCGCGCGAGCTGCGCGACCGCATCGAGGAAGTGCCGGGCGTTCTCGAAGGCTCGCTGCAGGGTTCCCGCGACGACCTCGTCGAGGTCGTCATCGATCCGATGAAGCTGTCTTCCTACGGCTTGCAGCTCGACCAGCTGATCGGCGCCGTCGGTGCTTCCAACAGTCTCGTTGCCGCCGGCAACATCGAGGGGTCGGAGGGCAAATACGCCGTCAAGGTGCCGTCGCTGATCGAGACGCCGGAGGATGTGGCGGCGCTGCCGGTGGTCGCAGGTCCCAATGCCGTGGTGCAGGCCAAGGACATCGCGACGATCCGCTCGACCTTCGCCGACGCCACCACGATCACGCGCCTCAACGGCAAACCGGCCATCGCCATCGAGGTGAAGAAGCGCATCGGCGCCAATCTGATCGACACGCTCACCAAGGTGCGGGCTGTGTCCGACGCCTTCGTCAAGGCCATGCCGCAAGGCATGAACGTCACCTACACGCAGGACAAGTCGGTCTTTGTCAATCAGTTGCTGGGAGACCTGCAGAACCATGTCATGATCGCGGTGATCCTGGTGTTCATCGTCATCCTCTACGCGCTGTCCGGCCGTGCCTCGCTGCTGATCGGCCTGGCCATTCCATCATCCTTCCTGATCGGCATCCTGCTTCTTGCGATGATGGGCTACACGATCAACATGATCGTGCTGTTCAGCCTGATCCTGGCTGTCGGTATGCTCGTCGACGACGCCATCATCGTCACCGAGTTCGCGGAACGGCGGATGAGTGAAGGCATGCCGAAGGCGGACGCGTTCGCGCTAGCCGCCAAGCGCATGGCCGGTCCGGTCATCGCGGCGACGATGACGCGCATCGCCGCCTTCTCGCCGCTGCTGTTCTGGCCCGGCATCATCGGCGACTTCATGAAGTATATGCCGATCACGCTGATCGTCACGCTCTCGGCCTCGATGCTCTATGCGCTGGTGTTCGCACCAACGCTGGGGGCGATCTTCGCCAAGGCGCCCGAGCATCATGAGGACGACAATCGCGATGGCTGGTACATGGCCATCGTCAAACAGGCCGTCCGTTTCCCCATCACCGTGCTGGTGCTTACCGTTGTCTTGCTGACCGGCGTATTCGTTGGTTATGTGAAATATGGCGCGGGTGTCGAATTTTTCCCCAGCGTCGAGCCCGACTACGGCCTGCTCTATGTGCACGCGCGGGGCAACCTGTCGCTGGCCGAAATGGACACCGCAACGAAGATTGCGGAAGACAGAATGCTTGGCTGGCCCGGCATCAAATCTGTCTACACCCGCGTCGGCAAGACGCAAGGCGGTGGCCAGGATGTCCCGGAAGACGTGGTCGGCGTCATCCAGTATGAATTCATCGACTGGCGCGAGCGCAAGTCGGCGAACCAGATCCTGAGCGATCTGCGAGGCGTAATGGCCGGCATTCCCGGCGTCGATGTCGAGGTGCGCGTGCCGGAAGCCGGCCCGCCGACCGGCAAGCCGATCCAGATCAGGCTTTCGGCCGTCGACCCAAAGGGACTGGACGAGAAGGCGCGCGCCGTTGCGGCGCGCATCGCCAAGGTGCCCGGCGTCATCGACATTTCCGATGGCTTGCCGCCGCCCGGCGTCGAATGGGCGATCGAGGTCGACCGCGCCAAGGCTGCGCAATACGGTATCAGCCCGACTTCGGTTGGGACGGTGGTGCAGCTCGTCACCAACGGTCTGAAGCTGTCGGAATACCGGCCTGCCGGCGCAGACAAGGCGGTCGACATCCGGCTGCGCTTGCCGGAGGACCGGCGCACGCTGTCGACGCTCGACGAGCTCAGGGTGCAGACCTCGCAAGGATCGGTGCCGATCTCGAACTTCGTCGTCCGCAAGGCGAAGCCGAGCGTTGGCATCCTCAACCGCATCGACGGCGCACGCACCGTGGTGGTGCAGGCCAATGTCAGCGCCGGCACCCAGGTCGCCGCCGTGCAGCAGGAGGTCACCCAGGCCGTCACCGACATGAATCTCGGCAGCGGGATCCGCTGGAAGCTGGCCGGCTCGAACGAGGACAGCGCCGAGGCCGGCTCATTCCTTATCAAAGCCTTTGGCGCGGCGATCTTCCTGATCTTCCTCGTGCTGCTGATGCAGTTCAACAAGTTCACCAGCGTGCTGATGGTGCTGTCCTGTGTGGTCATGGCGACGATCGGCGTGCTTCTCGGGCTACTGATTACAGGCGAGACGTTCGGCATCGTCATGTCGGGCATTGGCGTCATCGCGCTGGCCGGCGTGGTGGTGAACAACAACATCGTGCTGATCGACACCTATGACCGGCTGCGCGAAGAGGGTTGGGACAAGATGGATGCGGTGCTGCAGACCTGCCGCGAGCGTGCGCGCCCGGTGGTGCTGACGGCGGTGTCGGCGATCCTCGGCGTGCTGCCGATCGCCTTCGGCCTTGGGCTGGAAATCTTCCATCACGAGACGACGATCAACGCGCCGTCGACGCAATGGTGGATTTCGCTGTCCTCGGCCATCGTCTTCGGCCTGTCCTTCGCTACCTTGCTGACACTGGTGGTGACGCCGTCGATGCTGATGATCTTCACGCGCAGCAAGAACAGCCGCTTCTACGCCTTTTTCCGCCGGGTATTCCGGCGCGGCAAGGGAACGGTTTCGTCGACGGGCACACCGGGCCGGGATGCGGGCGGCGAGCCGGCGATCGCTTTTCCGAAAGCGGCGGAATAGACCGAACGCCAATCTGATCGGCAAAGGCCGTCCGGAACAACCGGGCGGCCTTTTGCATTGTCCCTGCACGAGCAATGCGAAGCATCGTCTCGGCAAGAACGCGGGGAATGTCTCATGCCGATCAGCACGCTTGTCATCGTCGTCCTGATCCTTGTCCTCATCGGCGCGGTGCCGGCCTGGCCGCATTCGCGCTCCTGGGGTTATGGACCCTCGGGCATTGTCGGCGTGGTGCTGGTGGTGGTTCTGGTGCTGCTTTTGATGGGGCGGCTCTGAGTTGGCGCGCCGCCCTCAGCGTTGCGTTCAGGCCGCTTTCGAAACGCCGTTCACAGTGGCGATGCCGATGTCCTCGAGGGCGTGGGCGACCGCCTGATCCAGCGGCGTGTGCGGGATTTCGCCGATGATGCCTTCCAGCCGCGTCGAAGCCAGCTGGTGCGGCTCGAAGCGCAGATAGGACATCGAGACGATCTCGCGCCACATCGCCACGAACGGGCTGCCGGCGCGCAGCACCCACCAGGGCATCGAGCTCATCTTCAGCGGTCGGCCAAGCGCCTTTTCGGCGGCGGCCCTGATCTGCAGGTCGGTGACCGCATGGCCGGGAAAATTCAGCGCCTCATAGGAGCCGAGCTTGTCGAGATTCCTGGCCAGCGCGACGAAGCCCACGGCGAAATCCGGCAGGTAAGCCCATTCATGCACGAGGTCGGCCGGGCCGGGCGCGGTGTAGACGCCCTTGCTCATCTTGGCGGCGACGACCAGGTCGAACCAGGAGCCGCTGCCGGTGCCGCCGAAGAAATCGCCGGCGCGCAGCAGAATGGTGCGCACCCGGCCTGCGTCGGCCTCGCGGCGGAACAGCTCCTCCATGGCACAGCGGATGCGGCCCTTCTCGGTCGTCGGGTGAAACGGCGTGTCTTCCGTGATCACCGCCGGCATCGGCGAGCCGTAATTGTAGACGGTGCCGGGGAACAGATGCAGCGTGTTGTTGGCATGGCAGGCGGCCATGACATTCTCGGCCATCGGCAGGCATTTGCCCCAGTCGGTATAGATCGGGTTGAGGCCGTTGAAGATGATATCGACGCCCTCGGTGGCGCGGATCAGCGATTGACGGTCCAGCGCATCGCCGGCAACCGCCGTCGCGCCCTGCAGTTCTGCCGGCACCTTGCCGGTGCGGGTGATTGCGCGGACGTCGAAGCCGGCGTCGATGAAGGCCTTGGCAACCACGCGGCCGAGCCGGCCATTGGCGCCGAGAATTGCGATCTTGGTCATTTGAGTTCTCCTGCTTGGTGTTTGCGGTCCGTATCGGTGTTTGCAGGTCGAATATGATTACCTCACGGATGAATTGAAATTGACGATGTATGCAGGTTTGATATTCATTATTGAATGGCAGACATCGACTGGAACCTGATCAAAAGCTTCGTCACGGTCGCGGAAACCGGCAGCCTGTCAGCCGCCGCGCGAAAACTGTCGGCCAGCCAGCCGACGCTCGGGCGTCACATCGGGGAGTTGGAGCAGGCGCTCGGTGTCACCCTGTTCCGGCGTGGGCGCAACGGCTATGCACTGACGGAAGCCGGGGCCACGCTGTTCGAGCGCGGCAAGGCGGTCAGCGAGCAGGCAAGTGCTTTTTCACGGCTGGCGCTGGGCTCGGTCGAGGCCATCGAAGGCACGGTGCGTATCGCCGCCAGTGAAGTGGTGGCGGCCTATGTGCTGCCCGACATGATGGCACGGCTCGGCATTGAGGAACCCGGCATCGAGGTCGAGATCGTTGCCTCGAACCAGGTCGAGAACCTGCTGCGCCGGGATGCCGATATCGCCATCCGCATGGTCAAGCCGGCGCAGAACGAACTGGTGGCGCGCAAGGTCTGCGACATCCCGCTCTGCGCCTGCGCGGCGATTTCCTATCTCGACCGGCGTGGCCGCCCGCTCGTGCCGGCCGACCTCGTCGATCACCCGCTGATCGGTTTCGATCGCAGCGACGAGATGATCCGGGGCTTTGCGCAATTCGGCCTCCCGGTCACCCGGAGCAGTTTCCGGTTCAGGGCCGACAACCAGATCGTCCTGTGGGAGGCGGTGCGGGCGGGAAACGGCATCGGCCTCGGCCAGGAGCCGCTGGCCGACCGCGATCCGCTGGTGGAGAAGCTGCTGCCTGGCCTGCCGCTGCCAAGCCTGCCAGTGTGGCTCGCCATGCATCGCGATGTGCGCAGCAGCGTGCGCATCCGCCGCGTGGCGGATTTCCTCCACGAGGAGCTGAAGCGCTATTCGGCGGGGGCGGCGGCGAATTCGGCGCGGTGAGCGAGGCCCGCCATCAGCAAGACGACGATCAGCAGCACCGACATTGCGACGAAGATCGGCCCGAAGCTGGAATGCTCGGCGACGAAGCCGATCGCGGACGGGGCCACCAGAATGCCGGAATAGCCCATGGTGGTGACAACGCTCATGCCAGTGCCCGACGACATGCCTTCCTGGTTGCCGCCGGCCGAAAAGATGATCGGCACCATGTTGGCGATGCCGAAGCCGCACAGTGCAAAGGCCGCGATCGCAAGCCAGGGCGAAGGCGACAGGCCTGCAATCAGCATGCCTACGGCAGCGACAATGGCCGAGCCGCGCAGCGTCGCCACCGCACCAAAACGGTTGCGCACGCCGTCGCCGAAGAAGCGCATGATCGCCATGACGCCGGAAAAGGCGGCATAGGCGAGGCCGGCGACGGCAAGGTCGGCGCCGAGTTCCTGCCTGAGATACAGTGCCGCCCAGTCGAGCACCGCACCCTCGGAGACCATCGTCAGCAATGCCATCAGGCCGACGAGGTAGACAAGCGGGTTCGCCGGCAACGTGAATTTGTGATGCTCGACCGCCTGTGGCCTGTCCTCGGCGACGAGGTAGCCGACGGCAATCGCGATCGCTGCGAAGGCGAGCACGGTCACCACCGCGGCATGGGCGAGGTGACCGTAGTGCTGGATGGCAAAGCCGCCAAGCGCGCCGCCGGCGAAACCGCCGAGGCTCCAGAAGCCGTGCGAGGAGGACATGATGGCGCGGGACAATTTTCGCTCGACCACCACCGCATTCGCATTCATCGCGACATCCATGCCGCCGATCGAGCCGCCGAAGATGAACATGGCGATGGCCGCCAGCGGTACGTTGGGCGCCAGCGCCACGACCAGCAGGCCGAGGCTGCCGCACAGGCCGAACCAGCGCAGCACGCTGCGCGAGCCGTGTTTCGAGATCAGGTGGCCGCACCAGGTCATGGCGGTGACGGCGCCGGCGCCGAACAAAAGGATCAGCAGGCCAAGCGTGAATTTCGAGATGTCGAGCCGGGTCAGGAACACCGGAATCTGCGGCGCCCAGCTGCCGGTCAGGAAGCCATTGGCGAGGAAAATGGCGGCCACGGCCCATCGCCCGCGAATGGCAGTCTGCATGGCGTTCGACGCGATCATCAGGCGAATCCGGTCAGAAAATGGTTTTGCACGGCAAATTAGATCGATTCAATTTTCAGTCAAGAACCGCGTCCGAGCAAGTGCTTGGACCAAGTGCGGACCCTCTGAGGAACAGGGCGGCTTTGGAGATTATCGCAGGCGCTCCTCCCGTCGCAGGGGCGTGCCATATAGAACCGCTAGTGATCCTTCGGCCGCCTGGCCTCGAACTCCGCCTTCTTGGCGTCCGACGCTTCCGTTTGGTTGAGCGCCTGCCATTCAGCATACGGCATGCCGTAGACGATCTCGCGCGACTGGTCCTTGCTTAGATCGACGCCCTCGGCATTGGCCGCTTCGCGATACCAGTTCGACAGGCAGTTGCGGCAGAAGCCGGCGAGGTTCATCAGGTCGATGTTCTGCACGTCGCTGCGTTCCCTGAGATGCTCGACCAGCCGGCGAAAGGCGGCGGCCTCGAAGTCGCGCTTCTGCTCGTCGCTGAGTTCGGTCATCGAAACCTCCGTCATAGCGGCCCGGTGCGCGAGCCGAACATCTTCACGACATGTATATCGGGACGGCGGTCGATGGCGTCAACGATCGGTGCCAGACGCTCGGCCCAGGCGATCGCCCCCTTCTGGTCCGCTATCAGATCCTGGCGGATTTCGATCAGCGCATGGGCATAGCCATTGACGATGGCGTGTTTGAACATGGTGTCGCCGCGCAGTGCGCCGTCATAGGGCTCATTGTCGCCAACAACGAGGTCTTTGTCCTCGGCCAGCATATCGATCAGCGGCCGCGCCACCCGGTCGTCCCGATCCCACAGGATGCCCACATGCCACGGGCGCTGCCTGCCCTGCATGACCGGCGTGAAGGAATGCACCGAGAAGATGAAGGGTGCCTGGCCGGAAGCCTGCGCGACCGAGGCGATCATGGCGCCGACGGCGTCGTGGTAGGGACGGTAGAAGCGGTCGAGCCGCCCTTCGCGCTCCTCCGCCGCGATGGGATAGTTTCCCGGCACCACGGTGCCGTCATAGAGCTGGCGGATGAGCGTCGGATCGTCCTCGCCGCGATTGGGATCGATCAACAGCCGCGAGAAATTGGCGATGACCGCCGGTACGTCGAGCAAGCCGGCGAGTTCACGCGTCACCATTTCAACGCCGATGTCATAGGCGATGTGGCGGTCGAATTCTGCCGCGGGCAGGCCGAGGCTGCCATAGTCCTCGGGCAGGTCGCGGCGGGCATGATCGGCCAGAAGCACGATGCCCCGCTTGCGGTCGCCCTCGACAATGTCGAAAGGCGCGAAAACTGTGGATCGGGTCATTGGCGGGAAATGGTCTGTTCGCTGGCTTCCGGGGAGGGTGCTATCGTCATTCCACGAAGACGACGTGTGCGCAATGCCGTTGTTTGGCCAAGGTTTCCGCTGAAATCTGGCGAGGGGCGACGGATAGTGCGCCGGGAGCCTTCCTAAATCGATTGGAATTGGTCAAAACGGCGCGTTGACATGCGCCCGGACTTTTCCGAAAAGGGGCGCAGAGAGATGCTGATGTGGTTCTTGAGGGGTATTGGGATGGGTTCCGCCGGCAGGCAGCGCATGCGCTCTGCCTTTGCCATGCCGCTCCTGATGCTGACCGTTGGCCTGTCGGCGATGGTCATGGCCTCGCCGGCGCGCGCCGATTTCCGCGTCTGCAACGCCACGCAGAACCTGGTCGGCGTCGGCATCGGCTATCGCGCCAAGGCCGGCTGGATCACCGAGGGCTGGTGGCACATCGAAGGATCGAGCTGCAAGACGTTGATCGAAGGGCCGCTGTCATCAAGGTTTTACTATCTTTATGCAGAAGACGCCGAGCGCGGTGGACGCTGGGACGGCCCGATCAACATGTGCGTGGCTGAAAAAGAGTTCAAGATCGCCGGCGTAAACGACTGCGTCGCCCGGGGCTTCCAGCGCGCCGGATTTCAGGAATATGACACGGGCGAACAGGCAAGCTGGATGGTCCAGCTGACCGATGAGCCCGCAACGGGAGGCGCACCAGCCGCCCCGGGAACAAATAGTCAATGAGACGCAGCCGCAAGGTCAAGATCCTAGCCACAATCGGTCCGGCCTCCTCCTCCGAGGAGATGCTGAAGAAACTGTTCGAAGCGGGCGCCGATGTGTTCCGCATCAACATGAGCCACACCGATCACGAGTTGATGCGTACGTTGGTCGGCCGCATCCGTGCCGTCGAGGAGAAGGTCGGCCGGCCGATCGGTATCCTCGCCGATTTGCAAGGCCCCAAGCTGCGCGTCGGCAAGTTCGCCAATGGCAAGGAAGTGCTGACGCCAGGCCAGACCTTTACGCTCGACGACAATCCCGAGCCCGGCACGTCGACCAGAGTCTACCTGCCGCATCCGGAAATCCTGAGTTCGGTCGAGGCTGGTCACCGTCTTTTGATCGATGACGGCAAGCTCGAGCTGAAGGCCGTGAAGAGCGACGGCAAGTCGATCACCTGCACCGTCGTCGCCGGCACCACGATTTCCGACAAGAAGGGGGTCAGCCTGCCCGATACCGACCTGCCGGTCGGCGCGCTGACCGAGAAGGATCGCAAGGACCTCGACGCGGTGCTCGCCACGGGTGTCGACTGGATCGCGCTGTCCTTTGTGCAGCGCCCCGAAGATCTGGCTGAAGCGCGCAAGATCGCGCGCGGCCGGGCGCTGATCATGGCCAAGATCGAAAAGCCGCAGGCCGTTGCCCGGTTGGCCGAGATCATCGAACTGTCCGACGCGCTGATGGTCGCCCGTGGCGACCTCGGCGTCGAGATGCCGCTGGAAGCGGTGCCCGGCATCCAGAAGCAGATCACGCGCGCCGCGCGCCGCGCCGGCAAGCCGGTGGTGGTCGCCACGCAGATGCTGGAATCGATGATCACCGCACCGGTGCCGACGCGCGCCGAAGTCTCCGACGTGTCGATCGCCGTCTTCGAGGGCGCCGACGCCATCATGCTGTCGGCGGAATCGGCGGCGGGTGCCTATCCGGTCGAGGCCGTGGCGATGATGAACCGCATCGCCACCAAGGTCGAAACCGACCCAACCTATGCCGGCATCATCAACGCCCAGCGCTCCGAGCCGGAAGCGACAGGCGCCGACGCCATTTCACTGGCCGCCCGCGAGATCGCCGAGACGCTGAAACTGTCGGCGATCATCACCTACACGGCGTCCGGCACCACCGGGCTGCGCGCCGCGCGCGAACGGCCGCAGGTGCCGATCATCGCGCTGTCGCCGATCCTCAACACGGCGCGGCGGCTGTCGCTTTTGTGGGGCACGCATTGCGTCGTCTCGCCCGATGCCATCGACCTCGACGACATGGTCAATCGCGCGTGCCGCATTGCACTGGAAGAAGGCTTCGGCAAGCCGGGCGACCGCGTCATCATCACGGCCGGCGTGCCGCTGAGGACACCCGGCTCGACCAACATGCTGCGCATCGCCTATGTCGGGTCGGAAACGCAAGGCAGCCGTTAGAGCGGTTCATCCTTCACGGAAACATTGGCCGAGCGCCTTTCAAGAGTGCGGCCCGAATGGCTTCAAGCCGTCGCGATCCTGAGCGCTCTTGCCGCAGCTCCAGCGTGGTCTATGCGTTGAAGAAACCGGCGCGCACGAAGAACGGCGTGATACAGATACTGATCCGGACCCAGCATCTTGCGCTGATTTAATTCGGCCGTGTCGAGCAAGTTGAAATCGACCTTCTCGATCGTGCAGTGCCAACCGGCGCTGTGGGAGGCCCAACCCCTTCGATGATGATCCAGGAGGCGGTCGCGGCCGGAGTAACCGTGGTAGTCGAAAGCGATGACGCCGTTCGTCACGTAGATATGGTTTCCCGCGAAGCTCTCGGCCGGAAGGATACGTTCCGCACAAAATCCTTCAAGAGGCGGATGTTCGAGGAACGTGCCGGCGAGAATGTGGCACGCGCCGTAGCCGAAGAAGATGCGATCCGGCAGCGCCCATCGCTTTTCCGGGTTTTTCTTGATGCCATGCTTGAGGACATACATGTCAGGTCGGCGCGAGCTCGGCGTGCGGTTCCTTGATGTCGGCGCACTTGCCCACACCATAGGCGTCGCCGGCAATCCGGGCCTCCACCGTTCTGGCCATCGCCTCCAGGTCGACATCCTTGCCGGCGATCTTCTCGATGGCGCCGACGGCGAGGTCGGCGGCGATCCAGTCCGGCTTGTGGCCGAGATTGTGTACCCAGACGAGTTCAGCGCCCGAGATGTCGCGTACCAGGCCGGCGGAATGGATATGGGCGTAGACGACCTTGTCGCGGTCGCCGGAGATGACGACGGTCGGCGCGGTGATCTGGTTGTAGTGCGGTGCGGCGCCAAGCGCATAGGCGTAGAGCCCGGCAACGTCGGCGGCGTTGGCGCGAAAGGCTGCAGGCCGCAACACCAGCGGAATCGAGGCTGTGTTGAGATAATTGTCCGGCACCTTGTTGGGTGAGAACACGCAGGTCGTCGCATCGGCCATCTGAAGCGTTCCGGCCGGATAGGTCAGTGTCTCGGAAAACAGCCGGCCAATCACCGGAACGGTGGTCAGATCGTAGTACCAGGATGTCGCGCCGCCCGGCCAGGGATGGGTTGCCGGCGCCAGGAAGACGAGACCGAGCGTCTTGTCGGCATGCTCGCGGCCGAAAGCCGCCGTCACCACGCCGCCGAAGGAATGGCCGACGATGATCGCCTTCTTGATGCCAAGACGGTTCATCAGGGCGGCGATGGTGGCGGCCTGCGCCGACGGATCCTCATTGTTGCCAGGGCCGCGCCCCGACCAGCCATGACCCGGCCGGTCGAAGAACAGCATCTCGGCCCGGCCCTCGAGCAGTGGCCTCAGCGGCAGCATCTGATCCCTGAGATTGGCGCTGGCACCGTGGATGAAGACGATCGCTGGCAGCTCCGCATTGGCGGGTGCCGGAATGTGGACATAGTGGATACGGGCGCCGTTGATATCGGCGAATTCTCCGATCGGCTGATAGCGACGCTCGATAAGCCACGAGCCGGCACGGGTGACGCCGACCAGGACAAGGATGAATGCGAGAAGGAAGGCGAAGGCGGCGTAGATCAGGTTCATGCGGGGATATACGGAGGTGGGCTGGGATTGGTTTTGGGGGAGGGCAGTAGGGCAGTAGGGCAGTAGGGCAGTAGGGCAGTAGGGTGAGTGTCCCGAGGTACCCCTACTGCCTTACTGCCCTATTCCCTTACTCCCTTCAGGGATCAAATTCCCTCGCCAGCAAGCTCTTCGGAAAGTGTCGCGACCTGGTCCTGGGCGCTGCGCATCATCGGGTAGATGGCCAGCACCTTCTGCCAAGCCTCGAGCGCCGACTGTTTGTGGCCGGTCAGTGCCATGATCTGCGCCAGACCCGACAGCGCGCCGAAATGGCGCGGCTCGAGCTGCAGCGTGCGGTCGATGTCGGCCATCGACTTGCCGTAGTTCTTCATCATGAAATGCACTGTGGCGCGCCGGTTCCAGCCTTCGGCATAGGTCGGCTGCAAGGTCACCACCTGGTCGAGGAAATCGAGCGCGACGTCGAATTTCTGGTTATCCATCGCCTTTTGCGACCACAGCATCATCAGATCGATCGAGGCGCTGCCGGACTGGAACCATTCGCTCCAGATGTTGCCAGCGATGCGTTCGGCGGCTTTTTCGTTGCGTTCGCGCTTGAGGTCGGAGAACAGCTTGTCGAGCCGGGCCTGTTTGGTCATCGGCGCGGCGGGAGCCTCCGGGGCAGCCGGCGCTGCGGGCTGATCGTCCGCGGCCCAGACCGGCACGCTTATGGCGCCGGAAACAGGGAGAGCTATCAAAAATGCAAAAAGAATCCGCATCGCCCGATCCTAGTCCCGGGCGGCGGAACAGCAAAGTGATTTTAGCGCGAGAAGGTCGGCAGGCCGACAAGCATCAATGGGCGGAGGCGAAAAGCCTCCGGCCGAAAGCTCAGCCCTGGCGCGCCTTGTAGCGCGGGGCGGTCTTGTTGATGATGTAAACGCGGCCCTTGCGGCGAACCAGCTGGTTGTCGCGGTGACGCGCCTTGAGCGCCTTGAGCGAATTCTTGATCTTCATGGTCTTGCCTGTCGGTGTGGACCCGGTCCCGGGTCGAAATTTTAAGGCGCGCCAGAAGACGCGCCTTTTCAACGGTGGGTGGCTCATAAACGAGGAGCCTTGTCCGTGTCAACCGCAAGCGTGCTCCACACCCCCATATCATCAAATATCCGCCATGTCGGCTCCCTCGGCATTGCACGGTCCCAGGCGGGCTGGGATGATGCCTTGGTTTCAAGTGATTTGGGGGATGACCATGCGCCGAACATTCCTGTCTGCCTGCCTTGTCTTGCTGGCGGGAGCATCGGTTGCACGCGCGCAGGAATGCGACCGCTCCGACGACAGCCAGCAGATGATGAACATCTGCGCCGGCGAGGACTATCAGGCCGCGGACGCCAGGCTCAATGCCGCTTATCAGAACCTGATCAGCTCCGATGATGCCGACAGCAAAAGATTGCTGCAGGCGGCACAACGCGCCTGGATCGCCTTCCGTGACGCCGAATGCGCGCACACCACCGCCGCCAGCGCCGGCGGCTCCATCCACGCGATGGAGGTTTCAGAATGTCTGACCAGGCTGACCAATGAGCGCATCAAGCAGCTCGCCGCCTCGGCCAATTGCGAGGAAGGCGATGCGAGCTGCGCCAGTCCCGACGAGAACAGCGACGAGGTTCAGTAGGTTGGCTTCAGGGCGTTAAACGCGGCGGCTGATGCGGGTGAAATGGCCCATCTTGCGGCCGGGCCGCGCCTCGGCCTTGCCGTAGAGATGCAGCATCAGGTCTGGCTCGGCGAGCAGGGCCGGGACGCGCAACACGTCGTCGCCGATCAGGTTTTCCATCACGCAATCGGAATGGCGGTCCGGGCTGCCCAGCGGCAGGCCGGAAACGGCGCGGATGTGCTGCTCGAACTGAGAAACGATGCAGGCGGCCTCGGTCCAATGGCCGGAATTGTGGACACGCGGGGCGATCTCATTGGCCAGCAGCGAACCGTCGGAAAGCACGAAGAACTCGACACCGATGACGCCGACATAATTGAGCGCCGACAGGATTTTTGCCGCTGCCGCACGCGCTGCATCAGCCGTTTCGGGTTTGACATTGGCCGGCAGGGTCGAGGTGTGGAGAATGCCGTGGCGGTGGACATTCTCGGTCGGATCGTAGGCAGCCACGGCGCCATCCAAGCCGCGCGCTGCAATCACCGAGATTTCGCGCTCGAAGGGCACGAAGCTTTCCAGGATCAGCGGCACATTGCCCATCGCCTCGCAGGTGCCGGCAAAACCGCCCGTTTCCATGTTGCGGAAGACGCGCTGGCCCTTGCCATCATAGCCCATGCGCCGCGTCTTCAATATGCCGCTGCCGCTGAATGCTTTCAGCGCCGACGTCAGTTCCTCGTCAGTGTCGACCGGCCGGAAGTCCGCGGTGGCAATGCCGATGCCGTTGAGGAATGTCTTTTCGCTCACCCGGTCCTGCGCCACGTCAAGCGCGCGCGCTGGCGGATAGACCGCAACCTTGGCGGCAAGCGCTTCTGCCGCCGCGACCGGCACGTTCTCGAACTCGTAGGTGACGACGGAACTTGCCGCCGCCAGTTCGGCAAGGGCGACCGGGTCGTCATAGGGGGCCGTTATCTGCCGGTTGGCGACCTGTGCCGCCGGACAATCCGCCTGCGGCTCCAGCACGATGGTGCGGTAGCCGAGGCGGGCGGCCGCCATCGCCAACATGCGGCCGAGCTGGCCGCCGCCAATGATGCCGATGGTCGATCCGGCGGGCAGGCTCACGGCGTATCCGTCGGCTCAGTGGCGACCTTGGCGGTCTGCGAGGCGCGCCAGGCATCCAGGCGCTGGGCAAGCTTGTCGTCGTAGAGCGCCAGCACGGCGGCCGCCAGCAGGGCCGCATTGGCCGCACCGGCCTTGCCGATGGCCAGTGTACCCACCGGAATGCCGGCCGGCATCTGGACGATCGAGAGCAGCGAATCCTGTCCCGACAGCGCCTTTGATTCCACCGGCACGCCGAACACCGGCAGCGGCGTCATTGCCGCCGTCATGCCAGGCAGATGCGCCGCGCCGCCAGCGCCGGCGATGATCACCTTGTAGCCGGCGGCCTTGGCGCCCTTGGCGAAATCATAGAGCCTGTCAGGCGTGCGATGCGCGGAGATGATCAGCCGTTTGTGCGGAACGCCCAGCGCCTCCAGCGTTTCGGCCGCCTGGCGCATCGTTGCCCAGTCGGACTGGCTGCCCATGATGATGGCGACGTCGGCGCGTTGGTCGTTCAAGCTTCTGCTCCCCGGCGACAAAGGCGCGCCTTAGCGGAATTCGCGCGAGGCTGCAAGGATAGGCAGGCCTGCTTGCAGTCCGGCAAGGCGGAAACCGGCCCACTAGAGGCCTTGACGCTCGGCCTCGGGCGTCGAGACCAGCAGGGCCGAAGCGGCGTTGGCGGCGGTGACGGCCGCCCGTATGTCCTGCCCACGGGCAAGTGCCGCGGCCAGCGCGCCGACGAATTCATCGCCCGCGCCATGGGTGCTGACAAGCTTGACCGGGATGGCGGGAAGAGCGAAGGCCTCGCCGGTCCTGTCGCAGCAGGCGACGCCCTCGCCGCCCGCCGTGACGATCGCCACGGGACAGAGATAGACCAGAAGCCGTGCCGCCTGCGCGGCGCCGTCGAGCCTCTCGACCACCGCCATGCCGGCCAGGAATTCCGCCTCGATGGCATTGACCACGAGGATGTCGACCAGCGCGATTAACTCGTCGGAAAGCTTGCGCGCCGGGGCCGCGTTGAGCACGACGTAGCCGCCTTGCGCCTTCACGGCGCGAGCGGCGGCAATGTTGGCGGCTTCCGGCACTTCGTTCTGCAATAGAAGCACCGTCGTCTGGGCTATCATCCCGGAAGCCGAGGTAATGTCGACATCGCCGAGCGTCAGATTGCTGCCCGAGACGATCACCGCGCCATAGTCGCCGCCTGCGTCGAAGATCGCCACGCTCATGCCGGAGCCGGCGCCCGCGGCCACCCGCACGAAGCGGCGGTCGACGCCGCCGCGATCGAGATTGGCCAGCAGCGCACGGCCGAAATCGTCGTCGCCGACGGCGCCGATCATTGCGGATCTGGCGCCGGCCCGTGCCGCTGAAACCGCCTGGTTGCCGCCCTTGCCGCCGCATTTCGGGTGCCAGGCCTGGCCGGTCACCGTCTCGCCCTTGCGCGGGCGATCGGGGGCGTCGACCATGATGTCGTAATGCAAACTGCCGAAGACGGTGACCAGAGGCGTTTTCGGCAGCGTCATGAGCCCCGGTCTTTTCGTTTCGACGTGACCGCCGACATGGTGCGGCCAAGATTGCGCTCCGCCGCCTGGTAGTCGCGTTGCGCCACCGCCACGAACAGTGCGTCGAGTATGTTGAGCTGGGCAATGCGCGCCGCCGCGTTCTCGCCCATCAGCGGCGAGCCTTGCGCGGTCGAGCACAGCACGATGTCGGCGATCTGGGCCAGCGGCGAGTTGTCGTAATTGGTGATGGCCAGCGTGCGTGCGCCATTCTTGCGCGCGAGCTGTATGGCGTCGATGACGGCCGAGGTATTGCCGGAATGCGAGAAGCCGACAGCGATGTCATCCGCGCCAAGCAGCGAGGCCGACATCAGCATCATGTGCGAATCGTCGTAGACCGATGCGCGGATGCCGATCCGCAGGAATTTGTGCGAGACGTCGCGTGCGATCTGCGCCGAACCGCCGACTCCATAGAAATCACGGTTCTTCGCCCGGAAGAGCAGCTCGGCGGCACGGTCGAAATCCTCGATATCGAGGATGGCGAGCGTCTCCTCCAGCGCCTGGATCGAGGTGCGGAACACCTTCTGCACGATCTCCGCCGAACTGTCGTCGGACGACAGTTCCTGATGCATCTCGGCCGTCGGCAGGCGGCTGTATTCATAGACGGCGGTGCGGAAGTCGCGATAGCCGGAGAAGCCGAGCTTCTTGGCGATCTTGACCACCATCGCCTCGGACACGCCGGACTCCTCGGCGATCTGCTTCAGCGGGATCGTCTCATCGAAGCCGCGCCGGCCGAAGACGGTTTCCACCACCTTCGCTTCCAGCGGGGTGAGATGCGGCATCATCATGCGGATGCGCGGTCCTACCGCTTTCAGGTCCAGCCCGCTCAAGGTCATCCACGCCCCCTCGTCACACGATCGATAAGCATCGCGGCGAGGATTATAAGACCAGTTGCCAAGAGCTGATAGAAGGACTGCACGTTCATCAGCGTCAAACCGTTGCGCATGGCCCCGAGGATGACGGCGCCGAGGATGGTGCCGACGATGCTGCCCTTGCCGCCCATCAGCGATGCCCCGCCGATGGCCGCGGCGGCAATCGCGTCGAGTTCCCAGAGATTGCCGAGGATGGGTTCGGCCGCACCCAGCCGGCCGATCAGGATCTGCGCGGCCAGTGCCGCCAGCAGGCCCGAGATCATATAGGCGGCGATCTTGGTGCGGGCGATCGGCACGCCGGCAATGTAGGCCGCCTCCTCATTGCCGCCGACGGCCAGCAGATACTCGCCGAACGGCGTCTTCTTCAGCATGATCCAGGCGATGACAGCGACGCAGGCGACGATGATGACCGCCAGAGGCAGGCCGAACAGCGAGCCGTTGAAGATGGCGCGGAAGCTGGCGGGCAGGCCGAGCACCGGATTGCCGCCGGTATAGATCAGCGCCAGCGCTCTGTAGGTGCTCAGCGTTCCCAATGTCACGATGAAGGGCTGCAGGCCGACATAGGCGACAAGAACGCCATTGACGAGGCCGCAGAGCAGCCCAATGGCGAAGCCGGCGGCGATGGCCAGCGGAAACGGCACGCCTGCAATCAGCATCGAGGCCGAGATGACGGCCGAGAGCGCTGCCGTCGGTCCAACCGACAGGTCGATGCCGCCGGAGATGATGACCAGCGTCATGCCCAGCGCCAGGCAGGCATTGATGCTCGACTGCTGCAGGATGTTGATCAGGTTGCGCTCGGCAAAGAAGCCCGGCACCAGCGCGCCGAAGACGGCGAGGATCACCAGAAGGCCGATCAGCGTGCCGGCGTCGCGCATGGAAAAGCGCTGCAGGATGGCAGCGCCCGGCCGCGCCGGTACAGCTTGCGATAGGTCAGACATGGGCAATCCTGTTCTTCTTTTTCATGCGCCGGCTCCTTGCGCGCCTGACCGGCCGGCCGGGCCTTGCGACTGGGGTATGGCGTGCGCGGCGATCGCCTGCTCGCTGAGGCTGGCCCGGTCGAGTTCGGCGGCAACCGCCCCCTCGCGCATCACCAGCACGCGGTCGGCGAGCCTGATCACCTCGGGAAGTTCGGACGAGACGACGATGACGCAGTGGCCTTCAGCGGCGAGCTCTTCGATCAGATGGTAGATTTCCGCCTTGGCGCCGACATCGATGCCGCGCGTCGGCTCGTCGAACAGCAGGATACGCGTTCCCGCCGCCAGCCAGCGGCCGATGATCGCCTTCTGCTGGTTGCCGCCGCTGAACATGCGGATGGGCCGGTCGAGCAGGAAGGGCCTGAGATTGACCCGCTTCATCTTCTCCCCCGCCACGCGCCTCAGCATGGCGTGGTCGATGACGCCGTGCCTGGCGAAGACGCCCATCGAGGCGAGCGCCATGTTGGAGGTGACCGGACGCAGCGGCACGATGCCTTCACGCTTGCGCTCCTCCGGCACCAGGCCGATGCCGGCGGCAATCGCATCGCGCGGGCTGGACAGCCGGACTGCCTTGCCGTCGATCTCGACGGTGCCCGACGAGGCGCGGTCGGCGCCGGCGAGCAGCCGCAGCAGCTCGGTGCGGCCCGAGCCGACCAGGCCGGCAATGCCCAGCACCTCGCCGCGATGGAGGTCGAAGGAGATATTGCGGACCTTCGGCGAGGACAGCCCGCGCACGCCGAGCCTGACATCCCTGGTGGCGTGGGAGCGGTGTTCTTCCTGAGCAAGTTCGCGGCCGACCATCATCGACACCACGGCCTGTTCGGAGACCCCTGCCAGATCGGCGGACTCGATGACGACGCCGTCGCGCATGATGGTGGCGCGCCGGCAGATGCCGAACACCTCGTCCAACTTGTGTGAGACATAGACGACGGCGACGCCGTCGCGAGCGAGGCCTTTGATGACTTCGGCCAGCCGCTCGAACTCGCTCGGGGTCAGGCTGGATGTCGGCTCGTCCATGGCGATGATCCTGGCGCGGTCGAGCAGCGCGCGGGCGATCTCGACGATCTGCCGCTGCGCCACCTTCAAGCTGCCGAGCGGAGCCGCCGGATCGATGGTCGCATCGAGCGCGGCAAGGGCCGAGGCGGCGCGGCGCTCCTGCTCGCGCCGGGCGACGAAGAGGCCGCCGTGCGTCAGCGGATGGCCGAGGAACATGTTCTGGGCGACGCTGAGGCGCGGCACCTGCTGCAGTTCCTGGTGGATCATGGCGACACCGGCGGCTCGCGCTGCGACCGGGTTGCTGAGCGCCACCGGCACGCCGTCGATCAGCACGCGTCCGGCGCTCGGCCGGTAGACGCCGGACAGGATGCGCAGCAACGTCGACTTGCCGGCGCCGTTCTCGCCGAGCAGGCCATGGATTTCGCCGGCGCCGACCGAGAAGGACACGTCGCTCAGTGCCCGCACGCCCGGAAAGTCTTTTGAAATGCCCTCGAATTGCAACCGGGGTGACATGGGATCCTGTTCCGCGGGCAAGGGTGCCAGCAGGGAGCGAAATGTCCTGGCCGGCACCCGCCGCCCCGCCTTTAATCGGGTCGATGCCCTACTGGCCGGCGGCCGCGTCCTCGAGCAGCGCCTTGCGTGCTTCGGGGCCGGAATAGCGGTCGGCATTGTCCTTGGTGATCAGCGCCTGCGGCGTGGCGACGACACGCGGCAGCTTCTGCCCAGCCACCAGTCGCAGCGCCGCTTCGAGGGCCACCTCGCCGGTCAGCACCGGGAACGAGTCCACCGTGCCGGTCAGTTCGCCGGCGCGGATCGAGGCATAGGCGTCGGAAATGCCGTCAGTGCCGAACACCGCGACCTTATCCTGCAGGCCGGCAGCCTTGACCGCCTCGACGATGCCCAGCGCCATGCCGTCATTGTTGGCGTAGAAGCCGATCAGGTCGGGGTGCTGCTGCAGGATGTTGGTGGCGGCGTCATAGGACGTCTGGCGATCCCAATTGCCGGGCACGCTGGCGACGACCTGGAATTTGCCGCCCTCGGAGATGGTGGACTTGAAGCCGTCGGTGCGCTGGACGGCGGCATAGACGCCCGCCTGGCCCTCGACGATGGCGACCTTGCCGCCATTCGGCCGGTTCTTGATGAACCATCTGGCGACGCGCACGCCATTGTCACGCTGGACATTGCCGACATAGTGCTCGGCCTGCGGAATGACGGCGTCGTTGACGTTGACCACCGGCACGTTGGCGGCCTTGGCCTGTTCCATGATCGGCTGCAGGTTGGAATCGGTCTGCGGCGAGACAAGCAGGACGTTGTAGCCCTGCGTGACTAGGCCCTCGGCGATGGTGAGCTGGCCGAGCTGGTCGCCCTCGTTCTGCGCCGCCTGGTAGACGACGGGCACGCCGATCTTGTCGCCGAAGGCCTTGTAGCCTTCGCCGAGCGAGCGCCAGTATTCATTGGTCAGCGTCTTGGAGACGGCGCCCGCCTTGGTGCCTGCGGGCAGTTTGGGGAACGCGCCGAACTTCGCTTCGAGCTGCGACCAGTCGATGCGATCCTTCTCGGTGTCGGAGTTGAGCGGCGCAAGATCGGCGCTATAGGCCGGTGCAATGGCGAGCGCCATCAGTGTGGCGGTGGCGGCGGCAAGCAGAAACTTCATGGTCTTCCTCCCTGGTTTGAAAACGGCGGTGTGGTTGAGCGGCTTCGGCGGTCAGGCCCCGAGCATGATCTCCTGCACGATGGCCTGCGTGGCGACCGCGTCTTGGCGGTCGATGGCGGATGACAGACGGTTGTCTCTGTCGAGTCGCTCAACGACGCCGAGCATGCGCTTGACGGTGGCGATGTTGACTTCGCATTCGCGCACCGGATCGAGCCCGGTCATGTCGGGAAAGGTGTCGAAGTAGATGGCGCCGGCGTAGCCGTCGCGGCGGATCTGGCGCAGCAATTCGATCGTCTGCAGCGTGTGCACGGCGCCGACCATCAGACCGTCGTCGCGCTTGGCGTAGCCGTCATTGAGATGCACGCCAAGAAGCTTGCTGTGCCGGGCGACGAGGGCAGCGGCAAAGGCTGGCTGCTCGTCGGCATAGAGGACGTGAGCGAAATCGAGGGTGACGCCGAGATTGGGCAGGCCGACCTCACGGATCGCCAGCAAGGTGGTCGCGGCGTCCGGCATCAGCGAATAGGAACGCGGCTCGTTGGGCTTGTACTCCAGGCTGATCTGGCAGCCGGGATCATGCGCGGTCACTTCACGAATTCCATCGATTTCGTGTTGCCAGAGCGTCGCATAGTCGGCCTGAAAGGCGTAGTCGAAGCCATCCTGCCCCAGCCACAGCGTCATCAGGCTGGCACCGGCTTCACGCGTGGCGTCGATGCCCGCCTTGGTCAGATCGATGGCCTCGCGGCGCACCGCCGGATCGGGATTGGTGAAGGCGCCGAGCTTGAAGGCGGGGTTGGAGTAGTAGCGCATGGCAAAGCCATTGATGGAAAGCCCGAGATCGCCCAGTTTGCGCGCGATTTCCGCAGGCTTTTCACCGACATGGTCAGGAAAATTGAGGTCTAGATCGGTAAGCCCCTCGACCTTGGCGGCGCGCGCCGCCATCTGCATCAGCGACGGCTTGCCGGTAAGATCGGGCCATTCGGCCTGCGGCCGCGAGGCAAAGGAATTCAGGCGCGTGGCGAAACGATGGGCGGTCATGGATGATCCTTTAATCACCACGACTTCACATAAATACGAATATTTGTAAAGTTATTGTTTTGAAGGAAACGGCGAGCCCGGCGATCTGGCTTGCAGCCAGGGACAGGCGCGCTGGCATTCCCGGTCGGGCGAGTGCCTCAGAGCGTTAGAATCAAAAACGGGACAGGGCTGCCCTCACACCGCTGCCTTGCGGAAGCGGGCGACGAAGTCGTCGAGCTCGGGGCGTTCCATGTCGGAGATCGCCCAATAGGAGAAGGCGCCGTCGCTCCAGTGCACCATCGAGAAGCCGCCGGATGAAAGGTCGTCGGGCTGGGTGGTCTTGCCGCCCTGCTGCGGTTCGGCGACCAGCGTGATCAGGTGCTCGCGATGACGGTAGACCAGGGCCGGCACCGGCCGGCCTGAGATCACCTCGACCCGGCCACCGATCAGCGCGAAGCCGTCCTGGGCAAGGTCGGGCGCCGGCGGCGAGACGCCGATGCGGGCGTCGAGCCAGGGCTTCACCGTATGGCGGTCGGACGAGACGATGTCGATCGGGCTCGCGGCAAGCAGGCTGCGGCGGTGGCCGCTGGCAACCGCCGCGGCAAAGCCGTCCTCGACGCCGCTCTGCATCACCCATTGCGTCGCCCCGCTGGCCAACACCGCGCTGATCATGATCGAGGCGGCCATGGCGCGCCAGTCGAATGAGCCGAAGCGGCGCGCCCTTGACGATGGCCGCGCCTGAGAAGGACGTGTTCCGGCTTCTCGTCGCTGGCCGCCGCCAGCGCCTGCTATCAATCCGGGAAGTGCCGATAGCGTGCCGCGCTGCGGCTCGGCCGTCTCGGCTTGTTCCTGCCGTTCGGCGCCTGCCATGCCGATCGACGCGATGCGGGCCCGAAACGCGTCGCTGACATCGGGACGCGGCAAGCGGCTGACAGTGCCTTGCAAGGCGACAATGCGGGCATGCTCCGCGGCAAGCCTGGGGTCGGCGGCGATGCGCCGTTCCACGGCAAGGGCGGCCGCCGCGTCAAGCTCGCCATCTACAAGGGCATGGATCATGAGTCTGATACCTTCGGGATCGTTGGGCAGTCCGTCGTCGTGCGTCATGACGCTCTCCCCAATTCAGACGCCAGTAGGCCGCGCGCACGGGCAAGCCTGGACATCACCGTGCCGATCGGTACGGCAAGCATGGCCGATATTTCGCGATAGCTGAGGCCGTTGATATCGCGCAGCACCAGCGTCTCGCGAAATGGCTGCGGCAGGGCTGCGATCGCCGCCTCGAGTGCTGCTGTATCGGCCCTGGCGATCAGGCTCGCCTCCGGGCCGTCCTCGTCCGGCAGGCTGGTGCCGTGTGCGGCGGCCATGTCGTCGAGATCGCCGAGGTCGCCGACGGCCATCATGGCGCGCGGCCGGTTGCGTGCCATCCAGGTGTAGGAGGTGTTGCGCACGATGGTCAGCAGCCATGCGCGGGGGTTGCCGCCGGCATAGCCTGATATGCCGGCATGCGCCTTGATGCAGGCGTCCTGGACGACATCCTCGGCGTCGGCGGCATTGCCGGTCAGCCAGCGGGCCAGCGCCAGCGCGTCGCCGAGATGCGGCAGCACCACTTGGTTGAAGCGCTCTGCCAGGGCCGTCTCGCTCAAAGCAGCACCATGATCCGATACTCCGGGCCGTGCCGCCTCAAGATGCGACGGCGACCTTGCCCTGCTCGCAGGGCCAAAGCCCCCGGGAACAGGCAGAGCCACCTGCCTTGCTGAAAGTGAATTCATCTGCGTCACCGGTGTCAAGCGCCACAAAGGAGAGCCTGACGGCGATCATGCCTGCCATCTCACGGCGGCAGCCGACGCTGCAGCCGTGTTCGCTGTTCCTGCAATGATGCGGCATGCCGGTCTCCTCAACGCCAGACGTGGCGTATGCCGAGCAGACCTGTCGCGGAGACGGTTTATTCCCGCCGCCCGCAAATCCGGCTGATCACAGTCGCGTGATCACTGGTGTTTGGAGCTGTTGACTTGGCGCTCAGTCCGGCCACTTCAAGACGCCAGACGAATCCTTGCGTGCGGCTTTCATCGCATCGGCCGGGCGGTCCTTCGCGGTAAGTGTGGCCCGCAGGCGTTCGGCGACGATCTCCGCTTCGCCGGGATGCAGGTTGCAAGGGTCGAGGAAGAAGTGGCCGCGCTCGACCTCGTGGTTGCGCACGATGATCGGCGGTGAGCCCGCGGCCAGCGCCGAGGCGAGGCCGGCGGCGCTGAAGCGGCTTTCCGGCGATACGAAGATCTGCAGGCGGTCGAGCGGATTGGCGGTCGGGTCGGGAATGATCTTGGCAAAGATGCCCGGCAGTCCTTGCAAAGCGTCCTTCCAGAGATTGAGCGCCGCCTCCTCGCGCCGGCGGATGCCGGCGTGGTCGCGCTTTTCCCAGGCTTCGAGTGCCGCCATGGTGCCGGCGATGCTTTCCTTGCCGACCTTCATGGCCCGCGCCACGCCGCGGTTCTGCAGATAGGCTGAGCGCACCAAGTCCTTGCGACCGGTGACGATGCCGCTGGTCGGCCCTGAGAGGAATTTGTGGCCGCTGTAGATGACGACATCGGCGCCGCGCGCCAGGAAGCCGCGCAGATCGTATTCGGACGCGGCATCGACGATCACCGGCACGCCCTTGGCGTGGCAGATCTCGCAGAATTCCTCCAGCGACAGCATGCCGTACTGCACCGTGTGGTGGGCAACGACGTAGAGGCCCGCCGCCGTCCGCTCGTTGATCGCTTCGCGCACATGGTAGTCCTGGGTGACGCTGACGGTGCCTGCCGGGATGACTTTGGCGCCGGCGACGCGGATCGACTGGTCGATCGGTGCGCCGTAATTGACGATGTGGCCCAGCTGGATGACGACCTCGGACTTGAGACCGCCTGTGTCGTCGGGCAGACGCTCGATGGCGAGCAGGTTGGTTCCCGTCATCGCGCCGGCGATCGCCATGGTGATGCCGCTGGCACAGCAAGCGGTGATGAAGCCGGCCTCGCCGCCGGTGAGGCGCGCGACGATGGTGCTCGCGGCACGCTGCAGATCATCCATTTCCACCCATTGCGAAGCCATTTCGGCCATGGCGCTGATCGCCTCCGGGACGATGATCGACGCGCCGAGCGCGGTCATGGTGCCGGAGACATTGATGATCGGGCGAAGGCCGAGCCGTTCGCGGATGGTGGTGTTGGAGCCGGCGGCGGAAGTGGTTTTCATGTCAGCAGATCCCGTGGGTGGCAGGTCAGGCGGCGATCTCGACGACCGCTTCGATTTCGACAGTGATGTTACCAGGCAGCGAGCCGACGCCGATCGCCGAGCGGGCATGGCCGCCAATATCAGCGAACACATCGGCGAACAGGTCCGAACAGCCATTGACCACTTTCGGGTGGTCGCTGAAGGTCGGCGTCGCGTTGACGAAGCCGAGCAGCTTGACGACGCGCACGATGCGGCCAAGATCGCCGGCGGCGGCATGCATGACGGCCAGCAGGTTGAGCCCGGTCAGGCGGGCATGCTCGTAAGCCTGCTCGACGGTGACATCCTCGCCGACCTTGCCCGTGCAAAGCGTGCCGTCGGCGCGTAGCGGCCCCTGTCCGGACAGGAAGATCAATCGCCCGCTCTCGGCATGGGTGACGAAGTTGGCGATGGGCGTCGGCGGCTCGGGCAACGTCAGGCCGAGTTCGGCGAGCCGGATGTAAGGTGTCATGGAAGAAGGCTCCCTTGGATGGCTTCAGCCATCCGATATTCAAAAAATGGGCGGCGTCGGCCGTCCAATGTCAAAAATGCGAGGCGCGGAAGCGCGCCAGGAAGGTGCGGAGGCGCTCGTTGCTGGTCTCCGCCGCGAGGATCTCCTTGGGCGGGCCGACGGCGCTGACGCCGCCATCGGCCATGAAGACTATGCGGCTCGAAGCGTCGCGGGCAAAGGCCATTTCGTGCGTCACCATCAGCATGGTCATGCCGTCCTCGGCGAGGCTGCGCACCACGGCCAGCACCTCGCCGACCAGTTCGGGGTCGAGCGCCGAGGTGATCTCGTCGAGCAGAAGGATCTTTGGTTCCATCGCCACGGCGCGCGCGATGCCGACGCGCTGCTGCTGGCCGCCTGAGAGTTCGGCCGGCAGGCTGTCGGCCTTGTGGGCAAGGCCGACGCGGCCGAGCCAGTGTTCGGCGGCCTGGCGCGCCTCGGCCTCGCTCTTTCCGCGCACCTTGGTAAGGCCAAGCATGATGTTGCCGGCCGCCGTCAGATGCGGAAACAGGTTGAAGCTCTGGAACACCATGCCGGTTTCGGCGCGCATACTGGCCAAGTCGCGCTCGCTGCGGCGCTGGCGCGTTCCGGCTGAGAGATAGCCGACCTCCTTGCCGTCGATGCGGATCGAGCCTGAGTCATAGCTTTCGAGGAAGTTGACGCAGCGCAGCAGCGTGGTCTTGCCGCTGCCCGAGGGGCCGATGACGGTCACCACCTCGCCGCGGTTCACCTGAAGGCTAACGGAACGCAGCACCTCGACGGAGCCGAAGGCCTTGGAGACATCGCGCACGTCGAGCAGCGCGGGACTGGCATTTGCAGCGTCGGACATCATGCTATTCCCGAATGAAAGAAAAACGCCGCTCGAGCCGCCGGGCGGCGAGCGAGAGCGCGTAATTGACCGCGAAATAGATGAGCGCGCCGAGGATATAGAGCGGC
The DNA here is from genome assembly GCF_016756475.1 of Mesorhizobium sp. 113-1-2. Lineage (NCBI taxonomy): Bacteria > Pseudomonadati > Pseudomonadota > Alphaproteobacteria > Hyphomicrobiales > Phyllobacteriaceae > Mesorhizobium > Mesorhizobium sp. 113-1-2. Next base: position 1,532,850 of record NZ_AP023242.1, read on the forward strand.
ATCGCCTCATAGGTGCGGCCGATGACCTGGTTGATGGCCTGCATCAAATCGGTGATGCCGAGCAGCGACACCAGCGCGCTGCCCTTGACCGCGTCGGTGACGCCGTTGATCCAGGGCGGCAGGAAGCGCCTGAAGGCCTGCGGAAAGATGACGTAGGTGAGGCGCTGGCGGAAGGTCAGCCCGATCGCCATCGCGGCCTCGGATTGGCCTTTCGGGATCGAGGCGACCGCGCCCCTGAGATATTCGATGACCTGCGCCGTCTTGAACAGGGTCAGCGCCAGCACGGCGGCCCAGAAGGACGGCAGATGCAGTCCGACAGCCGGCAGACCGTAATAGACGAAGAACATCAAGACCAGGATCGGAATGCCGCGAATGGTGTCACTGAAGATGCGCACCGCCCAGCGCAACGGGGCGGGGCCATAGACCAGGCCGACTCCCAGCAGGACGCCGGCGACGAGCGACAGGGTGACGACCAGAAGCGACACCCAAAGGGTCACGGCGAAGCCTTTGGCGAGGAAGGGCAGGGCGTAGAGGATCTGGCTTGCCATGTCAGCGCGCCGCCCTGAACCGGCGCTCGACGAGCCTCAGCCCGAAAAGCAGGATGTAGCCGGTCAGCAGATACATCGCCGTCGTCACCAGATAGACCTCGACGATGCGGAAGGTGTTGAAGTTGATCCACTGGGCGCCGAAGGTGAGTTCGGGCACCGAAATGACCGAGGCGATCGAGGTGTCCTTGAACAGCGAGATGAAGGTGTTGGACAGCGCCGGCAGCGTGATGCGCAGCATGGTCGGCAGGCGCACATGGATCAGCCTTTGCCAGGGCGTCAGTCCGATCGCCTTGCCGGCATCCAGCTGCCCGCGGGGAACGGCTTCGAGACCCGAGCGAAACACCTCGACCAGATAGGCACCGCTATAGACCGACAGCGTCAGGACGAAAGAGGTCGGCGCGCTGTAGGCCAGGTCGACCACGGTCGGCAGGCCGTAGAAGACGAGATAGACGAGCAGGATCAGCGGTACGTTGCGGATGAATTCGACATAGGCGGCGATGATCGCCCGAACGGCGCGCCCGGCCGAGACATACCAGACCGCGAGCACCAGGCCGATGACGGTGCCGATGGCGATCGAGATCACCGCAAGCTCGAGGCTGAGCAGCAGACCGCCCCACAGCTTGTCGAAATGCCGCCAGATCAGGTTGAAATTCAGGGCATAGCCCATGCATCCGCCTCGGTGTGAAGGGCGTCGAATGGATTGCGGAAGGGCTGGAATGCCACCCTTCCGCAAATCGGGATCAGATCACCGGGAAGCCGGGGTGGCGGGCCGGCGGTTCCTGGCCGAAATAATCCTTGAAGGCGGCATCATAGAGCGCCGATTCATGGCCGAACATGGCGATGGTGAAGGTCTGGTTGACGAAGGTCAGCCAGTCGAGATCGCCTTGCCGCAAGGCGGCGCCGTAGAGCATCGAATACCAGCTCTTGCCGGCGTCGAAATATTTGTCCGGATTGCGCGAGGCAAGCCAGCGCACGGTGGACAGATCGACGGCGGCCGCGTCGGCGCGCTTGGATTCCAGCGCTTGCAGCACATTGGCCTGGGTGTCGATCTGCAGCACCTGCGCCTGTGGCAAGGCATAGTGGACGGAGCTTTCGGCATCGACATTCTGCAGGATGGAAATGCGCGTCGCCGAACCGCCGGCAAGCAGCTTGTCGAAGGTCTTGTTCTCGGCGGTGGGCAGTGTCAGCAAGGCAACGCCTTCGACATAGTAGGGCCGGGTGAAGTTGATCAGCTGCGAACGCTGCGCCGTCATCGTCATGAACTGGATGGTGATGTCGACCTTGTTGGTGGTGACATTGGGGATGCGCTGCGCCGGATCCTGCATGACGAACTCGACCTTGGTCGGATCGTCGAACAGGCCCTTGGCCAGGATGCGCCCCATGGTGATATCCATGCCGACCAGTTCGCCGGCATCGTTCTCGAAATGCCACGGCGCGTTGGTGCTGCCGGTGCCGACGATCAGCTTGCCGCGGTCGAGCACGGTGCGCAGCAGGCTGTCGGATGCGGCCTGGGCGGCGGCCTTCTGCGCATCGACGGTTGCCAGCACGCCGGCGGTGGCCAGTCCCGCCATTCCCAATTTCAGAAAATCACGTCTTCCGGATGTGTCGTTCACGGCGACCTCCTTTCGTGTTGTGTTCCCCATGCACAGGAAAAGACACGTCGATGAATATCGAAAGATTGTCTCTTACAAGAGACGCATGTATCCTGTACAAGACAGATACTAGCACCAGGAATCGACAATGCAAGATGGCAATGCCTTGGCCGCTTCGGCCGACGAAAAGACGACCGCCTCCCGCGAGAAGGGCCTCAACCGGGTGCTCGAGATCCTGGACTTTCTGCACACGACGCAGCGGGCGATCGGCATTGGCGACCTTGCCAAGGGGGTGAACGCGCCGCGCTCGACGACCTACACGCTGGTGCGGTCGCTGGTCGATGCCGGCCTGCTGGAAATGGCGGGCGACGGCAACCGCGTCTATTTCGGCAAGAAGCTCTATCTCTATGGAATGGATTATGTGCGCGGCAACGATCTGCTGCGGCGCGGGCGCCAGGAGGTCGACCATCTGTCACGCGAGACCGGCGAGACCTCGGAATTGTGCATGCTGCAGAGCGGCCGCTACACCATCGTCCATTCCAGCCCCGGCACCAGGCCGTTCCGTATCAGTTCCGCCACCGGTCTGCAGATACCGCTGCCCTGGACTGCATCCGGCCGGCTGCTTCTGGCGGGGCTGGAGCGGCCTGAGATCGAAGCCATGGTGTCGGAAGACGATCTCGTGCTGCCCGACGGCCGCAAGCTGCGGCTCGACGACTTCATCGCCGACATCGCCAAGGCTGGGGTGACCGGCTATTGCGTGACCTCGGGGCTGGTCGATGCCTACACGAAATGTCTTGCCGTGCCGGTCTTTTCAGCGCCGGGCAAGGTCGAGGCGACGATGTGCCTGGTGGTTCCCATCGACACGTCCGAGGAACGGACTAGCCGCCTCATCGGCCTGCTGCGCGATCGCGCCGGCAGGCTGTCGATCGGCGGATAGGCGCTAAGCGATGATGTCTGGAATGATCTTGTCTTCCAGCGCCATCAGCCGGTCCTTGAGCACCAGCTTCTTCTTTTTCATGCGCTGGATCTGCAGCGGGTCGCAATTGGTGGCGATCATCGCGTTGATCGCCGCATCGAAATCGGCGTGTTCCTGCTTCAGCCGGGAAAATTCGAGGCGAATATCGGCCTGTTCCTGATCGGACATTCTCTACCGTCTGCACGTCTGCGGCGCCCAAAAGCTGGGCCTGATTGGGCGGGGGCGGCAATTTCTGCCACCGGCGCGCTGCCCATATCACATTTCACATTGTCGTGGAATGCTACCACGCAGCATTCGACATCGCATTCGGAAGGTGGCAAAGTGTCATTGTGCCGTCACAGAAGCGAGCCTGCGGTGGACGCGCCTTTTGGCGGCAGCAATCGAGGAAACCATGAAAGGGAGAACCAATCATGTCTCTTGCTTCCCATCTTGATGAGTTGCAGCGGAAACACGGCGACATCGAACGCGAGATCGATGACGCGATGAACCACCCGTCGGTGGACGACCTCGAAATCGTGAATCTCAAGCGACGCAAGCTGGCACTCAAGGATGCGATTGAGAAACTGAAGGCGCAACCGACCACGCATTGATGCCCGACTGACATAGCCGCCACTATGCGGTCTTCTTGCCGGCGGCAATCGCCGCCGGTGTGTTGGGTTTTGATTTTCAGCGCTACGTCATAAGCCGCAGCTAATATTCCTCAGGTCCATTTTGCACCTCGGCCATCGCCGGGTCGTGCTCTGTTTCATGCCCTCGGCCGGATCAATTGCTGCCAGTGGCGACCTGTCGCCATTGACAAGCCATGTTTGCTCCTCCACCTCATGCCCGGACTTCAGCGCATCGGCCCCGGGGCGTGCTTGCGCGTCCAAATGGACGCGCAAGGCCCCAGAGACAAAAGGCTGCCGGCATGACCGGATATTTTTCCTTTCCCTTCCCCCGCCGCACCTCGGTCGGCGTCGACGTCGGCGGCGTGGTCGTCGGCGGCGGCGCTCCGGTTGTCGTGCAGTCGATGACCAACACCGACACCGCCGACATCGACCAGACGGTCGCGCAGGTCGCGGCACTTCACCGCGCCGGCTCCGAGATCGTGCGCATCACCGTCGACCGCGACGAGAGCGCCGCCGCCGTGCCGCGCATTCATGAGCGGCTTCAGCGGCTCGGCATCAATGTGCCGCTGGTCGGCGACTTCCACTATATCGGCCATAAGCTTCTGGCCGACCATCCGGCCTGCGCCGAGGCGCTGGCCAAGTACCGCATCAATCCCGGCAATGTCGGCTTCAAGGACAAGAAGGACCGGCAGTTCACCGATATCGTCGAAATGGCGATCAAGCACGACAAGCCGGTGCGCATCGGCGTCAACTGGGGCTCGCTCGACCAGGAGCTTCTGACCCGGCTGATGGACGACAACCAGGACAAGGGTTTTCCGCTGACGGCGCAGGAAGTGACGCGCGAGGCGATCGTGCAGTCGGCGATCCTGTCGGCCGAGATGGCCGAAGAGATCGGCCTTGGCCGCGACAAGATCATCCTGTCGGCCAAGGTCAGCGGCGTGCAGGACCTGATCGCAGTCTATACCGAGCTTGCCGCCCGCTCCGACCATGCGCTGCATCTCGGCCTCACCGAGGCCGGCATGGGTTCGAAAGGCATCGTTGCCTCGTCCGCCGCCATGGGCATCCTGTTGCAGCAAGGCATTGGCGACACCATCCGCATCTCGCTGACGCCGGAGCCGAATGGCGACCGCACGCGCGAGGTGCAGGTGTCGCAGGAACTGCTGCAGACCATGGGTTTCAGGCAGTTCGTGCCGATCGTCGCCGCTTGCCCCGGCTGCGGCCGCACGACCTCAACCGTGTTCCAGGAGCTCGCCCAAAACATCCAGGCGGATCTGCGTAAGAACATGCCGGTGTGGCGCGAAAAATACCCCGGCGTCGAGAATCTCAAGGTAGCGGTGATGGGGTGCATCGTCAACGGACCGGGTGAGTCCAAGCATGCCGATATCGGCATTTCGCTGCCCGGCACCGGCGAGACGCCGACGGCCCCCGTCTTCGTCGACGGCAAGAAGGCGGCAACGCTGCGCGGACCGTCGATCGCAGCGGATTTCGAGAAAATGGTCGCCGACTACATCGAGCAACGGTTCGGTCGCGGCAAGGCCGCGGCCGAGTAGCCGCGATGCAGCGTTTCCTCTTGGCAACGCTGATTTTGCTTTGCGGGCTGGCCTGGTCGACACTCGTTCAGGCCGACCCACCGCAATCGGCCAAGCAGCGGCTGATCGACAAGGTCTGCAACCTGATCCAGGCGCATGCCGACCAGAACGGCCTGCCCCGGGATTTCTTCGCCAGGCTGATCTGGAAGGAAAGCCGTTTCGATCCCAATGCTGTCAGCCCTGTCGGCGCCGAAGGCATCGCCCAGTTCATGCCGGGCACCGCCAAGATGCGGGGGCTCGAAAACTCCTTCGACATCAACCAGGCGATCCCGGCCTCGGCTAGATATCTCGCTGAGATGAAAACCAGCTACGGCAATCTCGGCCTGGCGGCGGCCGCCTACAATGCCGGCGAAAGCCGGGTGTCGCGCTGGCTGGGCTCGGGCGGCTTCCTGCCGATGGAGACCGAGAGCTACGTCTTCGATGTTATGGGCGAGCCGGTCGACAAGTTCACTGACCCCGCCTATGCCGGAAAGATCGAGCCGCTCGATGCCAAGACGGATTTTGCCGTCGCCTGCCGCAAACTGCCTGTCATCATGTCGCAGACCGTTGCGATGGCTTCGATCAACGTCAAACCCTGGGGCGTACAGGTGGCCGGCAATTTCCGCCGCAGTGCGGCAGTCAGCCAGTGGCTCAGGGTGAGGAGCCGGTTTCCAGCGCTGCTCGCCGGCCATGACCCCGTGGTCAGCCGGGTGCGCACGCCGATCGGCCGGCGTGGCATCTATGCGGTCAGGATCGGGATCGACGATCGTGCCGCCGCCAATGTCATTTGCCAGAAATTACAGAGTGTAGGTGGGGCCTGCGTGGTAGTGCGCAACCGGTAGTCCGATCCGAGAGGGCGTTTGACCATGACAGCCAGGATCATTGTCCTCAATGGTGTCGGCAGTGCCGGCAAAAGCTCGATCGCCAAGGCGTTGCAGACAATAACCGCCGCGCCGTTCCTGCATGTCCAGATGGACAGTTTTCTCGAAATGCTGCCCGATGCCTTGCAGGACCATGCCGCTGGTTTTTCCTACGAGCCCGTTCAACAGGACGGCAAGCCCGCAGTCGTGATCAGGGTCGGACCGGTGGGCGAAAAAACCCTGCGCGGCATGCGCCACGCCGTTGCCGCCATGGCCGGACAAGGCAACGACCTGATCGTCGACGACGTGCTGTGCAACGGCGAACTATCGGACTATGTCGAGCTGCTGTCGGCCTTCGATCTCCATCTGGTCGGCGTCATGGCGCCGCTAGAGGTTCTGGAGGCCCGCGAAGCCCGGCGGCCCGACAGACTGCCGGGGCTGGCGCGCTGGCAATATGGGCGCGTGCATGTGGGGATGAGTTACGACCTCGAAGTCGACACCAGCCTGCTCACGCCGTTGGAGTGCGCCCGTCGCATCCAGCAACGATTTCAATTATAGGCGGCGGTGGATCGGCCGGGGGTGCCCTGCCTGCGATGAATGACGAGGGCAGCGGGATGTTCGACGCCTACATTATCTGCGGCACGCCGAGAACCGGCAGCACGTTGCTGTGCAAGCTCCTGGCCTCCACCGGGACATCAGGCGATCCGCACTCCTTCTATCGGCGGCAGGACCTGTCGGAGTGGGCTGAGGAGTGGAAACTGCCAGCCCGCGAGACTATGGGCGAGCTTGAATCCGAGATTGCCTATCTCAACGCGGCGATCACCGCCGGAAAGGGCGGCACAGGCATTTTCGGCCTGCGCCTGATGCGCGAAAACCTGGATGAACTTTCGGCGATCCTCGATCGAATTTTCCCAGGGCTGGCGTCAGACACAGCGCGTTTCGAAAGGGCCTTTGGCCGCACCCTCTACATCCACCTGTCGCGCGAGAACAAGCTTGCGCAGGCGATCTCGCTGATCAAGGCGCAGCAGACCGGTCTTTGGCACATCGCGCCTGATGGCACCGAGATCGAAAGGGTCGCGCCGGCGCAAGAACCCCACTATGATTTCGAGCGGATCAAGGGTGAGCTTGCTGAACTCGAAGCCTATGACACGGCCTGGAACATCTGGTTCGCGGCGCAAGGCCTGACGCCGTTGCGCATTGGCTATGAGCGGCTTTCCGCTGATCCGGCGGCGACCTTGCTGGCTATTTGCGAAACTCTTGGCGTTCAGCCGCCAAATGCCAATGACATCCGGCCGGGCGTTGCAAAGCTCGCCGACGAGACAAGCCTCGACTGGATGCGCCGCTATCGTCTGGACGCGGCAGGCTGAGTATGGGGGCCGAGCAAAGCCGCAACGTCCTCGGCGGCGTGAATTGTGCCTGTCGGGCATGGCAAGCATTTGAGCTATAGGCGGCGACATGACCGATCTGATCTACAATGATCCCGACTTCGTTCAGTTCTACGACATCGAGAATCAGGATGGCCGCGCCGATTTCGACTGTTGCATTCGTCTTGCCAGGGAGGGCGGCTCGGTCCTCGATCTTGGTTGCGGCACGGGTCAACTGGCTGCCGAAATGGCTGACCGCTGCAGCGTCACCGGTGTCGATCCCGCATCGGCCATGCTCGACGTCGCGCGACACAGGAGCGGCGGGGACAAGGTCGACTGGGTTGTCGGCGACGCGCGAACGGTGCGGCTCGGAAGACGGTTCGATCTGGTGCTGCTGACCGGTCACGCGTTCCAGGTTTTCCTGACCGAAGAGGATCAGCGGGCGGTGCTGCGTACCATCGCCGAACACCTCGCTCGCGATGGGCGCTTCATCTTCGACACGCGAAATCCCGCCGTGGCGGCGTGGCTGGAATGGACGCCGCAGCGCTCCGAAAGAATGGTGAAGCATCCCAGGCTTGGCACGGTCAGGGCATGGTATGATGCCGACTGGGATGCCGCCAGTGCGGTGGTCACCTATTCGACCTTCTATGAAATTCCCGGCGGCAGGCCAATTCTGGGCGCCGAATCGAAAATCGCGTTTCCAAACAGGGAAGATCTTGCCGGGATGCTGGATGACGCCGGCCTGCTAGTGGAGCAATGGTTCGGCGACTGGCAAGGCGAATCCTATGCGGACACCTCTCCGGAAATCATACCGATCGGTCGACTGGGCTGATCTGGCAGCCTGACGGGCTATATCTCACGCCGTCTTGGCCACCACCGTCTCGCTGAGCCAGGTGCCGATTTTCGTCCCCAGGCGGTCGGGCGAAACCGGCTTGGGGAGATAATCGTCCATGCCGGCCTCGACGCACTTGTCGCGATCGCCCTTGAGCGCGTGCGCGGTGACGCCGATGATCGGGATGTGACCGCCCGACGAGGTCTCGATCGTCCGGATGGCGCGGGTCGCCTCATAGCCGTTCATTTCAGGCATCGAGACATCCATCAGGATCAGTTTCGGATGCAGCGACCGGTACATCTCGACCGCGGTGCGGCCGTTGCCGGCGATGCGGTAGCTCAGACCGAGCCCGTTGAGGATCTGGCCGAACACCAGCTGGTTCACCTCGTTGTCCTCCGCAATGAGGATGTCGATCGGACCGTTCGGTGTGACGGCCGATTCCGGCGCGGTGGCGACCGGTATTGCGGGGCCGCGGATGACGGTGAAGGCCGGTGGAGCCGGCTGCGGCATTGGCTGGACCGGCTCACGGATGAACTGCGCCTTGCCGACCTGCGAACGGGCCTTCTGGATGACCGAGATGACCGTACCGAGCAGCACCGCTGAGCGCGCCGGCTTGGTCAGGTGCGCGGCAATGCCGAAGTCGATGATCATCTTGCCGAAATCGACCTGGTCGACCGAGGTCAGGATGACGATCGGGATGGCCGACAGCCGGCTGTCGGCGGCGATGGCCCGGGCGACATCGGCGCCGTTCATGCCGGGCATCTGGTAGTCGAGGATGATGCAGTCGACGCTGGCGCCCAGCTGGCAGGCGCGATCGAGGAAGGCGAGCCCCACCGCGCCGCTTTCGGCGGCGGCGCAGTCGAAACTCCAGCTTCTGAGCTGCTCGAGCAGGATTTCGCGGTTGACGGGATTGTCGTCAATGACCAGCACGCGCGCGCCGGTGACGTCCACCGGCACGATCGCGTCGCGGGCCTCGGCATGATGCACGGGCAGCGGCACCGCAAACCAGAAGACGGAGCCGCGCCCGATCTCGCTCTCGACCCCGATCTTGCCGGCCATCAGGTCGACGAGGCGGGCGGCGATGGCAAGCCCAAGGCCGGTGCCTTCGTGACGGCGTGTCGAGGAGCCGTCGACCTGGGCGAATTTCTCGAACACGTTCTGCAGTTTCTCGGCCGGGATGCCGATGCCGGTGTCCTCGACGCGCAGCCTGAGCTGGACGACATCGTTGACGGTCTCGCCGCCGACATCGATCAGCACATGGCCCTTCTCGGTGAACTTCACCGCATTGCCGACCAGGTTGGTGACGATCTGCCGGAAGCGGCCGGCGTCGCCGACGACATGGGCCGGCAGCCGCGGATCGACACGCACGATCAGTTCAAGATTCTTTTCGGCGACGCGTGCCGAGACCAGCGTCGCCACGTCCTCGACCGCTTCGGTGAGGCGGAAAGGAGCGGGGTCCAGGGTGAGCTGTCCGGCATTGATCTTGGAGAAATCGAGGATGTCGTTGATGATGGTGAGCAGCGCATTGCCGGATTTGACGATGACGTCAGTGAAGGTCTTCTGGCGCGGGGTCAGTTCGGTCTTGGCCAAGAGTTCGGCCATGCCGAGCACGCCGTTCATCGGCGTGCGGATCTCGTGGCTCATATTGGCCAGGAATTCGGATTTGGCGCGATCGGCGGCCTCGGCCTTGAACAGGGACTCGGCCGATTGGGCAAAGGCGCGGCGGATCGCCTGCTCCATCGGCCGGAAGATCCAGAAGGCGACGATGGCCAGGACGCCGAACAACAGGCCGCTCGCCCACAACAGCAACCGGTCACTGGATGCGTCGGCCAAATGGCGCTCTTCATCCATGGCGGTGCGGACACGGACCAGCATCGGCTGCACAAACAGATCGTTCTGGTTGCGGATCTCGCGATAGCTCCATTCATCGGCCTTTTGCGCCATCGACATCAGGTTGAAATTGCGCACCATATCGTGCGCCGACCAGAACAGGTCGCCGTTGACCGAGGCGGTTTCCAGTTCGTTGATGGTCTTGGCCGACAGGCGCGAGCGCAGCGCGGCGAACTGGGCGGTCAGCGTGTCGATCTCGCTGGTCAGACGTTCGGAATGGTCGCGCGCCGATGCGGTCAGCGCGTCGCGCGTTTCGTTTCGCCAGGCGGAGCCCGTCGTCTCGGCGAAGCTGGTCGCGTTGCGCAGGTCGCGGGTGAAGACGACGAGATTGCTGCTCAGCGCATCAACCTCATGACGGAAGGAATTGACACGGTTGAGCGCAAACATGATGGCCGTGGAAGCCAGCGCGAAAATCAGCAATCCTGAAAGATAGCGAATCCGGACAAACCGGATGAAGGAAGAATATTCCGGCATGCGCAACCCCAACACATACGCATTATTTTAACGACCGGGATTACGCTTCATTTACATTAAGATTTCGTTGGCGTGCCTGTCCGATTGCTGACACGGCCCGCCAGGAAGCGAACCGGGCCGGAACCGGCGATGCCACTACGCTGCGGCCAGAGGGAATTCGTTGGCGATCGTGACGTGATGGTGGATGCGGCCCTCGAAATATCTGGCCAGGACCGCTTCGGTCGCGGCGCGCGATTCAGCGCGGACGGGGCTGGCAAGGGCTGCATCGACGGCCGCCATGTCGCGGTAGTTGATCGCCAGGATCAGCGGGAATTCCGGCGCGCCGTCGTCACGCTTTTCGGCGAAGCTGACGCGCACGTCGAGCGCGCCGGGAAACGCCTTCCACTTCGGCAGTACGGTGTCGAGGACAGCTTGGCGGAATGCCGCGGTCTGCCCGTCCTTCACCTTGCCTTCAAACAGCGCATAGCGCGTGATCATGTCCGGTTCTCCTGGTCGTCGTTGCGTCGGAAAAATTCCATCAATGCGGCCTGGTCCTCGCCGCCCAGTCCGGCAGCCGTCAGCAGCCTGTGCACTTCGGCGCAGACGGCCGTCAGCGGCATCGCCGTATGCGTGCGTCGCGCCAGATCCTGCGCGGCATCCAGGTCCTTCACCATATTGTCGATGCGGCCCGTGCGCCGGTAGTCACGGGTGGCGAAGCGCGGCAGGTATTCCTGCAGGATGGCGCTGTCGGCGCGCCCGCCCTTCAACGCCTGGGGGATCTTCAGCACGTCGACGCCGGCATCCAGCGCCAGCCGCGTCGCCTCCGCCACGGCCATGAAGTTCAGCGCGCACAGCACCTGGTTGATCAGCTTGGTCGTCTGGCCGGTGCCGGCCGGGCCCATATGGGTGTAATTGGCCGCGACGTCGCGCAGCACCTTGTGGGCGTCCGCGACGTCCTCGGCCTCGCCGCCGGCCATCAGTGTCAATTCACCGGTCAGCGCCTTCGGCGCGCCGCCCGAGAGCGGGCTGTCGACCCAGCGCAGACCCTTCTCGCTTGCGTCGGCGGCGAGCTGGCGCGTCGCATCGGGGTCGATGGACGACATGTCGATGATCAGCGTGCCAGGCTTCGCTCCAGCCGTCACGCCGCCGTCACCGAACACTGCGCGGCGCACGATCGCCGCCGAATTGAGGCTGAGGATGACATAATCGGACGCACCGGCGGCCTCGGCCGCGCTCGCCATGGCGGTCGCGCCCCTGGCGACCAGCGCCTCGACCTTGACCTTGTCGAGATCGAACACGGCGAGGCGATTGCCGGTGGCGAGCAGGCGCTCGCCGATCGCCCCGCCCATGGCGCCGGCGCCAATCAATGCGACTTTGTTGGTCATGACGGCCGCTCCTCGAATTTCGTTGTTATGTCCGCGACAATCTCCTGGAGCGGCGCGTCGATAACCACACTGATTGCATTCTCGTCCTTGCCCGGTATCTCCAGCGTCGCGAACTGGCTGTCGAGCAGGCTTGTCGGCATGAAGTGGCCGGTGCGTTCGCGCATGCGTCGAAAAATCAGTTCGTGCGAACCGTCGAGATAGATGAACAGCACGGGCGCTCCGGTCTGTTCGGTGATGAAATCGCGATAGGCGCGCTTCAACGCCGAGCAGCCGACGATGATGGGTATCGTGCCTGGCCTCAGGGTTTCGCCGACCCTTGCCAGCCACGGCCACCTGTCGGCGTCGACAAGCGGAATGCCGGCGCTCATCTTGGCGATGTTGGCCTCCGGATGCAGCTGGTCGCCATCGACATAGGTCGCCGAGATCGCGCGAGCCAGCGCTTCGCCGATCGTTGTCTTGCCCGACCCCGCAACGCCCATGATGATCATGCGGCGCGGCGGATCAGATCGACGCTGTGATGCCGCCATCGACATAGAGGACATGTCCGTTGACAAAGGACGAGGCGTCGGAGGCGAGGAAGACGCAGGCCCCGACCAGTTCTTCGACCTTGCCCCAGCGGCCGGCCGGTGTGCGCTTTTGGAGCCATGCGCTGAAGTCAGGGTCGGCGACAAGGGCAGCATTGAGCGGTGTGTCGAAATAGCCCGGTGCAATGGCGTTGCATTGCAGACCATGTTTGGCCCAGTCGGTCGCCATGCCCTTGGTCAGGTTGCCGACCGCGCCTTTGGTCGCGGTGTAGGGTGCGATGCCCGGGCGGGCGAGCGCGGTCTGCACACTGGCGATGTTGATGATCTTGCCGCGGCCGCGGCCGATCATGTGGCGTCCGACCGCCTGGCCGACATGGAAGACACTGGCGACATTGGTCTGCAGCAAGCGCTCGAACGCATCGGCGGGAAAATCTTCGAGCGGCGCGCGAAACTGCATGCCGGCATTGTTCACCAGTATGTCGATCTGCCCGCCGGAGAGCTCGAAACCGTCAATGGCGGAGCGCACCGATGCATGGTCGGTTGCGTCGAAGACGAGTGTTCGCGCCCCTGCTATCCGTGCCGCCGCCGCGGCGAGCTTTGCTTCGTCGCGGCCATTGAGGACCACCCTGGCGCCGGCTTCGGCCAAGCCCTTGGCCAACGCAAAGCCGATGCCCTGGGAGGAGCCGGTAACGAGCGCCGTGCGCCCCGTGAGATCGAACAGAGTGGACGACATTTTCCCGATTGCCTCTCGTCGTTGAATGTTGTTATGTTATCGATAACATTGCTGTCAAGTCAATTGGAGCGAAAACCGATGCAGCGGCCTCACATCCTTCAGATTGGACCTTATCCAGCGTGGGACGAGGAGCCACTCAACCAGGCCTTCATTGTCCACCGTTATTTCGATGCAGCCGACAAGCCGTCCTTCCTCGCCGAGGTTGGGCCGCGCATACGCGCCATCGCCACGCGCGGCGAACTCGGCGCCAGCCGGCCCATGATCGCGGCCTGTCCTTCGCTCGAGGTCGTGAGCGTCTATGGCGTCGGTTTCGACGCGGTGGACCTCGCGGCCTGCCGGGAACGGGGCGTGCGTGTCACCAACACGCCCGATGTGCTGACCGGCGATGTCGCCGATCTCGGGATCGCCATGATGCTCGCCCTCTCGCGCGGCGTGGTCGGGGCGCAGCGTTGGGTGCACGACGGCAGTTGGGCGGCCAAGGGGCTCTACCCGCTGCAGCGCCGCGTCTGGGGGCGGCGGGCCGGCGTGCTCGGTCTTGGCCGCATCGGCCACGAAGTGGCCAAACGCCTCGCCGGCTTCGGCATGGACATTGCCTACTGCGGCCCGACACGCAAGGATTTCGCGTCGAACTGGGAGTTCATCGCCGATCCGGTCAGGCTGGCCGAGCGTTCGGATTTCCTGTTCGTGACGCTTGCCGCGTCGCCCGCGACGCGCCACATCGTCAATAAGGATGTGATCGCCGCACTTGGCGAGGAAGGCATGCTGATCAACATTTCGCGCGCTTCCAATATTGATGAGGATGCGCTGCTCGACGCGCTCGAGAAGAAGACGCTTGGTTGCGCCGCGCTCGACGTCTTCGAAGGCGAGCCGAAGCTCAATCCACGTTTCCTGGCGCTCGACAATGTGCTGCTGCAGCCGCACCATGCGTCGGGCACGGTCGAAACGCGCAAGGCGATGGGCAAGCTTGTGCGCGACAACCTCGCCGCCCATTTTGCCGGCCAGCCGCTGCTCACGCCGGTGCTGTAACTCCTAATCTCAACTCCGAAGGGAAACGCTGCACAGCCTTCCTGGACCTGCCCGAGGAGCTCGCCTGCCATGAAGTCGATCGTCATCCATGCCGCCAAGGATTTGCGCATCGAGGACCGTCCGGTCGAGGAGCCGGGAGCGGGCCAGGTGCTGCTGCGTCTCGCCACCGGCGGCATCTGCGGCAGCGACCTGCACTATTACAATCACGGCGGCTTCGGAACGGTGCGGCTCAAGGAGCCGATGATCCTCGGCCACGAGGTCTCCGGCGTCATCGAAAAGCTTGGGTCCGGCGTCAGCGGGCTGCAGCCTGGCCAGTTGGTCGCGGTCTCACCGTCGCGGCCCTGCTACAGCTGCCGCTACTGCCGCGAAGGGATACACAACCAGTGCCTCAACATGCGCTTCTACGGCAGCGCCATGCCATTCCCGCATATACAGGGTGCGTTCCGCGAGATGCTGGTGGCGGACGCGCTGCAATGCGTGCCGGCGGACGGGTTGAGCGCCGGCGAGGCGGCGATGGCCGAACCGCTGGCGGTCTGTCTCCATGCGACGCGCAGAGCCGGCGAGATGCTGGGCAAGCGCGTGCTGGTGACCGGCTGCGGGCCGATCGGCCTGTTGTCTATCCTCAGCGCACGGCGTGCCGGCGCCGCCGAGATCGTCGCCGTCGACATCACCGATTTTACGCTGGCGATGGCGGTCCGGGCCGGGGCCGACAAGACGATCAACACGCGGATCGACCCGGAAGGGCTCGCCCCCTATCTCGCCGACAAGGGCACGTTCGACATCCTCTATGAATGCTCGGGGGCCGCCGCGGCGCTGGCGCAAGGCATCGCGGCGCTGCGCCCGCGCGGTACCATCGTCCAGCTAGGCCTCGGCGGCGCTGAGATGGCCCTGCCGATGTCGGCGGTCACCACCAAGGAACTGTCGATCAACGGGTCGTTCCGCTTCCATCCGGAATTCGCCGTAGGTGTCGAGCTGATGCGCAAGGGACTGATCGACGTGAAGCCGCTGATCACCCACACCGTGGCCTGCGACGAGGCCTCGTCCGGCTTCGAACTCGCCAATGACCGCAGCCAGGCGATGAAGGTCCAGATCGCCTTCTCGTGAGTCTCGGCGGCGCGTTGCATTCCGCAGTGATATCGATAACGTATGGCCATGCAGCCTTCGTCAAAACGCCCGACCATGGCCGATGTCGCGCATCGCGCCAACGTCTCGACAATGACAGTGTCGCGCGCCTTCAAACGCGATACCTCCATCAGCGCCGACACGCGTGACCGGATCATAAGGGCGGCGGACGAGCTCGGCTATGTCTTCGACAGCATCGCCGCCAACCTGTCGTCACGCCGGTCCGGTTTCGTCGCGGTGACGATCCCTTCGATCAACAACGCCAATTTCGCCGACACTGTGCGCGGCATGACCGAGGGCCTGCGCGACAGCGGACTGGAAATCCTGCTCGGCTTCACCGACTACAATGTCGAGGAGGAGGAGCGCCTGGTCGGCCAGCTGCTCAGGCGGCGGCCGGAAGCGATCATCGTCACCGGCGGCCGGCATACACCGCGCTGCCGCAAGATGCTGGAGAATGCCGGCGTGCCGGTGGTGGAGACCTGGGACCTGCCGGAGGATCCGATCGGCCATGTCGTCGGCTTCTCCAACGCAGAGGCCGGGCGGCTGATGGTCGATCATTTCGTCGCACGCGGCTATTCGAGGCTCGGCTTCATCGGCGGCGACACATCGCGCGACACGCGCGGTCTCGATCGCCGCCGCGGCTTCGTCGCGGCGCTGCAGGACCGCGGCCTCGACGCCTCGCGCGTCATCGCCTCGGGCGTGCCGCCGATCTCGATGCGCGAGGGCGCCATCGCCATGGTCGAAATGATCTCGCGCTGGCCGGACACGCAGGCGGTGATGTGCGTGTCGGACCTCTCGGCCTTCGGCGCGCTGATGGAATGCGTGCGGCGCGGCATCCGCGTCCCCGAGGACGTCGCGATCGCCGGCTTCGGCGCCTATGACCTCGCCGAGCAGTCGGTGCCTTCGATCACCACGATCGATGTCGGCGCACATGAGATCGGTGTCAGGGTGGCCGAGCTGGTGCTCGACCTGCTCAACGATCGCCGCGCGGCCGACGACCGGGTGGTGGTCGGCATGACGCCCAAGGTGATCGTACGCCACACGGCTTGACGGTTTCCAAAAGAAGACGGCCAGCGGGATGACCGCCGGCCGTCTTCTGGTGGCCTTTGCGGCCGAGCTTACTTGCCCCAGATCTTCTTGTATTGGTCGCGATAGCCGTTGCCCGGGTCGAAGCGGTTGTCCGGGCCGCCGTCGAATTCGACATTGTCCGATGTCACCACATGCAGCGGCGAGATGTAGCCCGACCATTTCTCGCCGGCCATGGCGCGGTTGAGCTCGTCGACGAGCTGCCAGCCCTGCAGATTCAGCGGCTCGGCCACCGTCACTTTCTGGAACTGGCTGGAGCGGATGCGCTGGTAGGCGGATTCGGAACCATCGCCCGCCGCCACATTGATTGGCGCGTCGGTGCCCGACTTGCCGGCAGCCGCCAGCGACGGGCCCATGAAGTCGAAATAGAGATCGTTGATCGCCAGCGAATGGGTCCAGGCGTCGCCATATTTTTGCAGCAACGAGGTGGTGAGCTGCGGCATGCGCTGTGAAGTCTCGGCGATCGGCGTGTCGACATATTCGAGCACCTTGCCGCCGAGATCCTCGATCTCCTTCTTCATCCGGTCCGCCTTGGCGATGGCGATCTGGTAGGTGGAATCGGTGAAGATGATGACGCCAGGCTTGCCCTTGGCGTCGACAAAGGCCCAGTCGGCCGCCGCCTTCGACACTTCCATCGGATCGGTCGAGACGTTGGCGATGATGCCGAGATCGTCGATCGGACCGACCGTCGGTGCCGCATGCCATGCCGCCATTGGGATCTTGGCGGCCTTCGCCTGCTCCATTGCCGGCTTCTGCTCGACGGCGTCGAAGCCGTTGATGATGATGCCGTCGGGATTAAGCGCCAGCGCCTGGCCGAAAGCCGCCGTGCGGCCGCCGATGGAGCCGGCGCCGTCAAGCGTCTTGACCGTCCAGCCGAGAGCCGCCGCTGCTTCCTCGACGCCCTTGGTGACGCCCAGTATGCCGCCGTTCTTCATGTCGGCGCCAAGCACCACGATGGTCTTGCCGGCAGCGCCTTTCGGTCCGGTCGTCGGGCCGTCCCATTTGTCGACCTTGCTGGCGTATTTGTCGACGACGGCCTTGGCGTCGGCCATCGGGTCGGCCAGCGCGGTCGAGGCGATGCCGAGCGCCAGGCAAGCGACGCCGAGCTGAAGGACTGTTCTGCGATGCATGTTTCTTCTCCCATTAAGCATTGTCATTTGTCTTTGTTGGTTGGCTGGTGGCTGGTGGAGGCGGCACGACCGCGCCGCGGCGGCGCTGCGCGTAGCCGGCAATGCCGATGGCGACGAGCAAGGTGACGCCGTTGAACAGCGGCTCGACCCAGAACGAGCCGCCGAACTGCTGGATGCCGGAAATGCCGGCGGCGAGGATGACGACGCCGATGATCGTGCCCCATACATTGACGCGGCCGGGCTTGATGGTGGTCGATCCGAGGAAGGCGCCGACCAGCGCCGGCAGCAGATATTCGAGGCCGACGCTGGCCTGGCCGATCCGCAGCTTCGAGGCGAGAAGCACGCCGCCCAGCGCGGTCAGCGCGCCGGAGGCGACGAAGGCGCCCATGACGAATTTCTGCACTGGAATGCCGTTGAGCGCGGCGGCCTTGGGATTGGCGCCGATGGCGTAGAGGTAGCGGCCGATCGGCATGTATTCGAGCACAAGCCACATCGCCAGCGCCAGGACGATCACGTAGTAGCCAGTGATCGGCAGGCCGAACAGCATCGTGCCGTTGAGGGCGAGGAAGCCGTCGGGAAGCATGCCGACGACCTGGCGGCCGCCGGTGTACCACATGGCCAAGGCATAGAGCACGGTGCCGGTGCCGAGCGTGGCGATGAAGGAATCGATGCGCGCCACCTCGACCAGCAGGCCGTTGATGAAGCCGGTCACAACGCCGAGCAGGATGACGATGAGCACCGCGATCGGCCAGGGGACACCGAAGGCGGTCTGCAGGCTGATAGCCAATATATGCCAGAGCACGATGCCGTAGCCGACCGTCAGGTCGATGCGGCCCGAGGCCATGGGGATCATCGCCGCCAGCGAGAGCAGGGCGATGATCGCCTTGTCGGAGATGATCGAGCGCAAATTGAGCAGCGTCGGGAAGGTGCGCGGCAAGAGCAGCGAGAACAGCAGGATGAGCAGCAACGTCAGGATCGGCAGGCCGTAGACCGGCAGATAGCGCGCCGCCTTCTGGCCAAAGCTCAGCCCGGAGAGTTCCGAGCGGGTCGGCTCCAGCGCCGTCGATTTGATCGAGTTCATGGATACTCCTCAGGCGGCTTCGGACACAGAGGCGGCATGGATGAGCGCCGCCGTCGTCAAGGCATCGCCGGCCAGTTCGCGCACGATGCGGTTGTGCGAAAAGACAAGGGCGCGATGGCAGATATGGGCGACCTCCTCGAAATCCGTGGACACGACGATGACCGCCAGCCCTGCCTCGACGGCCGCCGCGATCAGCCGGTAGATTTCGGCCTTGGCACCGACATCGACGCCCGCCGTCGGATCCTCGGCGATCAGCAGCTTGCGGCCCGTCGCCAGCCAGCGGCCGACGACCACCTTCTGCTGGTTGCCGCCGGAGAGCGCCTCGATCGGCAGATGCGGGTCGTTTGGCCTCAGCCCCAGGCGCGCGCCGAGTTCCCGCGTCAGCTCGCTCTCTTGCGCCGGCTTCATGAAGGAAAACAGCCCGCGGCCGACCGCCGACGGATTGAGGTACATGTTCTCGCGCACGGACAGCGACAGCGCCACCGACTCCTCGGTGCGGTCGCGCGCGATCAGGCCGACGCCGGCGGCAAGGGCCGCACCGACCGAGGACAGATCGAGGCGTTTGCCGTCGAGCGAAACAGCGCCGTCGAAAGGCTCGGCGCCAAACAGCGCGCGGCCGACCGCCTCCTGTCCTGCGCCGCGCAGGCCGACCAGACCGAGCAGTTCACCCGATCGCGCCTCGAAGCGAACCGGACCGACGCTACCGCAGCGCAGATCCTCGACCTTCAGCCGCTCGGGTCCGTCCTGCCAGCGCGACTTGGCGAACATTTGATGCGCCGGGCGGCCGACGATGAGATCGACCAGTTCCTGCGGCGTCGTCTCGGTGACGGGCTTGACCGCCACCATGCGGCCGTCGCGCATCACGGCGACACGGTCGGCGATGCGGAACACTTCGTCCAGCCGGTGCGAGACATAGATCATGCCGACACCGCGCTCGCGCAACGGCCGCAGCGCCTGGAACAAGCGTTCGACCTCATCGGCCGGCAGGCTTGCCGTCGGCTCGTCGAGCACCAGCACGTCGGCTTCGGTGGCGAGCGCGCGGGCGATGGCCACCAGCGATTTCTCGGTGCGGGAAAGATCCTGGACGCGCGTCGCCGGATCGAAGGCGCAGCCGACCAGCGCCAGCGCGCGCTCGGCACGACGCTCGGTGTCGCGCCAGTCGATCAGGCCCGAGCGGCGTGAAAAACCCTGCGCCATGCCAACATTCTCTGCCACCGTCATCCATTCGATGAGGCCGAGATCCTGATGGATGAAGGCGACCTTCTGCGGCTGGTTGGGCCGGGGCGGGCGGTGGTGATAGTCCTCGCCGCGAAAGCGGATCGCGCCCTGGTCGCGCCTGTAGATGCCGGCGAGTGTCTTGATCAGCGTCGACTTGCCGGCGCCGTTCTCGCCCAGCAGCGCGACGATCTCGCCCTCGTGGATGTCGAGCGAGACCGACTTCAACGCCAGAGTGCCGCCGAAGCGCTTGGAGATGTCAATGAATTCGATGAGCTTGGGCCGCATCTATGGCCCTCCCAAGCCAAGCAAACGGACTGAATTGGCGTCGATGTTATCGCTAACATTTTTGCAGGTCAAGTCTTGAAAATGGCTCGCCGCGAGGGCTATCGATAGACCGGTTTCGTGGAGGGCGAGGCATGTTCGCAGATATAGAAGGCGCGGGCTTCGAGGTTCTCGACGAGCGGTTCGAGAGCTGCTTCGTCGGCCATGTGGCGGTCGAGCGGCTGTGGACCGGAGGGCGCTGGTTGGAGGGTCCGGCCTGGTTCGCGGCCGGGCGGTATCTGGTGTTTTCGGACATCCCGAATGACCGCATCATGCGCTACGACGACACCAGCGGCGCCGTCTCGGTGTTTCGCGCACCGGCCTACAATGCCAATGGCAACACAGTCGATACTGAGGGGCGGCTGGTCACCTGCGAGCACCGGGCGCGGCGCGTCACCCGCACCGAGCATGACGGGTCGATCACGGTGATCGCCGACCGCTTCGAGGGCAAGCGGCTGAATTCGCCCAACGACGTGGTGGTGCGTTCGGACGGCACGGTGTGGTTTTCCGATCCGCCCTACGGCATCGCGACCGACTATGAGGGCGACCGCGCCGAGCAGGAGATCGAGGGTTGCCACGTTTACCGCGCCGACCCTGCAACGGGCGCAGTGACACGCGTCGTCTCGACGATGGCGAAGCCCAACGGCCTCGCCTTCTCGCCGGACGAGACCATCCTCTATGTCGGCGACACCGGCGTCACGCACCAGAAGGGCGGGCCACGGCACATCCGCAAGTTCGCCATCGAGAGCGGCGCGCTCAAGGAACTCGGCGTCTTCGCGACTTGCACAGCCGGCTTGTTCGATGGGTTCAGGGTGGATCTATCAGGCCGCGTCTGGGCAGGTGCCGGCGACGGCGTCCATTGCTTCGACCCCGACGGCACGCTGATCGGCAAGATCCGCATCCCGGAGACGGTGGCGAACCTCACCTTCGGCGGCCCGAAGCGCAACCGCCTGTTCATCACGGCGCGACAGTCGCTCTACGCGGTATATGTCGTGGCGAATGGCGCGGGGCGGGGATAGCCCTGCCTGTCCTGCCAGGCAGGCAAGTCCAGATCCAGAACTCAGCTGTTGCGCGTCGCGACGAAGGTCGCGGCTTCCTTCAGCAGCGCTGCCCTGTCGCCATAGGGCTCGAGCAGCGCGTGCGCCTGGCCGACAAGGCCGTGCAGCTGGCTGCGCGCCCAATTCGCGCCGTGCAGCGCCACCAGCGTTCCCTTGCCGGCGGCGGCGTCCTTGCCGGTCGCCTTGCCCATCTGGCCGGCGTCGGCGGTCAGGTCGAGCAGGTCGTCGGCAAGCTGGAAGGCAAGGCCGATCGCCGAGCCGAATTCGGCCAGCCGTTCGCGATCCTCGGCCGGAGCGCCGGCGATGATGGCGCCGGCTTCGCAGGCGAAGCGGATCAGCGCGCCGGTCTTCATTGCCTGCAGCCTTATGATGCCGGCCTCGTCGGGCGGTGTCTGCTCGGCTTCGAGGTCGAGTTTCTGGCCGCCGACCATGCCGCCGGCACCGGCGGCACGGGCAAGCGCCAGCACCAGGGCCACCCGCCGCTCGGCCGGCAGTACGGTCGCCTCGCCGGCGATGATGTCGAAGGCCAGCGTCAGCAAGGCGTCGCCGGCCAGGATCGCCGTCGCCTCGTCGAAGGCCCTGTGCACGGTCGGCTGGCCGCGGCGCAGATCATCATCGTCCATCGCCGGCAGATCGTCATGGATCAGCGAATAGCAATGCACGCATTCGAGGGCCGCCGCGACGCGCAGTGCGGCTTCGCCATCGGCGGAAAACAGCGCGGCGCTCTCCATGACCAGGAACGGGCGCAGGCGCTTGCCGCCGTTCAGCACGCCATGGCGCATTGCCGCCATCAGGCGGTCGGGCCGCGCGATCTCGCCCGAAAGCGGGCGGTCGTCGAGCAACCGCCGCAGCAGCACCTCGACGGCTGCCGCCCGCCTGATGAGCGCCATTTCGAACGCCATTTCGTCGTCATTCGTCATGGCCGGGACCGGTAGCCGACACTCAGACGTTGCGCAAGAAGGCAAGCGCCATTATGCCGGAGCAGTAAGAGCCCGTTTGGAAACTCTACTCCTGCGGTCATCTGAAGGCTTTTTCTGCGCTTCCGGTGCTCACGTACTCAAATGTACGCTCCGCTCCGGTTCTCGAAAAACGCCGTCATATGACTCACAGGAGCGCGTTTCAAAACGAGCTCTCTGGCACGGGTTGGGCGGCTTGGCGGAACCGATCGTCGATCATGAAACCGAAAAGCTGGACATGGCGACGAGATCGCGAGGCGTGAACCGCCGCAATCTCAGGCGCTGGGTCCGGCGCGGTATCGTCGTGGCCGCCGTACTGGCGTTGATTCCGACGGTGCTGACCTTCCTTTACCTGCCGTCCTTCGTGCATCCGGTGTCGACGCTGATGCTGAAGGATGTGGCGACCTTCTCCGGCTATGACCGGCGCTGGGTGTCGATCGACGATGTGGCGCCGGTATTGGCCCATTCGGTCATCATGTCGGAGGATGGGCAATTCTGCTTTCACCGCGGTGTCGATCTCGGCGAATTGCGCGGCGTCGTCGACGATGCGCTGGCCGGCGAGGCGACGCGCGGCGCCTCGACCATCACTATGCAGACGGTGAAGAACCTTTTTCTCTGGTCGCGGCCGCTGGGCTCGGTGCGCAAGGTCGTCGAACTGCCGCTGGCCGTCTATTTCGACGCCGTGATATCGAAACGCCGCATCATGGAAATCTATCTCAACATCGCCGAATGGGGGCCGGGCATCTATGGCATCGAGGCAGCGGCACAGCATCATTTCGGCATTTCGGCAAAACAGCTGTCGCGCCGGCAGGCCGCACTTCTTGCCGTCACCCTGCCCAATCCGATCGCCCGCAATCCGGCAAAGCCCGGGCCGGGCCTGAGACGGCTCGCCAATCTGATAGAGCGCAGGGCAGGTCGTTCCGGTGCTTATGTCGGTTGTCTCGAATAGCCGGCACAAAAAAGTTCATGGTAGCGCTGGCCAAAACGGCACAGGGCGTGTATAGGCACCCGACTTTCTCAGATTTAGGCCCCGACATGGCCCTTTCACGAGGGCGGGCGGGGCTTTTGACCATGTAGTGGAGCATATCCATGGCCGTTCCGAAACGCAAAACCTCTCCGTCCAAGCGCGGCATGCGCCGCTCGGCAGACGCCCTCAAGGCCCCGACCTATGTCGAGGACAAGAATTCCGGCGAAATGCGCCGCCCGCACCACATTGACCTGAAGACCGGCATGTATCGCGGTCGCCAGGTGCTGACCCCCAAGGAAAGCTGAGACTAGCTTTTCCCAAGGTTTGAGTTACAAAAGACCGGCCTCTGGCCGGTCTTTTTTGCGTTTGGCGCAACTTAACGGCCGGAGCCGACGCTTGGGCTGCCGTCTCACCGGCGCGCAATGCGCGCAGGCTACTTCAGCGCTGAGCCTCTGCCTTACGCTTGCAACCGGCTGACATGGTTGTTGCATCCGGTCTTCGACCGTGTTTGCGGCTTTTTACGAAAAATCTTGACGGCGTGCCTGTGGCGCATTCTACAGAAGGTGCCCCCATATGGAGACGCCAGATGTTCGGTGCCGTCCCGCTTTTGATCGTGCCTTTCATTCTCTACAATCTCGGCCTGCTCGGAATTTTCGGCGGCGGTGACGATCCCTGGGCGAGCGAGATCTTCTCGTTCCGCATGATGTCGGGCGGGGTGTTCTCGATGACGCTCGGCGACTTGATGATACTGATCGGGCTGATCTTCCTGTTCCTCGAAATGGTGAAATCGGCGCGCACGACCAGCGCCTCGATCATGGACCATCTCCTGTCGACGCTGGTCTTCGTCGCTTTCCTGGTCGAGTTCCTGCTGGTCAAGGGCGCGGCGCATTCCATCTTCTTCACGCTGATGATCATCGCGCTGTTCGATGTGATGGCCGGGTTCGCGGTGTCGATGCGATCGGCAAGCCGGGACATCAATCTCAACTAAGAACTCAGCCCGGATCGGCGGTGAAGCCGGCGGCCTCGATGCCGGCGATGGCCGCGGCCTCGTCATTGTCCGAGGTGTCGCCTGAAATGCCGACGGCGCCGACAATAGTGCCGGCCTTGTCGCGGATCAGCACGCCGCCGACCACCGGCAGCACGCGTCCGCCCGACACGTCGGAAATGCCGGCAACCAGATGCGGGCGCTCCTTGGCGAAGGCCTCGACCTTGCGCGAACCCATGCCGATGGCCAGCGCGCCATAGGCCTTGCCGGCCGACATTTGCGGGCGCAGGAACGAGGCACCGTCCTGGCGCTGGAAGGCGACCAGATGGCCGCCGGCGTCAAGCACCGAGACGCCCAGCGGCTTGAGCTTGAGATCGGCGCCCTTGGCGAAGGCGGCATCGATGATTTGCTGGGCTTTTTCGAGCGGCAGTGCGGTCATGGCAATCTCCTGTTGGAAAGGGACAATCATCGGCGGCCGGCCGGCCGAAGCAATCCCGTTTTCGGTTGAAATTGCTTCTCGTGAAGCGGTGGGATGAAGGGCCGCTGCCTGGGTGGCGCCGTCGAACGGCTGTATCAGCAGGCGAGCAGCGCCGGCCGGTTCGGGCTAGTTTGAAAGCGGCGCGTTATTTCTTCTTGGCGCGTGCAGGTTTCTTGGCGGGCACTGCCGGCGCATTGGCGAGGTCTTCGGCTTCCTTGGCGAGCCGGAGCGCCCTCAGCTTGTCGGTCTTGACCTTGCGGGCGTCGCTCTCGGCGGCATATTCCGCCATCGCCTTCTGGCGGACGGTCGCCGCCTCTTCCTGCTTCTTGAAGCGCAGATCGGCGCGCGCGCGGGCAGCATCCCGAGAGTTCTCAACCAAGACCTTATCCAATCCCGTGAATTGTGGTTTCCGCTTGTTCTAGCAGAGCCGGGCTCTCAACGGGGGAAAATAGTTGGTTACACGGCCGGGCTGGCGCCGAGAGCCTTGCCGGCGACCACGGCTTGATAGGCGGCCTGCAGGGTCGCGCGGACAGAAGGGCCGGACGCTGTGTCGAGTGGCATACCCAGATGCTCATGGCGCAACTCGTCCATGAATTTCTCCCATAGTGGCGGGCCGCCCTTCTCCAGGAGCTCGGCGCGGATCGAGAGTTCCTCGGTGGTCGGCAGCCAGACCCGGCCCCAGGCGCCCAGATGGGCCAGGATCGGCACCAGCGTGATGGCCATCTCGGTCAGGCTGTAGATCGCCTTCTGCTTGTGCGATGGGTCGTCGGCCTTGGTCAGCATGCCAAGTTCCATCAGCCGCTTCAGCCGGTCGGCAAGGATGTTGGAGGCAATGCCTTCCATCGAGCCGTTGAGCAGTTCGCGAAAATGCCGCCTGCCGCCGAAAATCATGTCGCGAAGGATGATCAGGCTCCAGCGGTCGCCGAACACTTCCAGCGACAGGTTGATCGGGCAGCCGGACCGGCGATCGAGGCTCATTCGATTCTCTCTCCACAAAACCAGTTGCATTATCGTATCAGTTTTATTACGGTGCAACCGATTGCAAAATGCAAGCAGATGAGGAGACCTTGTGATGACGACGATCAATCGCCCCGAGATCATATCCGAAGCCTTCGGCGACCCTGAAAATCCTCCGCTGCTGCTGATCATGGGCGCGATGGCCTCGATGCTGTGGTGGCCGGAGGCATTTTGCCGGGAGTTGGCGGATGCCGGCCTGTACGTGATCCGCTACGACAATCGCGATACCGGCCGCTCGACCAAATATCCGCCGGGCAAGCCGCCCTACACATTCGACGACATGGCGGACGATGCTGTTGGCGTGCTCGACAGCCATGGCATCGGCAAGGCGCATGTCGCCGGCATGTCGATGGGCGGCATGATCGCGCAGCTCGTGGCGCTCAAGCATTCCTCCCGCGTCGCGTCGCTGACGGTGATCAGCAGCTCGCCGGTGGAAATGGACACCTCGCATCTGCCACAGACGACCGACGCCTATATCGAGCATTCGGCCGCGGGCGCCGATGTCGACTGGTCGGACCGCGGCCAGGTGATCGATTTCATGGTCAGGGATGCCAGGGCGATCGCCAGCACCGCACACCCGTTCGACGAGGCCCGGATGCGGGCCTTCATCGAACAGGATTACGATCGCTCCGGCGGGTTCCTCAGCGCAAGCAATCATTTCTCGCTCAAGGGCGGTGACGCATGGAAGGGCCGCTTGCCGGAGATGGCGGCGCCGCTGCTGGTCATCCATGGTACATCAGATCCGATCTTTCCGGTCGAGCACGGCGAGGCGCTGGCCAAAATGGTCACCGGCGTAAAACTCCTTCGCATCGCGGGCGGCGGCCATGAACTGCATCCGCAAGACTGGCCCGACATAGAGACCGCCATCGTCTCGCATATCAGGTCCAATTGAGATTTCACGGGTCGGTCTTGACGGACAAGGCATGTCGCAATAGTTAAGTAAATGCTTCAGTGTTGACCTGGCGGGCGCATGACTCCTGCCCATCGACGAACCAGAAGGAGACGAGCAAAGAATGGCCCTGACGCTGCATTTCCACCCCCTGGCCTCTTTCTGCTGGAAGCCGCTGATCGCGCTCTATGAGAACGGCACGGCCTTTAACCCGGTCATCGTCGACCTTGGCGACGAACACTCGCGCGCGGCTTTCCTGAAGATTTCACCGACCGGCAAGATGCCGGCGCTGCGCGATGATGCACGCGACCGCACAGTGCTGGAATCGACCATCGTCGTGGAATATCTGGCCACGCACTATCCGGGGTCGGTCGAACTCGTTCCCGCCGACATCGATGCGGCGCTGGCGGTCCGCCAGGCCGACCGCTTCTATGATTTCTATGTGCAGGAGCCGATGCAGAAGATCGTCGGCGACCGGTTGCGGCCGCATGACAAGACCGACCCGTTCGGCGTCGAGCAGGCGCGTGGCCAGCTGCGCAATTCCTACGCCATCGTCGAACAAGAGATGCAGTCGAGGGACTGGGCGGTGGGCGACGCCTTCAGCCTGGCCGATTGCGCGGCGTCGCCCGCGCTCTTCTATGCCAACAAGGTCGAGCCGTTCGGCGACAAATATCCGGCCGTGAAACGCTATCACGACCGGTTGCTGCAGCGCGCCGCCTTCGCCAGGGTGATCGAGGAGGCGCAGCCCTACTTCAAGTTCTTCCCGTACAATAACGGCTGACGGCGATGCTGCACGATCCCGCCCAGCTCGACCTGATGTTCCAGGCGCTCGCCGATCCGGCGCGGCGGCAGATGGTCGACCGGCTGTCGCGTGGCCCCGCCTCGGTCAGCCAGCTGGCCGAGCCGCTGGCGATGTCGCTGTCGGCCGTCGTCCAGCACCTCAACGTGCTGGAAGCGAGCGGCCTCGTACGCTCGGAAAAACTGGGGCGCGTGCGCACCTGCCAGATCGAGCCCAAGGCGCTGAGAGCGGCCGAGCACTGGATCAACGAACGGCGCCTCGCCTGGGAACGCCGGCTGGATCGGCTTGGCGATTTTCTGGCGCAAACCAAAGACGAAACATGAAGGAAACCTCAGTGAGCCAACGATCCGTCGTCCATTCCACCTTCGTCGTCGAGCGCTTCTATCCGGCGGCGCCCGCAAGGGTCTTCTCCGCGTTCAGCAATCCTGAGGCCAAGCGGCGCTGGTTCGTCGATCCCCATGACCCGATGCCCAGCCGGCATGACATGGACTTCCGTGTCGGGGGTAAGGAGGTCAATGCGGGATGCCCGAGCGATGGGCAGATGCATTTCTTCAACGCGGTCTATCAGGACATCGTTCCGGACCAGCGCATCGTCTACAGCTATGAGCTGCTGTTCGGTCAAACCCGCGTCTCTGTGTCACTGGCGACGATCGAGCTGGTAGCCGAAGCGGGGGGCACGCGGCTGGTGATGACAGAACAGGGCGCCTTCCTCGACGGCCACGACACCTCAGCCACGCGTGAGCATGGGACAGGCGAACTGCTCGATGCGCTCGGCGCCTTCCTAAAAATACAAGCCTGATCGTCGTCGCGATGTCGATGATAAAGGGCGAGAAGATCAAGCTTCCCAGAATTGATCGAGCCAGATGTTGAGCTTCAGGAAGCCGGAATTGCTTACCGTATAGACACGCCGCGTGCCTTCAGCCTTGGCGTTGACCAGTCCGGCGTCGAGCAACACTTTCAGATGCTGCGATACGGCCGGGCGTGAGACTGGCAAGCCGGCCGCCAACTCGTTGACGGTCTTCGGACCGCGTCGAAGTTCTTCCAGGAGGTGGCGCCGATTGGGGTCGGCGATCGCCATGAAGGCGTCGGAAAACATCATGCCTCATTTGTGAGGCAAAGTTCTTCGAATCTCAACTGTCTGCTTCTGCTTTTCTTCTTGGATCGAGCCGCAATGCTTCCGGCGTCACCGAGCGGTCGGCCGGCTGCGTCTTGAAGGCGTCGCGATCGCCGATCGGCACCGGAGCGCGGCGGCTGATGCGCAGCAGCGTGTAGCCGGCCAGCGACAGATGCGCGAAGGCGGTCGCCAGGAACAGGCCCTCCGGGCGCATCCAGCCCATCAGCGCCGCTGCCAGCAAAGGGCCGATCATGGTGCCGAAGCCGTAAAGCAGCAGCAAGCCTCCCGACACCTTGACGAAATCCTCCGCACGGGCGTGGTCGTTGGCATGGGCCACGGCGATCGAATAGAGCGTGTAAGCGAAGGCGCCGTAAGCGGCGGTCAAGACGATGACAAAGACGGCGGAGCGCGGCTCGAAGAGGAAGACCAGGAGTGCGACCAACGCCGCGCCAAAAGCGGCACCGGCCAGGACGAAACGGCGGTCGGTCTTGTCGGACAGGCGCCCGGCCGGCAGCTGCATCGCGGCACCAGCAACCACCACCAAGCTCATCATCAGGGCAATCTCAGGCGTCGAGATGCCGATACGGGCGCCGTAGACGGCACCCAGCGTACCCCAGGCGCCGTTGGCGATACCGACCAACAGGCAAGCGACCGCCGACACCGGCGAGTTGGCGTAGAGCCCCTTGACGTCGAGCTTGACGTCCTGCAGCGGCTTGGGGAGTGATGCCGAAGAAACCGCGGTCGGGATCAGCGACAGGCAGAACAGGATGCCGGTGATCATGAACAGCGACGCCGATTTCACATCACCGCCGGCGACGATCATCTGTCCGCCCATGATCGAGGCGTAGGTGACCATCATATAGAGGCCGAAGACGGTGCCGCGGTTCTCGTTGGTGGCCTTCTCGTTCAGCCAGCTCTCGATGACCATGAAAGCGCCGGCCATGGTGAAGCCGGTGAAGGCGCGCAACAGGATCCAGACATATTCGTCGATGATCAGGCCGGTGAGCAGCGCCACGATGGCGCCGGACGCGGCAAAGGCGCCGAAGGCGCGCACATGCCCGGCGCGGCGCACAAGGCGCGGCGCGAAGAAACAGCCGGTGACGAAGCCGCCGGCCCAGGCGGTGCCCATCAGGCCGAGCGATGCGGTCGAGAACCCTTCCACCTGGCCGCGCAGAGGCAACAGCAGCCCGTGCAGACCCGATGCCGCGAGCAGAAAGGCAGTGCCCCGAAGCAGGGAGAGGATCGGTCGGTAGGATGCGAGCATTTTTTGATCCGGCTGGACTCTGAAAGGGGTGGCAGGGTCTGAAGACAGTCGCATTCCGGCTTTTCAGCGGCGAGCCGTCCCGCCCCGGTCCACTATCCGCGGCGGAACAGTGCCTCGGCGGCCGATTTGGTGTTGTCCTTGGCCTTGAGCTCGGCTTCCAGCCTGGCGATTTCTTCGCGCAGTATGCCGATGCGCTCCGACAGTTCACCGACGGAAAGCAGCGACAGGTCCTGCCCGATCTCGTGCGGGCGCGCCTTCTTCTTGGGTTCGTCGTCGAAGATCGCCATCGCTGCTCCTCCTCCGCCACACCAGATTGGCCATTTGCCTGATTTGGCAATCAGCATACATAGGGCAAGGGTGTGGATGCAAACAGCCGGTAAGAATGCGGCGAGGAAAGACGGGAAACTTCATGGCGAGCGGACAGAAAATTCCGGCGAGGATGACGGCGATCGCAATCTCGGAGCCGGGTGGCCCACGGGTGCTGAAACCGGAGACGCGCGACGTGCCGCAACCCGGCCCCGGCGAGATCCTGATCAAGGTGCATGCCGCCGGCGTCAACCGCCCTGATGTGCAACAGCGCAAGGGCGCCTACCCGTCGCCGCCCGGCGCATCGGACCTGCCGGGCCTCGAAGTCTCGGGCGAAGTGGCAGCCCTTGGTGACGAGATATCGCGCTGGCGCATCGGCGACCGGGTCTGTGCGCTCACACCCGGCGGCGGCTATGCCGAATATGTCAAGGTTCACACCGGCAGCGTGCTGCCGCTGCCCGCAGGCTTCACGCATACGGAAGCGGCGGCGGTACCGGAAAACTATTTCACCGTCTGGCACAATGTGTTCGAACGCGGCGGCCTGAAAAAAGGTGAAACGCTGCTGGTGCATGGCGGCTCGTCCGGCATCGGCACGACGGCGATCCAGCTGGCTTCGGCCTTTGGCGCCTATGTCATCACCACCGCCGGATCCAAGGAAAAATGCGATGCCTGCCTGAAGCTCGGCGCCGACCGCGCGATCAATTATCGCGAGGAGGATTTCGTCAAGGCGGTCAAGGAGGCGACGGATGGCAAGGGCGCCAATGTCATCCTCGACATGGTCGGCGGCGACTATGTCCAGCGAAACTACGAGGCCGCCGCCGTCGAGGGCCGCATCGTCCAGATCGCGGTGCAGGCCGGTGCCGTCGCCAGCGCCGATTTTTCCAAGATCATGGTCAAGCGGCTGACCCATACGGGTTCGACGCTGCGGCCGCGCACCGTCGAGTTCAAGGCGGCGATCGCGGCGGCGCTGGAGGCGCAGGTCTGGCCGCTGCTCGGCACGCGCAAGGTGGCACCTGTCATGGACATGATCTACCCGCTCACCGATGCCTGGCGCGCGCATGAGCGGATGGAGGAGGGCGAGCATATCGGCAAGATCGTGCTCGACGTCGGTTAGTACGTGCCGATTTCAGGTCAGACCGGCCTGCAAATGATGGCTTCCTGAGGTTCCAGGCCTTCGCCGGCCGAAGCACTCATGAGTGGTCGTGGTAGTTCAGGCTACGGCCGGCGCAGGCCGGTGCTCACGTGCTTAAGTACGCTCCGCTCGTCGCAAGGGCGACCCCGGCAGCCATCATTTTCGACTCGGCCTGACCTGAATCTCGACACGTCCCGAGCCGAGGACTGCCTACGAGATGAACAGAGGCTTAATGGTGCAATGCAGCATTTGCATCATTGCTATGCAAAATCGGCCGTTCAAGTCCCCATCGATGATCACTATCTGTGCAGCATCGAAACGAACACCCCATCAGGAGGACTACCATGAACCCGATCCGCGCTTTCCGTAACTGGCGCATGTACAACGAGACCGTGCGTGAACTGAACAAGCTCAACGCCCGTCAGCTCAACGATCTCGGCATCAACCGCGCCGACATCGAACGGATCGCCCGCCAGGCGATCTGATATCAAGCACGACCCCGGCCGCAAGGCCGGGCACGTGTTGAGAAGTAGAGCCGTCGCAGACGTTTCCCGTTTCCGGTTCCGAGCCCGCTGGACCTTGTCCAGCGGGTTTTGTCTTTTTTGGGGGGCCGGCCGATTGCCCGCCTATTCAAGGAGCGCGCGCAGCGCTTCTGTGTCCTGCTCAAAAGCTCCGGGCCCTTGGCTGAGGTCAAGGCATTCGAATGCGCTTGCCGGCTCCGGAACGCGTCGGGGCGACCGCGCGTCCAAAAACATTGCGAAACAGCAAGGGAACGGTTATACAGGCCGCGAATTTCCCATTTTGGTGGCTCTAAACCACCGCCCGCGCGGGAACGCGGGCGAACGAGAAGGATTTTTTAAATGGCCAATACGCTGCTGATGCCCAAGGCGACCGCCGTCTGGCTGGTCGACAACACCGCGCTCTCCTTCGAGCAGATCGCGCAGTTCTGCGGGCTGCATCCGCTCGAGGTCAAGGCGATCGCCGACGGCGAATCGGCGCAAGGCATCAAGGGCATGGACCCGATCATGACCGGCCAGCTGACCCGCGACGAGATCGCGCGCGCCGAGAAGGACCCGAACCAGCGCCTGAAGCTTTCCGACCCCAAGGTGCGGGTGCCGGAATCCAAGCGCAAGGGCCCGCGCTACACGCCGCTGTCGAAGCGCCAGGACCGGCCGAACGCCATCCTGTGGCTGGTGCGCAACCATCCCGAACTCAAGGACGCGCAGATTTCGCGTCTCGTCGGCACCACCAAGTCGACGATCGAGCAGATCCGCGAACGCAAGCACTGGAATTCGGCCAATCTGCAGCCGATGGACCCGGTAACGCTGGGTCTCGCCTCGCAGATCGACCTCGACATGGAAGTCAACCGCGCCTCGCGTGGCCGCGAGCAGGCGCAGCCGGTCGGCGACACGCTGCTGCCGGCGGCCTTGACCGAGCGCCTGGTGCCGGCCCCCGAAAAGCCGAAGGACGAGGATGCCGAACTCGACGCCAACGCCGTGTTCGCCAAGCTCTCGGCGCTGAAGTCGAAGACCCCCGACACCGACGAAGAGTAAGGTTGTCGCGAACTCATCAAAAAAGCCCGCTTCGAGCGGGCTTTTTTGTGGTCCGGTCGTCTCAGCTTCGTGCCACGCGGTCCGGCGCCATGCCATAGTCCTCGCTGCGCTCCACGGCGCGGTAGAAGTCGGCGAGCTGCTTGCCGCGCTCCGGCTTGAAGATGCGGCCGGCGATCACCACCGAGGCGATGCGGTCGATGCGGAAGGCACGGAAGTCGTCGCGCATCTCGCACCAGGCGACCAGCGTCCACACCTTGCCCCAGAACCACAGGCCGAGCGGCCTGATGTCGCGCGCGGTGCCGCGGCCGGCCTCGTCGCAATAGTCGATGGTCAGCACCTGGCGTTTTTCGACCGCGCGCTCGATCAGGTCGATCGCCTCGCGGGCGGCGTCGCTCACCACCCACATCGGTGTGTGGATCTCGGTGCGGGCGATGCGGTCCTTTTCGGCGTCGGGCAGCACGGCGCCTATCTTGACCAGCGCCTCGTCGGCGGCGCGTGCCATGGCGGCACCGCCAAAGGCACGCACCATGCGGGCGCCGGCAACCAGCGCCACGATCTCGTCACGCGTGAACATCAGCGGCGGAAGGTCGAAACCTTCCCTCATCATGTAGCCAACACCGGCCTCGCCGTCGATCGGCACCCCGGTCGACTGCAGGTCGGCTATGTCGCGATAGATCGTTCGCTCGGAAACCTCGAGCCACGTGCCGAGCTTCTGGGCGGTGACCAGACGGCCACCACGCAGATGCTGCACGATCTGAAAGAGCCTGTCGGCGCGGCGCATCGTTTGCTTCCCCAGTTTTATCTCTATGCATGCCGTGGTCCCGGAACTGGGCCCACTTCCAGATGACATGCATTACGGTTTCAGTCCTTCGCGCTTGCGCTGGGCGGCAACGAACTCCGCGCCAAAGGACAGTTTCTTCGTTGTCGGCGTCTTCGCATCGAGCACGCGCCAGAAGGGCGCGACGTCGCTCAGTGTCATGCCGCGCTCGAGGTCTTCCTTGGCGGCTTCGGCAACCGTGCGCAGATGATAGCCTGTTGTGACCGGGCATGTCACTTCGGCGCCGTGTTCGATGGCAAGGGCAGTGCGCAACGCGCGGATATCCATCTCGACGCCTGCGGGAATCGAG
Organism: Mesorhizobium sp. 113-1-2; assembly: GCF_016756475.1. Classification (NCBI taxonomy): domain Bacteria; kingdom Pseudomonadati; phylum Pseudomonadota; class Alphaproteobacteria; order Hyphomicrobiales; family Phyllobacteriaceae; genus Mesorhizobium; species Mesorhizobium sp. 113-1-2. The sequence goes on from NZ_AP023242.1 coordinate 1,566,812, forward strand.
CGGATGAAATCGTCAACCTGGCGAGCGGTCGGCACCAGCATCGGCTGGCCCTCGACCACGTCACCCACCGTGCGCGGCGTCGGTTTCACGCCGTTGATGCCAGGCGTGTTCAGCCTGTCATTCCAACTTTTCATCGATCGTCCTCTCGGCCGGCCATGCGCATTATCCCACCATCGCATGCGTCTCCTGACAGCATACTGTCAGGAGGCTTCAGCATACTCCCTGACAAACAGCGTTCGCATCTGCGCGAGATCGCTGGCTCTTTCGGGATAGAGTGTGTTCAGAAAGGCAAGGGCAAAGGTGCCGGGCGCCGAACCAGGCGCGGAAACAATTTTGCCGTCGGCGACCGCATGCGGCACGTCTTGATAGTTGCTGTCGCCGGCATAGCCGGCTTCATGGCCGTTGATCCAGTCGCGGCCATTGCTGGTGTGCCTGGCGCCTTCGAACATGCCGGCCCGGGCCAGCGCCAGCGTGCCGGCACAGATACCGCCAACCACACCGCCGCGCGCTGCCACGGTATTGAGCAGTTGGGCGACATCCGGCGGCGTCTTGCCCGCCCACTGGTCGGAGCCGATGACGGCGACTGCGTCAAGATCAGCATTCTCTTCGACACCGACCGAACGGTCGGGCGTAAGCCGAAAACCGCTGATTCCGGTCACGGGCTTGCCTTCGGGTGTCAGCGACACGGCGCGAGCGCCGAACCATTCGACCGCCGAAGCCGCAAGCAGCCCATATTCCCAGTCGGCAAAACCTTCGATGAAAAGGAAGCCGATTGTCTTCTGTTCGGGCATAAGCGCGCTCCATCCCTCGCATGCCGGACCTGATATCTGGGCGCTGGTCCGGCCACATCCAATATTCGTGTCGAAAAAATAGTCTCAATTGCCGTGGGGGCGACGTTCCGCATACATATCGGGCCAGCCGATGTCCTTGCGGATGTCCGCGGGCAGCGAGTTCATAAAACGCTGCGTGCGGATTTCGTTGCGCATGGTGCGAACCTTGCCGACATAGTGCTGCATGCCGCGCAGAATGGTGTAACCGTTCATGACCAGTCTCCTCTCTTTTGATGGAGACACTATCGCACACCCCTCCTGACAGCAGTCTGTCAGGAGGATGTCAGGCGGTCAGCGATAGTTACGCTCGACGCGTCTCCTGAGGGAAAGCCTAGTTTTTCGATGCCGCCGCGCCTTGCTGCAGCAAGCCGCGGAGCCGGATTGTTTCACCATAGGCGTCACAATATGTGCGGTGTTGTTCATCATGCTGCGACGGACTGTCAGGATAGGCGACCTTCAGCGGCGTGACCGCAGTTCTGATATGAAGGGAGAAAATTCTTCCCCAAAACCAGGGAGACGACCGTGAGCCTGCAACTGACAGGAATCCACCATCTGACCGCCATCACCGCCAATGCCCCGGGTAATCTTCACTTCTACACGAGGGTACTGGGCCTGCGGCTGGTCAAGAAGACGGTGAACCAGGACGACACATCGGCCTACCACCTTTTCTATGCCGACGGTGAAGCGACGCCAGGCACCGACCTTACCTTCTTCGACTGGCCGGTTGGCCGCGAACGGCGCGGCACCCACTCCATCGCGCGGACCAGTCTCCGGGTCGGCAGTCTGGAGAGCCTTACCTGGTGGAAGCAGCACCTTGCCGCCGAAAACATCGTGACAGGAGAGATTGCCGACATTGGCGGCTATCCCAGCCTGGATTTCGAGGATCCCGAAGGCCAGCGCCTGCGGCTCATCAGCGACGGTGGCAAGGGCGGCAGCCATCCCTGGGCGCAAAGCCCGGTGCCGGCGGAGCATCAGATCCGCGGGCTCGGGCCGATCGTCATCAGTGTCCCCGACATCACCAACACCGAGGCGGTGTTGACCAGGGTGATGAACATGCGCAACGTCCGCGACTATGCCTCGCCTGATGGCGAGGGCCAGGTCCATGTCTTCGAAATGGGGGCTGGCGGGCCGGCGGCGGAGCTGCATGTCGCCGTGCAGCCCGGGCTGGCGCCCGCAAGGCAAGGCGCCGGTGCGGTTCACCACGTTGCGTTCAGGGCACCGGACCAGGAGACGTTGCATCAGTGGACGGCCCGTCTGGCCGAATTCCGTCTACCGTCGAGCGGCGAGGTCGAACGTTACTACTTCCGTTCGCTCTATTTCCGCGAGCCGAATGGCATCCTGTTCGAGATCGCCACCGACGGGCCGGGGTTCACCGCCGACGAGCCGCTGGAGACGCTGGGCGAAAGCCTAGCCCTGCCGCCTTTCCTTGAGCCGAAGCGCGCTTCGATCGAGGCTGGCCTCAAGCCGTTGAAATAGAGCGCCCTAAGCGGGTGCCACGCTCCGATTCAGGAACGTGGCGCCCGTTCTTTCTTAGAGGCTAAAACGAGGCGCTTTGACAGCCGCCCGCGTTGCTGGTCAAAGGCGGCATGACGAAACTCCTCGCCCTTGTGATCATTGGTTTCATGGTCATCCAGCTGATCAAACCGATCGGCTGGCCCGGGCTCAAGCGCCGCGGCGATTTCTGGAAGCTGGCGCTGCTGGCGATGGCGGCGATCTCGCTGGCGGCCGTGCTCGGGCATCTGACATAGCCCGCCAAAATGGCGGTTGCGCAAGGTCAGCCGGCAAGCACCTGGTCGACGAGATGTTCCGCCCAGGCGCGGTAGCCTGCCTCCGAGGCGTGGAAGCCGTCGGAGGCAAAACCGGCTTCCGGGTTGGTGATCGGCAGGCGTGGCGCCGGCACCGCGCCGCGCTCCAGGCAGAGCCGCTCACCCATCCGGTTCATTGCGGTGGCGCGGATCTCGAGGATCTTGCCGAGCAGCGGCGGCATGGCCGGCGCGCGCGTGAATTCGAGCACCGGCGACCATACCACGCGCGCCTCCGGCCATTTGGCGCGCAGCGCGTAGAGCAAGCCGCCGAACTCCTTCTTGAAGCGCGGCACCGAGTGAAAATTCTTGGTGTCGTTGGTACCGATGGCCAGCACAATATGCGTCCACGGGTCGGCCGAGAGATTGGGCAGGACATGGTCGCGGATCTGGCCTGACGTCGCCGAATTGAAGCCGGCGGCGCGCCAGCGCACGGCGCAACCGGTACGCTGCGCAATCAGCACGGCGAGTTGCGCGGCAAGACCGTTTTCCGAATTGCCGATGCCGACCGAGGCTGCGGAGGAGTCGCCCAGCACCAGAAGCGCGATATCAGGCGCCTTGCCTGATATCTCGTGCATGACCGGCCCCTGTGCCGGTAGCATGCGCGAGGTGCGGCGGCGAACGCCGAGCCCTTGCCAGACATAAACGGGAAAGGCGAGCCAGGTGAGAAGGGCGGGGAAACGCATGGCGATACCGTGGAATGATCTGCGGCAGGCTTAGCGCATGTTTCGTCCGCCGTGAACGGATACTCGCATCGCTGGCCGGTGCCCTAGGGGTATACGTCGTCCTGTCGCGACCTGTTTCCATATTCATCGTGTAGCCGCACCCAGTCCATAGAGGTCCTGTAAGGACCGGTCTCGTCACGGCCTTTCGGTGCGATGTCGAGATATTGATAGGCGCCGATGAACTCTTCGCTGCCACGGGCGCGCGACATGAAGGTCAGGAAGAGGTCACCGGTTTCGTTCTTGTGGAAGACAGTGGTGCCGGGCAGGTCTTTCGACGTCAGCACCGGTGTTTCGAAATTGTAGACCGCTTCGCCAGATGCGATCTGCTTGTCGGTGAAGGACACCTGCATGTCGAAGTTGAAGTCCGAGGCATAGGAAGACACCCAGTCGAACTTCCAGCCCATGCGCTGCTTGTAGGGCAAGAGCTCGGCGAGCGGCGCCCGCGATACGGCGACAAGCGACACATCATGATGCCTAAGATGCTGGTTGGCGCCGTCCATATGATCGGCGACGAAGGCGCAGCTTTCACAATGATGATTGGAACCCGGCGCGAAAACGAAGTGGTAGACGATCAGCTGGCTGTTGGCGCCAAACAGCTCGGCCAGTTTCCTCGGCCCTTGTTCGGTCTCGAAGACATAGTCCTTTCTGATCTTCAGCCAGGGCAATTCACGCCGCTCGGCCGCGACGCGTTCGCGAAGCCGCGTCAGTTCCTTCTCGCGGGCCAGATGTGCCTTGTGCGCCTGGAACCAGTCTTCGCGTGAAACGACCTTGTTGCGATGCATGAACCTCTCCCTGTCTCTCATCCCAAGGACGTTCGGGATGGGCGCAAACCGACATCGCCGGCAACGCCCAGAGGAAATAGGAATGAGGAGGTCTTCCCCCAAATCCGCAGGCAACAAAAACCCGGGCGCATTGGCCCGGGTTCGAAGAAGACGAAAGAGCTGGGATCAGGCGGCCTGTTCGAGGCTCGCCTTCCATTTTCCGAGCGCCGCCAGATAGTTCATGTGGGCGCGATGGGTGAAGGCGGCCTGGCCAGCGGCGACGTTCGAGGCCTTGCCGCTCCACGCCTTTTGTGGGGCGGCCTGCAGTGCGCGGCCATAGGAGAAGGTCAGCTTCCACGGATGCGGACCGATGGCATTGATGGCGTTGAGGTTGGCGGTCGCCTCCTCGTCCTCCTGGCCGCCGGAAAGGAAGGCGATGCCCGGGACGGCGGCCGGCACCGTCTCGCGGAACAGTTTTATCGTCATCTCGGCGACCTTTTCGGGACTGTCCACTGTGCCCGACTTCTTGCCCGACAGAACCATGTTGGGCTTCAGGATCGTGCCTTCGAGCACGACACGCGCCGCATGGAGTTCATCATAGAGCTTGATCAGCGTCGCCTTGGAGACCTCGTAGCAGGTGCCGATGTCGTGGGCGCCGTCCATCAGCACTTCCGGCTCGACGATCGGCACGATGCCGGCTTCCTGGCAAAGCGCCGCATAGCGGGCGAGCGCATGGGTGTTCGCGCTGATCGAATTGACCGAGGGCACGCCCTTGCCGGTATCGATGTCGATCACCGCGCGCCATTTTGCGAAGCGGGCGCCGAGCTTGTAGTAGTCGGCAAGCCGTTCGCGCAGGCCGTCGAGGCCTTCGGTGACGGTGTCGCCGGGAAAGCCGGCCAGCGGCTTGGCGCCGGCATCGACCTTGATGCCGGGAATGGCGCCTGATGCCTTGATGATGTCGACCAGCGGCGTGCCGTCGGCGGCCTTCTGGCGGATGGTCTCGTCATAGAGGATGACGCCGGAGATGTACTTCGTCATCGCGTCCTTGGCGCGGAACATCATCTCGCGATAGTCGCGACGGCTGTCGGCGGTCGATTCGACGCCGATGACGTCGAAACGCTTCTTGATGGTGCCGGAACTTTCATCGGCGGCCAGCAGGCCCTTGCCGTTGGCCACGATCGCGGCGGCAATGTCTTCGAGACGTTCGCTCATCATGCTTCTCCTGGAGGGGTTCGTTCCGCGCTTAACGGAAGTCTACCGCCAAAGGAATGGCATCGGAAAGCTCGAATCGATTGAAAGTTTCGGGCGCCGACCGCCGCGCCGTCGATCCCGCCGGGGCCTACTTCTTCAGCACGTCGACGCCGGGCAGCGGCTTGCCTTCCATCCATTCCAGGAAAGCACCGCCGGCGGTCGAGACATAGGTGAAGTCGTCGGCGACGCCGGCATGGTTGAGCGCCGCCACCGTGTCGCCGCCGCCAGCGACGGAGACCAGCTTGCCGGCCTTGGTGCGCGCGGCCGCGTGTTTTGCCGCGGCAACCGTGGCGTGATCGAAGGGCTCGATCTCGAAGGCGCCGAGCGGGCCGTTCCAGACCAATGTCGCGGCGCGGTCGATCCACTCCCCGATCGTCGTCACGGTCTTTTCGCCGACATCGAGGATCATGCCGTCGGCCGGTACGTCGGAGATGGCGACCGTCTCGCAGGCGGCACCGGCCTTGAACTCCTTGGCGACGACACCGTCGACCGGCAGGATGATGGCGCAGCCGGCCTCGGCCGCTTCGATCATGATCTGCTTGGCGGTGGGGGCCAGGTCATGCTCGCACAGCGACTTGCCGACATCGGTGCCGCGCGCGGCAAGGAAAGTGTTGGCCATGCCGCCGCCGATGACCAGCGCGTCGACCTTCTTCACCAGGTTCATCAACAGGTCGATCTTGGTCGAGACCTTGGCGCCGCCGACGATGGCGACGACCGGGCGGACCGGGTTGCCCAGGCCCTTCTCCAGCGCTTCGAGCTCGGCCTGCATGGTGCGGCCGGCGAAGGAGGGCAACAGTCGCGCCAGTCCCTCCGTCGAGGAATGGGCGCGGTGCGCCGCCGAAAAGGCGTCGTTGACGAAGATGTCGCCATTGGCGGCGAGCCTTTCGGTGAAGGCCGGATCGTTCTTCTCCTCGGTCTTGTAGAACCGGGTGTTTTCCAGGAGCAGCACGTCGCCCTTGTTCATGGCGGCAACAGCACTTCCCGCCGTGTCGCCGACGCAATCCGAGGCAAAGCCGACGGGACGGCCGAGCACCTGCGCCGTCGCCCTGGCGATCGGCTCTAGTGAGAATTCGGGCGAGGGGCCGTCCTTGGGCCGGCCGAAATGCGCAAGCAGGATGACCTTGGCGCCCTTGCCCGACAGTTCGGCGATGGTTGGCGCGATGCGTTCGATGCGGGTGGCGTCGGTGACCTTGCCGTCGGCGACGGGAACGTTGAGGTCGACGCGCACCAGCACGCGCTTGCCGCTGATGTTGCCGATGTCGTCTAGTGTCTTGAAGGCAGCCATGCCGGTCCCTTTCCTCGGAAAATCGCCGGGACCATACCCCGCGCCAACGCCGATGCAAGGCTTTGGCCGCGGTGCGGTGCGAAATTTTGAGGCGGGCGGGGACATAGTCCGTGAAGATCGTGCCGTGAGGATGGGCGAGGCAAACGATCGCCCTTGTCAGCTCCCGGTCGTTGCCTTCTCGACCGGCGGTTCAGGGGGAGCATCCGCCTGAGCGGCTTCCACCTGCGTCTCGGTCGGCTTGCGCCAGTTGCGGATGAAGGCGCTGAGGCGGTCGCCCATCTCGCCGGCGCTCAGGAAGACCGGCACCCGCGCCACCGGCGCGGTCGGCTCGAAGGAGAGGCCGAGACCCGTGATCCGGCCCTTGTCGTCGACATCCCTGACGATCAGCTCGATCGAGCCGATCAGCACGCGATCGGCATATTCGGCATGGCCGCCAAGTCGCGCCGTGACCAGCGCGCCGACGGTGAGCTTCTGCTCCACCTCGGTCAGGCCCGGTGTGTAAGCGGCTTCCAGTTCGGCGGCGGAGCGCGCCGGGTCGACGGCGAAGGCGCCGAAGAAATCAGCATCTTCCGGGTCGACCACCGCACGGCTGGCGAACAGCTTGTCGAGCAGGCGCGGATAGCGGTCCGGCACGAAGATGTAGACCTGGTCGCCCGCGGCGAGCCGACCCATATCCTGGAAGCGCATCGAGCGGCCGTCGCGCAGCACCAGCGAGGGCCGTGCCCAGCGCGGAATGCGCTCGCCGCGCGCCACCGGGCTGCCATGCGCCACGCGATAGGCGAGAAGCTCGTGATGGGCGGAGCCGGGCAGTTCGAGCTCGACTTTGTCCAGCGGTCCCAGCCGCGCCGGCACGATGAGGCCAAGGCGACGCGCCAGCGGGCCGACGGTCCAGCCCTGGATGACCAGCGAGACCAGCACGATGATGAAGGCGGCGTTGAAGATGGTGCGGCCATTCTCCAGCCCGCCGAGCAGAGGGGTGATGGCGAGCAGGATCGAGACGGCGCCGCGCAGGCCGACCCAGGAGACGAAGGCGACTTCGGGACGCGGCAGGCGGAACGGGATCAGGCAGAGCCAGACGGCGACGGGCCGCGCGACGAACATCAGGAACAGGCCTAGCGCTATCGCCGGCACCATGATCGCCGGAAATTGCGAGGGGGTGGCGAACAGGCCGAGGATCAGGAACATGATGATCTGCGCCAGCCACGACATGCCGTCCTGGAAGCGCTTGAGGATGGTGACGGCGCGGATGTCGGAATTGCCGGCGATCAGCCCGGCGACGTAGACCGCCAGGAAGCCCGAGCCGCCAATCGCGCCAGCGGCGGCGAAAATCATCAGCGACAGGGTCAGCACGAAGATCGGCAGCAGGCCATGGTCGAGATTGAGCCGGTCGACGAGGCGCACGATGGCAAGGCCGCCGAGCACGCCGACAATGGCGCCGAGGCCCATATTGACGAGGAAGCCGAGGATCAAGCTGGTGGCGAGCACATTGGCTTCGGGATTGGCGTGGGCGGCGATGATCTCGACCAGGGTAATGGTGAGGAAGATGGCGATCGGGTCGTTGGTGCCGGATTCGACTTCGAGCGTGGAGCGCACGCGCTCGCGCAGATTGATCTCGCCGGCGCGCAGCAGGAAGAACACCGCCGCCGCATCGGTCGAAGCGACGGCGGCACCGAGCAGGAAGGATTCCAGCCAGGTCAGGTCGAGCAGGTAGTGGGCGGCGGCGCCGAACAGGCCGGTGGTGAGAAGCACGCCGAAGGTCGCCAGTGACAGCGCCGGCCCCGCTGCCTGCCGCAAAGCGTTGAGCGGCGTGCCGAAGCCGGAATCGAAGAGGATGACCGCCAGCGCCAGTGAGCCGGCAAAATAGGCGATGCGGGCATTGTCGAATTCGATGCCAAGGCCGTCGGTTCCGGTGGCGAGCCCGATGCAGAGAAAGAGCAGCAGGAGAGGGGCGCCGAAGCGAAAAGCGATCAGGCTCGAAAACGCGGCGGCGACAACAAGCGCCGTGCCGACCAGCGTGACGAGATAGATCGCATGCTCCATCCGTGATTTGCCCCTCGAATTCCTCTGTCTTCCGGATTCAAGGGAGAGTGAGGCGAAGGCATGACCAGTGCAAGGCGGGAGAGTGGTTTTTTGGCTGAAGCCGCTGATTTTCGGACAGTACTGCGTTGCTGCTCCGGCAAATGAAAACGCCCGGACAGAGCCGGGCGTTTCAAGTCTCTGGAAGATGGGTCCGCGATCAGGCGATGGTCTTGCCGAAGGCCACGGCGGTATCGCCCATGCGGTTGGAGAAGCCCCACTCATTGTCGTACCAGGACAGCACCGAAACGAAGTTGCCGTCCATCACCTTGGTCTGGTCGAGCGCCATGATCGAGGATCGCGGATCGTGGTTAAAGTCGATCGACACGTTCGGGTGATGGGTGACGCCGAGAATGCCCTTCAGCTTGCCGTTGGAGGCGGCGATGACCGCTTCGTTGATTTCCTGCACCGTGGTGGCGCGCTTGGCGATGAACTTGAAGTCGACGACCGAGACGTTCGGGGTCGGCACGCGGATCGAGATGCCGTCGAGCTTGCCCTTGAGGTCGGGGAGCACGAGGCCGATTGCCTTGGCCGCACCGGTCGAGGTCGGGATCTGCGACAGGGCCGCGGCACGGGCGCGGTAGAGATCCTTGTGCATGGTGTCCAGCGTCGGCTGGTCGCCTGTGTAGGAGTGGATCGTCGTCATCATGCCCTTTTCGATGCCGACCGTCTCATGCAGCACGGCGGCCAGCGGCGCCAGGCAGTTGGTGGTGCAGGACGCATTCGAAATGACGATATGGTCCTTGGTCAGCTTGTCGTGGTTGATGCCGTAGACCACGGTCAGGTCAGCGCCGTCGGCAGGTGCCGAGACCAGCACGCGCTTGGCGCCGGCGGTCAGGTGCGCGGCGGCCTTGTCACGGGCGGTGAAGATGCCGGTGCATTCGAGCGCGATGTCAACGCCGAGTTCCTTCCACGGCAGCTGGCTCGGATCCTTGATGGCGGTGACCTTGAACTTTTCCTTGCCGACGGTGATCTGGTCGCCATCGACGCTTACTTCATGCGGGAAACGGCCGTGCACGCTATCGTAGCGCAGCAGGTGCGCATTGGTCTCGACCGGGCCGAGATCGTTGACGGCGACGACCTCGATGTCCTTGCGGCCGGATTCATGGATGGCGCGCAGGATGTTGCGGCCGATGCGGCCGAATCCGTTGATGGCAACTCTGACAGTCATTTTTCTCTCCCTGGGAGCTGGAAGGCTGACGATGGGTCCGCAGCTTCATAGCGGCGGACGGGCAAAGAATCCAGCCGCAGCGACGTGAATTTAAATCGATTAGGTTGGGCCAGTCCGGCGAAATCGCTTTGCGCGGTTTCGCCGGAGCATTTTTGTTTTGTGCTGCCGCCATCCCCAAAACCGCGACGCAGTTTTGGGCGGCATGCACAGCCTTACTTGGCGTGCAGGCGGGCTTCCGCCGCTTTGGCCGCCGCCTCGGCGGTGATGCCGAAATGCGGGTAGAGCTGCTCGATCGTGCCCGAGGCGCCGAAGCCGGTCATGCCGACGAAGATGCCATCCGAGCCGATGAGGTGATCCCAGCCCTGGCGGATGCCGGCCTCGATTGCCATCTTGATCGGCGCGTTGCCGATCGTCTTCTTGCGATAGTCGTCGCTCTGCTTGTCGAACAGTTCGAAGCAAGGCACCGAGACGACGCGGGTCGGATGGCCATGCTTTTCCAAGAGGTCACGGGCGCCGAGCGCGATCTCGACTTCAGAACCGGTGGCGAAGATCGTCACCGCTGCCTCGCCGCTGGCCGCGGCCAGTTCATAGGCGCCCTGGCTGCTCAGGTTCTTGGCCGAGTGTTCGGTGCGTACCGTCGGCAGGTTCTGGCGGGTCAGCGCCAGCGTCGACGGCGTCTTTTCGGATTCGAGCGCGATCTGCCAGCATTCGGCGGTTTCCACCGCGTCGGCCGGGCGGAAGACATTGTGGTTCGGAATGGCGCGCAGGGCCGCCAGATGCTCGACCGGCTGGTGGGTCGGGCCGTCTTCGCCAAGACCGATGGAATCATGGGTCATGACGAAGATCGAGCGGATGCCCATCAGCGAGGACAGCCGCATCGACGGGCGGGCATAGTCGGAGAAGCACATGAAGGTGCCGCCATAGGCGATGAGGCCGCCATGCAGCGTCAGGCCGTTGATGGCGGCCGCCATGCCGTGCTCGCGGATGCCGTAGTGGACATAGCGCTGGCCGTAATCGTCCGGCGTGATGTTCTTGGTCTGGCTGGTCTTGGTGTTGTTGGAGCCGGTCAGGTCGGCGGAGCCGCCTATGGTTTCCGGCACCGCACCATTGATGACTTCCAGCGCCATTTCCGACGATTTGCGGGTGGCGACCTTCGGCTTGTCGGCCGAGAGCTTCTTCTTGTAGTCGGCGATGACGGCGTCGAAATTGGACGGCAGCTTGCCACTGAGCCGGCGCTCGAACTCGGCCTTCAGCTTCGGCTCGGCCTTGGCGAGGCGGCCTTCCCAGTCTGCGCGCTGCTTGGCGCCCGCCTTGCCGGCGGTGCGCCAGGCGTCGAGGATGTCGGCCGGAATTTCGAAGGGCGGCGACTGCCAGTTGAAGAACTTGCGCGCACCGGCGATCTCGTCGGCGCCGAGCGGCGAGCCGTGCGCCTTGTTGGTGCCGGCCTTGGTCGGCGCGCCGAAACCGATGGTCGTCTTGCAGGCGATCATCGTCGGCTTGTCGGAGTGGCGGGCGGCTTCGATGGCATAGGCGATGGCTTCCGGATCGGTGCCGTCGATATGGCTGGCGTTCCAGCCGGAGGCCTGGAAGCGGGCGACCTGGTCGGTGTTGTCGGCAAGCGAGACCGGGCCGTCGATCGAGATGTTGTTGTTGTCCCAGAAGACGATCAGCTTGTTGAGCTTCAGATGCCCGGCAAGCGCAATGGCTTCCTGGGAAACACCTTCCATCAGGCAGCCGTCGCCGGCCAGGACGTAGGTGTAGTGGCTGACGAGGTCGTTGCCGAAGGCGGCGTTCATGATGCGCTCGCCGAGCGCGAAGCCGACCGAATTGGCGAGGCCCTGGCCGAGCGGGCCGGTCGTCGTCTCAATGCCGTCGGCGTGGCCATATTCGGGATGGCCGGCGGTCTTGGAACCGAGCTGCCGGAAATTCTTGATCTGGTCGAGGGTCATGTCTTCGTAGCCGGTCAGATGCAGCAGCGAATAGAGCAGCATCGAGCCATGGCCAGCCGACAGGATGAAACGGTCGCGATCGGGCCAATGCGGGGCCTTGGCGTCAAATTTCAGAAAGCGGGTGAACAGCACCGTGGCAATGTCGGCGCAGCCCATGGGCAGGCCGGGATGGCCGGAATTGGCCTTCTCGACGGCATCCATGGAGAGAAAGCGGATCGCATTGGCCATCCGGTCATGTTGTTCACGCGACGTCATGGTTCCTCCAAAGGTGGGGGTTTGGGGCTTGGGAGAGCCTTGAAAAGGGTGCGCGACACATAGCAGGCGCGGGCTTTTAGTCAACAAATCGGGTGCAGATTTGCCGGTCTTGTGATGCTGGCGGCGGGCCTACATTAGCGTTAGCAGGGGACAGTCGCGAGAGCTTTGTTGACGTTGCCTTCACCCGGTGCCTAATGTTTCCGAGATAACGCGTTCTGAACGCGAACGATTCGGTGATGGGCAGGGCACAGGACGAAGGCCATGACCGGGGAAACCACGCTCAAGGAAGTCATCGCCAGGCTGGGCAAGGCCATCGAGGGGCTGGAAAACGCCGTCGCGGCCAAGCTGGAGCATGAACGCGATTACTCGGAAGCCGAGGCCGAAGTGCAGCGGATGAATGCCGACCGCTCCCGGTTGGCGCAGGAACTCGATAATTCCGAAGCGCGCGCCGAACGGCTGGAAGACGCCAACAAGGAAGTATCGCGACGGCTGGTGACCGCCATGGAAACCATCCGCGCCGTGTTGGACAGATAGGAGCTGGCCCATGGCACAGGTCACGGTTTCAATCGACGGCAAGCAGTATCGCATGGCCTGCGACGAGGGTCAGGAAGAGCATCTGATCGATCTCGCCGAACGCTTCGATCGTTATGTCTCGCACCTGAAGGATTCCTTCGGCGAGATCGGCGACCAGCGGCTGACCGTCATGGCCGGCATCATGGTGATGGACGAACTCTCGGAACTGCAGAAACGCGTCAAGGGCATGGAAAGCGAAGTGCTGACCTTGCGCAAGACGCGCGACGAGGCGCTGACCAAGGCCGACAAGAGCGACAGCGTGTTGACCACCGCGCTTGGCGCGCTGGCGCAGCGCATGGAAGATCTGGCGACGTCGCTGGCGGTGAAATCCTAGACATTACCGACGCCGACAGCGAAATTTCTACATTCCCCAAGAAAAGGCGAAATTTTTTCGCGGCCTGCACCGCTGCCGGGCGACCTCACCGTTTTGAACGTCGCCGAGGGAGTGATAAAAGGTGGGAGCCCGCCAACTCGCGGCATTCACAGGGGTAGGAACCATGAGCCTTCGCATCAACGATATCGCGCCGGATTTCACCGCCGAGACCACGCAAGGGACGATCAGCTTTCACGACTGGATTGGCGACGGCTGGGCGATCCTGTTCAGCCACCCGAAGAATTTCACCCCGGTCTGCACGACCGAGCTCGGCACGATGGCCGGGCTGGAAGGTGAGTTCAAGAAACGCAACGTCAAGATCATCGGCATCTCTGTCGATCCGGTTGCAAGCCATGACAAATGGCAGGCCGACATCAAGACGGCGACCGGCCAGACGGTGCACTATCCGCTGATCGGCGACAAGGATCTCAAGGTCGCCAAGCTCTATGACATGCTGCCCGCCGGCGCCGGCGAGACCTCGGAGGGCCGCACGCCCGCCGACAACGCCACCGTGCGCTCGGTCTATGTCATCGGGCCGGACAAGAAGATCAAGCTGGTGCTGACATACCCGATGACCACGGGCCGCAACTTCGACGAGATCCTGCGCGCGGTCGATTCCATGCAGCTCACCGCCAAGCATCAGGTGGCGACGCCGGCCAATTGGAAGCAGGGCGAGGACGTCATCATCACCGCCGCCGTTTCCAACGAGGATGCGATCAAGCGCTTTGGCGCCTTCGAGACCATCCTGCCCTACCTCAGGAAGACCAAGCAGCCCTCCGCCTGAAAGAGCGTTATCGGAACAGTTTTTGGCTTTTCCGCCCCTGTGAGCCAAGTCATGCTTGACTGGCTCGCTGGGGTGGACAACCATGCCCGCAATGGGTGCTGGTGGAGAAAATCGTTCCCGCCGGCGATGGGTGAGGGAGCCGGAAGTGGACGTAACTTTGGCCAGGCCAATGGTCAGGGGGTTTTACGACAAGCCGACCGGGGCCATCCAGTATGTCGTCACCGATCCGGCGACGAAGCGGTGCGCCATTATCGATCCGATCCTCGACTTCGATGAGAGATCCGGCGCAACGGCTACGAAGAGCGCTGATGCGGTGCTCGATTTCATCGGAGAAAGCGGGCTGGAGCTCGAGTGGATCCTCGACACCCACCCGCATGCCGACCATTTCTCGGCAGCGCATTATTTGAAACAGAAGACAGGGGCGTTGATAGCGATCGGCGACAGGATCGTCGATGTCCAGAAGCTGTGGAAGGTGATCTACAACTGGCCGGATTTTCCCGCCGACGGCTCGCAGTGGGACAGGCTGTTCAGGGAAGGCGAGACGTTTGCGATCGGCAGCCTTCCGGTCAAAGTGCTGTTCTCACCCGGGCATACGCTGGCCTCGATCACCTATGTGGTCGGCGACGCCGCCTTCGTGCACGACACGCTGTTCATGCCCGACAGCGGCACGGCGCGGGCGGATTTTCCCGGCGGCAGTGCCGCCCGGCTTTGGCGCTCGATCCAGGACATACTGGTTTTGCCCGACGAGACGCGAATCTTCGTCGGCCATGACTATCAGGCCGGCGGCCGCGAGCCCTTGTGGGAAAGCTCGGTGGCCGCGCAGAAGGCAACGAACATCCATCTCGTTGCCGCCCACAGCGAGGCCGAGTTCGTGGCGCTGCGCGAGGCGCGCGACCGGACATTGCCGATGCCGAGGCTGATCCTGCACGCGCTGCAGGTCAATATGAATGGCGGACGGCTGCCGGAACCGGAAGCCAATGGAAGGCGGTATCTGAAGTTTCCTCTGGACTCGCTTTGAGGTCGCAACTCGGCGGCCAGGGACGAAAAAGGCGGCGCCAGTTTCCTGGCGCCGCCTTTTTCATTTTGTTGCCGAACCTGGCTTTAAGCCGCCGGTTGGGCCTCGATGGTGCGCAGCGCCTGGGTCTGGCGCTTGGCGGCGGCCTTGACGGCATCCTGCACCTTCTCGAAGGCGCGCACCTCAATCTGGCGCACGCGCTCGCGGCTGATGTCGAACTCGGCAGTACATGCCCGGCACACAACGGTACTTTATTGATCTAAAAAAAGCTGCTATATTAGAGCTTGCTTTCGCATCACCGGAGGAGAATGAGATGAAAGCGCTCTCGATCATTCTGATGGTTCTATTGTTTGCGAGCGGGTCGCTATGTAAAGATGCCTTTGCTTTGGGACCTTGTAATCCGAACAACCAAGTTTGCAGTTGACAAATGGTCAACGGGTTTTGGTATGGGGGAGCTTTCCTATTCTCCTTGGTTGTCTTGGGTATGTTTACCTGGCGTCGCTTTGGAGAGATTGATATCCAGGACGACGGCAGGCTTAGTGTCTTTCTTCAAGGTGAGAGAAAGACATCATATATTGCAACTAAGGGTCAGTATAGAAGAGGCTTTATAGTATATTATTCTGCCTATCTCATCATTTTTGTTGCTTTATGCTTAAGTCAGCCGATAGCTTCCTGGGTTACTCACGAGATAACTGGCGGTGCTCTGGCTGATAGTTGGGCAACCCCAGCGGGGCCGCTTTTTGTTTGTTCCCTTTTGGTTGGCGCATTGCCTCATTTTTCCAGCGTAGAGACTTTTGAGAATAGTTGGTTGCGCCTGTCTCAAAAAGTAGCTGGCGTTCCAGAGGATTTGATCGAGCTTATTAGCTTCCTTAACAAGCAGGACATACTGGATAAATTAGATTCCGTTGCAGATATTACAGAAAAATCGAATATTAACGAGATGGATGTACTTGCTAGGATTATACGGCTTCCGGAAGCCGACAGGCAGTCGCTCTATGAAAACAGCGTGCATTGCGCCCTGCTAACGCCGTGGACGGTGCATAGAGAGCAGTCCAGAGAGATATGGTCGGACGATGTTATAGATAGATTCCGTAAGCAACAAATATTTACAGAAGGAGAGTACAAGTCGACGTTTAATCTCCGTGATATTATATTGAGAGACTGGAAATCGTTCGCTGAAGCTATCGATGGAGTTCTTAAATCGACGGGTACTGGTAAGACCTACAATGATATCCTGGCTCAACCGACGCTCAGGGAGGAGCCGTCTGTAAAATCAGCTATCGATGGGTATATTGCTTCTCAGAGTGGGGTAGCTGATATCTCGCAAAGGGTACTTTCTATATCCGACAGGATCGCGGACTGTGCTTACTATCACGAGGCGCTCCTTGCGCTAATTATTTCAAATGATAAGAACGCGGCGCTTGACAGGGCGCCGCCGGCAATTGTCTCAATTGCCGAGCAAGTTAGATATACCTCAGTCTCGAGCGAGCTAAATCGTGTTGCTTTGGCCTCCGTTGCAGGGCTTTCTGCGACATTTGTCATTTGTGCGACTATAAGGCTTATAAACAGTAATATTAGAGGCGATCAGGTAAATCCACAAGAATTGGTGAAGACATCGTTAACCATAGGCTGGTATAAAGTATTGGGCCTTGCTGCGGTATTTGTTTTACCTCTATTTGTCGCGATTATATATAGATACAGGAAGAGGCTCGATAGGAGTTGGAAATATCTCTATGCGATAAATAGTGAAGTTCGCATAATCCAAATGCTGTCTATCGCCATAAGAACTTTTATTATCGCAGCAATATTGCAAGGTATAGTCTATCTCGGCTATAAGTCGATATCTATATATCTTAATGACAAATCTATGTTTACGCCAAACGCGCTACTTGGTCAGATGTACGATTTTTACTTTACAAAGATATTTACAGGTCAGCTATTGATTTCAAGTTTGGGTTGCTTTTTGGCTGTGTCATTGTGCTATATTCTGGACAGGTCTTTGGAATTGACTACTTCAATTCGCTTTGCGTGTTTGTTTGCTTTGTTTGTGATTGTAAGCTCTAGCGTATTTTATGTCGCTGTGCAGATTCCTTTTGCTCCAATAGGATATTTTGTACCCAAAACGATTGATGGAATTTCAATTGGGTACTTTGACAATTTAATTAGTGACGTGTCGGCGATTGGGGCATTCCTTTTGCTCTTTTTTTTGGTATTTTATTTGGGCGATCAACGAAACGGAAGCCGAGCTGATAGGCAATAGCTGATTGTCCGACCTTCAATCAGATTAGCGCTAACGAAACTGTTGTCTGACTCGTTATGATGAACGCAGGGCGGTAGACTGAAGCGAAATCTTGGTGATGTGGGTTCGGACGGCCGTGCCAATCCGACTCTGGCAACCGAGAACGGGTGGCGCATCCTTAGTGAGCCGGCGTTTGGCTCACAAGATTGGCGGCGCCAATTGCCTTGCGCCACCAATACTAATTGATTGCCCGCGTCTCAGTACCGAAACGCTTTAAGCCGCCGGTTGGGCCTCGATGGTGCGCAGCGCCTGGGTCTGGCGCTTGGCGGCGGCCTTGACGGCATCCTGCACCTTCTCGAAGGCGCGCACCTCGATCTGGCGCACGCGCTCGCGGCTGATGTCGAACTCGGCCGACAGCTCTTCCAGCGTCAGCGGCTCCTCGGCGAGGCGACGGGCCTCGAAGATGCGCCGCTCGCGCTCATTGAGCACGGCAAGAGCGCCCGACAGCATGCCGCGCCGGTTTTCCAGCTCGTCCTGCTCGATCAGCATCTCTTCCTGGCTTTCGTGGTCGTCGACCAGCCAGTCCTGCCATTCGCCGGATTCGCCTTCCGTCGCCCGGATCGGCGCGTTGAGCGAAGCGTCGCCGGACAGGCGGCGGTTCATCGACACCACTTCGGCTTCGGAAACGTTCAGCCGCGTGGCGATCTCGGCGATCTGGTCGGGCTTGAGGTCGCCGTCATCCAGCGCCTGGATCTTGCCCTTCACCTTGCGCAGGTTGAAGAACAGCCGCTTCTGGTTGGCGGTCGTGCCCATCTTGACCAGGCTCCACGAGCGCAGGATGTATTCCTGGATCGAGGCCTTGATCCACCACATGGCGTAGGTCGCGAGGCGGAAGCCGCGCTCGGGTTCGAATTTCTTGACGGCCTGCATCAGGCCGACATTGCCTTCCGAGATCACCTCGCCGATCGGCAGGCCGTAGCCGCGATAGCCCATGGCGATCTTGGCGACGAGCCGCAAATGGCTGGTGACGAGTTTGTGCGCAGCGCTGGTGTCTTCATGCTCGGCATAACGCTTGGCGAGCATGTACTCTTCCTGCGGCTGAAGCATGGGAAAGCGGCGGATTTCTTCCAGATAGCGGCTGAGGCCGCCTTCGCCGGAAACGATACTGGGTAATGACTGGGCCATGATAGCGCCCCCTCTCTATTGGAGTGATGCCCCCGAAACGCGGCGGGCATGTGACGCGAGCACCCAAAGGCTCGCTCGCGACGTCACGTATATACAGGAACAAAACCAGAAAAGACAGACATTTGTTCAACACGAAACAGTGTGTCACGCTGAAGTGAACAGTGCCAGTCAGGTTTTTTGATGGCTGGTTCAGAGATTGCGAAAGCCGCCGACGAGTTCCTCCATGTCCCTCGGTATCGGCGCCTCGAACCTCATGGGTAAATGGGTATCGGGATGGCGAAATGCAAGGAGCCAGGCATGCAAAGCTTGCCGGGAAAATGCCTTGACCTGACTTTTCAGCGGTTCCGGCAGCCGGTTGGCCTTGGTGCGGAAGGCCTGGCCGTAATCGGGGTCGCCGATCACTGGGTGGCCGATATGGGCCATGTGGACACGGATCTGGTGGGTGCGGCCGGTTTCCAGCCGGCATTCGACCAGGCTTGCCGTGGCGAACTCCTGCTGTTTTTCGCCAAAACGCTCCTGGACGGCAAAGTGGGTGACGGCATGGCGGGCGTCGTCGCGGCCTTCCGGCACCACGGCACGGCGCACCCGGTCGGCGGCCCGGCCGAGCGGCGCATCGACTGTTCCGGTCGGCCTCTGTGGTATGCCCCAGACCAAAGCCAGATAGGCGCGTTCGAGATCGCCGGTCCGGCCGTGATCGGCGAAGGCTTCCGACAGCGCCTTATGGGCGCGGTCGGTCTTGGCCACCACCATGACGCCGCTGGTCTCCTTGTCGAGACGGTGCACGATGCCCGGGCGGCGCACCCCGCCAATGCCGGACAGGCTGTCGCCGCAGTGATGGATCAGCGCGTTGACCAGCGTGCCGGTCCAGTTGCCGGCGCCGGGATGGACGACCAGCCCGGCCGGTTTGTTGATGACGATCAGTGCGTCGTCCTCATAGAGCACGTCGAGCGCGATGTTTTCTCCCGCAGGCGCGGCCGGCTCGGGCTCCGGCATGGCAACCGATACGCTTTCGCCCGCGCTCATCTTGCGCTTGGTTTCGTCGACCGGCTTGCCGTCAATAGAGACCGCGCCTTGCCTGATCAGCATCTGCACGCGGCTGCGCGACATATCAGGGCCGAGGCTGGCGGCCAGCCATTGGTCGAGGCGCTGGCCAGCCGCATCCGGTCCCGCCACCAGCACGGTGGGCGCTGCCGCGATGAATTGGTCCTCTATCAATTCAGGGGCCTCTTCGTTATGAGCGCTCATTGAAAAATTCCGGAATGTTTTGCCATGGCCAGCCCGATTGCCGACGAAGACCAGGAGAAGCCGCTCGACGCCGAAGCTGAAAAGGTGCGCAAGAAGCTCATCCGCTTCATGGGCATCAATCTCGGCCTGCTGTTTGTCGCCCTTATGGTGGTGATCGGGGCCCTTGTCTACAAAGCGCGCAACGCTCCGCCCACAAGTGCGCAACTGGCCGGCGATATCCAGGCACCCGCCGGCGAGCCGCTCAGCGGCGACATCGTGCTGCCGGTCGGCGCCAAAGTGGTCAGCCAGTCGCTGTCCGGCAACCGCATCTCGATCGACGCCGAGCTCGCCGACGGCGGCCGTGCGATCTTCGTCTACGATATCGCAGAGCGCCGTCTGATCGGCCAGTTCGCCATTCGCAACAAATGACCGGCCGCAACACTACGACAAACAAGTTTGTCGCAGAAATGACCGACCGCAACCAATGAACAGGCCTCAGGCATGAAAGGCTTCGCCGAACATCGCCGTGTCGCAACCGTGGCGCTGGTCGTCGCCAATTATGACGAGGCGATCGCCTGGTATGTCGGGCGGCTGGGTTTTCTGCTTCTCGAAGACGTCGATCTCGGTGGCGGCAAGCGCTGGGTCACGGTCGCGCCGGCCAACGGGCAAGGCGCCAGGCTGCTCTTGGCCGAGGCGTCCGACGAGGCGCAAAGGCAAAGCATAGGCAACCAGACCGGCGGCCGGGTTTTCCTGTTCCTCGAAACCGATGACTTTGCCCGCGACCATGCGGCGATGCTGGCAAAGGGCGTCGAATTCCGTGAGGCGCCGCGTTTCGAGCCCTATGGCACGGTCGCGGTTTTCGCCGATCTTCACGGCAATCTCTGGGACCTGATCGAGCCCAAGCGGTAACCTGTGGGCTGCTTTTCCCTCGCTGCAGTAAAGCCGTCGAACCCCAGTTGCTTTTTCCCAGCCGTCAGCCTATATCGCCGGTTCTTGAACGCGCCCATCGTCTAGCGGTCAGGACACCGCCCTCTCACGGCGGGAACAGGGGTTCGATTCCCCTTGGGCGTACCAGAGATTTCAAGCATCTGCAGAAACCGTCAAATATGCCTTCCGTGGGGGTCATTTTTGCGCCCATCGAGCCGCATACGCCCCATTCGCCCGATGGCTCCGGCCGGCGGGCTTTTGGGTTTTGGGAACTATTTCAGCGCAAGCTAAATGAATCGCGGTGTTTCGAGGAATGAGACCATGAGCAGCGGCCCTGACGATCCGCCAATTGAGCGGCGCTCGCATCCTCGGAGTGCTGTCCTAAAAGACGGGACCATCATCACTGAAGATGCGACCATCCGGTGCTCCGTCAGAAATCAGCACGCTCACGGTGCCGAGTTACGAGTGGATCCGGGCGTGGTTATTCCTGACCGGTTCGTTCTTCACATCCCCGCGGATGACGCTAGATATCGAGCCGTCGTGCGGTGGAGAAAAAACGAGCGGCTTGGTGTGCAGATCTATTGAAACAGGATGCGGATAACGGCTGTGGCTAAGAGGACAGCTCTAAACTGCCGGCAAGGATCGTGATCCTGGGCTAGGCCATGGAATACTTCGACCGGGATCTAAGCCAAAAAAGGCTTACCCAAATAGCGATCGGTTCGGAGAGGACGGCCGGCGCATTTACAGTGCCTATGCCGCCGCAGACGGAAGGCCAGTCAAACGAGGCAAGCGCCGCCGCCTGCCGTTGCTTATGTGGTAGCCGCCATTGTGGGTCTCTTGATGTACTTGATAGGGGCTGGCTAACCAGCCAGCGCATGCCCACCCTTTTCATCAAAGTCTAATGTTTGGGACAGCGCACCGGAAAGCACGTGCGGTAACTGTTGATTCAACCATTGCTGGTATTCTAGACGAGTGTGGTAGCGGCTCCGACAGTGCGGCGGGGGCTGGATTGCCGGAGCCGCCTGCGCGGTCAGGTTGGGGTTGACCGCGCTGTTCCAAAATAGGACAGCGCGGTCAACGATTCGTTAAAATTTCGCGGACCTAATTAAGCGACGGCTAATTAATCGCAGTTTGCGGGCCGGTGCGATTTCTGGGGAAAATGAGCACATTGGAGCAGGTCTTCGCTCCTAGAGCATTTCACCGTTTCATGGAAACGGCGAACCGCTCTAACTCTTTGTTTTGACGCAATTCCCAAGGGAAAGCGCTCACCTTTTCCTGGAATTGCTCTATGTTTTTTGTTTTGCTGCCCTGTAGTCAGCTTCCCACGGCAATGCGTCAAAGTCCGGCTTGAGCCCGCCAGCGCGGTAGGCTTCCTGGGCCATGTAATTGCATTTGGCCTTCTCCAGGATGCAGGCAAAGGGCGGATTTCCTGGGCAACGGTAAAGGCCTACTGCTTCCACGTTAGAAATTCCCCGCGAACATCTCAGAATGGATTCCATGGCTGGCTACGCATGTCGTCCTTCGTTGTGATGAAGGCCCAAGGACTTGGTACCGAGGCCCAGTGCACAGTTGGGCGCGGGTGACAGGCTTGTAAAACCCCGATCCCCGAGAGAATCAATTTGAACAGGCGCGTCAACCATGTGTCTGGTCGGACTCCCAGCTGTCGATCGTTTCAAGTCGTTCACCTTGCGCGAGGAAGGGGCAATGATGATGATGGCAGCCCGCAAGGCTTCCTCGGTCGTATCGATCGAACAAGACCTGCGCCGACGTCCAAGGGCCTGCCAAGATAGATGTTGCCTTCATGATTGACCCACCCAAGCGTCAGGATTCCGATGAGGCCATCGAGCCGGGCCTTCAGGCAATCGAGGCGCGCAGAGTTCCCTTGCCGGCTGGGTACCGACAGGGTGTGATCTCGGCGATCACCGTATTGCTGGGGTTTTCGCTCCTCTTCCTGCGGTATTGGAATTTCGAAGCTGATGGCGGATGGACGGCTGCCTCGATCCTGGCGACGCTCCTGCTCGCGCTCGCTATCGTCCTGCAACTCGTCGCGCTGTGGCGTTCGCTGCTCCCGCGCGACGACGACGAGCCGGTCTATCAGGTCACGCTGCGCTGGTTCCTCGCCTCGATCATCGCTCTCCTTGCGGGCGTGCTGCTGGCCGGGCTGACCGCTTCGCACGTCTTCAATCTTTGATCGGGCTGCGCGACAACCGCTTTTACGCCGCAAGGTCGTCCTGTTGACTGCACGGAAAGCCCCGCCGACCGGGAGTCAAGCGGGGCCCTTGGAGTAGCCGCAAAAGGGGACTGGCTTCGGACTACTCATTGATCCGTAGGATCATCTTCAATGTAGTCCTCAGGATGAGATGGCGCATCGGCCGAACAGATGAAGGAAACAGCCCTATCCATTTCGTGGCCATCCTCTCAGCGCGTAGAGAGGGCCTGGACAACACTCGGGCACGCACCCGTGCGGATCGCGTTTGGCCGGGAGGGATTGGCGAGGCCCGCGAAAGCGCGGCGGCCCGCGTGTCCCGAATACCCCCAATTTAAGTCAGGCCGCGACGCTTGAAAGCGCAACGATCCCTGTTACTTACGGCGCGGGGGTAGCATCCGCGGCTACGTGGATTTTGGGTTGGGTAGAGTTGGAATGGCGTCAGATAAGATGATTTGCTCGCGCTGCCATGGCGGCGGCAAGGTTTTCGATTGCTCGAGATGGTCTGCGTCGAAAGGGCATTGCTGCCCGCAAGGGACGCACCAGATCAGTTGCCCGGGGAAGACCATCGCGTGCGCCGAATGTGGCGGCCTGGGGATGCTGGTGGAAGCTGAGCTCAAGGCCGTCGCGTAGCCGCCGCTTCGATAAGGACGCGATGAGGGCGGCTTCCGCATTGCGATCGCGTCCGCCATCTCTTGGATAGGTCCTGCACGCTTTTACGGCCAAGAGCGGTTTCACCGTTGCAACGATAGGGCTCGCCGCTTCTGGCGCGGCGGGGCCGATTGCATTAGCATCACGTCATGGATTTCGAGGCACGGCTCAAGCGGCACAGAGAATGCCGGGTGCCAGGCGGATCCTGACGGGCAATCGAGGCCACGGGGAGAAGGCCAATGCAGAAGCTGCAAGCGCAGGGCGTTCACCACATCACGCTGGTCGGCGCCGGGCGCCAGACCTCGATCGATTTCTGGGAAGGCGTGCTCGGCATGCCGTTCATCTTCGAGCAGCCCAACCTCGACAAGGCCAGCGAAAGCCATCTCTATTTCGATCCGGGCGACGGCCGGTTGATCACCGTCTTCACCGATGAGAGCCGCACGCCGCAGAAGCGGCGCACGCCGACGGATCCGGGCTGCGTCCACCACATCGCGTTTGCGGTGTCGCGTGTCACCTTCCTGCAGGCGGTCGCCCGGCTCGATGAGCGCGGCATCAAGCACAGTGGCGTCAAGGATCGCGGCTTCATGGATTCGATCTATTTCGAGGATCCGCTTGGCCTGCTGATCGAACTCGCCTCCTACCGCTTCGAGCCGCCGGCGGGTTTCACCCATGCGGACGTGCTGATGCAGGCGCACAGGCTGCGTGTCGGACGCGGCGATTACAACATTGCCGAGGTGCATCTCGCCGACGCGATCCAGGCGCTTGTCGAGAGCTCGCGTGCGACCTTGTCGGACGACCGGACGCCGAAGAATCCATACTGACGGCCAACAAAAACACAGGGAGGATAACAATGGCAAAGACAGTGAAGAACGCTGGGAAATCGGTTGCCCAGGCAAAGCCGAAAGCCGCCGCTACGGCAAAAGTGGCGGCGAAGCCGGCGCTGAAGACAGCCGCGAAAGCCGTTGCCCAAAAGTCGGCGCCGAAGACCGCCAAGGCCAAGCCGGCGAAAAAGCCGGCGCTGAAGCTCAGCATGCTGAAGCCGAGCGTCAACAACATGACGGTGCGGGTGTTTGCCCGCGCGGCCGGGTTCGACGCCGCCGAGACCGACGCCTGGGGCCACACGCGTTCGCCTGAATATATGGCACGCAATCCGGCGCATCTGACACCGATGATCGAGGACAAGGGGTTGCCCAGGGGCGTGCTGTGGGAAAGCTGCGCCATCATGCAGTACCTCGCCAACAAGCACGGGCTGGAGAAGTTCTATCCGAAGGCGCCGGCCAAGCGGGCGATGGTCGACAGCGCCATGTTCTACCTGATCGGCACGCTCTACCCCTATGTGGCGCGCGCGACCTACCCGGCGCTGGGGTTCCCGCAATATGCCGGCGAGGTCGGCCACAGCGATGCTCATCCCGACAAGAAGTCGGAAGCACAGAAGGCCGCGATGGCCGCGATCGCCGAGCCGCTCGAAGTCTTCCACTCCTTCTTCAGGGACGGCAAGCCGTTCATCGGCGGCAAGAACCCGTCGATCGCCGACATAAGGCTGGCGGCGACGCTCGAGTTCCTGGCGGTCATCGACTACCCGCTGCCCAAATGGGCGAAGGAGTATATGGCGGTAATCGAGAAGAAGCTCGGCAAGGCCTACTCCGAGCCGGCCGGCGACGTGCGTGGCTACATCGCCTATGTGAGGTCGCAGGCAAAGGCTTCAGCTTAAGGGTTCGTTAACCAAAGCCCTGTCTACTGGCAGGAATTCACCGCGCGACCACGGATGTACTGGCGCACGATCGGTGGAAGGAAAGGTCGGCTCCGTGCCGGCCTTTTTGCTTTTTTCGGGCCTTGTGCCGGCACATCGCGCAACGGTGATCAGCCAACGCCAGAGCATCAACTTTTCGCATCGGGATATTGTCATCGCCGACGCTGGCTCTAACATCGCTTCCAGCGGATTCGGCTTGGAATGCCGACCTGGAGTGAGATGAGGGCTTGCGATGAAATGCGTGGCGGCAATGCTGATGATCGCCGGTGGAATGCTGGCTGGGACGCTCCTCCCTTCGCAAGCCGCGACGCTCAACACGATGGATGATGTCGGGGACGCGATCCAAGCGTGCTGGACACCGCCGGCGGACGCCGGGAATTCGACGGTAACCCTGAGCTTCAGCTTCAAACGCGACGGCTCTCTGATTGGTCCGCCACGGCCAACCGCCGCCAAGGTCGCCGGCGACGACAAGGCGCGGAAGGCGTTCATCGACGCGGCCATTGCCGCCGTCAAGAATTGCACGCCCCTGACTTTTTCACCGGCTTTGGCGCAAGGCATTGGCGGCAACGTCTTCACGTTGCAACTGGTTTCTCCGAAGAAATAGCTATCTTGCCGACCCCTTCCGCGAGAAAGGGAGGCAATTGACTGTATGTCCCTGACGTCCATGGGCGAGGGAAAGCTTTCGGACAGATTGCCTGGTAAGGCTTGCGCCTCCGCCAGGCCGGCTTCCATGCTCAATGGCTCAGGCGCCGAACCTCGGCATGCCGTGCCAGATCCGGTGTTTCGAACACGTAGTCGCTCCAGGCCGATTCCGGGATCTGTCCGGCCAGATAGCACTCAAGCAACAGGTTTTGCTCGGGATTGAGCGGTCGTGGCGCGCGCTCGTGATCCAGCCCGAGAGAATGGAAAATGTTTCTTGTCAGTTCCGATACCGTGAAGTGGATCGACATCTGCGTTCTCCTCTGCCCATCAACGCGGCAGTCAGGCGAAGGTTTCAAGGTCAGGTGCAGGTAACGCCGGATTGATCGTTCGCCCGAGCCTGTGGCCAAGCGATTTCGACAGCCGCCGGACTGGCCGCATTGTTTTCCGGTTCGTCTCAATCTTGAAATAAAAATGTAATATCGAATTTACAGGGGTCATTCTATTACAATAGATGAAGGTCTGTCTTAGGTCATAACTCTTATAGTATTAGATATAGCTCATTTAGTCGAAGATTACCAAAGTCGAAAGAATGTGATTCCGGTCCGTCAGCAACAAGGACAATGTCGTCCCGATGATCCGTATCTGGTCTCTCATGATGATCGCGCTGGTGACGGTGGTTGCCTCTGCGCTCGGTACGGCGTCTTCCTATGCGGATAGTTGCAGCGCGATCAGAGGTCAGTTGCTTTCTGGCGGCCGCGGTGGGGGCACGAGCCCCGAACTGGCGCAGCTGCGCCGCCAGCTTGCGGCGATCCAGGGCCTGGAAAGGCAACGCAGATGCACAGCGCAAAGCGCCACGGGCGGCTTCTTCAATGCGTGCGCCGACCTTGCCAGAAACCGCACGGAGGTGCAGCGCCAGATGGCGGCCGCATCCAATTCCGGCCGAGACATTTCGGGCCTGCAGGGGCGGTTCGCGGCGCTCGGCTGCACGTCCGGGGCGAAGGAGCGCCCGGCGCCGAAGACCCAGTCCGGCGGAGCGATCTATGCCGGCAATGCGATGCTGTTTTGCGTGCGCCTGTCGGATGGCTATTTCTTCCCCGCGCCAAAGTCGCAATTTACTGGCAGCGACGATGTCAAGGATATGGCCGATCAGTGCCGTTACATCTGCGATGATCCGGCCGTCGATCTCTACACGCTCAGTGATGCCAGTCTTGAAACCGAAAAGATGGTCGCGCTCGATACGCGCAAACCCTATACCGAACTGCCGTCGGCTTTCCGCTACCGCGACGATGCCAATTTCAAGGCCTGCGATGTCAAGCGCTACTACCAGCGCGTTGCCGAATTGCGAGCAAGGACGGTGACGCCGACAAACATGACCAACGCCGTCATTCCCCTGCCACAGCCAAAGCCGGATTTCAGCAACGTCGCGGCGATCCCGCAATCCGGCACAGAGACCGCGGGTGTCGCACAGCTGCGGTCGATCGCGGCCGGCAAGCGGCCGGTGCGCGTGGTCGGCCCGGCCTTCTTCCCGGCTGAATGACCGCCCCCTCTTTGCGCATCCATCGGATACAGGTCTTCAGTGATCTGTTTGGTGCAACCGGCCATAGGACCCCGTCTGGAACAGAGGGGCGCTCACGGCGTTGTGATCAACAGCCAGGAGAAACGCCATGGCCACGTTCAGGGAAATGCGGGTTCTGGAGATCGTCGGAGACGGCTCCCTGACCAGTGACGAGAAGATCGCCGAACTGCGTGAGATCGAATCCGAGGCGCGCGGCCTGCAGCGGGCCGCGTCGGAGAGTTCCATGGGCGATGATGACGGCTGGCAGGACGATCTGCGCCAGGTCCGCCTTGCGCTAGACAAGCTGGGCGCAAAGGAACCGAAGAAGGGCGCGGCATCGCTGTAGGGCCTGTCCTCTGTGAGGCTCCGGCGGGCCGCTTCCCTGAATTGCTCCTATCCGCAGACCATGCGAACCCGTTGGCCTGGCGCGCTCACGTTCCTGCATGCCAATTGCTTTTGCGAATCAGAGTCCGCGGGCGGGGGAGGCGGCGGCGAAATTCTCGTCTGGTGCCGTCTGTGCACGGCAGGCTTCAAAACCCTGCGGTCGGAAAATCGTGCGGGTGGCGGCTGCGGCGGCACTGGAAAGGCGCCGCTGTCGGCCGGCGGTGCGTAGTCGATATTGGGTGGCGGCCGGTCCCAGAAGCGCCTGGCGTCGAGCGGCCGCGGAATGATCACCGTGCCGTCATAGCTGCGCGAACAGCCACTGCCGAAAAGCAGCACCACGCCCAGCAAGAAAGGCCCTATCCGTCCGATCATAAGCAACACCCCTGCACGGGCTTATAACGCGGCCATGGTCTGCCCGACAACCGGACTGAATAACGCAGGAGGAACGCGGTGGTTGCGCCGTTAAGGTTAGCGGATCGTTAATGCTTCTCGGGCACATTCCGCCGACGAACCGCGGAGGGAGGGTTCGGCCTTGATTTTCGGGGTGGGGACAGCATGGCGGAAGCGGACGAAGCAATCGGCGCGCGCGGCAAGCGTGGGCCTGGCATGGCGGTGCATCGCGGCGATGCGTCACCATGCGCGGACATGGATTGCGCAGATATGGATTCGACCGACGCGCTTCGCCAACTGGTCGAGGCAGGCTCGGACTGGGTCTGGGAGACCGACGCCGAACTACGGTTCTCCTGGCTTTCCCCCACCTACCAGGCGGCCACCGGCATCGATCCGGCCGATGTGCTTGGCCGGTTCCGCTTCGATTTCCTCAGCCAGGTCCTGAAGGGCAACCACAGCGCGGCAGCGCATCTGGAAGATCTGCAGGCGCGCCGGCCGTTTCGCGACTTCGTCTACGAACTGAAGGGCGGCGGCGCCGACTGCCGCTGGGTGCTGACGTCAGGCTTCCCAAGGTTTGACAGCGAAGGGGAATTTGCCGGCTATCGCGGCATAGGCCGCAATGTCACGGCGCTGGCCAGCGCCTTCGAGACCGTGGAGCAGAACCCATTGTCGGGCAGCGAACCTGACCGCCATCTTGCCGATCTGGAACGGACGATGGACGCCATGCACATGGGCGTCGTGCTTCTCGATGCCAAGCTCGACACACTGATCGTCAACAGGGCCTACCGCGACCTGTCGAGGATTCCGGAGGATGCCGTGACCGTCGGCGCTCCGTTCAGCCAGTTGATGGAACTCAACCGCCGCAATGGCATCTATGGCGACATCGACGACCAGCCGTGGCAGCGCTACCTCGCCACCCGTATCGAGGAGATTCGCGCCGGCTCCGTCGCGCCACGCGAATTTGTCCATGCCAACGGCAGGACGATGATGTTCTCGGTGACGGCGCTGTCCGGTGGCAAGCGGCTATTGACCTACTATGAGGTCACCGAACTCAAGCGTCGCGATGCCGAGATCGAAAGCGCCAACGCCAAGATCGCCGAGACCTTCGTCAATCTGCGCACCATGGTCGACGAGATGCCGATTGGTGTTCTCGTCCTCGATGCCGATATGCGTGCCGAAGTCATCAATCGCGCCTTCTATGATTTCTGGAGGATCGATCCCAGCCGCGCCGGCATCGGCTCAGCCTTCCGCGAGCTGATGGAAGCCAGCCGCGGCATCGACCCTTACGGCGCCGATGACATTGCCTGGCAACGTCACACCGCCGAGCGCGAAGCCGAAATCAGGGCCGGCGTCGCCGGCTCCGGACAATTGCCGCACAATGACGGGCGCACGCTTGTCGCATCGCTGGCACCGCTGCCTGGCGGCAAGCGGCTCATTTCCTATGTCGACGTCACCGACATGAAGGGCCGCGAGACCGAGGCACAGGATGCGCGCAAGCATCTCGCCAGCGTGCTGGAATCGCTGCCGGCCGGCGTCATCATCTACGACCGCGACGACAAGTTCGTCTTCGCCAACCGCAAGCTGCAGGACTCGCTGCCGGCGCTGAAGCCCGTCTGGCAGCCCGGCTGTAGCTTCCGCGAGGCGCTCGAGTTCGGCCATGCGGTCGGCTATTTCCGCTCGTGTGGCGATCCCGAGCTCGACAAGCTTTACGACGTCGACACCGAACGCTGGGCCGACGGCGTGCTGGCGCGCTACCATCTGCCAAATTCGTCCTACGAGCGCCTCAATGCCGATGGGCGCTGGTACCAAGTCTACGACATGCGCACCGAGGACGGCACGTTTATCGGCGTGCGCGTCGACATCACCGACATCAAGAGCCGCGAGGCGGCGCTGCGCGACTCGATGCGCCAGATCGATCTTTTCCGGCATGTCATGGACGAGCTGCCGGTGGCCGCCTTCATCAAGGCGCAGGATCTGAGCATCGAATTCGTCAACAAGGCCTGGTGCGCGATTACGGGCCTTGCCAAGGAAGACGTCATCGGCCGGACCGACCGCGAGCTGTTCGGCACGCAAGACGCGGAAAGCTACAGCCATGACGACACCGAGGTCGTCGTAACCGGCAAGGGCCTCGAGGTCGAGGAGCCCGTCACCCATCGCGACGGTACGGTGCGGCAGTTGATGACGCGCAAGAGCCGCCTGGTGGCCATTGACGGATCGGTGCATCTGGTCGGCTCCAGCACCGACATCACCGACGTCAAGGCACGCGAGCGGGCTCTGGAAGAGAGCATGCGCGAGAACGAGGTGTTCCGCAGCCTGATCGACAATGTACCGGTGTCGATCTACGCCAAGCGCTCCGACCTCAGGCAGTTCTATGTCAACAAGGGCTGGTGCGATCTGACCGGTCTCAGCAGGGAAGATGCGATCGGCAAGACCGACATCGAGATCTTCGGGCCGGATGGCGAGGCTTTCGTGGCCGGCGACCTGGCGGTGCTGCGCACCGGCGACACCCAGGAGATCGAGGAGACGGTGCGGCTTGCCGACGGCAGCGTCAGGCATCAGTTCGCGCGCAAGGGCGCGATGATCGCGTCGGACGGTTCGCTCTACCTGATCGGATCGACCACCGACATCACCGAGCTGAAGATGCGCGAGGCGGAACTCAGCGAGGCGCGCCAGCGCGCCGTGCTCGCCGACCGCGCCAAGTCGGAATTCCTCGCCAATATGAGCCATGAGATCCGCACGCCGATGAACGGTGTGCTGGGCATGGCGGAACTTCTGGCCAAATCCAATCTCGATACGAAGCAGAAGACGTTCACCGACATCATCGTCAAGTCGGGCAACGCACTCCTGACAATCATCAACGACATCCTGGATTTCTCCAAGATCGATGCCGGCCAGATGGTGCTCGATCCGGCGCCCTTCAACCTTGCCGAGGCGATCGAGGATGTGGCGACGCTGGTGTCGACGCGGGCCAAGGAAAAGGACCTCGAACTCATCGTGCGCGTCGAGCCGAGGCTCGAAAGCCTGTTCATCGGCGATGTCGGGCGCATAAGGCAGATCGTCACCAACCTGCTCGGCAATGCGGTGAAATTCACCGATGAAGGCCATGTGCTGGTCGACGTGACCGGCGAGCGGGTGCCGACCGGAACCAGGCTGACGATCTCGGTCACCGACACCGGTATCGGCATCCCCGAGGAAAAACTGAAACTGGTGTTTGAAAAATTCAGTCAGGTTGATACCTCCTCGACACGGCGGCACGAGGGCACCGGGCTGGGCCTTGCCATCACCTCACGGCTGGTCGAATTGATGGGCGGCGAGATCGGCGTCGAGAGCGCCGAGGGCAAGGGCTCGACCTTCTGGTTCACCGTGACGCTGCCCAGGGCGGGACAGCAGAACGGGCAGCGCATCATGCCGGTGGACGTGACGGGCTCACGCGTGCTGATCGTCGACGACAATGCCGTCAACCGGGCCATCCTGACTGAGCAGATGACCTCGTGGACGTTCGATTCCTGTGCGGCCGAAAGCGGCGCCGAGGGTCTCAAGGTGCTGATCGCGGCTGCCGCCTATGGCGTGCCCGTCGATTGCGTCGTTCTCGACTACCAGATGCCCGAGATGAGCGGCGCCGAAATGGCGCGCATCGTGCGCAACACCGAAGGCCTTGCCGACACGCCGATCATCATGTTGACCTCGGTCGACCAATCGCTCGCCAACACCAGCTACCGCGATCTCGGCATCGACGCCCAGCTGATCAAGCCGGCGCGCTCCTCCGTGCTTCTGGAGACGCTGGTGGCGACCATACAGCGCCATCGCCACACCACGGACGGTCCGGTCCAGCAGCTTGCGACCGAGAGGCTCGATGCTCCCCAGCGGCCGCCGGCGGCGCTGTCTGAGCAACGCGCGCAATTGCAGCCGCCGCCGGTTCGCCCGAGGCTGCCTGCCTCCGGCGGTGGCGGGCACAGGCTGGATATACTCGTGGCCGAGGACAATGAGGTGAACCAGATGGTCTTCACCCAGATCCTCGGCGAGACCGGGTATGGTTTCGAGATAGTCGGCAATGGTCGCAAGGCGCTCGACGCCTTCGGCAAGCTCAATCCGTGCATGATCCTGATGGACGTTTCGATGCCGGAGATGAGCGGGCTCGAGGCGACGGCCGCGATCCGCCAACTGGAGCAGGAAACCGGCACGCATGTGCCGATTGTCGGCGTCACCGCGCATGCGCTCAAGGGCGATCGCGAACGCTGCCTGGAGGCGGGCATGGACGATTATCTGCCCAAGCCGATCAGCCCCAGGGCCTTGCTGGAGAAAGTCGAGCGCTGGCTCGGCGCCGGCCGCCAGGTCCAGCGCAACGCGGGATAGCACCCGCGTCGCCCGGTCCCAAGGATCGGAAGAGGCAAGCCGAGGGAATCAATCGCCGATTTGCTGCTACCCCTGCGTGCAATGCCTATGGTGCGATCGCACCATACCAAAGGCGGCGCCGAGCCGGAACAATAGCAAAATCGAATTCCGCCCTTGCAGTTACGGGCGGGAGCAGCGACCGCCGGCAAGAGACAGCGTCAACCTACCCCAACGGACCTGTTTTTGGCGATGGCCCGGCCACGACACGCTCTGGCCTTGAGCAACGCGCTCCCGTCCGGATTTTCTTCACCTGGGAAAGCCCCGCCGAATCCGGCGGCGGCTGCAGCCGGCGGATGGCTCAAGCCCCTGATTCCCGCGGCAAACTCGGATCGGGCCGCAACCGCCCGACGCCGCCTCCTTTTCGAGTGCCGGCGACGCGTTACCGGGCTGACATGAAACTGTCATGCGACTGTAATAATCCAAGTCTATTGGCCTCAGCGGGCGCTGGTTAGGAATGGCGCCGAGAGACCATCTTCCGAACAGGAGCAGGCCACATGAGACATTTCATCCGCTCAGCGGTCGTTGCGATTGCAATGGCTACAGCGTCTACCTTCACCCTTTCCGCAGCAATGGCAGCTGACCTTTCCGGCGCCGGCTCGACCTTCATCTATCCGGTGTTCGCCAAGTGGGCCGACACCTACAAGAAGGATACCGGCATCGGCCTCAACTACCAGTCGATCGGCTCCGGCGGCGGCATCAAGCAGGTCATCGCCAAGACCGTGACCTTCGGCGCCACCGACAAGCCGATGTCCGACGCCGATCTGGAAAAGAACGGCCTCGTGCAGTTCCCGATGGTGATGGGCGGCATCGTGCCGATCGTCAACCTCACCGGCGTCAAGCCGGGCGAACTCGTTCTCGACGGCAAGACCCTCGCCCAGATCTATCTCGGCGCCATCACCACCTGGGACGATGCCGCGATCAAGGCGCTGAACCCCAGCCTCACCCTGCCGTCGACCGCGATCGCCGTCGTGCATCGCTCGGACGGCTCGGGCACCACCTTCAACTTCACCAACTATCTGGTGAAGCTCTCGCCGGACTGGAAGGACAAGGTCGGTTCGGACAGCGCCGTCGAATGGCCGACGGGCGTCGGCGCCAAGGGCAGCGAAGGCGTTGCCAACACCGTCAAGCAGACCGACGGCGGTATCGGTTACGTCGAATACGCCTATGCCAAGCAGAACAACCTGTCCTACTCCAAGATGCTGAATGCAGCCGGCAAGGTCGTCGAGCCGTCGCTCGAATCTTTCGGCGCTGCCGCTTCGAATGCCGACTTCAAGACTGCCAAGAACTTCAACGTCATCATCACCAACGAGCCTGGCGACACCACCTGGCCGATCGCTGCCTCCACCTGGGTTCTGATCCACAAGGCTCCGGATGATGCCGCTGCCACCGGCGAAGCGCTGAAGTTCTTTGCCTGGGCCTACAAGGACGGCAAGGAAACCGCCAAGGCGCTCGACTACGTCTCGATCCCCGACAGCGTCGTCGACCTGATCAAGGCTTCGTGGAAGGCCGACATCCAGGCCGACGGCAAGCCCGTCTACGCCGGCGAGTAATATCCTCCGAAGGAGCGCCGCGCCCGCGGCGCTCCTTTTCCCATCAACTTGAAAGAGCCGAGCTTGACATGAGCGCTGTCCAGGAAGCCTTGCCAGCCGTTAGAGGTTCGCGCGACGCCACCGTTCGACGGTTCGCGCTGACCGATTCGATCTTCCACGGAATGACCCGCGCCGCAGCCATATTGGTTCTGGTCCTGCTCGGTGGTGTTGCGATCTCGCTGGTAGCCGGTTCCTGGCAAGCTCTGTCGACCTTCGGCTTCTCTTTCCTGACCAGCGAAAGCTGGAATCCGGTGACCGAGAAGTTCGGCGCGCTGGCGCCGATCTACGGCACCATCATCACCTCGGCCATCGCCATCCTGATCGCCGTGCCGCTCGGCATCGGCATCGCCATCTTCCTCACCGAGCTTTGCCCGCGCCCGCTGCGGCGCCCGATCGGCATGGCGGTTGAATTGCTGGCCGGCATCCCTTCGATCATCTACGGTATCTGGGGCCTGTTCGTGCTGGCGCCGTTCCTGCAGACGACGGTGCAGCCTTTCATCATCAGCGTCTTCCACGGCATTCCGGGCCTCAACAGCCTGTTCGCCGGCCCTCCTTACGGTATCGGCCTGCTGACCTCGGCGATGATCCTGGCCATCATGATCCTGCCTTTCATCACCTCGATCACCAAGGACGTCTTCGATACGGTGCCGTCGGTGCTCAAGGAATCGGCCTATGGCATCGGCTGCACGACCTGGGAAGTCACGCGCCGGGTCGTCATTCCCTACACGCGCATCGGCATCATGGGCGGCGTCATGCTCGCGCTCGGCCGTGCGCTCGGCGAAACCATGGCGGTGACCTTCGTCATCGGCAACGCGCACCGCATCTCGACATCGCTGTTTGCGCCGGCAACGACGATCTCGGCGACCATCGCCAACGAATTCACCGAAGCGGTCGGCGATCTCTACACCTCCTCGCTGGTGGCGCTCGGCCTGATCCTGTTCGTCATCACCTTCCTGATCCTTGCCATCGCCCGCTACATGCTGATGCGCATTGACGCCCGCACCGGAGCCTGACCGATGTCGACAGCCGCATCGCTTCACCTGAGCCGCAAGCGCAAGAATGGCGTGATGATGACGCTGTGCGTCGTCGCCGCCGGCATCGGCCTTGCCTGGCTGGCGCTGATCCTCGGCGCCCTGCTCTACAAGGGCCTCGCCGGCGTGTCCCTCTCGGTCTTCACGGAAATGACGCCACCGCCCGGCGATGCCGGCGGCCTGCTCAACGCCATCTATGGCAGCATCGTGATGACCATCATCGGCATCATCGTCGGCACGCCGATCGGTGTGCTGGCCGGCACCTATATGGCGGAATATGGCCGCTTCTCGAAGCTCACCACCGTGGTTCGCTTCATCAACGACATCCTTTTGTCGGCGCCGTCGATTATCATCGGCCTGTTCGTCTATGAGCTGATGGTGCGGCCAATG
The DNA here is from genome assembly GCF_016756475.1 of Mesorhizobium sp. 113-1-2. Lineage (NCBI taxonomy): Bacteria > Pseudomonadati > Pseudomonadota > Alphaproteobacteria > Hyphomicrobiales > Phyllobacteriaceae > Mesorhizobium > Mesorhizobium sp. 113-1-2. The sequence goes on from NZ_AP023242.1 coordinate 1,602,217, forward strand.
GGGCATTTCTCGGCGATCGCCGGTGCCGTAGCACTTGCCATCCTGGTCATCCCGGTCGTGGTGCGCACCACAGAGGACATGCTCAATCTGGTGCCCAACGCCCTGCGCGAAGCCGGCACCGCGATCGGCGCACCGCGCTGGGTGGTCATCCGCTCGGTTGCCTACCGCGCGGCACTTTCCGGCATCGTCACCGGCATATTGCTGGCGATCGCGCGCATCTCCGGCGAGACCGCACCGCTTCTTTTCACGGCGCTGAACAATCAGTTCTGGTCGAGCAATCTCAACGCGCCGATGGCCAGCCTGCCTGTCACCATCTTCCAGTTCGCTCTCAGCCCTTACGAGGAATGGCAGCAGCTGGCCTGGACCGGTGCACTCATCATCACACTGACGGTTCTCGCGCTCAGCATCTTTGCGCGCAGCCTGACCGGACGCAGAGAGGACAAATGAGCCAGATGTTGTCTCCAGACATGACGATCGCCGCCGAGGCGGTGGCCAAGGCCAAGATCGAGGTCAAGAACCTCAACTTCTACTATGGCCAGTCGAAGGCCCTGAAGGATATCACGCTGTCGCTGCCCGAGCGCAGCGTCACCGCCTTCATCGGCCCTTCGGGCTGCGGAAAGTCGACGCTGCTGCGCGTCTTCAACCGCATCTATGAGCTCTATCCCAAGCAGACCGCCGAGGGCCAGGTGCTGCTCGACGGCCAGAACGTTCTCGACCGCTCGCAGGACCTCAATCTGCTGCGCACCAAGATCGGCATGGTGTTCCAGAAGCCGACGCCGTTCCCGATGTCGATCTACGAGAACATCGCTTTCGGCGTCAGGCTCTATGAGAAGATCAGCAAGGCCGAGATGGACGGCCGTGTCGAGCAGGCGCTGAAGCGCGCGGCACTGTGGACCGAGGTCAAGGACAAGCTCAACGCCAGCGGCCTCAGCCTGTCGGGCGGCCAGCAGCAACGGCTGTGCATCGCCCGCACCGTGGCGGTGAAGCCGGAAGTCATCCTGCTCGACGAGCCGGCCTCGGCGCTCGACCCGCTCTCGACCGCCAAGATCGAGGAGCTGATCGACGAGTTGCAAGCCGACTACACGATCGTCATCGTCACCCACAACATGCAGCAGGCGGCGCGCGTGTCGAAGCAGACCGCCTTCATGTATCTGGGCGAACTGGTCGAGTTCGACAAAACCGAGAAGATCTTCACGTCGCCTCGCGAGAAGCGCACGCAAGACTACATCACCGGCCGCTTCGGCTGATCGCACGCATACGAGGACCAGGATCATGGCCGAACACACAGTCGCAGCCTTCGACGAGGATCTCGGACAGATCAGCAGGCTGATCAGCGACATGGGCGACCTCGCCGGCTCGATGGTCGGCGGCGCCACCAAGGCACTGCTGAATTCCGACAATGCGCTGGCCCAGCGCGTGGTCTCCGACGACGCGATCATGGACGCGCGCCAGCGCGAACTCGACGACCGTGCCATCACGCTGATCGCCAAGCGCCAACCGATGGCCGACGATCTGCGTCATGTCGTCGGCTCGATCCGCATGGCCGGCGACCTCGAACGCATCGGCGACCTTGCCAAGAACATCGCCAAGCGCGTCGGCACCGTCGGCCTCAGCGCCACACCGCGCGACCTGTCGCATTCCATCGACGCCATGGCGCAGCTGGTGCTGATCCAGGTGCAGGGCGTGATCGAGGAGTATGCGGCGCGCGATGCCGCCGCACTGGCGAAGTTGCGCGCCGACGACGAACGTATCGACGTCAAATACACCTCCGTCTTCCGTGAACTGCTGACCTATATGATGGAGGACCCGCGCAACATCACGGCCTGCACGCATCTGTTGTTCTGCGCCAAGAATCTCGAACGCATCGGTGACCACGTGACCAACATCGCCGAGAATGCGTACTATGTCCTGACCGGCACGCAGCTGCCCGCCAATCGTCCAAAACAGGACGAGACGGCGATGTCAGCGCCGGCGGCCTGAGCGCAGGGGTAACCAGTCGATGATCGCGCCACGCATCATGGTGGTGGAGGATGAGGAGCCGCTTGGGGTGCTGCTCCGCTACAATCTGGAATCCGAAGGCTACCAGGTCGAGGTGGTGCCGCGCGGCGACGAAGCCGAAATCCGGCTGCAGGAGAACGTGCCCGACCTTCTGGTGCTCGACTGGATGGTGCCTGCGGTGTCCGGCATTGAACTCTGCCGGCGCCTGCGAATGCGGCCCGAGACCGAGCGGCTGCCGATCATCATGCTGACCGCGCGGGGCGAAGAAAGCGACCGTGTACGTGGACTTTCCACCGGCGCCGACGACTATCTGGTCAAGCCGTTTTCGACGCCGGAATTCATGGCAAGAGTCAAGGCGCTGCTGCGCCGCGCCAAGCCGGAAGTGCTGTCCAGCGTGCTCAAGGTCGGCGACATCGTGCTCGACCGCGAATCGCACCGGGTCTATCGCAAGAAGAGCGAGATACGGCTTGGGCCGACCGAGTTCCGCCTGCTCGAATTCATGATGCGCCATCCCGGCCGCGTGTTCTCGCGCAGCCAGCTGCTCGACAATGTCTGGGGCGAGACGATCTACATCGACGAGCGCACCGTCGACGTGCATGTCGGCCGCCTGCGCAAGGCGGTCAACAATGGCCGCATGCCGGACGTTATCCGCACCATTCGCGGGGCGGGCTACGCGATCCGCGAGGATTGAGCGTAACCTGATTCAGGCTACGTTTTTCTTTACGGCAAGGCCTGATTTCGCCTGCACGCCCGGCGCGAAAATCTCCTGGTCGACGAAGGTCAGCGCGCGCATGGCGCAACCTTCGCGGATTAGCGGCAGTTCGTTCGGTTCGGTGTCGAAGGAAATCGATTTCGAGTGCTGGCCGCCGGCGGTCTGCGCGATCGCCTCGCGCAATGCCGGCTCGATCAGGTCGAAGGCGGCGGCGCTGACGCCGACCATGGCGACGGGCGCGGGATCGATCAGCGCGAACAGGCTGCCGAGGCCATAGCCCAATGCCTCGCCGGCCTTGCGATAGGCTTCTCGCTCAGGCCCGTCTCTTTCCCGTGCGGTGGCGGCGAGTGCCCGCATCTGTGCGTCGCTGACGTCGGCGACCGGCTCGGTGTCCTCGCCAAGCTGCCTGGCGTTGCGCCAGATGGCGTAGTTGCCGGCATAGGCCTCGACGCAGCCGCGGCGTCCGCAGCGGCAGAGCGCGCCGCCGGGCCGATGGATCATGTGACCGAACTCGCCGCCCGAGGAATGGGTGCCGGTGAACAGCTCGCCCTTCAGCACCAGGCCCATGCCGATGCCGTGCGAAAGCAGGATGGCGATGAAGTCGTCGCGATAGCGCTCGGGATCGCGCCAGCGCAGCGCCACCGCCATCATGTTGCAGTCGTTTTCCATGGTGGCGGGGATGCCGAACTCGGCCTCGAGTATGTCGGCGAAGGCGATGTTGGTCTGCGGCGTGATCGGCGACCACAGCATCGCCCGGGCCTCGGTGTCGGTGATGCCCTGGATCGCCAGCGCGATGCGGGCGACGCTGCGCACGTCGATATCGGGATCCTCGAGGCGCCGCCGCACGATGGCGACGCATTCGCCGATCAGCGCTTCGCGCGACATGGTCAGCGTGTCCAGCCGGCGCTGTTCCTCCGAGACCACCTGGCCGGCATAGTCGATGACGGCGACGGACAGGAAATTCAGCGACAGCACCACGGTCATGACGGCCGCGGCCTCCGGGTTGAGGCCGAGGCCGACCTGCGGCCTGCCGCGCTTCAGCGAGCCGGCCTCGCTCGGCTTGCCTTCGGCCAGGATGCCTTCACCGATCAGATCGGAGGAAATCGCCGATATGGTCGAATGGCTGAGGCCGGTGGTCGCGGCGATCTCGGTGCGCGAGGGCCGGCCGGCCCGGCGCACGGCCGCAATCACCATGGCGCGGTTGCGCCGGCGCAGATCGTCGTGACGGATTCCGACCGACATGTTTTCCCACATCCTCCCCGGTCGCCGCGGTTCCTCGAACGCCGCATGCGACACGGTCAAATACTGGCAGAAGCGGCCCGTCCTGTCATTTATTTATTCCGAGGCTCGAAAAAAATTCGCGGGGACATCAAAATCCATCAGAATCGTTGTTGACAGCGTTCCGGTGTTGGATCAGTGTTTTTTCGAGGCTCGAAAAAATAGGGCCTCTGTGCCGGCCTTAGGGCCAGTTTGGTCGCGCCATACGCGGCGCAGGGAGGAATATCATGAAGAGATTCACAGCCGCCATCCTGGCGGGTGTCGCCATGTCGCTGACGCTTGCGTCGGTCGCGCAGGCGAAGGACAAGGTCATCGGCGTTTCGTGGTCCAACTTCCAGGAAGAGCGCTGGAAGACTGACGAGGCCGCGATGAAGAAGGCGATAGAGGCCGCCGGCGACAAGTACATTTCCGCCGACGCACAGTCCAATCCCGGCAAGCAGCTTACCGATGTCGAGAGCCTCATCTCGCAGGGCGCCAATTCGTTGATCATCCTGGCGCAGGACGCCTCGGCCATCGGCCCGGCCGTGCAGAAGGCGTTGGACGAAGGCATTCCGGTCGTCGGCTATGACCGCCTGATCGAGAATAAGGACGTCTTCTACCTGACCTTCGACAACAAGGAAGTCGGCCGCTTGCAGGCTGCTGCGGTGTTCAAGGCCAAGCCGGAAGGCAATTATGTCTTCATCAAGGGCTCGGGCGCCGATCCGAACGCCGATTTCCTGTTCTCGGGCTCGATGGAAGTGCTCAAGGCGGCCATCGACAGCGGCAAGATCAAGAATGTCGGTGAGGCCTATACGGACGGCTGGCTGCCCGCCAACGCCCAGAAGAACATGGAACAGTTCCTGACCGCCAACGACAACAAGGTCGACGCGGTCGTCGCGGCCAATGACGGTACCGCCGGCGGCGTCGTCGCAGCGTTGACGGCGCAAGGTCTCGCCGGCACCGTGCCGGTGTCGGGCCAGGACGGCGACCATGCCGCGCTGAACCGCATCGCGCTCGGCACCCAGACCGTGTCGGTGTGGAAGGACGCGCGCGAACTCGGCAAGAACGCCGCCGAGATCGCTTCGCAGCTGGCCGACGGCAAGAAGATGACCGACATCGCCGGTGTCAAGGACTTCACGACGCCTGGCGGCAACACCGTCAAGTCGCTGTTCCTGACCCCGGTCGCCATCACCAAGGACAATCTCAACGTCGTCATCGACGCCGGCTGGATCAAGAAGGACGAAGTCTGCGCGGGCGTCGCCGCCGGCAGCGTCGCGGCCTGCAACTAAACGGCGCAATACTGTTCGATATCGACGCCGCGGCCCATAAGCCGCGGCGTTTCTCAAGGGGCTTCCCGCTTCAAATGACTGCGGAAAGCAAATAGCATCCATGTTCCGGCATCCGCGCCAGACGGTAAACCGGTGGGAGGATAGCATGACCGACACGACCTCTAATCAACCGGTCGGCAGCACGGCGGCGGACAAGGCGCGTGCATCCGAACTCAGCGCCGTTGGACGGTTCCTCAAGGCTACAGAACTCGACACGCGCATGCTTGGCATGGTCGGTGCGCTGCTGGTCATCTGGGTCGGCATCCACATCCTGTCGGGTGGGCTTTTCCTGACGCCGCGCAATCTGTGGAACCTGTCGGTGCAGACTTCTTCGGTCGCGATCATGGCGACCGGCATGGTGCTGGTCATCGTCATGCGCAACATCGACCTCTCGGTCGGATCCGTCGAAGGCGTGATCGGCATGATCATGGGTGTGGCGCAGGCTGAATTCCTCATCCGCGTCATCGGTTTCCAGCTTGGAAATCCCTGGCTCTGGATCATCGCGCTGACGGCCGGCGTGGTGCTTGGTCTCCTGATCGGTGCATTCCAGGGCTTCATCATCGCCTATATGGAGGTTCCGGCCTTCATCGTGACGCTGGGCGGCCTGCTGGTCTGGCGCGGCATGGCGTGGTTGATCACCAGCGGGCGCACGGTCGCGCCGCTCGACACAACCTTTCAGTTGATGGGCGGCGGACCGCGCGGCTCGATCGGCGCCACCGCCAGCTGGATCGTCGGTGTGGTCGCCTGCGTGGCGGTCGCCTTCATGCTGCTCAACGGCAGGTCGCAGCGCAAGCGGTTCCACTTTCCTTTGCGTCCCGTTTGGGCCGAGACCTTGCTCGGCGTGGTTGCCTGCGCCGCTATCCTTGGCGCCGTCTGGATCGCCAATTCCTATCCATGGCCGATCGGCATCGTGCGCCAGTACGCCCAGCAGAACGGCATTACCGTTCCCGAGGGCGGGCTGTTCATCGCGCATGGCATTGCCATACCGGTGCTGATGGCGGTGGCGGTGGGCATCATCATGACCTTCATCACCAAGCGCACGCGTTTTGGCCGCTATGTCTTTGCCATCGGCGGCAATCCGGAGGCGGCCGAACTCGCCGGTATCAACACACGCTGGGTAACCATGAAGGTGTTCATGATCATGGGCGTGCTGGCCGCCATCAGCGCGGCGATCTCGTCGGCCCGGCTCAACGCATCGACCAATGCTCTGGGCACGCTGGACGAGCTTCTGGTCATCGCCGCCGCTGTGATCGGCGGCACGTCGCTCGCCGGCGGCGCCGGCACGGTGCTGGGCGCCATGCTGGGCGCGCTGCTGATGCAGTCATTGCAGTCGGGCATGGTGTTGCTCGGCATCGACTCGCCGCTGCAGAGCATCGTGGTCGGCGCGGTGCTGGTCATCGCGGTGTGGCTCGACACCGTCTATCGCAAGCGGGTTTAGGGGGAAAAACGATCATGACCGACAAAACCGCTCCCGCAACCGCCCCCATGGGCACGCCGCTGATCGACATGCGCAACATCTCGATCGCCTTTGGCGGCATTCGCGCCGTCGACGATGCCTCGATCGATCTTTTCCCCGGCGAGGTCGTGGCGCTGCTCGGCCATAACGGCGCCGGCAAGTCGACGCTGATCAAGATCCTGTCCGGCGCCTACAAGCGCGACGGCGGCCAGATCTTCGTCAATGGCGAGGAGGCTTCGATCGCCAATCCGCGCGACGCCAAGAAATACGGTATCGAGACGATCTACCAAACACTCGCGCTGGCCGACAATGTCGACGCTGCCGCCAATCTGTTCCTCGGCCGCGAGCTGATGACCGGCTGGGGCACGCTCGACGACGTTGCGATGGAGGCCGAGGCGCGCAAGGTGATGGGCCGGCTCAATCCGCGCTTCCAGCGCTTCAAGGAGCCGGTGATCAAGCTGTCTGGCGGACAGCGGCAATCGGTGGCGATCGCGCGCGCAATCCTGTTCAACGCCCGCATCCTGATCATGGACGAGCCGACGGCCGCCCTTGGTCCACAGGAAACCGCGCAGGTCGGCGAACTGGTCAAGCAGCTCAAATCCGACGGTATCGGCATCTTCCTGATCAGCCACGACATTCATGATGTGTTCGAGTTGGCGGACCGGGTCTGCGTGATGAAGAACGGCCAGGTCGTCGGCACCGCGCGCACCACCGATGTCACCCAGGACGAGGTGCTCGGCATGATCATCCTGGGCAAGTGCCCTCCAGGCGCCATTCCCGGGCCGGGCGCGCTGAGAATCGCCGCCTGAGGGCTGCCGGTCGCCCGGTATGGGCTTGATCGGCATGGCCGGTTGCCGCTCACGTGATATGCCAGTGATCGCGATGGCTTGGCCCTGCCATTGTGTTGGCCCGGCGACTTGCCCATAAAGGTCCGGTATTGCTCATGGACCGCATGATCCGTTGAAGAAACTTTTTCCGATTGTCGCGTTCATCGCCGTTGCGCTGATCAGCATGACCATGGCGGGGTTCGCCTATTTCGCGACGCAGGAGGCCTCCCGCATCAAGTTCGAAGCGGCGGCCGACGATGCGCTCAACCGGATCGAGAGCCGTATCGACCTGCATTTGTCGCTGCTGCGGTCGACGCAGGCGCTGTTCGACGCCCGCAATGGCGACATCTCGCAGAACGAGTTCAAGGCGTTCTTCAACGCGCTGGATGTCGACAACAATTTCGCCGGCCTGCGCGGTATTGGCTTCCTCGGACTCGTCAAGACGGGCGACGAGGCGGCGGTCGAGCGCGACATCCTCCACGATTTTGGCGTCAGTCATCCGGTCTATCCGGAAACGACGCAGCCCTGGCGCGCACCTATCATGCTCTTCGAGCCGCTGGATCCGTCCAACCAGGCCAGTATCGGATACGATATGTTCAGCGAACCGGTTCGGCGCGCGGCGATCGAAAAGGCGATGGCCGATGATCAGCAGCACGCGAGCGGGCTGGTGCAGCTGGGACAAGGCACCGGGGCGACGCAGACCTTCCCCGGCTTCCTGGTCTTCGTGCGGCTCAACGTCGAGACCGCGCCGGAGGTCATCAACGCGTCGCGATCCTCGACCGCGGGCTTTCTCTATGCGGCCTTCCGGGCCCGCGACCTGTTCCAGATCGCACTCAGCCGCGCGCCGCTGCTGCCGGTCAACACCGAGATCTATGACGGGGCGGCGGACAGCGACAATCTGTTGTTCCGGTCGGAGACGCCGCCTGCCTCTGCCTTTGGCGATCGGCTGCTGGTCACCCGCAAGATCACGGTGGCCGGCCGCCCGTGGACGGTACTGTTCAGGCCGACCAGCGCCTTCTCGCAGCCGTCGTCGCGCGCCATCCCAGTGATGCTGGGGCTGTTCGGCCTGCTGGCGGCGGGCGCCATCGCGCTGGTCGCGCGCTATCAGGAGCGGGCCTATGAGGCGGCATCGCGCCTGCACGAGACGACCGAAAAAAGCCTACTCGAAAAGGATCTGATGCTGCAGGAGATGAAGCATCGCATCAAGAATTCGATCACCAGGGTGCTAGCGATCGCGCGGCAGACGGCTTCGCGGGCGACCGACGTCAACGAGTTCTCGGCGTCCTTCTCGGCCAGGCTGCAGGCAATGGCGGCCTCTCAGGACATGCTGACGCGCTCGCGCTGGCAGAAGGCCGATCTCGCCGATCTCCTGCGCATCGAGCTTGGCCAGGTGTTCGGCAAGGACCTGCCTGAGGGGTTGTTGTCGGGACCGGAGGTCCTGCTCGACGAGACCACCACGCAGGCGCTTGGCCTGACCTTCCATGAGCTGGCAACCAATGCGCTGAAATATGGCGAAGCCGGCAATTCCGCCAATTCGCTCAGGAGCGACTGGGCGCTCAAGGTGGACTGGTCGGTGGAAGGGCGTGGGCGCGAGCGGACGCTGGCGCTGAACTGGCGGGAGGCCGGGAAGAAAAAAGTCGAGGCGCCAGCCGAGACCGGATTCGGCACCAAGCTGATCGACCTCAACGTCACGCGAGAGCTGCGTGGCACGATCAAGCGCGATTTTCAGGCCGATGGTCTGAAGGTGGAAATACGGATCCCGCTGACAGTCTGACGGCGAACAGCCAGGCGGATGGCAATCAAACGCCAATACATGCAAAATCCGGAGGCCGGCGGGCCGGCCTCCGGATCGAAGTTTCGACTATCGCCGGATTAGTTGCAGCGCGCCGTGTAAATCCGGCCGCGATGATCGCGATACTGGCAATAGCCGTTCTGCAGCTTGCGAACCAGCAGACCGGAACCGGCACCGACAGCCGCACCGATCAGCGCGCCCTTGCCGCCGCCGACCAGGCCGCCGATACCGGCGCCAATCAAGCCGCCGCCAACGACGTCCTGCTCGGTCGACGTGCAGCCGCTGAGAGCGGCCACCGCAACCATGGCAATAATCATCTTCCGCATAGAGTCACTCCTCACTTTGTGTCCACACTTTGGTAAGCTCCAACAGCCATTTAGCACGAAATGACGGCCTTTGCTGCTCGAATTTATTGTTGGCTAAGAGAGTCTTTTTCTGGGCGTACTGCGTTAGATGCCATGACCAGGCTGGAAATGGCAAGCGAAGCTTCGAGGCTGCCATCGGGACGCACATTCCAGACGATCTGATCATAGTCATCCTCGAGCGCGGGATCGACAGCGAGACATTTGGCGACAATATGCTGCGCCTGTCCCTGTACGTCGCCCAGGGCGAAGGGGCGTTCGGCGGTGCATGCGTCGGCAGTCTCGAAAACGCTGACTGGCACCTGCAGTTCGTGGCACTCCGTCATCGAATTGCTGCAACCGATGACCAGCAACAATGCAGCGATGTGTTCCATGGCGACATGTCCTCTCGCCACAATAACGGCCCAGATCGGCCAAAAGTTCCTGAGCGGTCGGGGTGGACACGCGAATACAGCCAGCGCTGCAAGGGGCTAAACAGCGGCACTGGTGCCAGCGGGCATTTCGGTCAGGTCAGCTGGAACAGCCCGATGAGGAGAATTGTCGCGGCCGCCGCCAGGACGACGCCCCAAAGCAAGGTGTGATGCGGCGGGGAAAGCGGGTCCGCGGATGCTTCGGGATCCTGAAATTCGCCCATCGAAACACGGGCGGCCTGTTCCAGTCTGTTCATGTCGGCGACTGTCAAGCATTCCTCCCCACACCGTGCCGCAACCCGGGGGTTGCAGCGGTATCTGGGTAAAACAGCATCGGCTCTTATGGTGAACAGCCGGTTAAGGATCGTTGCTTGCCGCGGGCCACTCACTGCGTCTCGAAATTGCTGTGCGGGACGACAAGGCGGTATTCAAGGCGGCCGTCCGCGATGTCGAGGCTCGCGGTTCCGCTGAGCGATGTAGGCACCACCCGCTCCAGCGCGACGCTGCCGAAACGCTTTTGATTTCCCCGGCCGCCATTGGCTCCTATGGTCTCGGCCCATGTCAGCGACAGGGCGACCTCGCCAGTGGCGGCGGTGTCGAGATTGGCGGTCACTTCGACGAATCCATCCGGCCGGGACAGGGCGCCGTAGCTGACCGAGTTGACGGCGAGCTCATGCATCGCCAGGCCGATATGCAGTGCGGCATTGGGATTGAGATAGGGATTGGCGCCCCGGAAGCGAAGGCCGTGCGACGTGTTCGTCCCGTAGCGGCCGACCTGGCTCGTCACCAGTTCATGAAGGGCCGCACCGCGCCAGTTCGAGGAGGTCACCAGATCCTGGGAGGAGGCCAGCGACTGCAGCCGACCGCGAAAACGCGTCAGGAAGTCGCCGATGCCATCGGAATAGCGACCGGTCTGGGTCGCGATGCTCTGGATGATCGCCAGGAGGTTCTTCGAGCGGTGGCTGACCTCGCGCAGCAGTGTTGTCAGTGTCTGTTCGCGCCGCTTCTGCTCGGTTGTCTCGACCATGGTGGTGACGACACCTTGCACGTCACCGGCGTCGCCCCGGTCGGCATCGACCCAAACCTGAAACCAGCGGACGCCGTTCTCGACCGGAACACTGATCTCGAGCCGCTCTGGATTGCCGGTCGCGACCACATCGCGCTTGGCGGCGCTGATGCGATCGGCCTGCGCCATCGGCAAAATGCCATTGCTGTCGGAATTGTCCGAAGCCCAGGGCGCGCGCATGTTGCGAGCCCATACGGTTTTCATCTCGCGATCCTGATAGAGAACGGAAATGCCGGCATTGTGCAGTGCGTGGAGAAGAGCCCGGCCAAGCTGCATGCCACTTTCTGCCGGATGCAGGGCGATGACTTCGTCGCTCCGTGCGCCTTCCGTTCTATCTGCAGTCCTGGAGCGCATCGGTCGATCTGTCCACCCAACTCAGGCTGAACGGCTCACTGTGGAATGGGTTCCCAAATGAAATTTCCGGGAAACCTGTCCCCTAAAACGGTCCGCCGGACGGTGCCTTTTGAAGGGCTCCGTCCGGCGGTGGCTGGAAACCGTTTGAGGGGTGCGGCTTCCAGTGTTCGCTCGGATAGGTGTTCGCCCTCACGCCCGTTTGAACAGGCCGGCCAGCAGCGAAATGACCAGGAAGGCGAGAAAGATGAAGAACAATATCTGCGCGATACCGGCAGATGTGCCGGCGATGCCGCCGAAACCAAGCGCGCCGGCTATGATCGCCACGACGAGAAATACGAGCGCCCAGTAAAGCATGGTTCATCTCCTTCCGAATGATGCAGGGAAAACGTGGGTGGATGTGGTTTGTTCCACCCTTTGCTGAAAAAGACGGCGCTTGCAAATGGTTCGCAGTGGAGCTCTCGAAATTCTCCGTTGATGGATCGGGTTGCGAAAAAGGCCGCCCGATGCATCGCATCGAACGGCCTTTGATGTCGGGTATTCCTGCCGGAAAAGAAGCGGTCCTATGCAGCGGCCTTCGCTTGGCGGTCGAAGAACAGCGCCTGGCTGATCAGCGCCTTGACCATGTCGGGATTGAACGGCTTGGTCACCAGGAAGGCCGGTTCGGGGCGCTCGCCGGTCAGCAGGCGCTCGGGGAAGGCGGTGATGAAGATCACCGGCACGGAGGTTGACGACAGGATCTCGTTGACCGCCTCGATGCCTGAACTGCCGTCGGCGAGCTGGATATCGGCGAGCACCATCTTCGGCCGTGTCTTGCCGAACATCGTCACCGCTTCGGCGTGCGTGCGCGCCGTTCCAACGACACGGTGGCCGAGGCTCTCGACCATCTCCTCTATGTCCATGGCGATCAGCGGTTCGTCCTCGATGATGAGCACGTCGGTCGCCACCTGGCGGGAAATTTCATTGCTTGCCTGGGCAAGCAGCTCGGAGAACTGCTCGTCGCCGACGTCGAGGATCTCGGCTGCCTCGTCCTCGCTGAAGCCTTCGACGGCAACCAGCAGGAAGGCCTGGCGCGGCAGGGGCGCGATCGCATTGAGATTGGCGGCGGCGCGCTGCTCCCATGCCGATTGGGCCTGCTCCTGTGGCACGCGGATGGCCACCGAGGTGAAGAGTTTGGCGAAAACCTTATAGAGCGCGATACGGTCGCTCGATGCCTCGGGGAAGATGTCGACGTCGGCGATGATGGCCTCAAGCATCGCAGCGACCAGCGCGTCGCCGCTCTCTTGCGATCCCGAGACGGCACGCGAGAAGCGGCGCAGGAACGGCAGGTGCGGTGCGATGGTGGCGGATAAACTCATGATAAGACGTCTCCCTCAGAATGACGTGATTGCACGGATTGCAGGTCAAGCTGATTGCAAGCCCCGCTAATACAACGCGGATTCTCCGAAAAAGTTCCGGCCGCTATGGAACAAATAGGCGGGAGCGGCGTTTTGGCGTTGGGATGGGCAACCAGACGAGGGTGCCGCTGGCCTTGTGTTGAGTTGAATATGAGCGGCCTGAGTGCTGGGAATATAAGGGCGAAATGAAGGACATGACGAAAGATATTTTGGCTGGCGCCGTGGGCAGGCGCCGGAACGGTGCCGGCGATCCGCTCGGGCCGAACTCCGAAATCGGTCGCAAACTCAAACAATATTATGACGAGCTGGTCTCCGACGATGTGCCGGATCGCTTTGCCCAGTTGCTCAGCCAGCTGGAACAGGCCGAACCCGCACAGAAAAAGGACTGAGGCATGGCAGCGGTCTCCCAAGGCTTCAAGACCGATCTGCTTGGGGCAATCCCGAGCTTGCGGGCCTTTGCCGTGTCGCTGACGCAGAATGCCGACAAGGCCGACGACCTCGTCCAGGAAACGCTGGTCAAGGCCTGGGACAAGCATGAGAGCTTCCAGCCCGGCACCAACCTCAAGGCATGGCTTTTCACCATCCTGCGCAATGAATTCTATTCGCAGATGCGCAAACGCGGCCGCGAGGTGCAGGACAGCGACGGCATCATGACGGCCAGGCTTGCCGTGCATCCGGCCCAGCACGGCCAACTCGACCTCAAGGATTTTCGTGGCGCTCTCGAGCAATTGCCGGAGGACCAGCGCGAGGCCATCATCCTCATCGGCGCATCGGGCTTCTCCTATGAGGAAGCCGCCGAAATCTGCGGTTGCGCGGTCGGAACGATCAAGAGCCGCGTCAGCAGGGCCCGCACGCGCCTGCAGGAAATCCTGAAGATTTCGGGCGAGGACGAATACGGTCCCGATGCGATCTCGGCTCAGGTTACGGGGACGGCGGGGCATTGACGTGAGGTCTAAAGAGCCGATGCGGCCGCATCGATCTCACCCGGGAGAGCCGCGTCCATAGGCCAGCGCCACCGCTTCGACGAGATCCTCGCCTGAGTACGGTTTGCTGACCAGCCTTACCCCCGGAAAGGATGCCTTGATCTCGTCCGCGTCCGAATAGCCGGAGGCAAACACGAAAGGGACGCCTGTCTCACGCAGACCGGCGGCGAATTCGAGCGTCGAGGTGCCGCCCAGCATCAGATCGACGATGGCCGCGTCGAATTGTGTTGCGACCTTTCGGCCATCGATCTCGGCAAGGTCGCGGGCGATCACCACCTCCTGGGCGCCATGGTCGCGGCAAAGCTGCTCGACATCCATGGCGATGAGGAATTCGTCCTCCAGGACAAGAATCCGCAATCCGTCAAGCAATGTGGGCACAGTTGAAGGCTCCTTGAAACGCCGGGAGTCATGATCGCTATTGCGAGTGTTGTCATTTAAAAAAGACATGCCTTCTACCCCGGAACTCCGATCCCGGCAAAACGTTTAAAGATGCCTGCTGACCGGCAGGCTTTCGAAGAGGGGTCGAAATGCCAGGGCAGAACGGGCGCGCTTTATCCAGCCGACAGTATCCCTGCGAGAATTGCCCGTTGCGGCCCTTGCCGGTCTTTCGGGAGTTCGAAAAACAGGAACTCGCCTTCATCAGTAAGTTCAAGACCGGGGAACTGGCGGTCGACAAGGGCGCCACGGTCCTCGTGGAAGGGAGCCACAGCGCCCATCTCTACACGGTGCTGTCCGGCTGGGCGTTCCGCTACAAGCTGTTGCCGGACGGCCGCCGACAAATCCTCAACTACCTCATGCCCGGCGATCTCATCGGCCTGCAAGGCAGTGTCATGGGGGAAATGCAGCATTCCGTCGAGGCCCTGTCGCCGATGCTGCTGTGCGTCTTCGAGCGCGACAATCTGCACGAACTCTACCGCAACCATCCCAGCCTCGGCTACGATATCACCTGGATCGCGTCACGCGAAGAACGCATGCTGGACGAGAACCTGCTCAGCGTCGGCCGCCGCAGCGCGATCGAACGCGCCGCCTATCTTATCGCCTTCATCGGCAGCCGTGCCAAAGTCGTCGGACTGAACGGCAAGCGATCCATTCAGATCCCGATCACGCAGCAGCACATCGCCGATACGCTTGGCCTGTCGCTGGTTCACACCAACAAGACGATCCGCAAACTGATGGATCGCAAGCTGATCCTCTGGCGCGATGGTGGTTGCGAGGTCGTCGATTCCGAAGGGCTCAAGCAGCTCGCCGGCTGGGAAGGGCTGGGCGAGGGGCGTCGCCCCTTGATCTGAAGACGCACCTCTCGCCATGGATTACCGATTGGTGCGCACGCGCATGTTTTCGGCTAGAGCAGGTCACTGTTTCACAGAAACAGCGAACTGCTCTATCTTTTTTGACGTAACTCCGGACGGAAAACCGTTTCACACTTTTCCTGGAGTTGCTCTAGTTTGTCCCGATGCCGGAACCTTGAGGCGCAAGGCGCGTTTGAAATCGAGCAATCACAAGGAGTTAAGCAATGGCAACCGCCGCAGGGAAGACCGCCAACGAGGCGCGGGCAAATTCGGACCTCGAAGCCGATATCCGTCAGTTGAAGGCCGATATCGACAAGCTCACCAAGCAGTTGGCCAAGACTGGTGAACATGGCTATGGCACCGCCCGCCGCGCGGCCACCGAGGGCGTTGAGCAGCTGCGCGCTCAGGGCGAGGCTGCGTTCGACAGCCTTCGCGGCAGCGCCAAGGACATCGAGGCGCAGTTGCTGGCAAATGTCCGCGAAAAGCCGGTGACGTCGCTGGCGATCGCCGCTGGCGTCGGCTTCCTCTTCGCGCTGCTCGCGCGTCGCTAGTTCCGCATCAGATGAGTCTGCTGGCATCCCTGCTCTCGGGTTTCGCCTCGGGTGAAACCGTGGCCGCCATACGTCGCGCGCGCATGGCGGCCATCGTCTATGCGATTGCCGCTCTGGCGGCATTTTGCGGCCTCGGCTTCCTGGTCGGGGCAGCTTATATCTGGGCCGCGGCCCGCTATGGATCGTTCGCGACAGCACTTGGTTTCGGTGTCGGCTTCCTGGTGATCGCAGGGCTCGTGCTGCTGATCCATCGCTTGATGTCCGGCGCCCGCGCCCGCCGCGAGGCAAGGCGGCGCAGCGCCGACATGAAGGCGATCGGCATCACGGCCGCACTCGCCGTGTTGCCGGCTTTGCTCAAGGGAAAAGGCGGTCTCGGCGTCATTCTAGGCCCGGCCGTGGCGCTCGCCGCCTATGCCATCTACCGCGAGAATGTGAAGCCCGACGATCCGGATGGCGGGGAGGGGAAGTAACACCGGCGCCCGGGATTATGGTCCCGTCACTTGGACAGATCTTCCAGCGGCATCGATATTTCGGCGAAGACGCCTTCCGGCCGGAATTCATGCGTCACTTCGCTTGAAATGACCTTGGCCAGGCTGCGGCGGATGAGGATCGAGCCGAAGCCGTGGCGCTGCGGCGGGGCAACTGCCGGTCCGCCGCTTTCGCGCCAGGTCAGCACCAGGCGCCGGTGGCCCTTCCTGCCTTGTGTCTTCCAGCCGACGTCGACCTTGCCCGATGCAATCGACAGCGATCCATATTGCAGCGCGTTGCTGGCCAGTTCGTGCAGGATAAGTCCCAGGCCGACGGCCTGATCGGGAGACAGCAAGAGGTCGGCGCCGGAGATGGTGATGCGCGGCTGGTCGGCGGTGTCAAAAGGCCTGATCTCGATCTGCACGAGTTCGCGGATGCCGATGCCGCGCCACTCGCGGTCGGACAAGAGATTGTGGGCGATGCCCAGCGCCTGAAGCCGGGCGCCGAAGGCCTCGAGGAATTCGCTCGGCTGGCGGGCATGACGCACGGTCTGCGTCGCCAGCGCCTGGACGGTCGCCAGCGTGTTCTTGACACGGTGGTTGAGTTCGCGCAGCAAAAGCCGTTGCCGCTCGTCGCCGAGCTTGCGTTCGGAGATGTCGTAGTTGACGCCGAAGATCAGCGTCGGCTTGCCATCGCCGTCGCGCTCGATGACGCGGCCGCGCGTCGCCACCCAGCGCGGCGGATGAAAGCCTTTCACCCGGTATTCGCCGAAATAGTCATCGCTGCCGGACAGGGCATCGCGAAAGCGGGTTTCGGTCTGGTAGACGTCGCGCGGATCGATGGCGGTCAGGATGTCGCGCGCCCGCAGACGGGTCGAGCGCGGCAGGTTGAACAGTTCCGACAGCCGGACATCGCATTCGATCATGTCGGTGCGGATATCCCACGCCCAGCTGGCAAGCGAGGCCGCGTCGAGCGCGATGGCGCGCCGCTTCTCCTCGCGCGCCAGGGCGGCCTCGGCGATGGCGCCGTTGCGGGTCGCGTCCTTCAAGGTGAACAGGCTGGCGGCGAGGCCGGCCAGCGTCTTCAACTGGTCGAGCTTGACCTGCGATGGAAAGGCGTGCGGCTTGCGGTCGAGCACGCACAGCGTGCCGATCCTGGCTCCTGCCACCACCATCGGCGCGCCGGCATAGAAGCGCACATGATGCTTGCCGGTGACCAGCGGGTTGGCTTTGAAGCGCGGGTCCGTCGTCGCGTCCGTCACCACCATGGGATCGTCGCCGGCGGCGATGGCATGGGCACAGAAGGAAATGTCGGTCGCGGTCTCGGTCTGGTCGAGACCAAAGCACGACTTGAACCATTGCCGCTCGAGATCGACCAGCGTGACCAGGGCGATCGGCGCCTGCATTACCGCCGCGGCAAGGCTGCTGACGCGGTCGAAATCCGGGTCGGCCGCCGTATCCAGAATATCGAGCCCATGCAGCACGGCCAGCCGGTCTTCGGCATTGACCGCAAGCGCTACCTCGGCCGGCAGGCTCGCCCCTATTTCCACCTTGCTGTTCACCCCAATCCCCAAATGCCCATGCCGGTCTTCGCCGTCTTGCCGATCCATCGGCCCACGACAAGGTGGCATTCCCGGAACCATCCTAGCGAGGAACCGTTACCCGACCGTGATTTGCCGAACGCGCCCACGGACGCGGAGCGAGACAAGGACCGGCCATGGCCAAGATCATTCCTCAGGACAAAGCGCGGCAGGGGCGGTGGGGCTGGCACGGCCTGCGCATCCTGATCGCCGCGCTGCTTCTCGCCTTTGCTGCCTGGGGCATCGCCGAAATCTACGGTGAGGCGACCAAGACACCAGCGACGCAGCAGGGAAGCGCGCCGAGCGGCTAGATCTTCGGCCGTCATCGTTCGAGATTGCATCAGGCGGCCTTTGCCTCGGCAATGCTGGTCGGCACCAGAACATTCAGCGCGCCGGGCCGGATTTCGATCGTCGTCTCACGCTCGAGCCTGACCAGTTCGCCATCCATGACGGCGCGGAACTTTCTGCTGCCGGAATGGATTTTCAGGACGGTGCGATCGGCCTGATGGATTTCGACATGTTCGTTGTCGCGCCATTTGCCGCGCGCCACATTGAAGAGGAATTTCACCAGCTCAGCGCGCTGCTGCGCCACCGTGACATAGATGCCGAGCACGCCACCCGATGGGTTGTCCGCATAAGGCAAATGGCCTTCACCGAACAGATTGTTGGTGACGCCGATGCCTGAGATGCGCGCCGTCATCTCAGCCTTGCCGATGGTGAGCGTGACGTTCATCGCTGGCGGATTCTTGATCGTCGCCCACGCCGCCTTGGCCGAAGCTCCGATCTTGCCCAGGCGCGAGCCGAATTCCATTCCTTGGCGCAACTGCACCATCTTGGCATGCATGCCGACCGAGAATTGATGAACGAAGGGCCGGCCGTTGGCGGTGGCCATGTCGACGGCGATGATCCCACCGTCAGCTAAGGATTTCAGCGCGGCATCGAGCGACTGCGGAATGCCGAGGCCACGCGCGAACAGGTTCATGGTGCCGGCCGGCAGGATGGCAAGCGCCTTTTTCTTGCCCATCAGCCTTGCGGCCGCCGCTGAAATGGTTCCGTCACCGCCAGCGGCCAGCACGACATCGACGGCACGGCGCGAAGCGGCACTGTCAAGACCTTCCACCACATCCTTGCCGGCAACCACATCAATGCTCAAGGAATGGCCTGCGGCTTCCAGCGTCTGACGCATCCTGTCGGAGAAGGCGGCGAGGTCGGTGGTGCGCAAGGTGCCGCCATCCCGGTTCAGCACCGCAGCAAATTTCATGCCCCGCTCCGTTATGTCAGTCACAAACGAGCCGGGACGAACCCAGCCGCAGGCTGAAACGTGCCGATGCGGGAAAGGTTCCGTTGGCAAACGGTGCAATTCAACGCGGGTTCACCAGCCGCCGTCGCAACTGCTGCGTGTTTTTCCAACGCGAAATCCACGCCAGTTTTGTCGGAACAACGGCATGGTCACGACGTTGTGAACCCGTAGAGATGCCGCGCCCGGTCTTCCCAGCGACGGTTCAATCGGGCGCGGCGTGCATGAAATCACGCACCAGGAGAGACTATCATGATACGCACCCTTTTAGCCACGACCGCACTCGCAACGCTGATCGCGACGGGCGCCTTTGCGCAGACCGCGACGACCCCGGCTCCCGCCGACGCTCCTGCCGTTCAGGCGCCTGCCGCAGTCGCTCCAGTGCCACGCGCCGAAGGCAGCATCGTCACCAACATCATCGGCGAATCCGTCTATAACGGTACCGGCGATGATGCTGAGAACATCGGCAAGGTCAGCGATGTCGTCTTCGACAAGGACGGCATGGCGAAATCCGTCGTCATTGGCGTCGGTGGCTTTCTGGGCGTCGGGGCGAAGAATGTCGCCTTCGACTACGACAAGCTGCAGTGGGCCGAGAAGAACGGCGACCGCTGGCTGGTTGCCCAGACCACGAAGGACGAACTGACGGCGCATCCGGAATTCGACAGCAAGACCTATGGACCCGCGCCGGCACCCGCCGCTTCGACGGATGCGGCAGCGCCCACGGCGCCTTCGGCCACGGATACCGCACAAGCTCCTGCCGCCGCTCCGGCCGAGCCGGTGAAGCGTGCTGATGGCAACCTTGCCACCAACATCATTGGCGAGACCGTCTACAACGGTACCGGCGATGACGCGCAGAACATCGGCAGCGTCAACGACATCGTGCTGAGCAAAGAGGGCAAGGCGGAATCCCTGGTCATCGGCGTCGGTGGTTTCCTCGGCCTCGGCGCCAAGAATGTCACCTATGACTTCAACAAGGCGCAGTGGGCCGAGAAGAACGGCGACCGCTGGCTGGTAGCCCAGACCACCAAGGAAGAGCTGCAGGCGCAGCCGGATTTCAACCGCAAGGCCTATGATCCGCTGCCGGCAACGACGGCTTCAAATGAGCCGGCTCCGGCCGCTCCTGCTGTCGCACCGGCGGATAAGACAGCCGAGGCCCCTGCTGCTACGACCCCCGATGCCACCGCTCCCGACCAGACACAGACCGCGGCCATCGACAAGTCGACGCTGACCGAGATGCCAGTCGGTGAGATCAGGGGTGACGATCTGAAGGGCGCGACTGTCTATGGCGCCAATGACGCCAAGGTCGGGGAGATCGGCGATGTCGTGCTGACGCCCGACAAGAAGACCGATGCGGTGATCGTCAATGTCGGCGGCTTCCTCGGCATCGGCGAGAAGGAAGTGGCGGTCGGCCTGGATAATCTCAAATTCATGACCGACAAGAACGGCAAGAAATATCTCTACACCACCTTCACGAAGGAACAGCTCGAGGCGCAGCCTGCCTATGACAAGGGCAGCTATGCCGAGAAGCGCGATCAGCAGCGGATGATTGTGAAGTAGGGCAGTAGGGCAGTAGGGCAGTAGGGCAGTAGGGCAGTAGGGTGCGGCGTCGGTGCCGATGTATCCAAACATACTGCCTTACTGCCCTATTCCCGTGCTGCCTTGCTCACATGTCCCGCCACGCCATTTTCCGTCAGCTCCGCCAGCGCCAGCGACTGGTCGAGATGTTCGGCCCGCCAGGCGAGAAGCCGCTCGGCGAATTCCAGACGGGTGGACAGATGCGCGGGGCTGGTGGCGAGGTTGGTCAGTTCGCCAGGGTCGGTCTCGACGTTGAAAAGCAAGGGTGGCAAGCCGCCGCCAAAATGCACGTATTTGAATTTCTTGGTGCGGATGACAGCCAGGTTGCACTGGCGCGAGGCAATGCCGAAATGCGTTTCGGCTTCGCCATCCGCGATCGAGCGGAAGTCGAACTCCCAATGCGCGGCGTCACGCCAGATGGCGGGGGTTCCACCGCTCAGGAACGGTTTGAGTGACCATCCGTCGAGATGCGGTTCGGGCGCCTCGCCAAGCAGGTCTATAAGCGTGGGGAAGATGTCTACCGCCTCGGTGAAGCGATCGACCGTGCTGCCAGCCGCCTTGCCATGTCGCGGGTCGCGAATGATCAGCGGGATGTGGTAGCTGCCGTCGAAGTAGCCGCCCTTGCCCAGCATGAAATGGTCGCCCATCATCTCGGCATGGTCCGAGGTGAGAACAATGATGGTGTCATCCCATGAACCCAAAGCCTTGAGCGCCTGCCATATCAAGCCAAGCTGTGCGTCGACCTCCGAGATCATGCCGTAATAAATCGCCCGGATGCGGCGGAAATCATCCTCGCTCCAGTCGTGCACTTTGCCCGCGGCGCCAGGGCGGAACTTCGCGCGTTTCTGCCGGCTGAGATCATAGGCGAGATAGGGATGGCTTTGCGCTTCAGCCCGCCAGCTCTCCGCGCGGTGAAAAGCCGGGCCGTCGGCCGGATCGTATTGTGTGTTGTAGGGTTCCGGCACGATGAAGGGTGGATGTGGGCTGATGAAGGAGAGATGCGCGAACCAGGGCGTGGCCTGCTCCTGCTCGCCAAGCCAGCGGCGGAACTCACCGACAAGGAAAGCCGCCGGCGTATGGTCTTTCGAATAGATTGGCGGCGCCTCGGTCACTGCGTCGGCGTCGTTTTCCTCATCGACGGGACGGTGGATGTCCGGAAATCCGGCGCTGGCATCGATGCCTTGCAGCTTCAGCCAGGACAGCCACTGCTTCTGGTGCTCGGGCAGCAGCTGGCGCGCCGTGAATCCCGGCAGCACGCCTTCATAGCTTTTCAGCCTTGGATCACGGGGCGCCAGCAGGCGCGGATCGAGCGACACGTCGGTATAGCCGAACAGCGTCGGATCGTAGCCTATGCTGCGCGCGTGCTGGGCGATGTTGCCATGACGGGCGTCGAGCGGCGTGCCGTTCCGGCAGACGCGGTTGTTCATCTGATAGAGGCCGGTGTAGAGGCAGGCGCGCGCCGGCGAACAGGGCGCGGCGCCGCCATAGTGGCGCTTGAACAGCACGCCCTCGGCGGCCAGCGCGTCGGCGTTCGGCGTCTTCACCGCGGGATGGCCGGCAGCCGACAGGCAATCACCGCGCCACTGATCGCAAGTGATCAGGAGAACATTCGGGCGCCGGGCTTTTCCTGTCACTCGTGGTACCTTTCGCTGCATGGTCGAACGCAACTCATGGAACCGATTTCCGGCAAGGGCGCAAGACCGCCCGTATTAGTCGATTGGTGAACAAATCTCTTTTGATTGTTCACTTTTACAGCACAGTCCATTCTGTGTTTGCCGCCTTTGCCGCAGTCGGTCGTGTCCTCATATTGGCGTGGACAGCGGCAAGGGCCGCACGAAACACCAAGGGAAGGAGCAAGACATGCTCGACCAGATCAAGGGCCTGCATCACGTCACCTCGATGGCCAAGGATGCGCGCCAGAACAATGATTTCTTCACCCACAAGCTCGGCCTGCGCCGGGTCAAAAAGACAGTCAATTTCGACGCGCCGGACGTCTACCACCTCTATTATGGCGACGAGGCCGGCACGCCCGGTTCGGTGATGACCTATTTTCCGTTTCCCAACATCGGCAAGGGCCGTCACGGGGTCGGCGAAGTCGGCACCACGGTCTACTCCGTGCCGGAAGGCACACTCGCCTATTGGGAAAAGCGCTTCGCCGACGAAGGCGTGAGCGGCGTTTCCCGCGAGGAGAGTTTTGGTGAGAAGCGGCTCAGCTTTGCCGGCCCGGACGGCGACGGTTTCGCGCTCGTCGAGGACAAGGCCGATAGCCGCGCGCCCTGGGCGAAAGGCGGTGTTCCGGCCGACGAAGCGATCCGTGGCTTTCACTCGGTTTCGCTCAGGCTGAAGGACGGCGGCGCCACTGAGGAACTGTTGAAATTCATGGGCTACGAGGAAGTCGACAAATCAGGCAATGTCCGGCGGCTCGCCGTGAAGAACGGCAATGGCGCCGATGTCGTCGACATCGAATCGCTGCCGACCGCGGCCTTCGCCGATCTCGGCGCCGGCTCGGTGCATCACGTCGCCTTCGCCGTCGAGAACCGCGCCAAGCAGCTCGAAGTGCGCAAGGCGCTGATGGATACGGGCTATGGGGTGACGCCGGTGATCGACCGCGATTATTTCTGGGCGATCTATTTCCGCACGCCGGGCGGCGTTCTGTTCGAAGTCGCCACCAACGAGCCGGGTTTCGACAGGGATGAGGACACCGCGCATCTGGGAGAAGCGCTGAAGCTGCCGACGCAGCACCAGCATTTGCGGCCCTATCTCGAACAGCATCTGCAGAAGCTGGAAGGCTAAGGCCATGAGCAAGGACGCTTACATCCACAAAGTGCTGCCCGGTTCGCCGGGCGGCCCCATGCTTTTCGTCTTTCACGGCACCGGCGGTGACGAGAGCCAGCTTCTGTCGCCGGGGCGCGATCTCGTGCCCCAGGCCACCATCATCTCGCCGCGCGGCGATGTGTCCGAATATGGCGCGGCGCGCTTCTTTCGCCGCACCGGCGAGGGTGTCTACGACATGGACGACCT
The DNA here is from genome assembly GCF_016756475.1 of Mesorhizobium sp. 113-1-2. Classification (NCBI taxonomy): domain Bacteria; kingdom Pseudomonadati; phylum Pseudomonadota; class Alphaproteobacteria; order Hyphomicrobiales; family Phyllobacteriaceae; genus Mesorhizobium; species Mesorhizobium sp. 113-1-2. The sequence continues at coordinate 1,625,936 of NZ_AP023242.1, forward strand.
GGCGCGGGGGACGAGCAAGATGGCTGAATTCGTCAAGGCACATGTCGAAGCGGCGAAACCCTCGGCGGTGCTTGGCCTCGGCTATTCCAACGGCGCCAACATACTGGCGTCCGTGGTGTTCGCCGAGCCCGGGCTGTTTGACGCTACGGTGCTGATGCATCCGCTGATCCCGTTCGAACCGCAGGTAAACGGCAGCCTCGCCGGTCGCCACATGCTGCTAACCGCCGGCAAGCGCGATCCGATCTGCCCGCCGAACCTGACGACGCGGCTCGAGGCCTATTTGCGTGCAGACGGTGCCGATGTCACAGTGGAATGGCACGAAGGCGGGCACGAGGTGCGGCCAAATGAAATCGAAGGAGCCCGGCGGCTTTTCGCCGGGGTCGCCTAGGGAGTTTAGACATGCCCGACCAACTGCCTGAAATCGAACTGGAAGACCGCGGCTCGAAAGGGCGCTATGTACTGCGCGGACCTGGTGGCGCCGAGGCCGAGATGACCTTCACCAAGATCGGCGAACACCAGATCATCATCGACCACACCGAAGTGCCGGATGCGTTTCGCGGCCAGGGTGCCGGGCTTCGGCTCGTCACCCGTGCTGTGGAGGATGCCCGCGCGGCAGGCAAGAAGATCATCCCACTTTGCCCGTTCGCCAACGCCCAGTTCCGCCGCCACGCGGAATGGGCTGACGTGCTGAAGCAGTAGGAAGCGCAGGCCCCTCATCGATAGGCTGCAGCGGGGGGATAAAGGGGCAGTCCCCGCTGCCGGCTGGCTTTGTCATTTGCCGCGACCGGATATCTTGCCTAGATATGATATCTCGCCGTGCCGACAAACGAACCGAATGATCCCCTGATGACCGAAACCGACCTCGTCCCCGTCTTCGACGGCCACAATGATACGCTGCTCAGGCTGTATCAGTCGAAGGACAGGGACGTCGAAAAGCTGTTCGTCGAAGGCCAGTCGGGCGGTCATATCGACGTGCCGCGCGCCAAGGCGGGCGGCTTCGCCGGCGGCATGTTCGCCATCTTCCCACCGCCCGTCGAGAAGGCCAGGCGCAGCGCCGTGCCCTTGGCGCCGAGCGACAGCGAGCCACTGCCGCCGGAGGTGCCGCGCGCCGATGCGCTCAACTCGACGATCGCCATGGCCTCGATCCTGTTTCGGCTGGAACGGGCCGGGGCGCTTGCCGTCTGCCGCACTGCCGGCGATGTGCGCAACGCCATGGCCAAAGGCACGATCGCCGCGGTGTTCCACATCGAAGGCGTCGAGGCGATCGATCCTGAACTCACCATGCTCGACGTGCTGCATGCCGCCGGCCTGCGCTCGCTCGGCATCGTCTGGAGCCGGCCGAACGCCTTCGGCAACGGCGTGCCGTTCCGCTTTCCATCCTCGCCGGACACCGGCCCAGGGCTGACCGATGCCGGCAAGGCGCTGGTCAAGGCGTGCAACGAACTGAAGATCATGATCGATCTTTCGCATCTCAACGAGAAGGGTTTTCGCGATGTCGCCGGTCTCAGCGACGCGCCGCTGGTCGCCACCCACTCCAACGTGCATGCGCTCTGCACCCATTCGCGCAATCTCACCGACTGGCAACTCGGCGCCATACGCGAGTCCGGCGGCATGGTGGGGCTGAACTTCGCCACCGGCTTCCTGCGCGAGGACGGCCGCATGAATGCCGACACCAGCCTCGACATCATGGTGCGCCATGTCGATTCCCTGCTGCAGGCGCTGGGCGAGGACGGCGTCGGTCTCGGTTCGGATTTCGACGGCGCGATGATCCCGGCCGTCATCGGCGACGTCGCCGGCCTGCCGAAACTGATCGATGCGCTGGCCGCGCGTGGTTTCGGCCAGGCGCTGATCGAGAAGATCGCTTACCGCAATTGGTTGAGCATGCTCGAAAGAACCATTGGATAACGCGCAGGCGCTACTCGAAACCCATCCTTTTCAGCCAGTCCTTGCCGACGCCGCGGTCGCGGATGATCGGCAGCGGGTTCTCTGAATCGAGCCGTGCACAGATGCGGTAGACTTCGAGTGTCTCGGCACTCATCTCGTCGCGCTTGTAGAAGAACATGGCGGCGGCATAGCGCGTGCGGCCGGACCATTTCTCGCCGAGCGGCGTGTTGACCAGCTCCCACTGCTCGGCGACCTCCAGCTGCGCTTCGTCGGCCATGGTCAGAAATCCGCCGGCGGATTGGCGGTGCGGCGGTCGAGTTTGATGAAGGGCCGCGCCACCACCTTGGCCCGCTTCATCAGCTTCTGGTACTGCAGCTCGCGCATGGCGTAGATCTCCACCCAGAGGTCTTCCACGACAGTATCACCATAGGGCCGCGCCAGCGAGGCGATGGCGATGTTGCGCTTGGCCATTGGCGACCACATGGCGGCGCTGACCAGGCCGATCTCCTGGCTTTTCTTGTAGTAGACGATGGCGTGTTCGGCCGGGATGTTGCCTTCGATCTCCAGCCCAACCAGCACTTGGCGCAGCTTGCGTTTGGCACGCGCTTCGAGGATGGCGCGGCGGCCGTTGAAATGGCCTTTTTCCGGATCGACCATGAAACCGAGGCCGATCTCGTCGGGCCTGCGCAAGCGGTCGGTGCGGATGGCATGTTCGGCGGTGGTGAAGTCGGCATTGGCGACGATCAGCCCGGCCTCGAGCCGGGCACGATTGAGTGCGGTGTAGCCGATGGCGCGGATGCCGCGCAGCTCGCCCGCCGTCATCAGCCGGTCCCACAGGCTCAGCGCCTTGTCGGCCGGCACGAAGAGTTCATAGCCGAGGTCGCCGGTGAAGCCGGTGCGCGAGATGGTGACAGTGCCGCCATCATGGGCGAACTCGCCTAGGTCGAAGATCTTGAGATTGTCGACGCCGGCGAAGCCGGCATCGCGCAGCACGGCGAAGGAGGTTGGCCCTTGCAAGGCGAGCCCTGCGACGGCCTCGGTTTCTTCCTCGACCGTCACATCGAATCCGATGGCACTGTCGAGCAGCCACGGCAGATGCCGTTCCTGTGAGCACAGCCGAAAGCGTATCGGTGAGAGCCTGAACAGCGTGCCGTCGTCGAGGACAAAACCTTCGTCGTCGCACCACGCCGTGTAATGGACGCGGCCGGGCCTGAGCTTGGTGACATCGCGCAGCGTGACACGATCGAGGAAGGCCTCGGCATCCGGCCCCTCGATCCGGTATTTGGTCATCGGTGAGATGTCGAACAAAGCCGCTTGGCTGCGAATGGCGAAATATTCCAGCTCCTCGTCCCACAGCGAATGCGGCGCGCGGTAGCCGGCCCAATTGTACCAATCCTGGGTTTTGGCCAGCGCGTCGAGACGCGGCTGGAACGGCGTGCCGAGGCGCAGCGTGCGGAAATGTGATTGCGCGGCGATGCGAGTGGAAACGGCCACATCGGGCGTCTTTGCAGCGGGCTTCTTCCTGGTTGCCTGGGTCATGGCTTACCCCTTCATCGCAATGATGCGTCGCGCGGCGTTCAAGCCGGGCGCGCCGGAGACACCGCCGCCGGGATGCGAGCCGGCGCCGGCCATGAACAGGCCTTCGAGCGGCGTGTCGTAGCCCGACCAGCCGGAGACGGGCCGCGAGATCAGCATCTGGTCGGCCTGCAATTCTCCATGGTGCCAGTGGCCGCCGGGCATGCGGTAGCGCGTCTCGATATCGGCCGGCGTCAGAAGCTCGGCATGGACGACGCTCTTGCCGATGCCGGGCGCATAGGCCTCGAGCTGGGCCATGATCGCCTTGAGGAATTCAGGCCTGCCTGCATCCCAGCCCTGCTTCAGCGCATAGGGCGCATATTGCACCACGGCCGAAAGCACGCAGGCGCCGTCGGGTGCAAGCGTCGGATCGGCAAGGCTGGGCAGTGTGATCTCCATCACCGGCTCGGGTGAGAATTCGCCATACTTGCATGGGTTGAAGGCACGCTCGACATGATCGGGCGAGGGCGCGATGACAAGCCGACCCTTGTGAGCGGTGGCATCGGCACCGGTGAATTGCGGCGGCCGGTCGAGCGCCAGATGAAGCTTGGCGGCATCGCCCTTCATGCGGATGTTTTTCACCTTGCGCAGGAAGCCGGTGTCGATCTCGCGCGGGCCGACGAGTTCGAGAAAGGTGGTCGCCGGATTGATGGCCGAGACAACAGTTCTGGTGCGCAGCTCCTCGCCCGTGTCGAGTGCGACGCCGACGGCGCGGCCTTTCTCGACGATGATTTTTGCTGCGGTAACCGATGTGCGGATGGTGACGCCGGCCTTTTCCGCCGCGGCGCGGACGGCGGCGACGACGGCGCCCATGCCGCCCTTCGGCAGCATTTGAGCGCCAGATGCTCCGCCGGTCTCGCCAGCCAGGCGATAGTAGAGACCCAGCAGCGAGGTCGGTGAGCGCGGGCCGAGATGGCTGCCGAGCGTCGCGTCGAAAGCGAGCAGGCCCTTCAGCCTGATATCTTCAAGCTGTTCGTCGAGCAGGTCGGCGACGTTCATCAACAGCACGCGCAGGAAGTCGCGCATGTCTTCCTTGCCGAGCTTCTTCAGCGCCAGCGCGGTCTGGCCGAGGGCTGCGGTCTCCAGCAGCGACATGCCGGCGAGATCGGGCGCCCGGCGGGAGAGGAAGGGCTTCAGGATGCCGGCATAGCGCAGCAATTGCGCACGCAATTCCTTCCAGGCCGACTGTTCCGAAGAGCTGGCGCCGGTCAGAACCTCGCCATAGGCACCATGCAGCATAAGTGAGGGGCCGTCTTTCGACAGCGCTACCGAAGGCAGGAAGTCGGCGCGGGCAAATTGCAGCCCATGCTTCTCCAGGTCCAGCGTCTTCACCACATCGGGAAGCAGGCGGTTCAGCAGATGAGCGACCGACGAGACGCGAAAACCCGGGGCGAATTCCTCGGTGCGCGCGGCGCCGCCAACTTCGCTGCCCGCTTCCAGCACCAGCACCTTGCGGCCGGCTTTGGCCAGCGTGGCGGCAGCGACGAGGCCGTTGTGGCCGCCGCCGACGACGATTGCATCAAATGACGTCATGGGCAGGGCTCATGTGCGAGGTGGATTTGGCGAGATCGCGCAGGATCTCGGCGGCGGCATTGCGGCCGGGCGCACCCATGACACCGCCGCCGGGGTGGGTCGAGGAACCGCACATATAGAGCCCGCCGACCGGCGAGCGGTACTGCGCATAGCCCGGCACCGGACGGTTGAACAGCAACTGGTCGAAGGTCAGCTCGCCCTGGAAAATATTGCCCTCGGTCAGGCCGACCTCGGCCTCGATCTCGCGCGGTGTGCGAACTTCCATATGGACGATGCGGTCGCGGAAGCCCGGCGAGTACTCGGCGATTTGCGTAATCACGCTTTCGGCGAAACCGTCGCGGTCGGCATCGGTCCATTCGCGGCCATTCACCTTGGGCGGCGCGTATTGCACGAAGCAACTCATGAAGTGCTTGCCGGGCGGCGCCATGGTCGGGTCGAGCGTGGTCGGGATGACCATGTCGAGGAAAGGATCGGCCGACCAGCGCCCGGCCTTCCAGTCATCATAGGCGCGTTCCATGCGCTCCATCGAATCGGTGAAATGCATGTCGCCGCGATAGACCGGCGAGTCCTTCGGCAGTGCCGGGAATTCCGGCAGCGAATCGAGCGCGATGTTGACCTTGCCGGAGGAGCCGCGGATCTTGAAGTTCTTCACCCGGCGCAGGAAAATGTCGGGCAGTTCCTTTTCCTCGACCAGCTTCAGGAAGGTGCGTTTGACGTCGGCGTTGGAGACGACGAGTTTGCCGCAGATCTCCTCGCCGCCGGCCAACACCACGCCTTTGGCCTTGCCTCTGGTCACCAGCACATGGTCGACCTCGGCCCCGGTGCGGATGGTGCCGCCCGAGGCTTTGAACGACGCGGCCAGCGCCTTGGTGACCGCGCCCATGCCGCCGCGTGCATAGCCCCATGCGCCGACCGAGCCGTCGACCTCGCCCATATAGTGGTGCAGCAGCACGTAAGCCGTACCGGGCGACATCGGTCCGAGCGCGGTGCCGATGATGCCGGACAAAGCGAAGTTGGCCTTGATGACATCGGTCTCGAAATACTCGTCGAGGAATTCCGAGATCGACATGGTCCAGAAGCGCAATGTCAGTGCCATTTCTTCCGCCGACAGGCCGGCGAATTTCTTGCCGAGATAGAGAAGCTCGCCAAGGTCGCGCGGCTTGAGGCTGGTCGGGTCGGGCGCGGTGCGCATCAACAGCGGCTGGATGAAGCGGCACTGCCGCGTCACGTCGCGGGCGTAGCGGTCATAGGCTTCGGCATCGCGCCTGGAGAAGCGGGCGAATTCGCGCCGGTGCGCATCATGGTCGCGGTAGTTGGCGAGATAGTCGCCGTCGCGAGTGAACACCGCGCCGCCCTCATAGGAAATGACCTGCAGGCCAAAGCGCGGCAGTTCGAGGTCGCGCATGATTTCCGGGCGGAACAGCGAGCAGACATAGGAGCAGTTGGAGTAGAGGAAACCCGGTGTCAGCTCGCGGCTGGTGGCGGCGCCCCCGACCCAGTCGTTCTTCTCAACTACCAGCACGTCGAGCCCGGCGCGCTGCAGATAGCAGGCATTGACCAGGCCGTTATGTCCGCCGCCGATGATGATCGCGTCCCAAGCTTTCATTGTGGCCCAGTCTCTTTGTTTCCAAGCAATTCCCAAGGGAAAGCGCTGTGCGATTTCCCGGGAAAACCGCTCACACTTTTCCTGGAATTGCTCTGTGCGACCCGCTGTTCATCTTTGCGTGATCTGTTCCCGAATGTGGGGAATTTGGCACGGTGTCGGCCATTCTGTCCAGACATTCTGAATGAATGTTCAACAAATGATGTTGCGTTTTCCCCGACATGCGCTAGGCTTTGCCAGCGTTCGAACTGAGCATTCGTCGATTGGGGATCGAGGGCTGATGATCGAAACAGCAGATGCCGAGTATGACGATACCGCCATCCGCTTCCTCGAGGCGCTGTGGGGCGAGGGCTATCTGTCGCCGGGCGGACCCGAAGAGGTCGACCGGGTGGTCGAAGGGCTTTCGCTGAGGGGCAAGACGGTCCTCGATATCGGCTGTGGGGCCGGCGGCATCACCCTGCATCTGGTCGAGCGCCATGGCGCCGCCCACGCCACCGGCTTCGATGTCGAGCAGCCGGTGATCGAGGCAGCCAGACGACGGGCTGGTGCGCACGGGCTCTCGGACCGTGCTGACTTCATCCAGGCGCCTCCCGGACGGCTGCCCTTCGCCGATCGCTCCTTCGATGTCGTCTTTTCCAAGGACGCGCTGCTGCATGTGCCCGACAAGGACGCCTTGTTCGCCGAAATCTTCCGCGTGCTGAAACCGGGCGGCGTCTTTGCCGCTTCCAACTGGATGATTTCGCATGACGGCGAACCGTCACCGGAGATGAAGGCGTATGTCGCCGCGGAAGGACTGTCCTTCGCCATGGCCTCACCGGCGCGCTATGCGCAGGCGATGCGTAACGCCGGCTTCGCCGACATCACCGTGCGCGACCGTAATTCCTGGTACCGCGAGGTAGCGCGCGGCGAACTGGCGCGGCTCAAGGGACCGCTCTACGCCCGAGCCGCCGCCGCGGTCGGCGCGGCCTATGTCGACAAGAATATCAAGACCTGGGAGGCCATGCAGAAGGTGCTTGACAGTGGCGAGCACCGTCCCACTCATCTGCGCGGTTGGAGGCCGGTTGGATAGCCGGCAATGCTGGAGACCGTCACACCCATGAAGATTTCCGAGGCCAGGGACATTCCCGCCGAAACGGCGCAAAAGGGCGATGCCGAAAAGCGCGGCCGCAAGGCTTCGAAGGAGGTCCGTCAGCTGCAGCTGATCGAGGCGACGATCGATTCCCTGGCCAAGCGCGGCTATGCCGAGACGACGATGGCCGATGTCGCCGATGGCGCGGGCCTGTCGCGTGGCATCGTCAACTTCCATTTCGAGAGCAAGGAAAAGCTGCTGATCGCGACGCTGCAGCACATGTATGACGAGTATTCGGCGCATTGGCGCGCCTCCCTGCAGAAGGCAGGCGACGATCCGGCGCGGCAGCTGCAGCAACTGGTGTGGGCCGATTTCGACCGCTCGATCTGCAACAAGCGCAAGCTCGCCGCCTGGCTGGCCTTTTGGGGCGAGGCCAAGTCGCGGCCGACCTATCAGGCGCTGAGCAGTTCGCGCGACAACTATTACCAACAGGTCTTCATCGATCTCTGCACGGAGCTCAAGCAGAGCGGCGCGTATGGTTATGAGCCGCAGGTGATGGCGCTGGCGCTGTCTGCCATGCTGGAGGGGCTGTGGCTGCGGCTGATGATGGGCACCGAGGACACAACGCGCGAAACAGCCTTGCAGGCGGCCAATGCTTTTTTGGCCTCGGCCTTCCCCAAGCATTACGGTTAGCAACAGCCGGCCGCCAAGACCGGCAAGACCAAAAAGAGGATGGAACAGCATGAAGAACCTTAGCCGACGCCTGACATTGACATTGGCGCTGGGCGGCGCGCTTGCGGCTTCGGCGGCAGCGTTCGCCGTCGCTGCCGACAAGGACCTGATCGTGTTCGACTGGTCCGGCTATGAAGCCCCCAGCTTCCACCCGAAATATGTCGAGAAAAACGGCGATTCGCCGACCTTCGCCTTCTTCGGCGACGAGGACGAGGCGTTCGAGAAGGTGCGCTCCGGCTTCAAGGCCGATCTTGGCCATCCCTGCTCGCAGAGCGTGACGAAGTGGCGCGAAGCAGGCCTCTTGCAACCGCTCGACACCTCGAAGATCACGGGCTGGAAAGATCTCAATCCCGGCATCATGGCGATGAAAAATCTCGCCACGACCGATGACGGCAAGGCGTGGTTCATGCCGTGGGACTGGGGCAACACGCAGCTCACCTACAATTCCTCCAAGATCGACGCCAAGGACGTGCAGTCGCTGAGGGTATTCGCCGATCCGAAGTTCAAGGGCCGGGTGTCGATCGGCGACAATGTCGACGATGCCTATGCGCTGGCGAGCCTGGCCATCGGCTTGAGGGACTGGACCAAGATGACGGACGACCAGTTCAAGCAGGCCTCCGACTTCCTGCGCCAGGTGCACAAGAACGTCCGCTCCTACTGGACCGACACCACCGACATCGTGCAGCTGCTGAGCGGTGGCGAGGTCGATCTCGCCTGGGCCTGGAACGATGCGACGGTGCAGTCGGTCGCCGCCGGCGTGCCGATCAAATCCGTAAAGGATACCAGTGAAGGCATCTCGACCTGGGTCTGCGGCTATGTGCTGTTCAAGGACGCGCCCGGCAACATCGACAAGGCCTATGATTATCTGAACGCCGTCAACGATCCGGAGACCGCCAAGGTGCTGGTCAAGGACTGGGGCTATGGCCAGGCCAACGCCAAGGGCATGGCCGGCGTCGATCAGGCGATCCTGAAGGAGAAGGGCTATGACGACGTTCAGAAATTCGTCGACAAGACGCTGTTCCAGTCGCCGCTGCCGTCCGACCTCAAGCTGAAGATGATCGCCGAATTCGAGAAGATCAAAGCCGGGTATTGAGCTCGCTCCACGGTCCGTCCGCTGCCGCCTCGGTGCAGCGGACGACCCTCGCCAAAGCAGATGATTTCTCCTAACCTCGCTGCAGCCTTTCGCGATGGGGGGAGTTTCGCCATGACGCCAATGCTACGCCGCCTTGCGCTTGCCGCCGCCTGCACGATCGGCGCCGGCGTGGCCTATGCCTGGGCGGAAGGCGGCGGCGATCTCGTGGTGTTCGACTGGTCCGGTTACGAGGATCCGCTGCTGCATCCCGCCTACACCGCGAAATACGGCGCCGAGCCGACCTTCGCTTTCTTCGGCGACGAGGATGAAGCCTTCGAGAAGATGCGGGCGGGCTTCAAGACCGATATCGCGCATCCCTGTTCGCAAAGCGTGGCGAAATGGCGCGACGCCGGCCTGCTGCAGCCGCTCGACACCTCGCGGATTGCCGGCTGGAAGGATCTCAATCCCGGCATCATGGCGATGAAGAACCTCACCACCACGGCCGACGGCAAGGCCTGGTTCATGCCGTTCGACTGGGGCAACACGGCACTGCTCTACCGCACCGACAATGTGACGGCCGACGAGGCGAAGTCGCTGCGGATCCTGGCCGATCCGAAATTCAAGGGCCGCGTCACCATCGGCGACAATGTCGACGATGCCTATGCGCTGGCGAGCCTGGTCATCGGCCTGAAGGACTGGACCAAGATGACCGACGCGCAGTTCAAGGAGGCGTCCGATTTCCTGCGCCAGGTGCACAAGAATGTCCGTCTTTACTGGACCGATTCGAGCGACATCGACCAGGCGTTTTCCGGCAACGAGGTCGACCTTGCCTGGGGCTGGGGCCAGACACTGATCGCGATGAGCGGGCAAGGTGTTCCCGTCGCCATGAACCGCGACACCAAGGAAGGCATATCGACCTGGGTGTGCGGCTACGTGCTGATGAAGGACGCGCCGGGCAAACTCGACCAGGCCTATGATTTCCTGAGCGCGGTCAATGCGCCGGATATTTCGAAATACATGGTCACGACGTTCGGCTACGGCCATGGCAACAGTGCCGGCATGGCCGCGATCGACCACAAGGTGCTGGCCGAACGCGGCTTCGACGACATCGACAAGTTCCTCGACAAGACGCTGTTCCAGCAGCCGATCGCGCCGGAGCTGAAGAAGCGCATGGTCGACGAGTTCGAGAAGATCAAGGCCGGCTATTGACGAGCGAACCGGAAAGAACCGACGTCATCATCGTCGGCGCCGGCTTTACCGGCCTGTCTGCAGCGCTTGCGTTGAAGCAAGCCGGCATCGATTTCGTGCTGCTCGAAGCGCGCGACCGCGTCGGCGGACGGGTCGAAGCCAGCCACAACGGACTTGGCGAGCGCATCGACAGTGGTGGCCAGTTCCTGTGCGAGGACATGCCGGAAGTGATGGCGTTGGCGAAGGCGCGTGGCAAGACATTCGTCGAAACCTATGTCGAGGGTGATTTCATCACCCATCCGCCGATGCCGGCCAGGGACGCCAAGCAGACCTATTACGGCGCGATGGCGATCCGCGAGCGCATGAACGGCATCGAGCCGGATGACCCGTCGATAAAAGGCATGAGCGTCGCGGCCTGGCTGGAACAGCAGCATGATCCCATCGATGCCAAGACGGCTTTCCGCTCGATGATCGAAGGCCTGTGGTGCCTGCCGATGGACAAGGTGCCGCTCTGGTACCTGATCGACAATGACCGGCGTATCACCAACGAAGTGCCGGAGCTGCAATATTCCCTGCGCGAGACCATGCAGTCGCTGGCCGAGGACCTGGCTGGCGATCTCGGCGACCTAGTGCGGCTTGGCGAACCGGTCACGCGCGTCGAGCATGGACCGCAAGGCGTTCGTGTCGTCACCGGCAATGGCGTGATCGATGCGCGTCAGGTGCTGGTCGCGCTGCCGCCGGCGACGGCCGCGAAGCTCGATTTCGCGCCTGCCTTGCCGCCCTCTCTGAGGCAGGCACTTGGCGTTTGGGAAAGCGGCGCGGTGATCAAGATCCTGGTGCGCTATCCCCGGCCATTCTGGCGCGAGCGGGGCTCGAGCGGCATGGTGATGTGGCGCGACCTGCCGGGGCTGTTCGCTTGCGACGCCAGCAGGGACGCGGAGCATGCCGCGCTCGTCGTCTTCGTCGGCGGGCCGCTGGCGTTACGATGGCGCGCGCTCAGCGATGCGACGTTGCGCGCGGAAGTGACGGCAAGGCTGGTGGCTGCTCTTGGTCCAGGCGCAGCCGACAGTGTCGATTTCAGCCAGCGTGACTGGATCCATGACCGCTGGAGCGGCGGCGCCTACAGCGATCTCATCATCGATGCGACGGCGAGGGATGCCGAGCGCACGATTCTCGCGGGTGCGCCGCCAGTGCATTTCGCTGCTTCGGAACTGTCGCCGTCATTCCCGGGCTATGTCGAGGGTGCGATCGTCGCCGGGCGCATCGCCGTGCGCAAGGTCATCGCCGATCTTCAGTCCCCCATCGCCACCAGCGCTTCGGGATCGTAGGCGAGGCGGATCGGGGTGCCGACCGGAATGTCGTCGGCGCCGAAATCGTTGGTCTCGGTCACCGACAGCGGCTTTTCCAGGCCCGGTATCTCGACGATCAGATGGGTGATCTCGCCGAAATAGTGGCGTTCGACCACCTTGCCGGCGACCTCGAATTTTGCCGTGGCATTGTCCCATAGCACGCGCAGGCGCTCGGGCCGTATGCCGAGCGTCGCGGCGCCGCCATTGCGCACGAAGGCCTTTGGCTTGTCGGTCTTGACGCGGCCGAAGCCGAGCGTGTCGACGACCAGCGAGGCGCCGTTCTCCTCGACGATCTCGGCCTTGACAAAGTTCATGCCGCCGAGGAAGTCGGCGACCTGACGGTTGACCGGGCGCTGGTAGATTTCCTTGGGCGAGGCGACCTGCGCGATCCTGCCGCCGAACATCACGGCGATGCGGTCGGACATTGCGAGCGCCTCATACTGGTCGTGGGTGACCAGCACGAAGGTGATGCCGACCGCCTGCTGCAGGCGGCGCAGTTCGACCTGCATCTGCTCGCGCAGCTTCTTGTCGAGCGCCGACAGCGGTTCGTCGAGCAGCAGCACCTTGGGCCGCATCACCAGCGCACGGGCGAGCGCCACACGCTGGCGCTGGCCGCCGGAAAGTTCTGTCGCCAGCCGTTTGCCTAGCCCTGTCAGCGACACCTGCGCCAGCGCCTCCTCAACGCGGCGCTTCTCCTCGCCGCCCTGCAGCTTGAGCCGCTTCAACCCATAGGCGACATTCTGCTCGACATTGAGGTGCGGGAAGATCGCATAGCTCTGGAACACCATGTTGGTCGGCCGGCGGTTGGCCGGAATGCCTTCCATCGGCTGGCCGCCGACCGCGATCGAACCGCTGGTCGGATTGTCGAAGCCAGCGATCATGCGCAGCAGCGTGGTCTTGCCGCAGCCGGAGGGGCCGAGCAGCGAGAAGAATTCACCCTCGTGGATGGTCAGGGAGGCGTCATCCAGCGCCTTGAACGACCCATAGCTGCGGGTGACGTTGCGGATCTCGATCATTGCTCGGTCAGATTGGGCCCGATCGGATTGGGGGCGCTCGATCTGCGGCTGTTCAGGCATAGAGGCCTCCCTCGTTCTGCGTGCGTCTGGCCGCGCGGCGACGCAGGATTTCGGCGATTGTCATCAACAGGAAAGAGGCAACCAGAAGCAAAGTGCCCAGCGCCAGCACGCCTGGCAGTTTCGAGGCGAAGCGCAACTGGCCCCAGATGTAGATCGGCAGCGTCGCTTCGGTGCCGGTCAGGAAGAAGGCGATGATGAACTCGTCCAGCGAAATGGTGAAGCAGACCAGCAGGCTGGAGATGATCGCCGGCGCCACCATCGGCAGCGTCACCCGGCGGAAGGTGCCGAAGGCGCTTTCGCCGAGATCGGCGGAGGCTTCCTCCAGGCTGCGATCAAAACCCTCGAAGCCGGAGGTGAGCACCGTCATCGAATAGGGAATGCAGATCAGGACATGGCCGAGCACGACGGTGGACAGCGACAGGCTGAGACCCAGCTGCAGCATCACCAGCAGCATCGAGATGGCGACGATCACTTCGGGCAGCACCAGCGGTGCCATGATCAGGCCGTTGATGGTGCGGCGACCGGGGTAGCGGTAGCGAGTGATCGAGCGGGCGGCGAGGATACCGAGCACGGTGGCGAGAACCGAGGCGCAGACGCCGACTTTCAGGCTGTTCCAGGCGGCGTCGAGCAAGGCCGGTGTGTGCGGCAGGTCCGCATACCATTGCAGGGTGAAGCCGGTGAGCGGAAACTTCGGTGTCGGGGCGACGTTGACCGAGAAGATCGGCAGGAAGATCACCGGCAGATAGAGGAAGACGATATAGAGGAACGCATAGACGGACAGCCAGTCGCCCGACAGGAAACGCCGCGCCCTCATCGTGCCAGCCTCTGCAAGGCGCGGATGATCAGCACCGTGGCGCCGGCCATCAAGGTGACGATCAGCATGGTGGTGACGGAAAGCGCGGCCCCCAGCGGCCAGTTGGCCGCCTTGCCGAACTGCGCCTGGATGGCGTTGGCGATCATGACACCGTCCTTGCCGCCAACCAGCTTCGGCGTGACATAATCGCCGACGGTCGGGATCATAACGATCAGTGCCGCCGAGATGACGCCCGGCGCCGACAGCGGCAAGGTCACGCGCAGGAACGAGCGCAAGGGGCCATCGCCGAGATCGGTGGCGGCTTCGACCAGCGTGCGGTCGACTTTTTCCAGCGAGACGAAGATCGGTAGGATGGCAAAGGCCGCCCAGGCATGGGTGAGGGTGATGATGACGGCGCTCGAATTGTAGAGCAGCGCCGTCGACGGCTCGTCGATTATGCCGAGGCCCATCAGGCCAGAATTAAGCACGCCGTTATAGCCGAGGATGACCTTCCACGACATCACGCGCAGGAGGTAGCTGGTCCAGAACGGGATGGTGATGAGGAACAGCCATAGGCTCTTGTGGCGGCCGCCATGGAAGGAAATGTAGTAGGCGATGGGGTAGGCGAGGATGACGGTGAACAGGCTGACCGTCAGCGAAATGTAGAGCGAGCGCCACAACAGATCGCGGTAGATCGGCTCGGTCAGCGCGACGCGGTAGTTCTCCAGCGTGAAGGTGCGGTCGATGGTCAGATAGTGCTGCGTCCAGAAGGAGTGGGCGATGACCACCAGGATCGGCAGGACCAGCAGGATAAGGGCGTAGAGAAAGGTCGGACTGATCAGGGCGAAGCCCTGGACGGGCTCGGATTGCAGAAGGGCATTTCGTCTTGCCCGCGTCATGCGCAATGGAGGCGACCCTTCCACGGCCGCCGTCATTGCCAGACTCCGGAGGGCAGGGCTCCGGGCGTGATCTCGGTTGCTGGCCTGGACTGTTCCGCCATGCGCATCCCATCGTGCTGGCGCCGGCTGTTTGTTCCCACTTTATCCTCGGAACGCGATCGGACGCAAAACCGGTGACCACTTTTGCTGGTCGCGTTCCTAGCTTGCCGGCTTTCTTTCATCATGCGCGCATCCGTGGATTGAAATCAAGCGCTATTTCTGAGATATTGATTGAACGGACATTCAAAATCAGGTGAAGAAAGCCGCCATCTGCGGTATTTGCCACCCAATTCGAGGTCCTTGAAAAAATCGAAAGAGATGTGGAGACGACGATGGCTGCGGTGAGGGATCTGAAGGTGACCGAAATGGCGGCGTCCGGCGATGACGACGCCATCGAGCTGGGCAAGCGCCATCTCATCCAGCCTTGGCCTTATGCCGGTTCCGTCGGTGCCGAAGCCCGCGCGCTGATCGGCGAGGGCGATGGCATCTACATCACCGACAACACCGGCAAGCGGCTGATCGACGGGCCCGCTGGCATGTGGTGCGTCAATGTCGGCCACCGCCGCGAGGAACTGGCCAAGGTGATGTACGACCAGGTGATGGCGCTGTCCTACAACACGCCCTGGTACACGATGAACGCGCCGTCGGCCGAACTTGCCATGCGCATCGCCGGCCACGCGCCGGGCGATCTCAGCCATGTCTTCTACACGACCGGCGGCTCTTCGGCCGTGGAGACGGCGCTGCGCTTCATGCAGTTCTACAACAATGTGCGCGGCCGACCTGAGAAGAAGCTGATCCTGTCGCGCGGCGGCGCCTATCACGGCTCGACCTATCTGTCGGCCTCGCTCAACGGCCGCCCGCGCGACCGCGACTGGATGGACGGCGCCGACGAGCTGGTGATCAAGCTGTCCTCGCCCGATCCGTTCCGCCGTCCGCACGGCATGAGCCTTGCCGCCTTCACGGATTTCCTGGTCGACCAGTTCCGCGACACGGTCGCCCGCGTCGGCGCCGACAGAATAGGCGCCTTTGTCGGCGAGCCGGTGCAGGCATCGGGCGGCGTGGTCATCCCGCCGGACGGCTACCTCAAGCGCATCCGCGAGATCTGCCGCGACAACGACATCCTCTATGTCTCCGACGAGGTGGTGACGGGCTTCGGCCGGCTTGGCCATGTCTTCGCCTCGGGCGATGTGTTCGGCATCGATCCCGACATGATCACCTTCGCCAAGGGCGTCACCTCGGGCTACTTCCCACTCGGCGGCGTCATCATCTCGGAACGGCTGCTGCAAGAGCTGCGCCGTTCGAACCATCCCGACGCGATGTTCGGCCATGGCCTGACCTACACCAGCCATCCCGTCGGCTGCGCCGTGGCGCTGAAAAACCTCGATCTGCTGGAAGAAGGCGTGCTTGCCCACACGCAGGCGGTCGCGCCCTATTTCCAGGCGCAGCTGAAGACGCTGGAAGAATTGCCGCTGGTCGGCGAGGTGCGCGGCGCCGGGCTGATGGGCTGTGTCGAATGCGTCGCCGACCGCGAAAGCAAGAATCCGCTGCAGCTCGACAAGGATGTCGGCAAACGCATCGATGCCCATTGCCATGAACTCGGGCTCTTGGTGCGGCCGCTGATCAACATGTGCGTGATGTCGCCACCGCTGATCATCACCCGCGAACAGATCGACGACATGGTCGGGATTCTGCGCGAGGGCATTTCGCGGACCATGGATGATCTGCGCCGTGAAGGTGTGTGGCGAGGGTGAGGTTTCTTCCTTCTCCCCGTTTCACCGGGAGAAGGAAGAGGTGCTACGATCGCGACCTCAGCGCGTCGTTCAGGTTCCACATGTCCTTCTCCTCAGGCGCGGTCTCCAGGCCGAGCACCGGCAGCATCTTGCGCAGATGGTCGTGGTGGGTGCGCACGCCATATTCGAGGTCGGAAAGGTAAAACCCCTCGAAGGCTTCGGACAGCATGGATTCGTTCGACCACACCGACAGCTGGACATCTTCCGACATGGTGTCGCGGTCGATGCGGAAGGAGAGGTAACGGGCGGCGGCCTGTTCGCGGCTTTCATCGCGGTAGCGGTAGATGGCGCCGCGCAGCAGGGTCTCACCCGTCGACAGCGGAAACTCCTGATAGAACTGCACTGATTCCGGCATCACCGAAATGACCGCATTGGGGAAGATGCCGTAATAGACCCAGGCTTTCTTCAGATAGTCCGGCAGATGCGTCGGCGCGGGCGCGATCTTAACGTAGTTCCTGACGCTCCAGCGGCGGCCGGCATGCGGGTTGTAGGTGGCGAAGGATCGCGACACGCCGTTGATGAAGGGCTCGTCGAAATAGGTCGCGCCATAGAGATCCTGCAGGGCGGGATGCGCCATGGCGACGTGATAGCCCTCATTGTCGACATCGCGCACCGACTTCCAGTTGACCGGGGTCTTCTGGCTCCATATGCCCCAGGACGGCACCATGTCGGCGGCCTTGTAGTGCGCGAATTCCGGCTCGATCGGCTTCATCAACTCGGCGACCGAAGGCTGCGGTCCGCCGTTGCGGAAGCGGATGAAGATGAAGCCCATCCAGACTTCGAGGTCTAGCTGCATCAGGCCGAACTCGGTCTTGTCGAGATCAGGAAAGGAACGCGGGCGCGCGGCGCCGCGCAGCGTGCCGTCCAGATTGTAGACCCAGCCATGGAACGGGCACACCAGCGCGTTCTTGCAATTGCCCTGGCTGTCGGCGACGACGCGGCTGCCGCGGTGGCGGCACATATTGTTGAAGCCGCGCACGACGCCGTCCTTGCCGCGCACGATCAAAGCGCGTTCGCCGACCACGTCCATGGTCAGGTAGTCGCCGGCATTCGGGACGTCGCTGACATGACCGACGATCTGCCAGTGATTGCGGAAGACATGTTCCTTCTCGAGTTCGAGAAGGGCATCGGAATGATAACTCCAGCCCGGTAGTCCCCGCCGGTCCCAATCGTTGGGGATCGCCACGTCACGGAGGTGCGGGTTCATAAAACGTCTCTTCTTTTTGTTGAATAATCATTCAATAAAAGCATATTTTTCATTGAAATGCAATGGCTTGTGAAAATTCGAAGGATTCCGTGGCGAGGCCAAGGCATCGCCCTCGACTGAATTCGATACAGCGGCCGGCCAGGAAAATCGCGGAGAATCCGGGTGTTAGCCCTTGTTTCCGAAACGCCATCCAAGCGCGCTTTCACGAAGCGGGTGGGCCGAGGAACAAGACGCTTCGCTGGAGGCAAAAAGGGTTCCCAGCGCTCGGTCCGATTGGCTGTTCGGCAGACGTTTGAGCCGGGATCGCCTGGCGCGGTCGGCCCGAGATTCGCTCGCCTCGGTGAAATGCGAGCCGGAATGACCGATTCTGCCCGGATTTGCCCGATAGCTCCGTTTCAATCTGGTTACATTGCCAGTTCCGCCCCAATTTCGTGCTGTTACAAAGTGCGATTAAGTTCGTTTCATCATCAAAAAGAAACGCAGCGAAGGGGAAGACAATGCATGCGAAAGTCGAGACCATCAGCAGCGAGCACCGCCTTCAGGCTCCGGAGCGCGCTGACCGCCGCCCGAAACTGGCCCTGCGCCAACGCGCCAGCGACCACCCCATGGCCATGTTCATGGCGCTGGCTGCTTGCGCCTTCATCGGCATGGCGTTTACGCCGACAGTCGGGCCAGCCTTCGCATCGTTGAACCCGCCGGCCAACGTCGTCGACGGGGCGCCGACGACAATCAAGACCGCCCGCCTGCCGATGCCGACGCTCGACTTCGCTTGCAAGGGCCAGGCTTGGGGTGCCGAGAGCGTCGATTGCCTGCGCGCCATCGCCCAGCAGTCCGGTACGCACAAGGCCCGTGCGATCCGCATGATCGCCAATGCCGCGCCGCTGACCAACACGCCCAACATTTTCTGATTTTTGTCGAAGCATGATCCCGAAAACCGGTTCCCTCTTCGGGCTCCTGCTCTGACCTCCCCGAGCGCTCCCTCCAGCGCTCCATTCAGCTCCCGCCGCAAGTCGGCCGGGAGCTTCTTTTTTAGCCTTTCAAAGCGGTCTGCTCGGCGATGGATGAAAGCACGCTGCGCACGTCCAGCGTGCTGAACGGCTTTTCCAGGATCTGCGGCCGCTGCTGCGCCGGTAAGGCTTCGATCTCCGCCTTGGCGCCGATCAGATCGCCGGTGACCAGCACGAAACGCCGTGCCAGCTCGGGCCGCTCGGCAAGCAGTTCGCGGTAGATGGCCATGCCTGATGTGCCGGGCATGCGCAGGTCCGAAAAGACGATGTCGGGCGGCATGTGGCCGCTCAAGGTGGCGGAGCCCGATTCCCAGACTGGCGCGATCCGCGACTTGATGCCCATCAATTCGAGAATGTCGGACAAGGAGCCCGCGACATCAGGCTCGTCGTCGATGATCAGGGCATGACGCAGGCCGCTCGAGCGTGGCTGGCTCTCGCCCGCGGTGGCGATGCCCGCCGAAATGGCCGGCAACTGGACAACGAAACGCGCGCCTCGGGGCTGCACTTCCTCGAACCAGACATTGCCATTGTGCCGTTCGATGATCGATTTCGAGATCGACAGGCCGATGCCGGTGCCCACACCAACCGGCTTGGTGGTGAAATAGGATTCGAAGATGCGGCCGCGGATCGCTTCGGGAATGCCAGGTCCGTTGTCCTCGACCGAGAAGCCGGGATTGCCGCGATCGCTGCGGAAGGTCCGCACCTTGATCAGCCGGTCACCGGCAATGCCGGCCAGTGCGTGCTGGCTGTTGATGAGGAAATTGGCCGCCACTTGCGTCACGTGGTCGGCGTCGGCCATGGCCAGCAGTGGACCCGGCGCGAAATCAGTGTCGATGATGATGCCGCTCGAGCGTGCGCCATAGGCAGTCACCTCGAGTGCGGCGCGGATCACCTGGTTGAGATCGGTCTCGGCCTGCGCGGCCGGATGCAGCCGGACCATCGACAGGAAGCTCTTGACGATGCGGCCGCAGCGCTCGGCGGCGGCACGCACCTTCTCGGCGCGCACCTTGGTCTGCGGGTCGGTGGCGAATTCGTGCAGCAGCGTCGACTGCGCGACCACCACCGCCAGCGGGTTGTTGAGTTCGTGTGAAACGCCGGCAAGCAGCGAGCCCATCGCCGCCATCTTCTCGTTCTGGTGCAGCTTCTCGCGCTGCCGGTTGATCTCTTCCTCGGCGCGCAGCCTGTCGCGCAGGTCGCGGATCGAGCCGAAGATCAGGCGGCGGTCGGCGACCCGCATCTCGGTCGCCGTCAGCTCGATCGGGAACACCTCGCCGGCGGCATTCTGCGTCACGGTTTCCAGCCGCTGGCCGACCATCGGCGCGCCACGGCCCGACATATAGTCGGCGCCAGAGGAATAGCCCTTGCGGTAGTATTCCGGCACGACCGTGTCGAGCAGGTCCTTGCCGAGGATGTCGCTGCGCTGGAAGCCGAACATCTTTTCGGCGGCAGGATTGAATTCGATGATCGACCCGGCCTCGTCGATGACGATGATGGCATCGAGCGAAGCCTGCAGCATGGTGCGGCGGATCACCTCGCTGGCATGGGCGTCTGAAGGCGAATGTTCGATGGCGTCGCCGATGGCGAGCGCGATGATGTGTAGTGTTGCCTCTTCCTCGTCGGTCCACTCGCGCTCGTCGACGCAGTCATTGACGGCGAGCGTGCCCCACAGATGGCCGTGCGCGAAGACCGAAACCGACAGGAACGACTTGATGTTCTGCTTTTCGAAATCGGTTCTCAGGAACCCTTCGAGATTACGCGTATGCCCGGCAAAGATCTTGCCTTGCCGTTCGTCCTCGGCGACGCGCTCCAGCAGCGGGTCCGAATTGACGATCGACTGCATGATGACGGTCGGCGACGCCAGTTCGCCGCCGAAGTCAGGGTCGATCCAGTAGGCGGCGACCGACTGGGCAAAGCCTTGGCCCGGCAGTTCGCGCAAGCGGAACAGGATGCCGCGCTGGCACTCGATGGCCCGGCAAAGGGTTTCCAGTATGCCGTCCATCTCGCGCTGCCAGTCGCCGGCCTCGCGCAGCCGGCGAACGACGCGCACGGCCGCCATTGCCGCGCCCTGCCTAAAACCCTGCATATCCGCGCTTGTTGCTTCGCCCGTCATTTTCAGCCGTTATTCCAAGGTCATGCCAATCCTAATCCGATCGGCGAGCAACGGCTGCGAACCTGAACCCTGTGGGTCTGGCGCTCAGTTGCTGTCGCCGGTCGGTAGCGAGAAGATATAGCCCTCGCCGCGCACCGTGCGCAGGAATTTCGGGTTGGCCGGATCGGCCTCGATCTTCTTTCTCAGGCGCATGATGCGTATGTCGACGGCGCGCGACGATTCCGGATCCTCGGTGAAGCCGATCGCTTCCGAGATCGCGGCGCGCGTCAAAAGCCGGTTGGCGCGGGTCAGGAAAACCTCCAGCACGTCGAATTCGCTCTTGGCCATCTCGATCACCGCGCCGTTGACGCCAGTGACCAGCCTGCCGTCGAGATCAGCCTGGAACGGGCCGAAGACGACCGAGCGGCGATCCGTCCTGGCTTTCCTGTCGAGCGGCTCCGTCGGCTGTGGAACGCGGCGCAGCACGCTGCGGACCCTCGCCAGCACTTCGCGCAGTTCGTATGGCTTGACGATATAGTCATCGGCGCCGAGTTCCAGCCCGACGATGCGGTCGAGCGCCGTGCCGGCGGCGGTTGCGTAGATGATGCCGATCGGCATTTTCGAACGCAGCCAGCGGCCGAGCGACAGCCCGTCCTCGCCCGGCATGGCGATGTCGAGAATGGCCAGATGGAAGGCTTTCGTCTCGATCAGGCTGCGCGCGGCGGCCGCGGTTTCCGCGGTCGCCACATCATAGCCGGCGGCGCCGAGATATTCGGCTACCGCGTCCCTCAGGTCGGGCTCGTCCTCGACGATCACTATTCTTGCCCGCACGATGCCCTCGCTGCCACTTTCAGTGGAAAGTAGATTGGGTATAAACATCATGTCCAGCACTCATATCCGGTTGCAAGGGAATGGTTGGAAAACATGGCAGCACGGGCCGTCATCGCGCTTGTTTCCGTCGCCGAGGTGGTGGCGACCGAACTTGCTGACCATCTCGAGCGGCGCGGCCATGATGTGCGCCAGGCGCGGCAACCCTGGGAGGCGGAATCGCTGCTGGCGGGCAAAGGCATCGACGTCGTCGTCGTCGGTGACAGTCTCAGCCAGGCGGAAGGGCGGGACCTGCTCCGGCGCTATGGCGGCCAAGGCGAGGGTGGCGGGGACGGGCCCGATTTCATCCTGATCTGCCGGCCCGCCGATCTCCTCGACAAGGTGCTGGCGCTCGAACTGGGGGCGGCCGACGTCGTCGAAAGCCCGCTCAATGTCAGGGAACTCGCCGCCCGTGTCGGCGGCCTGCTTTCGCGGCGCGGCAGGGGCACCCAGGAACTGATCGTGCTGGAGAACGCGACCGTCGATTTGAGATCGGCCATCGTCATGCACCGCTCCGGTACGGAGGAACAGCTCTCGCCAGGTCAGGTGGCGCTGCTCAGGCTGTTCCTGGCGAGCCCCCGCAAGGTGCTGACGCGTGACGACATCATCGCCGCCGCACCGGCCGAGAATGCCGACGCCTTCGATCGCTCGATCGATTCGCGCATCGTGCGGCTGCGCCGCAAGCTCGACACCGAGACCATCACCACCATACGTGGCGCCGGCTACCGGTTCGATCCGCCACAGCAATTCGCCGACTGACGGCATCGCGCTTGGGCTGTCATTCTGGCTGAGCATCGGATTTTCCATTCACCGATGCTCCCGCTGTTCAGCGTACAACCAGCAGCGACGGGCCCGATGGCATGTCGCTGCTCATGACGAGTTCGTTTGCGTGGGCGGCGCGGTCCTTGAGGAGCACGGTGGCAAGGGCGGCAAAGCCCAGCAGGCCCTGCGCATAAAGCAGTGCGGAAAGCACCGAGGCCGCGAATTTCGTTTTCATCGTTCCAACTCCCAGAAATCAAATTTGAAGCCGGTCGCTTCAGGAAACTCCCGAAGTGCCCGCGCCGCCCACGGAGCCCCCCGCAGCGGCGCGGGCCTTCGGTCCTCTCGGCAGCAAGTTGCCGGAGGGGCCGCGCAATGCCAGCAAGCGAAGGCCAACCCGCCAGAGGGCCTTCAATCGGGCGATGCGCAGGCTGGAAACAATCCAGACCGAGGCGGAAAACAGGGCGACGTGCAGGGTAGAGATCTCGCTCGAGGTCATCGTCGCCAGCCTTGCCACGGGACCGCCGGCAACTGTGCCGACGCCGCCGATGGCCGCCGCCGCGATGCTGATCCTGAGTAGCCAGGACCGCGTGTTCGATTTCGTTCCCATGGTCGTTGCCGTTCTGCTTTCGTTGCGTCAACTTTCGTTCCGGCCCGTATCCGGATCATGCCGCCTGAAGCTGCGCTTTGTTGCAGGTTGGTTTCGAGATCGCCCTTGAGTCTTTCATATTAAGGCAATTCGAACTTTCGTTTCACAGAAAATACCCATGTTCTGCCTATCGTTCCGGCTTGCGAGCGGGATCGACGCCGCCATGACCCGTTGGTTTGTTAACCAGAGGAAACAAAATCGAAACACAAACGAGCATTTCGCGAAATCTGTCCGAAACATGCCGCAGCGATAAGCCGCTCATCGAATTGGAGCCGGCCGGACCGGCAGAGAGAGGGGACATCATGCACACCACCATTTCCGCCAAGCTCATCAACATCACCGCCGCCGCACTGACGGGTACGGCACTTCTGTTCGGCGCCAACGCAGCGCACGCCGCCAACAAGATCGTGGCGCGGGTCTCGCTTTCACAGCAGGTCATGGAAGTCTCGGTCGATGGCCGGCCGACCTTCGCCTGGAAGGTTTCGACCGGCGACCGGGCGCATGTGACGCCAACCGGTTCGTTCAAGCCGACGCGCATGCATGAGATGTGGTATTCGAAGAAGTACGACAACGCGCCGATGCCGCACTCGGTGTTCTTCAGCGGCGGCTACGCGGTGCACGCTACCTATGCCATCAAGCGGCTCGGCCAGCCGGCCTCGCATGGCTGCGTGCGGCTGCATCCCGACAATGCCGCCGATTTCTACCAGCTTGTCGAGACCTTCGGGCCGGCCAACACCAGCATCGTCATCGTCAAGTAGCAGGCTGAGGAACGGGCCGGTGGACTGCCGCGCCCGTTCAAGACTCCCTCCGGAACATCCCGGCGGTATCGAGCGCAGCCAAAAAAAGAGGCCGGGATTTTTCCCGGCCTCTTTTTGTTCTTCAGCTTTCTGTCAGTCCGGCAATGCCGGCATCAGCTTCGGATCAGGCTTTTCCGCAAGATGCGGCAGGTCCTTGCTGGCGATGAAGGTGTAGAACATCGGCACGACGAAGAGCGTGAACATGGTACCGACCAGGATGCCGGTGAAGATGACCAGGCCCATCGAATAGCGGGCCGCCGCACCTGCGCCGCTCGACGTGATCAGCGGCACGACGCCAAGCGCCATAGCGGCCGTGGTCATCAGGATCGGCCGCAGGCGCACCTTGGCCGAGGCGATGATGGCGTCACGCCGCCGCATGCCATGCGCTTCGCGCTGCTGGTTGGCGAATTCGACCAGCAGGATGCCGTGCTTGGTGATCAGGCCGATCAGCGTGATCAGACCGACCTGCGTGTAGATGTTGAGCGTGCCGAGGCCGAGATTGAGCGGCACGATCGCGCCGAAGATCGACAGCGGCACCGCCATCATGATGATCAGCGGATCGCGGAAGCTTTCGAACTGCGCCGCCAGCACCAGGTAGATGACGATGATGGCCGCCCCGAAAGCGATCAAGATGGTGTTGCCCTGTTCCTTCTCCTGCCGGGACTGGCCGGAATAGTCGATGAAGAAGGTATCGGGCAGGCTCTCCCTGGCAATGTCCTCGAGGACTTTCAAACCGTCGCCCGTGGTGACACCGGGCAGCGGCAGTGCGGAGATCGTCGACGAATTCAGCTGGTTGAATTGTTCGATCGCGGCCGGCGAGGCATTGTTCGAAATCTTGACCACGGCCGACAGCGGCACCATCTCACCCGTCACGCTGCGCACGAAATACTCGCCGAGCCGTTCGGGGTTGTCGCGGAATTGCTGCGGCACCTGCGGGATGATGTCGTAGCTGTTGGAGTCGCGGTCGAACTGCGCCACTTCGGCGCCGCCGACCAGCAGCGTGAGCGTCCGGCCGATATCGGCGATCGGCAGGTTGAGTGCGGCGGCGCGGTCGCGATCGATGGTTACAGTCACCTGCGGTGAGTCATAGGAC
Source organism: Mesorhizobium sp. 113-1-2 (assembly GCF_016756475.1). NCBI lineage: Bacteria > Pseudomonadati > Pseudomonadota > Alphaproteobacteria > Hyphomicrobiales > Phyllobacteriaceae > Mesorhizobium > Mesorhizobium sp. 113-1-2. The sequence continues at coordinate 1,651,006 of NZ_AP023242.1, forward strand.
ATCGAATTCTGCACGACAATGAAGCGGCCGGAGGCCTGCGCCTTGTTCTTGATCTGCTCGGCAGCCTTATACACTTCCGCGGAATCGCCGGTCGAGCGCACCACCAGGGCGATCGGCAGGCCGCCACCGGAGCCCGGCAGCGTCGGCGGTGCGAAGACGAAGGCCTGGACACCCGCCACCTTGGCGAGACGGGCCGTGATGTCGGCCTGCAGCTCCTTCGAACTGCGCTTGCGCTCCGCCCAATCCTTGAAGGCAAAGCCGACGAAGGCGCTGTTTGTCGTGCCACCGAAGGCGACCGCCGAGAACTGCGCCCGCGTTTCGGGAATATCCCTCACCAGGCCGAGCATCTGGTTCACATAGGTTTCGGTATAGTCCGATGTCGCGTAGGTCGGCGCGGTCACCAGCGAGAGCAGGAAGCCCTGATCCTCTTCAGGCGCCAGTTCGCTCGAAGTCTTGGTGAACATGAAGCCGGTCACGCCGACGAGCGCCAGCACGATGATCAGCGTCAAAGGACGATAGTTCAGCGAGCCGGTGACAGCCCGCTCATAGACATGCTCGACCCGCGCGAAAATGCCGTCGACAATGCGCTGGAAACGGCCAGGCGTGCCGGCCTTCAACAGGCGCGCCGACATCATCGGAGTGATGGTGACGGCGATGACGCCCGACAGCACGACCGAGCCGGCGAGCGTTACCGCGAATTCGCGGAACAGCGCACCGGTCAGGCCGCCGGTGAAGGCCAGCGGCGCGAAAACGGCGGCCAGCGTCATGGTCATGGCGACGATGGCGGAAGCGATTTCGCGCATGCCGCTGAACGCCGCCTGCATCGGCGACATGTGGTCTTCTTCCATGTGGCGGTGGATATTCTCCACCACGACGATGGCGTCATCGACGACAAGGCCGATCGCCAGCACCATGGCCAGCAACGACAGAAGGTTGATCGAATAGCCCACCGCAAACAACAGGAAGCAGACGCCGATCAGCGACAGCGGGATGGTGACGATCGGCATCATCACCGAGCGGAACGAGCCAAGGAACAACAAGATGACCACGACGACGATGGCAACCGCCTCGCCGATGGTCTTGAAGACCTCGTCGATCGACGCGCTGATCTGCCCGGTCGCGTCGTAGACGACCTCGATCGTCATGCCTTTCGGCAGCGTTTCCTGGATCTGCGGCACCAGCTTGGTGAGCGCTGCCGCGGTGGTCAGCGGGTTGGCAGCCGGGGTCGGGAAGATGGCGAGGAAGGTGCCAGGCTTGCCGTTGAAGGAGACCCTGGTGTCGGTATTTTCCGCGCCGAGTTCGACCCGAGCCACGTCGCGCAGCCGCACGACATTGCCGTCGGTCGAGCGCAGGGGCAGCTCGGCGAAGGCTTCCGGTGTCTGCAGCGTCGAGCGCACGGTGATCGACGAGACGACATATTCGTTCTGGGTGTTGCCGGGCGCCGACAGGAAGTTGGAATTGTTGATTGCCGTCAGCACCTCCGCCGCCGTCACGCCGCGCGCGGCGAGCCTGATCGGGTCGATCCAGACGCGCATCGAGTATTCCTGGGCGCCGAAGATCTGGACGTCGGCGACGCCTTCGACCGTCGACATGCGGGGCCTGATGACGCGCTCGATATACTCCGTCAGCTGCTCCTTCGACATGTTCGGATTCTGCATCGAGATGTACATCATCGCGAACTGCTGGCCGGTGCCCTTGACGATAACCGGATCCTTGGAGGCGTCCGGCAAGGTGCCGCGCACGCCCTGGACCTTGGACAGCACTTCGGTCAGCGCCACGTCGGGGTTGGAGCCGAGCTTCATCTGCACCGTCACGGTGCTGGAGGACGGCCGGCTGGACGAGGTGACGTAGTCGATGTTCTCGGTCGAGGCGACGGCGCGCGCGATCGGGGCGGAAATGAAGCCCTGGATCAGGTCGGCGCTGGCGCCCGGATAGGACGTCGTGATGGTGATCGCGGTTTCGTCAACCTTCGGATACTGCCGGATCGACAGGTTGAAGATGCCCTGGAAACCCAAGAGCAGGATCATGCAGGCAAGGACCGTCGAAAGGACGGGCCGGCGAATGAAGAGATCGGAAAAGCTCATTGCTGGTCGGCCTGCTTGTTCGCCGATTTGGTCGGATCGATCGTGTTGTCGACATTGACGGACATGCCGTTGAACAGACGGTTCTGACCCGCCGTGACGACCTCTTCACCAGCCTTCAGCCCTTCGACGATCTCGACCATGCCCTGATTGCGGCGGCCGGGCTTGACGAAGACCTGCGACAGTACCAGCGCGGGCTTGTCGCCCTCCGCCGCCGGTTTGGTCGGATCGGCAGCTGCCGGCTTGGTGGCATCGGAAGCGGCCTTGTCCGCTGGCTTTGCAGCATCGGCGGCAGGCTTCATGGCATCAGCCGCCGGCTTCATCGCATCGGTTGCCGGTTTCATGGCATCCGCCGGCTTGGCGTCGGCCGGTTTGTCGGTGGCCGGTTTGTCGGTGGCCGCGGCGGCTGCTTTTTCTTCCGGCTTGGCCGGGGCGGCCTCGGCGGGCTTGGCCGGCTGCACCACGAAGATATAGTCGCCATAGAGGCTGGTGGTCAGCGCCGTCTGTGGCAGCGACAGCACGTTCTGCTCCTCGGGCAGTTCGACACGCACCTGCACGAACTGGCCAGGGGTCAGCTTGCCTTCGGGGTTGGCGACTTCCGCCCTGATGTTCACCAACCGGCTGGACGGGTCGATCTTGGGGTCGATGCCGCGAATGGCACCGGCAAACGGCATGTCCGCGCCGCTCAGGCCCAGCCGAACCGTTTGACCGATCTTGAGCAGCGGCAGTTGCTGTTCGGGAACCGAGAAGTCGACCCGCATCGTGTCGAGATCCTGCAGCGTCACCACCGCGGTGCCGGGCGACAGATACTGGCCGAGGTCGATCTTCGGAATGCCGACCGTGCCGGCGAAGGGCGCTGTCAACTGCTTCTGGTCGAGCACGGCCTGCAGCCTGGTGACCTGGGATGCCGAAGCGGAGGCCGCCGCACGCGCGCTGTCCAGTGTCGAGTCGGAGCCAACCCCACGCCTGGTCAGTTCGATGGCACGGGTCAGCGACACCTGGTCGAGCGCGGCCTGCGCCTTCTGTGCGTCGAGATCGGCGCGCTCGACCGCATCGTCGAGCTGCAGCAGCACCGCATTTGCCGCCACCTTCTCGTTGGCGTGGAAGGTGATTTCCTTGACGATGCCGGCTGTCTCAACCGTCAGGTCGACACCGCGCACGGCCCGCACCGTACCGATCGCCTCGACGCCCGGGGTCCAGCTCGACGGCTTGGCGATGGTCGTCGACACGGTCGCCGCCGGCGGCTTCATCGTGGCGAAATACTGCTTGATCATTCCATCGCGGAAGAAGTTGAACCAGACAATGCCGCCGACCACGATGGCGAGCACAGCCAGGACGACAATGACGAGAAAGATACGGAGTATGCGCTTGAACAAGGAAGTCCCCTCAGTCGAAATCCGGCGCGAAGCTCGGACATCGGGACACATATCGACCGCAGGTCCCGATTTCAAATAATGGCGGCTTTACTGTACCGTCTGGACGGTCTTGTCAATTGGGCCTAAGCTTGTGAAGGGAGGCGCCATGAGAGCCCAACGACCGAATTCGCGCGAGAAAATTCTCGCCGCAGCGGCTGATGTCGCCCGGGAAACCGGGCCAGGCAGCCTGTCGCTGGATGCCGTCGCCAGCCGCGCCGGTGTGTCGAAGGGCGGGCTGCTCTACAATTTCCCGACCAAGGCCAAATTGATGCAGGGGCTGGTCGAGGGCTATCTGCGCGATTTTGAGCAAGCGCTGGAATCCGCCAACAGCAGCGACGATGGCAAAAATCCGCTTGCCGTCTACATCAAACTGTCGGCCAATGATTGCGAGGAAAAGCGGCCCTCGGCGTCCTGGATCTTTTCGGCGATAGCCGAGGATCCCGATTTCATGACGCCGATAAAGACGTTCAAGCGGCAGCTTTTCGAACGGCTGAAAGGCGAGACGAAAGACCTCAAATCGCTGCTGGTCTGCTATCTCGCCATCGAGGGGCTGCGCAGTATGAACCTCTTCGATTCCGACGTGATGTCGAAGGACGAGCGCGAGCTGCTGGTCTCGTCCCTGCTGGAGATCGCCAAATAGGTGGCGCCAAGAATGACCGCTGTCACGGGCATTCAACCCACGGCGCGTTCTATATCCCGGCGCAGGACGATTGCGGTCGTCAGGTCCTCGACGCCGCCGAGCGTGGCAATGAGGTCACGCACCGTGTTGAGCCTGTCGATCGACGGCACCTCGACCTCGACGATGAGATCGAGCTGGCCGCTCACCGACGACACGCGCCGGACCTCGGGATAGCGCGCCAACTGGTCGAGAATGCCGATTGACGGCGTGCGGATCAGTGTGACCAGCAGGAACGCGCAGACCAGTCCGGCGTCCATCTGACCGATATCGGCCCGGTAACCTCTGATGACGCCGCTCTTTTCCAATGAAGCCACCCGCTCGCTGGTGGCGCTGCGCGACAGGCCGATGCGCCCCGCAAGCGTCTTCAACGGGATGCGGGCTTCCTTCGACAGAATGGCGAGGATGTCCCGGTCCTTGGCGTCCAGTTCTTTCATGACGTCACGCTCCAAGCGGCTCCGTTAATGTGCCGGTCAATGCAGTCATTGTGCCGGCGCAACCGACGCTTTGCCGGATGCCCGATTTTTTGACCCATGCCAAGCTCGGACAAAGCAGATCCGGAATCCCAATGACCAACGTTTCACACCCAGCACCTCAAGTCTCGCAGAACGAGGCCGTCGATGTCGCGATGCGGCACTTCGGCATCGCCGGCACCGCCGCGCCGCTCGACAGCGAGCGCGACCGGAATTTCAAACTGACCGCCCCCGACCATTCGCTGTGGATCCTGAAAATCGTCAATGCCAGCGAACCACTCGTCGAGAGCGAATTCCAGACGGCATTGTTCGATCATCTTGAGCGCAACAGCCCGGATCTGGCCGTGCCGCGTCTGAGGAAGACGGTGCAAGGCGCTTCGCTCGCCCATGCCAAGGGGCCTGGCGGCGAGGATCATGCCGTGCGCCTGGTGTCGTGGCTGCCCGGCCGACCGCTGGCCGAGAGCCAGACCACGCCGGCGCTGCTCGAAAGCCTCGGCAGCGCGCTCGGCCGGCTGGATCGGGCGCTGCAGGGCTTCATTCATCCGGGCGCGCTGCGGTCATTCGATTGGGACATTCGCCAGGCAGGTGCCGCGCGGCAACGCCTCCACTACATTGACGATGAACAGGACCGTGCTTTGCTGGAACGGTTCCTCGACCATTTCGATGCCGTGGTGGCCCCCCGGCTGCCGGCCTTGCGGGCACAGGTGATCCACAACGACGCCAATGACTGGAATGTGCTCGTCGATCCCGAAAGGCCCGAGCGTGTCGCCGGGCTGATCGATTTCGGCGATGCTTTGCATAGTGTGCTGATCGCCGAGGTTGCCGTCGCTTGCGCCTATGCCATCCTCGATGCCGAGGATCCGATCGGCGCCGCCGCACGGTTGGCCGCCGGCTTCCATGCGGAATATCCGTTGCGGGAGGAAGAGCTCGACCTGCTGTTCGATCTCATCGCGATGCGCCTCGTCACCTCGGTGACGCTGTCGGCCGCGCGCAGGGACCGCACCGCCGACAATCCCTATCTGTCGATCTCGGAAGCACCGGCCTGGCGATTGCTGCGTCGCCTGGACAGGATGAACCGGCGCTTCGCCACGGCAATCCTGCGCCATGCCTGCGGCTTCGAGGCCGCTCCCGGAGCGCGCGCCGTGACAGGCTGGATCGCGGCAAACCGCCTGCAGCTCGCGACGATCCTCGACCGTCATCCGGCGACGCTTGCCAAGGCGCTCGTGCCTTACGGCGATCCGCACAATCCGATGACGGTGACATCGGCGGCGCAGCAGCCCGAAAAGGCCACCGCCTGGTGGGATGCCTATTGCGCCGAGCATGGCATTGCGCTCGGCATCGGCCCTTGGGGCGAAGCGCGCACGGTCTACACCAGCGACATCTTCCAGTCGCGTTTCGTCGAAGGCGCGCGGCGGGCCAACCATCTCGGCCTCGACCTTTTCATGCCGGCGGGGACGCGGCTTTACACGCCGCTCGCCGCCACCGTCAGAAGCGTCGAGATCGAGGAGGATCCGCTCGGCTATGGCTGCCTGGTGGCGCTGGAGCATAGACCGCAGGGCTGTCCGCCCTTCGTGACCTTGTGGGGACATATGGCGCATGAGGCCGGGCATCGGCTGAAGGCCGGCGATTGTCTGGAGGCTGGCGCGCTTGTCGGCGAGATGGGCACGCCGGCCGAAAATGGCGGCTGGGCGCCGCATCTGCATTTCCAGATATCGACGGATACCAGCCTTGCCGCCCGCGACATCCTTGGGGTCGGCGAGGAACGTTATCTCGCCGTGTGGAAGGAACTGTTTCCGGATGCCGCCGATCTCGCCGGTATTCCGCCCGAGACCTTTCGCCAAAATGGTCGCTCCCGCCCTGAAATCGTCGCCGCGCGCAAGGCGTCGCTGCTGCCCAATCTCTCGATTTCTTATTCCGAGCCGATCAAGTTCGTGCGCGGCGAGGGCGCCTGGCTGATCGACGATCGCGGCCGCGCCTATCTCGATTGCTTCAACAATGTCTGCCATCTCGGCCATGCCCATCCTGACGTGGTCGAGGCGATCGCAGGCCAAGCGGCGAAGCTCAACACCAACACGCGCTATTTGCACGACGCCATCGTCACCTATGCCGAACGGCTGACGGCGACGCTGCCCGCCGGCCTGTCGGTGGCGTCTTTCGCCTGCTCCGGCAGCGAGGCCAACAGCCTGATGTTGCGCATGGCGCGGAGCCATACCGGCCGCAGCGAGGCGATCGTGCTCGACTGGGCCTATCACGGCACGACGCAGGAGCTGATCGATCTCAGTCCCTACAAATACAAGCGCAAGGGCGGCAAGGGGCGCCCAGCGCATGTGTTCGAGGCGACCATTCCCGACAGCTACCATGCTCCGGCCGAATGGCCGGTCCACGAACATGCAAAACGGTTCGCCGAAAGCGTCGCCGAGCAGATCGCCGATATGGCCAGACAAGGCCGCGCGCCCGGCCTGTTCCTGGCGGAATCGATCCCCAGCGTCGCCGGCCAGGTGTTCCTGCCGGAAGGCTATCTCGCGGAGGTCTACGCGCTGGTGCGCGCCGCCGGTGGCATTTGCGCCGCCGACGAGGTGCAGGTCGGCTTCGGTCGCGTCGGCAGCCATTGGTGGGCTTTCGAAACCCAAGGGGTGACGCCTGACATCGTCACCATGGGCAAGCCGATCGGCAACGGCCATCCGATGGCGGCTGTGGTGACGACATCGGAGATCGCCGCCTCCTTCAACAACGGCATGGAGTATTTCAACACGTTCGGCGGCAATCCGGTGTCCTGCGCCGCCGGACTGGCAGTGCTCGATGTCATCGAGCGGGACGGGCTCAGGCGCAATGCGCTGGAGATCGGCAACTATCTCATGGCGCGGTTCAAGGCTTTGCAGGACCGCTACGACGTCATCGGCGATGTGCGCGGCCAGGGCCTCTTCCTCGGTATCGAACTGGTCGAGGACCGCAAGAGCAAGGCGCCGGCGACAGCACTTGCCCGCCGCATCAATGATGGGGTGAGGGCACGCGGCGTGCTGATCGGCACCGAGGGGCCGCATGACAATGTGCTGAAGATGCGCCCGCCGATGATCTTCAGCCGGGCCAATGCCGATCATCTGGTCGGCGTTGTCGACGAGACGCTGGCGGCGGTTCTGGCGGAAAGGGCTTAGGACATATCTGCGCACCGCCCCGGCGGTGCGTGAGCAGAATTCAGGAGCAACGACTTTTTGGGAAACGTCCGGCGCGTCACGCGCCGGCGGCAGGAGAGGCTTTGCCTCATCAAGGGAGGAAACCATGAGACATGCATTGATCACCGCGTTCTTGCTCGCATCGGCCACGCTGGCCGCGCCGGCGAAGGCGGACACATTCGACATCGTCAAGCAGAGGGGCTCCATCATCTGCGGTGTCAGCCAAGGCGTCGCCGGCTTCTCGGCGCCGGACGACCAGGGCAAATGGAGCGGCTTCGACATCGATTTCTGCCGCGCGGTTTCGGCCGCCGTTTTCGGCGACCCCGACAAGGTGAGCTATGTGCCGTTGTCGACCAAGGAGCGCTTCACCGCGCTGCAGGCCGGCACCGTCGACATTCTGTCGCGGCAGTCGACGTGGACTTTGTCGCGCGACACCGGCATGGGCATCCACTTCATCGGCGCCGCCTATTATGACGGCCAGGGTTTTATGGTGCGCAAGGACCTCGGTGTCGACAGCGCGCTCAAGCTCTCAGGCGCCACGATCTGCGCGGAACAAGGCACCACCACCGAGCAGAACGTCGCCGACTATTTCACTGCCCACCAGATGAAATACGAAGCGGTCGTCATCGATTCCGCCGACAGCATCATCAAGGCGTTCGACAGCGGCCGCTGCGACGTCTACACCACCGACGCCTCGGCGCTTTATGCACAGCGCCTGAAGCTGACCGATCCCGCCGCCTTCACGGTGCTGCCGGAAATCATCTCGAAGGAGCCGCTCGGCCCGGCTGTTCGCAAGGGCGACGACAAGTGGTTCGACGTGGTGCGCTGGACGCTGTTCTCGCTGATCGAGGCGGAAGAGGAGGGCGTCACCCAGGCCAATGCGGAAGCCTCGCTGAAATCGCAGAACCCGACAATCCGGCGGTTCCTCGGCGTCGAGGGCGACAATGGCAAGCAGATCGGGCTCGACCCCGCTTTCGCCTACAACATCGTCGCCAAGGTCGGCAATTATGGCGAGATGTTCGAACGCAATCTCGGCCAGTCCAGCCAGCTGAAAATCGCCCGTGGCATCAACGCGCTGTGGAATGCCGGCGGCCTGATGTACGCACCGCCGGCGCGCTGACATCCAGATAGTCCAAGCCGTGCATGTCGTTCAGGCGTGCGCGGCCTTTCTCAAGCCGTCGGCAGAGCCTTGCCTGTCGACGGGTCAAACAAGCGAAGCGCTGTCTCATCGAAGGTGAGGCTGCGCTTTTCGCCCTTGGCAACCTGAGACCTTGGCGGCAGGCAGGCCGTCAGCCCTTGCGTGCCGATCCGGGCCGTCGTGACCAGTTCGGGGCCTGTCAGTTCGACGACCTCGATCTCCACGGGCAATGACAAATCCGTCAGCGCGGTCGCCACGCGCAGCGCCTCAGGCCTGATGCCGACGACCAGCCGTGCGCCTTCACGCGCTGCATTCGCATAGCGGGCCGGCAAGGCGATCCGCACATCGGACTCGGCGATGGCCAGGTTGCCGTCGGCAACAGTAGCCTGAAGCATGTTCATCGACGGCGCGCCGACAAAGCCGGCGACATAGAGCGTTGCCGGCTCGTTGTAGATCTCTTCGGGCGTGCCGAGCTGTTCGATCCTGCCGTCGCGCATCACCGCGATGCGCGTCGCCAGCGTCATCGCCTCGATCTGGTCGTGGGTGACGTAGACGACGGTAGTCTGCAGCATCTGGTGCAGCCGCTTCAACTCGGTGCGCATCTCCAGGCGCAGCTTGGCGTCGAGGTTGGAGAGCGGTTCGTCGAAGAGGAAGACCTGCGGTTTGCGCACCAGCGCCCGGCCGATGGCGACGCGCTGGCGCTGGCCGCCGGAAAGCTGGCTCGGCTTGCGGTCGAGCAGGGCTTCGATCTGCAGCAATCTTGCTGCCTCTGCCACCGCCTTTTCACGCTCGTCGGCGGCAACGCCGCGCATCTCCAGGCCGAAGCCGATGTTGCGGCGGACTGTCAGGTTCGGATAGAGCGCATAGGACTGGAAGACCATGGCGATGTCGCGGTTCTTGGGGTGAACGCCAAGGATCGAACGGCCGCCGATCAGCACGTCGCCGCTTGTTGCTTCGGCGAGCCCGGCGATGATGTTGAGAAGCGTCGACTTTCCGCAGCCCGACGAGCCGAGCAGCACCAGGAACTCGCCGCTCTGCAGTGCGATGTCGATGCCTTTCAGCGTTTCGACACTGCCGTAGTTCTTGCGGATGTTGCGGATTTCAAGCGCGCTCATGCGTGGCTTCCCTTGGATGCATCGGTTCGCCGTAGTTACGGGGCAAGGTTGATATGGCGCGCGACGCCACCTGCGTTGCGGCCGCAAGCGAGGCGGTCAGCGTCTGGTCCTGCGCCAGTGCGGCCAGGAAGGCCGCATTGAAGACATCGCCGGCGCCGATCGTGTCGACGACCCTGACGTCGGGCGCGGTCGCCGTGACCAGCGCTCCGCCCGGGCCGATGGCGATCGCCCCTTCGGGGCCGCGCTTGACGACGGCGGTCGCGCCCTTCTTCATTCTGGACTGGATTTGCCGCGCCGCCTCGACCGGATCGGGCAGGCCCGCCAGGGTCACGGTCTCCACCTCGTTGAACAAGGCAAGGTCACAGCGCGCGAGCCAGGTGCGGGCCGCCTTGCAGTTGGCCGGGGTCCAACCCTCCATCGGCCAACCGGTGTCCAGCGCCACTGCGATGTCGTGCCCGTTCGCCCAGTCGAAGAACGCCTCGTAGTCGCGGGTGAGATCATCGGTGAGGAAGGAGCCGCACAGCAACGCATAGCCACCGGCGAGCTGCTTGCCGTCGAGCACCGAAAATACGTCGGCAAGGCTGAAGCGGGGCAGGTGGCCACGCGTGGTGAAAAACGTCCTTTCGCCATCGGGATGGGTCATGCCGACCGAAAGCGTCGTGCTCTCCGGGCGCACCGGCCATTTGTCGGCGCGGGCACCGAACGCCTCACGCAGCCAGCGGCCGAACTGGTCGTCGCCGACATTGGCGGCGATCTCGAAATCAATGCCCAACGCCTGCCAGGCGAGCCCGGTGTTGCCGGCCTGTCCGCCGACGCGCAAATCGTCATGATCGACGACGGTTTCCGTGCCTGCCTTCGGCCATGGCGCGACCGGGCCGACGATCAGGTCGACATTGACGTTGCCGATCACCGCAAGCGGACGCATCACTCGCTCCTGGTAATCTTGGTGGAGCGCACGGGCGTGCCGGCATTGTCGACGCGGCTGTCGGCAAAGGCGATCATCAGGCGCTGCGCCACCGGCAGCATGGCGAAGATCGCGGCGAGACCCGAAGCCGGCTTGAAGGAGAGCGTGACCGCGCCCGCGACCGGCGATTGCCCGGATGCGTCGAAGATCACCAGCGGTGCGCCGGCCTCAACCACGGAAAGAGCCATCGCCGTCACCAATTCCGCAGTGGGGTCGTTGCCGCGAAACAGGATGACACCGATCTTCGGCCCGAGCATCTCCATCGGTCCATGCCGCAACTGGCCGCCCTCGAGCGAAAAGGAGGGCAGGCGCGACAGTTCGGTAAGTCCAAGCGCCAGCGCTTCGGCCACGCCTTGCAGCCGGCGGCCCGAGGTGACGATGCTCGTCACCTTTTCCAGTGCCGCGAGTGCCTGCGTGATGTCGTTGTCTTGCGGTTGATCCAGGACACCAAGCGCGGCCTTCGGGTCTTCGCCGAGTGCGGCAAGGAGGGCCAGGTGCAGGGCGAAGGTCACGGTCAGGCTGCGGGTCGCGGCGAAGGCCAGTTCCGTGCCGCCAGCGCCGACCAGGCAAGGCGCCGTGCGGGCGAGAAAGGAGCCGCCTTCGAGCGTCAGGCCGAAAACATCCGCAGCGCTGCCGGCCTCCGCAAACCATCTGACGACCTCGGCGCTCTCGCCCGACTGCGAGGTGATGAGCACCGTCCGGCCCGGCAGCGGTAGCGGCTGGCCGAGCTGTTCGGACAGCGGCAGCGCCAGCGCATCGATGCCGAGCGCGCGATAAAGCGGCTCGACGGCGCGCCCGACCGCATGCGAGCCGCCCATGCCAAGCAGCAGCAGACGGCCGGTCTTCCGGATCGATGCCGCGACTTTAACCGCCATGGCAGCATTGTGCTCGAACGAAGCAAGCGCGTCCGCGTGCTGGCGCGCCATTTCGCGGTCGATGGCGGCCAGTCCGGCCGGCCGTGGTTTTGTTGCAGTCATCGTCATCCTTTCACACCACCGCTGGTCAGGCCCGAGATCAGTGCGCGCTGCATGACCAGGCCGATCAGCACCGGCGGCAAAGCGGCCAGCACGCCGGCGGTGGCGATCAGCCCGTAGTCGGAAACACGGCCGCCGGCCAAATCGGCAATGGCGACGGTCAAGGTCTTGGCGCGCTGGTCGGAGGTGAACAGCAGCGCATAGAAGAACTCGTCCCAGGCGAGCAGCACCGCGAACAGCGCCGATGTCGCCATCACCGGTGCGGCGAGCGGCAGCGTGATGATGCGCAGCGTCTGGAACAGGCCCGCGCCGTCGATCATCGCCGCCGCCTCGATCTCGCGCGGGATCGAGTCAAAACCGGATTTCATCAGCCAGGTGGTGAACGGCGCCAATATGGTGAGATAGACCAGTGCCAGGCCGAAGACATTGTTGAGCAGGCCAAGATGCGACAGGCCCATATAAAGCGGCACGGCGAGCGCCACCGGCGGCAGCATGTAGGTGGCGATGACCATCGACAGCGACCAGCCGATCGCCGGCGTGCGCGACACCGCCCAGCCAGCGGGAATCGCCAAGGCGAGGGCCGCCAGCGTTGCCATGCCTGATATCTCCAGGCTGTTGCGCAGCGATGAGGTGAAGGCGGCACCGGCGCTGTTTTCGGCCGTCGACAGCAATGTCTCGTAACGTGAGAAGTCGGCTGCCTGCGGCCACCAGCGCAGTGGCTTGGCGGCGAGATCTGCGGCCGGCGAAATGCTCATGACGAACAGCCAGGCGATGGGCGCCAGGATGATGGCGGCAAGCAGCAGCGCGCAGGCATAGATGAAGATGGTGAAGGCGGGACTCCTGCGTTCCATCAGGCGGCACTCCCGGCGGTCTTCCTCACCAGCGCCGCATAGGCGACGGCGAGTACGGTGACGAGCAAGGTGACGATCAGCGCCAGCGACGCGCCGGAGCCGGCGCGCTGGAAGGAGAAGGCTTCCTGATAGACGAGGATCGACAGCGTACGCGTGCTGTTGGCCGGGCCGCCGCGGGTCATCACCCAGATGATGTCGAAGACCTTGAAGGCCTCGATGGTGCGCAGAACCAACGCCACCATCAGCGGGCCGGCGAGATAGGGCAGGATGACGAAGCGGAAGCGGTTGAATGGTCCCGCACCATCGACGAGCGAGGCGGCGGTGATGTCGCGCGGCACCGCCTGTAGGGCGGCGAGCGCGATCAGCGCCACCAGCGGAAAGTTCTTCCAGCAGTCGGCGACGATCAGGGCCGCCAGCGCCGTGCCCGGCTCACCCAGCCATGAGCGGTAGGCGTCGATGAGATTGAGCTGCGTCAAGGCGGCGTTCAGCGCGCCATATTCGGGATTGTAGATCAGCCGCCATAGCGTGGCGTTGACCACGGTCGGCAATGCCCAGGGCAGGATCATCAGGGCGCGCAGGACGGCGCGGCCGTGAAACTGCTGATTGAGCAGAAGGGCGGCGAGAACGCCAATCACCATTTCGGCGGCAACTGAAATGACGGCGAACAGCGTCGTGGTCACCAGCGTGCGCGAAAAGTTCGAGCTCGACAGCATGTTGGTGTAATTGTCGAAGCCGACGTAATTGCCGCCGGTGCCGACCAGCTTGGCATCGGTAAAGGACAAGTTGACCGTATCGACCAGCGGCCAGCCGATAACGGCGACCATGACCACGAGCAGCGGCAGCATCAGCAACCAGGCACGGGTCGTCATCCAGGTGCTCGACATCGGAGCAGCCTCTCTTCATTCACGGTGATTTCAGACATAGCACGGGCGGCACAAGGCCGCCCGTGATCGGAGAAAACTGCTCAGAGGCCGCTGTTCTTCGCAGCTGTGTTCAGCGCATCTTCCGGCGAGGACTGGCCGAGCAGCGATTCCTGGATCGCCTGCTGCAGAGCGGTCGACAGCTCCTGGTACTTCGGCGTGGTCGGCCGCGGATACATGGCCGCCAGGCCAAGCTTGGCGGCGGCGATCAGCTCTTCCTGGCCCTTGGTAACGGCCGGGTCGTCATAGGACGAGGCCCAGATCGGCAGCGACAGCTTGGCATACTGGTTCTGCGTCGCCTGCGAGGTCATGAAGGCGATGTACTTCCAGGCTTCGTCCGGATGCTTCGAGACCGCGGTGACGCCAAGGCCCATCGAACCGTTGACGGCCGACACGTCGCTGATGCCGGTGACGCCCGGCGCCGGCACGACGCCGACCTTGCCCACGACCTTCGAGTCCTTGGGATCGTTGGCCATGTTGTACATGTAGGTCCAGTTCAGCGCGAAGGCGGCGTCGCCGTTTTCAAAGACCTTGCGCACGTCCTCTTCCAGGAATTCCTTGGAATTCGGATTGGTGAGGCCGGACTTGTAGCTGTCGACCATATATTTCAGCGCCGAGAGGCCGCCGCCATTCTGGAAGTCCGGCTTGCCATCCTTGAGGAAGTCGCCGCCATAGGCGCTGACCAGCGTGGTGTAGTCGCAGATCGCGGCTTCGGCCTGCGACCAGCTCCAGGCGATCGGCGTCTTCAGCAGGCCCTTGTCCTGGATGATCTTGGCCTGCGCGCCGAGCTCTTCCCATGTCTTCGGCGGCGCCTTGATGCCGGCCTTTTCCAGGATTTCCTTGTTGTAGAACAGGTATTTGGTGTCGAGGATCCACGGCATGCCATAGTACTTGCCGTCATACTGGACCGTGGTCCAGGCACCGGGCAGCACGCCCTTCTTCATGTCGTCGGTGATCTTCGACGACACGTCGACCAGCACCTTGTTGGTGGCGTATTCGGCCGGCCAGATAACGTCGAACAGCACGACGTCGTAGCCGCCGCCCGACCCCTGGGCCAGCACGGTCTTGTCGTGCAGGCCTTCATAGGGGACGAATTCGAGATTGACCTTGACGTCCGGGTTGGCCTTGGTGAAGGCGTTCGTCATGGCGCGCACGTCGGCCTCGCTGTAGGCGGCCTGCGCCATGAACAGCGCGTTGAGCGTCGTTTCGGCGAAGGCGTGGGGAACGAGCAGTCCTCCGGCGAAGACCGTGCCGACCAGTGTTTTGGTGATTGTCTTAAGCATCTTCTTCTCCCATTTCCGGTGTTGACGGGCCGGCAATGCGGGCTTGTCGCATCGTCTTCCCGGATCGCTGTCGCGTGACCTGATGGTTACCCGGCTGACCAGTGGCGATGGGCCCGGGGGCCTTAGCCATCTTGTTTTAGGTCGGCCGGCTCGCATTAAGTCAACTCGCTTGACTTAATTAGTCGATCAATATTCTAATGGAGTCAAGAGGGGAAACGCCGATGGACGACATCAGCCCGATCCGCGCCAAAAGCGGCACCAACCAGGAAGGCACCAGCGCGCACAACCGCCGTGTCATGATCGAGGCGCTGCGTCTGAACGGCGCGCTGTCGCGGGCCGATCTGGCGCGGGCGACGCAGCTGACCAAGCAGGCGGTTTCCAACATCATCGAGGATCTCGAAAGCGATGGCCTGGTCGTTGCGCTCGATGCGGTGCGCAAGGGCAGGGGGCAGCCGTCGACCCCCTACAGGCTGGTGCCTGAAGGCGCCTTCGCCATCGGCCTGCATATCGACCGCCATCTGACGCGCGCGGTCGCCGTCGACCTGATGGGCAGCGTGCAGGCGCGGGCCGAGGCGAACCTGCCTTTCGACGAGCCGTCGAAGGGCGTCGAGATCATCCTCGAGCTGATCGCTGGTGTCCGCCGCGATCTGGCTGGCATTTCAGCCCAATCGGAAAAGCGGCTGGTCGGTCTCGGCGTCGCCATGCCCGGCCCTTTCGGCCTGAAGGATTCCGACGACAAATGGATGATGCCGGCCTGGCAGAAATTTCCGCTGCTGGAGACGCTGGCCAGAGGCACGGGGCTGAATGTCGGCCTGCAGAACGATGCCGCTGCCTGCGCCACGGCGGAGCGCATCGTCGGCGCCGCACACGGCGTCGACCACGCGGTCTGCCTCTATGTCGGCTACGGCATCGGCGCCGGACTGATCCTCAATGGCGAACTCTACAGCGGCGGCCATGGCAATGCCGGCGAAATCGGCATGGCGCTACTGGCGCCGGCCGGCCCCGGCTCGACGCCGCTCGAGCACCGCGCCTCGCTGGCCTCGCTCTACCAGCATCTCGGCCTCAACCCGGCGGACAGCGATATATACGAACAGATGAACGCTCTGGTGCTGGCCGGGGATCCGAAGATGATGGCCTGGATCGATGGTGCGGCGCATGATCTGCGCTGGAGCGTGCATCTCATCGAGACGATCTTCGACCCGCAGACCGTCATCCTGACCAGCGGCGCGCCGGAGGCACTGGCGCGCCGGCTTGTCGAGGCGATGCACCCGCTGCTGCCGTCGATCGCCGACCGGCCCGGAAGGATGCTGCCTCGCCTTCAGCTTGGCACCACCGATCCCTGGTCGATCGCGCTTGGTGCGGCCGCGGCGCCGATCAGCCGCGCCTTCGATCCGCTGTTCTCGGCAATCCTGAAGACAAGTCCCGGCGCTGCATGAGGGCGAGCGGGCGCCGAGGGCAAAGGCCTTTCTGGCGTCACACAGGGTTCATCGACCGGACATAGCGTCTTTTCCAGTTCTTTGCTGCAATGCAATAGGAGTGGGACATGGTGGACATAATTTCCAGTGAGGCGGGCATTCCGAGACCGGATCATCCGCTGGATAGTTCGGGCAGCGCCAAGTGGTTCCTGCCGGCCTTCGGCGTGCTGGTGCTGGTCGGCATCGTCTATGTCGGCTACGCGCTGAGCCAGGATCTGGCGGTGGCCAAGACCGTGCCGTGGATCCTGCTCGGCATCGCCTTGCTGATCGCGCTCGGCTTCGAATTCGTCAACGGTTTCCATGACACCGCCAATGCGGTGGCGACCGTCATCTACACGCGCTCCCTGCCGGCCGAATTCGCCGTCATGTGGTCCGGCGCCTTCAATTTCCTCGGCGTTCTCACCTCCAGCGGCGCGGTCGCCTTCGGCATCCTGTCGCTGCTGCCGGTCGAACTGATCCTGCAGGTCGGTTCCTCCTCCGGCTTTGCCATGGTGTTCGCGCTGCTGGTCGCCGCCATCCTGTGGAATCTCGGCACCTGGTTCCTCGGCCTGCCGGCCTCGAGCTCGCACACGATGGTCGGCTCGATCATCGGCGTCGGCCTCGCCAACCAGTTCATGGCCCCGGCCGGCAGCGCCACCAGCGGCGTCGACTGGTCGCAGGCGACCAATGTCGGCGTGACCTTGCTGGTGTCGCCGATCATCGGCTTCTTCGCCGCCGCGATCCTGCTCTATGCGATGAAGCTTCTGGTGCGCAATCCGGCGCTCTACGAGGCACCGAAAGGCAACGCGCCGCCGCCCTGGTGGATCCGCGGCCTGCTGATCTTCACCTGCACCGGCGTCAGCTTCGCGCATGGCTCCAATGACGGGCAGAAGGGCATGGGCCTGATCATGCTGATCCTGATCGGCGTCGTGCCGACGGCCTATGCGCTGAACCGTACGCCCGACATCAACTATCTCGAGGCCTACAAGGCGGCTTCGGTCAACGTCGAGACCGCGCTGGGCAAATATGCGAAGCCCGGTGTCACGGTCGCCGATGCCAAGGCTGCCAAGGCGGCCGTCCAGGATGCCGTGCGCACCCGGACCTGGAGTGACCAGACGACCGTCGCGCTGCAAACCTACATCCACAACACCACCGCTTCGCTGCAGCCCTACGCATCGGTCGATAACGTGCCGACCGATCTGGTCAGCAACGCCCGCAACGACATCTACCTGATCGGCGAGGCGCTCAAGCTGATCGACAAGAAGAAGCTGCTGCCGATGCAGGACGCCGACCTGAAGGCGGTCACCGACTACCACAAGGCCGTCGACAACGCGACGAAGTTCATCCCGATCTGGGTGAAGGTCGCGGTTGCGCTGGCGTTGGGCCTCGGCACCATGGTCGGCTGGAAACGCATCGTCGTCACGGTCGGGGAGAAGATCGGCAAGAGCCATCTGACCTATGGCCAGGGTGCAGCGGCCGAACTCGTGGCGATGGTGACCATCGGCATGGCCGACCGGCTCGGTCTGCCGGTGTCGACAACCCATGTGCTGTCATCGGGGGTCGCCGGAACGATGGCCGCCAACGGCTCGGGCCTGCAATGGTCGACGGTGCGCAACCTTTTGCTGGCCTGGGTTCTGACCCTGCCATGCTCGATCGCGCTGGCCTTCACGCTATTCATCGTCTTCCGCCAGGTGTTCTGAGCGGAGCATACAAGCTCAGCAAGAGGCAGCGCCGGCGACCGGCGCTGCCTTTTTCTTTGAACGAGCACTGTGTTCAAGAGGCGAGGACGTATTCGTTTCTGGTGACGTGGAACATAACTAGGAAATTGGCCAGAACGTCGATCGCTTCGTCATCCACGGGCGAAGCAAGGAGCGTAGCGACGCGGCGCAGACCCGAGGATCCATGCCGCGACCGAGCGCCGCCACGGTTCAGAATTCTGCTCCGCAGCACTCCAGGGCTAAGGTCACGGAACGGATCCCAGGGTCTCCGCGACGGAGCTTCGCTCCTGCTTCGCCCAGGGATGACGAAGTTTAGAAGCCTCGGCCAATCTCAAACGTTGGCGACGGCCGTCAAACGAATCTTGGCTCACACCACTGAACCGTAGAGAAGCAACGGCCTCGCCAGTCTACGTCGGATCTTCCCTGTGCAGATCGTGGATGGTAACGCCTTCAGCATTGGCCGGCAACGTCAGCCATTTGCGATGGCGCAAGGTGCGCTGCGTGTCTTCCAGGCCGGTTTCCCAATGCTCGCGCATCGAGGTGCCGGAGAATTCATAGTCCTTGGCGTGACCTTCATAGCCCTTATGCTGGTAGATCAGGTGCACGATGTTGACTAGGCCGGCGTCCGAATAGTCGGCGATCAGCGCCTCTTCCGCCGGCGTCAGCTGGTCCTTGGGCACGCGCTTGAGCGCGTCGAGCAGGTGCATCTTCAGGCCATGGATGCGTTTGAAATTGTCGGTGTTCTGGCGCGTGCGGCTGGAATACATGATGTCCTTGTGGCGCGACAGCACGTCGGGCATGCTGCGCGGCAGCACGCCGCGGGCACTGAACAGGTCGACCTGGAACACCAGCGACGAGCGGTCCTCTTCCTGGTCGAGCAGATATTGCAGCGGCGTGTTGGAGACGATGCCGCCGTCCCAATAATACTCGCCTTCGATACGGACCGACGGGAAGGCCGGCGGCAACGCGCCACTGGCCATGATGTGCTCGGGCCCGATGCGCACTTTGTCGGTGTCGAAATAGACGAAATTGCCGGTCCGCACGTTGACCGCGCCGACGCTCAGCCGCTTCTTGCCGTCGTTGAGGATGTCGAAATCGATCAGGCTCTCCAGCGTGTCCTTCAATTCGGCGGTGTCGTAGAAGCTGGTGGCGCCCTCGGCGCCCGGCTGTTCGAACCAGGGGTTGGGATTGCGCGGCTTGAAGAAGCCGGGCTGGCCCATGGTCATCGTCATCCAGGACGAGGTGCGATTGCGGATGTCGCGGTAGATGTCGCCTTCCGGCGTGTACGACCAGATCTTGCGGCCCGAGATGGTCTGCCAGAACTGTTCGAGCCGCTGCAGGCGGCGGCTAGGCTCGTTGCCGGCGATGATCGAGGCGTTGATGGCGCCGATCGAGACGCCGGACAGCCAGCTCGGTTCGCAGCCGGCATCGGCCAGCGCCTGGTAGACGCCGGCCTGGTAAGCGCCGAGCGCGCCGCCGCCCTGGAACACCAAAGCGATGCGGTCATATTGCGCCGAAATCTCCGCGATCGTGGCGGCGGCTTCCTTGTTCCGGTTGCGTTCAAGCACGAATTTTCTCCGGCTGGGTTGTGCTGGTTGTGAGCCGGCTGTGATCACTGAGATAGTCGTGGACGACCTCGCCCAACCCAAGCGTCAGGTCGGCCTTGAAATGGACGGCGGAGACGATGTCGAGCACCGGCAGCTTCGCCACGTCGGCCATGACATGCGGCCGAAGGTCGAGCGCGGCCGGTGCCGTCCAGGCTTCCTTCAGCGTGATGTCGGTGAGGTAGTAGCGCACCAGCTCGCAGATACGCGGCGTGCCGTCGACATGCGGGATGATCTTGATGAGGAAATTGGGAGCGGCAAGTGCTGCAAGCACGGAATCGTGATCGGCTTCGCGGTGCTTGTAGCCCATCGTGCCGGTGGCGCACAGGACGCTGCCATAGTGCAGCGTGCCGACGATCACCTCGCCTTCATGGACGATCTTGGGATTGGCCAGCTTCTTGGGAAAGCCCCAAAGCTCACGGCCGCCGGCGATCGGCGCGTCGTCGTCGAGATACATCGAATGGACGTAGCCGCCATGCTGGCCCTTGTACTTCACCGGGATAACCTGGCCGGTCTCGGTATAGTCACCGAAGCCCGTGGAGTCCGGCATGCGGATGAATTCGTACTTGACCAGCGGCTCGTCGATTTCCAGCGGCGCCGGCACCACGGCCTCGAGCGCCTCGCGCGTCGTGCGATAGGTGATGATGATGTATTCGCGGTCGAAGAACCGGTAGGGCCCGGGCGGGAAGGACGGATTGGTCAGCGGCATCGCGTAGGCGCGCTTCACGACATCGGCGATTTCCAAGCTGCACCCCCAAGGTTCTGTCGGACGGATTTCGTTCAGGAATGACTGCGCGAATGCGCAGCCGATTATGTTGCACGGCACCATGACAGTGCCGTGTCAGCCAAACGACCATGGTTTCGCAGCGGGCGAGGCCGTGCCGGCGCTGTCGTCTGGCCGTAATCGCACCGACATATGGCTCTGTCATTGTCATGTTGCGACGCACAATTATATGCTCCCATTCCCCTCCCACTTCTCGCGAGATCACCATGGGTTCCCTGTCTTCGAAGAATGCCCTCGTCACCGGCTCGACCAGCGGTATCGGCCTGGCCATCGCCCGCGCCTTTGCCGCCGAGGGCGCCAATGTCACCATCAACGGTCTCGGCGATCCTGCGGCCATCGAACAGGAGCGCGCGGGCATCGAGAAGGACTTCGGCGTCAAGTGCCGCTATTCCGACGCCAACATGATGGATGGCGCCGCGGTGAGCGCCATGGTGCATGACGCCGAGGCGGCGTTCGGCAGCCTCGACATTCTGGTCAACAATGCCGGCATCCAGCATGTCGCGCCGATTGAGGACTTTCCCGACGACAAGTGGGAGGCCATCATCCGCATCAATCTTCTGGCGGCCTTCTATGCCATCAAGGCAGTGGTGCCGGGCATGAAGGCGCGCAAATGGGGCCGCATCATCAACACGGCTTCCGCGCATGCGCTGGTCGCTTCGCCGTTCAAGTCGGCCTATGTCTCGGCCAAGCACGGCATTGCAGGGCTGACCAAGACAGTGGCGCTGGAAGTGGCGCAGGACGGCATCACCGTCAACGCCATCGCGCCCGGCTATGTCTGGACGCCGCTGGTCGAGAAGCAGATCCCCGATACGATGAAGGCGCGCGGCATGACCGAGGAACAGGTGAAGCATGACGTGCTGCTGGCTGCACAGCCGACGAAGGAATTCGTCACCGTGGAGGAACTTGCCGCGCTGACGCTGTTCCTGTGCTCGGATGCCGCCAGGCAGATCACCGGCACGACCTTGCCGATGGACGGCGGCTGGACGGCACAGTAGAGGGTCAATCGAGGCGTTGCGTTTTCTGGCTGGCGCCACGCGGCGCCGGCGGGAAGGGTACGGTCAGGCCCATGAAAATCATCCAGCTCTCCGATCCGCATCTGATGGCGCCGGGCGGCCTGCTTTATGGCTCCGATCCGCTGGCAAGGCTGGAGGCCTGCCTTGCCGACATCGGCGAGAACCATGCCGATGCCGACTTGGTGGTGATATCAGGCGACCTGACCAATGACGGCGAGCGCGCCGCCTATGCGGCGTTGCGGGAGAGGCTGGCGCAATCTTCTCCACCCTGCCGGCTGATGCTCGGCAATCATGACGACCGGGCGTTGTTTCTCGAGATGTTCCCCGAGGCCGTCACCGAGCGCGGATTCGTCCAGAGTGTGTTCGACGGCAGCGTGGGGCGTCTGATCCTGCTCGATACGCTGGACAGCGGCCATGTCGAGGGCAGGCTGTGCGCGGCGCGGCTCGACTGGCTCGATGAACGGCTGCAAGAGGCGGGGGACCGTCCAGTCTTCCTGTTTATGCATCACCCGCCGTTTCGGATACATATGCCGGTGCTCGACGAGGTAAGGCTCGCTGACGCCGATGCCTTGCACGAGGTGCTGTCTCGCCATGGCAATGTCCGTCACATCTTCGCCGGACACGTCCATCGACCGATCGCCGGCAGCTGGCGCGGCATTCCCGTCAGCACGCTGCGCAGCACCAACCATCAGACCGCGCTCGATTTCTCGCAGAGCTGGCGGCTGGGGCACGAACCGCCGGCCTATGCCGTGATCTTCATCGATGCGGATGGCGTCATCGTGCACTTTCATGATTTTCCGGTGCCGCCAGTGTCGGATCGAGTCCCGTAGAGGTCTCCCACTCCGGGACGCGACGAGGGGTCGTCGCGACCCATTAACCGCGCCAACTCCCGTGCATCTCCCTTGCGCCGAGGATCATATCCCTGCGGTCGCCCGCTTGTGCACCGTCCGCAAGGTGCCGTGCTTCGCGGCGCCTTTTTGGGCTCACACGCGGTCTCCGAGAAAGGCGCCGAAAAGTGCAGGAAATTGGACATTAGTCTTGACAGAAATACAGATGTTCAATACCCGTCAAGCGAATGAACAAGCCTGCAATGTGGGAGGAATGAGCGGTATGGCTTCCAATATTTCGTTGACGGGCCTTGCCCGCGATCTCGATGAGCGCGGCAAGTCGGGCAAGCCCATCCGCATCGGCCTGATCGGCTCCGGCGAGATGGGAACCGACATCGTCACCCGCGTCGCCCATATGTCCGGCATCGAGATCGGTGCGATCTCGGAATTGAACCTGCCGGCCGCCAGCAGGGCCGTGGACATCGCCTTCCAGGAGACCGGCCATGCGCGCGAAGTGTCGAACGCTTCGGCAATGACGGCTGCCATGGAGGCCGGCAAGGTGGCGGTCACCAACGACGCCAGCCTGGTCATCAACAATGACTTGATCGACGTCGTCATCGACGCCACGGGTGTTCCCGCCGTCGGTGCCGAGATCGGCTTGCGCGCCATGGAGCATGGCAAGCACCTGGTGATGATGAACGTCGAGGCCGATGTCACCATCGGCGCCTATCTGAAGAGCGAGGCCGACCGGCTCGGCGTCACCTATTCGCTGGGCGCAGGCGACGAGCCGTCCTCCTGCATGGAGCTGATTGAATTCGTCTCGGCGATGGGTCATCCGATTGTTGCCGCCGGCAAGGGCAAGAACAACCCGCTCAACATCGACGCCACGCCGCCCGCCTATGAGGAAGAGGCCAAGCGCCGGCACATGAATGTGCGCATGCTGGTCGAATTCGTCGACGGTTCCAAGACCATGGTCGAGATGGCGGCGATCGCCAATGCCACCGGGCTGGTACCCGACAAGGCCGGCATGCATGGCCCGGCCGCCACTCTCGGTGAACTGTCGAAAGTGCTGGTGCCTGAAAAGGATGGCGGCGTGCTGTCCAGGGTCGGCGTCGTCGACTATTCGATCGGCAAGGGCGTCGCGCCCGGCGTCTTCGTCGTCGCCGACATGTCGCATCCGCGCATTTCGGAACGTATGGAAGATCTGAAGATGGGCAAGGGTCCGTATTTCACCTTCCATCGCCCCTATCACCTGACCTCGCTGGAAGTGCCGCTGACCTGCGCCCGCGTCGTGCTGTACGGCAAGGCCGACATGGTGCCGCTGGCCAGGCCGGTGGCCGAAGTCGCCGCGGTCGCCAAGAAGGACATGCAGCCTGGCGAAAAGCTCGATGCGATCGGCGAATATTGCTACCGCGCCTGGATCATGACGGCGCCGGAAGCGCATGCCGCCAAGGCCATTCCCTGCGGCCTGCTGCAGGGCGGCTCGGTGACGTCACCGATCAAGAAGGGCGAACTCATCACCTATGCCAACGCCGCTCCGGCGCCGGGCTCCAAGATCGCCGAACTGCGCGCCCGCCAGGACAAACTCGTCTACGGAACCGTGGGAGCCTGATCATGGCCGGGGCCAGCAAAGCCGTCGCGGACAGTCGCGCCAACCTGCCTTTCGTCTATCGCCAGTACAGCGCCGAGCAGCTCCAGCAGGTGCTCTACAAGATGTACCTCATCCGCCGCTTCGAAGAAGGCGCGGAGGAAAGCTACATGCGCGGCCTCATCCACGGCACCATGCATTTGTCGATCGGCCAGGAAGCCAGCGCCATGGGCATCTGCATGCCGCTTGGCGAGGATGACCAGATCACCTCGACGCATCGTGGCCACGGCCACTGCATCGCCAAGGGCGCCGAAGTGAAGCGCATGTTCGCCGAGTTCTTCGGCAAGACCACGGGCTACTGCAAGGGCCGTGGCGGCTCGATGCACATTGCCGATGTCGCCAAGGGCAATCTCGGCGCCAACGGCATCGTCGGCGGCGGCATTCCGATCGCCGTCGGCGCAGCGCTCTCCTCCAAGATGATGAAGACCGGCAAGGTCGTCGTGTCCTTCTTCGGCGACGGCGCCAACAATGAGGGTGCTTTCCACGAGGCGCTCAACATGGCGGCAGTCTGGAAGCTGCCTGTCATTTTCGTTTGCGAGAACAATGGCTACGGCATGTCGACGTCGACCGCGCGCTCGACCGCGGTGAAGAACATCGCCGACCGCGCCGCCGCCTATTCGATGCCCGGTGTCATCGTCAACGGCAACATTTTTTCGGAGGTCGCCGAGGCGTCCTACAGGGCTGTCGAGCGTGCCCGTGCGGGCGAGGGGCCGACACTGATCGAATCCAAGACCTATCGTCATCGCGGCCATTCCAAGAGCGATCGCAACCGCTACCGCACCAAGGAAGAGATCGAGGACTGGATGTCGAACCGCGACCCGATCACGCTGTTCGAAAACGAGCTGCGGGAATTCGGCTTCATTGACGACAAGGGCATCGAGGCCATTCGCAGTGAGGTGGCGCAGGAGATCGCCGACGGCATCGAGTTCGCCAAGGCGAGCCCATCGCCTGACGTCAGCGAGACCGGGAATTACGTGTATACGGAGCAGGCGTGATGGACGCGATGGTGCGTGAACTGAGCTACGCCCAGGCGATCCAGGAAGCCATGGCGATCGCCATGGACATGGACGAACGCGTCTTCCTGATGGGCGAGGACATCGGCGTCTATGGCGGCGCCTTCCAGGTGACCGGCGATCTGGTCGAGCGCTATGGCACGGAGCGCGTGATCGATACGCCGATTTCGGAACTGGGCGGCGCGGGCGTTGCGGTTGGCGCTGCGCTCACCGGCATGCGGCCGATCTTCGAGTTCCAGTTTTCCGATTTCGCCACGCTTGCCATGGAGCAGATCGTCAACCAGGCGGCCAAGATGCGCTTCATGCTGGGCGGCGAGGTTTCGGTGCCCGTGGTGATGCGCTTTCCCGCCGGCTCGGGCACGGGTGCCGCCGCGCAGCACAGCCAAAGCCTTGAAGCCTGGCTTGGCCATGTGCCGGGACTGAAAGTCATCCAGCCGGCGACGCCCTACGATGCCAAGGGCATGCTCCTGGCGGCGGTCGCCGATCCCGATCCGGTGATGATCTTCGAGCACAAGCTGCTCTACAAGATGAAGGGGCCGGTGCCAGAAGGCTATTACACGGTGCCGATCGGCAAGGCCGATATCCGCCGCGAGGGCCGAGACCTCACCATCGTCGCCACCTCGATCATGGTGCAGAAGGCGCTCGACGCCGCCGCCACGCTGGAAGCCGAAGGCATCGACGTCGAAGTCGTCGACCTCCGAACGATCCGGCCGATGGACAAGCAGACCGTCATCGACAGCGTCAAGAAGACGTCGCGGCTGATGTGCGTCTACGAAGCGGTCAAGACGCTGGGCATCGGTGCCGAGGTGAGCGCGATGATCGCCGAGAGCGAGGCGTTCGACTATCTTGATGCGCCGATCGTGCGGCTGGGCGGCGCCGAAACGCCGATCCCCTACAATCCGGAGCTGGAGAAGGCGACGGTGCCGCAGGTTCCCGACATCATCACCGCCGCGCGCGACCTCGTCAAAGGGGTTCGCTGAGACATGCCCACCGAAGTCATTCTTCCCAAGGTCGACATGGACATGGCGACCGGACAGATCTCGCGCTGGTTCGCCGAGGAAGGCGCGCACGTCAAGAAGGGCGATGTGCTGTTCGAGATCGAGACCGACAAGGCGGCAATGGAGATCGATGCGCCGGCCAGCGGCGTGCTGCGCGATGTGACCGGCAAGGAAGGCGTCGACATTCCGGTCGGCGCGCCGGTGGCCTGGATCTATGCCGATGACGAGGTCTATGGGGCCAAGCAAGACGCGGCGCCAATCTCCCCCCTTGTGGGGGAGATGTCGACGAAGTCGACAGAGGGGGGCGCTGTCCCGCCAACGTTGCATTCTGTCACGCCCCCCTCTGCCCTGCCGGGCATCTCCCCCACAAGGGGGGAGATTGGCCAATCGCCGTCGGGCGCCCGCGCCACCCCGCTTGCCCGACGTCTGGCCCGTGAGGCAGGACTGGCCCTTGCCAGCATCATCGGCACCGGCCCGCACGGCCGTGTGGTGAAGGCCGATGTCGATGCCGCGATTGCCGGCGGCGGCGCCAAGGCAGCACCCGCGGCCAAGGCGCCGGTTGCCGCCTCCGCTCCTGCGGTGAAGGCGATGTCGGACGATCAGGTGCTGAAGCTGTTCGAGCAGGGCTCCTACGAACTTGTCCCGCACGACAATATGCGCAAGACCATCGCGCGCCGTCTGGTCGAAGCAAAATCCACCATCCCGCATTTCTACCTGACGCTCGACTGTGAACTCGATGCGTTGCTCGCACTGCGCACGCAGATCAATGCCGCGGCACCGATGAAAAAGACCGACAAGGGCGAGGCTCCCGCCTACAAGCTGTCGGTCAACGACATGGTCATCAAGGCGATGGCACTGGCATTGAAGGCGGTGCCGGATGCCAATGCCTCGTGGACCGAAAGCGCCATGGTCAAGCACAAACATGCCGATGTCGGTGTCGCCGTGTCGATCCCCGGTGGCCTGATCACGCCGATCATCCGGCATGCGGACGAAAAGACGCTGTCCACCATCTCCAACGAGATGAAGGATCTGGCCAGCCGCGCCCGCAGCCGCAAGCTGAAGCCGGAAGAGTACCAGGGCGGCACCACGGCGGTGTCGAACCTCGGCATGTTCGGCATCAAGGACTTTGCCGCCGTCATCAACCCACCGCATGCGACGATCCTGGCGGTCGGTGCCGGCGAGGAACGGGCGGTGGTCAAGAATGGCGAGATTAAAATCGCCACAGTGATGTCGGTGACGCTGTCGACCGACCATCGCGCTGTCGACGGAGCGCTCGGCGCCGAACTGCTGGTCGCCTTCAAGCGGCTCATCGAGAACCCGATGGGCATGCTGGTCTAGATCAAGGCGTCTTTGACGGGTCGGGAAAGCATAGTTCCGGGCGCCAGTTGCGCCAGCGGCCACAATGGTTATGAGGCTTGCGGAAGGTCACTTCCGCAGGCCCCTCTTGTCGTGCCGCGAGAGCATTTCATGCCAGGCTGTCGCTTGATCTGATCGCGCATGTGCGCTGTCATCCACCAGTCATACGCGCCGTGCAGGGAGGGACGGGAACCGGCCACAACACCGGACCGCTCATGCACGGACAAGACAGGAGGTCTCATGAAGACGCTACTCATCAAGCTGCTGGCCAGCCAGCTGGCGCTCGCGGCAACTTTGTTTGCCGGCGTGGCAAACGCCGAAACTCTGACGCTCTACACATCGCAGCCGGAAGCTGATGCGGCCAAGACCGTGGACGCCTTCAAGAAGGCGCAGCCCGGCATCGACGTGACCATCTATCGCTCCGGAACCAGCGACATCCTGACCAAGATGGCGGCCGAGTTCGCTGCGGGCAGCCCGCAGCCCGACGTGCTCTTGATCGCCGATGCGGTCTCGATGGAACTGTTGAAGAAGGACGACCGGCTGCTGCCCTATCCCGAAGCCAAGCTCGAGGGCATCGAGGCGGATGCCTATGACGCCGGCAAGACCTATTTCGGCAGCAAGCTGATCACCACCGGCATCGTCTACAACACCGCGGCCACGCAAAAGCCTGAGCATTGGGCCGATCTGGCCAAGCCCGCCTATGCCGATGGCCTGGTCATGCCGAGCCCGCTCTATTCGGGTGCCGCCGCCTATCTGCTTTCCGGTTTTGCCGGCGATACCAACTATGGCTGGGATTTCTTCCAGAGGCTGAAGACCAACAACACCGTCAGCGTGCGCGGCAACGGCGCGGTGCTGAAGTCGGTGGCATCGGGCGAGAAGCCCTATGGCATCCTCGTCGACTTCATGGCGATGAACGCCAAGAAGAAAGGCTCGCCTGTCGAGTTCGTGTTCCCGAGCGAGGGCGTGCCTGCCGTGACTGAACCCGTCGCCATCATGAAGACCGCTAGAAATGTCGACGGCGCCAAGAAGTTCGTCGATTTCATTCTGTCCGATGAAGGCCAGAAGCTGGCGCTGTCCATGGGCTATCTGCCGGCGCGCGCCTCGATCGGCCGCCCCGACTGGCTGCCGGAAGGCGTCAAGGTCAAGGTGATGCCGTTCGACACCAAGGCGATCGTCGCCAAGACCGACGCCGACAAGGCGAAGTTCCAGGAACTGTTCGGCGGTTGAGCCGGCAATTGCGGCGGGATGCCGATCGGCATCCCGCCCGCACCGATCCCAGGACGCGCAATCATGCCGACACGCATCAGGGAAAGCCGGAGCCAGGAAATGGCCCTGACGGCGGCGGTAGCCGTCGTCATTGTGCTGCTTTCGCTGCTCCCCATGCTGCGCCTCATCAAGGAGATCGTGGCACCCGGCGGCACGCTGTCGACCATGGCCGTGGAGGCGGGGCTGAGAAGCCCGGCGACGTGGATCGCGACATGGCATACGCTGGTCGTCGGCATTGGCGGCACCTTGCTTGCCGTGCTGTCGGGAACGCTGGTGGCGGTGCTGGTCTCGCTGACCGACATACGCGGCCGCAGCGCTTTGGTGCTGTGCTACGTCATGCCGCTGATGATCGCGCCGCAGGTTACGGCGCTGGCCTGGCTGCAATTGTTCGGTCCGGCAAGCCCTTTCCTCAAGCTGTTTGGCGCGGCACCGCCGCTCGGCACGAAGAACCCGCTCTATTCGACCTCGGGCATCATCCTGCTGCTCGGCGTGCAATATGGCCCGCTGGTCTTCCTGCTGGTGCGGGCCGGCCTTCGCAAGCTGCCGCGCGAACTGGTCGAGGCCGCGCGCGCCGGCGGTGCCGGCTGGTTCACCGTGCTGGTCACCATCGTTCTGCCCTTGATGACGCCCTCGATCATGGCGGCGGCCGCACTGGCTTTCGTCTCCTGCGTCGGCAATTTCGGCATTCCGGCCTTTCTCGGCATCCCCGCCAACTATCTGGTGCTGCCGACGCTCATCTATCAGAAGCTGGCCGGCGGCGGTCCGGCGGTGCTCGGCGAGACCGCGTTCCTGTCGGTGCTGATCGGCGTCATCGCCATGGCCGGCATCCTTGCCCAGGAAGTGATGAGTCGCCGCCGCGACTACCGCATCTCTTCGACATCGCTGCCGGCTGAACCCTACGAGCTCGGCCGCTGGCGACCCGTTGTCCAGGCCGCCATGTGGCTGCTGATCGTGCTGGTGCTGTTCTTGCCGCTGTTCGGGCTGGTGCTGACCTCGCTTGTACCCGGCTATGGCATCGCGCTCACCGCCAAGACAGCGACGCTCGACAATTACCGCTTCGTGCTGTTCGAGCATGATGCCGCCAACCGCGCCTTCTTCAACAGTTTCTGGCTTTCGATCGCGGCCGCCTTTTTCGCGGTCGTCGTCGCCGTGCCAGTTGGCTATCTCATCGCCTGGGGCAAGCAGCGCTGGGTGCGGCTGCTCAACCTGTCGATCGAACTGCCCTATGCCTTGCCGGGCGTGGTGCTGGCGATCGCCTCGCTGCTCTTGTTCCTGCGGCCGATCCCGTTGACCGGCATCCAGCTCTACAACACGGTCTGGATCATCCTCTACGCCTACCTCGCCCGCTTCCTGGTGCTGGCGCTGCGGCCGACCATCAACGGTTATCACCAGATCGACCGGACGCTGGAGGAAGCAGCCCAAGTGGCGGGCGCCGGTCTGTTCACGCGCATGCGCACCATCATCTTTCCACTGGTTGCGCCGGCGGCGATGGCCGGTGGCCTGCTGATCTTCATGACGGCGCTCAGCGAACTCACCGTCTCGGCGCTGCTGTGGTCTTCGGGCTCGGAAACCATTGGCGTGGTCATGTTTTCCTTCGAGCAGGGCGGCGATTCCAACTACGCGGCGGCGATGTCGGTCATCACAGTTACGGTCACCTTCGCGCTGATGCTGGTGACCAACCTGCTTGCCTCGCATCTTCCGAGCGGAGTTCTGCCATGGCGCGACTGATCCTGGACCATGTGACCAAGAGCTTCGCCGACTTCGATGCGGTCAAAGATGTCTCGATCGACGTCGCTGACGGCGAGTTCCTGGCCGTGCTTGGGCCGTCCGGCTGCGGCAAGACGACGTTGCTGCGGCTCGTCGCTGGCTTCGAGAAAGTGAGCTCGGGTGAAGTCCGCATCGGCAACGATGTCGTTTCGAACAGCGGCGGCAGCGTCGCGCCGGAAAGGCGGCGCGTCGGCATCGTCTTCCAGAACTATGCGCTGTGGCCGCATATGACGGTGGCCGAGAATATCGGCTATTCGCTGAGGGTGGCCAAGCTCGACAAGGCGGTCGCGCGCCGGAAGGTCGAGGATGCGCTTGCCTTGGTCAATCTGCAGGGGCTGGGCGAGCGCAGGCCGGCCAATCTTTCCGGCGGCCAGCGGCAACGCGTCGCGCTGGCGCGTTGCCTTGTCGCCGCGCCGTCGCTTGTGCTGTTCGACGAGCCGCTCGCCAATCTCGACGTGCATCTCAGGGCCTCGATGGAGGACGAGTTCGCCGCCTTCCACAAGCGCACCGGCACGACCATCGTCTACATCACCCATGATCAGGCCGAGGCGATGGCGCTGGCCGACTGCATCGCGGTGATGGATCACGGGCGCCTGGCGCAGCTGGCGACGCCGCGCGAACTCTATCATGAGCCGGCAAATGAGATGGTGGCGTCCTTCATCTCGCAAGGCATGCTGCTGCCAGCCGATGTCTTGACGGGAGAAGAAGGCGGCCATTGCAAGGTCTGGGTTCTGGGAACCGAACTGGTGGTCCGCTGCCGGTCCGGCGAGCGGCCGCGTGAGGGTGCAAAGATCTGCTGCCGGTCGGCCGATCTCGATGTGTCGCCCGATGGCGCGGGCCTCGACGGTTTGGTCAAGCGGGTGATCTATCAGGGAGGTGCCGCGCGCATCGAATTCGCGCCTGCCGCCGGTCCCGATCTTACCTTGCACTTCGAACAACCAGACCCGGTCACGTTGGAGAGCGGGGCCTACGCACGGCTGCGGATAAAGTCCGGCTGGCTTATCCCGGCCGCAGGGACAGCCTTGCGATGATGCTGGACCTGCTTGGCGGCTTTGAGTTGCGCGTAGGGGACACGGCCTGCGCGTGGTGGTCGTGATCACCAAGGTGTCAGCGGCTAAACCGCGCCAATCCCGTGCCTATGCTTGAAGCTGCCGCTATTTCGTTCCAAATCCGTCGGGATGAAGGACGAGGCACAACAACGGCGTCGGAATCTGCTGTGGGGCATCCCCGCATCGCTGATCCTGCATGCCATGATCGCGGCGTTCTTGTTCTTTGGCGTGCCGAGGTCCGAGCAGCAACCGGTTCAGCAGGAACAGCCCGTCAATGTCGCGATCGTGCCGCCGCCCGAGAAGCCTAAGCCGAAACCTGCTCCAAAGCCACCGGAGCCTAAGCCTGAAAAGAAGGCTGAAAAGCCACCTGAACAAAAGCCGCCTCCGGAACCGCCGAAACCGCCAGACGAACGGGTTCTGAAGCGCGTTTTTCAGTACGGCCAGAAAGATACTGGGCCGGAGAAATCGCTCGACGGAAGCAGCGCTAAACCCAGCACGCCGTCGCCGGCCAAGGATGAGGCGGCGAAGCCGCCTATAACACCGACGCCTGCGCCGGCCCAGCCCGCCCCGGCTGCAACGCCTCAGCAGAAGGCAGAGCCCAGCAAACCTGACGAGAAGCCTGCCACCGTTCCGCCCGACGAAAAACCCGCGCAAAGCGAGGAAAAGCAAGCGACCGAGGATGCCGATAAGCAACAGTCGGAAAAGCAGGAGCCAGCATCGCAAACCGCCGAAAAACCAGAGGTCGTGACGCCAAAGCCATTGGCGGCTGAGACCGGTGACAAGCCGGCGCCTCCAGCCTCAACTGGAAAGGCAAAGCCCAAACCTGCCAAGACAATGGCGTTCAAACCGGCAAGAGCCTTCAAGGCGCCGGTTGGGAATGCTGGAAGGTCAAACCCCACCAACAACGACGTTGCCGGATCACCGATCTATTCCGGCCTTCCGGGCGTCAGAAAGCTCTACTCGCCGGGAGCAACCGGCGATGCGTTCGCCACGAGCTCAATGGATAAAGTGCCGCGTGGGGTGCGCGCGGCCACCCTTTGCGGCAACGTTCTGAGCCGAGAATTGCAGAATGCCGACTATACCATCAAGTGGGTTCCAAACAGCCCGTTGGACGCAGGCAATGTCCTCAATCCTCCGAAAGCCGCCTTCAGCACCAGAAGCGCCTGGTACAATCTGGACTTCCGGTGCGAAGTCGACGCCGATGCGACGAGGGTCCTGTCCTTCAACTTCCATGTGGGCTCATTGGTCCCGCGTGGCGAATGGGCCAGTCGCGGATTTACAAAGTATCCGCTGAATTAGGCTGGCACGCCGAGCCGGGACAATTGCCGGCTAATACCATGCCAGTTGGAGCAGACGAAATCAGTACCAGCCGCCGTCAGGCGCGCGCCATGACATAGGCTGCCGCCGATCGCCGTCATGCCGGCGGCAGCCGCGCCTTTGGTCGGGCTGTCCTGGGTGTGCTGAGCCAAATTGTCATCAGCCAAATGCGCAAATCCAATGCCAATGCTTGAACCCGCCGCTATTTCATTCCACATCGGCTGGGATGAAGGACGAGGCACGAGAACGGCGTCGAAATCTGCTGTGGGGCATCCCCGCATCGCTGATCCTGCACGTGCTTGTCGCGGCAATCCTGATATATGGCCTGCCAATTCCTCCGCAAAAGCCGCAGGAGGAGCAGCCAGTCAATGTGGCGCTCGTGCCTCCGCCCGATCAGCCGAAACCGAAACCTACTCCCGTATCGCCCCCTAAGTCACCGGAACCGAAGTTTGAAAAACCACCGGAGCCTAAGGTAGAACAACCGCCCGAGCAGAGAGTTGAAAAGCCACCTCCGCCCGAAAAGCAGGCACAGAAGCCCCCGCCGGTAGAGGTCCTGAAGCCCGTTTTTCAGTTCGGCGACAAGGATAACGGCCCGAGGAAATCCTTGGATGGGGCCAGCGCTCAGGACAGTTCGCTGGCGCCGGCCAAGGATGACGCTTCGAAGCCGCCGGTCGAGCCGCCGGCAGAAAACCAGCCTGTCAAGCCGGCAGACTCCGAGCAGCAGGCAGCTTCAAGTGCGGAGATTGATAAACAACAGGCAGCTAAACAGGAGGCAGACAAGCAGGCGGCGCTCGACGCCGCCAAGCAACAGGGCGCGGCACCAGCGCCTTTGGCTGCCGACGGCGAGATCGAGCTTCCCACATCAGCCGAAGCGCCGAGGCCCAAACCCGCGAATGCGCCGAAGCCCAGCCCCTCAAAGGCCTCGAAGTCCGCATCGCGGAACGGTTCGGGCCTTCCAAGTGTTCGCAGGCTCTATTCGCAGGGCGCAACCAGCGATGCGCTGGCCACCACCTCGATGGGCGGCGTGCCTCGCAATGAGCGTGCTTCCCTACTTTGCGCCAGCGAGTTGCAACAGCAACTGGTGGAAGGTTCCTATTTTCCTATTCAGTGGCCGAAAGTTCCGCTGAAGGGGGGCAATATAATTTACGCTCCGGATGTCGCCTTCAGTACGACAACCACATGGTACCATCTGAGCTTCCGGTGCGAGGTCGACACCGATGCGACGAGGGTCTTGTCGTTCGACTTCCGTGTCGGCGCTGAGCTTCCACGCAGCGAATGGCCGCGGCCTCTCTAGTCCCTGGCAGCCTAGGCCGGCACTCCGAACTTGGACAATTGCCGGCTAACGTCATGCCAGTCGGCGCAGACGAAATCGGCACCGGCCGCCGTCAGCCGCGCGGCGTGCTCGACATAGGTGTGGCCGCCGCCGGTGTAGCCGATCGCCGTCATGCCGGCGGCGACCGCGCCCTGGATGCCGAAGGGCGAATCCTCGATGACGATGCAGTCGGCCGGGGCGCCGCCCATTTTGGCGGCGGCGAACAGGAAGATATCGGGCGCCGGCTTGCCGTTCTTGACCATCGAGGAACTGTAGATCGCCTCGCCGAAGAAATGCGCCAGCCCGGTGACGGCAAGGCTGTGGTTGATGCGCTCGACGGAGGATGACGAGGCAACGCAGCGGTCGCCCTCGAGCGTTTCCAAAAACGCGGCGATCCCCGGCGTTGGCTTCAATTCCTCGGTGAACAGCGCCTTGGTCTCGGCCCAGATGTCGCCGTCCGCCGCCGCCGGAAACTGGTGGCCGGTCAATTCCTTGATCCGCACGATGATGTCGGACTGCTTCATGCCGACGCATTGGGCGATGATGCCGCCATGGACGCCGGGCATGCCGTGTTTTTCATAGACGCGTTCATAGGCCCTGGCGGCCAGCGGCTCGCTGTCGACGAGAACGCCGTCGCAGTCGAAAATGATAGGCCTTGGTCGCGCCACGCGCTCGTCTCCTCACGTCAAACTTCGCACATCGCTATCGGCAAAAAGCCAAATGTTCAATAGTGCGGTGTCTTGAGCGCGTTTTGTGCATGAGACGTGAGCTGTCAAAGCTGGCGCAGCGCATCGCTTGCGCGCGTGGATCCGAGCGCCCGTTGCATGGCTTGCCGGGACTGTGCCCGATCCGGCGTGATCCAATTCGGTTCCGCACCGAGGAAGCGGTCGAGGAAAGCCACCGCGTAGGCCGGCATCTCGGTGACGTTCTCGCGATAGGACCACCAGGTGCGCAGATCGTCGGCGCATTTGTCGATGCTGGGCGCCTTGCCGAATTCTTGCTCATAGATCGCCGAAATCACCGAGACGCAGTAGTTGGTGTAGAGAAAACCTTCCGGCCAGAAGCGGATGATTTCCAGCGTGCCGGCATTCTGATCCGTTTCGATGAGCTCGGTGAGGCCCGAGATTTCCCGGGCCGGCGCCTGCTTGATCAGTTCGCGCAGCACGAGGCCTGCGGCAAAGACGATAAAGTCGGCGCGGTCTATCGCGGCGAAGCGCTTCTGCGCCTCCATGATCTCGACCCAGTCGAGAAAAGCCCTTGTCAGCTTCGCCTCGTCGATCTCGAATCGCACGCCGAACGTGTCGGAAACCACCTTGGCGCTGCCACGGAAAGTGGCGCGGAACCAGCGCAGCTGCCGCAAGCGGTGGCGCAGGTCGGGCATTAGGGCCAGTTCATCCCTGAAGGGCAGTTCCATTGCATGCATCCCGTTTGCTGACAGGCTAGCACAGCCATGCCGCCGCCGAAATCGGCAGACGACCTGTGGACGGCGTGGTAGAAGCCAATATCATACATATTGACATTCGCGGAAACAAATGTTCTCACTTTGCTGTTGTCTCGTGCCAGTCCAAGGTACGTCTCAACGGAGGCTTCGGGAGGAGAACCGAATGGCGATTTGGCAGTGGGGACTGCTTCTACTGGTTATTGTGTGGGCGCTGCAGTCGCTCGGCGTCTGGCTGCAGATGCGGCACTATTCGGATGTCTTCCGGGGCGTCACCGACCAGTACAAGGACGGCTTCGTCGGAGCCGGCAATTTTCGCGGCCGGCTGGCCAAGGGCACCATCGCGCTCGTCGTGGTGACACCTGACCTGATCGTGCGCCGCGTGATGGTGATGAGCGGCCGGTCCGTTTTCACGAAGTTCAAAAGACATCAAGAATTCGAGGGTGTTGCCCTCGATCGACTCCGGTCCAACCCTGCGATCATGGGGGAGGGGGAACCCGGTGTGGCCGAGGCCGTGAAGCGGGCGATCGAACAGATCGACAAAGCACGGTCGGAGCCGGGGAAGAAGCCGGGTCTGTCCGGTTTGAACGTAGCAAGGGCTTAGAGGACGCCGCGCACCGACTGGGATAACCGGCGGGCGGCATAAGGAGGAGAAATGTCTGTATTTTCGTTGTTGGCGCAGCATGCCGACATGGCCGTGCACAATCTGCATGTCGCGGGTGCCATGGTCTCGGATGCTGCATTGCATGGCAAGCTCGCCGTCGAGCATGCTTCCGACCATCTCGTTGTCCTGGCGCAAGCAGACAGCGGACCGATCACCGTCGATCAGTTCAAGGAAAAGCTGAAGGAAGTCCAGCAGGAAGAGCAACTCGGCTGGCTGACCGCCATCGGCAAGTACTTCATCGGCATCTTCCAGAAGGGCGGCGAAGTGTTCGCCGGCTTCGTCACCGGCATCATTCCGACGCTGGTGGTGCTGATGACCGCCTTCTACGCCGTCACCGAACTGGTCGGCGAGGAGCGCGTGCATGGGCTGGCGCGCGGCGCCGGCAGGATTGCCTTGACCCGCTATACGCTGCTGCCGCTGCTGGCGGTGTTCTTCCTCACCAATCCGATGGCCTATACGTTCGGATCGTTCCTGGAAGAAAAGCACAAGCCGGCTTTCTATGACGCGGCCGTGTCCTACGTGCACCCGCCGCTTGGCCTGTTCCCGCACATCAATCCCGGCGAATATTTCGTCTGGGGCGGCATTCTCGTGGCTCTGCTCGAGCTTGAGAAGAAGGGCGTTGTCGTCGCCGGTTACCACGTCAAGGTGGCGATCTGGTACGCCATTGTCGGCCTCGTCGTCATCCTGCTCAAGGGCATGCTGACCGAGCGCATCACCATGATCATGGCACGCCGCCAGGGCGTCGAGCTGTAAGGGCGGGAGGACATCATGGCCAAGACATTCAAAGCCGTTAAGATCTCCCGGGGCAACACCGGCTGGGGCGGCCCGCTCGTCATCGAGCCGACCAGCCAGCGTGACAAGGTCGTCTCCGTCACCGGCGGCGGCATTCATCCCGTGGCCCAGCTTATCGCGGATATGACCGGCGCCACGGCTGTCGACGGCTTCAAGGCGCCGCCGGTGGAAGGCGAGATGGCGGTTGTCGTCGTCGATTGCGGCGGCACTGCACGCTGCGGCGTCTATCCGCGCAAGCGCATCCCGACCGTCAATCTGACGCCGGTCGGCCAGGCTGGGCCGCTCGCCCAGTTCATCACCGAGGACATCTACGTTTCGGGCGTGAAGCCGGCCAACGTCACAATGGCGGACGGATCCGAGGCGGTCACCACTGCGGGGGGAGCAGCATCGATGAGTTCAAACAACAACAACGCAGCCGCGGCGCCACAGCCGCTGCCGAGCGAAGGCGGGCTTATCGGCCTGATCAGCTCGATCGGCCGCGTCATGGGCCGGGTGGTCGGCATCTTCTTCAATTCCGGCCGCCGCACCATCGACCAGGTGGTGCGCAACGTGCTGCCGTTCATGGCCTTCGTGACCATGCTCATCGGCCTGATCCTGTACACCGGCATCGGCGACGTGCTCGCCCAACCGATGGGACCACTGGCCAACAACATTGTCGGCCTGCTGATCATCTCGGCCATTTGCGGCCTGCCGTTCCTGTCTCCCATCCTCGGGCCAGGCGCCGTTATCGCGCAGGTTATCGGCGTGGCCATCATCGGCCCGCAGATCGCCAACGGCACGATTTCACCGGCGATGGCGCTGCCGGCGCTGTTTGCCTACAACACCCAGGTGGGCTGCGACTTCGTTCCCGTCGGCCTGGCGCTCGGTGAAGCCAAGCCGAAGACGATCGAAATCGGCGTTCCGGCGGTGCTCATCAGCCGCCAGATCATGGGCCCGGTCTCGGTGCTGATCGCCTGGGTCGTCAGCCTGATCGTGTTCTAAAAGCAATTCCAGGAAAACTGTCAGCGGTTTTCCGTCAGGAATTGCGTCAAAACAAAGAGATAGAGCGGTTCGCCGTTTCCGTGAAAACGGTGAGCCGCTCTAAGGAAAGTTGAAAATGAGGTTCGCCATATGACGGTTCTGTTGAGAACACGGGTCACTGCCATCGGGCCCGAAGTGGCGGATCTTGCCGAAGGGGGCGTGGTCATCCTGTTTGCGGATGGCTCGCCGCCGGAGCTTGCCGAGGTTTCGGTGCTCCACAAGACGGAGCTCGGACCCAGCGACGGCGCGCCGCAAAAGGGCGCGTCGATCACTCTTGGTCCGGTTTCCGCTGTTATAACCGCCGTCGGCTCCAGCGCGTGGAGCAAGGTGCTTGAGATGGGCCACGTCGTCATCTCGTTCAACGGCGCCACCGAAGCCGAGAGGCCAGGCGAAATCTGCGCATCGCAGGTCGACGCCCAGGCGCTCGTGGCCGCCCTGAAGACAGACGCGATCATCACCATCGCCGCCTGAAGCATTCGCGCCGCCGCCCGTCTGGTCACGGCGCTAGGAAAAGCAGAGTATTTGCCATGGAACGCTCGACCATCGTCAGAGTGCATGAAGGTTTGCACGCTCGTCCCGCCACGCGCTTCGTCAAGCTCGCCAAGGGTTTCGAATCCGATGTCGAACTGGTCAAGGACGGCAAGGCGGTCAGCGCCAAGAGTTCCGTCAAGCTGATGCTGCTGGCGGTCAAGGAAAACCAGGAAGTCACCGTGCGGGCCAATGGCGCCGACGCCATCGAGGCGATCGAAGCGCTGATCGGCTATCTGGAAAACCCCAAGGCGGGCCTCGACGATGAAGTCGAGCCGCACAGCCCGGCCAATGATGCCGGCCAGGAAACGGCACCCGCACCGGTGCTCCAATCCGTGCCGGCTGTGACAGGCGAAGCAAACGGCTTGCGCGGTGTCGCCGCCAGTGAAGGCTTTGCCATCGGGCCAGCTTTCGCGCATTTCCCGCCTGACATCGCCGGACAGGGCCGCCTGTTGCAGGCTGACGAAATCGCCGGCGAGATCGACAGGTTCCGTGCGGCCGTCGCCGCCGTCCACGCGCGCATGGACCGAGCCCTGGCGCAGGACAGCCTGTCGGCGGGAGACCGTGGCATCGTCGCGGCACTCAGGGATATCGCCGCCGACGACAGCCTGACCGGCGAGGCCGAAAAGGCGATCAAGGGCGGCAACGATGCGGTCTCGGCCGTCATCACCGCAGCCGCCACCATCGCCGCCGATTTCAGCGCCGTCGACGATCATTACCTCAATGCACGGGCGGACGATGTCCATGCGGTCGGACGGCAGATCTGCCTGGTGCTGCTCGGTCAGGACGATGTCAGTCTCGAAAGCATCCCGGAAGGCGCCATTCTGATCGCCGACGACATCGGCGCCTGGGACCTGGCGCGGGCGCCGCTGAAACGCATCGGCGGCGTCATTTGCGGCCATGGCGGCGCCACCTCGCATATCGCCATCATCGCCCGCTCGCACGGCATTCCGGCGGTGTTGGGCCTTGGCGACCAGGTCAATGCCTTGCGCACCGCGCGCGACGTGGCGCTCGACGGCAATACCGGTCATGTGATCCTCGACCCGGACGCGGCGACGCGCGCCGAATACGCCGGCCGCGTCGAGGCGGCGGCGAAGGAGCGCGCCGGCTTGACCGCCTTCAAGACGGTGACGCCGAAACGCGCGGACGGCAAGGTGATCGAGGTCGCGGCCAATATCGGCTCACTGGAGGAAATCGAGGCAGCGCAGGAGGCGGGCGCCATGGGCGTCGGCCTGTTCCGCACCGAGCTCCTGTTCATGCGCCACATGCATCTTCCCTCGGAGGACATGCAGGCCGAGACCTATGCGGCGCTGGCCAAAGCCTTCGCGCCCTATCCGGTCATCGTGCGCACGCTCGACATCGGCGGCGACAAGCCGATTGCCGGCATCGAGTTTCCCGACGAGGAGAACCCCTTCCTCGGCTGGCGCGGCATCCGCATGTGCCTCGACCGGCCCGATATCTTCAAGCGCCAGCTCAGGGCGTTGCTGAGGGCCGCCGTGCACGGCAACATCAAGGTCATGCTGCCGATGGTGTCCGATATTTCCGAAGTCACACGCACCCGTGCACTGGTCGATGAATGCGCCGCCGAACTCAAGGCCGAAGGCGTGGCCTATGCGACGTTCGATCTCGGCGTGATGATCGAAACCCCGGCCGCGGTGCTGATCGCTCCGGCGCTGGCCAAGGAGGTGGCTTTCTTCTCGATCGGCACCAATGACCTGACCCAGTACATCATGGCCGCCGACCGGCTCAACCCGACCGTGGCCAAGCTCAACGACGTCACCAATCCGGCGGTCATGTCGGCGATCGAGATGACCGCCAAAGCCGGCGTCGCTGCCGGCATCATGGTGGGCATGTGCGGCGAGGCGGCAGGACGCCCGGATCTGATCCCGGCCTTCATCGAGATGGGACTGACCGAGCTTTCGATGAGCCCGGCCTCGATCCAGCGCGCCAAGAAGACGATTACAGCCATGGCTGCGGGGGGCTAGATCCGCAACAGCCGCTGGAGCTTACGGCAAATGCGCAAGCAAGGTGGCAAAGACTGGCGTCAGTTCCTCGACCGGGCTTGCCTTGGCGCAGGCCTGTACCATGCGATCGTGACGGATATCGGCAGCCAGGATCGCGATCTCCAGCATGTCCGGCTCCGGCGCGCCGTCGCGACCGGTTGTCGCCAGGCCGCAGGCCAGAACAACCGGCGCCAGGCAGCTTGTGTCGAGCGCCCGGCCATCAACCACGGCCGTTTCCGGCGCGGTTTCAGCAAAGCGGATCGGACGCTGGTTGAGCAACTCGACCAGCAGCGCCGCGCAGGTGGCCGCGATTGCCTGCAGTCCGATACCCGGTGCGGTCAAGGCGGCCAGCAGATCGCCATGGCGCTTGCGCATCGTGGCATGCGTGGCGGCGAAATCGGCCTCATGAATGCGGGCATTGTCGATCTTCAACTCGGCCAGAACCGCCTTCGTCAGATAGTACATGTCGCGCCGGAACAGGCGCTCGGCGCTCAACTGCTGGTCTTCGTTTCCGGCCGGGAAATAGGTGCCGAGGCCTTTCACGGTCGTGCCGTCCACCTTGATCGGGCGCTCGTGCGGGACAAAGGATTCAGCGATCGACAGCGCTTCGTCGACGGCGCTGGCGGCATGGCTGAGCAGGCCTTCGATGCCCTTGCCCGGAAACGGCGGCAGATGGCTGGTCGCTTCGCGCAGGACGCTGGCGTCACCGGTG
The DNA here is from genome assembly GCF_016756475.1 of Mesorhizobium sp. 113-1-2. Classification (NCBI taxonomy): domain Bacteria; kingdom Pseudomonadati; phylum Pseudomonadota; class Alphaproteobacteria; order Hyphomicrobiales; family Phyllobacteriaceae; genus Mesorhizobium; species Mesorhizobium sp. 113-1-2. The sequence continues at coordinate 1,692,349 of NZ_AP023242.1, forward strand.
CCGTCATGACGGCTTTGCCGGATGATGTCGCGGACTTCCCGCAACCGGTCCTTCAAATTGACGCGGACGTCTTCGGAGATTTGTCGGAGCATCGCGGTCTGCCTCGAAAGTGCCTTGCAGGGCGGCCGGCGAGGGGCCAGCCACCGACTCTACATTGTTCCTATCGATTGGTAGATCAATAGGCGATACTAGGCCAGCACGCAGAATCGGCGACGGCGAGATCGTCCGTCGCCGCGGGGGAGGGATGACTTGGCCAGGCGACGACAAACCGAAGAAGGGCGGTCCGAAGGGGGAGCCGAAACGACCGAACAGGTCGCTAGTGAAAGCCGGACGGACCGCCTAAGGATCCGGGCCGCCTGGATGTATTTCGTCGAGCAGATGACGCAGAACGAGATCGCCGATGTGCTCGGCGTCGGCCGCGTCACCATCGTGCGCATGCTGGCCGAGGCGCGGGCGCGCAACGAGGTGAAGATCACCATCGAGAGCGAATTGTCGGAGATCGTGCGGCTGGAGCGCGCGCTGGAGCGGACGTTCGGCCTGCAGCAGGCGCTGGTCGCCCCGCTCACCGCGCCCAATGCCGATCCGATCCCCGCGATCAGCGCCAAGACGGGCAGTTTCCTGTCCGACACGATGAAGTCCGGCATGCGCGTCGGCGTTGGCTGGGGCCGGACGCTGTTCTCCAGCCTGCCCTTCATCAGCGCCAAATCGCTTACAGACTTCAAGGTCATTTCGCTGCTGGGCGGTGTCGGCGTCGTGAGGCGCTATAACCCGGCTGAGTTCGCCTGGCGCTTCGCCCAGATCTTCCAGGGCGACGGCTACCTGATCCCGACGCCGGCCGTCGTCGACAGCGTGGAGACCAAGGTCGCGCTGGTCGAGCGCTGCGGCCTGCAGGAGGTTTTTGAAATGGCCAACGTGCTCGATGCCGTTCTGCTGAGCGTCGGCGGCATCGCCTCGGCCACCACCTTCTCGCGCGGTGGCTTTCTCAGGGAAGCGGACCGCGAGGCCCTGCTCGAGCGTGGCGCCGTCGGCGACCTTCTGTTCCATTTCTTCGACCGCAACGGCGATCTGGTCGATCATCCCGTCAACAGCCACGTGATGTCGGTGGAAGTCGACCGCCTGCGCGCGGCGCCGATCCGCATCCTCACCTCCGGCGGCGAGGAGAAGACCGAGGCGCTGCTCGGCGCCATGCACCTGATCGCGCCGACGATCCTGATCACCGACGAGGAAAGCGCCAAGCGCATGCTCGAGGCGGTCAGCGCAAGCTGAAGGATCCGGTGATGTAATCGGGCCAGGACTGCTGCTCGTCGAAAACGGCGACGAGATCCGGTGTGTCCGCCAATATTCCGCCGAGCACCAGCGCCGTGGCGACGCCGGCACCGTTTCCGCCCGCTATGTCGTGCTCGACACTGTCGCCAACGCAGACGACGCTGGCGCGATCCGGCTCACCCGCCAGCCCCAGGGCCGCGTCGAAGATCGCCGGAAAAGGCTTGCCGATGCGGGTGACGCTGCCGCCAAGGCTTTCGTAGAGATCGGCGATCTCTCCGGCGCCAAAGCGAGGCCCGACCGCTGTCAGCATGATCCTGTCGGGGTTGGTGCAGAAGCACGGTACCTGCCGCGCCGCCGCCGGGGCAAGCAGTTCGCGATAATGGTCGAGGTCATGGCGGTCGCCTTCGCTGGCCGAGATCAGCACCAATTCGGCGTCCTCGCCGGCCTCGGTCAGCACGAAGGGCAGGCCTTCGATCGCCGTGTGGTCGTTGTCGCGGCTGATCAGCAGGCATTTTGTCCCCGGACGCAACTCTCCCGATGCCGCCATGTCATTGAAGGACCGCCACGCCACCTCGCCGGAGGAGACAAAATGGTCCCAGCTTCCGGCGGCGAAGCCGAGTTTCAGCAGGCGATCCTCGTTGGGCTTGGCGCGCTTGCCGGAATTCGAGATCAGCACCACCGTCTTGCCGGCGCGCTTCAGCGCCGACAATGCCTCTACCGCGCCGGGATAGGGAGCCTGGCCGTCATGCAGCACGCCGAACTGGTCGAGCAGGAAGATTTGGTAGCGCTCTGCCAGCGGTCCTATGCCGTCGAGGCGTTCGATTGTTTTCACCCTCATAGCAGTCCCGCCTTGCCTGCGCCCTTCAGCGCCAGCCGCGCCGTGCCGGCGGCCGCTTCGTCGGAAAGCGTGGGCAGGAATGCGACACCGAGCTTGCGCCGCCGGATTGCCGTCCAGGCCTTATTTGCAGCGCCGCCGCCGACGCTCCTGACCGAAGTAAGCGCTGGCGCGCCGAGTTCGGCCAGCCTGCGGTAGCCGAGCGCCTCGATCGCGGCCATGCCTTCGAACATCGCCTTGAGATAGTCGGCGTCGTCTGCCGGCCTAGGGGTGAGGCGCGGCGGCAGGGCGGGATCGGCGACGGGGAAGCGCTCACCGGCCATGCCGAGCGGATAGTAGTCGAGGCCGGTTTCTGTCGTGGGGTCGATCGCGGTACTCAGCTCGATGATCCGCGCCAGTGAAAAATGCTGCGCCAGCACCTTGCCGCCGGAATTCGACGCGCCGCCGGCCAGCCAGGTGTCGCCGAGGCGATGGCTGTAGATGCCGAAGCGCGGCGCCGAGATCGGGCGGTCGCAGAGGATCTTGATGGTGAGCGAGGACCCCAGCGCCGTGACGCCGTCGCCGGCCGTCGTGGCGCCGGTCGCCAGGAACGAGGCGCAGCCATCCGTGGTGCCGGCGACCACGGCCACATCGCGCGGCAGGCCGAACAGCTGCGCGGCCGCCGCGGTGAGCGTGCCGGTGACATCGCCCGGCTCGACGACATCAGGTAGCAGATCCATGCGCATGCCGGTGGCCGCGATCCAGTCCGGCCAGCGGCGGGCCTCGACGTCATAGCCAGTCTTCAGCGCGTTGTTCTCGTCGCTGACATCGAAGCGGCCTGAGAGATTTGCGGCGATCCAGTCGGCCTGGTGCAGCACGGCCGCGATGCCGGGCAGGTGCTGGAACCGCAACGCCTTGGCGAGGCCTGAGGTCGCGCCGTGCGCGGCGCTCGCCTCGGGCGCCTCGCGGGCGATGGCGGCCAGGATGTCGGCGTCGTCGACCTTGTCGTTGTACATCAGCGGTTCGGCCAGCGGCCGCCCGGCGGCGTCGACCGGCAGCAACGTGCCCGACGTGCCGTCGACGGCGATGGCGCGGACAGCAGTGCGATCGATGCCCGAAAGCAGTTCCGTCAGAGCCGCCTGGACCGCTTGCCACCATGCCGAAGGGGCGCGGGGATTTTGGCCGAATTTGTCGAGCCGAACGGCGGACTGGCCGGCAATGGAAAAATCAGCCCGCATGGCGACGGCGCGCGCGCCCGACGTGCCGATGTCGATGCCGATGACAAGAGGCATCATGTCTTCAGTCCTTTGCTAGCCGCCAGCAGCGGCATTCAGCTTCTGGCGATACTGTTCGGCGTCCCAATTGACCAGTTCGTCATTCTCGGCGGCGGTGAGGTAGTTCAGCCGCGCCGCGACATCGACGCGTGCCGTCACATCGGCGAGGCAACGTAGCATGGCATCGGCCCCGGCGCTGGCGTCGCCGCGCATCAGCACGCCGGTGCCGGGAAACAGGATTGCCGCTGGTGTGGCACCGAGACGCGTGGTGACACCGGCCGTATCCTCGCCCGGTCTTGCCACCACCGAGCCCTGACCGAGGAAGATGACATGGTCCGGATAGAGGCTGCCGGCCTCCGCCATGCGGCGGCTTTCCGGATCGAGCGCGACCGCATGGGCTTCGGCATCCGCCGGCAAGCGGTAGGCGCTGCCGCCGGCAAGCGCCGTCAGGGCGGTAATGTCGGGCGCTGCAGTCTCGCGCGCCGGCCGTGCCAACAGCGAGCGGACGCGGTGGAGCAGTCGCTCCGCCTCGGCAACGGTCTCGGCGGCGACGACCAGCCCGTGATTGCCGAGGATCAGCACATCGACACCGGGCCGCATTTTCCCGGTAATGCCGCGGGCAAGCGGCAGGCCCGGCCGGAAATAGGGCACATAGGCCCACTCGATGCCGCGAAGCCGCCTGGCGACCTCGGCCTCGCCATCGGCCTGCACGGCAAGCGCAATCGTGTCGACGCAGTGCAAATGGAGAACCACGCGTTGCGGCATCAAGGCGTGCACCGTGGTTTCGATCGACGGGCGCAGGCCGCGCGGATTGAGTTCGTCGATGGCAAAGGCCTGCGGCGTGTCGGCGGCCGGATCGCGTTCTTCGACCGCCTCGAGCAGCGGCGCCATCGCCACCGGCACCATGATGTCGTCGCTCAGCGCATCCTTCAGCCATGTGCCGGAGGCCTTGATCCACAGCGTGTCGCCGGCCTTGAGCGAGGTGTTGCCGCCCGCCGCCTGGGTCATATGCGGATTGAGCCCAATGCTGGCCGAAAGCGCCCGTAAGGCCGCCAGTTCCTGCGCGTCAGCTTGGGTTGCCATGGCGCCTTTCCTTCAAACGCTTGCACGAAATCCCGTCGCCCGGGCCGTTGTTGGCGCTGATATCGCAGATATGAGCGATCTACGTCAACAGTGATCTACTATCGTCAAAACTGGCTTGCAATCTGACTAATGTTGAGTAAGTTGCGCCAATTGCCATGGAAAAATGGCACTGGGAGGAAAAAGTTGAGCGACCTCGGCCGCCAGCGTCAGATCGTCGAACTGCTGCGGGATCGCCCGTTCGCCTCGGTGCGCGAGCTGCAGGAGCGGCTTGGCGTTTCGGCGGCGACGGTCAGGCGCGACATCGACCGGATCGATGAGGCCGGTGAGGCGCGCAAGGTCTATGGCGGGATTTCAGCGCTCGACGGCGCATCGCATGCGGGCGTCGCCTATGCCCGGCCCTATGACGAGAACCGTGACCTCGCCGTCGAGGCCAAGCGGCAGATCGCGGCCATCGCGGCGACCATGGTGCGCGACGGCGACGCGGTCATCGTCCATGGCGGCTCGACCTGCTTCCATCTCGGCGTCAGGCTCGCCGACCGAAACATCCGCCTCTACACCAACTCGATGCCGCTCGCGGCCTATCTCAGCGACCATGGCCATTGCAGCCTGACGGTTGCCGGCGGCGACCTGCATCGCGAACCCGGCATCATCCATTCGTCGGCCCAGGCGACGCCCTTCTACGCCTCGAAATTCTTTCTCGGCGCGCAAGGCCTCAACCAGGAAGGCGTGCTGGAATCGCATCCGCTTTTGGTGCGCTCCATCGTCGATCTCAGCCTCTGCGCCGACCAGATCGTGGTGCTGGCCGACAGCCGCAAACTGTCGATCCACGCGCGCAATGTCGCCCTGCCGCTGTCGCGCATCGGCACGCTGGTGACCGATGACGGTCTGTCCGATGCCGATGCGCGCATGCTGGAAGATGCCGGCGTCATGGTGCGGATTGCCTCGACATCGGGAGCCGTCCCGTGAAAGTGGCGGTTCTCGATTTCGGCAAGACCAATTCGAAGCTGTTCGTCTTCGGCCAGGATGGACGCATACTCGACGAGCGCCGGACACAGCCGAAATGGACGCGCCAGGACGGCTTCAGCGTGCTCGACGAGGCCGCACTGCATGACTGGGCACTCGGTGCCGTCACGGACGTGGTCGAAAGCCATGGCGTGGACGGGGTGATGGTGTCGGGCCATGGCTGCACCTTCGCCCTGGTCGATGACGCCGCGCTGACGCATCCGATCCTCGATTACGAGCAGGAGCCGCCGGCCGAAATCGCTGCCCAAATTGATCGCCGTATTCCGGATTTCGCCGAGACCTTCTCGCCGCGCCTGCCGCTCGGCTTCAACTATGGCCGTCACATGCTGTGGCTGCAGGAAGTCGATCCCGGCGCGTTCGCTGCGGCGAAATCGATCCTGGGCTATCCCCAGTACTGGAGCTGGCGCCTCGGTGGCCGAGCCGTTTCGGAAGTGTCCTATCTCGGCTGCCATTCGCATTTGTGGGCGCCGCGCAAACGGGACTTTTCCTCGTTGGTCGATGCCGAGGGGTGGCGCGGCCAGATGCCGGCCTTCGCGCGCGCCGGCACCGTGATCGGCGAGCGGCAACTTGGCGGCGCGGCGCGCCCGATCGCCATCCACAATGGCGTCCACGACTCCAATGCGGCGCTCCATGCCTATCGGCGCCAGGAGCTTGGCCGGCTGACCGTGGTGTCGACCGGCACCTGGGTCGTCGTGCTCAATCCCGACTGCCCGCTGGACGTGCTCGACCGTGACCGCGACATGCTGGTCAATGTCGATGTCGATGGCGGCCCGGTGCCGACCATCCGCTTCATGGGCGGGCGCGAATTCGCCGCCATCAGCGGCGGCTGGCAAGGCGCGATCCCGCACAGCTCGATCCAGCAGGCGATCGACGCCGGCATCATGGCGCTGCCGAGCTTCGCGCCGGGCGGGCCGATGCCGGACCGTGACGGCCGCCTGGTCGGGCGCACGCCCGATGCCGCAGAACGCGCTGCGGCGGCGCTGCTTTACGTGGCGCTGATGGTCGATCTCTGCCTAGACCTCATCCATTCGCAAGACACCGTCATCGTCGATGGCGGGCTGAACACTGGCGGCCTGCTTGCCGGGCTGTTGGCTGAACTGCGTCCCGGCCAAGCCTTCCTGCAAGGCGCCACGCTGGAGGGCAGCGCCACGGGGGCGGCGGCGCTTGCCTTCGAGAGCGTCGGGCGCGACTTCGCCGCCGAGGCGCCGGAGCCGGTGCATGCGACACGTTTCGGCGGCCTTGCCGGCTATCGCAACGTCTGGCGCGATCGCGTTGGCGGGCAGGGCGCGGCCATCAAGGCGGCGGGTGGAGCACGATGACAGCGGCCGCAAAGATCCAGGCAACCCGCCAGCCGGTGCTGGAGATGCGTCACATCTCCAAGACGTTCGGGGCGATCCGCGCGTTGCAGGATGTCTCACTCACCGTCCATGCCGGCGAGCTGCACGCGCTGATGGGCGAGAATGGCGCCGGCAAGTCGACGCTGATGAAGGTGCTGTCGGGCGCCTATCGGCCGGATGCCGGCGGCGAAATCCTGATCGATGGCGTGCCCGCCGCGACCGGCGATCCGATCAAGGCGCGTGCCGCCGGCATCGCGGTGATCTATCAGGAGCTGTCGCTGGCGCCCAATCTGACGGTGGCGCAGAACATCTTCCTCGGCAACGAACCGCGCCGCTTCGGTATTGTCGACCGCGATCAGTGCAATCGGCGGGCGAACGAAATCATTGCGCGGCTCGGCGTCTCCTTCTCGGCACGTGCGCTGGTCTCCAGCCTGTCGCTCGGCGAGCGCCAGCTGGTCGAGATTGCGCGCGCGCTGTCGACCAATGCGCGCATCATCGTCATGGACGAGCCGACGACGTCGCTGACGTCGCGCGAGACCGACAGCCTGTTCGAGGTGATCGCGACGCTGAAGGCGCAAGGCATCGCCATCATCTACATCAGCCATCGCATGGAAGAGGTCTACCAGCTCGCCGACCGGGTCAGCGTGCTGCGCGACAGCGGCTATGTCGGCACGCTGGAGCGCGCCGACCTCAACGCCTCGCGGTTGGTGTCGATGATGGTCGGCCGCGATCTCTCCGCCTTCTACAAGAAGGATCATCGCCCGCCGGACGCGAAGCGCGCCATCGCACTCTCGGTGCGCGGCATGTCCGACGGACGCCTGCTGAAGAACTGTTCGTTCGACCTGCACAAGGGAGAAGTGCTGGCTCTCGCGGGCCTTGTCGGCTCCGGCCGCACTGAGCTTGCGCGGCTGATCTTCGGCGCCGACAGGCGCAGCGCCGGAACGCTGGAACTCGAGGGCAAACCGATCTCCATCGGCTCGCCGCGCGAGGCGCTCGATGCCGGCATTGCCTACCTCACCGAGGACCGCAAGGAACTCGGCCTGTTCCTCGATATGTCTATTTCCGACAACATCAGTATGGGCGTGCTGGCCAGGGATGCGCGGGTTGGCGGATTTCGCGATTTCGGCGCCGCCGACAGGCGCGCGGCGAAGGCGATTGCGGACCTGTCGATCCGCACCCGTTCGGCGCAGGCCAATGCCGGCTCGCTGTCGGGCGGCAACCAGCAGAAGGTGCTGCTCGCCCGGCTGCTGGAGACCGAGCCGAAGGTCGTCATCCTCGACGAGCCGACCCGCGGCGTCGATGTCGGCGCCAAGTCGGAAATCTACCGGCTGATCGACAATCTCGCCAACAGCGGTATCGCCATCCTGATGATTTCCAGCGAATTGCCCGAGGTGATCGGCGTCGCCGACCGCGTGCTGGTGATGCGCGACGGTGCCATAGCGGGCGAGGTGACCGCATCCGGGGGCGAGCCGCTGCGTCAGGAAGCGATCATGGAACTTGCGACGGGAGCGGCCCAGGAATGACTGACAGAACGACCGGGACGATTGTGGATCAGGCTACCGTCAGAAGCCGGCGGCTGCGCACCGCCTTCGCGGCACTCGGCATGCTGCCGGTGCTGGTGCTGCTGGCGGCCGGCTTCCAGTTCATCAATCCCCGCTTTCTCACCGAGACAAACCTGCTGATCGTCACGCAGCAATCGTCGATCAACATCGTGCTCGCCGCCGGCATGACCTTCGTCATCCTGACCGGCGGTATCGACCTGTCGGTCGGCTCCATCCTCGCAGCCGCGGCGATGGTGGCGGTGCTGGTGTCGCTGGTGCCGGACTGGGGTCTGCTCGGCGTGCCTGCGGCCATCCTGGCCGGTCTCGGCTTCGGGCTCATCAACGGGCTGCTCGTCGCCTATATCAGGCTGCCGCCTTTCATCGTCACGCTGGGTTCGCTGACGGCCGTGCGCGGCATTGCCCGCCTGCTCGGGCAAGACACGACCGTGTTCAACTCGGACCTGCCGTTCGACTTCATCGGCAATGGTTCACTGTTCGGCATTCCCTGGCTGGTCGTCATCGCTCTGTCGGTCGTCGTTTTGTCCTGGCTGGTGCTCAAGCGCACCGTGCTCGGGACCTGGATCTATGCCGTCGGCGGCAATGCCGAGGCGGCGCGGCTGACCGGCATCAAGGTGCCGCTGGTGCTGCTCTTCGTCTACGGCGTGTCCGGCCTGCTCGCCGGGCTCGGCGGCGCCATGTCGGCGGCCCGGCTCTATGCCGCCAACGGCCTGCAGCTCGGCCAGTCCTACGAGCTCGACGCCATCGCCGCCGTCATTCTTGGCGGCACCAGCTTCGTCGGCGGCGTCGGCTCGATCTGGGGCACGCTGATCGGCGGCCTCATCATCGCGGTGCTGTCCAACGGGCTCATCTTGGCCGGTGTTTCGGACATCTGGCAGTACATCATCAAGGGATTGGTCATCATCGTGGCGGTCGCCCTCGACCGCTACCGGCTCCAGGCAGGGGCGAGAACGTGAGTGACCTGGTCGCCGGCATCAACGACCGGCTTGTGTAACGCACCGTGAGAGGCGCGGGGCAATCGGAGGAAGTAAGCGTAATGAAGACCATCGCCAAACTGCTCTGCGGCGCCGCGTTCGCGGCCGTCGCCATCGCGCCGGCATCGGCCAAGGACCTCAACAAGGTCGGCATCTCGGTCGGCCTGCTCGGCAACCCCTTCTTCGTCGCCACCATCAAGGGCATCGAGGACGCGGCCAAGAAGATCAACCCGAAGGTCGAGGTGACGTCGGTGTCGGCCGACTATGACCTCAACAAGCAGGTCTCGCAGGTCGATTCCTTCATCGCCGCAGGCGTCGACGTGATCATGCTCAACGCGGTCGATGCCAAGGCGATCGCGCCGGCGGTGAAGAAGGCACAGGCCGCCGGCATCATTGTTGCCGCCTTCGACGTCTCGGCGCCGGGCGCCGACGTCACCGTGATGACCAACAACGTCAAGGCCGGCGAGGAGGCCTGCCAGTATCTGGTCGATCATACCGGCGGCAAGGGCGACTACGTCATCCTCAACGGTCCGGCATCGTCGTCGATCCTGGAGCGGGTCAAGGGCTGCAAGAACGTGCTTTCGCAGCATGCCGACATCAAGATCCTGTCCGATGACCAGAACGCCGAAGGCTCGCGCGACGGCGGCCTGAAAGTGTTCCAGTCGCTTCTCACCCGTTTCGACAAGATCGACGCGGTGTTCGCCATCAACGATCCGACGGCGATCGGCGCCCAGCTTGCCGCCAAGCAGCTCAACCGCTCCGAGTTCATCTTCACTGCGGTCGACGGCGCGCCTGATATCGAGAAGGAGCTTTCTTCCGGCACGTCGATGATCAAGGCCTCGGCTTCGCAGGATCCCTATGTGATGGCCGGCCAGTCGCTGACGATGGCGGCGGAGCTGCTCGCCGGCAAGAAGCCGGCGGAGCCGACAGTGCTGCTCGATCCCAAGCTGATCACCGCCGAGAACCTGAAAGACTACAAGGGCTGGACCGCGGCCCGCTGATCACGCCTAGAGCGGTTCGCCGTTTCACGGAAACGGCGAACCGCTCTAACTCTTTGTTTTGACGCAATTCCGAACGGAAAACCGCTACACACTTTTCCTGGAATTGCTCTAAAGGCGCGGCTGGGTTGATCCGGCCGCGCCCTTCTTCATCATCGCAAACCGGAGACGATCATGGCGCGCATCGGAATCCATTCTTTCGTCTGGTCGGCAAGCTCGGCGCAAAGCGCACTTGAACGCACGCTGGCCAACACCAGGGAGGCCGGCTTCGACCTGATCGAATTCTCCTATCTCGACCCTGCCGATGTCGACATTGGCGGGCTTGCCAAACGCATCGCCGATCTCGGCCTCGGCGTGGCGATCAGCATCGGATTGCCCGGAGATGGCGACATATCGAGCGCCGACAAGGGGGTCGCCGCGCGCGGCGTCGAGATCCTCAACCAGACCATTGCGCTGACGCGCGATCTCGGCGGCAGCAAGGTCGCCGGTATTCTGTCGGCAAGCCACGGCCTGCAGGTCGAAGCGCCGACGCGCGATCAATGGAACCGCAGCACTGCTGCGCTGGCCAAGGTCGCCGAGACGGCGAAAGCGGCCGGTGTCACGCTCAATCTCGAAATCGTCAACCGCTTCGAAAGCAACCTGCTCAACACCGCCGCGCAAGGGCTCGCCTTCATCGAGGACACCGGCTCGGACAACATCTTCCTGCATCTCGACACGTTCCACATGAACATCGAGGAGGCCGATGTCGGGCTGGCCATCCGCCACGCCGCGGGCAAGATCGGCTATGTCCATATCGGCGAGAGCCATCGCGGCTTCCTCGGCACCGGCAACATCGACTTCGCGGCCATCTTCGATGCACTGACCGCCATCGGCTATGCCGACGATCTCAGCTTCGAATCCTTCTCGTCGGAGATCGTCGACGAGAACCTGTCGAAGAAGACCGCCATCTGGCGCAATCTGTGGACCGACAACATGGCGCTCGCCAAGCACGCCCGCGCCTTCATCGGCCTCGGACTGGAGACGGCGCGGCGCAAGGCGGAACTGGTCTCGGCCAGGCACAAGCCATAAGGCGGCCGCGGGCGGCAGGATTTCCCAAGACGCCGAGGCGCGTATACGCCCGCACGTTGTCATCGAGCATGCATTGCTCCCGTGCCATGCATCAGCTATCCGACCTCTGCGACACATGAAGCAGAAGGAACCCGGCATGACGAACAAGACGATCCTCAAATTCGGCGCGATCGAACACGCGGAAGCCGGCGATCTGCCTGGCTGGATCGTGGTCGAAGGCCACCCGACCATGCAGACCGCAGTCCAGCACACGACCGAGGACGGCAAGGTGATGTCGGGAACGTGGCGGGCGTCGCCCGGCACCTATCACGCGACCTACACCGACTATGAGTTCGTGCACATGATCGCCGGCCGCATCATAATCACGCCCGACGGCGGCACACCTGTCGAAGTCGGCCCTGGCGATGCCTTCGTGGTGGAAGCCGATTTCAAGGGAACCTGGAAGATCATCGAGCCGGTCACCAAGCATTTTGTGGTCAGGGTCGGCTGAGGCGGCTTGTTCGCGTAGCCGCCAATGGTCGGCACCAGGGCGGACATTTGGTGCCGACCGCATGGCGTCAGCTCGGAGAGCTTCCAACAGTCAAAGTGTCGTGCCAACCCAGGCGGCCCAAACGCCGCATTGACCTGGCCGGGCATCGGCAGTTTCTTAGGATCGCCTCTGGTGTTCAACGACTGATCGAGGAGACGACCGATGCATCGGCGAGGTTTTCTGGCGGCAGGTCTTGCGACGGTTCTTGTGAGTGAACGTGCCGTTGCCCAGATGAAGATGGACGACATGCCCGGCATGGATATGGGCGGCCACGCAGGCCACGACATGGGCGCGGCGCCACAAGGCGCGCCCGTGCTGCCGGAAGGAGAAGCCCTTCGCGATCTGCCGCGCCTCGCCAACGAAGCCAGCACGCCCGGCCTGTTCAAGGCGACGCTGACCGCTCAGTCCGCCACAGTGCGCTTTGCGGAAGAGCTGGACACCCCGATCCTAGCCTATAACGGCACCAGCCCCGGGCCGCTCATCGAGGCGGCCGAGGGCGACCGCGTCGAGATCACCTTCGCCAACCGGATCGCGGACGAGGCTAGCACCATCCATTGGCACGGCATGCCGGTGCCCGCCGACCAGGACGGCAATCCGATGGATCCTGTCGCGACGGGCACTGATCGCACCTACAGCTTCGACCTGCCGGAAGGCAGTGCCGGCTCCTATTGGTATCATCCGCATCCGCACGGCAAGACGGCAGAGCAGGTCTATCGCGGCCTTGCCGGCGCGTTCGTGGTCAGGTCGAAGACCGATCCGATCCCGGCCGCCTATGGCGACACCGTGCTGGTGTTCACCGACCTTCGCCTTGCCGCCGACGGCACCTTGCCCGACAACACGATGACGGACCTGATGAACGGGCGCGTCGGCGACCATGTGCTGGTCAACGGGCAGAAGAATCCGACACTGACGGTCCCCTTTGGCACCAAGCGGCGCTTTCGGCTGTATAATGCGACCAACGCGCGGTTTTTGCGGCTCTCCTTCGCCGGCGCGCCCATGACCATCATCGGAACCGACGGCGGTCTCCTGGAAGCGCCGGTTGCAGCCGGCGACATCCTGCTCAGTCCGGCGGAACGGCTTGAACTGGTCGTCTCTTTCGACCAGGTCGGCGCGGCCGCGCTTACCACGCTTGACTACGATCGGGGTTGGATGGGTCCCGGGCGGCCTGCCGATGCTGGGCTGACGCTGTTCACGGTCAATGTCTCGCAGACCGAGGCGGACCCTGTTCCGCCGCTGCCCGACAGGCTGCGGCCGATCGCGCAGCTCGGACCTCCTGCCGTCAGCCGGCGTTTCGTCTTCACCGAAACCATGGCCATGAACGCCAATGGTATGGAGATGGGGTTCCTGATCAACGGTGCCGCTTTCGACATGAAGCGCATCGACGTCGTCGCCAAGGCTGGGCAGGTTGAACTCTGGGAGATCGTCAACCAGGCGGACATGGATCATCCGTTTCACGTGCACGGAACGCAATTCCAGGTGATCGAGCACGAACGCGGCGGCAACATATCCAAGCCGGCCTATCGCGCCTGGAAAGACACCGTCAACGTCGCGCGTGGAGAGACGGTCAGGCTGCTGTTGCGGCAGGACCGGCCGGGGCCGAAGATGTATCACTGCCATATCCTCGAGCATGAGCAACTCGGTATGATGGGCATTGTCGACGTGCAGGCATAGCCCGACGTGGCGGCGCTCTACGGCGCACTGTTCCTCAGCGCGTTCCTCGCCGCAACCGTCCTGCCCGTCTCATCGGAGGCGGTGCTCGCCGGCATGATCGTCTCGGGCCGCGGCGATCCCGCACTGCTTCTTGCCGTCGCCACGATAGGCAACACGCTGGGCTCCGTGGTGAACTGGGTTCTGGGGCGTGGCATCGACACGCTGCGGAACAAAAGCTGGTTCCCTGTCACTGCGGATCGCTACGAGCAGGCATGCCGAACGTTCCGGCGCTTTGGCGGATGGACGCTGTTGTTTGCCTGGCTGCCGGTCGTCGGGGATGCGTTCACCCTTGCGGCGGGGGCTGCACGCGTGAACCTCGGCGTGTTCGTCGCTCTTGTCGCAACAGGCAAGGCTGCACGCTATGCGGTGATCCTTGCGGCAGGGTTGTGGGCGACGGCGTGATCAGCCGTTACACGTCTTCCCTGGAATTGCCCTGGTCCTGAGAGGCCGTGCTCGACCGGCCAAAAACCATGCTTTGCATGACACCATCGCGCAACAGCACGAAATGCGTCAGGGCAGCCAGGACGTGAACACCGGCAAGCCCAAGCAGTATCCAGACCAGCTTCTGATGCACGAACGCGAAGCCTCTTGCCGACAGCGCGCCGACCGATGGCGCCAACGGCATGGGCAAGTCCCCGAAAAGCCGTGCGGGAGGCATGAAAGGCATTGGCCGGTAGCCCAGCCATCCCGTTATCAGGACGGCGAGGATCGTGCTGTAGAGAAGCATGTGGAAGAAAGCCGTCGCAGACCGCATGAACCGCGAGGTTGGCCTGACGGGGGCCCGGGTGAAGATGCGCCAGCAAAGCCTGAGGACGATGATGGCCAGGATCGTCACGCCGATCGACATGTGAAGCGGCAGCCAGTTCATCATCGCCATGCCCGGCCCCCGCATCGGCCCGAAGGCAATGGCGATTTGCGCCGCGAGCGCGATCACGGTCAGCCAATGCAGCAGACGAATGCCGAAATGCCAATGCAGGCGAGGTTTCCCGCTCGCCTCCGCTGCCCGACGGTTCTCAAGGGTGCGCATGGTCAGGCGAACCAGTTTTCTATCGACGGTCCCAGGGCGTGCAGATCGGCATCGCTCAACTCGTGGCCCGCAGGCACTGTTAGCGCGGACACTGTCGCGTGACGCTCGCTCAGGACCGCCGCAAGACCGGGGAGAAGCGATGCATAGGGATCATCGCGTCCCTCGATCATCACTATCCGCCAGCCCGAAAGATCCGCGTCCGGCCGGGCCTCGAGGACCAGGGAGGGGCGAAGCAGGATGGCGCGCTCGGCCAGGGGCGGATGCAGCAGCATCGCCGCTGCCAGGAAGTTGGCGCCGTTGGAATATCCGAGGAACGCCAGCTTGCCCGGGTCCAGCCGATAACCATTGATCGCGCCTTCCACGAAGGCGGCAAAGGCTTCTGCCTCGGCCCTTATGTCGGCTTGATCGAACGCGGTAGCCGAAAACCGGCGGAACCAGCGCAGGGTCCCCTCCTCGACGCTGCGCCCGCGCACCCCCAGCAAGGTGGCGCGCGGCGCCAGGCTTGCCGCGAACGGCATCAGGTCGGCCTCGTTACCGCCGGTCCCATGCAACAGAACGAGCGTCGTGCCGTCCGGGTCGGCTGGGACATGGAACCGGTGCACGAAGGGCAGGTCGAGATACCGGATGCGGTCCTCGCCAGGCAGCGAAAACTGCGGCAGCCGCGTGCGGATGGCCTCGGCCCGCTCGGCATCGGAAGGCGGAACGAAGAGCACCGAACCGAGGGTTTCGGCGGGTTCATCGACCGTCATTCCGGGTCCATCCGTTGCGAGTTCGAACAAGGTCTCTCCCGGCTCACGGACATAGAGCGACACGAAATATTTACGGTCGTGAACATTGGTGACGCTGGAGTTGCGGCTCGCAAGCCGGCGCTCCACCGTCTCCAAGGCAGCGACGCCCGGCGTGCGGAAGGCGATATGGTCGACGACGCCGGTCCCTGGTACGCCAGGCCAGAAGCCAACGGCGTCACGGACATCGACAACGTCCCCGCTGTCCGAGATGAGGCGCTGCACGGTTCCGGCGTGCTTGAGCGGGCGATAGCCGAAGTAATCCTGCAGGAATGCCGACGTCTGCTCGGCAACCGCCGAGAAAATCGTCGCGCCGCGGATGCATTGGATTGCGTTGGCCGGTTCGATTCCCGGGCCGGGGGCCGGTGACGCATATGCGGGCAGGGCGCTGCCGACGATCTTGATCGCTACGCCGTCCGGATCGGTCAGGCGCAGCACGGGCTCGCCGAATTCCTGCGTTGGTCCGCTCGCATTCAGTCCGAACTGCAACGATCGCATAATCCAGAAGCCGATGGCGCCGGGCTGAACGGACAGCGCGACTTCCGCGACCTGACCGAGGCCGATCCGGCCGGGTGATCCGTCCTCCCACACGAGGAAGGTGATCAGAGACCCCGGCGAACCGATGCTGTCGCCATAACACAGATGCAGTTGCTCGGCGTCTTCGAAACCACCGGTCCGCTTGACCAGGCGCAGTCCGAGAAAGCCGACATAGAAATCAACGTTGGCCTGGACCTTGCGTGTAACCAGCGTGATGTGGTGGATGCCAGATGTCATTCGGTCGATGCCTTCCTCAACCTTTCCTTGCCATCATCGGCGCGTGCCGGTCATCCGAGTTGAACAAATTGCCTTGCGGCAACGCCGCCGCCGAATTGCTGGGCGCGGCCGCCTTCGGTGACAGCTAAAGCGCGCAAAGGCTCCGCGCCCAGTCTAGTCGACCCACTGGCCGAGTCAGAGCTGCGGCTAACCCTCGGACAAATCACCCGAATTTCGAGCCAGCTGCTGCGACTCATATTTGCAGTGACTGATTGGTGATCCCGACAGGAATCGAACCTGTGACCTACAGATTAGGAATCTGCCGCTCTATCCTACTGAGCTACGGGACCACGCGGCCCGACACATAGCCGCTTCGGACCGTTTCGCCAAGAGGCTGGCCGCATGCGATCGGCCAGCCTTTTGTGTGGCGCTCGTCAGGCGGCGAGCGCGGTTTCCGCCAGTTTCACCCAGTAGCTCATGCCATGCGGGATGGCCTCGTCGTTGAAATCGTAGGCCGGGTTGTGAAGACCGGCGGTTTCGCCATTGCCGATGAAGATGAAGGCGCCGGGCCGGGCTTCGAGCATGTAGGAAAAGTCCTCGCCGCCCATTACCGGCTGGATGCCGCGATGGACATGGGCATCGCCGGCGACGGTCGCCGCGATGTCGCTGGCAAACACCGTCTCCTCGGCATGATTGAAGGTCACGGGGTAATTTGCCTGGTAGTCGACCTCGATCTTGGCGCCGAAAGCGGTCGCCAGGCCGTCGCAGATGGTGCGAATGCGCTCCTCGGATTTCTTGGCGATCTCCTTGCGCAAGGTGCGCACGGTGCCGGCGATCTCGGCCGATTCGGGAATGATGTTGTAGGCGTCGCCGGCATGGAACTTGGTCACCGAGACCACCACGGCCTCGACCGGGTCTGTGCTGCGCGAGGCGATCGTCTGCAGCGCGCCGACCAGTTGGCTGGTGATGACGATCGGGTCGATCGTGCCGTGCGGCATCGCGGCATGGCCGCCCCGGCCTTTCACGGTGATGGTGAATTCGGCCGTCGCCGCCATGATCGGGCCCGGGCGGATGGCAAACTGGCCGACAGGCAGGCCCGGCATGTTGTGCATGCCAAAAACCTTCGAGATGTCGAAGCGCTCCATCATGCCGTCCTTGACCATCTCGTTGCCGCCGCCGCCGCCTTCCTCCGCCGGCTGAAAGATCACCGCCACGGAGCCGGCGAAATTGCGCGTCTCGGAGAGATATTTCGCTGCACCCAAAAGCATCGCCGTGTGGCCGTCATGGCCGCAGGCGTGCATCTTGCCTGGAACGGTCGAGGCGTAGGGCTTGCCGGTGATTTCGTTGAGCGGCAGCGCGTCCATGTCAGCGCGCAGACCGATGGTGGCGCCTTTGCCCCGGCGGCCGCGAATGATGCCGACGACGCCGGTCTTGCCGAGGCCGGTGACCACATCGTCGCAGCCGAACTCTTTCAGCTTCTCGGTGACGAAAGCCGCCGTCTTGAAGACATCGAAGTTCAGTTCGGGCGTCTGGTGCAGATGCCGGCGCCAGCCGGCGACTTCGTCCTGCATTTCAGCGGCGCGGTTCAGGATTGGCATGATGGTTCCATTCGTTGTTGGAGCAGCCGGCTTCAGCCTGGTGTTTTGCAATTGTGCCCGGTCTTTCGATTGTGATTGTCAGGCACTTTGCCATGTTGGCGTCACATAGGGTAAATAGCACCGCAACGATGCAGTCCGTTTTTGAGGGGCGGACTCATTATGCTGGCGGTCACGTAACGAAATCTTACGGAGCCAGGGGCGACTACGGCAAGAGGCGATTTCGGATTAGATCATGCGGCACAGGCATTTCCTCAAACTATTCCCGGCTGGCGCAATCATGCTGTCGGTCCTGGCCGGGCCGGCGCTGGCCAATCCGGTGGTGGTCTTCGACCTGAAGAACGGCCAGATCCTGCAGCACCAGGATGCGTTCAAGCGCTGGTATCCGGCTTCGCTCAGCAAGCTGATGACCGCCTATGTGACCTTCCGGGCGATCGCGGCAGGCGAAGTCCAGCTCGATTCGCCGATCAAGGTGACCAAGCACTCCGCCGGCGAACCGCCGAGCAAGATGGGTTTCAAGCCGGGCTCGGTGATGCGGCTCGACAACGCGCTGAAGATGATGCTGGTCAAATCGGCCAATGACATCGCCATGGCGGTCGGCGAGAATGTCGGCGGCTCGCAAGCCGCCTTCGCCGACAGGATGAACGCCGAGGCCGCCCGGCTCGGCATGAACGGCACTCATTTCGTCAACCCGAACGGGCTTTACTCGCCCGACCAGTACACGACGGCGCGCGACCTTTCGGTCCTGGTGATGGCGATCCGTAGCGAGTTTCCGCAATATGCGCCGTGGTTCTCGATCGAAGGTCTTGCGGTCGGCAAGAAGGCTATCCCGAATTACAATCTCCTGATTGGCCGCTATCCCGGTGCCGATGGCATGAAGACGGGCTTCGTCTGCCCTTCCGGCTTCAACATGATCGGTTCGGCGACGCGCAACGGCCGCACGCTGGTCGCGGTCGTGCTTGGCGAGAAGTCGGCGGTCAGCCGTGCCGAGACCGCGGCAAAACTGCTCGACCAGGGGTTTGACACGCAAGCCGCCGGCTCGGCCACCGTCGCGACTCTGGCGCCCTATGGCGACACGGTCTCGCCCAACGACATGCATGACGAGGTCTGCAAGAAGAAGACGAAGGAGGAGCAGTCCGAGGCGCCACCGGCCGCAGCCGCAAAGGACGCGCCGAAATCGCCCTATCAGGAAAAGCTCGACCATGTGCCGACGCTGGTTGCCGTCGGCCTCGGCGGCGCCACCGGCCCGGCGCCGAAGGCGATGCTCGACCAGGGCGGCCAGGAATATGCCGACGTGCCGATCCCGAGCTGGCGGCCCGATCGGCCTGCGCCGGCCGGCATCGGTCCGGCTGTGGTGGGTTCAGCAGCCCAAGGTGACCAGCCGGTCAAGGCCGCGAACTAACCTGATGAGCGGATTCCCGATCCCCGTCTCGGTGCTGACCGGCTTCCTCGGTGCCGGCAAGACGACGCTGCTCAACCGGCTGCTGAAGGACCCGGCGCTGGCCGATACGGCGGTTATCATCAATGAGTATGGCGAGGTGGCGATCGACCATCTCCTGGTCGAGCAGGCTTCCGACGGCATCATCCAGCTTTCGGACGGCTGCCTGTGCTGTACGGTGCGCGGCGAACTGGTCGACACGCTGGCCGATCTGGTCGACCGGCTGCAGACCGGCCGCATCGCCCTGCTTGCCCGTGTCATTGTCGAGACCACGGGCCTTGCCGACCCGGCACCGGTGCTGCAGTCGATCATGGCGCATCCGGCACTTGTCCAGGCGTTTCGGCTCGACGGGGTCATCACCCTGGTCGACGCGGTCAATGGCAATGCCACGCTCGACGCCCATGTCGAGGCGGTCAAGCAGGTCGCCGTCGCCGACCGCATCGTGCTGAGCAAGGCCGATCTGGTGACCGATGCCGGCGACCTCGAAACGCTGCGGGCGCGCCTGCGGCAGATCAATCCGGGTGCTGAACTGCTCGAGGCCGGCAATTCAAAAACGGGCGTGGCGGCGCTGTTTGATTGCGGCCTCTACAATCCCGCCACCAAATCCGCCGACGTGCGGCGCTGGCTCGGCGAGGAAGCAGCGCATGATCACGATCACCACCACCATGATGGTCATGACCACGGGCATAATCATGACCGCGAGCACAGTCACGATCATGGCGATCGCCACGATCAGCGCGTGCGCTCCTATTCGCTGGTCCATGACAGTCCGGTGCCGTTTTCGGCCATCGAAATGTTTCTCGACCTGCTGCGTTCGACGCATGGCGAGAAGCTGCTGCGCATGAAGGGCGTGATCGAACTCAGGGAAGATCCGTCACGGCCGCTGGTCATCCACGGCGTGCAGAAGATCCTGCATCCGCCGGCAAGGCTGCCGGCCTGGCCGGACGGCCAGCGCGGCACGCGGCTGGTGCTGATCACGCTTGATATGCCGGAGGATTATGTGCGCCGGCTGTTCGCAGCCTTCACCAACCGGCCGTCGATCGACACGCCCGACCGCGCCGCGCTGGAAAACAACCCGCTGGCGATCGCCGGAAGATAGCGTTTTAGATCGAAATTCAGACTGTCTCGCCGCGCTCGACCAGGAATCGATGGCCGCCTGGCATGGCCGCTGTTTCAATCAGCTGGTGGCCGGCGTCCGAGCAAAAGGCGGGAATATCGATGACGGCGAGCGGGTCGGTGGTCTCGAGCCAGAGCCGGCTGCCCGGCTCCATCCCGGCCAGGCGCTTTTTCGCCTTGAGCACGGGAAGCGGGCAGTTCAGGCCCTTAAGGTCGTAGATAGCGGTATCCACGGCCAAGACCAAGTTCAGCCGCCGAACATACCAAGCAGCTTGTTCTTCAGCTTTGCCACCGTACCTTCGCTGGCGTCGGCTGCTTGCGTCTCGGCTGCCGGCGCGGCCTCCGCGGGCGCGGCGATGGTAGCGGTGGCGACGGGGGCTTCCTTGGCGGCCTTGGCCGCTTCCTTTTCGGCAAGTGCCTGTGCCTTGGCGGCTTCCTTGGCTTGCTTGGCTGCCTCAATGGCAGCCAGCCTCTGCTCCTCGGCCTTCTGCTTGGCGGCTTTTTCGGCGTCGAGTGCGGCCATCTTGCGGCCGGCCGGCGAATCGATGCGGCCCATGCGCGCCGTCTCGGTCACCGTGCCGTCGTTGTTGAGCGACGGCGGATCGATCGGCACGCGCTCGCCGCGCGCCCGGCGCTTCGACCAGTCGGAGACGATGCTGGCTTCCTTGACGCCGGCGATGGTCGGCTTGGGCGGCGGCACGCTGGCCTTGAGCGCGCCGTTGAACGCCGCGTCGTAGGTGCTCTGATAGGCGTTGTAGGCGCTCTTCAGCGAATCCGGCTGCGTGGTCGCCGGGCACGGTCCGGTCGGATCGAATGTCTGGCCGTCGGCGGCGACCTGGTTGAAGACATAGCGCTTCTCGCAGACATCGACCTTCGGCGGCACCTTGGTGATCTCGAAATTGTCGTAACCGACCTTCAGCATCTTCCAGAACTCGTAGTTCGGGTCGTTGCGGTAGCGCGCCATGTTGGCGGCGGTCATGCGGAACGGAAAGGCCTCGACCTGGAACTCGGTCTGCCCACCCTGGAAGGCATCGCGGCCGAAGGCATAGATCTGCTCGATCTGCGCGTCGGTCATCGAATAACAGCCCGAGGACGAACAGGCGCCATGCACCATCAGGTTCTGGCCGGTGCGGCCATTGGCACGGTCATAGGCGTTGGGAAAGCCGATGTTGAAGGACAGATGGTAGTTCGAGCGCGGATTCATCTGCGACGGCCGCACCGTGTAGAAACCTTCCGGCGCCTGGCGGTCACCTTCGGTGTACTTCGGCCCGAGCTTGCCCGACCATTTGCAGATGTCGTAGCTCGCCACCATGTCGTAGCGGCCGTTGGTCTTGGCCTTCCATATCTCGAGCTTGCCCTCTTCCTTGAAGATGCGCGCCATCACCGAGGAGGTGCGGATCATGCCCTTGGCCTTCATGTCGGCCAGGATCTTGTCCGGCAGCGGCTTGTTGGCTTCCGGGGCAAAGTCCTTCATCGACGAATCATTACAGCCGGCGATGGCTATCGAGGCGGCGAGGACTCCGGTGCGGGCGAGCTTGGCAAACATGGATACGGCTATGTCTTTTCCCTCGGGCCAATGGCTTCGAAACGGCCGAGCCCGTATGCTGAACACCGACGGACCGTAAGCCCGTTAACCTTGAAAATTCCTTACCGCAAGCCTCGACCAACCCCTCACGGCAATTTCATTGACCCGAATGCGGCGGCATTTTTGTGGCGAAATTGCTTATTGCCGCCACATTGCCGTGTGCAGGCCGGCAATCCCAAGGCGATCATACGTTTTGACAGGTCCGGATTTGCCGGGGGCTAGACAATGCTGCCGCCCTCGTTGTTGCCACCGCTATTGTCACTGCCATTGTCCACTGGCGGCTGGGAACTCACCTGTTGAGCCGCTAGTGCTTGCAGGCGGGCCGCTTTGACCAGCCTCGGTTTCTCGTATTTTTTCATCGCAGATCCCCCCAAACGAAAAGCTTAATTAGCATTCGGTAAAGCAGGGTGTCTATCGCGGTCCAGCCCCTAGAGGCTGCGGCCCATCGCCAGATATTTCTCGCGGCGCTGTTCGCGGAAGTCGGTGTTGGCGCCGGCGAAGTCCTTCATCGTCTTGGCGATGAGGTCGCCGGTCGCGGCAATCACCGTTTCGGGCGCGCGCTGGGCGCCGCCCATCGGCTCGGGGATGATGGCGTCGATGATCTTCAATTCCAGAAGATCCTGCGCGGTGATCTTCATGTTGGTCGCCGCGTCCTTGGAGCGCGTGGTGTCGCGCCACAGGATCGAGGCGGCGCCTTCCGGCGAAATCACCGAATAGATGGCGTGTTCGAGCATGTAGACGCGGTTGGCGGTGGCGATGGCGATGGCGCCGCCCGAACCGCCTTCGCCGATGACCACCGAGATCGACGGCACTTTCAGCGCAAGACAGGCCGAGGTCGAGCGGGCAATGGCTTCGGCCTGGCCGCGCTCCTCGGCGCCGACACCGGGATAGGCGCCCGCCGTGTCGACCAGCGTCAACAGCGGAATCTTGAAACGGTCGGCCAGTTCCATCAGCCGCACCGCCTTGCGATAGCCCTCGGGGCGCACCGACCCGAAATTGTGCTTCAGGCGGCTGGTCGTGTCCGAGCCCTTCTCCTGGCCGATGATCGCGACAGGCTCGCCGCGGAAGCGGGCGAAACCACCGACGATCGCCTGGTCCTCGCCGAAATTGCGGTCGCCGGCGAGCGGCGTGAAGTCGCTGAACAGGCCCTTGATGTAGTCGACGCAGTGCGGCCTGTCGGAGTGGCGCGCCACCTGCACCTTCTGCCAGGGCGTCAGCGCCTTGTAGAGATCGCGCAGTGCGTCGCGCGAACGCTTCTCGAGCCTGGTGATCTCGTCGGCAACGTCGACCGCCTCGCCGTTCTCGGCAAGTTTCTTCAGCTCGAGGATCTTGAGCTCAAGATCCTGCACCGGCTTTTCGAAATCGAGGTAATTGTACATGCTTGAGCGGACCGATACGTCGGAAGGCAAGGACTGCGGAACCGTTGAAAGCAGGGCTCCGGGCGGTGAAATGTCGTCCTCACATAGCGATATGAGGCCTAGTCGGCAAGCGGATGATGATCGTTGACCAGCCGCACCAGCCGCTCCTCCAGCACATGGGTGTAAATCTGTGTCGTCGATATGTCGGCATGGCCAAGCAGCTGCTGCACGGCCCTGAGATCGGCGCCGTTCTGCAGCAGATGGCTGGCGAAAGCATGGCGCAGCACGTGCGGCGATATTTTCGCCGAGGCGATGCCGGCCCGTGCCGCCAGCCCTTTCAGGTCGCGGGCAAAGACCTGGCGCGAGAGATAGCCGCTGTCGGATGCCGCTGGAAACAGGAACGGACTGTCGGCGAAGGTGGGCACCCCGGCCCGGGCGGCAAGCCAGGCACGCATTGCCGTGCGCGCCTTGGCTGACAGCGGCACCATGCGCTCCTTGTCGCCCTTGCCGCGCACCATGAAGAAGCGGTCGTCACGCTGCGCTACCGTCACCGGCAGGCCGACCAGCTCGGAAACGCGCAAGCCCGTGGCATAGAGCACCTCGACCAACGCATGCAGGCGCAGGGCTGCCAGCCGGTCGCTGTGGCCTAGCCCGGCATCGCCGGCTTCCTGCGCGGCGCGGTCGATCAGCCGGCCGGTGTCTGCCTCGCTCATCGTCTTGGGCAGCGGACGGCCCTTTTTCGGGCTGTCCAGCGTGCCGGTCGGGTCGTCGGTGCGCAGGCCCTCGGCATAGAGGAATTTGAAGAACTGGCGGATCGCCGACAGTTTGCGTGCCTGCGAGGTCGGCGCGAAGCCGCGCGCGGCGATGTCATCGAGATAGGCGCGGATATCGGCGGCACCCGCACCGGCAAGCCCGCCACCGATCTCGCTCGAAGCGTCTTCGAGGTCGCGGCGGTAGGAGGACAGCGTGTTTTCGGCAGCGCCGCGCTCGGCGCTCATCATTTCCAGGAAGGCCTCGATGCGGGCGGCGCTGTTCATTTCCTGCGGGTCAGTTTTCTTCGGGATTCAGTTTTTCTTGGGATTCAGCTTTTCCGCCGGAATGCGGACGCTCATCTCCGCTTTTTTTGGCTCGACGAACATCACCAGCGCGAACATCGTACCATAGGCAATGCCGGCCAGAATCGCGAGAGTCACGACAAAGCGAAACAGTGTCGGCATCAATTTTCGCTCGTCTTCTTGTTCTGCGTTTCCAAACCCTGTGCCCTTATGGGACGCCAATCCGGCCAATTCAAGGAAGAAGCGGAGGCCTGTTAGCAACTTCTGATGCAGGCGTCCGCCAGCCGATATAGGGTTCTGGCCGCTAGGCACGCTTGACGCAAACCGGCTTTTCATGTCGATACGCCGGCAAAGAGGGCCCAAGAAACAGCTGATGAACGCGCACCAGGCAAATCCTCCAGGCGAGACCTACGCCGCGCTGCTTGACCGGCTGGGCAGCCGGTCCATCGTCTTTGTCGGCCTGATGGGTGCCGGCAAGACGGCGATCGGCCGCAAAGTGGCGACGATGCTTTCGCTGCCTTTCATCGACAGCGACCAGGAGATCGAAAGCGTCTCGCGCATGACCGTTCCGGAGCTGTTCGAACGCTATGGCGAGACCGAGTTCAGGGCCCTGGAACAGCGCGTGATCCTGCGTGTGTTGGAGAACGGCCCGCAGGTGCTTTCGACCGGCGGCGGCGCCTTCATGAACGCGCAGACGCGCGAGGCTATCGCCGGCCATGGCGTGTCGGTGTGGCTGAAGGCCGAACTCGATCTTCTGATGGAGCGGGTTTCCAAGAAGCAAAACCGGCCGCTTTTGAAGAGCGCCGACCCCCGCGCCGTGCTGGAGCGGCTGATGGGCGAGCGCTATCCGGTCTACGCGACGTCAGATGTCACCGTGCCGACCCGCGACGACCGCAAGGAGGTCATCGCCGCCGAGGTGCTGGACGCACTGTGCCGGCATTTCGGCATCGATGAAATCGCAGCGACGGGCGAGGTCGAATCGTGAGCGCAGACCGGCCCGTCACCGTCGAAGTCGGGCTTGGCGACCGGGCCTACGACATATTGATCGGCTCCGGCCTTTTGTCGCGCGCGGGTGAGGAGATTTCGCGCCGGCTGCCGGGCACACGCGCGGCTGTCGTCACCGATGAGAATGTCGCCGCCGCGCATCTCGATACGCTGAAGGCCGGGCTTGAGAAGGGTGGCATCCAGCCCACCGTCATCACGATGCCGCCCGGCGAGAAGACCAAGAGCTTCGCCCATCTCGAAGCGGTGGTCGACGGGATTCTGGCCGCCAGGCTGGAGCGCGGCGACGTCGTCATCGCGCTGGGCGGCGGCGTCATAGGCGATCTCACCGGTTTTGCCGCCGGCATCGTGCGGCGCGGCATGAATTTCGTGCAGGTCCCGACCTCGCTTCTGGCACAGGTCGATTCCTCGGTCGGCGGCAAAACGGGCATCAACAGCCCGCGCGGCAAGAACCTGGTCGGCGTCTTTCTGCAGCCCAGGCTGGTGCTGGCCGACACGGAGGTGCTCGACACGCTGCCGATCCGCGAATTCCGCGCCGGCTATGCCGAACTCGCCAAATATGGGCTGATCGACCGGCCGGCATTCTTCGCCTGGCTGGAAGCGAACTGGGAAAAGGTGTTCGCCGGCGGGCCAGAGCGGGCGCAGGCGATTGCCGAGGCTTGCCGCGCCAAGGCCGATGTCGTCGCCCGCGACGAGTTCGAGACCGGCGACCGCGCGCTTCTCAATCTCGGCCATACATTCGGCCATGCGCTCGAAGCCGCCACGCAGTATGACGGAACCCGTCTCGTTCACGGCGAGGGGGTCGCCATCGGCATGGCGCTGGCGCATCGGTTCTCCTCGCGGCTCAATCTGGCGAGCCCCGACGACGCGGCACGCGTCGAGACGCATCTGCGCGCCGTCGGCCTGCCCTGGCGCATGGCCGACATTCCGGGCGAATTGCCCGATGCCGAGGCGCTGCTTGCCTTCATCACCCAGGACAAGAAGGTGTCACGCGGCGCGCTGACCTTCATCCTGACGCGCGGCATCGGCCAGGCTTTTATTGCCAAGGACGTTCCGGCTTCGGAAGTGCTGTCGTTCCTGAGGGAAATCCGTCCAGCCAGCCGGAAAGCCGGCTGAGATGGACAACGGCTGGGTCATCGTCACCGTCCTTGCCATCCTCATCCTGCTTGTCATTGCCGTGCGCACGCGCCTTCTCGCCATGTTCGGCTACGAACTGTCGCGCATCGAGCCGCAGCGCTCGAGCCAGGACGAGTTGCGCGGTGCGGTCGACGATTTCCGCCGCGACGGCCAGGTGGTGCGCGAGGATCGCGACCGCATTGGTGGCTTGTTCGACCTCGAAGAGCTCGAAGTCTCCGACATTATGGTCCACCGCACCAATATGCGCTCGGTCAATGCCGACAATGCGCCCGAAGCGGTGGTGCGCGAGATCCTGCAGAGCCCGCACACCCGCATGCCGCTGTGGAAGGGTTCGCTCGACAACATTGTCGGCGTGCTGCACGCCAAGGATCTGCTGCGCGCTCTGAACGAAGTCGGCAATGATTTTTCCAAGATCGATGTGATGAAGATCGCCTCGAAACCCTGGTTCGTGCCCGACACCACGACCTTGCAGGAACAGCTCAACGCCTTCCTGCGCCGCAAGGCGCATTTCGCCGTCGTCGTCGACGAATATGGCGAGGTCGAAGGGCTGGTGACACTGGAGGATATCATCGAGGAGATCGTCGGCGAGATCGCCGACGAGCATGATGTCGACATCCAGGGGGTCAAGCAGGAGGCCGACGGTTCCGTCGTCGTCGACGGCAATGTGCCGATCCGCGACCTGAACCGGGCGCTCGACTGGAACCTGCCGGACGAGGAAGCAACCACGATTGCCGGCCTCGTCATCCACGAGGCGCAGTCGATCCCCGATGAGAAGCAGGCCTTCACCTTCCACGGCAAGCGCTTCATCGTCATGAAGCGCGACAAGAACCGCATCGCCCGGCTGAGGATCAGGCCAGCCGGCGACGCTTAGAGCAGTTCACCGTTTCGCGGAAACGGCGAACCGCTCTAACTCTTTGTTTTGACGCAATTCCCAAGGGAAAGCGCTATGCGCTTTCCCGGGAAAACCGTTTCACACTTTTCCTGGAATTGTTCTAAAGCCCTTGTTTTTATGCCTGTCGTTTGTCCCGCCGCTGCGCACTTTTGGGCGACATGCGTCAGGCCGAGAGCCGTGGGGACCAGCGCAACCACCGAGCCTCATTCTGCGATCTGGCTCGTCGAGCGTTCGTGGATCGTCAGGCCCGTCTCAGCGTCGACAGCCGCCAAACTGACCTCATAACCCCAAAGCCTCCGGATGTGACGAAGCGTGGCGTCACGGCTGGCATCCTCGAGAAGGATGCCGTGGTTCACCTTGTGCTGCAGTCGCAAATGCCGGTCGCCGAGCAGATCGACATCCACCACCTGAATGTCCGGTCGGTTCGCGCCGACATCGTAGCTGTGAGCAAGCGCGGCGCGTATCTTTTCATAGCCGCGCTCGTTGTGGATCGAGGCAACCTGAAAATGCGGTTGGTCGGCAACGTCGCCGAGCACAAAAAACCGCCACTTCCGGATCAACGCCGGGCTGAGGTATTGGCGGATGAAGGACTCGTCGCGGTGCTCTGCCCATGCGTCGAGCAGGACTTCGCGCCAGTTTCCGCGGCCGGCGATGTTGGGAAACCAATCCCGATCCTCGGCCGTCGGCTCGGTCGAGATGCGCTGAATTTCCTGCATCATGTCGAGGCCGAGAGCGTAGGGGTTGATGCCGGAAAAGCGCGGATCGTCGAACGCCGGCTGGAAGATCACGTTGGAATGATTGCGCAGGATTTCGAGCATGGCGCCCTCGCTGATCCGGCCGCGGTCGAACAGCATGTTCATCAACGTATAGTGCACGAAGGTGGCGCAGCCCTCGTTCATCACCTGTGTTTGCCGTTGCGGATAAAAATATTGTGCTATGACACGAACGATCCTGATGATCTCACGCTGCCAGGGATCCAGGATCGGGCTGTTCTTTTCCAGGAAATAGAGCAGGTTTTCCTCGGGCAGGTTGAGCGATTTCTTCCACTCCGGGTCTTGGGCCTTGTCGTTGACCCTTTGCTGCGAAGGCGGCAGCGTGCGCCACAAATCGTTGTAGGAGCGCTCTTCGTATTCGAGACGCTCGCGAAGCCCTTCGCGCTGCCGTTCCGACGACAGCTTCGGTGGCCGGCGATAGCGGAACACGCCCTGTTCCATCAGCGCGTGGGTGGAATCGAGGACAGCCTCGACGGTAGCGAGACCGTGCCGCTCCTCGCAACGAGCAATGTAGCTCTTGGCGAAGTCCAGGTAGCTGAGGATCGCCCCAGCGTCCGTCCACTGCTTGAACAAATGATTGTTCTTGAAGAAATGGTTATGCCCGAGCGCGGCATGGGCCGTCACCAAGGCCTGCAGGGCCATGGTGTTTTCCTCCATCAGATAGACGATGCAAGGATTGGAATTGATGACCAGTTCATAGGCAAGCCCGCGCCCGCCTTTGCGATAGAGCAGGTCCTGGTAGAGGAAGTGTTTGCCGAAAGACCAGTGGTGGTACATCAGTGGCATACCGACTGACGAGTAAGCGTCGAGCATCTGTTGGGAGGAGATGATCTCCATCTGCACGGGATAGGTATCGAGATGAAGCTCTTCGACCGCGATTGCCTCGATCGCGTCATAGGTCCGCGACAATTTCGTAAAATCCCAGTCGGATCCGGAAAAAAGCAGATCGGATTTACCGGCTTGTCTGGCCATCGGCCCCTCTCACGCTCTCTTAAGGACAGCAGACTGTTTGCCGAA
This sequence comes from Mesorhizobium sp. 113-1-2, assembly GCF_016756475.1. Classification (NCBI taxonomy): domain Bacteria; kingdom Pseudomonadati; phylum Pseudomonadota; class Alphaproteobacteria; order Hyphomicrobiales; family Phyllobacteriaceae; genus Mesorhizobium; species Mesorhizobium sp. 113-1-2. The sequence continues at coordinate 1,721,517 of NZ_AP023242.1, forward strand.
GAGCTGGCGAAAGACCGGGTAGATATCGGCGGGCGTGGCGATGCGGCTCATCTGGAAGTTCGACCATTTCAGGTCGATCGCGCTATAGGCACGCCATAGCGATGTCCCGTTTTCGGTCGTGCCGAAGATATGGGCTTCGCGCTTGTCGATGATCTCGACGTAGGCAAAATACTGGCACAGCCGCATGAGCTTCCCGTCGAGCAGGGCTATGCAGCGCTCGGAATCGGTGACGGAATTGTCTCCGTCAGAGGCCTGGGCGGCATAGATGTTCCACTCGCTGGGCGGATATCGCTGCCTGATGATGCGATGCATTTCCTCGAGCGCGGTGGAAACGATGGTACCGCCGCTTTGCGTGCAATTGAAGAACGTCTCCTCGTCAACCTCCTGCGCCTCGTGGGTATGGCGGATGAAGACGATCTCGATGCGGTCATAGCGCCGTTTCAAGAACAGGTGCAGCAGCACGAAGAAGCGCTTGGCCAGATCCTTTTCGCGCTCGCCCATGGACCCGGACACATCCATCAGACAGAACATGACGGCATTGGCGTTCGGCACAGGCTGGGGATCGAAGCGGTTGAATCGGATGTCGACAGGATCGACAAAGGCAATTCGCCTGCGCCGCCGCTCCAACCGGTCAAGCTCCTGCCGCAATGCCGCAATGCGCTGGTGCGCCGCTTCGCTGGATGGCACCAACTCAAGCATGGCGATTTCCTCGAGGATCGCGTCCAACTCCTCCTGCTTAGGGCGCCTCAGCGCGATGCGCCGGCCGTGGCTGTTACGCATCGTGCGCCCAACATTGATGTTGGTCGGTGAACCGGTGGCGGCGAAGCCAGCCCGGCGCGGCTTGAAGGCAAGGATCTCCTTGAGGTTGAGCTTGACCATATCCGGGAGTTCGAGATCCTCGAAAAAAAGATCAAGCACCTCTTCGCGTGACAGCACGAAACGAAAGTCGTCTTCAGACGCCGTGTTTCCCGGGGACGACGCCCCGGCGCCGACGCCCTGGCCGGGCTTGGGGATCAGGTCTCCAGGGGAGAAATGCCTATTGCCCGGCAGGATGTGCTGGCGCCTGCCGCCGTTCCTGGCGTTGTTGAAGGCCGGCTCGCTCGTGCCTCTTTCGGGCATGGGCACGGCGTGCTCGGCATCCACGTCTGCGATCCTGCCGATGCGGATCTGATCGCGAATGCTCCGCTTGAGCTCTTCCCGCGCGCGCCTAACGAAGCGCTGGCGATTGCCCAGGCTTTTGTCCTTCGGATTCAGGCGACGGTCGATAAAGATAGGCATGGAACCATTCGGGCTTTCTCAACCCGCCTTGTTCACGCGCATGTACCAGTCGACAAGCCGGCGCACCTGCCGCTCGGTGTAGCCGCGTTCCACCATGCGCTGCACGAATTCATTGTGCCGCTTTTCCGTGACGCTGTCCTGCTTGGAGCCGAAACTGATCACCGGCAAGAGGTCTTCGACCTGGCCGAACATACGCTTCTCGATGACCTCGCGAAGTTTCTCATAACCTGTCCACGATGGGTTGCGGCCGTGGTTTCGCGCCCGGGCACGCAGCGTGAATTTGACCACTTCATTGCGGAAGTCCTTGGGATTGGCGATGCCGGCTGGTTTCTCGACCTGCGACAATTCCTTGTCCAATACCTCGCGATTGAGAATCTGGCCCGTATCGGGATCCTTGTAGTCCTGATCCTCAATCCAGGCATCGGCATAGGCGATGTAACGGTCGAAGAGGTTCTGGCCATACTCGCTGTATGATTCCAGATAGGCCTTCTGGATTTCGTGGCCGATGAACTCGGCATAGCGCGTTGCCAGTTCCGACTTGATGAAGTCGAGATAGGCAGCTTCCGTTTCCTTTGGAAACTGCTCGCGCTTGATCGCCTCCTCCAGGATGTAGATCAGATGCACGGGATCGGCAGCCACCTCCTTGGTGTCGTAGTTGAATGTCTGCGACAGGATCTTGAAGGCGAAGCGTGTACTGACGCCGGTCATGCCTTCGTCGACGCCGGCGGTATCGCGATATTCCTGGACCGACTTCGCCTTGGGATCGACCTCCTTGAGGTTCTCGCCGTCATAGGCGCGCATCTTGGTGTAGAGCGGCGAATTGTCGTGCTCGGCAAGGCGGGTCGAGACCGTGAATCGGCTGAGAATGTCCAGCACTTCGGGTGCGCAGGGGCTGGTGGCCAAGTCGCTCTCGCGCAGCAGCTTTTCATAGATCTGCCTCTCTTCGGTGATCCGCAGGCAATACGGCACCTTGACCACGAGGATGCGGTCGAGAAAGGCCTCGTTGTTCCTGTTGTTCTTGAACTGTTGCCATTCCGATTCGTTGGAATGGGCAATGATGATGCCCTGATAGGGAAAGGCGCCGAAATTCTCGGTGCCGTTGTAGCTGCCTTCCTGGGTCGCCGTCAGCAACGGATGCAGGACCTTGATAGGCGCCTTGAACATCTCGACGAATTCGAGCAGGCCTTGCGTGGTCCGGTTCAGTCCGCCGCTGTAGGAATAGGCGTCCGGATCGGACTGGCTGAAATTTTCCAGTTGTCTGATGTCGACCTTGCCAACCAGGGCCGAGACATCCTGATTGTTCTCGTCGCCGGGCTCTGTCTTGGCAATGCCGATCTGGCGCAGCCGCGAAGGCATCAACTTGACCACGCTGAATTTGGAAATGTCGCCGGACAGTTCGTCGAGCCGCTTGGCCGCCCATGGTGAGATGAGCCCGTTCAGCCGGCGTCGGGCTATGCCGTATTTATCCTCCAGCAGGTCGCCCATGCGATCGGGATGGAAAAGGCCAAGTGGCGATTCGAAAACTGGGCTGATCTGGTTACCGACCTTCAGCGTGTAGATCGGGCGCAGCTCCATCAATTTCTTCAGCCGTTCGGCCAGAGAGGATTTACCGCCGCCGACAGGGCCAAGGAGGTAGAGGATCTGCTTGCGCTCCTCGAGTCCCTGGGACGCATATCGGAAATACCCGGCGATGCGCTCGATCGTTTCCTCCATTCCGTAGAAGTCGGAGAAGGAGGGATAGATCTTAACGGTGCGGTTCGAGAAAATGCGGCCGAGCCGTTCATCCTTGCTGGTGTCGACCAGGTTCGGCTCGCCGATTGCCTCGACCATCCGTTCAGGCGCCGAGGCATACATTGATTTGTCCTCTCGGCAAGCAAGGAGATACTGCTGGAGGCTGATTTCTTCCTGGGCCGCGTTCGCATAAATCTCCGAAAACAGATCGAAGACGTCGGACTGATTCTCACGCATGATACTTTGCCCTCAGAGCCGTTCTGGCTGCCGGCTGGCTCATCATATATTCAACTGCCGCAACGCATTTGGGTTCCTTCACATGAAGGAGAGCGTGCGCATCTGTCGTTGAGACCTGGGACACTACCCATGTCACTGAAATTCCTGTCCAAATATTTAAGTGGTGATGGCCAGATGAGGCCGTCAAGGGGTAGATATTGATTTCGTGAACTGAACGACAAGGGCAGTGCATTGATGCGGTCTGAAGCGGCGTGGCGACCCGATGCGAGTTCAACGAAGCCCGGTCGATCCAGCCTCCTCCATAGCGGATGGGTCCCCAAAGCTTGAGGTCCGCATCGATGGTCGATCGCCGAGCCAGACCGCTAAGCACTACCAATCCTTAACTGGACGTTCGCGGTGCCTGCGGGCACTGTTGGCTACACGGTCGGGAGACCACGATGATCGATCGGCGAAGCCTCATTCTGGCCTCCGTGGCGGCGGTGCTGCCATTGGGAGCATCGGCCGCGTGGCGCCCGCGCCAATCCGCGCAAAAAACCTTCGACTACGGTCCGGCCAAGCTCGATGTCTACGCGCCCGACGGCGCGAAAAACCTGCCTGTCGTCTTCTTCGTCCATGGCGGCGCCTGGGAGTTTGGCAAACGCAGCCAGGTCGGTGCCAAGCCGGCTTTCCTGCTCGCCAACGGCTTCTGCTTCGTCTCGATCGACTATCGCATGCTGCCCCAGGCCGATGTCGCGACCCAGGCCGGCGACGTCGAGAGGGCCTATGCCTATGTCAGGGCCAACATCGCCGCGCATGGCGGCGACCCCAAGCGCATTGTCGGCATGGGCCATTCTGCCGGTTGCCACCTGATCGCCCTGACCGGCATGCGTGGCGGATTGCCCGGCGTCGCCGGCCTGCTTCTTGACGATACCAGGGCCTATGATCTTGCGGCACTTGGGAAAAATGGCGGCGTGGTGCGGGCCTATGCAAGGGTCTTTTCCGATCCCTCGCAGTGGGGAGCACTTTCCCCGGCCAGCTATGTCGACGGCCGCAAGCATCCACCGACCTTCATCGCCTATTCGGGAGCGTCAGGCCGTGGCGAGGATTCGAAAGCCTTTGCCGAGCGGCTGCGGGCCACCGGGACCAAAGTCACTCTGTTTGATGGTAGCGCCTATACGCACATGTCGATCAACCGCGATTTCGGCGAAGATGGTGATGCGCTGACCGCTGCAGCCCTGACATTCTTGAAATCGACGGTCGGCTGATTCCCGGCGACTTCCGCTCGCCCATCGCTGTAACTGGATCATGCCAAAAGCGGCGGCGGGATATTGCCGTGCGGATGTCCATAGGTGCAATTGCTCCTCGTGATTGGGAGAAAAATTGCATGAATGGCGCCGATGTCCTGTGCGACGTGCTGCTGGCCAATGATGTGACGGTCTGTTTCGCCAATCCCGGCACGTCCGAAATGCATTTCGTCGCCGCCCTCGACCGCAAGCCTGAGATGCGTTGCGTGCTCGGCCTGTTCGAGGGCGTGGTGACCGGTGCCGCCGACGGCTATGCGCGCATGACCGACCGCCCGGCCGTGACTTTGCTGCATACCGGCCCTGGCTTGGCCAATGGGCTGGCCAACATGCACAATGCCCGGCGTGCGTTCAGCCCGATGATCAACATCGTCGGCGACCATGCCTCCTACCACCTGCCGCTCGATGCGCCGCTCACCAGCGATATCGAAGGTCTGGCGGCGCCGATGTCCAACTGGGTGCGCCGCATCGCGGGGCCAGAAGATGTCCAGCCGGCCACGGAGGCGGCCTTCCGCGCCTCGCTGACGCCGCCTGGCGTCGCGACGCTGATCCTGCCGGCGGATGCCGCCTGGGGCGGCGCTGCCCCGGCGTCGCCGGGCAAGGTTGTCCTCTCACCGCCGCCGGCCGTCGACAGGGATGCCGTACGCGAGACCGCCGCGGCGATCGGTGCGGCGTCGGGCCGTGTCGGCATGATCGTCCGTGGCCGCGCCGCGCGCGCCGATGCGCTCGAGATCGCCGGGCAGATCTCGACGGCCTGCGATGTCCGCCTGTTCAGCGAGGTCCTGATCGCGCGGATGCAACGCGGGCGCGGGCGTGTCGCGCCAACACGCATTCCCTATCCGATCGATGCGGCGATGGCGTTGCTGAGCGACATTGACGTTCTGGTGCTGGTCGGCGGCAAGGAGCCGGTCGCTTTTTTTGCCTATCCGGGAAAACCGGGACGGCTCGTTCGCGACGACTGCCAGGTGCTGACGCTCGCCGCTCATGGTCAGGACCTGCATGCGGCGCTGGAAGCGCTTCGCGACGAACTCGGCGTCAAACCATCGCAACAGACTGACTTTGCAACCGCCTTTCCCGACGAGGCTGCGCCGAACGGCAAGCTCACGGACGACGCCATCGCGATGTCGGTGGCGCGCAGGCTGCCGGACAATGCGATCGTCTGCGACGAGGCGGTCACCTCGGCGCGGCGTTTCTTCGCGCTGTCGGCCTTTGCCGCGCCGCATGACTACATGATGGGCACGGGCGGATCGATCGGTGGCGGCATTCCGATGGCCACCGGAGCGGCGATCGCTTGTCCCGACCGCAAGGTGATCAATCTGGAGGCCGACGGCAGCGGCATGTACACGGTGCAGGGGCTATGGACGCAGGCGCGGGAAAATCTCGACGTGGTGACGATCGTCTTTTCCAACCGCACCTACGCGATCCTGCATGGCGAGATGAAGAATGTCGGCGTCAATGCGATTGGCGAGAACGCCAGGCGCATGCTCGACCTCGACCATCCCGCGCTGGACTGGGTGTCGCTGGCCAAGGGTATGGGCGTGGAGGCGGCCCGTGCCGAAACATGCGAGCGGTTCGACGCGTTGCTGGACAGCGCTTTGTCGCGACGCGGGCCGTTCTTGATAGAAGCGGTGATCTGAAGGGGCCGCGAAAGGCTAGGGCGGACCAGCCTACCAGCGCGTCTTCTCACCGGGAGCGGCCGGTTCGATCGCCAGCGCGTGCACGCCGGCCTTCAACTCGTCGGCGAGCAGTTCGTTGACGGCGCGGTGGCGGTCGATGCGACTCATGCCGGCAAAGGTGGACGAGACAAGGCGGACGCGAAAATGCGTCTCGCCGGTGCCGTCATAGGCGCCGTGATGATCGGAGCCGTGATGGTGATGGCCGGCGTGGAGATGGCTTTCGTTGATGATGACCAGCCGCTCGGGCGAAAATGCCTTGTTGAGCTTGTCTTCCATGGTCGCCTGTATGGACATTGCCGTCTCCGTTCACCACATATGACTGGCGTACCAGCGTGAAAACCGGAAATCGGTTCCACAGGGGCCGCTGCCGCGCAACTAAATCCGCCATTCGCCTGCTTTATGCCGCGATTCAGCGGTTAGGGCGATGATCGCGAAAATGTCAATTCTTGTTTCGCATCTGCGAACGCCCCATAAATGGGTGAGATGAAGCCGTACCCCAAATATTTCGAGAAGATTCGCATCCGCCCGGAGAAGGATGCGGAGCTGAAGTCGCACTCGCCAATCTGCCAGTGGGACGGCTGCAAGGAGCCGGGCACCCATCGCGCGCCGGTGGGCCGGATGAAGGAGGGCGAGTATTTCCGCTTCTGCTTCGACCATGTGCGCGAGTACAACAAGGGCTTCAACTATTTTTCCGGCGTGCCGGACACCGAAGTCGCCCGTTTCCAGAAGGAAGCCATGACCGGCCACCGGCCGACCTGGAAGATGGGCGTCAACGGCGCCTCGACGCGTTCATCGCCCGATATGGCGCAGATGCGCTCCGGCCGCGCCGGTTATTACAACCGCATGCGCGACCCGTTCGACCTGTTCAAGGGGCCGAAGGATCCGCGCGAGGCGCGCGAGCGCAAGGCCAAGCCGCTTGAGGCCAAGGCGCTGGAAACGCTTGGCCTTGATACAAAGGCGACTGGCAAGGATATCAAGGCGCGCTATAAGGAACTGGTGAAACGTCACCATCCGGATGCGAATGGTGGCGACAGAGGTTCGGAAGACCGGTTCCGCGATGTGCTGCAGGCCTATCGCGTGCTCAAACAGGCGGGCCTGTGCTGAGCGACCCTACGGTTTGTGTCGTTTTCCAACTTTCATAAGGTTGGAAAAGGCTCTAAGACCGCCCCCGAACAAAATCGATTGCCGGCGAAACGGGACGTTTCGCCCGTGGAGACGTTGAGAGATATGAACAAGGTCGATCGCGACATCGCCAACCTGCCCGACACGACGGTGTCGGTGAAGGACAAATTCGGCTTCGACTCCAAGATGGTGGTGCCGGCCTATTCGGTGACATCAGAACATGTGCCTGATGTCGATCCGGACTATCTGTTCGACAAGGCGACGACGCTGGCGATCCTGGCGGGCTTTGCCTACAACCGCCGCGTCATGGTGTCGGGCTATCATGGCACCGGCAAGTCGACCCATATCGAACAGGTCGCCGCCCGCCTCAACTGGCCCTGCGTGCGCGTCAACCTCGACAGCCATGTCAGCCGTATCGATCTCGTCGGCAAGGACGCGATCGTCGTCAAGGACGGCTTGCAGATCACCGAATTCCGCGACGGCATCCTGCCCTGGGCCTACCAGCACAATGTCGCGCTCTGCTTCGACGAGTACGATGCCGGCCGGCCGGACGTGATGTTCGTCATCCAGCGCGTGCTGGAATCGTCGGGCCGGCTGACGCTGCTCGACCAGAGCCGGGTCATCCGTCCGCATCCGGCGTTCCGGCTGTTCTCGACCGCCAACACGGTCGGCCTCGGCGACACCACCGGCCTTTATCACGGCACGCAGCAGATCAACCAGGCGCAGATGGACCGCTGGTCGATCGTCACCACGCTGAACTATCTGCCGCACGACAATGAAGTGAACATCGTGCTGGCCAAGGCCAAGCACTATCGTGACGGCAAGGGCAAGGACATCGTCAACAAGATGGTGCGCGTTGCCGACATGACGCGCTCGGCCTTCATCAATGGCGACCTGTCGACCGTGATGAGCCCGCGTACCGTCATCACCTGGGCCGAGAATGCCGAGATTTTCGGCAATATCGGCATGGCCTTCCGGCTGACCTTCCTCAACAAGTGCGACGAGCTCGAACGCTCGGTGGTGGCCGAGTTCTACCAGCGCGCCTTCGGCGAGGATCTGCCCGAGAGCGCCGCCAACGTGGTGCTGGGGTAACATCACTCCATGGGAGCAACCCGTCGGACGTTCCTGTGGAGTTTCTCAATCCTCTGCTTTGGTCTCGGACAGGTAGCCATGGCCCAGGATGAACCATTCAAGCCCGGGCAGACTTGGACGTATCGGGGAGCGACGCCGGTATCCTCGCGGGTGATCATAGGTGCGGTCGACAATCTGGAAGGTGAAGATCAACCGGTCGTGTCGATTTCAGTCACCGATGCGCCGATACCGAATGACGGAAAGCCGCTGCAAACTGTTCCCCACCTCCCCATAGCGGCCAACGTGCTTAGGGAGAGTGTGGTTGAGCTTGAGGGGACGGGTACAATTCCAGATGGCTTCGGCCATGGATATGGTCTGTGGAGACAGGCATATGACAGTGGGAAGGGCGGTTACTTTACAATCTCGGTGGAAGAGATTGTCGGCCTCCTCCGCTCACAGCTTGGTCAACAGCCTGTGGCGAAATAGAGATAGATAATGGCGGGTCCGGGCGACAACACGCGCAACAAGTCGAAGACGGGGTCTGAAGCCGACAGCTTCAAGCGCGCCGTCACCGTCTGCATGCGCGCCATTGCCGGCGACAAGGAAATGGAAGTCGGCTTTGCCAAGGACAGGCCGGCACTCGCCGGCAGCCGCGCGCGCTTGCCCGAACTGCCGAAGAAGGCGTCGAAGACCGACATCGCGATCACCCGCGGCCTCGGCGATTCGATGGCGCTGAAGCGCGCCTGCCACGATGCGCGCATCCACACCAAGCTGGCGCCGGAAGGCAAGGCGGCGCGCGCCATCTATGACGCGGTCGAGCAGGCCCGTGTCGAGGCGATCGGCAGCCGCGCCATGCAGGGCGTCGCCGACAATATCGGCTCGATGCTGGAGGACAAATACGCCAAGGCCAACCTCGTCGACGTCAAGGACAAGGCCGACGCGCCGATCGAGGAAGCACTCGCCCTGATGGTGCGCGAGAAACTGACCGGCCGGCCGGTGCCCAAGAGCGGCGAGCGGCTGGTCGAGCTCTGGCGGCCCTGGGTCGAGGAGAAGGCCAAGGCCGACCTCGACGGTCTGTCAGCCAAGCTCGACGACCAGCAGGCCTTCGCCCGCGTCGTGCGCGAGATGCTCGCCTCCATGGAGATGGCCGAGGAACTCGGCGACGACCAGGAGACGGAAGATTCCGAGAACAATGACGACAACCAGCCGCAAGGCGAGGAGCAGAGCGAGGAGGGCGGCGAAGAGGATTCCGGCTCCGAGCAGTCGCAGTCGGAGGATGCCGAGGCTTCGGCCGATGACGAGCAATCCTCCGAGACGGAGGCCTCCGACGCCACCGCCGACGATCTGTCCGACGACGACGATGCCGATGCCGAGACGCCCGGCGAGGCGCGCCGCAACGACAATCCCTTCACCAATCTGCCGAAGGAAATCGACTACAAGGTCTTCACCACAGCCTTTGACGAGACGGTCGGCGCCGAAGAGCTTTGCGAAGAGGAAGAACTCGACCGGCTGCGCGCCTTCCTCGACAAGCAGCTGGCCAATCTGTCCGGTGTCGTCGGGCGGCTTGCCAACCGGCTGCAGCGCCGGCTGATGGCGCAGCAGAACCGGTCCTGGGATTTCGACCTGGAAGAGGGCTATCTCGATCCGGCGCGGCTGGTGCGCGTCGTCATCGACCCGATGCAGCCGCTGTCCTTCAAGCAGGAACGCGACACCAAATTCCGTGACACGGTGGTGACGCTGGTGCTCGACAATTCGGGCTCGATGCGCGGCCGGCCGATCACGGTCGCCGCCACCTGCGCCGACATCCTGGCGCGCACGCTGGAGCGCTGCGGCGTCTCGGTCGAGATCCTCGGCTTCACCACGCGGGCGTGGAAGGGCGGGCAAGCGCGCGAAAAATGGCTGAAGGACGGCAAGCCGCCGAACCCCGGCCGGCTCAACGATCTGCGCCACATCATCTACAAATCTGCCGACCATCCGTGGCGGCGGGCCCGGCGCAATCTTGGCCTGATGATGCGCGAAGGTCTGCTCAAGGAAAACATCGACGGCGAGGCGCTGCTGTGGGCGCACAACCGGCTGATCGCCCGGCCGGAACAGCGCAAGATTCTGATGATGATCTCGGATGGCGCGCCGGTCGACGATTCGACGCTTTCGGTCAATCCGGGCAATTATCTCGAGCGCCATCTGCGCGCCGTCATCGAACTGATCGAGACGCGCTCGCCGGTGGAACTCTTGGCCATCGGCATCGGCCATGACGTCACGCGCTATTACAGGCGCGCCGTCACCATCGTCGATGCCGAGGAATTGGCCGGCGCCATGACCGAGCAGCTGGCTTCGCTGTTTGCCGAGGAAAGCGCACGCGACACGCGGCGTGGCGGCATGCGGCGCGCCGGATGATCTTTTCGCGCGGCGGGTTTCGGCAAACGCTCTTCGCCGCCATCGCCCTCTTCGCCGGCGTGGCGTCGGCGTCAGCCGGTGCGGCCGGTCCGGCCGCGGTTGAACCCATCGAGGTTTCGGCCCGCCCGATCACCGAATTCCGCATTGGCAAGGCCGACAAGCAGTTCGGTTCGCTCGAATTCGTCGGCGGACTGGAAATGACCTCGAAATCGCGCGATTTCGGCGCGCTGTCGGCCTTCCGCTTTCTGAAGGCGGGCAGCGATTTCATCGGCGTTGCCGACACAGGCTACTGGTTCTTCGGTACGGTCGTCCGCGACGCCGACAGGCGTCCCATAGGCATCCAGAACTTCCGCATGCAGCAGATGGTCGACCAGGGCGGCCAGCCGATCGACGAGAAATGGGAAGTCGATGCCGAAGGCCTCGCGGTCAAGGACGGCATCGCCACGGTCGGTTTCGAGCGCAACCACCGCGTCGCCCAATTCAAGATCGATCCGACTAATATGAAGGGGCCATACCGGCAGCTGGACTTCCTGGTGCCGGCGCGCGAGCTGCGCCAGAATCGAGGCTTCGAGACCGTTACCCATGCCAATTCCAACGGCCAGCATGCGGGCGGCCTGGTCGTGGTCTCGGAAAAGAGCCTCGACAAGGCTGGCAACATCTATGCCGCCATCATCGAAGGGCCGCACAAGGGTGTATTCACCGTCAAGCGCAACGGCGATTTCGACATCACGGACGGCGCCTTCCTGCCGGACGGCGACCTTTTGCTGCTGGAGCGCAGTTTCACCATGGCAGGCGGCCTGAAGATGCGGCTGCGGCGCATCTATGGCGAGAGCGTCGAGAAGGGCGCGGTCGCCGACGGGCCGGTGCTGCTGGACGCCGACATGGGCTACCAGATCGACAATATGGAAGGCCTCGACGTCTGGACCCGCGATGACGGCGCGCTGATGGTGTCGCTGATCTCCGACGACAACCATTCGATCCTGCAGCGCAACCTCTATTTGGAATTCATCCTGCACCAGGATTGAGCCCGGCCATACACGGCTATGTTCGGGCCGCGCCCCGGCGTCCTTATGCCCGTTCTTCCTTCGCGCCTTCGCCGCAACCTTCGCTTTTTGGGGCGTGGGAGGTGTCCAGGCTTCGTCAAAATACTTTAGTCATGACTTGACAATTGCCGTCGTTGGCGGAATACTCAAGTCCATGCTTGACTATCCCAAGATCGACAGCATCCTCCGCGCGCTCGTCGAGCCGACCCGCCGCCAGATCCTGGAACGCTTGAGCCGCGGACCGGCCACCGTCAGCCAACTGGCGGAGCCTTTCGGCATGACCTTCGCCGCCGTGCTGCAACATTTGCAGGCGCTGGAGGCCTGCGGACTGATCCGCAGCGAGAAGATCGGGCGGGTGCGCACCTGCCGGATCGAACCGGGCGGGCTCGCTCCGCTCGCCGACTGGATTGCGGAGCGCCGCATTCCGGCGGAACGCCACCTCGACCGACTCGGTGAGATTCTGGCCGAGACGGATCAATCATCCCCGAAAGTTCAAGACCAGGAAAAGGACGACCAGACATGAACCAGATCGCGTCCGTGAAAGACGAGCATTCCGTCATCCACTCCACATTCACCATCGAGCGCACGTACCCGCAATCGCCGGATCGCGTCTTCCATGCCTTCGCCGACAAGGCGACGGTGCGGCGCTGGCGGGTCGACGGCGACGGTTTTACCGTCGCCGAATTCAGCTTCGATTTCCGCGTCGGTGGTGGTGAGGTGTCGCGCTTCAGCTACGGCGGCGGCCCGGAAATCAGGCTCGACGCGCAGTTCCAGGACATCGTTCCCGACCAGCGCATCGTATTTTCCTACAGGATGGCAATCGGGCCGCAGCCGATGTCGGCATCGCTGACCACGGTTGAACTGACGCCCTCGGGCGATGGCACAAGGCTGACCTATACCGAGCAGGGCGCCTTCTTCGATGGTGTCGATTCCGCCAAGGGGCGGGAGGAGGGGACCCGCGGGCTGCTCGAGGCCCTTGCCGCGGAGCTTCAGAGGTCGAAAGCCTAATGCCGCCTTACCACGGCTTCATTCAGGAGCCGTTGGTGGCGATCCAGATGACATGACGCGCGCCACGCTTGCCGTTGGCGCGCGTGTTGACCTCCTCGACAGCGAAGCCGGCCTGCTTCAGCCGCCTGACAAAGCCATTGTCCGGCCCTTGCGACCACACGGCTAGCACACCGCCCGGTCTGAGGGCGCTGCGCGCGGCGCCGAGACCTGCCAGGCTGTAGAGGGCGTCGTTGCCCTTGTGGACGATGCCCTCGGGGCCATTGTCGACATCGAGCAGGATCGCGTCCCAGGCTTTAGGCTCGGACCGTATCAGCTGGCCGACATCGATCTCCTGGATGGTGACACGGGGGTCATCGAGACAGCCGCCAAACACCTCCGCCATCGGGCCGCGTGCCCAGGCGACCACCGCCGGCACCAGCTCAGCGACAACGATGCTGGCATCGTTGCCGAGTTCGGCCAAGGCGGCGCGCAATGTAAAACCCATGCCGAGGCCGCCGATCAGGATCTTCGGCTGGCGATGGCTCGCAATCCTTTGGCAAGACAGTTTCGCCAGCGCCTGCTCGGAGCCGCTGAGGCGGCTGTTCATCAGCTCGTTGGTGCCGAGCATGATCGAGAACTCGCTGCCACGCCGCTTGAGGCGAAGTTCCTGGGCACCATCCCCGGTCTTTGCCGAATCGAGCTGGACCCAGGGGATCATGGTTTAGACCGCGACTGCCGGCTGGCTCCAGCGGGCGGCGAGCAGCCGGTAGGGGATGAGCGCGACCACGGCGATGATCAATTTCACCGAGAGGTCGCCAAGCGCCCAGGAGACCCAGCGCATGGCCTCGACGTGGAAGACACCCATCAGCGGCGCCGTTTCGAGCGCAAAGCTGTCATTCGGGCCGGCGAAGGCGAAGGCCGCCGAGAAGGCGACGGTGAAGAACACCATGGTGTCGAACACCGATCCGACCAGAGTGCCGACGATCGGCGCCCGCCACCAGCTCTGCCGGCGCAGCCGGTTGAACACGGTCACGTCGAGCAGTTGCGCGGACAGGAACGCCGCTCCGGACGCCGCCGCGATACGCACCAGCCGGTCGGCGGCGGTCTCGAATTCGATCAGGCCATGGCGGAACAGGAAGGGCGGCACGAGGATCGAGCAGACCACCGCCGTCATGAAGCCGACAAAGACGATCCGGCGCGCCACGGAAGGCCCGTAGCGGCGGTTGGCAAGGTCGGTGACCAGGAAGGAGAACGGATAGGTGAAAGCGCCCCAGGTGAGCAGGTCGGCCAGCGACAGGCCACCGATCTGGCCCTGCATCGGGAACTGGACGAGGATGTTCGATGCCACGACGACAAGCGCCATGGCGGCCACGAAGGGCAAATATCGCGAGAAGGAAGTCATTTTTTTATCCTGGGTAATGGAACCAGCGGAGCATCATGCCCATCAGGTGGTGCTCGCTTCGTAGTCGAGCACCGGATGTCGAACCTTGCGGATCTATCCGATGCCCCATGGCCAACTAGAAGTTGGCCAGAAGCCAACACGAGGTTGGCCAGGGCGGTCGTCCCCCGCCTTTGATCCGATGTTACGCGGCGACCTGTTCGGCCAGCTTCTTGGCGATCTGCTTCTTCAAGAGACGCGCGCGCTGCGACAGTTCCTTGACGTCGGCCTTGGCGAGGAAAGCGTCGAGGCCGCCGCGATGTTCGACCGACCGCAGGGCGTTGGCCGAGATGCGCAGGCGCACATTCTGGTTCAGCGCTTCCGAAATCAGCGTCACATTGACGAGGTTCGGCAGGAAGCGACGCTTGGTCTTGTTGTTGGCGTGGCTCACATTGTTGCCGGTCTGGACTGCCTTGGCAGTGAGTTCGCAGGTGCGGGACATAATTCTAACCTTCAATTCTCTCGGGACCTGCCAAACCTTTGTGCCCACGCCGGGTGGCGCGCGGTTCTGGTCAGGCGGCCTTATGGAAAAAGTTGGCGTTCCATAGTTGCATTTCGCCGGGGCGTCAAGCTCCGGCTTTGCCACGGAAGCGCCCGGCATTTCATATTAAGGCCGGATTTCATCCTATAAGCGGTCTCATAGGGACATGCCAGACCGGAGTCGCCCACCTCCGGCCGAAAATCAAGGATCCGATCCCGCCATGCCTCGTTTGTCTTACGCGCTTGTTGCCGTGCTTGCCGTTGCCTTGCCGTCCGCCGCTTCGGCTGCCTCGCCGCAGTCCTTCAAGGGCGAATACACGGTGTCGTTCCTTGGTCTCTCGATCGCGAGATCGACCTTCTCCAGCCATTACGAGAATGGCGCCTACGCGATCGAAGGCAGCGTGTCCGCCGCAGGCCTCGCCAAACTGTTCGATGACACGCGCGGCACGATCTCGTCCAAGGGCACGATTTCCGGCAAGAAGATGGTGCCGCAGGCATTCCGGGCCGATTACACCTCCGGCAAGAAAGCATCGGTGGTCGATATCCGCTTCACCAATGGCGCTGTGACCTCGACGCAGGTCATTCCGGCGCCGGAAAAGCGCGATCCCAACAATTGGGTGCCGATCGGTGCCGGCGACCTGGCATCCGTGCTCGATCCGATGGCCGCCACCGTCATCCATGCCGACAGCCTCGACCAGGTCTGCGGCCGCAAGGTCAAGTTCTACGATGGCGAGATGCGCGCCGACCTGACGCTGAACTACGTCTCGAAAGGCACGATCTCGGTGCCGGGCTACAAGGGCGACACCATCACCTGCCGCATGGGCTTCGAGCCGGTGGCGGGCTACCGCAAGGGCCGCAAGGCGCTCAACTATCTCAAGAACAAAAGCCGCATGATGGTGACGTTTGCGCCGCTCGGCCAAACCGGAGTATATGCGCCGATCCACGCCACGGTGGGAACGCAGATCGGCACCTTGACCATCAGCGCCGGGCGTTTCGAAGCGGTACAATAGGGCACGCCCCTGGGGACAGAGCAGGGCGCGCCACGGGAGAGGACATGGCGCGCGCAACACTGATCGGTTTTTCGGCGGTCGCCATGTGGGCGCTTTTGGCGCTGCTCACCGATGCGTCGGGCAAGGTGCCGCCATTCCTTTTGTCGGCGATCACCTTCTCGATCGGCACCGGCGTGGGGCTTGTCGCGCGGCTGTTCATGCCGGCCGCCGACAAGAGCCAGAAGATTCCACCACAGGTCTGGCTGATCGGCATTGCCGGCCTGTTCGGCTACCATTTTTTCTATTTCACCGCGCTGCGCAACGCGCCGGCGGTCGAGGCGAGCCTGATCGCCTATCTGTGGCCGCTGCTGATCGTGCTCGGCTCGGCGCTGATGCCGGGCGAAAAACTGGCGTGGAACCATGTCGTTGGCGCGCTGCTCGGCCTTGCCGGCACCGTGCTGATCGTCACCAAGGGCGGCGGGCTGGCCTTCGATGCGCGCTACACCTTCGGCTATGCCATGGCTGCCGTCTGCGCGCTGCTGTGGTCGTCCTACTCGCTTTTGTCGCGGCGCTTTCCGTCGGTGCCGACCAGCATCGTCACCTGGTTCTGCGCGGCGACTGCCGTGCTGTCGCTCGTTTGCCATCTGGCGCTGGAGCAAACGGTGTTGCCTGAAGGCGTCGGCCAGTGGCTGGCGGTGCTTGGGCTTGGCCTGATGCCGGTGGGGGCGGCTTTCTATGCCTGGGACATCGGCGTCAAACGCGGCAATATCCAGGTGCTGGGCGCGGCAAGCTATGCGGCGCCGCTGCTCTCAACGCTGGTGCTGATCGCGGCCGGCGTCGCCGAGCCATCGCTGCGCATCCTCGCTGCCTGCGTGCTCATCACCGGCGGTGCGGCCTTGGCGGCAAAATCGCTGTTCCTGCGCAAGCCGGCCGTAGCTGAGAGCCGAGCCGAGGCAGCCGAAAGTGGAGCCGGGGCATGACCATGCCGTTTGCCGGCGGCATCGACGCCAACGCCAATGCGACGCTGATCTTCTCGCTGGTTGCGGCGGTGATCTACGCTTTCACGCTGGGCATGCCGCAGAGCCTCGCCCGCTCCGCGGCAAAGACGCTTAGCGTCGCGATGCTTGCCGTGCTTTCGGCGCTGCAAGGCGGCCCGCTGCTGCTGGTCGTGGCCCTGGCGCTCAGCGCGGTGGGCGATGCCTTCCTGTCGCGCGACGGCGAAAAGGCGTTTCTCGGCGGGCTCGCCAGCTTCCTCCTCGCCCACATCGTCTACATCGCGCTGTTCCTGCGCAGCGGTGGCGGGTTGGGATTGCTTGGCGCCGAGTCCTGGCGCGGGGCGATCGCGCTGGCACTGGCGGTGTTCGTGATCGTCATGCTCGCCGCCCTCTGGCGCCGCGTTGGCCCCAGCCTGCGCATCCCGATCGCCTGTTATGTCGTGGCGATCCTGGCGATGGGCATGTCCGCTCTGACCACCAACAGCGCCTGGGTCATCGGCGGCGCCGTGTTGTTCATGGCATCGGACGGGCTGCTCGCCACGGAGAAGTTTCTGGTGGCGGCCATCTCGCCGCATCGCGCGTGGATGCGATTTGCGGTGTGGGTTTCGTATTACGCCGCCCAGTTCGCGATCACGCTGGGTTTCCTGCTGGGGTAGGCTGCCAGCCCGGCGCCGCCAATTCGAAGGCGGCGAAATCAAAACCCGGCGCGACCGTGCAGCCGACCAGCGTCCAGTCGCCCAGGCTGCGCGCCGATTGCCACCAGCCTGCCGGCACGACGATCTGCGGCCGTTCACCCGCTGCGAGCCCGATGCCGAGCACCTGCTCGATCACGGTTGACCCTTCTTCCCACATCGACAGCGCCAGCGGCGCGCCGGCATGGAAATGCCAGACCTCGGCGGCGTCCTTGACCCGATGCCAGGCGGAAAGCTGGTGCTGCTCCAGCAGGAAATAGATGGCGGTCGAATGGCCGCGTGCACCGCCGGCTTCGTCGCGAAAGGTTTCCGTGTACCAGCCGCCTTCCGGATGCGGCTTCAGTCCGAGTGTCGCGATGATTTCTGCTGAACTGGTCATCGGTCGAAGGCCTGCACGATGCTCAAAAATTGTCCTTGCGCTTGCGGATCTCCGCAAACACTTCGGCATCCCCGGCCTTTTCCATGCCGAGATGCTTGCGGATCGCCGGATCATGCCAGCGCAGGAAGGGATTGGTCGATAATTCCTCGCCGATCGTCGTTGGCAGCGTCGGCTTGTTTTCGACCCGCAGCGCCTCGATCATGGCGGCACGCTCCTTCAAGGCCGAATTGGTCGGGTCGACGGTAAGCGCGAAACGGGCGTTGGCGAGCGTGTATTCGTGGCCGCAATAGATTGTCGTGGTAGCCGGGAGGGCTGCAAGTTTCTTCAGTGATTCATACATGACCGGCGGCTTGCATTCGAACAGGCGTCCACAGCCCAGCGCGAACAGCGTGTCGGCGGTGAACGCCACCTGCGACGCCGGCAGATGATAGGAAACGTGGCCGGCGGTATGGCCGGGAGTGGCGATCACCTCGATCCGCTCGTCGCCGAGATGAAGCACGGAGCCCTCTTCGACGGTTTCGTCGATGCCGGGGATCTTGGTTTTTTCCGCCTCCGGGCCGACGATGCGCAGCTTGAAGCGCTCCTTCAGCGCCAGATTGGCCTCGACATGGTCCGTATGATGATGCGTGGTCAGGATCATCGTCGGTGTCCAGCCGGTGCGCTTGATCGCGGCCAGGATAGGCGCTTCCTCGGGTGCGTCGATGATTGCGGTCAGCCCGCTTTTGCGGTCATGCACCAGCACACCGAAATTATCGCTGCGGCACATGAACTGTTCGATTTCGACCGCCATCGTATCTCTCCATTTGTCGCCGCAGACATAGGGCGCCAGAGGGCGGATGTCATCCCGGAGATAACAAGTGTCACTCCGGAGATGACAATGTCACTCCCGGAGATGAAGAATGTCATCCGGGGATGCGTCGGCAACCTCAGGGGCTCTTTGTTGAAACCTGCCGACATCACGGCTACATCCCTGACATGCATTCCGACATCGTCGACCTTCGCTCCTTCTATTCGACAACGCTCGGCCGCTTCGCCGAGCGCTCGATCAGCATGGCGCTGTCGTCGATATGGGCCACTGTCCCCAACGAACGGCTGGTCGGGCTGGGCTATACGCTGCCCTGGCTGGAACGGTTCGGCTCCGACGCCGAGCGGGTCTTTGCCTTCATGCCGGCGACGCAGGGTGCCGTGGTCTGGCCGGCGACAGGGCCGACGGCGACGGCCCTGGTCTTCGATGAGGAGTTGCCGCTGGTCGATTCCTGCATCGACCGCATGCTGCTCGTCCACTCGCTCGAGCATGTCGAAAATCCGCGCGAGACGCTGAACGAGATCTGGCGGGTGCTGTCGCCGGCAGGCCGCGTCGTCATCGTGGTGCCCAACCGGCGCGGTGTCTGGGCGCGCTTCGAGCATACGCCGTTTGGCAATGGCCGGCCGTTCTCGCGCGGGCAGCTGACGGAACTGCTGCGCGAGGCGAATTTCACGCCTGCCGCATGGTCCGACGCCCTGTTCTTCCCGCCATCGCGGCGGCGCTTCATGATGCGCTTCCACAATGTGCTGGAGCGCGCCGGCCGACGGCTGTGGCCGATCTTTTCCGGCGTCATCGTCGTCGAGGCGCAGAAGCGGCTTTATCAAGGCGTGCCGGTCGCCCAGCGCGCCTCGCGCCGCGTTTTCGTACCGGTGCTATCGCCACACGGCGCGACACGGCTCGGCCGCCGGGCCGAGGCGACAGGCGCGGCAGTAGCGGCTCGCCAGGTGAAACCTTCGTGATCAGCGCGGAAACTTTCCTCGCGCGGCATTTTTCCGACCTATCTGTCGTGCTGGGTTCACGGACTGACAGGCGGCGGCCGTCGGCTCCCTTCATCCGGTTTCAGCATCGCACCTGAACGCAAGGACCTCTGATATGGCTGATCAACTGGACAATCAGGCCACCGTTCAGCCCGTCGCCGTGGCCGTCGAGGCCAGCAGCCTGCGCGAGCAGGTGGCGACGATCAAACGCGCGCTGGTGGTGTCGCCGGTTCGCAAGTGGTTGCTGTGGACGTCGGTCGGCATCATGGCCGTCATCATTGCGACGTCGATCGGCCAGGTCCTGCTCAACCGCTGGAACCAGCCCTTCTATGATGCGCTGGCGCGCCGCGACATGGCGGCCTTCCTGCACCAGCTCCTCGTCTTCGCGATGATCGCCGGTGGCCTGCTGGTGCTCAATATCGGCCAGACCTGGCTCAACCAGATGATCCGGCTGAAGCTGCGCGAGGCGCTGACGCTGGACCTGATCGACCAGTGGATGCGGCCGGCGCGTGCCTTCCGGCTGGCCAATGCCGGCGCCATCGGCGTCAATCCTGACCAGCGCATGCAGCAGGATGCGGCGCATCTCTCGGACCTGTCGACCGATCTCGGCGTCGGGCTCTTACAGTCGCTCATCCTGCTCTTGTCCTTTGTCGGCGTGCTGTGGGAACTGTCCTCGGGCTTCGTCTTCCACATTGGCGGCTGGTCGCTGGCCATACCGGGCTACATGGTGTGGGCCGCGTTCCTCTATGCCGGCATCGCCTCCTGGCTGAGCTGGCTGGTCGGTCGACCGCTGATCAGGCTCAACAGCGATCGCTACACGCGCGAAGCCGAGCTGCGCTCCTCCATGGTGCGCGTCAACGAGAATGTCGATGCGATCGCGCTCTACCATGGCGAAGACGACGCCAAACGGCGGCTCGAACTCGACCTCGGCACGGTGCTGGGCGCGATGCGGCGTATCTTCACGGCCCAGATCAATCTATCCTGGGTGACCGATACCTATGGCTGGATCACGGTCGTGGCCCCCATTCTGGTCGCGTCGCCGGTTTATTTTTCCGGTGACATCAGCTTCGGCGGGCTGATGATGGCGGTCGGTGCCTTCAACCAGGTGCACTCTTCGTTGCGCTGGTTCATCAACAACATCGGCAGCATCGCCGATTGGCGCGCCACGCTGATGCGCGTCGCCGACTTCCGCATCGCGCTTGATGAAACCGATGTGCTGCACGACACCGAAAGGCGCATCACCTTCGATCAAAATGCCAATGGCAGCCTGACGTTCGAGAAGCTTCAGGTGGCTTCGCCGGAGGGCTGCACAAAACTCTCCGATCAGCACGTCGAGATACGCCCCGGCGAACGGGTGATGATCACCGGCGAGCCGGGCGCCGGCAAGACGCTGTTTTTCCGCGCCATTGCCGGGCTTTGGCCCTGGGGCGGCGGAAAGATCGGCCTGCCGGCTGGAGAAACCCTCATCTTCGTTCCACGCGTGCCGTATTTGCCGGCCGGCACGTTGCGCGAGGTGCTCAATCACGCGAACGGGCATGCGCCCGCGAGTGATATCGATATTGCAGCGGTGCTGGCCGAGGTTGGTCTTGAACGGCTGTCGTCGTCGCTCGATCGCGTCGGGCGCTGGGATCATGAATTGGGCGATGACGAACAGCGCTTGCTGGGTGTGGCCAGGCTCGCCTTGCGGCGGCCGAAATGGGTGATCATCGACGAGGCGATGGACGCGTTCGACGGACCCGCACTGCGGCGCGTGCTGGCGATGCTGGAAAAGCATCTGAAGGGCGCCACGATCATCAACATCGGGCGCGGCCAGCACAACAATCAGTTCTTTCCGCGCGGCCTGACGATCGTCAAGGATTCGGGTGCCCAGCCGCTGAAACCAGCCCGCGTCAGGGCCGGCGCCATCGATCCGCCGCCGGCCGCCACCCGCCGCAAGAAGTAGGGCTGTTTTCCCGCGCTGCCGCAGCAAGCTTTATTTCGCCGCGATCGCGAAGGAAGATTTCCCGGAGAAACAGAATTTGGCGGTGGCGATGCTTGATGCTCTGCGCCTGCTTGCCTGTCTTGCCTGTGCCCAGCCAACTCCGGTTGCGTCGCCATCGGATGCGCTAACTGTCGACGTCGAGTTGGTGTTGGCGGTCGATATCTCCTTGTCGATGGACGAGAAGGAGTTCGCGCTGCAGCGCGCCGGCTATGTCGAGGCGCTGCGGCATCCCGATTTCATAAGGGCTGTCCGGTCCGGCAATACGGGCCGCATCGCGATTGCCTATTTCGAATGGGCCGGCACGGTGCGCGATGACGCGGTCATCAACTGGCAGATCATCGACAGCGCCGAGAGCGCCAACGGCTTTGCCGACAAGGTGGCGGCGCGCCCGTTCCGGAGTTTTCGCGGCACCTCGATTTCCACAGCACTTGCCTTCGGCGCCGGACTTTTCGACAGGACGGATTTCAAGGGCGAGCGCAGCGTCATCGACATTTCCGGCGATGGCCCCAACAACATCGGGCCGCCGGTCACCGCGATGCGCGATGCGGCAACCGCCAAAGGCATCGTCATCAACGGCCTGCCGATCCTGATCAGCCCATCGCCCACTTTCAAGCATCTCGACCAGTATTACGTGCAATGCGTGACCGGCGGACCAGGCTCCTTCGTGCTGCCAATTTATGCGGTAGCCGAATTTTCCACCGCCATCCGGCGCAAGCTGATCCTCGAAGTGAGCGGCATTCAGGACAAGGCCAATCCCTTACCCGTCGACGCGGACGCACCGATCGACTGCCTGCAAGGTGAGCGGGACAGGCGATTCCTGTCGGATCCCTATTTCCCGGAACTCGACCGGTGAGTTTGCGCGAGAGCGCCTGAGGCCGGCCGTCGAAGGCACCGATTCCATTACCTCGGGCGTAATCGCCTCGCGTCAGGCATTCCGACAGATTGTCCTCACGAGGCTGGCAAATCGGCTTCGATAGACAAGGGAGTTACGTCATGACCGCTTACGCTGTAGCCCATATGCGCCAAGTCACGATGGGTCCGCAGATCGTCGAGTATCTGCACAAGATCGATGCCACGCTGGAACCATTTGGAGGCCGTTTCCTGATCCATGGCGGCGATGTCGAGGTGATCGAGAACAACTGGCCGGGTCATCTGATCATCATCGAGTTTCCCGATCGGCGGCAGATGCGCGGCTGGTACGAATCGCCCGCGTATCAGGCGATCCTCTCGCTGCGCACCGACAATTCGGACTCCGCTGTCATCATGGTCGACGGCGTCGAGCATCCGCACAAGGCCACGGATGTCCTGGGGCAGGCATGAGGTGTGCCTTAGCGCTTCAGCAAGAACACCGCCTGCTGGCCGAAGAAATTCCAGAACCACCAAGGCATGGACAGGCCGATCTTCTGGCCGGCGGCGTCGAGCGCGGTCGCCTTTTCCACCGTCGCGCCAAGCTCCTCGCACAGGTTGACGAAGTCGCGGATGGTGCAGAAATGGATGTTGGGCGTGTCGTACCAGGAATAGGGCAGGTCCTGGGTTACCGGCATGCGGCCTTTGACGAACAGCGACAGCCGCACCCGCCAATGGCCGAAATTGGGGAAGGAGACGATCGCCCGGTTACCGATGCGGAGCAGTTCGTCGAGCACCAGCTTCGGGTTGCGCGTCGCCTGCAAGGTCTGCGACAGGACGACGAAGTCAAAACCCTTGTCGGGATAGAATTCGAGATCCTTGTCGGCATCGCCCTGGATGACGGAGAGGCCGCGCGCCACGCATTCGTTGACGCCGCGCTGCGACAGTTCAAGCCCGCGGCCGTCGACCTGCTTGGTGTCCTGCAGCAATTCAAGCAGCGAGCCGTCGCCCGAGCCGACGTCGAGCACGCGGGACTGCGGCGGGATGAGGTTGGCGACGACCTCGAGGTCGACGCGCTGGCTGCCGTTCACACTCATGATGTCGCCTCCTGAGTGGCGCATGATCCTGATCCGGAAAATCTGCAATTTTCCGTGGTCATGCGCTCAGTCCTCTTGCCCGTGCCGCCGAGCCGATGAAGCCGTTGATGGCGGCGAACAGTTCCGGCTCGTCGAGCAGGAAGGCATCGTGGCCGCGATCGGTCTCGATCTCGACGAAGGACACCGAGGCACCGGCGGCGTTGAGCGCGTGCACAATGGAGCGGCTTTCTTCCGTCGGGAACAGCCAGTCCGATGTGAACGACACCAGGCAGAAGCGGGTCTTGGTTCCGGCAAAGGCGTCCGCCAGCCTGCCGCCATGGTCAGCGGCAATGTCGAAATAGTCCATGGACCGCGTCATGTAGAGGTAGGAATTGGCGTCGAAGCGGTCGACGAAGGTCATGCCCTGGTGGCGCAGATAGCTTTCGATCTGGAAGTCGGCATCGAAGCCGAACGTCAGGTGGTCGCGATCCTGCAGATTGCGGCCGAATTTGCGGTGCAGGGCGGCTTCCGAGAGATAGGTGATGTGGGCAGCCATGCGCGCCACCGCCAGGCCCTTTTCCGGGCGCTTGCCGTGCTCGAAATATTTGCCCCCATGCCAGTCTGGATCGGCCATGACCGCCTGCCGGCCGACCTCGTGGAAGGCGATGTTCTGCGAGGAGTGACGCGCGCCGGTGGCGATCGGCAGCGCCGAAAAGACGCGTTCGGGGTAGCTCGACGCCCATTCCAGTACCTGCATGCCGCCCATCGAGCCGCCGAGCACGCAGAACAGTTTCTCGATGCCGAAATGGTCGATCAGCATCTGCTGCGCGCGCACCATATCGCGGATGGTGATGACCGGCAGGTCGAGCCCATAGGGTTTGCCGGTGGCGGGGTTGGTCGAGGCCGGGCCGGTGGAGCCCAGGCAGCCGCCGATGACGTTGGAGCAGATGACGAAGAAACGGTTGGTGTCGATGATCCTGCCGGGGCCGATCAGCACCTCCCACCAGCCCGGCTTGCCGGTCACCGGATTGGTGCTGGCGACATGCTGGTCGCCGGTCAGCGCATGGCAGACGAGGATGGCATTGGAGCGGGCATCGTTCAGCGTGCCATAGGTCTGGTAGGCGATCTGGAACGGCGACAAAAGCGTGCCGGCGTCGAGCTTGAGCGGCTTGTCCGCCCCGAAGCGCAACACCGGGCTCGACGGCTGGTCGGCCTCGTTGTTGGTCTTTCCTGCGCGCAGAGCGGCCATTCTCGTCTCACTTGCTGCATCACATCAGGCGAAAAGTCGCCGCTGATGCTTCCGTCCGGCCGGCCGCGGACAATAAAAAACCGGCATTGCCATTCGCAAAGCCGGTTACGTCACGCAAACGGCCCTTTAGCGAATTGTTTAACGTGGCTGCAAGCCGACCGGCCAAATCACCACGGAACTGTCGCTGCCCTTCTAGAACTCGCTTGCCCTGCCGTCAATGCCGGCTGTCTGGACCGGCATCTGCGCCCGGCTGCTGCCCCACTGCCACCTCTCGACATTGCCGGCCATGGCCTGTATTTCCGCTGCGGCCTCGGATGAGGCGTTCTCGACGGATTTTTACAACATGACGCAGACACCGGATCAGGCACGTCCAACCCCGCGCGCGGGCATCATGGACATAGACGCCTATGTGCCAGGCAAGAGCGCCGCACCCGCCGGTGTCGCCAAGGTCTACAAGCTGTCGTCAAACGAGAATCCGCTCGGCCCGTCACCGAAGGCAATCGAGGCCGCGCGTGAGGTTGCCGCCAGGCTCGATATCTATCCCGACGGCACCGCCAGGCGGCTGCGCGAGGCGATCGCCGAGGTGCATGGCCTCAACGCGCAGAACATCATCTGCTCCAACGGATCCGACGAGATCCTCGGCCTTTTGGCGCAGACCTATCTGGCGCCCGGCGACGAGGCCATTTTCACCGAACACGCCTTCATGGTCTACAAGATCTACATTCAGTCGGCCGGCGCGGCGCCGATCGCGGTCAAGGAGACCGAGGAGCGCGCCGATATCGATGCGATTCTGGCCGCCGTCACGCCGCGCACGAAAATCGTGTTTCTGGCCAACCCCAACAACCCGACCGGCACCTATGTGCCGTTCCAGGAAGTGCGCCGTCTGCATGCCGGCCTGCCCAGGCATGTGCTGCTGGTGCTCGACGCGGCCTATGCCGAATATGTCCGCCGCAACGACTATGAGGCCGGCATCGAGCTGGTCGGCGACGCCGAGAACGTGGTGATGACGCGCACCTTCTCCAAGATCGGCCTCGGTGGAGCGCGGATCGGCTGGATGTATGGCCCGATGCACATTGTCGACGCCATCAACCGCGTGCGAGGTCCCTTCAACGTCAATGCGACGGCGATCGAGGCTGGTATCGCCGCGATCCGCGACCGCGCCCATGTCGAGCGCAGCGTGGCGCATAACGAGACCTGGCTCGCCTGGCTGAGCGAACAAATGACCGGGCTCGGGCTGCGGGTGACGCCCAGCGTCGGCAATTTCCTGCTCATTCATTTTCCCGACGATCAGAAGCATTCGGCGGCTGCAGCGGACGACTATCTGACCGCGCGGGGCTACATATTGCGGCGCGTTTCCGGCTACGGCTTTCCCAACGCGCTACGCATGACAGTCGGCACCGAAGAGGCCAATCGCGGCGTTGTCGCCGCGCTCACGACATTCTTGAAAAGTTAGAACGCCCGAAAGCTGCACACCATGACATCACCGATGTTCGAAAAGATCGCGCTGGTCGGCATCGGCCTGATCGGCTCGTCGCTGGCCCGTGTCATCCGGCGCGAAGGCCTGGCCGGTCACGTCGCCATCTCCACCCGCAGCGCCGCGACGCTGAAGCGGGCGCAGCAGCTTGGACTGGGCGATTCCTACACGACCGACGCGAAGGAAGCGGTCCGCGATGCCGATCTGGTCATCGTCTCGGTGCCGGTCGGCTCGTCCGGCGCGGTGGCTGAGGAAATCGCGCCGGCGCTGAAGAAGGGGGCGATCCTCACCGATGTCGGCTCGACCAAGGCCTCCGTCATCGCGCAGATGCAGCCGCACGTGCCTGACGGCGTCCATTTCATTCCCGGCCATCCGCTGGCGGGCACGGAAAAATCCGGACCGGATGCCGGTTTTGCCGATCTGTTCGACAATCGCTGGTGCATCTTCACGCCGCTGCCGGACACCGATCCGGATGCGCTCGAGCGGCTGTCGGAATTCTGGCGCCGCTGTGGCGCCAACATCGACACGATGGATCCGCAGCATCACGACATGACGCTGGCCATCGTCTCGCATCTGCCGCACATCATCGCCTACAACATCGTCGGCACCGCCGACGATCTGGAATCGGTGACCAAGACGGAAGTCATCAAATATTCCGCCTCCGGCTTTCGCGACTTCACGCGTTTGGCCGCCTCCGACCCGACCATGTGGCGGGATGTCTGCCTGCACAACAAGGACGCTATCCTCGAGATGCTGGCGCGGTTTTCGGAAGATCTAGCCTTCCTGCAGCGGGCGATCCGCTGGGGTGACGGCGACAAGCTGTTCGACCTGTTCACCCGCACCCGCGCCGTGCGCCGCTCGATCATCGAGGCCGGCCAGGACATCGATGTGCCCGATTTTGGCCGTCAGGCGGTCGAGCACCCGTCGAAGAACTAGGCTGTTTCGGGCCAGGTTGCCGCGACCATCGCCAGCGTCTCGGCCCGGTCCGGCGCGCCGAGCCTGCCGCCGAAGCGTTGGCATTTGAGCGCGGCGGCGGCACTGGCGAAGCGCAAGGCCTGTTCGACCGGCATGGCTTCGGCCAGCCCGACGGCAAAGGCGCCGTGGAAGACATCACCCGCCGCCAGCGTGTCGACCGCCTTGATCTTTGGCGCCACGACATGACGGGATGATCCCGCTGCCCGATCGAACCACCAGGTGCCTGCCGCGCCGCCGGTGATCGCGACGAAGGCATCGGTGCGGGAGGCCATGTCGGTGCAGGCGGTCTCAAGATCCAGCGCATGGCCGCATATGATACGGACGGCCGGCTCGGAGGCGACGATGTGCGAGGCCAGCGGCAGCAGCTGCTCCAGCACCGCCAGCGGCGCGGTATCGGCATCGAGGATCGCCGGCCGGTTGGCGGCGTGCGCCGCCTTGAGGGCAAGTGTCGCTGCACCCGGCCAGCGCACGTCGGCCAGCACGGCATCGAATGCCGTGATGTCTGAGAAAGGCAAAGCCTCGGGATCGGTCTGGGCCAGCCTGTCGTAGAAAGGCACGATGATGCGCTCGCCATGGGCGTCGATCAGGATCGAGGCCAATGCCGAGCGCGCGCCGCTGACGCGGCGGACATAGCTGCAGTCGACACCCTCGGCCTCGATTCCGGCGACCAGCTGATCGCCGACCGGGTCGTCGCCGGCGCTCGCCCATAGCGACACGTCGGCGCCCAGGTGATGCGCGGCGCAGGCGGCGCTCGTCGCCATGCCGGAAGCGATCTGCACGCCATCGGCGGCGATGAACTTTCCCTGATGCGTGGGCAGCGTCTCGACACGCAGGATGGTGTCCAGCGTCAGCGCGCCGACGCTGAGGAGCCTCGGGGGTTTTGCCATGGCCGGTTATTGCACCGGCTTGATCTTGCCGAGTGGGATGAAGCCGAGCGAGGCCTTGCCCTTGATGACTTTCAGCGGCATCGACGGTTCGCTGCCGAGCATAGCCAGCGCGGCAAAGCCCTGCTCGATCGCATTCTTCTGCTCGGGTATGGCTCCGGCAAGGATGGTTGCCACGGCCTTGGGATCCTTGATCCGGATCATCAGATCGGCGTCGACCAGACCCTCAGCGTCCACCGACAGCGGTCCGGAAACGGTGACCCGTGCCGTGCCGGAGGACAGATCGAGGTTGCGAATCTCGACCTTCTGGCCGCGCAGGCTCTTCACCTGCATTCCAATCAGCGCGACACCATTCTTCAGCGTGGCGTCGCCGCTGGCATCGAGCGCCGGCAGCACGCGCCCGCCGATCGCATCCGGGTCGATCTCCAGATCAGTGAAGCTGCCGATGTAGTCGACGTCCTGACCATTGGGCTGCAGCTGGCCGGCGGCCCTGCCGGCGCTGAACAGTTCCACCGGATCGGTGTCGTCGGCCGGATCGGTCTGCCCGGACAGCCCTTCCGCCTGCAGCGCGATGCGCTGCGGCAGCGGCCATGATAGTTTGACCTTGGCCTGCAGATTGTCCCAGTCGATCCACAGCGGCACCATGCCGGGGACGGAGGTCCTGAGCGGGCCGCGCAGATCGGCGACCGGCGACAAAGGCTGGATGATCTGGGCGACGGCATTGAAGGAGCCGGCCGAAGCCGCGATGTTCCTGGCATCGTCCTCGTAGGCGAGGTTGTCGCAGGAGACGGAGAAGCTCAAGGGATAGCCGCTGACCTGGAGATTGGCGCAGCCGGCCTGGACGCCATCCTTGTTGAGCGTGGCGACCGCCTTGTCGGCTTCAGCCCTGACCCTGTTGGCCAGGTAGAACCAGCCACCGCTGTAAATGGCGAACAGCACAACGATGAACGCCACAAGCCAGAACAGGCCGCGGCGGGACTTTGGTTGGCGTTCGTCACTTGACGTCATGCTTTGGCTCTCATTAACGCATGGATGTTGGTGGACGGACCTTCGATTCCGACAACCAGGTAGACATTGGCGAATAGGTAGCCGGGGACGGACGGAAAAAACACCGGTTCCGGTGCGGTGGTGCCATTCTTTTTGCAATCAGGCGCGGCGATATGGGCGATTTTTGGGTGTTTGGCTATGGCTCGCTGATCTGGCGGCCGGGTTTCGCGCATGTCGAGACGCGGCGCGCCCATTTGCACGGCTACCGCCGCTCGCTCTGCGTCTATTCCTTCGTGCACCGCGGCACGCGCCAGCGGCCCGGACTGGTGCTCGGCCTCGACCATGGCGGCTCCTGTGTCGGCCTGGCTTTCCGTGTGCCCGGCGAATTGCGCGACGAGGTCATCGCCTATCTGCGCGAGCGCGAACTCGTCACATCAGTCTATCTCGAGCGCACGCTCAAGGTCCGCCTCGACGGCCGCGGAACGGTCGAAGCGGTGGCCTACATCGTCGACCGCAAGCATGAGCAATATGCCGGCGGGCTGGACGCCGCGCATGCGGCGGCGGTGGTGCGCGGCGCGGTCGGCCAATCCGGCGGCAACGAGGATTACGTTCTCAGCACGCTGAAGCATCTGGAGGCGCTAGGCATCCGCGACCATTGGCTGGAAGAAGTGGCACGGGGGATAGCGCCTTTGTGAAGCGCTGGCTCTGCGGAAAAACGCGGCCAGGCCTTTGACCTCGGCGAGGCAAGACCTAGCTTAGGCCCCGAACCCAACCAGCGGGCGGCTTCCGCCCGGTCGAAATCATCACGGAGATCCGTCTTGCAGAAACGCCGTCTCGGTCGCACCGACCTTTCCATCGCGCCGCTGGTTCTGGGCGGCAACGTCTTCGGCTGGACCGCCGATGAGAAGACTTCTTTCGACCTGCTCGACCGCTTCGTCGGCGGCGGTCTCAACGCCATCGATACGGCCGACGCCTATTCGCGCTGGGTGCCGGGCAACAAGGGCGGCGAATCGGAAACCATCATCGGCAGCTGGATGAAGGACCGTGGCAACCGCGACAAGGTCGTGGTGATCACCAAGGTCGGCTCGGATATGGGGCAGGGGCACAAGGACCTGTCCGCCGCCTATATCGAAAAGGCCGTCGATGCCTCGCTGAAGCGGCTGCGGACCGATGTCATCGACCTTTATCTGTCGCACTGGCCGGATCCGACCACGCCCTACGAGGAAACCCTCGGCGCCTATGAAAAACTGCTCGCCAAGGGCAAGGTCCGCCATGTCGGCTGCTCGAACCTCGACGCGGGCCAGTTGCGCGCCGCGCTCGATGTGGCGAGCCTGCGCAGCCTGCCGCGTTATGAGGTTTTGCAGCCGGAATACAATCTCTACGACCGCTCGTCCTTCGATGGGCCGTTGCGCGATCTCTGCGTGGCCGAGGATATCGGCGTCATCACCTATTTTAGCCTGGCCAAGGGTTTCCTGAGTGGCAAATACCGCAGCGAAGCCGATCTTGGCCAAAGCGAGCGCGGCGGCGGGGTGAAGGACTATCTCAACGCGCGCGGCATGCGCATCCTGGCAGCGCTCGACGCGGTGTCGGCCAGGCATTCGGCCAGGCAGGCGGAAGTGGCGCTTGCCTGGGTTATCGCGCGGCCGGGTGTCACCGCGCCGATCGCCAGCGCCACCAAGCCTGAGCAGATGGACAGCCTGATCAAGTCGGCTTCGTTGAAACTGACCGCCGACGACATGGCAGAGCTCGATCGGGCGAGCAGCTGAGGCTTCGGCCCCACTCTACGCACGAACGTCCAAGACCACGCTCCTGTCTTGCCATAGCGTCCTTCGCTCGTGGCAAGGCAGAGGGTGCAATGACGGAGCCGCTTCTTTCGCAGCCGCAGCTTTGGCGACCGCTGCTGGCGCTGGTACTGGCCGCCACTGTGGTCATGGGCAGTCCAGGTCCGGCAACGATGAGCGTCACCGCTGTCGGCGCCGCCTTCGGCCTGCGCGATTCGCTGCGCTACACCTTGGGGATCGTTGTTGGCACGACCGCCGTCTTGCTGGTCGTGGCGACCGGGATCATGGCGGTACTCGGGTCGATGCCGAGGTTGGCGACAGTGCTGGTTGTCGCGTCCGCCGCCTACATTCTCTATCTCGCTTTCAAGATCGCCACGGCGCCGCCGCTGGCGGCACGCACGGCCGAGGCTTCGCGCCCGACCTGGCTGGCCGGGTTTCTGCTGGCGGTCGCCAACCCCAAAGCCTATGTGGCGATCGCCGCCGTGTTTGCCGGCGCCTCGTCTACCCAGGGCGGTGTCGAGCTTGGCCTATGGCTGAAGCTGACGGTTCTGGCGGGAATGATCGTTGTCATCCATGCGGTGTGGCTGCTTGGCGGTGCCGCGTTCGCGCGCTTCCTGCGCAGGCCTGTTGCCTCGCGCATCATCAATCTGGTCTTCGCCGCGACGCTGGTGCTGACCACGGTCCTGGCTGTCTACGGCTGATTGCCTGGCCGAAGGGCCTTCAGGCCTTCGCGCCGAGCTCCCGCAGCCGCTTCACCGCAGTCGGCGGGAAGGCCGGAGGGTTGGGCGCGCGGGATGCCTCGACGAGCATCTGGTCGCAAGCGGCTTCCGTCTCGCCGATCAGCCGCGTCATGAACTCGTCCTTGCCGAGGCCCGGCGGAATCGGCGGCAGGAAACGCGCCCTGATGGTGCCGGGGTACCGCAGGAACTTGCGGCGCGGCCAATAGAGGCCTGCGACATGGGCGACCGGCACCACCGGAACGCCGAGCTGCGCGTAGATTTCGACGATGCCGTATTTGTAGGCCGGCTCGTCGCCGGGCGCCCGGCGCGTGCCCTCGGGATAGATGATCAGCTGGCGTGGGTTGCGCGCCATCTCTGCCTTGGTCGCCGCGACCACAGCCTTCAGGGCTTTGGAGCGGCTGCCGCGATCGACCGGGATCATGCGCATCTTCATGATGTACCAGCCGAAGAACGGGATCCAGGTCAGCTCGCGCTTGAGGATGTAGAGCGGGTCCTGAAGAAAGGGGAAGAAGGCGATTGCGTCCCAGAAGGACTGGTGCTTGGGCGCCAGGATGAAGGAGCCTTCGGGCAGATTTTCCTGCCCGGTGATGTCGCTCTTGGTGCCTGCGATCTTGTCATAGAGCCACATGCAACTGCGCGACCAGAATTTCGGCACGAACCAGGCACGGTGGCGGGGCGACAGGAAATAATACGGGGTCCAGAGGATCATCTGGACGATCAGATTGACGTAGAAGACGAAGTTGAACGCCAGCGATCTGACATAGAGCATGGGGGAGGTCCGGTGAGGAGGTGTGCGTTGGTTACACCAAGCAGCGGCAAAAAGGAAACAGGGCGATGCGGCTCACTCTACCAGGTCGCCTGTGCTAGACGTTCCCTCAGGCGTGGGGCGGCGAAATCGAGGAAGGCGCGCAGTTTCACCGGTAGCCGGCCCTGGCCGGCGTGCACCAGGTTTACCGGCCACGGCTCCGGTTCGAATTCCCCGAGTACCGGGCAGAGTGTCCCTGAGCGCACAGCAGCGACGATCTGGTAGGAAAGCACGCGCGTCATCCCGACACCTGCAATAGCGGCATCGATCGCTGCCTCGGCGGTGTTGACCCGGAGCCTGGAGCGGACAGGGACGGGAACGTCGGCCTTTTCCACTGAGAAGGTCCATGTGGCGAGTGAGCCAAGGCCTTCGAAGGTGATGCAGCTGTGCGTCTCAAGGTCTTTCGGGGTTTTCGGAGCCGCGTGCTCGGCGAGATAAGCCGGACTTGCGCAGACGACATGCCTGATCGAACCGACCCTGGTCGCGAGCATGCGCGAGTCCGGCAGCCGGCCGATACGGATGGCGAGATCGATATGCTCCTCCGCCAACTGGCTTATCCTGTCGCCGAGCGTCAGGCGGATATCCACTTGCGGGTAGGTGGAGAGGAACGCGGTGACGATCGGCAGCACGTGAAGCCGGCCGAAGACGATCGGCGCGGTGATGATCAGTTCGCCGGTCGGAGCGCTGTATTCGCCGCCGGCGACGCGTTCGGCCTCGCCGACCTCGTCGAGAATGCGGCGGCAGGCGGCAAGATAGGCGTCGCCCGCGTCGGTCAGCGTCAGCCGGCGTGTCGAGCGGTTCAGCAGACGTGTCTGCAGATGCCGTTCCAGATCGGAGATCTTGCGGCTGACGGTCGCAAGTGGAACGCCCGAACGGCGTGCGGCGGCGGAAAGGCTACCGGTCTCCACCGTCGCGACGAAAAGGGACATGGCCTCGAGGCGATCCATCGTTTCTTCCGGAAATTGGAAGGATTGATTGCAAATATGCCATCTACATCCGGCAAGTGGAAGAGTGCAAATAAGCGGCGTGACCAACAAGGAAATCGCAATGCCGCGCATCACCACGCCATCGTCCATCGCCGCTGCTCCCACAGCAACGCAACCCGTGCTGCAGGCTGTCGAGAAGCAGCTTGGTGTCGTGCCGAACCTGTTTCGCATGGTCGCCAACAGTCCAGCCGCGCTCGAAGGCTATGTCGCCATGTCGGGGGCGTTGGCCAAGGGTCGGTTGCCTGCACCCACACGCGAGCGCATTGCGCTGGCGGTCGCCGAGATCAATGGCTGCAGCTACTGCCTGTCCGCACACACCTACCTTGGCAAGAACCTCGCCCGGCTCGACGATGCCGAAATGCTCGCCAACCGCCACGGTGGCTCCACGGACCCCAAGGCCGCCGCGGCGGTGCGTTTTGCCGCCAAGGTTGCGCAGAGCCGCGGGCATGTCAGCGATGAGGATCTCTCTGCCGTGAGGCTGGCGGGTTATGACGACGGACAGATCGTCGAGATCGTCCAGCATGTCGCCCTGAACGTCTGGACCAACTATATCAATGAAGTTGCCCAGACCGAGATCGATTTTCCGGTTGTTTCTGTCCGCGATGCTGCGTGAATCCGGAAAGGGCTGGCGGTGTCCGCCGGTCCCGCCCTTCATACCGTAGAGGATTCCCATGTCTGAAAGCCGCCCGCCGCTTCCGCCTTTCACCGCCGAGACCGCAGCGCAAAAGGCGCGGATGGCCGAGGATGCCTGGAATTCGCGCGATCCGGCACGGGTCGCGCTCGCCTATACGACCGACAGCCGCTGGCGCAACCGCGCCGAATTCCTGCAAGGCCGCGATGCCATCCAGGCCTTCCTGACGCGCAAATGGAGCCGCGAGCTCGACTACCGGCTGATCAAGGAGGTCTGGGCCTTCCACGGCAACCGCATCGCCGTGCGCTTCGCCTATGAATGGCACGACGACAGCGGCTCCTGGTTCCGCAGCTACGGCAATGAGAACTGGGAGTTCGACGAGCACGGGCTGATGCGCCTGCGCATCGCCAGCATCAACGACCTGCCGATCGCGGAAGCCGACCGCAAATATCACTGGCCACTCGGGCGCCGCCCGGATGATCACCCGACATTGTCGGCGCTCGGGCTCTAGCGCCATCCCGCAAGGAGGCTTTCGATGAACGCGCATGCTTTCACCAGTGACGTCGCCTTCACGCCGACCGTCAAGGCGATCCAGGCGCGCAAGGGTTCGCGCCAGTCTTACGCCCGGGTCGAGGAGCGTGGTGGCTGGCAAGCCGTCATCACGCCGGACCTTGCCGCTTTCATCGAGATGCAGACCAGCGTCTTCCTGTCGACGGCCAATGGCGATGGCCAACCCTATATCCAGCATCGTGGCGGGCCGGCCGGCTTTCTCAAGGTGCTGGACGAAAAGACGATCGGCTTCGCGGATTTTTCCGGCAACAGGCAGTTCATCACGCAGGGCAATCTGGCGGACAATCCACGCGCCTTCCTGTTCCTGATCGACTACATGCTGCGCCAGCGCATCAAGATCTGGGGTACGGCGCGCGTCGTCGAAGGCGATGCCGAGTTGATGGCGAAGCTGATGCCGCAAGATTACAAGGCACGTCCAGAACAGGTCATCCTGTTCACGGTCTCGGCTTGGGATTCCAACTGCCCGCAACACATCCCGCAGCGCTTCGAGGCGGCTGACGTGGCTGCAGCGCTTGGCGAGCGGGACAGACGCATTCAGCAACTCGAACAGGAGGTTGCGCGTCTCAAGGGGATGTCAGGCGCTGCCGCCAAAGACTGATATCTGGATCAGCCGCCGGCCGCGGTCTCGGCCAGCGCGACGCCGTCGGGAGTCTGCTTCACCGGCACGATGCCGCGCGCCAGCGCCAGGAGATATTTGGTGTATTCGGTGAACAGCACACGCAACGCCCGTGGCTTGGTCAGCCAGCCGCCATTGTCGAGGTTGGAATTGACCACTGGATAGGGCTCCAGCTTGGCGCCATGCAGCAGCCGGCCCATTTCCAGCAGGCTGCGCGGCATGTGATAGTTGTTGGTGACGAGGATCACCGTGCTGTAGGCATGGCTTTCGACCCATTTGGCGCTTTCCTCGGCATTGCCGATCGTGTCGAGCGCGGCGCGGTCGATGTCGACGCAGCAGGAAAACAATTTCTTGTCGCCGCCGGTCGCGACCTGGAGCTGACGACGGCTGGCGGAAGGATGCACGCCGCTGATCAACAGCCGCTCGCCCTTGCCGGACGCCAGCAGATCCATCGCGGCGTCGAGGCGCGACTGGCCGCCGGTGAGCACGATGATGGCATCAGCCTTCTGCGGATTGGCGGGCGTGGTCAGATGGGCAACCTTGTTGGCGAACCAGCCGAAGCCGCCGGCAAACAACGTTGCAAGGACGAGAAGAGAAAGCGCGGATATCCGCAGCGCGGTCTTTAAACGGCTAATCCCGCTATGGTCGCGCAGACGCGCGACCACCACTGGCATCTGTCCAACCGTCCCGGTCGAATCCCGCACGTCCATAGCCATATGGTTAATCCCGAAATGCGGCCTTTGGTAGGTAAAAGACGCAATTTGCGTTACGCCGGTTCTCCATCCGTGATCACTTTGCTTCCATCCTCGCCAAGGCATGCCCCTTTTTCATGCGTCGGGTTGGCGAACGTCGATGTCGCTGAGATAGGCGACGACGGTGGCGTGCGAGGTTGCCGCCGTCAGTGCGCCGATCACCAGAACCATCAGGACGACGCCGAGATAGCCCGCCGAACCGATGGCGAAATTGCCGAACAAAGCGGTTGCCTGGTCGGCCTGCGGCGTCGCCATGTTGCGCGACGACCACCAGGAAAAGACGATGAAGACCAGGACCGCCGCCGCACCGCCGGCGGCCGCGCCCTTCATGCCGGTGACCAGGAAATGCCGGCGGAATTCACGCGCAATGAAAGCCGCCTCGGCGCCGACGAAATGCAGCACCTCGATGATGTGGCCGTTGCCGGCCATGGCGCCGCGGGTGGCGAAGACAACGGTCAGCACTGTCGCCGACAGCATCAGCGCCAGCACGGCAATGCCGATGGTCACTGTGGTGCGGGCCATGGCCACCAGCCGGTCGACCCAGGTGCGGTGATCATCGAGCGAGGCGCTTGGCAGTTTCGGCGTGATCGCGGCGCGCATGGCGGCGAAGTCGGGCGGGCTGTTCTCGTCGATGGTGACGATGATCAGGCGCGGCACCGGCAGCTCGTCGATGTTGAGGCCTGAACCGAGCCACGGCTCCAGCAGCCTCGCGGTCGCCTCGCGGTCGATGATCCTTGTCGATTTCACGCCGGGGAATTCGCCTGCGATCTGCGAGGCCTGGGCAAGGGCGGCTTCCATGTCGACGCCGTCTGCCGGCTTGATCTGGATCGTTGCCTCGCGCGAAATCTGGTTCTCCCAGACCGAAGCGGTGTCACGCACCAGCGTCACCGCGCCGAAGGTCAGGCAGGACAGGAAGGTCATGATGGCAATGACCAGGACGAGCGCCCGGCCGGCGATGTTCTGCGCCGGCACGATCGGCGCCATACGCCGCTGGGCGCGCGGCCTTGCCTCGGCCGCCTCGGCGTCCTGCTCATGCTGTTCAAGATGTTCGGCGGACAGGTCAGTCATAGATGTCCAGCCTTCCGCCGGCCAGGATCATGCGGCGTGCGTCGACCTGTTCCATCAGGCCGAGGTCGTGGGTGGCGATCACCACGGCGGTGCCCAGTCGATTGAGTTCGATGAACAACCTGAGCAGGCGCCGCGCCAGCGGCGGATCGACATTGCCGGTCGGTTCGTCGGCCAGCAGGATCTCCGGTTGCTCGATCAGGGCGCGGGCGATGGCGGCGCGCTGCTTCTCGCCGCCCGACAGGACCGGCGGCAGCACATGCATGCGCTCGCCCAGCCCCACCCATTTCAACAACTCGGTGACATCGGTGCGGTAGCTTGCTTCCTCGCGCCCGCGCACGCGCAGCGGCAGCGCGACATTCTCATAGGTGGTCATGTGGTCGAGCAGGCGAAAATCCTGGAACACCACGCCGATGCGGCGCCGCAGATGCGGCAGTTCGGTGCGCGAGATGCGCGAGCGGTCCTTGCCGAAAATGGTGATCAGCCCACGCGTCGGCTTCAGCGACATGAACAGAAGGCGCAGCAGCGTCGTCTTGCCGGCGCCCGAAGGTCCGCTCAGGAACTGGAAGGAGCGCTCCGGTATATGCAAGGAGATGTCACGGAGGATTTCCGGACCCATGCCATAGCGGAGGCCGACATTTTCGAAGCGAATCAATTTCGACGACCTGAAATTCCTGGCAGCTCTAGGCCTGCCTGTTCTGCGAAAAGACCATCGGCCGGCATGGTTAACCGGCGGTTAATTCCTGGGTTGTTTCGGCGCGTCACGAGGGCTCCGGTGGGGAAGCGTTAACCATTTTTGTTTACGCAAAAGAAACGAAAAGCGAACACGCGCAATAACGGGGCCATGATGGCTGACGAACGAACCGCGCGCCCGGTTTCCGGCGAAATCATGACCGATGCCCCGGCAATTGCCGTGGTGGACCGGATCATGCGCGGCCCAGCGGCCGATATCGTCGATGCCGACTATGAAGTGATGCCGCGCCTTGCCCCTACCGTGGGAAGCGTTTCACCGCCGCCGCGCCTGATTGTCACGCCGTCCATCGAGGGCATGGACATGCTGCGCAAGCCGGAACCGCCGGCGGAACGGCCGCCGGCCGTGCGCGGCGGGCCGATCTTCTGGATGGTCGGTATCGGCGCCGCCCTTGCCGCCTTCTGGGTTTCGGGCGGTCATGCGCTGGTGCGCCAGGCGCCGTTCCTGTCCGGCGCGCAGGCGTCGGCGTTGACCATTTCGGGCGTCACCTCGCGCGTCGACGTCTCGGGCGCCAATCCGGTGCTGTTCGTCGATGGCGAGGCCGCCAATGACGGGATGGGGCCGGCGACAATGCCGCCGCTCGAAATCCGCGTGACCGGCAATGACGGGCGCACGACCCGCTATACGTTGGGGACATCCGGCCATTCGCTGGCATCAGGCGAAAGATTCGGCTTTGCCAGCCGCCTCGACGTGCCTAAGAACGGCGTAAGGACCGTTTTGGTTACTTTCGCCCCATAGGCGATCACCGGGGAAGACCAGCAATGCCAATCGTACGCGACAAGGACATCGAAGTCCTGTTTTCGGCATCGGCGATTGCGCGCCGCAATCTCGAACTCGCCAAGGAGATCGCCGGGCACGATTATCACGATCTCTTGGTGATTTCGGTGCTGAAGGGCTCGTTCATCTTCGCCGCCGACCTGATCCGCGCCATGCATGATGTCGGCCTGTCGCCCGAGGTCGAGTTCATTTTCATTTCCAGCTATGGCGCCGGTACCACCAGCGGCGAGGTGAGGGTGCTGCGCGACATCGACAATGAGGTCGCCGGCCGCGACGTGCTGCTGATCGACGACATTCTGGAATCGGGCAAGACGCTGACCTTCACCCGCGACCTGATGCTGTCGCGCGGTGCGAAAAGCTGCGCCATCGCCGTGCTGCTCGACAAGCGCATGCGCCGCCAGACGGCGCTCACCGCCGATTATGTCGGCTTCGACTGCCCCGATTATTTCGTCGTCGGCTATGGCATGGACGTCGCGCACGCCTTCCGTGAATTGCCGTTCGTGGGTGTCGTTAAAGGCGATGCGTGAAGCCGTTGCCTTCAGCCGACAAGTTCTGAAAAAGGCCTTAACGACGGCGGAAAAATTAGCCCGGTCGGGCGCTGGGCACTTTCAGGAAAAGTCAACTTTTCGCGGCCAAATTGCCGGCCATGGCAAAGCTTCTGATCGTCGAGGACGATGAATCCGTCCGCACCCTCGCAGCCCGCGCGCTCGAACGCGCCGGCCACGCAATCGATATCGCCGCCGACGGCGCCCAAGGCCTGGCGCTGATCCGCGCCGCGCATGGTGGCTACGATCTCGTCGTCTCCGACATCCGCATGCCGGAGATGGACGGCATCGAAATGGCGATCGCGGCGGCGGCCCTTTTCCCGGCGATGAAGATCATGCTGATGACCGGTTATGCCGATCAGCGTGAGCGCGCCGAGGAATTGAACGGCATCATCCTCGATGTCGTGCAAAAGCCCTTCACGCTGGCCGAAATCCGCTCGCGCGTCGAACGGGCGCTGATCTGTTTCGCCTGATCAGGCTGGATCTCTGACGGCAAGCACCGGCGCTGTACTCACGCGCCGCCCGGTGTTGAGCGCCAGCAGGCCGGCGCCGATGATCAGCGCCGCGCCGATCACGGTCGTCGACCTGGGCACCTCGGCGAAGAACAGGAAACCCCACAGCGGCGACCACAGAATGCCGGTGTATTCGAAGGTGGCGACGCGGTTGGCCGGCGCCAGCCGGTAGCCCTGCGACAGCAGGATCATGCCGGCGGAGGCGACGAAACCGCAGGCGGCCATTTTGAGGAAATCCGACAGCGTCGGCCATATCCAGGGCCGCACCAGGAATTCGACACTGGGGTGGACGGCGTGGGTTATGCCGGCCAGGTGGAATGTGCCGGCAACGACGGCCGCGCCGATGAGATAGGCGCCGTTCTGATAGAAGGCCATGACGGTGGACGATTCGGTATCGCCGATCTTGCGGGCCATCAGCTGCGAGAAGCCGTAGAGCGCCGCCGAGCCGAGCGACAACAGCGCGGCCCAGTCGAACAGGCCGGCGCCGGGGCGCACCATAACGATGACGCCTAGCAGTCCGATCAGCACGGTCGCCAGCGTTCGCCATGAGGCGCGTTCGCCAAGATACGGCCCGGCCAGCGCCATGATGAACAGCGGCGCCATGAAATAGAGCGCCACCGCGTCGGCCAGCGGCAGCGCGGCAATGGCCAGATAATACACGGTGTAGGAGCTGAACTGGATGAAGGCGCGGATTGTCAGCAAGCCGAACCGCTTCGACAGGATTGCCGACAGCCCGACATCGGCGTGGACGAGGACGATCAGGATCGGCAAGGCGATGATAGAACGGATCGCCATCACTTCGGTCACCGGGTAACCGCTCGACACGGCTTTGACGAGCGGGTCCTGCAGCGAGAACACCAGCACGCCCAGACACAGGCTCAGGATGCCACGCACCATCCTATTCTGCATCTGCGTTCCGGCTCCTGCGCGTGTGGTCCGAAGCTTTCGCCTGCGGAGCAAAAAGAACCCGCCACCGTTTCGGGCAGCGGGCACGAGTGAGGACTCTTTGATTGGTCCGCGGCCGATTTCGCAGCCGCATATCCAATGGGTGAGGCAACTATCGTCCGGCGTTTGACATGTTGCAAACGAATTGGAATGATGCCAGCGATCAAATCTGCTTATGATGGATAGCATGCGCCCGACCCTCGACAGCGATCTCCTGCGCACCTTCGTCGCCATTGCCGAGGCCGGCAATTTCACCAGGGCGGCCGAGCAGGCCGGCCGCACACAGTCGGCCGTGTCGATGCAGATGAAGAAACTTGAAGAGCTGGTCGGCGATAGCCTGTTCGAGCGCGGCTCGCGCGGTGTCGCGCTGACGCGGCGTGGCGTCGAGCTCATCGTCAACGCCCGCCGCATCGTCTCGCTGCTCGACGAAACGGCGGCGTCGATGGCGGCGCCGCCGCTCGGCGGGCCGGTGCGCATCGGCATTCCGGAGGAATATGGCCACGCCATCCTGTCGCGCGCGCTGGGCGCATTCTCGAAGCGTCACACCAAGGTCGAGGTCACCGTACGCTACGCGCATTCGGAGGCGCAGCTGGCGGCGCTCGCCGCCGGCGAACTTGATCTATGCGTGGTGTTCGAATGGCAGGATCCGGCCGGCGGCGAAGTGCTGATGCACGACCCGACGGTCTGGGTGACGTCGACGCTGCATCACATGCACGAGGAACGGCCGGTGCCGATCGCGCTCTATAACAGGGTCAGCTGGTGCAAGGACTTCGCCATCAAGTCGCTGGAGCAGCGCGGGCTTGCCTATCGTGTCGCCTATACCAGCGACACCACCGGTGGTCTGAAGCTTGCGGTCACCTCGGGGTTGGCGATCGCGCCGATCTCGCGCAGCAACATCCCGGACGGTTGCCGTGAACTGACGTCGGCCGACGGGTTCGGCGACATCGATTCGTCCAATGTGGTGATGCATCGCAGCCCGAACGCGTCAGGCGAGGCGATCGATGGTATGCAGGAGGCGATCCGCGAGGCGTTCGTCAACAGGCAAGGTCAGTCCCTGACATCCTCATAGAAGGTCAGGCGGTTGCCGAACGGGTCGGCGACCGTGACCTCCTTCGTCTTCCAAGGGGTCTCCTCCAACCCCGGCCTGGCAAAGCGGTACTTTCTTTCGGTCAACTCGTGGTGGAGACCCGCAATGTCGGTCGTCTCGATCCGGAGATGAGAGCCCGGCGCGCCGTCGCCATGATGTTCGCTTAGATGCAAGACGCAGCCGTCGCGATAAATGCCTGTGTAAAGCGGCGTATTGTCTGCGTAACGGTGTTCGAACTGCACTTCGAAACCGAGAAAATCGACGTAGAATTCATGCGCCTTGGCCACATCGAAGATGCGCAGGATGGGCGTGACAGTACCGAGCTTCGGCATGGTGTTGCAACCGTTCGGGAGGGGGGTCGGGCAGGGCCTGGGGGCGGCGGTCCCTATTTCAGCTCAAGCAGCCGTTCGAGATAGCTGCGCTCGATATCCGGGCTGAGCGCGTTGCCGAGCCGCTTGCGGATCGCTTCAAGGATCTGACGGGCGCGCTGGACGTCGATCTCGTCGGGGACTTTCACCGAATCGCCGAAATCGGGACCCTGGCTGGCGCGCGGCCTGCCGAGCGGGTCGCGGTCGGCATTCTGCTGACGCCCGCCTTCCTGGCTGCCGCCCTGGTCGCCCTGCATGGCCTGCATCTGCTTCATCATGTCCTTGGCGCCCTTGCGCAGCGCCTCGAGCGCCCGGCCCTGGTGCCCGACGGCCTCGTCGCCCTGGCCCTCGCCAAGCGCCTGCTCGGCATTGCCCATGGATTTGCCGGCCTCGCCAAATCCTTCATTGGGCTCCATGCCCATGCCTTCGAGGCTCTTCTTCAGCCTATCGAGATCGCTTTTCAGCTGGCCCTGGCCTTCCTGAAGCTGCTTCAGCGCATCGGCGAATTCCTGCGGCGTCATCGGCTTCGGCCTGGCGAGCGGATCGCGGTCCTTGCCAACGCCGGGTTTGTCCTGGTTCTCGCCGCCGCCCTGGCCAAGTTGCTCGTCGCGGTTCTCTCCGCGCTGACGCTCGCCACGCTGCATCTGGTCCATACGGAAGGTGTCGTTCATCATCTCCTGCTGGCGCCGCAGGATCTCGCCGAGCTTGTCCATCTGCTGGCGCATCTGGCTGTCCTGCTCACCGCCCTGCTGCTGACGGCCGGCCTGGAGATTGTTCATCATGTCCTGCAGCTGCGACAGCAATTGCTGCGCCTTGTCGCGGTCGCCCGACTTCGCCAGATTCTCGATCTGGTCCATCATCCGGTCGATGTCGCTCTGGCGCAGTTCCTGGCCGTTCTGCTGCATCTGCGGCGCGTTCGGGTTCTGCTTGGCGCGTTCGGCGAATTCCTGCAGGAACTGGTTCATCGCCTCGCGCAGTTCCTTCATCGCCTTTTCGATTTCCTGGTCGCTGGCGCCGTTCTTGATGGCGTCCTGCAGGGCCTGCTGCGCCTGGCGCAGCCGCTTCTCCGCGGCCGAGAGGTTGCCCTCCTCGATGCCGAGCGCGATTTCCCAGAGATAGGCGACCTCGCTGCGCAACTGATCGTCGTTGCCGGCCAGCTTCAGCCGGCTGCGCGCGCTCATGATGGCGAGGTAGTGGGACATGTTGTCGAAGGTGTCTTCGGGCCGCAGCGTGATGGCGTCGATCAGGTCGAGCACGCGCGGCCTCGCATTGGCGTCGAGCGCCAGCAAGCGGCGCTGCTCGATCACCGCCCGCGCCAGCGGGTTGGCGAACGGCCGCTCCGGCATCACCAGCGTCTTGGTCTCGCTCGACGCGGTGTGGCCGGCGTCGTCGGTGGCGACCAGCGTCAGCTTGATGCTGCTGCCGGCCCAGACATGCTCGGTCAGGTCCTTGGTGGTCTTGGCGGCATTCGACTTGCCGCCGCGGCGCGGCAGCGCCAGCGGCATGTCGGGCGGGCCGTAGAGCGGGTGTGCACCCGGCGCCTGCGGGTCGGCCTGTTCGAAGACCGCCTTGGCGGTGGCCGCGCCATAATCGTCGTCGATCTGGTAGTTGAGTTCGAAGGCGCCATTGGCGGCGCGCTTGGGCTCACCGACGAAGCGGATCTGCGGCGGCTTGTCCGCGATCACGGCAAAGGCCCAGCGTCCGAGTTGATCCTCACCCGATTTCAGCGTCAGCGTGCCGTCACCGGTCAGCTTGCCCGTGAACTGGCGTATCTTGGCTGGCGCCGCCGGGATTGCAGCAGGCTTGGCGGTGGCGGCCTGCGGCCCGGCCGGGTCGATGGTGCGCGCATTGCCATCCTTGTCGGCATAGGCGAGCGTTTCCTCGCCCGAGCCGCCGGTGACACGCAAGGAGACATCGCTGCCCTCGGGGACATGAAATGTCGGCGTCGCCTGGTTGGCGTCGGCGGTCAGGAAGACCGGCGGCTTGCCGGTGTAGGCGGGCGGCGTCACCCAGGCATCGATGCGCGGCGGCACGGCATCGTGCGCGCCGTGGGCGCTGAAGCCGTCGGCTATCCTGCCGCCGGTCGGCCCGAAGGAGAAGGCAAAGGCGGTGACGAGCAGGAGTGCGGCCACGGCGCGCAGCGCCCAGGGGTCGCGCTCCGGCACGCGGGTGCGCGGCAGGTCGGCGCCGAGGCTATCGAGCCTTGCCGCCATGCGCTTCTGGTGTTCGCGCCACAGCGCCTGCGAGAAGCTGCTTTCCTTGCCGCTTGGCCGGTCGGCCTGCACCAGCACGGGGCTGTGCAGCAGTTTGTTTGCGGCCTCGATGCGGCGATCGACCTCGGCGGCACCAGGCAGGCGGAAGAAGCGTAGCGGATAGAGCGCCGCCAGCCCCGCCACGCCGAACGCGACGACAAGGCCGATGCGCACCACATCCGGCAGCCGCGAGAAAACGCCGAACCAGGAGATACTCAGGAACAGGCTGGCGACAATGATCAGCGGCAGCAGCAACGGCCAGCCGCGCTCAACCATCATCGAGACCCGCGTCGCCAGCCGGCTGAGCGCAAGGCGCCCGGCGAGACCGCGATCGCTAGAGGTGGGTCGTTGCGTCATCGGCCCTTCCTG
This sequence comes from Mesorhizobium sp. 113-1-2, assembly GCF_016756475.1. Lineage (NCBI taxonomy): Bacteria > Pseudomonadati > Pseudomonadota > Alphaproteobacteria > Hyphomicrobiales > Phyllobacteriaceae > Mesorhizobium > Mesorhizobium sp. 113-1-2. Next base: position 1,766,115 of record NZ_AP023242.1, read on the forward strand.
GAATCAGGCGGGATAGCCCGATCCTCACGACTCGAAGAATACCAGCAAACACGGCAAAGGCGAGGCGCTTTCAAAAAACGTGAAGCTCGCCGCACTGGTTGCAATCAGAAATTGGCGGGGTTTGCGTTGGCGCCACAGACCAGCACGGCGACGCGTTCGCCAGGTGCCGGCGTGTAGCGGCCGGACAGGATCGCGGCGAAGGCGGCAGCTCCACCCGGCTCGGAGATGATGCGCACCCGGTTCCACAGCGCCTTCTGGGCGGCGATGATGTCGTCGTCGCTGACCAGGATGGAGCGTTCGACGAAGGCTTCGGCGATCGGGAACATCATTTCGCCGACGCGCTTCGGCGCCAGCGAATCGGCGGCGATGCCTTCCGCCGGGGCGTCGACGGGATGGCCGGCCTCGAAGGCGCGATGAAGCGTCGGCGCGCCCTCCGGCTCGATGGCGATGATGCGAATGCGGCCGGCATACCAGGCGGCGATGCCGCCGATCAAGCCGCCACCGCCGACGGCGACGAGCAGCGTGTCGATCTCAGGCAAGTCGTTCTCGATCTCGAGCCCGAGCGTGCCCTGGCCGACCAGCGTCTCCTCCTGGTTGAAGGCGTGGATCTGCAAGGCGCCGGTTTCCTGCGCGAAACGTTCACTGGCGGCCAGCGCCTCGGCATAGCGAGCACCGCCGACGACGAGGTCTGCGCCATAGCCGCGAATGCGGTCCAGCTTGGCCTGTGGGCTCACTTCGGGAACGAAGATGGTCGCCTTGTGGCCAAGCCGCATGGCGGCATAGGCGACGGCGGCGCCATGATTGCCGCCCGAGGCGGCGACGACGCCGGCTGCGGGAACCGGCCGTTCGAGCAGGTTGGTGAAGGCGCCGCGCGCCTTAAACGAACCGGAATGCTGCAGGCATTCGAGCTTGAGGTCGACCGCCAGCGACGGCCGGTCGAAGTCGGCCATGTCGACGTGCAGCACCGGCGTGTGCCTGATATAGGGCCGGATGCGCGGTTCCATCGCGGCAATGCGCTCGCGCGTGACGGTGTTGCCCTGCGACATGGCGATCTCCTCGGGATTGACAGTAATTAGTAACTTGGCAAAATGGCTAAATGCAAGAGGTTGATGTCTTCAAGGCGATCGCCAACGAACGCAGGCTGCAGATCCTCGACTGGCTGAAGGATCCGCGCGCGCATTTCCCGGCCCAGGCCGACGGCGACCTGGTCGAGGACGGCGTTTGCGCGCTGCTGATCGCCGAGAAGCTTGGCATCACGCAAGCGACGCTCTCCGAGCATATGCGCGTGCTTACCCAGGCCGGCCTGCTGCGGCCCAAGCGCATCAAGCAATGGACGTTCTACCGCCGCGACGAAGACAGGATCGCCGACACAAGGGCGCTCCTCCAGAACCGGCTGTAGCGTCGCCGGACGGAGGCTTCTACGCAAGCCAGTCGGGCACCGAATCCAACCCGATCAGATCGTCATAGGTCAGGCGCGGACGCACGACGTGGAAACGATCGCCGTCGACCAGAACCTCGGGCACCAATAGCCGGGTGTTGTAGGTGCCGGCCTGCACGGCGCCGTAGGCGCCGGCCGTGGAGACGGCAACCAGATCGCCAGCCTTCAGCCTGGGCAAGTCACGGTCGAGGCCGAGATAGTCACCGGTCTCGCAGACCTGGCCGACCACGTCGACCATCATGCGAGGCGTGTCGGCCGGCGGCTGCACGACCGGCCTGATGTCGTGGAAGGCATCGTAGAGCGTCGGCCGGATCAGATCGTTCATGGCGGCGTCGACGACGAGGAAATTCTTGGCGTCGCCTTCCTTCACGAAGATCACTTCCGAAACAAGGATACCGGCATTGCCAACGATCAGCCGGCCCGGCTCGAACATCACCTTCAGCCCGAGCTTGGTGACATGCTTCCTGACGACCTGGGCATAGGCATCTGGCAAGGGCGGCGGGTTGTTGTCGACACGATAGGGAATGCCCAGCCCGCCGCCGAGATCGACATGATCGATGGCATGGCCATCGGCGCGCAGCGCGCCGACCAGCTCGACCAGCAGGGCGAAGGCGTCGTCGAAGGGCTGCAACTCGGTGATCTGGCTGCCGATATGGGTGTCTATGCCGGTGATCTTGATGCCCGGAAGCGTCGCTGCCCGAGCATAGACCTGCCGCGCCCGCTGCCAGGCAATGCCGAACTTGTTCTCGGCCTTGCCGGTGGAGATCTTCTTGTGGGTCTTGGCGTCGACATCGGGATTGATGCGCAGCGAGATCGGCGCCACCTTGCCGAGCGCGACGGCGCGGGCCGACAGAAGCTCAAGTTCAGGCTCCGACTCGACGTTGAAGCACAGGATGCCGGCTTCCAGCGCAAAGTCCATTTCGCGCGCGGTCTTGCCGACGCCGGAGAACAGGATCTTGCTGGCCGGGACGCCGGCGGCCAGCGCCCGGCGCAATTCGCCTTCCGAGACCACGTCGGCGCCGGCGCCGAGCCTGGCCAGCGTCCGCAGCACGGCCTGGTTGGAATTGGCCTTCATGGCGTAGCAGACCAGCGTGTCGAGCCCGGCAAAGGCCTGGGCGAACACGCGGTAGTGCCGGGTCAAAGTGGCGGTGGAGTAGCAGTAGAACGGCGTGCCGACCTGTGCGGCGATATCGGGGATTGCCACGTCCTCGGCATGCAGCACGCCGTCGCGGTAGTCGAAATGGTTCACGAGAGTGGTTCCGGAAAGTTGGAGCGCGACGAGATCGGGTTCAGAAGACCAAACCCGATCTGATCGGTTCTAGATCAGCGGGTCGAGGATGAATTTCTTGTCCTTGACCGGTTTTTCCGGCTCCGGCGGCAGCGGCTGCTTGGCCCTCTCGGCATCCTTGCGCGCCTGTTCGGCGGCTTCATAGGGCGTGTCGAGACCGGCCTTGCGGCCGCAGGCGGTCACGGCGGCCATCGCCGCCAGCAGCGTCAGCGTCACCAAAATCCTGCTTCCGGTCATCGATCCATCCGTCCGAAACGTTTTGTCAGCCGCCGCTTTTAACCGAGTTCTCGGCGTATTGCACCCCGGGATATTGCCGGCTGCAATATCCGTGATATTGCCGGTGGCAATATCGGGGCATCAGCCTTTCGCCAGTCGCTTTTTCCAGTAACGAATCTGCTTCCTCACTTCCGATGGCGCGGTGCCGCCGAAACTGGTGCGGCTCTTGACCGAGTTCTGCACCGCCAGCACCGAGAAAATATCCGATGTGATGCCGGGGTTGATCGACTGCAGGTCCTCCAGCGAAAGCTTCTCCAGGCTCACCTTTTTTTCCTCGGCCAGCGCCACGGCGCGGCCGGTGACATGATGCGCCTCGCGGAACGGCAGGCCGAGCGTGCGCACCAGCCAGTCGGCGAGGTCGGTCGCGGTCGCGTGGCCGGAACCGGCGGCCTTCTTCATCGCGGCGGCGTTGACCGCCATGTCCGAGACCATGCCGGTCATCGCCGCCAGCATCAGGTCGAGCGTCTCGGCGGCATCGAAGACCGATTCCTTGTCTTCCTGCATGTCCTTGCCATAGGTCAAAGGCATGCCCTTCATCACCGTCAGCAAGCCAACCAGATGGCCGTTGACTCGGCCGGTCTTGCCGCGCACCAGTTCGGCGGCGTCGGGGTTCTTCTTCTGCGGCATGATCGAGGAGCCGGTGGAAAACGAGTCCGACAGCCTGATGAAGCCGAATTGCGGCGTCGACCAGATGATGATCTCCTCGGCCAACCGCGACAGATGCGTGGCGCAGATCGCCGCCATGGCGAGGAACTCCAGCGCGAAATCGCGATCGGAAACGCTGTCCAGCGAATTGCGCATCGGCTCACGGAAGCCGAGCGCCTTGGCGGTCTGGTGGCGGTCGATCGGGAAGCTGGTGCCGGCAAGCGCGGCAGCACCGAGCGGGCTCTCATCCATGCGTTCGATGGCATCGCGCACGCGCGACAGGTCGCGCGCAAACATCTCGACATAGGCCATGCAATGGTGGCCGAAGGTCACCGGCTGCGCCGCCTGCATATGGGTAAAGCCCGGCATCACCGTCGCCGCATGCTCCTCGGCCCGCTCCAGCAATGCAGAGATGAGCCCCTTCAGCGCCTCGGCGACGCGGAAGCACTCGTCCTTGACCCAAAGCCGCAGATCCACCGCCACCTGGTCGTTGCGCGAGCGCGCGGTGTGCAGGCGGCCGGCGGCCTGGCCGATCAGGTCGGCGAGGCGGGCCTCGACATTCATGTGGATGTCTTCGAGCTTAGTCGAAAACTCGAAGCTGCCAGCCTCGATCTCTTTCAGAATCGTGTTCAGGCCGTGAGCGATTTTTTCTTGATCGGCCGCCGAAATAATGCCCGTTTGCGCCAGCATCTCGCTATGGGCGATCGAGCCGCGGATGTCCTGCGCGTAAAGTTTGCGGTCGAACGAGATCGACGCGTTGATCGCTTCCATGATCGCGGCCGGACCCGAGGCAAATCGTCCGCCCCACATCTGGTTGCTGGTCTTCTTGTCGCTCATCGCTATAAAACCCGTGCTTCGGAGCAGTTTTGAGAAAATGGCAGACGGAAACAGATTTTTCCCGGCCCCGCGCCTGATCCTCGCCGCCCTGGTGGCGGGAGCGCTGGCCGGCGCGGTCGCGGTATATGTCAGCGAGAGCCGGTCTGGCAACAACGCACCGGCCCAGGCGGCGGTCGGCGGCAGCAAGGATGACGTCGCCTGCGCGGCCAAGAGCGACCGCGCCAAGAAGATCGCCGCCGCCGCCACCGGCGAGGTCGCTGCGCTTTTGCCCGCCGATCCGCCGCAGTCGATGAAGAGCCTTGCCTTCAATGGTCCGGACGGCAAGCCGATGACGATCGCCGACCATGCCGGCAAGACGGTGCTGCTCAATCTCTGGGCGACGTGGTGCGCGCCGTGCCGCGCCGAAATGCCGGCGCTCGATGCGCTGCAGAAGGAGAAAGGCAGCGACGCCTTTCAGGTCGTCGCCGTCAATGTCGATGCCGGTGACGATGTGAAGCCGAAGAAGTTTCTCAAGGACACCGGCGTCGAGGCGCTCGGCTACTACCGGGATTCGACGGTGGCACTGTTCAACGACCTCAAGGCGCGCGGCCTGGCGCTCGGCCTTCCCGTCACCATGCTGATCGACGGCGAAGGCTGCCTGATCGCCCATATGAACGGCCCGGCCGAATGGTCGGGGCCGGATGCCAGGCGGCTGGTCGAGACGGCACTCGGATCGTAAGCGACTAGGCTGAGCGCACGCTTGGCTTGAGCAATACGAGACTGCCATCCCGACTGTCGGCGCGCACCGGAGTGCGCTTGCCGTGGCCGGTCAGGTCGTCGAACGCTTCGATGGGTGCCGGCTTGCCGAGATAGTAGCCCTGGCCGATCTCGCAGGCTTCCGCATCCAGGAACTTCAGCTCGCCAAGCGTCTCGACGCCTTCCGCAAGAACCGGCAGACCAAGGCCGCGCCCCAGCCCCAGCACGGCGCGCACGATCGCTGCGACCTGACCGTTGGTGTCGACTGCCTTGATGAAGGACGAGTCGATCTTGATCTTGTCGAAGGGGAAGGCGCGCAGGTTGGAAAGCGAGGAATAGCCGGTTCCGAAATCGTCCATGGCCACGCGCACACCAAGCGACTTGACCTGCCGCAGGGTTGCCAGCGCACGCGGCATGTCCTTCACCAGCGCGGTTTCGGTGATCTCAAGTTCCAGCCTTGTCGGGGCAAGACCTGTCTTCAGCAGGGTCTCGTGGACCTTGCGGCTGAAATTGGGATTGTGAAGCTGGACCGCGGAGACGTTGACGGCGACCGTCAGCGGATTTTCCCAGCGGGCGGCTTCCTCGCAGGCGGCGTCGAGCACCCAGTCGCCGATCTGCCCAATGGCGCCGCTGTCTTCGGCCACCGGAATGAATATTGCTGGGGAGACGTCACCGCGTTCGGGATGGCGCCAGCGGATCAGGGCTTCGAAGCCGACCATTCTGCCGCTGCTGATCTCCTTCTGCGGCTGGTAGACGAGGTAGAACTCGCCGCGCACCACGGCCTGGCGCAATTCGTGCTCCATTATGCGCTTGTCGCGGGCGTCGGCGCCCATCGATGCCTCGAAATAGCGATAGGTGTCCCGGCCTTCGGTCTTGGCGCGATAAAGTGCCGTATCTGCATGGCTGATCAGGCTGGTCTGGTCCTCGGCATCGAGCGGATAGACCGCGATGCCGATGCTGGCCGAGACCAGCCCGCCGCCAGCCGCGGCCCGGTTCTCCTCACGCATTGCGGCGAGCAGCGCCCCCGCAATGCGGCCCGCTGCCTGCGGGTCGGGCAGGTTGGGGGCGATGATGGCGAATTCGTCGCCGCCGAGGCGCGCAAGCAACTGGCCGTGGCGCAGAACGCCGGCAGCGCAGGTCGCCACCTTCTGCAGCATCGCATCGCCGGCGCCATGCCCGTAAAGGTCGTTCACCTCCTTGAAACGGTCGAGGTCGAACAGCAGAAGCGCGAGATGCCGGGGTTTGGCGCCCTTGTCGGCATTGGCGTTCCGGTTCATCGATGCGATTTCCGCGTCGAGACGGCTGGAAAAGGAGCGGCGGTTGGCAAGTCCCGTCAGCGGGTCGAAATGGGCGAGGCGAAGGATCTCCTCTTCCGCCTTCTTGCGCTCGCGAATGTCGCGAACGGCAATGACGTTGTGGGGCTTGCCGCAATAGTCGATGCTTCGGGCGATCAGTTCGACGGGAATTCGCGTTCCGTCGCGGTTCCTCAACTCCGCCTCCCACGGCTGGCCTTCCACGCTCGCCGCGTCGCTTGCTGTGCGTTCGTCGAAGATCTCGCCCAACTCCATGCCGTTCAATGTCGCGGCCAGCGTGCCGGTCAGCTTGCCCATGCTGTCATTGGCGCTGACGATGCGGTTGCCGTCGCAGACGATCAGGCCCTCCACGGCGGCATTGGCCAGGCCGTGCATGCGGTCGACCTCGAGCTTCTGGCGACGGAAGCGCAAATCGATCCACAGCGCCGATGCCGACAGCACCAGGATCACCAGCGTGGCGGCGGCGGCCGCGAAAGCCTGCGAGGTCGGCTCGATCGTGTATTCGGATATGACGATCGAGGAATCGGGGAAGATCGAGACGGCCCCCATGGCGATGAAATGCAAGATGCAGATCGCCAGCGTCAGCAGCACCGCGCCGATGGATGTTGCTGCCAAGGAGGGACGGCGCAGAACGACATGCAGCGCCAGCGCCGCAAGCACTACGCCCGCCAGCAAGGAAACGGCGACAAGCAACAGGTTCCATTCGATCCGGCCCTGAACCTCGAATGCCGCCATGCCGATATAGTGCATGGCCGCGATACCGCCGCCCAGAACGGCGCCGCCGACGAGACGACACTCGAACTCGTCCCGCAAGGTGGCGATCCACATGCCGGCCGCCGTCAGCGCGACCGAGGCGGCGAGCGAGAGCACGGAGAGCCAGGGATCGTAGGCACTGGGTATGCCCGGCGTGAATGCAAGCATGGCGATGAAATGCGTTGCCCAGATGCCGAAACCGGTCGAAGTGGCCGCGATCATCAGCCAGGCCAGCCGATTCCGGTCTGTAGAGCGGCTGATGTGGCGAAGCAGACTGACAGCAGAGAAACAGGAAATCCCGCAGATCAGCGCGGCAAGTGCGACCAGTCTCAGATCGTGCTGGTTCACGATGCAATTGTAGACAGTCAACATCTTATTTCCCCAAGCCGATTGGAAATAAAAGACGAAATATGACTGAATAATGCTTGGTTGTTGAAGGATCGATGAAGTCGGCTGCAACCGTAGCGTGCTTTCCCGGCGCAAAATGGCTGCGGGGATGACAGGCTTTTTCCGGCTGAGGCCAGCTATTTCAGGCGAATGGTCACCGCCAGGGCTTCATGATCCGAACTCGGACTGCCGTTCGGCAATATGGCGGCGATAGTGGCAGGCGCGCTGGCCAGGAGGCCGCGGGTGAAGAACCAGTCGATGCGGCCGACCGGCGTCCCGGGCTCACGCCGCTGGGTGGGCAGGTCAAGGTTGTTGGCGGCCTGCCAGTCAAAGCCGCTTTCGGCGAGAACCGCGAAAAGCGGCTCGTGGCGTTCCACATCGATCAGCCGGCCCGGTTCGGCCGCGACCCGCGCCAGCCAGGCCGCCGGATCGCCATGACGCTCCTCATGGCTTGCGGTCAACGTGTTGAAGTCGCCGCCGAGCAGCACCGGCGCTTCCGGATCATATTTGTCGATGGCGTCGAGGAGGTGGCGCGTCTGGATGGCCCTGCCGGCCGGATCGGTACGGTTTTCCAGATGCACCGAGACGACCGTCACCCTGCGGTTGCCGATCTGCACCTGGCCGCCGATCGCCATGCGCCCACCGATGCGCGGCTGGCCGCGTTCCGGCCGGAACCAGCCGCCGGCGGCATCGAGGCGAACCAGGAAGGGGCGGAGCAGCGGGACAGCGCTGGTCACGGCATTGCCGTGAAAGCCTTCCGCATTGGCGGTCTCGCCGGTGGCCGAACGCTCGGCCTCGTTGCCACCGCCAAGTTCGACGAACTCGACGCCGTAGGCGAAGGCATGGCCGAGCCGGTCGGCCAGTGTGCGCAGCGGATGGCCGTTGCCGGAGCGCGCCATGCCCTGGTCGACTTCGGACAACAGTAGGATGTCGGGAGCCTGCGCGGCAAGCGTCGCCGCGATGGCATCGACATGACGCAGCCGCTCGACGTTCCAGGTCACCACCTTCAGGCTCTCGCCGGCGCTCCCGCGCGATGCCTTGCCGCCGATTTCGATCTGGCCGAGAGCCGGAATGGCGGCGGCATGCCGCAGATGGGTGGCGCTGTCGCGCGGGCCCTCGCGCATCGCCTGCCTGTCGGCGATGGACACATGCGTCAGCTGCTGCACCAGCATTTCGTCACCCCTTTAGCCGGATAATGATAGCGGCGGATCATGGTCTTTACGTGCCCGACAGTCGCCCTAGCTACCTAGGACGCCGGTGTGACGTTTTGATGCCGGCCAAGCCGCCGAGGGAGAGGAGCGAGCAGCTGTGCAAAGGCCGGAGGCCCACAACAGAACTGTCACATACCTTCTCTAAGAGAGCGGGCAAGGACTTGCGCAAGACCCTTGTCACCAGCCACTTAAGAGGGAAAACCATGACCATGATCAAGCGGGGCTTTGCTGCCCTTGCCGCTGGCGCGCTCAGCACCGCGCTGGCGATGCCTGCCTTTGCAGAGCCGGTAAAATTCGATTTCTGGTTCGGTCTTTCGGGCGATCTCGCCCGCGTCGTCGACACGCTGTGCAAGAACTTCAACGCCTCGCAGACCGACTATGAAGTCGTCTGCACCAGCCAGGGCAATTACGACGCCACGCTGCAGAACACCATCGCCGCCTTCCGCGCCGGCAAGCAGCCCGCCGTCGTCCAGGTCTATGATGTCGGCACCGCCACCATGATGCTGTCGGGCGCCTACAAGCCCGCCGACAAGCTGATGGAAGAAAACGGCTACAAGATCGACTATGCCGACTATTTCCCCGGCATCGCGCGCTACTACGCCACCTCGAAGGGCGAGATGCTGTCCTTCCCGTTCAATTCCTCGACCGCGCTGCTGTACTGGAACAAGGACGCCTTCTCCAAGATCGGCAAGACCGAAGCGCCGAAGACCTGGGAAGATGTCGGCGCCGACCTCAAGGCGATGAAGGATGCCGGCTATGAATGCCCGATGGCCATCAACATTTCGGCCAACGAGAGCTGGCAGCTGATGGAGCAGTTCTCGGCCATCCACAATCAGCCGATCGCCACCAAGAACAACGGCTATGACGGCCTCGATGCGCGCCTGGAAGTCAACAAGACCAAGTTCGTCCAGTACGTCACCGATCTCAAGAAATGGTATGACGCCGGCCTGATCAAGATCAAATCCAAGGACCTCGGCCAGGATATGGTCCAGGCCTTTGCCTCAGGCACCTGTCAGGTCATCATGACCTCGGTCGGCGACCACGGCACCGTCGGCAAGACGCAGAAGGAAGGCATGCACTGGGATGTCGCCGAACTGCCGGTCTATGCCGGCACCGAGCGCAAGAATTCGCTCGTCGGCGGCGCGTCGCTGTGGGTTCTCTCCGGCAAGTCGGATGCGGAATACAAGGGCGCCGCGGCGTTCCTGAACTTCATCCACGATCCCAAGACGGCTTTGTTCTGGTCGACCAACACCGGCTACATCCCGGTGACCAAGTCGGGTTTCGACTACATGAAGTCCAGCGGCTTCTACGACAAGGCGCCCTATAAGGGCCGTGAAACTGCCATCGCCAGCCTGACCGCGTCCGAGCCGACCGAAATCACCCGTGGCGTGCGCCTGGGCAACTTCACCCAGATCCGCGCCGAATTCGGCACGCAGATGCAGGCGATCTTCGCCAACAAGGTCAGCGTCCAGGAAGGCCTCGATACGCTGGTCAAGAATGGCGACGCCATCCTCGATCGCTTCCAGCAGACCTATCCGGGCAAGACCCTGCCCTAATCCAGGATAGCGGAACGGCCGTCCGTCGAGAATCGACGGGCGGCCATTTCACATCTAGTCTTCGGCTGTGAAAGCGGACTGGCGGTTCAACAGCATCGGCGGATCGATGGAAAAACGCGTCACTTTCAGCAAATGGAGAATCGGCATCCTTTTCGCGGTGCCGCAGCTCCTCCTGATCTTCACGTTCTTCTACTGGCCGGCAGGCCAGGCCGTGTACTGGTCGCTGACGCTGCAGCAGCCCTGGGGCGGCGGCAACATCTGGGTCGGGCTCGACAATTTCCGCTCGATCCTGTCCAACGCCGACTACTGGAACTCGATCACCGCCAGCCTTGTCTTTGCCGGCATCAGCACCGGTCTTGCGATGTTCATCGCGCTGCTGCTCGCCGCCTTGACCGACCGGCAGCTCGCCGGCTCGCGGCTCTATCGCGTGGTGTTGATCTGGCCCTACGGCATCGCCGCACCGGCGCTGGCGATGGCATTTCGCTTCATCCTGGCGCCGGAAGCCGGCTTCATGGCCGTCGTCAACCAGGTCTGGCCCGGCTTCTGGGATCCCGGCCTCGACGGCACCGACGCCATGGCCTCGATCATCGTCGCCTTCTCGTGGAAGTATGTCGGCTACAACTTCATTTTCTTCCTCGCCGCGTTCCAGGCCATCCCGCGTTCGCTGATCGAAGCCGCCGCGATGGACGGTTCCGGCGTCATCAGGCGTTTCTGGGACATCCAGTTTCCGCTGATCACGCCGACCATCTTCTTCCTGCTGGTCATCAACATCACCGAGAGTTTCCAGGACTCCTTCGGCATCGTCGACATCATGACATCAGGCGGTCCGGCCAACGCGACCAATTTGATGGTCTACAAGATCTATTCAGACGGTTTCAAAGGCCTCGATTATTCAGGAGCCGCCGCGCAGAGCATCATCCTGATGCTGCTCATCATCGTGCTCACCATCTTCCAGTTCCGCTTCATCGAGCGGCGCGTGCATTACAGGTGAGATGGACATGGTCGAGCGCACACCGTTCTTGAATTTCTTCACGCATCTGATCCTGTTCATCGGCTTCGTCTTTTGCATTGCGCCGTTCGTGGTCGTCGTCGTCGCGGCGTCCCACAACCTCAAGGATGTCAACGATGTGCCTATGTCACTGCTGCCGGGCAGCGACTTCTGGGTCAACATCAAGACCGCCTGGACGACGGCCGATCTCGGTCCCAAGCTGCTCAACAGCTTCATCATGGCGACAGGCGTCGCCGCCGGCAAAGTGATCATCTCGGCACTCACCGCCTTCTCGATCGTCTACTTCCGCTATCCCGGCCGCATGCTGATCTTCTGGCTGATCTTCATCACGCTGATGCTGCCGCTCGAAGTGCGCATCGTGCCGACCTACGCGGTTGTTGCCAACGTGCTTGAGCCCTATCAGGCGATCCTGGACCTGACCGGGATTTCCTGGCTGATCGAAAAAGTCTCGGGCGTGCATGTCGCGCTCAACCTGGGCATGCTCAATTCCTATCCAGGCCTGATCCTGCCGCTGATCGCCACCGCCACTGGCACCTTCCTCTACCGGCAGTTCTTCCTGACCGTTCCAGACGAGCTGACCGAGGCCGCGCGCATGGACGGCGCCGGTCCGCTGCGCTTCTTCATCGATGTCCTGTTGCCGCTGTCGCGCAACAATATGGCAGCGCTCGGCACCATCATGTTCCTGTGGGCCTGGAACCAGTATCTGTGGCCGCTGCTCATCACCACCGATCAGTCGCATGCGACCGCGGTCACCGAACTCAAGCAGCTGATCCCCAATGTCGGCGGCGTTCCGGAATGGAACATCGCCATGGCCGGAACGCTTATCGTCATGCTGCCGCCGCTGATCGTCGTGGTGCTCATGCAGCGCTGGTTCGTGCGCGGCCTGATCGCCACCGAAAAATAACAGGAGACAAACAATGGCCTCCATCGCCATACGCGGCGTCAAGAAAAACTATGCCAAGACGCAGGTCGTGCACGGCGTCGACCTCGACTTCGCCTCGGGCGAATTCGTCGTCATCCTGGGACCGTCGGGCTGCGGCAAGTCCACGCTGCTGCGCATGATCGCCGGGCTGGAGGACATTTCCGACGGCACGATCGCCATCGACGGCACGGTGGTCAACAGACTGGAACCACGCGAGCGCGGCTGCGCCATGGTGTTCCAGAACTACGCGCTCTATCCGCATATGAGTGTTTCGCAGAACATCGGCTATTCGCTCAAGGTCGCCGGGGTTCCCTCGGCCGAGCGAACCCAGCGCATCCAGGCGGTCGCGCGTACGCTGGAGCTCGAACACCTGCTCGACCGCAAGCCGATGGCGCTTTCCGGCGGCCAGAGACAGCGCGTCGCCATGGGCCGGGCCATGATCCGCGAGCCGAAGGTGTTCCTGTTCGACGAGCCGCTGTCCAATCTCGATGCCAAGCTGCGCGTGCAGATGCGCTCGGAAATCCGCAAGCTGCATCGCCGGCTGAACGCCACCTCCGTCTTCGTCACCCACGATCAGGTCGAGGCAATGACGCTGGCCGACCGGCTGGTGGTGATGAATGGCGGCCGCGTCGAGCAGGTCGGCACACCAGGCGAAATCTATACCCGTCCGGCCAGCCGCTTCGTCGCCACCTTTGTCGGCGCGCCGGCCATGAACATTCTGGAAGGCACGGTCGAGCTCGACGGGCTGTCGCTGCTCGGTGGCAGCCGCCGACTGGCGATGGCACGGGCCGGCCTGCCGGTCGGCACCAAGGTCGCGATGGGTATCCGACCTGAAGCCGTGCGCCTGGTGGCGCCCGACACGGCGGGCGCGCTCAATGCGACCGTCGACCTGGTCGAGGAACTGGGCGCGGGGCGGGTCGTCTATGTCGATCTCGACGGCGCGCCGTTTTCGGTGATGACGTCGGAGGCCATCCACCCCGAGCCCGGTAGCCCGGTAGGCCTGAAGTTTTCGCCGGAGGACATGCATTTCTTCTCGTCGGAGACAGGAAGCCGCCTCGATGTCTTCAAGGCGTCCGTGCGCGAGCCGGCACTCTGATTCTCGAGCCTCGCTGAGCCGAATACGGAAAACGCATCATCGCGCGATCGCGCCACTGCATGCCGGGCGCAGCGCCGTCAGACCTTCAGGCGAACACATGTGCCTTTCCCGAAACGGTGAGCCGCACGATCTCGCCGACCGCCGGCGCATCCATGCCCGGTTTGCGCAGGATCAGCGGCGTGTTGCCGATCGCGGCGGCGTCCGGCGGATCGGCGTTGTTCAGGAGCCGCACCGCGATCGTGCATGTCGAGCCGGCGAATTCGGACTCCGTCACTTCGCCGAACAGCATGTCAGGGGTGCCTGACATGCCCTCCCGCGATGTGCGTTTCAGCCCGATCTGCTCCGGCCGCAACATGATGCGGGCGACATCGCGGCTGTCCGACGTGTCGACGGCGATGCGGCCCAGCGGCGAACTGGCGAAGCCGCCCGAGATGCTTGCCGGCAGGATGATGGCATCACCGAGGAACTCGGCGATCATCCTGTCCTTCGGCTTGAGGTAGAGATCGCGCGGCGTGCCGACCTGCGAGAATATGCCGTCGCGCATCACCGCCACTTGGGCAGCGAAGGACAGCGCCTCGGCCTGGTCATGCGTCACCAGGATGGTGGTGATGCCGGCCGCCTCCAGAAGTTCGGCAACGGCCTTGCGCATCGAGGCGCGCAGGCCGGTATCCAAGGCCGAGAACGGCTCGTCGAGCAGCATCAGCCTCGGCTTCATCGCCATGGCGCGGGCGAGCGCCACGCGCTGCTGCTGGCCGCCGGAGAGTTCGTGCGGGCGGCGCCTGAGGATCGCCTTGTCCAGCCCGACGATATAGGCGAGTTCGACGATGCGCTCGGTGCGCTTGTCCTCGCCCCGGCCCAGACCGAAACCGATATTGTCTGCAATGGTCAGATGCGGGAACAGAGCGCCGTCCTGCGCCACCACGCCGATGCCGCGGCGATGCGCCGGGACGGCGGCGCCGCCATTGGCCAGCACCACGCCGTCGAGCACGATGCTGCCCTGGTCCGGCGCCTCGAAGCCGGCGATCAGCCGCAGTAGGGTCGTCTTGCCGCATCCGGAGGGGCCGACAATTGCGGTACGGCTGCCGCTGGCGACATTGAGGTCGACGCCGGCGAGTGCTGCGACCGGGCCGTAATGCTTGTGCAGGCCTTTGATTTCGAGAAAGCTCATCGTCCGGCCATCCGTTTCGACTGGACATAGAGCAGCCAGGTCAGCGGCAGCGACATCGCCACCATGATGAAGGCGTAAGGAGCCGCCGAGGCATAGTCGATCTCGCCGCTGTAGGACCAGAACGCCATCGCCAGCGTGCGGGTGCCGTTCGGCGCCAGCATCTGGGTCGCGGTCAGTTCGTTCATGATGCCGAGCGCCACCAGCGCCATGCCGGCCGCCGCACCCGGCGCCGACAGACGGATGGTCGTCGACCACAGCGCGTTGAGCGGACGCCTGCCGAGGCTGGACGCGGCACGCTCGAGCTCGACCGGGGCCTGGGCGATCGAGGCGCGCAGGCTGACCAGGGCACGCGGCAGGAACATGAGTGCATAGGCGACCAGGATGGTGAACAGCGTCTGATAGAGCGGCAGTGCGATGCGCACGGTGATGGTGACCAGCGCCAGCGCGATGACGACACCCGGTAGCGAGCCGACGATGTAGTTGCAACCCTCCAGCAGGCGCTGCAACGGTCCCGGCGCGCGGATCGAGATCCAGGCCATCGGCATGGCGGCGATGGTGGCGAGCAGCGCGCCGGCAAGTGCCAGGAACAGCGTCTGGCCGAGCGCCAGGCCGATCTCGTCGAGACGCCAGACATCGGCACCGCCGGCGATGAGCCAGCGGCTGATGGTGACGAACGGCACGCCAAGCGCCAGCAGCGTGGTGACGACAAGCAAGGCCACGCTCGGAATGGTGGCGCGGCCGAGGCTTGTGCGCTGCTGGAAGCGCGCCGCGCCGGAGCCTACACGGGCGTAACGCTCCTCGCCGCGCACCAGCACTTCGAGGCCCAGAAGCACGAAGCAGCAGGTCACCAGCACGCCGGCCAGCATGTTGGCGGCCGGTCCGTTGAAGGTCGACTGGAACTGGTCGACGATCGCAGTCGTGAAGGTGTCGAAGCGGATGAAGACGTAGAGGCCGTATTCGGCCAGCAGATGCAGCCCGACCAGCAGCGAGCCGCCGCAGATGGCGAGCCTGAGTTGCGGCAGCACGACACGCCAGAACACGCGCCAGGGGCCCAGGCCAAGGGCTGCGGCCGCATCCTCCAGGGCCGGATCGAGGCGGCGCAGCGCCGCCGATATCGGCAGATAGAGGAAGGGGAAATACGCGATCAACGACACCAGTACGCCGGCCCACAGGCCGTGCAGTCCCGGCACCATGGTGATCCAGGCATAGGAGTGCACGAAAGCGGGAATGGCGAGCGGCGCCACGCACAGCCAGGCCCACAGCCTGGCGCCGGGCAGATCGCTGCGCTCGGTCAGCCAGGCCAGCGCGACCGACAGCACGATGGCGATCGGCACGGCCAGCAGCACCAGCAGCGTGGTGTTGACCAGCAGTTCGCCGACACGCGGCCGGAAGACCAGTGCGGAGACAGTTTCCCAACCGGTCTGCACCGCGATCCAGATGATGAAGGCGAGCGGCACAAGGGCGAGCAGCGAGACGAGAACAGCGGCAGTGACAAGCCAAGGTGCCGCCCGCCGCTGCGGCCTTCTGCGCATCTTCGGCGGCAAGCCCGGGCGCGTGAGATCAACGGCGGACTGCATCAGGTCAGACGCCGTGCCGCTGCCGTCCAGCGGCAGCAATTGAAGAACCGCGATCGCGGCCAGGAACGCAGCGTGTCGTCATCGACGAATGCCATCTCGAAAACAAAACGCTCCCGCGGAAGTCCCGCGGGAGCACGGTCTGACGTCCTTATCAGGACGAACGGCAACTAAAGCAAGCCGGCTGCCGTCATCAGGTCGGTGACCTTCTTGGAGTTCAGCGTCGTGGGATCGACCTTCGGCGCCTGCAGATCGACCAGCGGCACCAGCTTCGGGTTGGACTCTGCACCCTTGCCGACCGCGTATTCGAAGGAGTTTCCGTTCTTCAGCACGTCCTGGCCGCCCTTGCCGGTCACAAACTTCAGGAACGCCTGGGCTTCCTTCGGATGCTTGCTCGAGGCGAGCACGCCGCCGCCGGAGACCGAGACGAAAGCGCCCGGATCCTGGTTCTTGAAATAGTGCAGCGCGACGTGCTTGCTGTTCTCGCCGGTCTTGGCCTGATCGCCAAAATAGTAATAGTGGTAGATCACGCCGCCTTCGATCTCGCCGGCGTTGACCGCCTTCATCACGGTGCTGTTGCCCTTGTAGGCGGTGAAGTTTGTCTTCATGGCCTTCAACCAGTCCGCCGTGGCGGCCTCACCCTTGAGCTGCAGCAACGCGCTGACGATGGCCTGGAAATCGGCGCCCGAGGGCGAGGCTGCCCAACGGCCCTTCCAGCTCGGATCGGCGAGGTCAAGCAACGACTTGGGCAGCTGGTCGGCCTTGAGCTTGGTCGTGTTGTAGGCAAAGACGGTGCTGCGCGCGGCCACGCCCACCCATTTGCCGCTGGCGGCCTGGTAGTCCTGCGGCACCTGAGCCAGCGTGTCGGCGTCGACCGGCGCGAACAGGCCGGCATTCTCGACCAGCACCATGGCCGGAGAATTCTCGGTCAGGAACACGTCGGCGGGCGAGGCGACCCCTTCGGCGACGATCTGGTTGGAGAAGTCGCTGTCGCCGCCATTGCGCAAGGTGACCTTGATGCCGGTTTCCTTGGTGAACCCTTCGGCCCATTCCTTGGCCAGGCTTTCGTGCTGGGCGTTGTAGACGATGATGCCGGCGTCCTCGGCCATCGCCGGACAGGCAGCCAGGCTGATTGCAAGTGCGGCGGCCCCAGCAAGGGCGGAAAGGGTGAATTTCATGGCGTCATCCTCGACATCGTTGGTCTTTGCACGCTGCACCTATCGATACCTGACAGGCATAGTCAACATTGTTGATCTGCTTCAATCGGTCGCTGAGGCGCAAAGGTCGACGCAAAGCGGACAATTCCATGTGATGGCGGCCTGGATCGACGGTTTCTCGCGAAACTGGATCGCAAGGCCTGTAAGGTGACCCGGTATGCGGCGGCGCCTTCAGGACCCGCAAACTTTCGTGATTTGCCCGTAGTTTGGCTTGGACATTATTTCGCCGGCCACGTAACAAATCAGTGCCGAGACACGAAAATCGGGGGAGTGAACTCTTGTGAGCGGCAAGGACGAGGCCGAGCTTTCCCGGCTGTTACGGGCCGCGATCGCGGGAGATGAAAGGGCCTACGCCGACTTTCTGCACCGGATTGCCGCGCTGGTGCGCGGTTTTGTCCGGCGCAAGATCGTGCAGGGCGGGGTCGATCCCGAGGATGTCGTGCAGGAAACCTTGCTGGCCATTCATGTGAAACGGCATACCTGGCGCCAGGATGCGCCGGTGCTGCCGTGGATCTATGCGATCGCCCGCTTCAAGCTGATCGATGCGTTCCGGCGGCGTGGACGACGCATCGAGATCGATGTCGACGATATCGCCGAAACCTTCGCCGAGCCGGAGACCGAAACCGTCAGCGAGCGCGACATCAACCGGGCCTTGGACGGGTTGCCGCCGGCGCAGCGCTCCGTGGTCTCGGCCGTATCGGTGGAAGGCCGCTCGATCGGCGAAACGGCAGCGAAGTTCGGCATCAGCGAGACGGCGGTGCGTGTGTCGCTGCATCGCGGGCTTGCCGCCATAGCCAAGCGATTCGGGCAGGGCCGGTTTGGGCGGGAGTGACATGAGGACCGAGGATCTCATCAAGGCGCTCGACGCCGATGCAAACAGCAAGGCGATGCCTTTGCGCTCGGCCTGGTGGCTGGCTGCCGGCGCGGCCATTGTCATCGCGGCAGTCGTTTTCCTGCTGACGATCGGCCCGCGCCCCGACTTCATGGTGGCCGCGCACACGATGCGGTTCCTCTCCAAGTTCGTTTTCACCATCGTGCTGGCCGTCAGCGCCTTCGCCTTGATTCGCGCTTTGTCGACGCCGGGTGCCTCGACACGTTGGGCGATGGCAGGGATGCTGGCCGCGCCGCTGCTGGTGGCCGTGGCGGTGGTGCTGGAACTCTTCATGGTGCCGGAGGCGTTGTGGGGCACGCGCATGGTGGGTTCCAACATGATGATCTGCATGGGCTTCATCCCGCTGATCGGTATCGGCCCGCTGGCCATCTTCCTGTGGATGCTGCGCTACGGCGCGCCGACACGGCCGGTGCTTGCTGGCGCGGTGGCGGGGCTGCTCGCCGGCGGGCTGGCGGCGACCTTCTATGCCGCGCACTGTTTCGACGATTCGCCGCTTTTCGTCGCCACCTGGTACACGATCGCGATCGCAGCGCTGGCCTTGCTTGGTGCGCTTGGCGGGCGGTTGTTCGTGCGCTGGTAGCAGGATACCGGCGGCTACACCCGCGAATACCGATCCTTAATCATGCCGGCAATTGTTTGCCGGTTGTCCATGTCACCAGTACCCCCAGCGCAACCTTTCCTTAAAATCGATCCTTCAGGGTTTTAACGGGAAAAAGCGATTGCCCACGGGGGTGGCACGGATCGTGAGATTACCAGGACCCATCAGGTTCCACAAACATGCAGCGCCGGCGCTGCTTGTGGCCGGCCTCGCCGTCGCGGTGGCCTCGGTCGTGCCGTCGCGGCTGGACCTTGGCGCCGAGGCACTCAGACTTTGTCTTCAGATATCCGTCGCCATTGCGGGCGGCGCGCTTTTCCTCGCCGGGCTGTTTGTCATTCGCATCTCCGACGACAGGCGGCAGATCGCGCAGAGCGAGCAGCGCTTCCGCCAGGCCATGCAGGATTCGGCGATCGGCATCGCCATCGTCGGGCTGAACGGGCGCATTCTCGAAACCAATCCGGCCTTCGCCTCAATGCTTGGCTACAACCGCGAAGAGATCGAGGCGCTGACCTTTTTCCAGATCACCCATCCTGACGACCTGCATATCGGGCGGGAAACCATGGAAGGCATCAAAGCCGGCACGGTCAACGCCTTCCAGTTCGAAAAGCGTTACCTCAAGAAGGACGGCACAGCTGTCTGGGCGCATCTCGCCGGTTCCGTCATTCGTGACGAGAAAAGCGGGCGCCCGCTCTATCTCGTCTCGCAGATCGAGGACATCGACGCGCGCAAGCAGGCCGAGGCGCGCATCGCGGAGGCCGAAACGCGCTGGAATTTCGCGCTCGCCGGCGCCGGCCAGGGCGTGTGGGATCTCGACGTGCGCAAAGGCGGCACGACCTATTCCTCGACCTGGGTCAAGATGCTGGGTTATGCGGATGGCGAACTCGACGGCGATCCGGATCGCTGGCTGACCATGATCCATCCCGACGACCGCGAGACTGTCGCCGAGGCGGATCGCGAGCATCTCGCCGGCAAGACGGAGTTTTTCGAGGCCGAGTTCAGGATGCGCCACAAGGATGGCCGCTGGGTCTGGATCCTCGACCGTGGCAAGGCCATCGAGCGCGACGGGGACGGGCGCCTGATCAGGGCCATCGGCAGCCTGACCGACATCACCCGGCGCAAGGAGGCCGAAGAGCGCCTGACCCTGTCGGCGGCAATGCTGGCCGACGAGAAGGAGCGCCTCCGGGTGACGCTGCAGTCGATCGGCGATGCCGTCATCTGCACCGATGCGGCCAACCGCGTCACCTTCATGAACCCGGTTGCCGAGAAGCTGACCGGCGTTTCCGGGGAAGCGGCTCTCGGCAAGACGCTCGGTCATGTCTATTGGGCGGTCGACGAGGAGACAGGTCACAGGATCGGCGTGACACGGCCGGCGATCGGCGCGGAGGCGCCTTCCGACCAGAACAGCCGCGCCGTGCTGATCCGCCGCGATGATACGCGCTGCAGCATCCGCCAGGTCGTGTCGCCGATCATAAACGAGCGCAACGAATTCTGCGGGCTGGTCATCGTCTTCCAGGACTTCACCGATGCGCGCGCCCTGCAGCGCCAGCTTGCCCATGCCGCCGCGCATGATGCGCTGACCGGCCTTGCCAATCGCTCGAGCTTTATCCGCACCATGGAGGGATTGGTCGATCAGGCGCGCAAGGACGGCACGGCGGCCGGGAGCGGCCATCAGTTCATGTTCATCGACCTCGACCATTTCAAGCTGGTCAACGACACTGGCGGGCACGCCGCCGGCGACGCCCTGCTGAAGCGGGTCGCCGAGGCCGTGCGCGGCGTGCTCGGGCCTGAAGACATCGTCGCGCGCCTGGGTGGCGACGAATTCGCGGTCGTCCTGAAATCGGGTTCGACCGCGGGCGCGAGGATCGCGGCACGCTCCATCATCGATGCGATAGCCGGCCTGAACTTCACCTGGGATGGCCGACCGCATGCGATCGGCGCCAGCATCGGGCTGGCGGCGATCAACGGCCATTGCGGCGAGGCGGACGAGATCATCGCAAGGGCCGACGCCGCCTGCTACGCGGCCAAGGCTGCCGGCCGCGGATGCGTTTCCGTGGCGCCGGATGACAGGCTCACCGACGACAAGCCAGAGCCGTTTGCCGCAGCCTCCTGAGGCGAGATTTCCCGAAGATCGTAAGGCTCAGCGCGTCGGAACGGGGTGCTCGCCGCGATAGTCGTAAAAACCGCGCCCGGTCTTGCGGCCGAGCCAGCCGGCCTCGACATATTTGACCAGCAGCGGGCAGGGGCGGTACTTCGAATCCGACAGGCCGTCATGCAGCACCTGCATGATCGACAGGCAGGTGTCGAGACCGATGAAGTCGGCCAGCTGCAGCGGTCCCATCGGATGATTGGCGCCCAGCCGCATGGCCGTGTCGATGGCATCGACCGAGCCGACACCCTCATAGAGCGTGTAGATCGCCTCGTTGATCATCGGCAACAGGATGCGGTTGACGATGAAGGCCGGGAAATCCTCCGAGACCGTGATCGTCTTGTCGAGCTGCTTCACATAGGTCTTCGCTGCTTCGAAGGTCTGGTCCTCGGTGGCGATGCCGCGCACCAGTTCGACCAGCTTCATCAGCGGCACCGGGTTCATGAAATGTATGCCGATGAAGCGCTCCGGCCGGTCGGTCTGTGCCGCAAGCCGCGTGATCGAGATCGATGAGGTGTTGGTCGCCAGTATGGCTTCGGGGTTGAGCTGCGGACAGAGCTGGGCGTAGATCTTGCGCTTGACCGTCTCGTCTTCGGTTGCCGCCTCGATCACCAGATCGGCGCCGGCGAGATCGGCCATCGCCGGTGCCGAGGCAATACGCGCCATCGCCTGGTTGCGCAGCTTCTCGTCGAGCTTGCCGGAGCCCACCTGGCGGGCCATGTTGCCGCTGATGGTGGCAATGCCCTTTTCAATGCGGTCGGGCGAAATATCGTAGATCAGCACCTTGTAGCCCGATAGCGCGGAGACATGGGCGATACCCCCGCCCATCTGGCCTGCGCCGATGATGCCGATCGTCTCGATCTTGCTCATTACACCGATCCCGTCCAAAGGCTTTTGCAGCCTGCTTTTTGTGCGGTGCAAACTAAAAGGGCGGGGCGACTTCGTCTACCCCACCCCAAGCATTTAATACGCTTTGTCAGAGAGCGTCAAAGCGCCTTCTGCAACTCCGGCAGAATGACGAAGAGATCGCCGACGAGGCCGTAGTCGGCAACCTGGAAGATCGGCGCCTCTTCGTCCTTGTTGATGGCGACGATAACCTTGGAATCCTTCATGCCGGCGAGGTGCTGGATGGCGCCGGAGATGCCGACCGCGATGTAGAGATCCGGAGCGACGACCTTGCCGGTCTGGCCGACCTGCCAGTCGTTCGGCGCATAGCCGGCATCGACTGCGGCGCGGGACGCGCCAACGGCGGCACCGAGCTTGTCGGCGACCGGCAGGATGACCTCCTGGAATTTTTCCGAGGAGCCGAGCGCGCGGCCGCCCGAGATGATGATCTTGGCCGAGGTCAATTCCGGACGGTCGGTCTCGGACAGCTTGTTCTCGACGAAGGAGGAGAGGCCGGGATTGGCCGCCGCCTTGACGGTCTCGACCGCGGCCGAGCCGCCCTCGGGCGCTGCCTGGAAGGAAGCCGTGCGCACGGTGATGACCTTCTTGGCGTCGGTCGACTGCACGGTCTGGATGGCGTTGCCGGCATAGATCGGGCGCTTGAACGTATCCGGCGAGACCACTTCGATGATCTCGGAGACCTGCGCGACATCCAGCAGGGCCGCGACGCGCGGCGCGACGTTCTTGCCCGACGAGGTCGCGGGGGCGATGATGGTGTCGTAACCGCCGGCCAGCGACACGACGAGTGCGGCCGTCGGTTCTGCGAGGCGCTCGGCGAGCTCGTCGGCTTCGGCGAGCAGCACCTTGCTGACGCCCTTGAGCTTGGCTGCGGCGTCGGCCGCACCCTTGGCGCCCTTGCCGGCGACCAGCACATGCACGTCCGAACCGATCTGCAGGGCGGCCGAAAGCGCCTTGGCGGTCTGGTCGGAAAGGCTGGCGTTGTCGTGTTCTGCGATGAGGAGAATGGTCATTTTATCTGTTCCTTCCGATCTCAGAGCACGCCGGCTTCGTTCTTGAGCTTGTCGACCAGTTCGGCGACACTCTTGACTTTGACGCCTGCCTTGCGGCCACCCGGCTCCTCGGTCTTGATGACCTTGAGGCGCGGCTTGACGTCGGCGCCGTAGTCGGCCGGGCTCTTTTCATCGAGCTGCTTCTTCTTGGCCTTCATGATGTTGGGCAGCGAGGCATAGCGCGGCTGGTTGAGGCGAAGATCGGCGGTGATGATCGCCGGCATCTTCAGTTCCACCGTCTGCAGGCCGCCGTCGACTTCGCGGGTCACCTTGGCCTTGTCGCCGTCGAGCACCACCTTGGAGGCGAAGGTGCCTTGCGCCCAGCCGAGCAGGGCCGCCAGCATCTGGCCGGTCTGGTTCGAGTCGTCGTCAATCGCCTGCTTGCCGAGGATGACGAGGCCGGGCTGTTCGGCGTCGACGACACCCTTCAGCACCTTGGCAACGCCGAGCGGCTCGGTCTGTTCGTCGGTCTTGACCAGGATGGCGCGGTCGGCGCCCATGGCGAGCGCGGTGCGCAAGGTCTCCTGCGCCTGCTGCGGGCCGATCGAGACGACGATGATTTCCTCGGCCTTGCCGGCTTCCTTCAGCCGGATCGCCTCTTCCACCGCAATCTCGTCGAACGGGTTCATCGCCATCTTGACGTTGGCCAGTTCCACCGCCGAACCATCAGCCTTCACGCGAACCTTGACGTTCGCATCCACAACCCGCTTCACGGGCACAAGGATCTTCATTTGCCTGTCACCTCTTCACGCTAGTTGGGCGCGCTATAACAGCTTGCGCCCCTTCTGAGTTGTCGAAAGCCGACATTCCTGACTGAATTCCGGCCAGACGGAATTCTGGCCGGATGGAAATTCTGGTCTTTGCCCGTCTTGGGCTGCTCCTTAACAGCCTTGGGGCTCAGACGGAGACGTTTCCGTAGTTTGGGCAACCCCCGCCGTCAATACGCTGAAAGCGGCTCAAATCGGTTCAGTTTAGGCCAGAAGGGTTTCCCCGGCCCCAGCGCGTCGTGGTGGCCGGCGCTTCAGGCGCCGCTGGTTCGGCGGCAACCGGCGGCTGGTCTGATGTGGGAACCACCGTATCCTCGTCGGCACCGGCAAAAAGCGGCACGCCGCGGCTGCGCAGGACCAGCACCAGCACGGCACCGGCAATGATGCCGCCGATGTGGCAGGCCCAGGAAATCTGGTCCTCGCCACCAGCGGCGAACATAAAGACCTGGAACAGCACCCACAGGATAAGCGGGATGAAGGCCGGAATGCGCAGTGGTATGCGGGCAAAGGCAAGCACCCAGACCTTCACCCTGGGATAGAGGATCAGGTAGGCGACGACCACGCCGGCGATGGCGCCGGAGGCGCCGATCAGTGGCACCTGCGAATTCCAGGCGACGAGGCCCTGGAAGGCGGCGCCGGCGATGGCGCACAGAAGGTAGAAGATCAGGTAGCGGGTGTGGCCGAGCGCGTCCTCGACATTGTCGCCGAACACCCACAGGAACAGCATGTTGCCGCCAAGGTGGAAGATATCGGCATGCAGGAACGAATAGGTGAGGTAGCTCAGGCTTTCCGGAATGATGATGAACCGAGGATCAAGCTCGGCCGTGTTGTGAACGACCGACGGAATAAAGCCGAGGCCAAGCACGGCGGCATTGGTGAAGTTCTCGCCGCCCAGTGCCGTGGCGCAATAGACCAGCGCATTGGCCACGATCAGGCCGATCGTCACATATTGCAGGCGGATGTGGCGCAGCCTGTTGGTGTCGTAAAGCGGGATGAACATGCGTGCCTGGCCCCTCCGCTTTATGGTCCGTTCAGCGGTTCTTGCCGGGAACCCATAGCACGTCGGCATTTCCATTGTCATTGACCGCCCGGGCGGCGACAAACAGGAAATCCGAGACGCGGTTGATGTATTTCAGCCCATCGCGGTTGACGTGCTCGCCCGGGTCTTGAGCCAGCGCCACCATCAGCCGTTCGGCCCGCCGCGCCACGGTGCGGGCGAGGTGAAGCGCCGCCGCCGCCGGCGTGCCGCCGTTGAGCACAAAGGATTTGAGCGGCTGCAGATCCTTGTTGAGGAGGTCGATGTCCTTTTCGACGCGGTCGGTCTGCGTGGCCACGATGCGCAGCGGCTCATAGCCAAGCGGCTTGCCGTCGTCAGGTACGGCCAGATCGGCGCCAAGGTCGAAGAGATCGTTCTGGATGCGCGATAGCATGGCATCGATCGCCGGGTGGGTCTGCGCCGTGTGCACGCGTGCCATGCCGATGCAGGCATTGGCCTCGTCGACCGTGCCGTAGGCATCGACCCGCAGATCGGATTTCAGCCGCCGCTCACCGGTGCCGAGACCCGTCGTGCCGTCATCGCCGGTGCGGGTGTAGATCTTGTTGAGCTTGACCACATCGCCTCTCCGAAAGCCCTCACTTGCGGGTGAAATACACGGCCAGCAGGATCAGCATCAGCGCCACGGCCTGCAGCATGACGCGTGCCTGCATCAGCTTGTTCGAGGTGACGCCGGAACCGCCGCGCATCATGTTGATGAGGCCTCGGATCAGCACGATCACCACGGCGGCCATGACCAGAATGGCGAGGATGTTGAAGACGGTTGCCATTGTTGCGTTTCCAGTTGTTTTCGCGTTCAGGCGCGTTTGGCCATCAGGCGGTAGAGTATCGATGCAGGCAGGACGCGTTTGAGTGCGGCGCCGATCCTGGCCGGCACCGTTACCACATAGTGCGGGCGCGGGCGCCGCGACAGAAGTGCATGGCGCAGAACCTTGTGGACCACTTCCGGCCCAGGCTTCAGAGCCGACTGGCTGCCGCCGGCGCGCAGCCGCTCCAACTGCGCGGCATAGTCGGCGCTGTGCACGGAATTCTCGATGTCGATGTTTTTCAGGAACCAGGGCAGGCCGTTGCTGGCGATCTTCGATTTCACCGGCCCCGGTTCGATCAGGCAAACATGGACGCCGCTGCCTTCCAATTCCTGGCGCTGACAGAGCATCAGCGCTTCGAGTGCATGTTTGGATGCCGAATAGGCACCACGAAAGCGTACCGGCACGAGACCAAGGATCGATGAGCAATGGACGAGGCGGCCTTGGCGCTGGCGGCGCATCACCGGCACGAGACGGCTGGTCAAATCATGCCAACCGAAGAAATTGACCTCGAACTGCTCCTTGAGCGCTGCCACCGACAGGTCTTCGACGGCGCCGGCCTGGGCGTAGGCGCCGTTGTTGAAGAGCGCGTCCAGCCTTCCGCCCGTGCGCTCGAGCACTGAAGTCACCAAAGCGGCGATCGAGTCCGGTTCGCTATAGTCGAGATAAAAAGCCTCGATGCCGTCCGTTTCGAGGGCGGCGATGTCTTCCGGCTTGCGCGCCGTGGCGAACACGCGCCAGCCCTCGGCCTTCAGCGCTCGCGCGCAATAGGCGCCTATGCCTGAGGACGCACCGGTGATGATGATGGTGCGCAACTCGGTCGCTGGAGAATTCGTGGTTTGACTCAGGGTTGCCATTTGCCGCATTCACTTCCCATATTCGCGGCGTCGAGACAATCGAAGGGAGCGCGCGTCCTTGCTGCGGAATATTGTCGCCCTGCGCCGCGTGCTCTACGACGCGCTCGGTCATTTCAACACCGATGACGGCTGGGCGATGGCCAGCCATCTGGCGATCACCTCGCTGATGGCGCTGTTTCCGTTCCTGATCTTCGCCACGACGCTGGGCAGCTTCCTCGGCGCCCAGGCCTTTGCCGACACGGCCGTGCACCTGGTCTTCGACACCTGGCCGGATCAGATCGCCAAGCCGATCGCGCATGAGGTGCTGAACGTGCTGACCGTCCGGCGCACCGATCTGTTGACCTATGGCGTGCTGCTTGCCGCCTACTTTGCCTCGAACGGCATCGAGGCGCTGCGCACGTCGCTCAACCGCGCCTATCGCGTCACGGAGACGCGCGGCATCATCTATCGCCGGGTGCAGAGCATCTTCTTCGTGCTGATCGCGACGGCCGGGTTCCTGGCGATCAGTGTGCTTCTGGTGTTCGCACCCTTGCTGGCGCGGCTGGCGGAAGCGCATTTCGAATGGATCAAGCCCTATACCGGCACGATAACGCTGTGGCGTTACGTCATTGCCTCAGCCGTCATCATCGGCGGATTGTTTGCCGTGCATTACTGGCTACCTGCCGGCAAGCGCCGCTTCGTCTCGCTCGTGCCCGGCATCGTCTTCACGCTGGCGGCATGGCTCATCGGTTCGACGATGTTTGCCACCTATCTCGACCATTTCTCGTCCTATGTGACGACTTATGCTGGTCTCGCCTCGATCATGATCGCGGTGGTTTTCCTCTACATCGTCTCGGCGATCTTCATCCTTGGGGGCGAGCTCAACGCTGCCATCAGCCGTTATCTGGAGGCGCGGGCGCGGGTTGGGTGAGGAAATGAGGGACTGGAGAATTGAGGAACTGAGGAACTGGAGAATTGAGGAACTGAGGAACTGAAGAATTGAGGAACTGAGGAACGAGCACACAGCGCCAGATATGGCCGCTTTTTCTTCAATTCCTCAATTCTTCAGTTCCTCAGTTCCCAGCCCCACAGCTCTCCCCTTGGCCTGCCGCGCCGTCGCCAGGCCGACGCCGAAGGTGGTGATCGCCATGCCGACGATCTGCAGCGCGTTGAGCTGTTCGTCGAACAGCGCCCAGGCGATGATCGCCGTCACCGCCGGCACCAGGTAGAACAGCGAGGCGACTTTCGACATTTCGCCGTCGCGGATCATCACCATCAAAAGGAAGATGGCGCCGAGCGACAGCACCAGCACCAGCCAGGCCATGGCGAAGATCAGTTCGCCGTTGATGATGACGGTGTGTGTTTCGAAGGCGAGCGCGGCCAGGATCATCAGCGCGGCGCCGCCGACATATTGCCACATGGTCGCCGCCACGAGGTCACCGCCGGAAGCAAAGCGCTTTTGCCAGATCGTGCCGGCGCTCATGCCGAGCACCGAGAGCAGCGAGGCGGTCAGTGTCGCCGCGGTCACGCCGCCGCCCAGCGCGCCAAGCTTTGGCCACAGCACGATGACGATGCCGATCAGGCCGATGCCGAGGCCAAGCCAGTGGCGCGGCAGGATGGCCTCGCCCAGGAACTTGCCGGCCAGGACGGCCGTGATCAGCGGTTGCAGGCCGACGATCAGGGCCGAAAACCCGGCCGGCATGCCCCTGTGGATGGCCCAGAAGACGGCGCCGAGATAGACGCCATGCATCAGCACGCCGGCGCCGGTGGCGTGCAGCGCTTCCTTTCGGGTGGCTCGTTTCGAGCCTAGGACGGGCATCAGCACAGCCAGCAAGATGGCCGCAATGACGAAACGGGCGGCGAGGAAGGTGAACGGCTCCGCCCACGGCATGGCGTAGCGCGCGCCGATGAAGCCGGTCGCCCACAGGACGACGAAGGTGGCGGGGATGAACCGCTTGATGCTGTGCATTTTCGGGAGACCGCGACGCTGGTGAGAACTGTGGCGTTGCTCTAGTCCCGTTCAACCCGGCGTGCAAAACGAAACGATTGATCCATGCATCACGGGAATTCAATCGGTGGCGGGTTCTGCGGGTGGTTCTCCCGATCTCGCAGCCGTCAAAGTCCGACCATTCGCCTGATATCGTCGGGGCTAGCGCTGGCCCCGCGCAGCTTGGCAAGGCCGGTGTCGCCAAGGCTCTTCGATAGTTTTCGCCCGTCCGGTCCGAGGATAAGCCGATGGTGGAAATAGGCGGGTTGCGGCAGCCCAAGCAGTTCCTGCAGCAGGCGCTGCACGCCGGTGGCGGAAAACAGGTCCTGTCCGCGCACGATATGGCTGACGCCTTGCAGCGCGTCGTCGACAATGACGGCGAGGTGGTAGCTGGTCGGGATGTCGCGGCGCGCCACGATCACGTCGCCCCAGTCCTGCGGGCGCGCTTCGACCGAACGGGTCGCGGACAGCGTCTCATCGGTGAACTCGGTCCATGTGAGGTCCCTGCCGACACGCGTCATGGCGGCGCCGATATCCAGCCGCCAGGCGAAGGGCGCATTTTCGGCGATGCGCCGCTTGCGCTCGCTCACGCTCAACGCCTTGTCGGACGGAGGGTAGAGCGGCACGCCGTCGGGATCGCGCGGCCAGTCGCGCCCGCGCTTTTCGCCGTCGGCGATGAAGGCCCTGATCTCGCCACGGCTCATGAAGGCGGGATAGACGAGTTCTTCTTGGATCAACCGGTCGAGCACCGCCTCGTACTCGGCGAAATGCTCGGACTGGCGGCGCACCGGCTCCTCCCAGCCGAGCCCCAGCCATTTCAGATCGGCAAACACGCCCGCCTCGAATTGCGGCGTGCAGCGCGTGGTGTCGATATCCTCGATGCGCAGCAGCAGGCGGCCGCCACCGGCCTTTGCCAGCTTCTGGTTGAGCAGCGCCGAATAGGCGTGGCCGAGATGCAGTTCGCCGTTGGGGCTGGGCGCGAAGCGGAATGTCAGGAGCGTCATGTCTCAGGCGGCAATCGGGTTGTGCTGCGGTTTCGGCGGTTGCTACTTTGCGGCACATTCGCGGACAAGGATACCATGCAACGCATCGCCTCACTGGACGACATTGCGCGCGGGCTCGATGCGCTTTGCATCATCGACCCGCGCCTGGAAAAGGTGCGTGGCATGGCCGGCGAAGTGCCGCTGCGGCTCTCCGAGCCTGGCTTCAGGAGCCTCGCCTCGATCATCGTCTCGCAGCAGGTCTCCCGGGCGAGTGCTGATGCCATATTCGGCCGGCTGACGAAGCTGGTCGATCCGCTGACGCCGCAGGCGATCCTGGCCGCCGGCGAGGACATGTTTCGCGAGGCCGGCCTGTCGCGGCCCAAGCAGCGCGGCCTGATCGCGATTGCCCAGGCCGTGGCCGACGGGCTCGACCTCAATCACCTCTGTTCGCTCGATGCAGAGGAAGCGATCACGGCGATGACGGCGGTGCCCGGTATCGGTCCCTGGACGGCGGAAGTGTACCTCCTGTTCGCCGCCGGGCACCCCGACATTTTTCCCGCGCGCGACGTCGCGCTGCAAACGGCGGTCGGCCATGCGCTCGGCATCGACCCGCGTCCGCCGGAGAAAACACTGATCGCATTGGCCGAATCATGGAGCCCGTGGCGAGGTGTCGCATCGCGGCTTTTCTGGTCCTATTATCGCGAAACCAGGGGCAGGGACGCCGCACCGCCCGCCTGAATCCGCAAAAAAGCATAAAAATCATGCTTTTTTGGCACGTCGCGCGAACCACAATCCGCTTCACATCCCTGTCATGTCGGGCTTACAGTATCCGCGCCGTTCGGGTCTAGAACCAAGGAGGTAAACACGTGACGGTTGCCGTATCTCCGGATGGGCTTCCAGCACTGGTGCTGAATGCGGATTACCGTCCGCTCAGCTATTACCCCTTGTCGCTCTGGTCCTGGCAGGACGCCATCAAGGCGGTGTTCCTCGATCGGGTGAACATCGTCGCCGAATACGAGCATGCGGTGTCCTCGCCGACCTTCTCGATGAAGCTGCCGAGCGTGGTCAGCCTGAAGGCTTATGTGAAGCCGTCAAGGCATCCTGCCTTCACCCGCTTCAACGTCTTCCTGCGCGACCGCTTCCAGTGCCAATATTGCGGTACGCCCGACGACCTCACCTTCGACCATGTCATCCCCCGCCATCGTGGCGGCGCGACGACCTGGGAGAATGTCGTCGCCGCCTGCTCGCCCTGCAATCTGAGGAAGGGCGGCATGATGCCAGCGCACGCCAAGATGTGGCCGCTGCAGAAGCCCTATCAGCCGACCGTGCATGATCTGCACAACAACGGCCGCCTGTTCCCGCCGAACCATCTGCATGAAAGCTGGATGGATTATCTCTACTGGGATGTCGAGCTGGAGCCATAGAGTTCGGCAGAAATTCGCCATGCTGGCCGCCTGACGCAGCTTTCTGCGCTTCCGGTGCTCACGCACTTATCGGACCAGCTTGGCCGTGCTCACTTATCTGCGGCTTCGCATTTGACGACCGGCTTCCCCACTCCGTCGCTGCTTCGCAGCGCCACCTCTCCCCCCTCCGGAGGGAGAGGAAGGGAGCCTGTTGGCGGCCTGGAGTAGAGAGCCTGTCGGACGAGCGCTGGCTACAACAGGCTCGCGCCCTTCCTCTACCCCGTCGATCGAGGGAAAGGTGGCTCGGCGAAGCCGAGACGGAGTGGGGGAACCACCTGGCTCGTCCGTCGAAAGCCGCGCCACGCGACTCAGCCTACCGAATTTTGCTCGAACCCTGCGCCGTGCGACTCAATCGAATTTGATCAATCGCGGGCCAGCGCGCCGCGGAAGGCGACGGCGGCGAGGATCAGGCTGGCGATGGCGTTCCAGCCGGCCAGCGACAGGCCCAGGATGCGCAGCGCGGCCTTGTCGCAGGAGGGCGGCACGAATTTGTCGAGCGCGTCGAGCACGCCCTTGCCGCCGGTGTCGACCGGGCCG
The DNA here is from genome assembly GCF_016756475.1 of Mesorhizobium sp. 113-1-2. Lineage (NCBI taxonomy): Bacteria > Pseudomonadati > Pseudomonadota > Alphaproteobacteria > Hyphomicrobiales > Phyllobacteriaceae > Mesorhizobium > Mesorhizobium sp. 113-1-2. Next base: position 1,797,564 of record NZ_AP023242.1, read on the forward strand.
GCGCCCGCCGTGCAATCGGTCGGGCCGGCCCACCACTGCCATTCGACGCCGGAATGGTAGACGCCGAGATAGAGGCCGTAGAGCATCAGCAGGCCGCCAATGCCCAGCAGGCCACGCGTCAGCCAGGCCGGCGCGCGCAGCATAGAGGCAATCACCGCCAGCACCATCAGCGGTGCGCCGATATAGTAGGGGGTGCGCTGTTCCAGGCAGAGGTGGCAGGGGATATAGCCGCCAATGTACTGGAAGCAGAGCGCCGAACCAACGGTCGCGGCCATGGCGACGGCGAGAAACAGGGCGGTTCGCGTCCGCTGGCGTCCGGTATCGGCATTCATGGTCGCTGTCATGGGTCTTTCGTCCATTGAGTTCGCCGCCCGCTAGGTCCGCTTGCCCGTCTCAAAACCGTTACCCGGTTTTGACGAGGCCTCAGAGGGCGTATTTGACGACGATATAGAGCAAAATCAGGGCAGCCGCCGCGGCGCCAACGATCAGGCCGAGGCGCTTTTCGATGAACTCGCGGATCGACTCGCCGTAGCGGCGCAACAGCCACGCCAAGAGCAGGAAACGGGCGCCGCGCGCCACGATGGCCAGCGCGATGAACAGCGCCAGATTGACGCCGATGACGCCGGACAGGATCGTCACCACCTTGATCGGCGGCAGGTGCGCCGCGCCCGAGGTGATCAGCATCAGGATGATGAAGCCGACGCCCGACGAGACGCGCAGTTGCTCGAACTCGTCATATTTGCCGTAGAATTCGAGGATCGGCCTTGCCACCGCCTCATAGGCGTAGTGACCGATGAACCAGCCGGCAATGCCGCCCAGCACCGAGGCGACGGTGGCGATCAGCGCATAGCGATAGGCGCGATCCGGCCGCGACAGCGCCATCGGCAGATAGAGCACATCGGCCGGCACCAGGAACACCGAACTCTCGACGAAAGCGATGAAGGCCAGCCACCATTCGGCGGATTTGCGCGCCGCCAGCGACAGGGTCCAGTCGTACAGTCCGCGAAGCATCGGCTCTCCTATGCGTGTCGCCCAAAAGTGCGCAGATGCCTGGGGTGAAACAAGACCCAAACCGTGCGCGGCCATCCTTCAGATGCGCCATGCTGCATGCGCCGCCTGTCTAGAAAGATTTTCCGCGCTGCACAATGGCAGCACAGTCACGAAATCAAAAGGCGAAGATTGGTCGCATCCGCGCGCCTGGCTCTCAAATCGAACATGCGGCTACGAGTCTCCGTTGAGTGGGGCGTCGGATTTTCCCGAAACGGGCTCCAGCGCCTTCGAAGGGATGATTTGATAGAGCACCACATGGCTTTCCAGAGGGCCTGCTGCTTCACTCGGCGCTGCTAAGCGAAATAAATGCCAATGCATTGCAAGTATCCAAAATAGGGATAAAGTCGATGTCACGCAGAAATTCTTTTAGTATTGCAGCGCAGCATCTCTATTGTTGAGAAAGGCGGTTTGCGTGAGCAACGCGGTCGATCGGTTGAAAATGGCGACATCTATTTTGGACTTTGCGGCGCGGAGGGAGAATGGACATCTTGCGATTTGCAAGTTGCCCTCGGACGATGGGGGAGGTTCCTACATATGATGCGGGTCGAAGGCATGACGTATCGACGGTATGTGCAAAAATGGCTGATCGTGGCTGCTTGTGCCATGATCGGACATGCCGCATCCGCCGGGTCCCTGGCGCCAGTCGGTGGGCCTTGGCAGAGCGAGGCCGGCTTGCCGTTCAAGAAGAAGACGCGTCGGTCAGTGAGTGGAATCGCCTGTGCGGTTCAACCGGCTCCGCAAAGATGCCTGCTGGCATTGGATGAAGGTTCCGCCACGCGCACGATCCTGTTGGGAGACGGATCCTTCGCGGTGGACGAAAAGCCACTCGACTTGCCGCTGGACGGCGCGGAGATGGACGCCGAGGCGGCTGCCGCGGACAGTGGGTTTTACTATCTGCTTGGCTCACACGCCCGCAAGCGCGAAAGCTGCGAGTTCAATCCGGCCAGCCACCATTTGCTCCGCATCGGTTATGATCCGGCCAGCGGAGCCGTTCTGACAGACGCCAATGGCAAGATAAGCGATATCACCGACGCCACCGGGCTGGCCAAGGTTTTTGCTGCCGTTTCGGGCGTTAAAGAGCATCTCGACGACTGTCTTAAGGACGGCCAAGGCGTGGACATGGAAGGTATGGCCGTCATGGGGCCGAAGCTGTATCTGGGCTTTCGGGGACCGGCGAGCGCCGGCTACGCGCCAATTCTGGCTCTCGACAAGAAGGCCCTGTTCGCCAATGAACCCGCCTCGCCCGAATTGACCAATCTAGAGGTTGGCAAGGGGCGCGGCATCCGTGATCTGGCAGCCGTCAAGGACGGTATCCTGGTCCTTGCCGGGCCAGGAGATGCGGAGCTGAGCGCTGGTACGTCTCCGCCAACATGGACCTTCAGCCTGTGGGATGGCTCGCATGATGACGGCGGCAAGGCCACGCCCAAATTGTTGACCGAACTTGACCTGTCAGGGGTCGCGCTCCGCGACGGCGCGGGCTGTGACGATAAGGAAATCAAACCGGAAGGCATTGCCGTGCTCAGCGATGAGCCGCATCGCCTTAAAATTCTGGTCCTGTCCGACGGCATGTGCGATGGCGGCCCCCTGGTCTTCTCCGTCGATTTCTAGAGGCATCGCTATCACGGAAACCAGCGGCGAAATCTGGCGGTATCCGGGATCGTCGGCAATTGGCCAGTTGACGAACAGGCCTCCAACCGTATAGTCCGCGCCCATCCAGGCCGCCCGGCCTGAGCCCCTATGGCGGAATTGGTAGACGCGCTCGACTCAAAATCGAGTTCCGCAAGGAGTGCTGGTTCGATCCCGGCTAGGGGCACCACCCTATTTTTCAGGCGCTGATTTTGTTCAGTTTTTTGCCTGTTTTTGCCCCCCATTTTTTTCAAGCTCTGAATCCGGTGGGACAACTTCACCGGCGACGACGCGCCGTTCATTCGATGGAATGGGACTGGTCCCGCCTCATCCAATTGATGGATGAAGCCCAACATGCGCCAGTGCTATTTTGGACGCATGGCTCGCGACTTACCTCCGGTCTGCGGAGGCTCGCTGGCTTGGGTGGGCAAATATGAGCAAGACGACACTCGTTGCTATCGCTGTCCTAGCTATCAGCATCGGCTATGCCGAAGCCAAGGACAAAGACCGACCGGTTTGCGCTGCATCGAGCCCGCTTTTCAAAGTTCTCGGCAACAAATGCATTCTCGTGAAAGGTTCGATGATCTATGGCGACATTGCGAACCTTTCCCAGATAGTCCGCTTTGGCTGGTAGCTTCGCTCTTCGAGCTTCGGATGGCAGGCCATCCAAGGCTTGTCAGACGAAGGAGTGTCCTCGGAAGCCTTGGCGAAAGAGGACTGGCACAGATTTCGGCTCAGCGCGCCGCCAAGGTGCACCGTCTGAACTGCGCGTTGCCGGTTCGGGCTGTCCGGAGCGGTGGATTTCGCCGCTCCGGATGCAACTGACAGATGGATGAAGGCCTGTGCCAAAGCCAAGCCTTAACTCTCGTCAATCCGCTCAGAGCGAATGCTTATAGCCGATCCCGATGTTCCATTTGTCGCCGGCGAGATCGTTGTAGGGCGCCGAAGTCGTGTCGGTCTTCTTCCAGGAATAGCCGACGCTAGCATAGACAGCGTTGGTGGAGTCGATGTTGTAGGTCACGCCGGTCGCCAGCTTCGGCGTCTCCCAGGTGGTGCTGAAGGCATTGCGGTAGCGGAAGTTGAAGACGTTCCAGGTCCACTGCTTGGAGACCTTCCAATCGCCCGCGATGTACAGGGTGTAGTAGGGAACATTCGCGTTGGCGTCGTCGTCCTTGATGATGCCCGTATCGTGCCAGGTGTAGCCGAGCCCGAGGCTGGGGGTCAGGCTGAAGGCATCCGTGACCTTGATTTTGTAGCCGAGGCTTGCTTCGGCGTAGTACTGCGACTTTCCGCCGGTCTTGAAGGTCGGCTGGATGAAGATCCCGCCGACGAAGTTGTTGTCGAAATTGTGCGAAACGCTGAGCTTGAAATAGGTGTCGGCAAGCGACCGGGCGGTGTTGCTGCCATTGTCGATGGCGTAGAATTCCGGGTCCCCCTCGATTGCGATCGTCCAGGTTGGCGCTGCCGGTGGCGGGGCTTCGACCAGGTCGGCTGCAAAGGCCGATGTGGCCATGGATAAGCAAACGCCCAATGGGGCGATGATGGTGCGCAAAAGCATGGTCTTTCCTCGAGATGTGGCGGCGCATCGGGATGGAGCGGCGCGTTGGGATGTGGCGGCGATTTAGCTAGGCGCGCGCTACTACAGTTATGTGACGATGTGCCATTCGTCTGGACGGCTTTGTCCAAACGGCTCTCGGCAGGAAATCGGCGATGCGGTTTGGCCACACAAGCGAGGCGGCGGCGGCAAGAACCTCTTCGATGAGAACGGTTTTATTGCCTTGGACGACGGAGCGGCATCAGGCGGTTGTTTCGCGCGTCTTCGCGGTCGAGATGCCTATCGCATGTTACCGGTGTGGCCCTGCGAGTATCTGCCGGGCTGCGGCCAGACCGTCAGGCCGTGAGGCTCGACGCCGACCCGGATTTTCGTCACGGCGCCCGAGGTCGTGTCTATCATGTAGACCTCGCTGTCGAAGCGGCCGGACAGCCACAATTGCTTGCCGTCGGCGCTGACATTGCCCATGTCGGGGCTGCCGCCACCTGGTATGGGCCATTGCGCGACGACCGAGCGCGTGGCGAAATCGATGACGGTGACGCTGCCCGGCCCCTTTGCACGGCCTTGCTCCATCTTGTGCGAGCCCCGGTTTGAAACATAGAGCTTCGTCCCGTCACGGCTCACGACAAATCCGTGCGTTCCGATGCCGGTGGCGATGAAGCCGATTTCGGAAAAGCTGTCTCCGTCGATCAGGAACACGCCGTCGTTCATCATGTCGGCGACATAGAAGACCTTGCCGTCGGGAGAGAGCCTGACGTCCTGTGGCATGCCCATCTTCGACAGAGCGAGGTGGCCGAGCACCTTCTGGTTTTTCAGGTCCACCTTCAACAGGCCGCCATCGCCATATTCGCAGGTGAAGATGGCGTAGGCATTGTCGGCGGAAAAATCGGCGTGGTTGATACCCGGGCAGGTAGGTGTCGGTATCGTCGATTTCAGCGCCATCGTCTGCGGATCGCGCAGGTCGAGCCGCTGGTAGGCTTCATCGACGATGACGGCCGAACTTCCGTCAGGCATGAAATACATGTTGTAGGGGTCGTCGACCGAAATTTCGTGGCCCGGCTTGGCGGTCTTGGGGTCGATTGATGTCACGCTGCCCTTGCTGGTGCCGCTGGCGTTGTTGGCGACCCAGAGCGTTTTAAGATCCCAGGACGGAACGACGTGCTGCGGCTTGCTCCCGACAGGGAACCTGTCGACTTCCTTGAGCGCCACGGGGTCGATGACCGAGACGCTGTTGGACGAGCGGTTCGGAACATAGACACGTGGCAGCGCGCCTGCCGTCGCCGGGCTCAAATGATCGGAAGTTGTCTGGCTGTAGATATTGATCGGAGCGTGGGGCGGCGGCTCGCTGCAATCTTCCGGGCACGAGCCGGCAGAAGCCAATACCGACGCGAACAACAACACGAGCAGCGCGCATAGGCTCGTGAACCACCAATATGCCTTGGTCATTTGGGCTGCTGCTTTTCGATGAAGCTGCGGATCGCTTCGGTCGTTCCGTTGACGATCAGGTCTACGCCGAGCTGGCCGAACGCGGCTGATGATCGTGTCGGGTCGCCGCCATAGACGCCGTCGCCGGCATTGAGCTTCGGGGCGGCCGCAAGGCGATCCTTGCGCACCATGGACGGGTCGATGGCGAGCATGAGCGACGTGTCGGCCAGTCCCGCATGCGTTCCGATCTCCGACGACGTCGCGCCGGCCGACAGGAGCTTGTCGACATAGGCGCCCTGGGTGATCTGATAGTATTCGAGCGCCGCAAACACCCGGACCGGGCTTTTGCGCCATTCGGTATTCAGGCGATCGGCGACATGGCGCTCGTCGGCCTGATAGCCGCCATGGTCGCCGATCAGCACGATGGTCTTGAAGCCATGCAGCTTGAAGCTGCGGGCCGCGGATTCGAGCAGCTCCTCGAAAGTCTTGTCGCTGACGGTGACCGTGCCGGGAAACCGCATATGGGCGGTCGGCGGATCGATGGTTCCTTCCGGAACATAGGAGATCACGGGCGCGACCAACGCGTTGCCCAATTGGCCGGCTATTTTTTCAGCCAGGAACTTTACCCGCACATTGTGCTTGCCCAAAGCCATGGCGGGGCCGCTCTGTTCAGTGCCACCTATCGGGACAATGATCGTCGTCGTTCCGGCGCCGATCCGATCGCGCAGTTCGGTCCAGGTCTGGTCCTCAAGGAAGACCGATGTATTGGCGGCGTTCGCAGTCGATGCCAGACCCGACAGAAGCCAGAGGCCGATGGCGGTGCCTGCGAACCGTGCGATCGTTCCAGCCTTTGCGCCATATGTCGCGCTGAACCGCGGACGCCCGTCCATTGTTGTTGCGCCATTTGTGTGAGGGGCAGGGGGCTCGGCAAGGTGCCTGCAGCCGCGGAAGTTCGCGATCATGGTCTACCGCCGTCTTAGCAGGCTCTTCATGCGGTTGCGCAGCAGGCGGGCCATGTTGCGGGTCTCGCGGTAGAGATGCAGCTGCGAGGCGGCCTGGCGGGCGAGACGGTCGGCGTCCGGCGTCAGCCCGATCACCAGCGTGCCGATCGGCTTGCGCTCGCTCCACAGCCTGCTCATCACCGGATGGTCCGGCACCGCACAGGAATCGGTCATCATGATGTTGGGATCGTCGAGATGCTGCCTGGTGACCTCGATCATCAGCAGCGTGCCGGGCGAATAGGCTGATAGCGTCTCGTCATAGGCGGTCTTCCAGGTATAGGCGACGCCGGCCTCGACGAAGACGATCAGGCAGGCGATGGTGCGGCCGTCGAGCGTCAGCGAATGGATGCGGCACATGTCCTGCTCGGCGAGCCGGTGCACGGCCTCGCGGGCAAAGGCGGCGCGGAAGCGGTCGATCGCCATGGCGGTGCGCTCGCGGCCCTTCCAGCCGGACGCTTCCAGCGTCAGAAAACTTTCGATGGCGTGGCGGATTTCTTCGGGGCCGCGCGCCACCACATGCTCCAGCCTGCCTTGGTCGGCAAGGCGCCGCTTCAGGCGGCGGAACTCGCGATAGTGGTGCGAACGCAGCGATGCCTTCAGATAGTCGTCGCCGTCGAGTTCGCTCTGCAGCACGGGTCGCGAGGTCTGACCGGTGGTGACCAGCGTCAGGCCGCGCGTCTCGGCCACGGAGTCAAGCAGGCTTGCCACCGGACCATCGAGCCTGATGTCGGGCAGCACGAGGACTTTCGGCATCTTGAGGTGCGGGCGCGACAGCATCGAGAAGAAATCCTCGACGACGCCGATCGGATCGTCGCGGTCAATCAGCGGCGTGCCGAGCGGACCGAACGGGCTTGCCCAGGTGCGCATCACCGGAACGCCGAGCGGCACCACCGGACGCTCCTCCGAGATCGGCACCAGCAGGCGCAGCCGGTTGCGGTATTCGTCGCCGTCGCGGATCACCGCCAGCCGCACCTCGCGATCCTCCAGCCGGGGCATTGCGGGCGCCAGGAAGCGCGGGTTGAAGAAGACGTTCGGCTCGATGGTGCGGGCGCAGAGATAATCCAGCTCCTCGACCAGGTCGAAGCCGGCGGACGCCGGATAAATGGCAAGCTTGCGCTCCGGGCGGTTGTTGGCGAGGATTTCGATATGGGCTGGGTCGGGGTCGCGCGCCAGTCCGGCAAGGCCGGACACCATGGCGCCGGCGGTGCCGCCGCTGGTTTCCTCGAGCAACGGGATGGCGGCCATCAGGCTACTCCTTTGGCAGGCACGAAGATCGCCATGACGATGCCGAGCTTGCGCCAGACCGTGAAGGACAGTGCGCTGGCCTCGAAGATCATGGCAAAGGCGGTGGCCATGGCCGCGCCCCACAGGCCGAACATCGGGATCAGCACCACGTTGAGGCCGATGTTGAAGGCCAGCGTCATGGCATAGACGGCGGCGCAGATGTTCTGGTTGCCGCTCATGGTGAGCAGGCTTTCGCAAGGGCCGACGGCGGCACGCGCCACGACGCCGAAGACGAGCAGGAACAGCAGCGGATAGCCTGATGTGAATTCGGGGCCGAACAGCACCAGCATGGGCTTGCCCAGCACCAGCACCAGCAGCGCCATCAGCAGCGACGGCCAGAAAGTCCACGACACTGTCTCGCGGGCGAAGGCGGCAAGCTTTTCCGGCTCGCCATGGGTGAACTGCGCATAGCGCTGGGCGACACCGGCCTTGACCGCGAAATAGACGAAATGCACCAGCGCCAGCGTCTTGACCGTGGCGAAATAGACAGCGACGTCGTTGGGGTTCATATAGGCGCCGACCATCAGCACGTCAGCATTGGTCAGCAGGAAGAAGAAGCTTTCGACCAGGAAGATCGGCAGCGAGACGATGAACCATTGCGCGAAATGCACTTTCATCGGTCCGGCTGGGATCTGCCTCTCCATGCGGTGCGTGACGCCGATCAGCTGCGCGAGCGTGGTGACATAGGTGGCGGCGATCGAGGCGAAGATCGCCGTCCTGGCGTCCGCCGCGTAGCCGGCATAGAGCATCAGCGCCATGAACAGCAAGATCAGCACCGGCCGTATCAGATAGGTCGGCGACAAAGCGAAAAGCGCCCAGCTGTTCGCCCTGGCCTGACCCTGCAACAGATCCGACACCGCGATCATCGGCAGGCAGATGACGCCGAGGATGAACGGGATCACGTAGTAGTTCTCGATCCAGGGCGCCGCCAGCCAGACGCCGAGCGCGCCGAGCCCGGCGATGATGGTCGAGGCGATCAGCACGAACAGGCGGCTGGCCACGACGATGCCGCGCAGTTCGTCCATCATTCCGCGCTCGCGGTATTCGGGGATGAAACGGATGACCGAAGTGTGGAAGCCGAGGCAGGCGAGGTTGCCGACGATGACCATCGTCACCCAGACGAGCACGAAGATGCCGTATTCGAACGAGCCCATCCAGCGCGCCATCAGCACCTGGCTGATGAAGGCGATGACGGCGCTGACGATGCGGATGGAGAAGGCGATGACCGACATGCGGCCGGCCTCGCCACGTTCATCGGCGGTGAACAGCACGGCGTCGATGCGGCCAAGCAACGGTTCGACGCGCAGCGCCAAACGCTGCGGCAAGAACCGCCCGGCAGTCGTGGCCGCGGAAAAGCGCACCCCGATCTCTCTCCGTTTTCCGCCTCTTTTTCAGGCTTTGGTGTAGCGGAGACACATTAAGAAACGGTTGGGTGAGGAGCGGTCCGCGCAGCGGACGAAAAGCCAACGATTTGGCTTTTCGAGCGACGAACGCCCGGAGCCATAGCGGAGGGCCGGCAGGCCGCTGGTGCGCGGCGAGCGCGTTTTTGATGTTCCGGTGGCATGACGAATGGCGAGAGAACGCCGGGTGCGGGTCAACCAGCTGTCATTCCACGTGCTGTTTCAATGCAAGCGTAGCAAGGGCTCGGTCGGCGCAGCGTCGTGCGCGACTTTTGCGGTGCGATGACCGTTGATGAGGTGACATTCGCCGGATTTTAGCGCCGCCAATCGCGACCTCAGCGCCGCCCCTCATCCGCCCTTCGGGCACCTTCTCCCCGTATAGTGACGGGGAGAAGGAAGAGCGCGCGTCCTTACGCAAATGCCCCGTGGCAGTGCTTGTATTTCTTCCCCGATCCGCAGGGGCAGGCTTCGTTGCGGCCGACTTTGCCCCAGGTGGCCTGGTTGTTCGGGTCGCGGTCTTCGGGGGCGACGACGGTGTTCTGCTCCTGGCGCACCAGGAGGGCGGTTTCGCCGCCTTCGAAATCGTTCTCGCCGGTAGTGCCGTCAATATGGGTGCCGAACATGTCGGGGGCTTCCGGGGGCGGGGCTTCGGCGGCCTGGCGGACCAGCTCGACGCGCATCAGCTGCGCGGTGACGGCCTGGCGCAGATTGCCGAGCATCGCCTGGAACAGCTCGAACGCCTCGCCCTTGTATTCCTGCAGCGGATCGCGCTGGGCGTAGCCGCGGAAGCCGACGACCGAGCGCAGATGGTCGAGGTTGACGATGTGCTCGCGCCACAGATGGTCGAGCGTCTGCAGCACCACGGAGCGCTCGACATAGGTCATCACCTCGGGGCCGAAGCGCTCGGAGCGCTCCTTGGCGGCGGCGTCGGCGGCGGCAGTGATGCGCTCGCGGATGTCGTCCTCGGCGATGCCTTCTTCCTTGGCCCATTCGTCGACCGGCAGGTCGAGATTGAGGAATTCGGCGACCTCGGCCTTCAGCCCCGCAACATCCCACTGTTCGGCATAGGCGTTTTCGGGAATCGCCTTGGCGACGATCTCGTCGATGACGCCTTCACGCATCTCGGCGATGATCTCGGTCAGGCCTTCGCCGTCCATCAGCTCGATGCGCTGTTCGAACACCACCTTGCGCTGGTCGTTGGAGACGTCGTCATATTTCAACAGGTTCTTGCGGATGTCGAAGTTGCGCGCCTCGACCTTCTTCTGCGCCTTTTCCAGCGCCTTGTTGATCCACGGGTGGATGATCGCCTCGTCTTCCTTGAGGCCGAGCTTCTGCAGCATGCCGTCCATGCGCTCGGAACCGAAGATGCGCATCAGGTCGTCCTGCAGCGACAGGAAGAATTTCGAGCGGCCGGGGTCGCCCTGGCGGCCCGAACGGCCGCGCAACTGGTTGTCGATGCGGCGCGATTCATGGCGCTCGGTGGCGAGCACGTAGAGGCCGCCGGCGGCCAGCGCCTTTTCCTTCAGGCGCTCGACGTCGGCGTAGATCTCTTTTTCGCGCGCCTCGCGCTCGGGGCCTTCCGGCATGTCGCCCAGTTCGTCGGCGATCCGCATTTCGGCGTTGCCGCCGAGCTTGATGTCGGTGCCGCGGCCGGCCATGTTGGTGGCAATGGTGATGGCGCCGGGCTTGCCGGCCTGGGCGACGATCGCCGCCTCACGCTCGTGGTGGCGGGCGTTCAGCACCTCGAAATCCTTGAAACCTTCCTTGCGCAGGCGCTCGGCCAGCTGCTCGGACTTCTCGATCGAGGTGGTGCCGACCAGCGTCGGCTGGCCCTTGGCGCTGGCTTCGCGGATCTCCTTGACGATCGCCTTGTATTTCTCCTCGACCGTCCGGTAGACCTCGTCGTCCTCGTCCTTGCGGATGACCGGCAGGTTGGTCGGGATCTCGGTGACTTCGAGACCGTAGATGTTGCCGAATTCCTCGGCCTCGGTCAGCGCCGTGCCGGTCATGCCGGACAGCTTCTTGTAGAGGCGGAAGTAGTTCTGGAAGGTGACGGAGGCGAGCGTCTGGTTCTCCGGCTGGATCGCCACATGCTCCTTGGCTTCCAGCGCCTGGTGCAGGCCTTCCGAATAGCGGCGGCCCGGCATCATGCGGCCGGTAAATTCGTCGATGATCACGATCTCGCCGTTGCGCACGATGTAGTCCTTGTCCTTCTGGAACAACCGGTGCGCCTTCAACGCGTTGTTCACATGGTGGACGATGGCGACGTTCTCGACGTCGTAGAGCGACTCGCCCTTCAACAGGCCGGCATCGCGCAGCAGGTTCTCCAGCTTCTCGGTGCCTTCCTCGGTGAAGATCGAGGTCTTCTGCTTCTCGTCGATCTCATAATCCTGCGGCTGCAGCTGGATGATGAAGGTGTCGATGGTGTTGTACATTTCCGAACGGTCCTCGAGCGGACCGGAAATGATCAGCGGCGTGCGCGCCTCGTCGACCAGGATGGAATCGACTTCGTCGACGATCGCGTAATTGTGGCCGCGCTGCACCATCTGGGCGCGCTCATACTTCATGTTGTCGCGCAGATAGTCGAAGCCGAGTTCGTTGTTGGTGGCGTAGGTGACGTCGGCGGCGTAGGCGACGCGGCGCTCTTCGTCCGAGAGGCCATGGACGATGACGCCGACCGAGAGGCCGAGGAATTTGTAGACGCGGCCCATCCATTCGGAGTCGCGGGTGGCGAGATAGTCGTTGACGGTGACGACATGGACGCCGTTGCCGGCCAGCGCATTGAGATAGACCGGCAGCGTCGCGACCAGGGTCTTGCCTTCGCCGGTGCGCATCTCGGCGATGCCGCCATTGTGCAGCACCATGCCGCCGATCAGCTGGACGTCGAAGGGGCGCATGCCGAGCACGCGGCGCGCGGCCTCGCGGGCGGTGGCGAAAGCCGGGACCAGAAGGTCTTCAAGGCTGGCGCCATTGGCAATGTCCTGGCGGAATTTTTCCGTACGCCCGGCGAGTTCGGCGTCGGAAAGCGCCCGCATCTCGTTTTCCATGGCGTTGATCGCCTCGACGCGGGGCCGGGTCGATTTGACCCGACGGTCGTTGGAGGAACCGAAAACCTTACGGGCGAGACCGCCGAGACTGACCATCCAATGGTCCTTTCGATAGAATTCTCAATCTTCAGACGAGCGCCGGCCGGCCCCATCACATCCGCGTGAACGCACCGCCTGAATACGGGCAAACACAAAAAGCGCCCGGAAAACGGTTCTGGACGCAAAGTCGTTGGACAGATAAGAGGGGGCTCAACTGATGTCAACGCCGCGCTGGCCCTGCCGGTCGCGCCAAATTCCGCCACAATCTGGCTGATCTGGAAGCCACCCCTCCTTACAATCCTTCCCCGGAGTCATCCTTATGCCCTTGTTGTTCCGCCGTGCGTCGCTTGCCAGCCTTGGTCTGGCCTTCGGCCTGTCGGCTCTTTGCCTGTCGCCTGTCATGGCGCAGGAGACCGCTCCCGCTGCTCCGGCCGATGCCGCCGCGGCACCGGCGGCTGCACCGGTCGACCCGAACGCCGTGGTCGCCACGGTCAACGGCCAGCCCTTGACCGAAGCCGATCTGGTGCTTGCCGAAGGCGAGCTGTCGCAGCAATTCGCGCAACTGCCGCCCGAGCAGCGCCGCGCCGCGGCCCTTTCGGCGGCCATCGAAATCCGCGTGATGGCCGCCAAGGCCGTTACCGACGGCCTCGACAAGGATCCCGACTTCCAGCGCCGCATGGCGTTCCTGCAGCAGCGCGCGCTGCATGGCGAGATGGTCGAGAAGGGTGTCGTCAACAAGGTCACCGACGCCGAGATCCGCGCCCGCTACGACCAGGAGATCGCCAACACGCCGCCGGTCAACGAGGTGCATGCCCGTCACATCCTCGTGAAGACGAAGGAAGAGGCTGAGGCGATCATCAAGCAGCTCGACGGCGGCGGCGACTTCCAGAAGCTCGCCAACGAGCACACCAGCGATCCCTCGGGCAAGTCCAATGGCGGCGACCTCGGCTGGTTCGGACCTGGCCAGATGGTGCCGGAGTTCGACAAGGCCGCCTTCGCGCTTGAGGTCGGCAAATACACCAAGCAGCCGGTGCAGACGCAGTTCGGCTGGCACGTCATCAAGCTCGAGGACAAGCGCGCCAAGCAGCCGCCGGCCTTCGACGAGGTCAAGGACCAGGCCAAGCAGGCGGTCATCCGCGACAAGTATTTCGCGCTGGTCAAGTCGCTGCGCGCCGGCGCCAAGGTCGAGATCCCCGACGCCAAGCTGAAGCAGGCCGTCGATACGATGGAAGCCGGCAAGTAAGCCTGAACGATTTTTTCAAAAGGGCGCGGCAGCCAAGGGTTGCCGCGCCCTTTTTGTTGGCCGCCATTATCTGCCTGATGCCGCTATGCCTCGCAGGAGATAGCGGACCATCTTGCGTATCGTCGCCTCAGGCTCGTCGAGCCGGTTGGTCAAGAGATGCCGCCAGGCGTAGGAAGCGATGAGATCGGCGACCACACCCGGATCGATATCGCCGGCGATCTCGCCGCGTGCCTTGGCGCGCTCGATGATCTGGCCGGTGTGGGTACGGCGCGCTCCGGCATAGCCGGCCAGGGCCGCGGCCGCGGTTTCATCCGACTGCGCCTCGGCGATCAGCGATTTGAAAACACTGCCCGACGATGTCTCGCGCCAATGCGTGAAAAGATTGATCAGGAAGCCGACGAGATCCTCCTCCAGGCTTCCTGTATCAGGAATGTCGACGCGCTTCTGGCGCTGGTAGACTTCGAGCAGCAGCGCCGCCTTGCTCGGCCACCAACGATAGATGGTCGGCTTGCCGGCGCGCGCACGCCGCGCCACCGCCTCGATCGAGAAGCCGGCATAGCCGGCCTCGATCAGCACGGCTTCGGCAGCCTCCAGAATCGCTTCGGCGCTGTCGGGATTGCGCCTGGCGCCAATCGATTTGCGTGCCGGATCGGCGATTTCGCTCATTTAGCCGTTCCTCCCAAAGCGGTTTGCGCCGCTGCCAAGAGATGCTCACACATCGAGATGGTCATACATCATCGCTTGACGAAACGGAACGGTTCGTTCTATTCAACGAAACGTTTCGTTCCGATGGAGATCGTCATGACGGTTGTTATCTCACCCGGCTCCGCACCCGCCGAGACGACGATTTCGAACTGGATGACCTTTTTGCTGGCCGCCGCCTGCGGGCTGATTGTCGCCAATATCTATTATGCACAACCGCTGATCGGCCCGATCGGCGCTGAACTTGGCCTGCCGCCACATGCGGCGGGCCTGATCGTCACGATGGCCCAGATCGGCTACGGGGTGGGTCTGCTGTTTATCGTGCCGCTTGGCGACCTCATGGAGAACCGCAGGCTCGTGCTTGGCATCCTCGCCGTTGCAACGCTTGCCTTGCTGGGTGCGGCGATTTCAACGCAGCCAGCGGCTTTTCTGGCCGCGATGCTGTTTGTCGGCCTTGGCTCGGTCGCGGTGCAGACGCTTATCCCCTATGCGGCGCACCTGGCGCCCGAAGCCAAGCGTGGCCGCGTGGTCGGCAATGTCTCGGTGGGATTGCTGCTGGGCATCATGCTGTCGCGGCCGTTCTCCAGCTTCATCACCGCGCTGTCGTCCTGGCATGTGGTCTACCTCACGTCTTGCGCCGTCATGATCCTGCTGATCGCGGTGCTACGGTTTGCGCTGCCCAGGCGCGTGCCGACAGCGCGTCTGAGCTACGGCGCGCTGTTGGCGTCCATGGTGCATATTGCGCGCACGACGCCGGTGCTGCGGCGGCGGGCTCTCTACCAGGCGTTCCTGTTCGCGGCTTTCAGCCTGTTCTGGACGACGACGCCGCTGCTGCTGGCCGGGCCTGATTTTGGCTTGACGCAGCGCGGCATTGGCCTGTTCGCGTTGGCCGGCGTCGCCGGCGCAATCGCCGCGCCGCTCGCCGGAAGGGTTGCCGACCACGGATGGGGCCGGCCGGCAACCGCCTTTGCCATGTTGTGTGTCGCTGTCGCGTTTCTCATCACCCACATCGCCCGCAGCGGCTCGACGCTTTCATTGGCGCTGCTGGTCGTCGCGGCAATCGTGCTCGACTTCGGTGTGCAGACCAACCTTGTCCTCGGCTATCGCGACCTGTTCGCGCTCGGCGCCGCGCATCGCAGCCGCCTGAACGGGCTCTACATGGCGACGTTCTTCATCGCCGGCGCGATCGGCTCGGCTGTCGGCGGTTGGGCGTATGCGCAAGCCGGCTGGCCGCTGGTGTCCTGGATCGGCCTGGCGCTGCCGGCTGCGGCACTGCTCTGTTTCGCCACCGAATTCATGTCGCGCCAGCGCGCGTGAATTCGCACCCGGATAGGGTTATCATTGCATCGCTTGCGAGGTTTCGGACTCGATGCGCCATCCACCTTCGGCCTTGACCAGCCCGAGCGTGACGCGCGCCTTGCCGGTCAGCCGGGCCGCCGACTTGTCCTTCGGCACATAGTCGTAGCGCATGGCGAAGGCGGCCTCAGTGCGGTCCTCGCCATGCGGCGTGATCTCCAGGCTGCCGGGTTCCAGCCCGAGCGACCATGAGGCCCATTGCGCGAACCAGTCGGTCTTCACCTTGACGATGGCATCGGCGTCGTAGCGCGTGCCGAAAATGGTGGCGGACGAGCCGTAGATCCGTTTGACCGTTTCAGCCATCGTCCTGGTGTCGGGCGTCAGATAGTCTCGGCGCAGGAATTTTTCGATCGAAGCCTTGTCGTCACCCACGGAGCGCTCCAGCGCCGCGACCTGCGAGGCTGGTGCTGGCTCAGCCGCCGGCTTCGGCTCCGGAGCGGGCCCTTCACCCGGGACGAATTCGAAGCGTTCGAGCAGCGAGCCCTGTTCCCAGGGACGCTGGCCTTCACGGGTTTGCGAAACGACGTCGCGGCGCACCGCGATCATCATGTCGTTGATGCTCTGGCCGGGTTCGGCGATATGCCGCAAAAGCGCTGCGGCAAAGGGCGAGTTGCGCCCGGTGCCGTCCATGGCAACCGCACCCGGCGCCGTCGAAAAAGCGATGAACGAGCCGCGCGTCGAATCGAATTGCGCCAGGCCCGCCAGCGCCGTCGCCGAACGCGTGGTGGCGGTGCGGCTCAAGCTGCGGGCAAACGGGTTGTTGCGGCAGGCGTCGAGAAACACCAGGCTGACCTTGGTCTGCTGCTCCATGATGTCGAGGACTTCGTCGATCGGCACGGCTTCGAGCTGCAGTTTCACCGGCATGTCGAGCCTGGCGTCGACCGGCACGATGTAATTGCGGCCGTCGAGCTGCAGGCCGTGGCCGGCATAGTAGAAAAGCCCGACGCCGGCGCCTTCGAGCGCATCGGAGAATTCGCCGATGCTGCGTTCGAGCTCGCGTTTGCCGAGATCGTTGCCTTCGATGACCTCGAAACCGATGGAACGCAGCTTGTCGGCGATGTCGAGCGCGTCGTTGACCGGATTGGCCAGCGTCCCGGCCTCGGCATAGGTGCCGTTGCCGATGACGAGCGCCACGCGCCGCGCCGGCTCAGCGTCGGCGCTCAGCAGCAGAAGTCCCAGAAATGCCCATGCGAGGATCGCAAGCCTGCCCATGGGGCGTAATCATAGCGCCACAGGCCCCGGCGACGCCAACAGATTTGAAATGCAGGCTTAATCCGGCGTGGTTCGCTGCCCCGGCAGGCGCGGCGAAAACGCCCTTGCGCCCGCGCGCCGTATCGGGCAAACCGGCCTTCCCTTGCGATTTTCCCGCCCGAGGTCCCCATGTCCACGACGATTTCGCCGCTCGCGCCGAAGAAATACCCCAAGATGCCGGTCATCGAAGGGGTGCGCATCGCCACCGCCGAAGCGGGGATAAAGTACAAGAACCGCACCGACCTCCTGGCCATGGTGTTCGATGCCGGCACCGCGGTCGCCGGTGTGTTCACCAAGTCGAAATGCCCCTCGGCGCCGGTCGATTTCTGCCGGCAAAACCTTGCCGCCGGCAAGGCGCGGGTGCTGGTCGTCAATTCCGGCAATGCCAATGCCTTCACCGGCCAGAAAGGCCGCGCGTCCACCGCGCTGACCGGCGAGGCGGCGGCCAAGGCCGCCGGCTGCACGCCAAGTGAGGTTTTCCTGGCCTCGACCGGGGTCATCGGCGAACCACTCGACACGACCAAGTTCAGCCATCTGCTCGCCGGACTGGTCAGCGACGGCAAGCCGGACCTGTGGACCGAGGCGGCGAAGGCCATCATGACCACGGACACCTATCCGAAAGTGGCGACGCAGACGGTCAAGCTTGGGGACACCGATGTCACCATCAACGGCATTTCCAAGGGCGCCGGCATGATCGCCCCCGACATGGCGACGATGCTGTCCTTCATCGCCACCGACGCGCCGATCGCCGCCCCTGTGCTGCAGGACCTGTTGTCGCGCGGCACGGCCAAGACGTTCAACGCGGTGACTGTCGACAGCGACACCTCGACCAGCGACACGCTGCTGATCTTCGCCACCGGCAAGGCCGCCAAGCGCGGCGCACCCGAGATCACCGACCCCAAGGATGCCCGGCTCGGCCAGTTCCGCCGGGCGCTCGGCAAGGTGCTGAAGTCGCTGGCGCTGCAAGTGGTGCGCGACGGCGAGGGTGCCCGCAAGCAGGTCGAAGTGACCGTCACCGGCGCGAAATCGGCTCGCTCGGCCAAGCGCATCGCGCTGTCGATCGCCAATTCGCCGCTGGTCAAGACGGCGGTCGCCGGCGAGGACGCCAATTGGGGCCGCGTGGTCATGGCCGTCGGCAAAGCCGGCGAGCCGGCCGACCGCGACCGGCTGTCGATCTGGTTCGGCGACAATAGGCTGGCGCATGAGGGCGAGCGCGACCCGGCCTATTCGGAAGAAAAGACCTCGGCCTATATGAAGCGCGACGATATCCGCATCCGCGCCGATATCGGCATCGGCCGCGGCAAGGCGACGGTGTGGACCTGCGACCTCACCAAGGAATACGTCGCCATCAACGGCGATTATCGGAGCTGACGGTTTTGGCTTCCAGGCATCCGGCAAGCATGCTTGCGATCGTGCGCCGCTACGAGGCGGCCGGCTTTCGCGCCTGGCCGGCGGCCGCCGTCCACTATGACGGCACCTGGGTGGTGCGGCTGACGGCCGGCCATCCGGCCAAGCGGCTGAATTCGGTCAATCCGCTCGATCCCGGCGACACCCAGCACATCGCTGACCGCATCGGCCGGGCCAGCCGCCGTTTCGATGCCTATGGCAGGCCGCTGACGTTCCGCATGTCGCCGCTGTCTGGCCCCGATCTGGCCAGCCATCTCGACAGAGAGGGCTGGAGCCGGTTCGACGAATCGCTGGTCATGCGGCTGCCTCTGGCCGACGCCCAGCTCGATGCCGCGATGGACCAGATTCCGCTCAAGGACATCAGCCGCTTCATCGGTGCGTTGCTCAAGGTCAACGGCTCTGATGTTTCGCTGCGGCCCGGCCTGTCCGAGATCATCGGCGCCATCCAGCCCGAGGCCGGGCTGTTCGCGCTCGAAGATGGGGTCGAACCGCTGGCGACGCTGATCTGCGTGCATGATGGCGATCTCGCGGGCCTGTTCGAGGTCGCCACCGACAGATCGGCGCGCAACAAGGGCCATGGCCGCAACCTGATCCTGTCGGCGCTGAAATGGGCGCGGCTGCGCGGCGCGCGGGAAGCCTGGCTGCAGGTCGAGGCCGGCAATGTGCCTGCGCTGGCGCTCTATCGGTCGCTCGGCTTCGAGGAAGTCTATCGCTACCACTATCGTCGGCCGCCTGGTCATGAGTGAAATAGGGCATGAATGATCTGGCCAATACCGGCAAGCGCCTGCTGCTGGTCGCCGCCTGCGCGCTGGTCGATGCCGACGGCCGCGTGCTTTTGGCGCAGCGGCCGGAGGGCAAGCAGCTTGCGGGCCTGTGGGAATTTCCAGGCGGCAAGGTCGAGCCCGGCGAGACGCCGGAACAATGCATCATCCGCGAACTGCATGAGGAGATCGGCATCGAGACCGAGATCCCGTGCCTGGCGCCGCTCACCTTCGCCAGCCACTCCTATGACGACTTCCATCTGTTGATGCCGCTGTTCGTCTGCCGCCGCTTCCGCGGCATCGCCCAGCCCCGGGAAGGGCAGGCGTTGAAATGGGTGCGGCCCAAGCAGATGCGCGACTATCCGATGCCGCCGGCCGACGCGCCGCTGATCCCGTTCCTCATCGACCTGCTCTGAGGGGCGGCGACGGACCGGACCACGATTCATATCAGCCAGCGTTAATGGAAGATTTATCTCATCATGAAAAATTGATGCATGGCCGTGTCCTCGCGGCCGCGTCGCCAATTGGCTGGGGAGCGATAGGATGAGCCTGGACAAGGATTGGGATACGATCCGGCCCGACCGCAGCTTCCGTGCCGCCGATGCGGGCATGGGCATCCTGCGCGTCGCGCTGCTGTTCGGCTCGGCCGCGGTGGCGCTGGCGCTGATAGCGACCCCTTTCCTCGACAGCCAGACGCGTTCGCAATCGGCGCGGGATGATTTTCCCGGCGGTCTCGATATGGCGGCCACCGGCTCGATCAGCCATCGCAGCACCTATACGGTGCGCCGCAGCGTGCTGCAGGCGCAGCCGGGTTCGGTCTGCATCATCGGCTCCGACGGCAAGACCAGCGGCGACTGCTGACATGGTTAAGATATTCG
This sequence comes from Mesorhizobium sp. 113-1-2, assembly GCF_016756475.1. Lineage (NCBI taxonomy): Bacteria > Pseudomonadati > Pseudomonadota > Alphaproteobacteria > Hyphomicrobiales > Phyllobacteriaceae > Mesorhizobium > Mesorhizobium sp. 113-1-2. The sequence goes on from NZ_AP023242.1 coordinate 1,817,586, forward strand.
CGAAAGGGCGGCCGTTTCACCGCCTGTTAAGCCTTTGCCGTTAACCTTTCTTAACAGATCGGCGGTAAGGTCCTGGTAATGGGGATCGAGGTGATGAAAACAGTGCTGCTGCGTTTTCTGACTGATGAGACCGGCGCTACTGCCGTCGAATATGCCCTGATCGTCTGTGTGCTGTCATTGACCATCATCGGCGGCATCGGCCAGGTTTTCAACCAGATCACCTGGCTGTTCAGCGACAACACCAGCAGGCTTGCGAACGCCTTTGCATCGCCTTGATCGCAATCGCGACGGCCGCCTAAAGCGTTTTTATGCATGTCGTCTTCCCAAAACCGAGGTCACTTTTGGGCGACATGCATCAGGATTCGCCGGAACCCTCCAGTATAGCTTTCAGCGAGACCTTGGCTGAACCGGGTTTCAGCGGTTTCTGCTGCGACGCATCGGGCGCCCAGCCGGACATCCAGACCATCGAGAAACTTGCCCGGATCCGGCCGTCGGGGTCGGAAAACCGCTCAGCGTAGATTTCCGCGGCACGGGCAAACAGCCGGGGCGTGCCTGGCCGCCGGCTGCGATCGGCAAGCGCGCTGGTTTCACCCATGGCGCGCAGATCGGCCATCAGGGCAAACAGATTGGCATAGCGCACCGTCACTGTCTCGACATCGGCGACCGGCAGAGCGAGACCGGCGCGCTGCAAAAGCGCGCCGGCATCGCGCACGTCGGTGAAGGGGATGACGCGCGGGCTGGCGCCGCCGTAGAGCTCGGTCTCGGCCGCAAGCAGGCTTTCGCGCAACTCGCTGAGCGTGCCGGCTCCGGCAAAGGCGCCGAGAAAGAGGCCATCCGGCCGCAGCGCGCGGCGGATCTGGATCAGCATGCCAGGAATATCGTTCATCGCCTGCAGCGACAGAAGCGACACCGCCAGATCGAGACTTTGCGGCTCGAACGGCACGGTTTCCAGCGGCGCGACCAGGCCGGCGGCACCATTCAGGAAAGCCGCGTCCGTCTCGACACGGACGATATCCGTCACCTTGCCGCTCGCGTCGAGCACAGCGGCCGCGGCCGGCGTCTGGCAAAACAGCACCGCCGCCTTGCCGAACCGGCGCTCGACGGCGCCCAGCCGGTCGGCAAGGTCCTCGACGGCGCGGTTCATGAGGAAATCGGCGCCGTCGACCGGATGGGTGAGCGCGCGCCGCTTGTGCGCCAGCCAGAGATCGGTATCCATTATCGGGTGCAACGGGCGGATCCTTGTTTGTCCACGCCCTGATATACTTGGTATACACGGTGCGCAGGACCAACCACGTGGCCGATCCCATGTCCAAGATCAAGTCCATCGGGATCAGGAACCTCACCCGCTCGGCTCTCGGCTGGCCTGCGCGCATCCTGTTTCCGCCGGTCTGCGCCGGCTGCCGCCGGCATGTCTCGCAGCCCGGCGTGCTGTGCGGAGCCTGCTGGCCGAAGCTGCGGCTTTTGGAACGGCCCTGGTGCCCGGTGATGGGCACGCCGTTCACCCATCATATGGGCGAGGGCTTTTTGTCGGCCGAGGCGATCGCTGATCCGCCGCCCTTCGAACGGGCACGGGCGGCCGTCGCCTATTCCGGCGTCGCCCGCCAGATGGTGCAAGGGCTGAAATACCAGGATCGTACCGATCTCGCCCCTTGGATGGCGCGCTGGATGGTGCGCGCCGGCGCCGATCTCATCGCCGAGGCCGATGTGGTGGTGCCGGTGCCGCTACACTGGCGGCGTTTTTTCCGGCGGCGGTTCAACCAGTCGGCGGAACTGGCGCGCGCGGTTTGCGAGCTCAGCGGGCTGTCTTTCGCGCCTTCCGCCATGCGGCGCGTAAAGCTCACCCGCCAGCAAGTCGGGCTGGAGCGGCAGGAGCGCGAGGAGAATGTGCGGGCCGCCTTCCGCGTGCCGGCCGAGGCGGAAATCGAGATCGCCGGCCGCAGGGTGCTTCTGATCGACGATGTCTACACCACGGGCGCCACGGTGCGTGCGGCGACCAAGGCGCTGAAAAAAGGAGGTGCGGCGGCCGTCGATGTGCTGACCTTTGCGCGGGTGTTGCCGGGGGACTTTCGGGCGGACGAGTCCGCGACTATATAAGTCGGCAACGAAAGCGGAAATTCGTCATGGTCGATGTCACGATCTATACACGCATGATGTGCGGCTATTGCACGGCGGCCAAGCGGCTGCTGGAGCGCAAGGGCGTCGCCTTTACCGAGCATGACGCTTCGTTCTCGCCGGAATTGCGCCAGGAGATGATTTCGCGCGCTCACGGCCGCACGACCTTTCCGCAGATTTTCATTGGCGACACGCATGTCGGCGGCTGCGATGACCTCCACGAGCTGGAGGCCGAAGGCCGGCTGGACAGACTGCTCGCCAACGGCGCAACGATTTGAGGGCGTGATGATGGGTGTTTTCAAGGCTGCGGCGGTCCAGATGCGTTCAGGCGAAAGCCCCGAGCGCAATGCGGTCGATCTCGAACGGCTGGTGCGTGAGGCAGCCGGCCAGGGCGCGACCTACATCCAGACGCCGGAAATGACCGGGGCGCTGATCCGCGACAAGGAAGCGCGTGCAGCCTCCTTCACCTCCGAGGACAAGGACATCATCGTCGCGACCGCGCACAGACTGGCGCGTGAACTCGGCGTCTTCCTGCATATCGGCTCGACCGCCATTCTGCGCGCCGACGGCAAGCTCGCCAACCGGGCGCTGTTGTTCGGTCCGGATGGCGCGACGCTCGCGACCTATGACAAGATCCATATGTTCGACGTCGATCTCGACAATGGCGAAAGCTGGCGCGAATCCGCCGCCTATGAGCCAGGCACGGAGGCGGTCGTGACCGAGGTTGCGGGCGCCAAGCTGGGTTTTGCGGTCTGCTACGACCTGCGTTTCCCGCAACTGTTCCGCGCCGAGGCGCTGGCCGGCGCTGATGTTTTGACCGTGCCCGCCGCCTTCACCCGCCAGACCGGCGAGGCGCACTGGCATGTGCTGCTCAGAGCCCGCGCGATCGAGAACGGCGCCTTTGTCGTCGCCGCCGCGCAAGGCGGCCTGCACGAGGACGGCCGCGAGACGTTTGGCCATTCGCTGATCGTCGATCCCTGGGGCCGGATCATCGCCGAAGCCGCGCATGACGAGCCCGCCGTGATCGTCGCCGTGATCGACCCCGCACAGTCGCTTGCTGCGCGCAAGAAGATCCCCAATTTGAAGAATGCGCGGGATTTCACCATCAATGCCGGCGCGGTGGACGCGCCGCTTCTGCGGGGTGCAGCCTCTTGATCCGCTTTTCCCTGATCTGCGAGAACGAGCACGAGTTCGAGGGCTGGTTCCGCAGCAATGACGATTTCGACAGCCAGAAGAAGCGTGGCTTTGTCGATTGCCCGAGCTGTGGCTCGCACAAGGTGCAGAAGGCTCTGATGGCGCCCGCCGTTTCGACGGCCCGCAAGCAGGAGACCATAGCGCTCGCCATGGGCGAGGCACAGAAGCAGGCCCTGGCGCAACTGAAGGCGATGGCCGAGAAGGTGCGCGAGAATGCCGATTATGTCGGCGACAAATTCGCCGAGGAAGCGCGAAAAATCCATTTCGGCGAAACCGACCCACGCGGCATCTATGGCGAAGCGACGCTGGAAGAGGCCAAGGGCCTGGCGGACGACGGCGTCGATTTCATGCCGATCCCGAGTTTTCCCGACGAACGGAACTGAGCGATCAGCTCACGCTTTCGATCAATTTGCCTAGCAGCTGAGCCAGCGTCTCCCGCTCGGCGCCGGTGAGGCAGGTGAGGATTTCATGCTCGTTGGCGACGTGGGCGGTCACGGCCTCATCAATCAAGGCGAGCCCTTTTTCGGTCAGTTGCACGACAATACCGCGCCGGTCATTGGGGTGCGGGCCGCGCAGGATCAATCCGGCCTTCTCCAGCCGGTCGAGCCGGTTGGTCATGGCGCCCGACGTCACCATCGTCGCTTCGTAAAGAGCGGTCGGCGTCAGCGCGTAAGGGGCTCCGGAGCGGCGCAGCGTCGCCAGCACGTCGAACTCGCCGGCCTGCAATCCGAATCGAGCAAACAGCGGAGCGAGTCGATCACGCGCGATCAGCGACGAGGCCTCGTTCAGCCGCCCGAGCACGCCCATCGGCGAGACATCCAGGTCCGGCCGCTCCCGTTTCCACTGCTCGATCGCTTTTGCCGCGCGATCCATCTGTCTCACCGTTAAATATCTTGACGTTAAGAATCTTTGTATTATCTTACCTCAAGATACAGAGCCGACCAAGCGCGGCAAGTGCCAAATTTCGCAATTGAGTGACGCGACCATCCGATGAATATTCTCTGGGATTCGGCGCTCGGCCTGTTGGTCGTCACTGGCGGCCTGCTCGGGCTGACGCTGCCCTTCGGCAAGCTCGCCACGGCGGCCGGCGTGCCGGCCATGGTCTGGGCCTTCGTCATCTCGCTCGGCGCCGGCGGCGTGCTTTTGTGCGTGCTCTTGGCACGCGGTCAGCGCATCCGGCCCACCCCCCACAAACTGCGCTATTTCTTCGTCACAGCGGCCGTGTCCTATGCCGTCCCCAATCTCTTGATGTTCTCGGCCATCCCGCATCTGGGCGCCGGCTACACCGGCATCATGTTCACGCTGTCGCCTGTCATCACGCTGTTGTTTTCGATCCTGCTGCGCGTCCGGCGCCCCAACATGCTGGGCATTGTCGGTATTGCCGTCGGCTTCGTCGGCGCCGTCATGGTGGCAGTGACGCGCGGCGAGGCCGGCCAGCCGGCCGATCTGTTCTGGGTGGCGCTCGGCCTGCTGATCCCAGTCAGCCTTGCGGCCGGCAACATCTACCGCACCGTCGACTGGCCGGAAGATACCGGGCCGATCGAGCTTGCCGTTGGCAGCCATCTGGCGTCGGCGACGCTGCTGCTCGCCGGCATTCTTGCCCTGTTCGGCGTCAAGGCCTTCGCGCCGCTCGGTGCCGTGCCGCTGGTCGTCGTTGCGCAGGTCGCATCCGCGTCGGCGATGTTCGCCTTCTTCTTCCGGCTGCAGGCGGTCGGTGGCCCGGTCTATCTCAGCCAGATCGGCTATGTGGCCGCCGCCGTCGGGCTCGTTGCCGGCACGATCTTCCTTGGCGAGCACTATCAGCTGCTGACCTGGGCCGGCGCCGTCGTCATCACCGCCGGTGTCTTCGTCACCACGAAGGCGCAGAGTCAGGCCATCGCGAAGCTGCAGCCTGCGTAAACGTCTTCAAAGTTTTCCGCCGCCGGCATCGCCGCCGGGCTCCGGCCTTGGATGCCGGCGGCGGTGCGTGGCAGCGGCGCGCGCCGCCTGTTCGTAGATGCCGGTCATCAGCTCGAGCGTGCGCGCGACATCTTCGAGCTTGTCAGCCATTTCGGGAATGCGCGTCACGGCATCGATGAGCAGGACGGAGCGGATGTCGGCGTAGCGGTCTGTCACGCGATGCCCGAGCGGCGTCACTTCATAGGTGACGCCGGCCCTGCCGCTGCCGGTGCGGGTGATCAAACCGCCCTTGAGCAGTTTGCGCAGGCTGTACTGGATGTTGGGAATGTCGTCGCGGTTGGTCATCTGGGCTAGATCGCGCACGCTTTTCGGGCGGTCGTTCATCCGGATAATGTGGAGCAGCGCGTTCTCGGGTCCGCTGGCGGAAAACTCGATCACCGTAGCAAGGCATTCGGCCTGCCAATGGCCGAAGGCCTCGTAGGAGCGCATCAGCGCGTACTCCACTTCGGTGACGTCGATTTCCAGCGGCGTGCGCGCCAGATGCCAGCCGCGATCCAGCAGCTCGGCCTGTGTTTCCAATGATTTGCGCCGATCGTTCATCTGTCTGTTCCCCACGACCAACATGCGCTGATCCCGGTGATTGCGTCTACATGGATTTATGATAGACTTTCTATCATAAATTATAAGCAAAAATGAGGAGAACGTCACCTATGAGCATGCTCGACAAGACCGCGCGTCATGCGCAGCCCTTCTTTCTCGGCACTTTCGCGTCAAATTGTTCCGGCGGCATGACCGTCACCAAGGTGCCCGAGCGCTGGGTCAGCTCCTGGGACAACAATTTGCGGCTGGCGCATCTGCTCGACGAGGCCGGCATCGACTTCATGCTGCCGATCGCGCGCTGGATCGGCTATGGCGGCGAGACCAATTTCCACGGCAATGTGCTGGAAACGATCACCTGGGCGGCCGGGCTTCTGGCGCTCACCCGCAACATCACGGTTTTCGCCACCACCCACACCGCGGCCAACCATCCCGTCGTCGTCGCCAAGCAACTGGCGACCATCGACCAGATCAGCCGTGGCCGCATCGGCCTCAACATCGTCGCCGGCTGGAACAAGCCGGAATATGAGGCGCTTGGGCTGACGCTGCCCGATGACCACGTCACGCGCTACGGCTATGCCCAGGAATGGTTCGATATCGTCCAGGCGCTATGGAGCCGTACGGAGGCCTTCGACTGGGACGGCACCTGGTTCAAGCTCAAAAACGTGCTTGGCGACCCGCGCCCGTCCTCGCGGCTGCCGATCCTCAACGCCGCCGGGTCTGATGAGGGCCGCAAATTCGCGGTCCGCAATGCCGATTTCCTGTTCACGCCGGCGATCGATCTGGCGCGCTCCAGGGATGAGATCATTGCGCTGAAGGAGCAGGCGAGGGCCGCCGGCAGCGATGTCGACGTGCTGACCTTCGCCCATGTCGTGTGCCGGCCGACCGAAAGGGACGCCATGGACTATCTGGAGCATTTCGGCCGCAGCAATGCCGACTGGGCGGCGGTCGACAATCTGGTGCGGCTGCAGTTCGCCCATGCGCAGTCGTTTCCGCATGATCTCTTGGCGCTCATTCGCGACCGCATGGCGGCGGGCCATGGCGGCTTCCCGCTCACCGGCACGCCCGAGCAGGTCGCCGACGGGATCACCGCTCTGCATGAGGCCGGGTTTCGCGGCTCGACGTTGTCCTTCGTCGATTATGCCGAGGAGTTCCCCTATTTCCGCGACACCGTGCTACCCATTCTCGAACAGAGAGGCATCCGCATCGCGCCGGCCGCGATGCAGTCGGCGGCTTAGAGCAATTCCAGGAAAAGTGTGAAACGGTTTTCCGTCCGGAATTGCGTCCAGGCTGCAAAGGAGGATGTTATGTCCACAGTCTCGAGAGAGGGGCCGGTCGACGTCGCCGACTTCCGCGCCGCCATGCGGCTCATCGTCGGCAATGTCAGCGTCATCACCGCCGGCGTCGGTGACGACCGCTCCGGCCTTGTCGTCATTTCGGTGGTCTCGCTGTCGGCCGAGCCGCCCAAGGTGATCGCTTGCGTCAACCGATCGTCATCGACCTGGCCGGTGATAGAGCGTTACCGCCATTTCGGCGTCAATTCGCTCGGACCTCAACACCAGCGCGTGGCGGAGCGGTTCTCCGGCTTTGGCGGCATCAAGGGCAAGGACCGCTATGAGGGCGCCGAATGGGTGACGCTGAAGACCGGAGCCGCGCTGCTTTCGGACGCGGTGGCCGCCTTCGACTGCAGCCTCGACGAAATGATCGACCGCGGCACGCATTCCATTGTCATCGGTTCGGTCGAAGCGGTGCGCACCCACGATGCCGGCCAGGCGCTGATCTACTGGCGGGGCGGCTATCGGCCGCTCGATTCGGCCTGACCCGAATCTCGACACGTCCTCGGCGCGAATTCCGCGAACGTGGTCAGACCGATCCTTTTTCCGCCAGCACCATGTAGTTGACGTCCATGTCCTTCGACCGCGCCCAGCGATCGGCAAGCGGATTGTAAGTGACGCCCGTGCGGTCGATGATGGTCAGACCGGCGCCGCCGAGCGCCTTTTCCAGCTCTTCCGGGCGCACCAGCTTGCTGAACTGGTGCGTGCCGCGCGGCAGCCAGCGCAGCACATATTCGGCGCCGATGATGGCGAGACCCAGCGCCTTCAGCGTGCGGTTGATGGTGGCCACGAACATGATGCCGCCGGGCCGGACCATCTGTCCGCATTTGGCGACGAACAAGTCGATGTCGGCGACATGCTCGACCACTTCCATGTTGAGGATGACGTCGAATGTCTCGCCGGCGTCGGCGAGGTCCTCGGCAGTTGTGGCGCGGTAGTCGACGCTTACATTGCCTTCGGTCGCGTGCAGTTTCGCCACTTCGATGTTTGTCCCGGAGGCATCCGCTCCGACGACCTCGGCGCCAAGCCGCGCCATCGGCTCGCACAAAAGACCACCGCCGCAGCCGATATCGAGGATGCGCAGTCCCTCGAACGGCCGCGCGGCACGCGGGTCACGGCCGAAGCGCGCCGCGATCTGGTCGCGGATATAGGAAAGCCGGACCGGATTGAATTTGTGCAGCGGCCGAAACTTGCCGTTCGGGTTCCACCATTCGGCGGCAAGGGCGGAAAAGCGCTCCACTTCTCCGGCATCGATCGTCGACCGTCGGGGCTCTGGCATGGGTTGGTCTCCTAGAGCTCTTTGATTTGTCGTAATTCCTGTGGGAAAGCCGTTACACACTTTTCCTGGGATTGCTTCAGAGCGCTAGGAAGTCGGGCGTGGGAGACGGAAAGTCAAGGCAACAATTTTCCTGTGCCGACAGGGCGATGCATCCTGTCAGGGCATGTCAGTTGCCGCGTGCGGTAGTGAAATACAATTGGCCTGGTGGGCGAATGAAAGGCATCGTTTTGCATTCGAGGAGTGGGCGATGACGGTCACGACGGCTTCGATCCTTTGGCGCCGGCTGGATGTGGAGGGCCACGACGCCTGCCTGCTTTCGCAAGCCGATGGTGGGCACAGCCTCGAGGGACAGGCCATCTTCGCCCAGGACGACAAGCCATGCTGCCTTGCCTATGCGGTGATTTGCGACGCCGGCTGGCACACGCGATCGGCGCGGGTTGATGGTTTTCTCGGCATGCGCAAGCTGTACTACGCCATTGAACGACGAGCCGACGGCGCGTGGATGCTGAACGGCGAGCCTCAGCGGGGCGTTGCCGGCCTTGTCGATGTCGACCTCGGCTTCACGCCGGCATCGAACCTGCTGGCGATCCGCCGGTTTAACCTCGGCATCGGGGAGACGACACCCGCTCCAGCCGCCTATCTGAGTTTCCCCGCGCTCGAGATGGTGCTTCTCGAGCAGAGCTATCGGCGTCTCGACGCAATCCGCTACGCTTACAGCGCGCCTATGTTCGGCTATGAAGAGATTCTCGATGTCTCGCCGCACGGCTTCGTCGTCGACTATCCCGGCCTGTGGAAAGCCACGGCGCAGCCGGGCTGACCCGGTCCGGGAAGGGCGGCTGATCAGGTTCCCTTAACATCAAATTTACGAGGTTGGCGGTTTCCTGAGGCACGAGCGGGATTCGGCATGTACATTGCCTTCCCATTGATTGGGATGGCTTGGTGCGGATCAAGACCCAGATTGTTGCCACCTTGTTGAGCGCCGCGGCCTTGATCGGCCTGGTGGGCGGCATTGCCATAATCTCCCAGATGTCGCTGACCAGATCCGCCGCAGTGGCCGAGGCGACAAGCGTCGGGCGGCAATTGGCCGAAGCGATTGCCTTCAAGGCTTCCGATGCGCCGCATTCCCTGTTCGAAAGAGCGGACGCACTGCGCGAATTCGTGAAATCGCAGCACAGCGACTCGAAACGCGATCTCGTTGTCGTCAATCACGACAAGGTCATCCTTGCCGACGTCCCGGGCGAAGAAAAAAATATCGGCACACCGTACCACCACGATCCCGGCAATGAAGTCGGCCGGACGATCGAGGACGGCGCGCCGCGCGACTTCATCGAAGACAGCGGCGATGTGGCTGAGCCGATCAACCTGGTTGCGGTGCCGATCAAGGATGCTGCCGGCAAGACGGTCGGCGCAGTGCTGTTCGAGTACACGCCGCTGCTGCACGCCGCCCAACAGCGCACCAACAACATGCTCTGGCTTGTCGGTCTGTGCACCGCAGCCGCCGTGTTGATCTCAGCGATCTCGACTTTTTTGTTGCTGCGCGGCTTCGGCGCCGGTCTTTCCGGCCTCAACCGCGGCATCGAATCGCTGGCGCGCGGCGACGCCGGGGCGCGTATCGGCCTGACCTCCAATGATGAGTTCGGCCAATTGGCGCGAGGGTTCGACAGCATGGCATCCGAACTCGAATCCTCGCGTGGGCAGCTCGTCGAGCAGAAGACCTATATCGAGGATATTGTCCGCACTGTCGCCGAAGGCATTGTCGTCATCGACGGCAATGGCCGGATCGTCTCGGTCAATCCGGCGGCCGCCGAGATCATCGGGCGGCGCAATGACAAGATCGAGGGCCAGGATTGGCCTGAGGTTCTCGATATAAGGGGACTGTCGGGAGACAGGCTGGGGCAGGCAGCATCCCCGATCGAGCTGGCGCTGACCACGGGTCGCGGGCATCAGGCCGAGGTGCGGCTGGCAAAGCCGAACGGATCGTACCTGCCGGTGATTGCGAGCTGCAATCCGCTCAATCGCTCCGACGGCGGGATCGTGCTGACCTTGAACGATATCAGTGAGTTGCGCAGCGCCGAGCGGGCGGTCAGCGATCGCGCCGAGGAACTGGCGACGCTGAACCGCGAACTGAAGGAAACGTCCCAGGCAACGACCCGCCTGGTCAAGCTCGGCGAACTGCTCCAGGCGTGCGTCACCTTCCATGAGGCATTTTCCGTGGTCGGTTCGGCCATGCCCGATTTCTTCGGCGGATTGAGCGGAACCGTGTATCTGACCAGTGCCTCGCGCAATCTGGTCGAGGAAATGGCGCATTGGGGTGCTGTGCGTTCGAGCGTTGGCCAGTTTGCGCCGGAAGATTGCTGGGCGCTGCGGCGCGGCCAGGAACATGTGGCCGGCCCCGGCATGCTGACGCCGCGCTGCAACCACATCACCGAGAATGGTGGCCGTGGCTATGTCTGCATGCCCCTGGCGGCGCAGGGGGAGACGCTTGGCATCGTGCATTTGTGCGAACCGGATGCCGCCGGCAGGCCGGACTGGCTGACCGAGCGGCAACAGATCCTGCGCGGCGTCGTCGATACACTGGCACTGGCCCTGGCCAATCTGCGCCTGCGCGAAACATTGCGGCAGCAATCGATCCGCGATCCGAATACCGGGCTCTACAACCGCCGCTACCTCGAGGAAACAAGCAGCCGCGAACTGAGGCGCATGGAGCGTTCCGAACAGCCGTTGGCGATGATCATGCTCGATGTCGATCATTTCAAGCAGTTCAACGACACGTTCGGCCATGAAGCGGGCGATCTCGTGCTCAAACAGGTCGCCGCCACGCTGCTCGACCATGCCAGGGAAAGTGACGTGGTGTCGCGCTACGGTGGCGAGGAATTCGCCCTGATGATGCCGGGGACGTCGCTCGCCGATGCCGCCGAGCGCGCCGAGGCGCTGCGCAAGGCGATCAAGCAGCTGCATCTGGCGCATCGCGGCCGCACGCTTGGAACCATCACGGCCTCGTTCGGCGTGTCCGCCTTCCCGGAACTCGGCGCGTCATGGGTCGAGATCGTCAACGCCGCGGATCGTTCGCTCTATCAGGCAAAAGCGGACGGCCGCGACCGCGTCGTTACCGGATTGGGCAGGGTTGATCCCCAATGGGACCTTTCGACGGCCAGCCAAAGCGTGGGCTAATTCGACAGAACGAGTTCGGCATGCTTCATGTCGACACTGGCAGGATCGATGGCGCGCATGGCCTCGCAATCGCCGATCTCGGACATGATCCGCCCGGCTGCGGTGAGGGCCTGCTGGCGGCTCTGCCAGCGCACGATATCGACCCAGCCGCCATCATCCCGCCGGGCCAGGCAACGGCTGACGAAACCCGGTTGCCGCGCCAGCCAGTCGCTGACCAGGCGGTTGCCGGCGGCAAAGCCCGCTTCGGTTCCGGGCTTGAGGCGAAAATTGACGATTTCCAAAGTCTCGGTCATGCCAGCTATCCCTGTGCGTCCAGCACTTCGCGCAGCTTGGCCTCGAGCTGCTCGATGGTGAACGGCTTGGCCAGGAAGTGCACGTGATGGTCGAGCACGCCGTTGTGGACGACGGCATTCCTGGTGAAACCCGTGGTGAACACGACTTTCAGACCGGGTTGGCGCGCGACCGCTTCCTCGGCGAGCTTGCGGCCGTTCATCACCGGCATGACAATGTCGGTGAAAAGCAGGGCGATGCCGGGTGTCGCGGCCAGCTCCTGAAGGGCCTCCTGGCCACTGCCGACGTGGATGACGGTGTAGCCGAGTTCGCGCATCGCGTCCGTCGTGGCGGCACGCACGCGGGCGTCGTCCTCGACGACGAGGATCGTTTCGGTGACCTTGGCGGTGCTCTTGCCGCGCCCGGCAAGTGCTGCCGGCTCCTCCGCCCCGAAAAACCGGGGCAGATAGATCCTGATCGTCGTGCCTTCGCCCGGTTCGGAGTAGATCTTGACGTGGCCGCCCGACTGCTTGACGAAGCCGAACACCTGGCTCAGCCCAAGTCCCGTGCCCTTGTCGACCGGCTTGGTCGTGAAGAAGGGTTCGAACGCCTTGGCGATGACCTCGGGCGACATGCCCGCGCCGGTGTCGGTTACCGCGATCATCACATATTGGCCTGGCGTGACCTCGGCATGCGTGGCGGCGTAGGCCTCGTCGAGGTGGCTGTTGGCTGTCTCGATGGTCAACTTGCCGTCATTGTCCATGGCGTCGCGGGCATTGACGGCAAGGTTGAGGATGGCGTTCTCGATCTGGCTGGGGTCGGCGCGGGTTTTCCACAGGCCGCCCGCCAGCACCGTTTCGACGCGGATGCCTTCGCCGAGCGCACGGTGCAGAAGATCGGACATGCCGGTCACCAGCCGATTGGTGTCGACCACCTGCGGCGCCAGCGGCTGCAGACGGGAGAAGGCAAGCAGCCGGGAGGTTAAATTGGCGGCACGGCTGGCCGCGTCCGTCGCCGCCTCGATGAATTTCTCGATATCATTCTCGCCGCGCTTCAGCTTGCGCTGGGCAAGGTTCATGGCGCTGAGGATCACCGCCAGCATGTTGTTGAAATCATGGGCGATGCCGCCGGTCAGTTGCCCGACGGCCTCCATCTTCTGCATCTGGCGGATCTGCGATTCGGCCTTCTCGCGCGTGTCGATCTCGTTGCCAAGCTCGATGTTCTTGCGCATCAGTTCTTCCTGGGCGGTAACAACTTCGCGGAAGCGACGGCGGGATTGGCGGATTGTGTAGGCGCCGAGCAGGAAGATCGCGATGAGGGCCGCCAGCGAACCGATGCGCAGCCAGGCCTCGACCTCGTCCGTGTGCTCGTCGCGCGCGGCGATGTCGGCGGCGCCGATGCGCCGGATCGTGTCCATGCTGGCGCGGATTTCGTCCATGGCGGCCTTGCCCTGACCGCTGCGAACAAGTTCCAATGCCTTGGCCGCGTCGCCCTTGTCGTAGAGCGTGATCGTCACGGCCAGTTCAGCCTGCTTTTGCGCCAGCGCGTCCTTGATGTGGCTGATCTGCGGGGCGAGCTGATCGTTGGATGATGTCATGGCATCGATGCGGGCAAGTTGCCCCGGGATCGCATCGACAGCCTTCTGATACGGTTCGAGGTAGGATTTCTCGCCGGTCAGCAGATAGCCGCGCTGGCCGGCCTCGGCATCCTGCGCCAATGAAAGCAGCTCCGAAAGCTGTTCCTGGTATTCGATCGTCTCGCGCGCGGCGGCACGATTGGCCCTCTGGCCCTCGACCAGCAAGGCGCGGGTGCCGACGATCAGTGCCAGCACGGCGAAGCCGGCGGCAAGCGGCAGCGATTGCAATCGCATGGCGCGCCGAAGACGAGCAATCATCTGTTATGCCGGACCAAAAGGAATTCCCCGCGGGCAGCATTTGGTAAGCGGCGCCGGCCTGGAAGGCAATATCCGTCTTCCTGAAGCCGGCAATCCGCCGCCAGCCTTGCGAAACCCAAAGCATTTGGCTAAGGAGGCCGCGCATTCAGCGGCCGGCGCCAGCCGGGCGCTTTCCTTCGTTTTCGGCTCCAGGCCGGCTTCAGTCAAAGGCATTTCGCTTCCATGGCGCGTATCGTGATGAAATTCGGCGGAACCTCCGTCGCCGACATCGCCCGCATCCGCAATGTGGCGCGTCACGTCAAACGCGAGGTCGACGCTGGCCATGAGGTGGCGGTGGTGGTCTCGGCGATGGCCGGCAAGACCAACGAACTGGTCGCTTGGACGCGCGAGGCCTCGCCGATGCACGACGCACGCGAATATGACGCGGTCGTCGCTTCCGGCGAACAGGTCACGGCCGGTCTGCTGGCCATCACCTTGCAGAACATGGGCGTGCATGCGCGCTCCTGGCAGGGCTGGCAGATCCCGATCAAGACCGACAACGCGCATGGCGCGGCGCGCATCCTCGACATTGACGGCGCTTTCCTGATCAAGCGCTTCGGCGAGGGCCAGGTGGCTGTCATCGCCGGCTTCCAGGGCATCGGGCCGGACAATCGCATCGCCACGCTTGGCCGCGGCGGTTCCGACACCAGCGCGGTCGCCATTGCCGCGGCGGTCAAGGCCGACCGCTGCGACATCTACACCGACGTCGACGGGGTCTACACCACCGATCCGCGCATCGAGCCCAAGGCGCGGCGGCTAGCCAAGATCTCGTTCGAGGAAATGCTTGAAATGGCCTCGCTCGGCGCCAAGGTTCTGCAGGTGCGTTCGGTCGAGCTTGCCATGGTGCACAGGGTGCGTACCTTCGTGCGGTCGTCCTTCGACGATCCCGACGCGCCCGGAATGGGGGATTTGCTCAATCCCCCGGGAACGCTCATTTGCGACGAGGAAGAGATCGTGGAACAGCAGGTCGTCACCGGAATTGCCTACGCCAAGGACGAGGCCCAGATTTCGCTGCGCCGCGTCGGCGACCGCCCTGGCGTCGCCGCCGGTATTTTCGGGCCGCTGGCCGAGGCCAACATCAATGTCGACATGATCGTCCAGAACATCTCCGAGGACGGCAAGTTCACCGACATGACCTTCACCGTGCCTTCCGGAGACGTCGACAAGGCGCTGGCCGTGCTTGACCGGCTGAAGGCCGAGGTCGGCTACGATGTCGTGCAGTCGGAAGCCGGCATGTCGAAGGTCTCGGTCATCGGCATCGGCATGAGGAGCCATGCCGGTGTCGCCGCCACCGCCTTCAAGGCGCTGGCCGACAAGGCGATCAATATCCGCGCCATCACCACCTCCGAGATCAAGATTTCGATACTGATCGACGGTCCGTACACCGAACTGGCAGTTCGCACTTTGCATTCCGTCTACGGTCTGGATAAGCAGTAGCAAGACTGAATCAGTTGTTGCGCGCATGCCGGCAGCGGCGGAAACTGCGCCGGCAAGTGTTTCATTGGAGAAGAAGCCGCGATGCGTGACCAGGCCAGCGGCCCGCGCGTTTTGCTGAAACGGCTCCGCGAGCTCATGCAAGAGCCGCTGGAGCCGCAGGAGCGGCTTGACCGGATCGTGCGCGACATCGCCTCCAACATGGTCGCGGAAGTCTGCTCGCTCTATGTGCTGCGCGCCGATTCGGTGCTCGAACTCTACGCCACCGAAGGTCTGAACCCGAACGCCGTCCACCTGGCGCAACTGCGGCTCGGACAAGGTCTGGTCGGCACGATTGCCGCCAGCGCGAGGCCGCTCAACCTGTCCAACGCGCAGGAGCATCCGGCCTTCGCCTACCTGCCGGAGACCGGGGAAGAGATCTACAATTCCTTCCTTGGCGTGCCGGTGCTGAGGGCAGGGCGTACGCTCGGCGTCCTGGTCGTGCAGAACAAGACCATGCGCCATTATCGCGACGACGAGGTCGAGGCGCTGGAAACCACGGCGATGGTGATCGCCGAGATGATCGCCACCGGCGATCTGGCACGGCTGACCCGGCCTGGGCTGGAACTCGATTTGCGCCGGCCTGTCAGCTTCACCGGCCTGTCCTTCAACGACGGCGTCGGGCTTGGCCATGTCGTGCTGCACGAGCCGCGCATCGTCGTCACCAATCTGTTCAACGAGGACAGCGAGGAAGAAGTCAGGCGTCTCGAGACCTCGCTCGGTTCGCTCAGGCTTTCCATCGACGACATGCTGGAGCGTCGCGACGTCGCCTTCGAGGGCGAGCATCGCCAGGTGCTCGAAGCCTACCGCATGTTCGCCAATGACCGCGGCTGGGTGCGCCGCCTGGAAGAGGCGATCCGCAACGGCCTGACGGCGGAAGCTGCCGTGGAAAAGGTGCAGAGCGACATGCGCGCGCGCATGCTGCACATGACCGATCCCTATCTGCGCGAGCGGATGAGCGACTTCGACGATCTCGCCAACCGGCTCCTGCGCCAGCTGATGGGTCGCGGGCCGGAGGATGTCGCGGCCTCGCTGCCGAAGGACGCCATCATTGTCGCCCGCTCGATGGGGGCGGCCGAACTGCTCGACTATCCCCGCGACAAGATGCGCGGCCTGGTGCTCGAGGATGGCGCCGCCACCAGCCACGTCGTCATCGTCGCGCGCGCCATGGGCATTCCTGTCGCCGGCCAGATGAAGGGTGCCGTTTCCATGGCGGAAAACGGCGATGCCATCATCGTCGACGGCGAAGAGGGCGTAATCCATCTGCGGCCGCAATCCGATCTCGAAGCTGCCTATGCCGAAAAGGTGCGGTTCCGCGCCCGCCGGCAAGAGGTCTACCGCGAACTGCGCAAGAAGCCGTCGACGACCAAGGACGGCGTTCAGGTCGATCTCTTGATGAATGCCGGGCTTGCCGTCGACCTGCCGCAGCTGGCCGAGGCGGGTGCGGCCGGCATCGGCCTGTTCCGCACCGAATTGCAGTTCATGGTCGCTTCGACCTTTCCGCGCGCCGAGGCGCAGGAGAAACTCTACCGCGACGTGCTCGAGGCGGCGCGCGGCAAGCCGGTCACTTTCCGCACCATCGATATCGGTGGCGACAAGGTGCTGCCCTACTTCAAGGGCGCCATCCAGGAAGAGAATCCGGCGCTTGGCTGGCGGGCGATCCGCCTGACGCTTGATCGGCCGGGGTTGCTGCGCACCCAGATCCGCGCCTTGCTGAAGGCCAGCGGTGGGCGCGAGCTCAAGCTGATGCTGCCGATGGTGACCGAGCTTGGCGAGATCGCCCAGGCGCGCGAAATCATCGACCGCGAGGTACGGCATCTCTCGCGCTTTGCCCATCATTTGCCGACCAGTCTCAAGCTGGGTGCGATGCTGGAAGTGCCGTCGCTGCTGTTCCAGCTCGACGAATTGATGAAGGCCGTCGACTTCGTCTCGGTCGGTTCGAACGACCTGTTCCAGTTCGTCATGGCGGTCGACCGGGGCAACACGCAACTGGCCAATCGCTTCGACACGCTGTCGGCGCCGTTCCTGCGCGTGCTCAAGCAGATTGCCGATGCCGGCATTCGCAACCACACGCCGGTAACGCTGTGCGGCGAACTCGCCGGCAAGCCGATCTCGGCGATGGCGCTGATCGGCCTCGGCTTCCGTTCGATCTCGATGTCGCCGGCCTCGATCGGCCCGGTCAAGGCGATGCTGACGGAATTGCCGCTGGATGAACTGACGGCGTTCTTCGACGACAATCTGATGGCGCCGGCGCAGGGGTTGCCGATGCGGGCGCTGCTACAAGCCTTCGCCGACGACCGCTCGATCCCGTTGTAGCGCCCTCACCATGGTCAATTTGCCCCGCGATCGTATGGATCAAGTCGTCAAGCGTTTCGAGATGCTCGAAGCGCAGATGTCGGCCGGCCCGGCGCCGGATGCCTATGTGAAAATGGCATCGGAATATGCCGAGCTGCAGGACATGGTGGCCAAGGTCAGGGAATTGCGCTCGGCCGAGCATGAACAGGCCGACCTCGAAGCGATGCTTGCCGACAAGGGCACCGATGCCGAGATGCGGGCCCTCGCCGAGGCGGATCTGCCCGGGGTGGAGGAGCGCATCGAGGCGCTGCAGAAGGACATTCAGGTCCTTCTGTTGCCCAAGGATGCTGCCGACGACAAGAACGCCATCCTCGAAATCCGTGCCGGCACCGGCGGCGATGAAGCGGCCCTTTTCGCCGGTGACCTGTTTCGCATGTATGAGCGCTATGCCGCCGAGCGCGGCTGGCGGTTCGAGACGGTTTCGGCCAGCGACGGCGATGCCGGCGGGTTCAAGGAAATCATCGCCACCATTTCCGGCCGGGGGGTGTTTGCTCATCTGAAATTCGAATCCGGCGTGCATCGCGTGCAGCGTGTGCCGGCGACCGAGGCCAGCGGGCGCATTCATACCTCGGCGGCAACGGTGGCCGTGCTGCCGGAAGCGGAAGAAGTCGACATCGAGATCCGCGCCGAAGACATCCGCATCGACACGATGCGCGCCTCGGGCTCCGGCGGCCAGCACGTCAACACCACCGATTCGGCGGTCCGCATCACCCATTTGCCGACCGGCATCATGGTGGTGCAGGCGGAGAAGTCGCAGCACCAGAACCGGGCGAAGGCCATGCAGATCCTGCGTGCCCGGCTCTATGACCTGGAGCGCAGCAAGGCGGACGAGGAGCGCTCGGAATCACGCAAGTCGCAGGTCGGTTCCGGCGACCGCTCGGAGCGCATCCGCACCTACAATTTCCCGCAAGGCCGCGTCACCGATCACCGCATCAACCTGACGCTCTACAAGCTCGACCGGGTGATGATGGGCGAGCTCGACGAAGTCATCGACGCGCTGATCGCCGATCACCAGTCGAAGCTGCTGGCCGATATCGGCCTTGATGGCTGATCCTCTGCCCGAGGCGCTGGGAGCGCTGCTGCGGGAGGCGCGGGCCAGGCTTGCCATGGCCGGGGTCGATGATCCGGCGCTCGATGCGCGGCTGATCGTTGAACATTTTTCAGGCACGACGCGTACGCAGGCCATTGCCGACCCTGAGCGCAGGATCAACGGAACGGTCATCACCGCGATCGATGCTGCCCTGACACGGCGAGCCGGTGGCGAACCGGTGCATCGCATCCTCGGCTACCGCGAATTCTACGGTTTGCGCCTGTCACTGTCGCCGGAAACGCTGGAACCGCGGCCGGATACCGAAACGCTGGTCGAGGCTGTGCTGCCCTTCGTCAAGGCAATGGCCGCCCGGGAAGGCGCCTGCCGCATCCTTGATCTCGGCACCGGGACCGGCGCCATCGCGCTGGCGCTGCTGAGTGCCGTGCCAGCCGCGACCGCCACCGGTGTCGATATTGCTGCCGGCGCGCTGGCAACGGCGGCCCGCAATGCCGGGGAACTCGGACTTGGCGATCGGTTCACGGCGGTGCAGTCGGACTGGTTCGAAAAAGTTTCCGGCCGATACCATGTAATTGCCGCAAACCCTCCCTATATACCTTCCAGAGATATTGGAAATCTGCAGGACGAGGTCCGCGATTTCGACCCACGCCTGGCCCTGGATGGTGGCGTGGATGGGCTGAACCCCTACAGGATCATTGCCGCCGAGGCGGCACGGTTTCTTGAAGCCGAAAGCAGGATTGCGGTCGAGATCGGCCACACGCAACGCAATGAGGTTACGGATATATTCAAGGCGGCTGGTTATGCATCGGCTGCTGCTTTGCGTGATCTCGGCGGAAACGACAGGGTTCTTGTCTTTCAATGGGGATAAGCCTTGACGCAGTGCGAAAAAACCGCTTGGCAATACCGGGGAATGCGGCTAGGGTCGCCTCAACCGGATGAGACGAAGCAGGCAGTGCTCTTAGCGATTCGGTCCTCCTTGGAAATAGCTGCCTTCTTGCGCAAACGACGCCCAAGCTTCGTGCGGGAATCGTCCGGCAAGTGATGTAACCGGAACAGGATGGCACGTGGCGCCAACGCAATTGATGCGGGCGAACGCCGGTGAAGAAACGAAACGGCTGGCTGCATGAGCGCCACCGTTCGTAACGAGTTTTCGAAAATTTCAAGATGAAGAGAGTCGAATGAGGCCACAACAGCAGAACAGGCGCATGCGCGGTCGCAACAACAATGGCGGCGGCGGTGGCAACAACAATAACAACAACAACCGCAAGGGCCCGAATCCCCTGACGCGCAACTACGAGAGCAACGGCCCGGACGTGAAGATCCGTGGATCGGCTCAGCAGATCGCCGAAAAATACGCCACCCTGGCCCGTGACGCGCAAAGCTCCGGCGACCGGGTCATGGCGGAGAACTACCTCCAGCACGCCGAACACTACAATCGCATCATTGCCGCCGCGCAGGCGCAGATGCCGATCCAGAATACGCAACAGAATCGCGACGATTTCGACGATGACGGCGATGAGGATCGTGATGACTTCGACAATGCCGGCAACAACGGCAACAACGTTTCCGATGCTCAGGCCAACCATGGCGCCGGCCCGCAGCCGGTCATCGAAGGCATGCCTGCCGAAGTCGCCCTGAACCGGGAAGGCGGCCGCGATAATCGTGATAATGGCGGGCGCAACAATGGCGGGCGCGACAACAATGGCGGGCGTCACCGCGATCGCCGCCCCAATGGCGGCTACGGCCAGAACGGCCAGCGCGACTTTGCTTCGTCCTCCGATCAAGGTGGCCAGCAGCAGCGCAACGAGGCCCCAGTCCCGGCAGACGCACAGGCAGAGGTGGTACAGCTACAGCTAGAGCCAGGTTTGCCGGTCGAGACCGTTGCGGCAGCCGCGCCGGCTCCGCTGTTCGAGAGCTTTTCGCCGGCGGCTCTTGCCGCCCAGGCCGAGCTTAACGAGGCGGCCGCCGAGAGCGGTGCTGCCCGTCGCCCACGCCGTCCACGCCGTCCGCGCACCAATGCCGACCAGGTCGATAGCGGTAGCGACAATGCGGATTCCGGCGAGGCGGCAGCGGCGCCTGCCGACAGCGGCAATGCCGAGCCGGTGATTGTCGACGTCGACAACTGATCGCACAGCATTTCAGGACTTTGAACGGCGGAGAGAAATCTCCGCCGTTTTCGTTTGGGCGGACGTGGAATATTATGCATTGACCGATATCAAGGCGTCTTGAGACGGCATGGCCTATGCACCATATCTCGGCTGAACAGGATCCGGCTCGAATGGGCGGGTCCGTCACCGCAATCTGATCCGGTGCCGCAAAGCGGGCCGGTGACGGAAGGAGACAGATATGAACCTTGAGAAATACTCCGAGCGCGTGCGCGGCTTTATCCAGTCCGCGCAGACCATGGCGCTCTCCCGCAACCACCAGCAATTCACCCCCGAACACATTTTGAAGGTTCTCGTCGACGATGACGAGGGTCTGGCCGCGTCGCTGATCGAGCGCGCCGGCGGCAATGTCCGCGACGTCAAGCTCGGTGTCGAGACGGCGCTCGAGGCGATGCCCAAGGTGGAAGGCGGCAACGGCCAGCTCTATCTGGCGCAGCCGCTGGCCAAGGTGTTCTCTACCGCCGAAGAACTGGCCAAGAAGGCCGGCGACAGCTTCGTCACGGTCGAGCGGCTGCTGCAGGCGCTCACCATGGAAAAGTCGGCCAAGACCGCCGACATCCTGGCCAAGGCCGGCGTCATCGCGCAGGCGCTGAACCAGGTCATCAACGATGTCCGCAAGGGCCGCACCGCCGATTCGGCGAGTGCCGAGCAGGGCTATGATGCGCTGAAGAAGTACGCGCGCGACCTGACGGCCGATGCCCGCGCCGGCAAGCTGGACCCCGTGATTGGCCGCGACGACGAGATCCGGCGCACCATCCAGGTGCTGTCGCGCCGCACAAAGAACAATCCGGTGCTGATCGGCGAGCCGGGCGTCGGCAAGACGGCGATCGCCGAAGGCCTGGCGCTGCGCATCGTCAATGGCGACGTGCCGGAATCGCTGAAGGACAAGCAGCTGATGGCGCTCGACATGGGCGCGCTGATTGCCGGTGCCAAATATCGCGGCGAGTTCGAGGAGCGGCTGAAGGCCGTGCTCTCCGAAGTCACCTCGGCCAACGGCAACATCATCCTGTTCATCGACGAGATGCACACGCTGGTCGGCGCCGGCAAGGCGGATGGCGCCATGGATGCGTCGAACCTGCTGAAGCCGGCGCTGGCGCGCGGTGAACTGCACTGCGTCGGCGCGACCACGCTCGATGAGTACAGAAAACATGTCGAGAAGGATCCCGCCCTTGCCCGCCGTTTCCAACCGGTCTTTGTCGATGAACCGACGGTGGAAGACACCGTCTCGATCCTGCGCGGCCTGAAGGAAAAGTACGAGCAGCACCACAAGGTGCGTATCTCCGACTCGGCGCTGGTGGCGGCGGCGACGCTGTCCAACCGCTACATCGCCGACCGCTTCCTGCCGGACAAGGCGATCGACCTCGTAGACGAAGCCGCGTCGCGGCTCAGGATGCAGGTCGATTCCAAGCCCGAGGCGCTGGATGAGATCGACCGCCGCATCATGCAGCTCAAGATCGAGCGCGAGGCGCTCAAGGTCGAGACGGATGATGCCTCGAAGGACCGGCTCGCCCGCCTGGAAAAGGAGCTTGTCGGCCTTGAGGAGGAATCGACCGAGATCACCGCCAAGTGGCAGGCCGAGAAACAGAAGCTCGGGCTCGCCGCCGACCTGAAGAAGCAGCTCGACGAGGCGCGCAACGACCTCGCCATTGCCCAGCGCAAGGGTGAGTTCCAGCGCGCCGGCGAGCTTGCCTATGGCAAGATCCCGGAACTGGAAAAGAAGCTCAAGGAAGCCGAAGCCCAGGACGGCAAGGCCGGCATGGTCGAGGAAGTGGTCACGCCCGACCACGTCGCCCATATCGTGTCGCGCTGGACCGGCATTCCGGTCGACAAGATGCTGCAGGGAGAGCGCGACAAGCTGCTGCGCATGGAAGACGAGATCGGCAAGCGCGTCGTCGGCCAGGGCGAGGCGGTGCAGGCCGTTTCCAAGGCGGTGCGGCGCGCCCGTGCCGGTCTGCAGGATCCGAACCGGCCGATCGGCTCGTTCATCTTCCTGGGACCGACGGGTGTCGGCAAGACCGAACTGACCAAGGCGCTGGCAAGCTTCCTGTTCGACGATGACAGCGCCATGGTGCGCATCGACATGTCGGAGTTCATGGAGAAGCACTCGGTCGCCCGGCTGATCGGCGCGCCTCCCGGCTATGTCGGCTATGAGGAGGGCGGTGCGCTGACCGAAGCGGTGCGGCGCCGGCCCTATCAGGTCGTGCTGTTCGACGAGATCGAGAAGGCGCATCCCGATGTCTTCAACGTGCTCTTGCAGGTGCTCGACGACGGCCGGCTCACCGACGGGCAGGGCCGTACGGTCGATTTCCGCAACACGCTGATCATCATGACGTCGAACCTCGGCGCCGAATATCTGGTCAATCTCGGCGAGGACCAGGATGTCGACGCCGTGCGCGACGAGGTGATGGGTGTGGTCAAGGCATCGTTCCGGCCGGAGTTTCTCAACCGCGTCGACGAGGTGATCCTGTTCCACCGGCTGCGCCGCAAGGACATGGACCGCATCGTCGAGATTCAGCTCAAGCGGCTGGAAAGCCTGCTTGTCGATCGCAAGATCACGCTGTCGCTGGATCACGAATCGATCGAGTGGCTGGCGGCCAAGGGCTATGACCCGGCCTATGGCGCGCGGCCACTGAAGCGGGTGATGCAGAAGGAACTGCAGGACCCGTTGGCGGAGAAGATCTTGCTCGGCGAGATTCTCGACGGCTCGACCGTCAAGGTCACGTCCGGCTCCGACCGGCTGAACTTCCGCTCGAAGCCGACGGTCGTCGCGACCGAAGCGGCGGCCTGATTCCAACGCCGCGCGTCCGCCCTGGACGCGCGGCGTTTTCACAATAAGGGTGGGGGCGGGCGGATGACGCTGGACGACTACAACGGCTTTTGCGCCTCACTGCCCGCCACAAAACACGTCGTCCAGTGGGGCGGCGCCCATGTCTGGAAGGTCGGGACCAAGGTGTTCGCGATCGGCGGCTGGGATCAGGGCCAGCAGCTCTTCGTCACCTTCAAATGTTCCGACATCGCCTATGATGTGTTGAAGGAACAGCCGGGCCTGCGGCCCGCGCCCTATCTTGCCTCGCGCGGCATGACATGGATCCAGCGTCGGACAAGCCAGAGCATGGATGATGCTGCGCTGAAGGACTATTTGCGCGAGAGCCATCGCCTTGTTGCGCTAAAGCTGACGAAGCAGGCGCGCAAGGAATTGGGGTTCGCAAGCTAGCTAGTATTCCTGATGCGCCGGAAAACCGCCATCTTCATGCCCGGTTCATATTGGAACCATATGGTGGGTTAACTGGTTTGCTGGCGAAGGGGTTCGCCCAGAGAACAATGCTGGGCGGCGGCAATTACGGACCGGAGAGTTTGGCCACAATGTTCCGCACGATCTTTGCCCTTTCGGCGCTTGCCGCCGGGCTTGTGTCTTCTGCCGCGCTTGCCGCGCCGACGCGGGACAATGCACCAAGGGTTGTCCGCGCTGCCGACGATGGCGGCATTCTCGTTGCCCAGGACGGAAATCTGGACATCTACTACGACGCCCGCGGCAACCGGGTCATCGTCGATGCCGATACCGGCAAGGTCATCGCCATCCAGCCGCCGGGGACACGGCTCGACCGTCGTGCGCTGCGCCGCGAGACAAGGCTGCGCGAGTTGGGCCGGGCTCCCGCCGATGATGATCGCTACTATCTCGACGATCCGGAAGACATGGCGCGGTTCCGCCGCAAGCAGCTGGAAGAGGAGGGCAGGGTCATCCCGCCGCCGGTGGATGAGTCCGACCCTTATGGCGACAACTCCGTCGACGCCTATCCGCCGGCGCCGCAGGACGACGGCAGCTACGACAACACCTATCCGGATGCGCCGCAGCCGGCAAAGCCGGGCACCATCAAGCGCCAGCCGCTGAACGAGGCTTCGATTGATCAAGCGCAGCCGGACGTGCAGCAGGCCAATCCGGAGTCGCAGTCGTCCCTGCCGCCGGACACTGGCGGCAAGGCCGCCGTCGATCCGTCGCTTACGCTGGGAGCCCGCCAGGATGTCGCAGCGCTTCAGGTGCTGCTCGACCGTGGTGGTGCTTCGCCAGGCGTGATCGACGGGCGCTTCGGCTCTAACGTCGACAAGGCTTTGGCCGCCTATAATGAGATCACCGGCAGCAATCTGAAGTCGACCGATACGGTCGGTATCCAGGCGGCACTTTCACAATCCGGTGGCGACGCCTTTGCCAGCTACACGATCACTGCGGACGATGCGGCCGGCCCCTATGTCGCCTCGATCCCGGAAGACTACGGCCAGAAGGCGCAGCTCAACTGTATGTGCTACACCTCTGTCACCGAAGCGCTGGCGGAGCGCTTCCACATGGACGAGAACTATCTGAAGTCGATCAACAAGGGCCTCGACTTCAATAGCCCCGGCACGATCGTCAAGGTCGCCAATTTCGGCAAGCTGGTCTCGACACCGGTCGCGCGCATCGTCGCCGACAAGACCAAGAAAGAAGTGTACGCCTACGATGCGGGCGGCAAGCTGGTCGCAGCCTATCCCGCCACCATCGGCTCGGCCGACACGCCGTCGCCCACCGGCATTCACGCTGTGTCGCGCATCGCACTCGACCCGAACTACACCTACAACCCGAACATCAATTTCAAGCAGGGCCAGAACGACAAGATCCTGACCATTCCGCCAGGCCCCAACGGACCCGTCGGGTCGGTCTGGATCGCCCTGGACAAGCCGACCTACGGCATCCACGGAACGCCCGAGCCGTCGAAGATCGGCAAGACCGAAAGCCATGGCTGCGTGCGCCTGACCAACTGGGACGCGCGCGAACTCGCCAAGCTGGTGTCGCCAGGCGTCACCGTGGAGTTCGTCGGCGGACCTTCAGCCGATGACGTTGCGCAGCAATGAGCCGCGCAGCGCGGCGGCATAGATCAACTGCACGACCAGAATGAAGCCGACGCTGAGCAACGGGTTGATCAGGCACAGTGCGGCACCGATCGCCCACAAGATCTGCGCCTTGACGATGCGCTGATAGACCGTGCGCGTCGTTTCAGCGTCGACATCTTCCGCGACAAAGCCGTTCTTCTCCGCATAGTACCAGCTTGCGAACAGGGTGACGCCGAGCATCAGCAGGTTGAGCCAGTAGACCAGCACCGCGGTCCTGAATTCGAGGAAATCGGCCAGAAGATCGGTCGAGAACGGCAAGAGCGCGATAAACGCAAGAAAGCAGAGGTTCAGCGTTGCAAGCCGTCGGTCGGATTTGGCGATCAGCCCATGCTGCGCCTGCTGGCCGAACCAGAAGATGGTCAGCGTCAGGAAACTCAGGGCATAGGTCAGGAAGCGTGGCGCCAGTGCTGCGATCGCGGCAAGCAGATCGCGCTCGGAATGAACAACCTCATGCGCAGGCACCCTGATCTCGAGCACGATGAGCGTGAGCGCGATGGCAAAGACGCCGTCGGTGATGCCGACAATGCGGCCGCGTCCTTCCGGCGATGCTTCAAGTGGACGCTTCATTGATTTCTCCCCGCCTGCCGAGTTCCGGAAAACTTAGCATGGCCGCCGCCATTTGCATCCCGATAGGATGTCTCCTGGCAATATGGCTGGTTTCAAGGACTGCAGGCTGCTGGCTGGTTGTTGCCAGCACTGCGGCGGTCTAAGCAGAGTGCCATGCATTCGCCAGATGAAGCCGCCGCAGTCCCGCTGATCAGTCCAGTCACGAACGGCACCTTCTGTTCGCAATCGCAGCGGCGGTTCGTATTGATCGCAGCGATCCTGGCCTCGGCGCTCGGCTTCATCGATGGTTCCATCCTGGCCATCGCCATGCCGGCGATCCGCGTCGACCTCGGTGCCAACCTTGCCGAGGCGCAGTGGATTTCCAATGCCTATGCGTTGACGTTGTCGGCGCTGATCCTGGCCGGCGGGGCCGCCGGCGACCGGTTCGGGCTGCGCCGCGCCTTCGTGGCCGGCATTGTGCTGTTCGTCGCAGCTTCGCTCGCCTGTGCGCTCGCGCCAAATGCTGTCGTGCTGATCGCGTTTCGCGCCCTTCAGGGCATTGGTGCGGCGATCATGGTGCCCGGCAGCCTCGCCATCATCGCCAAGGCCTATCCGAAAAAAGAACGCGGCCGCGCGATCGGCATCTGGGCCGCCGCCTCGGCGCTGACGACGGCGCTCGGGCCGGTGCTGGGTGGCTTCGTCCTGTCGACTTTCGGCGACGGTATCTGGCGGGCGATCTTCGCCGTCAACCTGCCGCTTGGACTGCTGTCGATCTATCTTCTGCTGACCAGGGTTCCGGCCGACGCGGCGACGGAAAGGCGAAGCCTCGACCTCGGCGGCGGGGCGCTGGCGACGCTGGCATTCGGAGCGCTGGCCTATGGGCTGACCTCGATGAGCGCCGAGGGTGGCGGGCACATGTCGGGGCCGAGCATCGTCGCCGGTCTTGTGCTGCTCGTCGCCTTCATCGCCTTCGAGCGGTGGCAGCGCGAGCCGATGATCGACCTGTCGCTGTTTAGAATCCGCGCCTTCGCCGGCGTCAACGTCGCGACATTCTTCCTTTATTTCGCACTCTCGGCCAATCTCTTCTACCTGCCGATGCTGCTGATTGCCGGCTGGGGGCTGAGCACGGCCGAGGTGGGCTTCATCTTCCTGCCACTGTCGGCATCGATTGCACTTTTATCGGGTCCGGTCGGCCAGCTTTCCGATCGGATCGGACCCCGTTTCCCGATCGCCTGCGGCAGCCTGATCGTGGCTTTCGCCTTCGCCGGACTTGCCTTGCTCACCCATTCCGGCATTCACCATTTCTGGACCGGGACATTTCCGCTGATGGAGCTGATGGGGCTCGGCATGGCGCTGGTCGTCTCACCGCTGTCGACCGCGATCATGACGGCGGTGGAAGACAAGGATACGGGGGCCGCGTCCGGCATCAACAATGCCGTCTCGCGCATTGCCGGCCTGATCGCCGTGGCGGCAATGGGATCGCTGGCGGCCTGGGTCTATTCGACGATGCTCGACACCAGCGTCAGGCCGGGTATTCCGGGTTTTGGCGAACCGGTATCGACAGGCTTGCCGCCCGAACTTGAAGCAACGCGGCTTGCCGCCAGCGACGCGGCTTTTTCAGCCATATCCTTGACGACCGCTGTGCTCTGCCTGCTTGCCGCAATCATCGCCTGGATGACCGTTTCGGGTCAGGCATTGCCCTGGTCGCGCCGCACCGATGAATCGTCGGCCGATTCGTCGCGGAGCTGATTCTCCATGTCGGATCGGTCGGAGATCAGCCTTCGATCTTGGCGCTGGCAACCTTCAGCGAATTGCCATCTTCCTGCTTCAGCAGATCGTCGATGCGCTCGCGCTCGCGCTTGAAGGCGACGAGGTCGTCGCCCTTCAGCACTTTGCCGACCGGCAGGCGGACACGCATCGAATCGACCTTGGTGCCGTTGACGATCAGCTCGTAGTGGAGGTGAGGACCTGTGGAGAGACCGGTCTGGCCGAGATAGCCAATGACCTGGCCTTGGCGAACATGGACGCCCGGCGCGATGCCTTTGGCAAAGGCGCTCTGGTGATTGTATGAAGTCTCGTAGCCATTGGCATGGCGCAGGATGATCTGCTTGCCATAGCCGCCGGCCCAGCCGGCTTTCTCGACGACACCATTGCCGGCTGCGATGATTGGCGATCCGATCGGGGCGGCCCAATCGGTACCTGTGTGCATGCGGACGTAGCCGAGGATAGGATGCTTGCGCGCACCAAACCCGGAGGTGAATCTCCCGTTGGGCAGTGGGTTGCGCAGCAGAAACTGCTCGGCGCTCGAGCCATCCTCGTCGAAATAGTCGGTGCTGCCGTCCTGCATCTGGAAGCGGTAGAAGTTGCGCGTTGTGCCACCGAAGGTCGCCGAGACATAGAGAAGCTCGGAATCGTCTGATGTCTGGTCGTCGCCGTCGGGCTGCGAGAACAGCACTTCGAGGCGATCCGACGGATTGAGTCGCGACTGGAAGTCGACGCCAGACGCCAGCAGCTTGATCAGCCGCTGGGTCATCTTCTTCGACATGCCGTAGGAATAGGCAGTGCGGTAGATGCCGTCATAGACATTGGGCAGGTTGCCGCGCACCACCACCGGTGCCGACGAATCATCGAATGCGGTCAGCAATTCGGGATTCGGGTCCGGCTCCTGCGCCGGCACGTATTGGCCGCGATCGTCGAGCGCGATGGTGACGATATGCGTGGTCTTGTCGTAGACGCTGGTGCGCACGACCTTGGCGGCATCGCCGTGAACCTCGAGGCCGACGCGCAGCACCGTTCCGGCTTTGAGCGTCGGCGCGTTCAACAGCTTGGCGATCGCTTCGGCCATGCCGGTGGCGTCGTCGCCTGTGTAGCCCGAATCGGCAAAGGCCTCGGTGAGGTCGGTGTCCTTGGTGAAGGGAATGATTTCCTCGGCGAAAGCCGGCGCCTGGTCGTCGGTGGCAGCACGTGGCGACACCGAGACGTTTTCCGGCACAATCTTCACATCGTAGGAGCCGGCCATCGACTCGGCAAAGGCTTCGCCGAATCGCTGCGGATCGACATAATGGAGTGAAGCGACCTGCACGGCGCCGTCGCTGAGGTCAGTGCCGGCTTCGCGCACCACTTTTTCCACCTCGTCGGCGGACAGGTCGCTCTTTTCGTCGAAGGAGGCCGTCTCGATGGGGAAATCGACGGTCTTCAGGCTCATCTCGCTTTCGACCTTGGCGCCATAGATCTGGCCGGAGGCAGCGGAGGCCGTCGCCGGTTGCGCCGGAGTATCGTCGCCGTCGTCGCCGAACACCTGCATCGGGTCGAAGGGCGGGTAGGGTCGGCTGGTGGTGTGGCCGGCGGCGAGCGCCATCTTGATCTGCACGAAAGGCATGGTGTGGATGACATCACGGTCACCGACCTTGGTGACCATCGACACTTCCATGCGGCGGCGGTCCTTGGCCTTGGCGATCTGACGCGGCGCCACCAGCCTGGTCGTCTTGGCCACCTCGCCGGAATCGCCATTGCTGGTAAGGCCGATCAGTTCCGCGATCTCGGGTGGGGTCGCCAGTTGCTGGCGCCCGTCAAGGGCGGCGAACAGCGCCACGCCCATCAGCACGCTCGAGGTCACGCC